>CAVWBQ010000047.1:0-559952 GCA_963753225.1 uncultured Actinomycetota bacterium | reverse complement strand
AGGCTGTGACTTTGCTCAGGACCACGAAGGTCAGAACTGCAGCAGCTCGCGGACCTCGACGCAGCCGTAGGTCGGCAATCTGTTTGCCCATTCAAGGGCAGCGTCCATGCTGGGGAGATCCATGATGTAGAAGGCCTGGATCTGCCGCTTGCCTTCGGCGAACGGCCGGCGCTCCACCGCCGCGTCAATCGCGTGCCCGGCTATCGCGGTCTGCACGAGATGAGCCTTGGTCGAGGCCGGGGCGAGGGCTCCGTTGAGCACGAACGCGCCCGCGGCCTTCACCTGCGCGTCGAACTCGGCCCAGGCCTGGAAGTCGGACTCGCCGCCGGTTGTCGCATCGGCGTCGGCCCACATCAGCATCAGATACAGAAGTTGAAAGGCCAGCATTTGCATCTTCCTTACGGTGGCTGGGGGTCGAATGTGAGGCCGGCCTGGCCGAGGAATGCCTCGATGAGGGCGGGCCGGTACTGGATGCGCTTGAGCCGGTTCTTCATGATCGCGGCGAGCTGGTCCGCGTCGCGGACGGCGAGGTTGCCCAGGCTGGCCTTCATGGCCGCCCAGGCCCCCTCGGCCGGATTCAGCTCGGGCGCGTAAGCGGGCAGCCGCACCTCGGTCAGCCAGCCCGGATGAGCGCCGGTGAAGGCGCGCATCACCGCGCTGACGTGGGTGTTCAGGCGATCCCAGACAAGGATGACCGGGGCCTGCAGTTCCTGGTGCGCGGCGGTGATCAGCCCGGCGTAGTCTGCTTCGGACATCGAGCGGCGCTCGCCCTTGCGCCCGCGGTGGACCCGGACCCGGTAAACAGGCGGCCCCGCGCGCCGGGCTTCAGGCACACCAGCCCGGCCACCGAGACCCGCCCGGAGCCCTTGCCGGATACCCTCACCACGGGCGTGTGCCCGCGGGGCGCCCAGGTCCGGGCCTTCGGCGGCCGCAGGCTCTGCCCGGCCTCGTCCTCAAAGCACACGTACGCCCCGGTCGCCGCCGCTAGCCTCGCACCTTCGCCCAGGTCTGCGCCCGCCACTCCGCGATCGCGTCCTCATCGCGCTCCGCGGCCCGGTGCACCAGCACCTGCGGGCTGAACCCCATCCGGTGCAGCAGGAACGACGTCCCCCGCAGCGTGTACCGGCGGACATGGAACAGCCGCCCGATCAGAGCGGCGACCCGTTCCAGGGGCTGCCGCTGGTCCTCAGCCCAGCCCCATACCGCCGGGCCGGCCTCCAGCGCGGCCCGCAGCCGCTCCAGCTGCGCCCCGCTCAGCCGGCACGCCGCCCCGCCCGGGCCCCCGGACGCCAGCGCGGCGGCGCCGCCGTCCCGCCAGCGCCGCCGCCACGCGTACGCCGAATTACACGAGACCCGCAGCCGCCGGGCCACCTCCGGCGGCGTAACCCCCTCCGCGAACCACTCCGCGGCCTGCAACCGCACCTTCTCCCGCCTGGCCCGCCCAGCGGCGGTCAGGCCACCACCATCCGGATACCTCATACCTCCGCAATAGCCCCGCCAGCAGCTCCTGTCACCACCGCACCACGCAAAGACAGTCACCCACTGTGATAATCTTGACAATTCAATCTCTGTACGGTAGCAGCGGGCCGGTATCCCCGGCGGGTACCGGCTCGTTGTGTTTCCGCGAGGTACGTTGTGCGCTCCCGGCTCGGTGTAGCGCTAGGCCCCGTAAACCGTCCCGTGGGCTCCTAGGCAAGTGCAGGCCCGTGCAGCCCCAGTTCCGTCCGGCCGTACCCAGGACGCAGGGGCTCATCGGGGACTTCCAGGCTTCCCAGCGCGGTCCTGGGACCGTGCAGGCCTGACGGCGAGCCAGGCCAAAGGCCTGGCCGAGAGGCGCGCGGCGAACCTCCGCCGAGAGCCAGCCTCGCAGCGGCAGGAGGCAGAACAGCCTGAGCGTCCACTTGATGAGATCTCCCAGGACGCGAAACGGGCACGACGGCGGCGCCGCAGGGGTGACCTCGCCCATTACGCGATCGATTTCCTGGCCCACTTGTTCTCCTTATAACACCAGGCGGAGCTCTGGGCCCAGCGGGCCTGGCCGGAAGCGCGGTCGGCATCGTGACCGGAGCAGCGCGTTGGCCGTCTGGCTATTCTCAAGATGTGGACTGGAGCCTGCTCGGCTGTGCCCGCAAGGGCCACGTGACGTACGCGCCGGACGAACCGGAGCTGCGGAACCGGCTGATGGCGGCGGGCCTTCTCTTGCGCATGATGAAGCCGGGACCAAGGTCCTTACTCCTCCGGGACCGTCTGCCCTAACGGGCTTGCTGGAACCGGGTAAAAAATAGGCAGTTATAATATACAAGGTGATGGAATTTACTGCAGTCCTAAGACCTAGTCCTGATACGCACCTACCGGAAGAGGCCAATAGATCAGTACGGGAGCACTAGCAGCATGACCAGTTGGCATGATAGGCGCAAGAACTATAGAGAGCTTAGAGAGATTCAACGCAAGCAAAATGACCCTAAGAGGCGTCACGAAGAGGATTTGAAGCACGAAGAGGATTTTAAGAAGGTTACAAGTCGACAAAAAATGGAATATGAAAATAAATTTCTCCTAGCACTGCACTCGGTGACGGCTGGTGAAATACGATCCGTGGAGCTCCGCGATGTATGGTCTAGCCTGAATGACACCCTGGACCCCAGCGATAAGCTCCGCGCGATATTTTCCGAGGAGCACTCCGTGGAGCACAGCGATACATTTATTATCCTGAAATTCTCACAGGATCTGACGCCGCACGCATTGAGGATATGGCTCCAACGTAAATGCATTAGCCTTTCATCCGAACTTATAACAGACGATGGTACCGATTTGCGGGGAACTTCTTCCGGAACGGACAGGTTGTCCTTGACTGCCGATGGACGAGACTTGTGCATGCGCGCTGTCGAGCGTGGCGGGTCGATGGAAGCAATGAAAGCAGTGGTCATGGAACGTTTTGAACCCATCAAGAAGGACGACACAAAGCTCACTATTCATGGTGATCGGATAACGTTTATCAACCAGCCATCCAATACTGTAATACGCGACTTCCAGAACACCTATATGCGTGGGGACGGATCGACCGCCGACCAGATCAATGCGGAACTGAAGCGGCTTGTTGAGCTTAGCCTCAGCAGTAGGGACCTTTCGGATGACGATAAGGAGGGAGTGGTCCAAGCGGTTCACGCCATAGCCGAACAGGTCCATGACGACAAAGTGCCCCGACTTACGTTCAAGGGTACATTGGAAGAAATTAAGGCAATCGTTGTGAAGGCATCGGACATAGCGGGACCGGCCTTGACTATCATCGCTGCAGTTCTAAAGTTGGCGGGTTTCGGCTAGAGGGCGACTGACCGCTCAGATGCTGAAGGCGTCATGAGAGTTTGTGACCTACGTCATAGGTGCAAAACCCAAACCACCCCATGGCTCGGCTCATGACTGACGCAGCTACAGACATTGAATTGTCAGGGTTATCACAGCGGGTGACTGCCTTGCATGGTGCGGTGGTGACAGGAGCTGCTGGCGGGGCTATTGCGGAGGTATGAGGTATCCGGATGGTGGTGGCCTGACCGCCGCTGGGCGGGCCAGGCGGGAGAAGGTGCGGTTGCAGGCCGCGGAGTGGTTCGCGGAGGGGGTTGAGCCGCCGGAGGTGGCGCGGCGGCTGCGGGTCTCGTGTAATTCGGCGTACGCGTGGCGGCGGCGCTGGCGGGACGGCGGCCTGGCCGCCCTGGCCTCCCAGGGGCCTGGCGGGGCGGTGTGCCGGCTGGATGGCGGGCAGCTGGGCCTGCTGCGGGCCGCGCTGGAGGCCGGGCCGGCCGTGTGGGGCTGGAGCGAGGATCAGCGGTGGACGCTGGAACGGGTCAGCGCGCTGATCGGCCGGCTGTTCCGTGTCCGGTACACGCTGCGCGGGACGTCGCTGCTGCTGCACCGGCTGGGGTTCAGCCCGCAGGTCCCGGTGCACCGGGCCGCGGAGCGCGATGAGGACGCGATCGCGGCGTGGCGGGCGGTGACCTGGGCGAAGGTGCGAGGCTAGCGGCGGCGACCGGGGCGTATGTGTGCTTTGAGGACGAGGCCGGGCAGAACCTGCGCCCGCCGAAGGCCCGGACCTGGGCGCCCCGCGGCCGGACCCCGGTAGTCCGGGTGTCCGGCAAGGGCTCCGGGCGGGTCTCGGTGGCCGGGCTGGTGTGCCTCAAGCCGGGCGCGCGGGGCCGCCTGTTCTACCGGGTCCGCGTCCACCGCGGCCGTAAGGGCGAGCGCCGCTCGATGTCCGAAGCCGATTACGCCGGGCTGATCACCGCCGCGCACCGGGAACTGCAGGCTCCGGTCATCCTTGTCTGGGACCGGCTGAACACCCACGTCAGCGCGGTGATGCGGGCGTTCGTCCAGGCCCATCCGGGGTGGCTGACCGAGGTGCGGCTGCCCGCTTACGCGCCCGAGCTGAATCCGGCCGAGGGCGCCTGGGCGGCCATGAAGGCCAGCCTGGGCAACCTCGCCGTCCGCGACGTCGACCAGCTCGCCGCCGTCATGAAGAACCGGCTCAAGCGCATCCAGTACCGGCCCGCCCTCATCGAGGCATTCCTCGCCCAGACCGGACTCACCCTCGAGCCCCAGCCCCCGTAAAGAAGTACGAATGCTGGCCTTTCAACTTCTGTAGCGCATGCCTGACGGTATCTCGGAGGTCCGACATTGATCCGGGACGCGGCAAGTGCCCAAGTGCCCCGGCTCAAGCCTCCCGGGCAGATCCACACTTGCGGCGGGGATTCGCGCTTCGCCCTTCTCGCCGACCGGTCACGCAAGGTGAGCCAACAAGTGCTCCGGCAGATCCCGATCGCCGATTTTGTACGGCCGCTCGTTCGGTTGTTGATCATGAAGTGACCGCGCAGATTTGCCGTTTATGGCGCCGATCGAAACTCTCGCGCAAAGGCTCGCTGCGGTCGCGGAGACCCTGCGCTTATCGGAGCTCGTAGATTTCGTAGTCGAGTCGAGTCGAGTCGAGTCTTGTCGGCGGACAGGACACCTTTGCCGACTGCTTGTACCTTGTTGATCCAGGAGTATCGCGGGTCTCCTGTCTCGAACACAGGGCGATCAGAGCGATCGATGCCTTGCCGGGTACCCGCTGCACCCGCCATGATGCGCGCACCAACCGAGCTGTCCGCCGAAGACATCGGCGGCATCGCCGATGCCTGCCACGCCCGGCGCGGCGAGGGCGCCGGCTTCAAACCGTCTGAGGTTGTCCCCGGCTTCCGGTAGGAGGGCGTGCCCCGGCTTCTGCGCCGCAGCGGATCTCGACGCGATCCGCGGCCACACTCACGTACTCATACCCGGCCAGTGCGTCGGCAGCGAGCCCGTCGAGAGCGATGGGGATCCGCTGGACGAGAAGATCGGCCGGCTGACTGCCGGCATCGGCGACTAGTCCCACCGTCCGTCTGGCCTGCAGCACCGGCATGACCGTGCCGCTGGGATGTCCTTGCCCGCCGCCGGATCTGCGGTCAGGTCGCGGCTCTTCCGGTTCCTGCTAGCCCCAATGCGCGGCACCGCACCCGCTGGAACGCTGTTGACATGGCGGGGCTCGGGGTCTTGATTGTGGACGACAACTGGTTGTTTGCGGAGGCCGCCCGTGATCGCCTGGAACGGGAGGGCCTGCGCGTCGTCGGCGTTGCCGCTACCTCGGCTGAGGCGCTGCGGCGAGCAGAGGAAATCCGGCCGGAGGTTGTCCTGGTGGACGTCGTGCTCGGGGGTGAGAGCGGGTTTGAGCTTGCCCGGCGTCTAGCCGCGCACCACCGGGATGGCGGGCCAGCCGTGATCTTGATCTCGACCTACTCGGCGGCCGATTTCGCGCGTCCTATCGCCGAAAGCCCGGCGACGGGGTTCTTGCCGAAGCAAGAGCTGTCGGCGAATGCGATTCGCCGGATCGTCGATGGCCGCGGGCCAGCAGGCCCGCCCGGCGCTCCCGCGCGCTGAGACTCACCGTCCCGCCCGGCCGGGGCCGGCTATGGGATGCCGCCGGGCCGCGTGGGCATGGCCATCGGATCGGCCGGGAGCTGGACGTGCAGTGCTGTTCCGCGGCCGGGCGGGCTCAGCACCGAGATCGTTCCGCCAAGGGCGTCGACTCGGTCTTTGAGGCCGATAAGGCCCGAGCCGCGGCTCGGGTCGGCGCCGCCTTTGCCATCGTCGCTGATCGAGAGGGTCAGGGTGCCGTCACAGCCGTCCGCGCGCATGTCGATGACCGAGGCCTGTGCGTGCTTTGCGACGGTGGTGATCGCCTCGGACGCGATGTAGTAGCCGGCCTCCTCGACGTGCTCACTAAGCCGCGGGCCGAGATTGAGGTCGAGTTCGACCGGCACCGCCGAGCGCCGGGCCAGTGCCTCCAGCGCCGGGCCGAGCCCGGCCTCGGACAAGATGGCCGGGTGGATGCCGTGCGAGATCTCCCGCAGTTCGTCCGTGGCGGTACCCAGGCCATTAGCCAGCCGCGACAGCTCGCCCCGGATCTTGTCCGCGGGCCGGGGTGTCATCGTCTCGATCGTGCGGGCCTTCAGCGCGAGCGAGACCAGACGCTGCTGGATACCGTCGTGCAGGTCACGCTCGAGGCGCCGCCGCGTCTCGTCCGCGGCGGCGACGATCCGGGCGCGTGAGGCGTTGAGCGCGGCCTGGGCATCGGCGTTGACGAGGGCGGTGACGATCAGCTCGGTGAAGGCCGCCAGCCGCTCCTCGGTGTCCGCGGAGAGCGGCTCTTCTCGCGCGGACGCCACGCTCATGACGCCCCACAGCCGGTCCTCGACGCTGATCGGCACGCCGACGGCCGAACGGAACCCCCAGCCGCGTGCGGCGTCGGCGGCATCGCCCGAGGCGGCGGCGTAGTCATCGATCCTCCCCGGCCGGCCGGTCTGGAACACCAGCGTGTGCAGGTTCCGCCCCCCGAAGCCCAGCCGGAGGCCGACCGGAATAACCCGGGCGGCACCGGTCCCGTCCCAGACACCGACGACCATGGCCGCGCCGTCCGGATCGTACCGGCTCATGACCGTGGAATCCGTGCCCAGCAGCCGGCCGGCCTCCTCGGCGACCGCGCCGAATACCTTCTCCGGCGGCGCCCCCCGGGCCACCAGCGTGGCCACCCGGCGCAGCGCCGCCTGCTCCTCGGCGAACCCGCGCAGCTCTACGCGCGCCTGCGCTTCGGCGATCGCGGTCGCGACCAGCTCGGTGAACCCGGCCAGCCGCGCCTCGGTGCCCGCCGGCAGGGACTCCTCGCGGGATCCCGCTATCATGACGCCCCAGAGCCGACCTTCCACGCTGATCGGCACGCCGACCGACGAGCGGTACTGCCAGTCGCGGGCGACGTCGGCGAACGCACCCGAAGCGGTGCCATAGTCATCGATCCGGGTTGGCTGTCCCGTCTGGAATACCAGCGCGTGGATGTTGCGTCCCTCGGGTTTGAGGCGGAGGCCGATAGCAAGCGGGCGGCCGGGGTCGGTGCTGGCCCAGCCGCCGACGACCGTGACCAGGCCGTCCGCGTCGTACCGGCTCACCACCGTATAGTCGACCTTTAGCAGCTGCCCGACTTCCTCGGGGACCGCGGTGAACACCTCCTCCGGCGACGCTCCGCCCGCGACAAGGGTCGCCACCCGGCGCAGCGCCGCCTGCTCCTCGGCGAACCCGCGCAGTTCTACCCGCGCCTGCGCGTTGGCGACCGCGGTCGCGACCAGCTCAGTGAACCCGGCCAGCCGGGCCTCGATGTCCGCAGGCAGCGGCTCGTCGCGCGTTGACGCCACGCCGATGACGCCCCACAGCCGGCCTTCCACGCTGATCGGCACGCCGACCGACGAGCGGTAGCCCGCGGCGCGCCCGACGGCTCCCCACGCGCCGGAGTAGCCGTCGATCCGCGCCGGCCGACCGGTCTGGAACACCAGCGTTGTCGCGTTCCGGCCGCCGAGCTCGTACCGATCTCCTACGGAGACGGCCGCGGCGTCGCCGACCCTTCCGTGCACCGCGACGATCGTCGCGACATCATCCGGGTCGTACCGGAGCATGTTGGTCTGGACGGTCCCCAGCAGCCGCCCGACCTCCCCGGCGACCGCGGTGAACACCTCCTCCGGCGACGCTCCGCCCGCGACAAGGGTCGCCACCCGGCGCAGCGCCGCCTGCTCCTCCGCGAACCCGCGCAACTCGGTACGCGCCTGGGCGTTGGCGACCGCGGTCACGACCAGCTCGGTGAACCCAGCCAGCCGCGCCTCAGCGTCCGCCGGCAGCGACTCCTCGCGGGTAAACGCCACGAGCATGGCGCCCCACAGCCGCCCCTCGACCCGGATCGGCACGCCCGCCGACGAGCGGAGCCTCCACTCGCGGGCGGCGGCGTCACCGATTGCGCCCGAGACGTCGTCGTAGTCGATCCGCTCCGGCCGGCCCGTCTGGTACACCAACGTGCTCAGGTTACGTCCGCCGAGTGGCATCCGGTCGCCGACCGGGGCCGGCGAGGGGGCGCCCGTTCTGGTCCACGTGCCGACGATCGTGATCGCGTCCTGCGGGTCGTACCGGACCAGGGTCGCGAAGTCGACTTCCAGCAGCCGACCGACTTCCCCGGCGACCGCGCCGAACACCTCCTCCGGCGGCTCCCCGCCCGCGACCAGCACCGCCACGCGGCGCAGCGCGGCTTGCTCCTCGGCGATCCGATGGTCGCGGGTTCGTCCCGGCGAGGCATCCATCACGTCGGGTGCACCCCCTCCGCCGTTCCGGTCCTGGGGCATCCGAGGGCTGGAGGGGGGCGGACCATCGCACCCTCCACGGGCAGGCAGACGGCGCGCTCAGCCGACGGCCGTCAGGACCTCCGCACCGGCAGCAGCCAGGCTACCTCGCCACCAAGCGCCGGAGCGCGTTGACGGAAAGCCTAATCAAGAAGCTCGCTGGTGGATATCCCCAGCCAGCGGCACAGGTAAAGATGCGCGCAGCCGCAGCCGTTTAACTCCCCTGCGGGTTCAAGCGGCAGTTCGATGACGAGTGAGGTTCCCTCGCCGAGCGGGCTGCGGAGCGTCAGCTTGCCGCCCAGGGCGTCCACCCGGTCGATGAGGCCAATGATCCCGGAACCCAGCGCCGGATCGGCCCCGCCGTCGCCGTCGTCATCTATCGAAAGGCGCAACGTCGTATCGTTGACATCGAGAGCCGCGCGGATGACGGTAGCGTTCGCGCACTTCGCCGCGTTGGTCAGCCGCCGGTGCCCTCGCCAGAGGTTAAACCTCATGCTTCACCTCGGGCCAGGATTCCCATACCGCTGATAGCTTCGGCTTTCTTGTTCGGCTGCACACTCAGCCGCATACGTCGCCGGGGAGGTGTTTAACGCGGCGTGGCGTACCGAAGACGCGACATTGAAAAGCCGTAGAGAAATACGTCACAGCCTCGGCAGCGCCGGTCTGTCGACGCCCTCAATTCGGCAATGTCGGGCGTCTCCTAAGGTCAGCTCACCCAGGTGACCCGGCGCGAACACCCCCGCCGCCACCGTGATCGTCCTGGTCAACGTCATGACAGCCGTACTGATGGCAGACTGGATCGGCAACGGAGGTCCTAGGAACGGTTCGTTTTGGTCGACTTCCGTCCTACCGGACCTCCGTTGCCCTGTCAGCCCAGACCACTTGACACCAGCCAGCGAACCTTAACGACCCGGCATTGCGGCTAGTGGAGGGTCTTGGCGTCCGCTCCACGGACCGGAGACCGTCGCTGGCCATCGCGCTCGGTGGCGCGGATGACGATCACAATCTGGCCGGCGGAAAGCAGCATGACTGTGGCCGGGGATGACGGAACCCTTGGGCCGCTGGCAGCCAGTTAGGCTGCTCCGGTTGCCCAGCGAGCCCGCCGGAATGCACCCGCCCGGCGGAGGCGCTTTTCAATGCCGGACTGACCGCTTCTCGCTTTGTCCGTCTGCCGTCGGCGGGGAAGGCCGAACATGGGGCATGGCCTATCACCCAGAGCGCGGGCGCTCCCCGTTCACCCAGGTCGAGATGCGCAAAATGTGGACGTACAGTGATGGCGCCCTCACGATCAAGGGGTACTGGTGGCCGGGTGGCACCGCCAGTGCCGGGAGCTGGGTCCTGGTCGACCCGGCGACCGGGAACGTCCAGGGCGTGGTTGCGCCGGGAGAATTCTCACGCCGGTTCCGGCCGGTGGACGTGTTCGCCGATGTGCCAGGCCTGCCCGGCTATCTGGGGACGGTTACCGCGTCAGACGGTACCGCTCTTGTGGATCTGGTACTTGATCGCAACCCTTTCATGCTGGCTAACGGGCCCCGGCGGGCGGCCCGGCCCCACGCGCTCATGGTGCCCCGCAGCCATCGTGACGGATGGTCGTCGGCCACGGCTCCGGAACTGGCGGCTTGCCGTACGGCGATGACCCTGGTCGCCGCGTGGTACCGCAGCACGGACGGCGGGCACGTGGTGTTCTGTGCCAATGACAGCGCACCAAACCTCGACTACCTGCGTGATGTGGAAGCCGCAGACGGGACCCTGGCCGGCAGCGGCGCCGATGTCGCGGTCACCAGGAACCCCCGACAGGATGTGCAGCACGCCCACATGCACGCCTTCTATGCCGAACGCGGTCAGACCGAGAACCACGAGTCGCCGGCGGTTGCAGGGCATCCCGTCATTGCCGAAGGTCACCGGGCGTTCGGCGCCGCCCTCAGCAGCGACGCCGTCAGGGTGGACCGGGACAGCACGCGGCTCGCCGCCGCCGTCCGCGCCGCGGCGCAGCCCTGGGGCGGCAGCTACTGCTCCTACCAGCTGGGCGTGGACGGCCCCTTCTGGGTCATGCCCGCGTTGGGACCATCCATGGACGACTTCAACCGGCGCCTCGCCCGCGCCGACGGCCTCAAGGCAGAACCCGACCCGAACCTGGGCGGGGCCGTCAACCTGATCCGGCCCAGCCTGGCCGATGCGGGGCGGCTCCATGCGGCGCAACGAGCCACAGCTGAACAGCGGGCCAGTTTCGAGGCCTTCGTGGCCCAGCGCGGACTGAACGCACGGTCACTGGCCGTGGGTCTCGCACCTGGAACGCTCCGCGCCCTGTAGAGCCCGGTCCGCTCGCGGTTGGCCGCGATGCCCGGCGATCTTCTGAACCGCGAGGCATCCATGCTGACGAAACTCGGTGACGAGCAGACCTCCGTTACTGCCACCCTCTGAGACGGTGCCGACGTGGCGGGACACAAACGGTTGAGCGTCCGTTTTCAGAAGATCCATCACCCAGAAAGCACTTGCCTGAGAAGGCTCCAACAGCCGAGCTCACGCGCATCAACGCTGGTCACCGGCTGTTCTCCGTGCCTATCGGCAGCCGGGCCTGGACCAAGATCATCCTTAGCACAGCTCAGCAGCACTCGCCGGCCTGGCGTGTCTTTCCGTCACCGGGGTCTGCGCCGGGCGGACCGTTGTGATGAGCTGGGCGGCATGAGGCGGCGCATACGCGGGCGGCGGAACCCGGCGGGCGCAGCCTTGCTGGCCGCGGGACTTGTCCTTGCCGGGCTTGCTGCCGGGTGCTCCCGTCAGCCGGAAGCCCCGCGAGCGTCGGTGGAGTCGTGCATCCGATCCGGCGTCGCCGCTATCAGGCATCACGTCACGGTTACCTCGCTGCCGCCGGCATGCCGGGGCCTGACGAGAGCCCAGGTGAATTTCGCGGTCGGCAGCGCGCTTCACACGGTGGCGATCGGCGCGGGCGGGAAGGTGCGGCAGCGCGAACGCATAGCGCAGGTGAGTCATTTCCTGGAGCACCTGGCCGCCGCCGTTCCCCCGCAGCGCAGCGCGGCGCAAGTGCCCGCTCCGGCGGTCCGCCGGGCCAGCCGGGCCGCACTGGGCCTGATTGCCCTGTGCGGCTGGCTGATCACGGCCGCCCTCGGCTTGTCGATGATGACCTGGTGGATCCTGCGCAGCCGCGCGGGTCACACGACGGCTGGCCGGCTCCGGCGTCCGCCGGCCTTGAACCTTGCGCACCTGGGGCTGGCCGGCACGAGCCTGCTGACCTGGATCGCCTACGTGGTAACTGGCGTGATCGGGCTGGCCTGGACAGCCTGTGCCCTCCTGCCGGTCGTGACCGGACTGGGCATGACGCTCGTCTTTCTCCCGTCCTCGGCAAGCCCGGCGGACAGCGCAACAGCCCAGCCGCTGCCCACCGCACGGGCACGTGACCCAGCCCGGGGTGATTCACCGGGCGGCCCGCGCCGGCCCGCCCTCACCGTGGCCGCGCACATCTTCTTCGCTACCGCGACCATCTTGCTCGCGGTCCTGACCGTCCTTGGCGCCGGCTGAACCATCACCTGAACGCTGACCTCGAACAGATGGCGGGAGCTTCCAGTACGTGGCCGGCGGCTCGCCAGGTGCCGCGCGGTCAGAACGACCCGACCGAAAGAGCCGTCCGGCGCGCCTCGCCCGGTGACTACGTGCGCCGCCAGGCTGGGCTGGGCTGATTATTCTTCTGGATCCTTCCTCGTAGGTGCCGGGTCTTCTCGCCGCGCGGCCAGGGGTCAGGCTGGAGCGCCCCCAGCCGCGCAGCGGCGAGGACGAACGAGCTTGACGCCGGCAAGCGGCGAAGATCATCGGGGAGCGGGGAAGGGTTCGGTTGCGGTTGGCTTATCAGGGTCGTGTGCGTGTTCCCGGTGCGTGGCTGGCGGAGTGGCCTCGCAAGCACCCATCCGGGGCAGAAGTGCGCTGAGCATGAGGAGCCTGGCGCGACGGATTAGCTTCATTGATATTTTCCTTTCCGGCCGGATGACTTGCCTTCGGATTCGGGGTGACTTCGGATAGTGGTCCGGTGTTCCGCCGCAAGCGTCGCAGGGAGTCATTTCGGTGCTCCGAATACGTGCTTACTGCCGGCTTACGGGCGCTCCGGGTACGCTCTCTGCTGGGCGCGGGCTCGCGTCCGGCGAGGGCTCGCCGCCTATGGGAGCGCGCATGGTGGAGTTCCACATCCTTGGCCCCGTGGAGGTGACCTCTGACGGGCGATCGCTGGCCATCGGCGGCGCCCGGACCCGCGCGGTGCTGGCGATGCTGCTCACGAACGCCAACAAGGTGGTATCCGCGGGGCGGCTGGTGGACGAGCTGTGGCCTGAGCTTGCGCCCGAGCGGGCCGCCGCGAACCTGCAGGTGCGTCTTTCGGAGCTGCGCAAGACCCTGCGGTCTGTCGGCGAAGGCGACCGGCTGTTGACTCGCTCCCCAGGTTATCTGCTGCAAGTCACGCCGGAGGAGCTGGACGTGCTGCGTTTCGGACAGCTTGCTGCCGCCGGACGCGAAGCGCTAGCGGCCGGTGACCCGGCTCGCGCGGTGTCGATGCTGGATCAAGCACTGGCGCTATGGCGCGGGCCGGCGCTGGCGGATCTCGACCAGCTGCAATTCGCGAATGCAGAACGGGCGCGGCTGGAGGAAGTGCGGCTTGGGGTGCTCGAGTCACGGATCGATGCGCAGCTTGCCGGCGGCCGCCACAACGAGACGATCGCCGAACTCGATATGCTGACTGCCGAGCACCCGTTGCGTGAGCGGTTCTGGCATCAGCGTTTGCTGGCGCTTTACCGCTCAGGCCGCCAGGCCGACGCCCTGCGCGCCTACCGGCAGCTGCGCTCCGCGATGGTCGAGCAGCTCGGGATCGAGCCAGGGCGCGAGCTTCGCGAGCTCGAAGCGCGGATCCTGCGCCAAGACCCGGCGCTCGACCACCATCCGGCTCGCGCCAGCACCGGCGATCGCGGCGCTTCTCCCGAGACGCGCTATGTGCAGAGCGGCGGCGTCCACATCGCCTACCAGGTACTCGGCGAGGGTGAGCGCGACATCCTGTTCATACCCGGGCTGATGAGCCACGTGGAGCTGGTCTGGGAGGACCCCCAGACGGCCGAGTTCTACCGGCGGCTCGCGACACTCGGGCGGCTGATCCTGTTCGACAAGCGCGACACCGGGTTGTCTGATCGCGCCACGAGCGACGCCACGCTGGAGGAGCGCATCACCGACGTGCAAGCGGTAATGAACGCCGTCTCCTCGCAGAGGGCCGTCGTGTTCGGCTACTCGGAGGGCGCGCCGATGAGCATCCTGTTCGCCGCCACCTACCCCGAGAAGGTCAGCGCCCTGATCCTCGGCTCAGCGTTCGCCCGCTGGTTCCCCGCCCCCGACTACCCCTGCGGTGATGGCGCCGAGAAGGTGTACGCGGCCATGCAAGAGATCGCAACCCACCGATGGGGGCAGGGCGCCACGATCGACTGGTATCTCCCCAGCCGCTCACACTCTCCCGGCGCTCGCGAGCTGCTCGGCCGATTCGAGCGCATGGCGATCAGTCCTAGCGCGTTCCTCCGCATGCTCCGCATGATCAGGGAGATCGACGTACGCGCCGTGCTCCCCGCGATCCACGTACCCACTCTCGTGATCCAGCGCGGCGGCGACCGGATCAACCCCCCGTTTTACGGGTTCTACCTCGCCTCCCACATCGACGGCGCCCGCTACTTCGAGCAACCGGGCGACCACGTCCTTCGTTTCGCAGCGGGAGGAGACCTCGACGCCCTGTTCGCCGAGATCGAACAGTTCCTCGCGACCTCACCGTCACCGCCCCACCATGCTCGCGTGCTCACCACGATCGTCTTCGCCGAGGCGGCGCACGACGCGACCGCGGAAGGCGACGCTGCCCGCCACCGCCAGGCCCTTGACATCGGCGAGGTTGCCAGGCGGCACGTGCGCACTCACCGCGGCCGCCTTCGCAACAGCACCGAAACGAGCATCCTCGCGACCTTCGACGCGCCAGGACAAGCAATCCGCAGCGCCGCCGCCATCCGCGACAACGCCGCCGCACTACACATCCAGCTACGCGCCGGGATCCACACCGGAGAAGTAGACGTCCTCGGCGAGCAGGTCGGCGGCGTTCCCGCCGACATCGCCAAGTGCGTCGGCCGCCACGGAAATCCGGGCGAGATCCTCGTTACGCGAACCGTCAAAGACCTCGTTGTCGGATCCGCGATCACATTCGCCGATCACGGCTCACACCAACTGGCCGAAACCACCGACAGATGGCCGCTATACGCAGTCATCAGCGTATAACGGTAGTCCGTTGGATCAAGGTGGCAGATAGAGGAACAGGCCGTGACCTGCGCTGGCGCTGTCGACCAGGCGCTGGAGCTCAGCGGGCGGGGGCGCTTTGGACCATGCCTGCCACCAGCGCATGAGCGCGGTTGCGGGGGTCAGCCAGCTGCGGACGGCGCGCAGTGCGCGAGGCCAGCTTGGTGCCGGAGGGATGAGCGGGCATGCCCGGGGCTGCTGAGACCGGGGAGCAGCGCCCCCTCTCTTGCGGGCTTGCCGGGGCCGGCCCGGGCGGTGGCTGCGAGGTGAGCCAGGCGGACCAGCAGAAGGAGAATGCGCAGTTGACCAGCACCTGGTGGCGGCGGATGGCGATGTCGGAGCGGACCTGGAAATCGGCCCAGCCGAGTTCGTCCTTGACCTGCTTATATGACTGCTCCACCCAGTGCCGCAGCCCGTAGATCCGCACGATCTCGGCCAGGGGCGCGGCCGGCCAGGGGCTCTCCCGCTCGCGCGGGCCGCCGGGCCGGGCCAGGTTCGTGACCAGGTACCAGGTGGCCTTGTCCGGCAGGGTGCCCGGGTCGGCGGTAGCGACTACCAGGCGCCGGGCGCCGTCCGGGCCCCAGGCGCCCAGCCTGGCGTCAGCGGCGTACCAGGTCTCGGCATGCCCATCGCGGAAGCGCCGGGTCACCGCCCGCCAGTCACCTGGATCATCCGGGCCGCCCCAGCGCAGCTCGCGGGCCGCGTCGACCGGGGTGTGCGCGTCCTCAGCGCGGGCCCAGATCCCGTGACGCGGCCGCAGCGCCATCACGAACGGCAGCCCGGCCTGCGCGAGCTCGCCGCGGAACCCGTCCTGGTCCCCGTAAGCGCTGTCGGCGGCGACCGCCCGGAACGCGAACCCCGCCGCCTGGGCCCGGACCGCGAGATCCGCCCCGATCTGCAGCTTGGTCCGGAACTCCGGGTCGTTCTTCCCCCCGGCGAAGTGCCGCGCCGGGGTGTACGGCACCGCGTGCACCGGGTAGTAGACCCGCTCATCGGCCCACACGGTGGTGACGGTGACCACGCCGTTGTCGGTCTTGCCGTACCGGCCCAGGTACTGCCGGCCCACGTGCGCGGTCGCCGTGCCGTCCTTGCGGTCACCCGAATCGTCGATGATCAGCACCCCGCCGCCGTGCGGCGTGGTCGCCGGCCCGGCCCGCAGCAACTCCAGCCGGCGGTCATTGACCCGCTCGGGGTCCCATACCGACTCGGACAAGAAGAACTGCAGCCGCTGCACCGCCGGCAGCTTCGACCCGGTCACCGGCTCCGCCCCGGCCAGGGCCGTCAGCGTCTTGTTCCGCTCCCGCGGCGCCAGCAGCCCGGCCAGGTACTCCCGGAACCCGCGCCGCTGCGCCACATGCGTGAACAAGTCATCGAAACCGGGCCGCGTACTCCTCCAGCGGACCCGGTGCAGGCGGACACGCCACCAGCTTGGTCATCGCTCATCACCAGCTTCGAACTCACCAGGGTAACTTACTTCCAGACTACCAGTGACCAGCCTTGATCCAACGGACTACCGATAACGATCTTCAATGGTTGGGGTTACTGAGGTCGAGCCGCTCGTGGCCAGGAGACCGGGCCGGTACTGCATCCGCCTGAGCCGGGCTTCTTCACCAGCGCAGTCAGCTAATCGATGTACTGCTCGGCAAGGTTCGCCAGCGATCTCTTCAGGTTCGACCAGATCGCTTCCGTTGGTTTGCCATAGTGCATGAATCGTCGGACTGGCGGGTGTGAGCACGCCGGTTGACAGCTGATCTAGCGCCGCGGCAGACAACGTTTGCCCTGCCGGATGGATGAGCCGGTTACCTGGCTGGCAGTGTGGCGGGTATGCAGGGTCATGGACTGGACGACGGGGTGGTCCGGCTCCGGGAGTGGGCCGATGATGATTCGGCCTGGTATGCCAAGAGCGTGCGCGACCCGCTGGTACAGCGCTTCACCACGGAGTCACCGGCGTTGAACGCCGGGCAGGTGCTCGCGGCGATCGTCAGGCTGCGCGCGGCCGGCGATGCCGAGGGCTTCGTCATCTGCGATGCGGTTACCGGCGAGCGGCTGGGCAACATCGCGTTGCGCCACGACGGACGCGCCGGGGAGGTCTCGTACTGGGTGGCCGCCGGGGCACGTGGACGCGGGGTCGCGGCGCGGGCCCTGGCCTTGTTCAGCTCGTGGTCCTTCCAGGCGGTGAGCCTGGAGGAGCTGTGGCTGCGCACTCACCGGGAGAACGTCGCGTCGCAGCGGGCTGCGTTGCGCGCCGGGTACCAGCGTGATCCGGGGCGCGATGGGTCTCAGGAGGTCAAGGGCGCGGTATGGCCGATGCTCGGGTACGCGCTGCGCCCGGCCGGCTCCTGACTGCTGGGTCAGGCCGCGTTCGCCCGGTCGACGATGCGGCGGAGCCGTTCGTCGTAGGCGTGGTTGTTGCGCCAGATGATGTACCGGCGGATCATGCTGGCTTGCTCTTTGTGGCTGGCATGGTCGATACCGTCCAGGGTGAAGTACCGTAGGGCCGTGAACTGCGCCTCAATTAACGGGAATGCGGTTTAACCAGGACGAATTGGTCGGCGTGTAGGCGATCTCGACGTTGCTTGCCTTCGCCCAGGCCCCGACGCGGGCGTCTTTGCGCGTGGTCAGGTGCGGGCTGAAGTTGCTGCGCGGACGGGGCGGCGAACAAGCAGGCCGCCGCGGATCTGCGGGTCGATCCGATGACGGTGAGCCAGGTCGTGCTGCCCCGGGCAGCGGCGTCGGCGAACGGATGCCCCTGCCTGGCATCGCCGTCGACGCCTGATAAATGGGCCTCGAGGCGGTCAACACATTCCGTAACATTCACTGGGCGGTTGGCGCCGCGCGCCGTTGTGCCGTTCGGCGCGGTCACGGCGAGGCGATGTAGAAGGCCGCCAGCACGGGCGCGACGTCGTTGGCGAGGGATGCTCACGGGCCGTGCAGCAGGTTACTGGCGAGAGCCTCGCGGACGGAACTTGACCCAGGCCAGGATGCCAATGGCCGCCAGCAGCAGCCACGGGGAGAACAGGACGTGCACAGCGAAGCCGAGGACGGTCAGGGCTACGAGGGCGATGAGGGCGATGACGGCGATGATCGCGAGCATGGTGATCGGTCTCCATTGTGTCGCAGTGGTCGTGCTGATGTCTTTAAGGCTGCCGCCGCCGGATGGCTACGTCGATCGGGATCAACCCCGGTCCGACCCTGAGATGCATCCTGCAAGCCTCAGGGTCAACCCCGGCCCTACGGCCTTCCAGAACCCGGCCAGTACAGAGCCGGGTTGGTGCGCTTGGTGTTCGTTGGCTTCCTCGTGCTCTGCACCGCCCACCCAGACCACGCTGGCGCTCGCCGAGCCGCTGATCGGCAGATTCGCGGTCACTGGGCCAGCAGAAGTCGCGTCCGAACTGGACGTTCTGCGTGCCCGCGGCTCGCAGGCGGGGCCGTGTGATCGCCTCGACCTCACCTGATCTGGTGCTCGGTCATGCGCCCGCCAGGTGCCGTGGGAAGCCGGGCCGGGCACCGGAAGGCGAGTACCAGGCAAGAAAACCGGCGGCCTTTCAGGCCGCCAGATTCCGGTACGGTCGGTGGCTATGACAACCACGGCCGCTGCTGCGGGAAGCTGGATGCTCGGTGACCTGGCCGTGAACCGGATGGGCTTCGGCGCGATGCGGCTGGCCGGTGCCCGAAGCGGTGTGCCGGGCGACCGCGCTCAGGCGACCTGGGTGCTGCGCCGGGCGGTCGCGCTCGGCGTTAACCATATCGACACTGCGGCGTTTTACTTTTCGCCGTCGCGCTCGGCGAACGAGCTGATCAACAGCGCGCTCGCGCCCTATCCCGATGACCTGGTGATCACCACGAAGGTCTGGCCGGGCCGCGACCCGTCGGGTGAGTGGTACTGGGCCGAGCAGCGCCAGCTACGCGGGCAGGTAGAGGAGAACCTGCGCCAGCTCGGCCGAGATCACCTCGACGTGGTCAACCTGCGCATCCCGCGCAGCGCCGAGGGCGCGTCGATCGGCGAGCATTTCGCCGCGCTCGCCGCGTTGCGTGCCGCCGGGCTGATCCGCCATCTGGGCATATCCGGGGTCAGCGCGGAGCAGCTGGCCGAGGCGCGGGCGATCGCGCCGGTGGTCTGCGTGCAGAACCGCTACGGGCTGGAGGCATCGGCCGCTGATCACGCGCTGCTGGACCTATGCGGCACGCAGGGCATCGCGTTCGTCCCGTTCTTCGCCATCGCCGGCCCGGCCGCCTCCCGCGGCGGGGGCGCCCCGGCCGATGAGGCCGTCTCAGCGATCGCCAAAGCACACGACGCCACGCCGGCTCAGGTCCGGCTGGCGTGGACCCTGCATCGCGGCCCGCACGTGCTCGCCATCCCCGGGACCGGCGACCCCGCGCACCTGACCGAAAACATCAATGCGGCCGCCCTGCGCCTGTCGCCGCAGGAGATCAGTTCCCTGGCCGCGACCCCGCTGCCCTCTTACCCACATCCCAGCGACCCGCCGAACTAAAGGGCGCTAATCAGTCGGCCAGCCGTAAGCTCCCAACACCCGCCTCCAGCGCCGCCTGGGTAAGCCCCAGGCACATATCCACCGCAGTGCCAGTCGATGATCGCTAACGGCCCGTAATTCTTGAGGATAACGCGCCGAGCGCCAAAGCCGACAACAAAGAGGATTCGATCTGTATGGTTGCCGCTGTCCGGCGGGGACGCAGCCGTGCCGAGACGCCGGGTCGCGGTGCCCGCAGGCCGCCTGGGATGCCGGTTTGAAGCTGCCGCTGTTCAGCCGACGTCACCAGGCGCGAGTTCAAAACCCGTCCCGGCCCGCCGATCTGCGCGCACATCTTGGCCTGCTGAGATCCGCTTACTGCGGCACTGAACGGGGCTGATATGGACGCCGTGTGTGAGCCTATACATAACGATCCTCAAGTACCCATTCGGCGGTATGGGCGATACGGCGCATTGCACGCGATTCCGCTTGTACGATACATGAGCGCACATGAAGCCGGCCCAGCGAGAATATGCCGGTTATAGCACTCCGCAACTCAAGTGCGGAGTTGGCATGTTAATCCCCATGCTGGATAGAAGGCGCCCTCAGGATTGGCTGACGCCAGATTCCTGAGGGCACCCGCAGTGCGTCTCCAGGATTGCTAGAGAGCAACCCCTGGAGGCGTCTGACGATGAGCGAACATCGCGGGCACCTCCTTCCTGATGCAGAGGACATATCCTGCCGCGGCGGGCCCATCGTAGGACTGCGCACCGGCATGCGGCAACGCATTTACCGGTGGCCGAGATCGTGACGTGCTCGCCGGTCATGCCAGGTTGCCGTCAAGAACACTCGGCGGCGACGCGTTATCCGGCTCGGCGGGCTGCAGGGGGCAAGGTGGCCGGGGCCAGGGTTCCGACCACCGTAGCCGGGCCGCCGGGACCCACCGGAATCACGACCGCGGGGTGATCCCGGCGCCGAACGGATCAGTTGGCACATGCTGGCCAGTGCCAGCATCATGGTCTGCACCATTGCCATAGCGGGCGCAGATCGCGGGACTGTCGGAACTGGCCTGCTCGCCCACGACGCCCCGGTATCGTCAGCCCGTAGCCCGGGTAGGCGAAGCTGCAGGCTGGAACTCGGGCTGGGTGCCCGGCAGGCCGGGCTGGGTCCTTCGCCCGGACGTTCGTGCCCGCCGGGTGCGGCGGGCCTCACGGGCCCGCCGCGAGTCGGCGGCTGTTGCGATCATGTCGTTGACGCGGTTGGCGGCGAGTTGTTGCAGGATCAGCGGATGCATGGGGTCCTCCTGGGTTAGGCGGGCGGCCGCGGGCTGCCCGTCAGGTCGTTCCAGCTGCCGCGGCACGATCCGGCGGCCGGATCGTTCGGGCGGTCGGTGATGCATACACCGCGGCGCCGGGAAACTGGGCGCCCGCAAGCCGCCCAGTTCGCCCCCCGGGCGGTGTATATACCGGGTGGAAGCGCCACGTGATGCGGAAGGGAGGCGCGCAAGATGGTGACAGCCGATCTGCTCTCACGGGCACGGGCCGGAGGCGGCGAGGCGTTCCGGGAGCTGACCGGGCCGCACCGGCGGGAGCTGCAGGTGCACTGCTACCGGATGCTCGGATCCTTCGCCGACGCCGAGGACGCCGTCCAGGAGACGATGCTGGCCGCCTGGCAAGGCATCGGCGGGTTCACTGAGGAACGCGCCTCGCTGCGCACCTGGCTGTACAAGATCGCCACCAACCGGTGCCTCAACGCGCGCCGCGCAGCGAGCCGGCGCCCGGCCAGGGAGTGGGACGTGTCTCAGTACGAACCGCTCGTGCCGACCCCGCGCGACGAGGCCGTCTGGCTACAGCCGTTTCCTGACGCCCTCCTCGAGCGTGCCGTCGACGTCCCGCCCGGGCCAGAGGCCCGCTACGAGCAGAGCGAAGCCATCTCGCTGGCCTTCGTGACCGCCCTGCAGCTGCTGCCGCCACGCCAGGTCGCCGTCCTCATCTTGCGCGACGTCCTCGGATTCCACGCCAGCGAGGTGGCCGGCATGCTGGAGGTGACCCTCGAATCGGCCAACAGTACCCTCAAACGAGCCCGCGCCAGCCTCCAGCGCCGGCAGCAGCCGGCCGTCGGGCACCAACCGCCGCCGGCCGCTGGCTCACCCGCCGAGGACGCGATCGTGGCCAAGTTCGCCCGCGCGTGGGAGTCGGCCGACCTCGACGCGCTGGTGGCCCTGCTGACCGACGACGTCTTCATCGCGATGCCGCCGATACCCTTCGGATACCAGGGCCGGGACGTCGTGACCCGCTACTGCGCCAGCCTGTTCGCCGCGGGCCGCAGGTTCGACCTCGTCCCGGTGCGAGCCAACGGCCAGCCGGCGTTCGGAGCCTACCTGCGCGGCCCGGCGGGCATCCGCCATGCGACCGCCTTCTACGTGCTCACCCTGGCCGGCGGCCGGATCTGCGCCATCACCCGCTTCGAGGCCAGCGTGCTGCCGTGGTTCGGGCTGCCGCGATCACTCCCGAGCCGGTAGCCGGCCTTCGAGCAGTGAAAGTGAGCAGCCGCGAAAACACGCCGTACCGGATATGCCACTGCGGTTCAGCGGAATGCGGCAGACCAGGCACGAGAGTCGGCACATCCACCGGCCCCACTTTTGATCCCGCGGACTCAACACGTGCCCCAGGTCGGTTCTGGCCCAAGCCGACGCTGCGGCACGCGCCGGAATGGACAGCAGCCTGACCGTCGCAGACCGACATTCCCTGGCTCCGGACGCCTACCTGCAGAACGTGCCCCTGATCGCCCCCTGATCGGCCGCATCCGGTCCGGGACCAGCGGCCCGTCGGCTGCCTGTCCCTGGTCCCGCTGCAGCATCCGTGCTGATCGCCGAGCTCATCCCTGAATGGACACGCTCGATCCGGTAGCCCGGCACCGGGCCGTCATGGCCATCCAGCCACCCCGCAGCCGCGTGTGCTCTGGCTGCCCGTCCCGGATAACCACCACGTCTCGATCCACCAGGCCATACCGGGATCGGGCCGCCGGGCTTGGGTTTCATGTCGAGGTCGCGGACGCTGTGGTGGCGCCCGTGCTGGGTGTAGCCGGAGTGTGTCCAGGCGCCGTGGATGATCTGAATGGCTTCTGCGAGGCCATCGAGGGCAGTGGGGTGTCTCAGCTGAGGAAGGGCCGCTGGCAGATCAGGAAGATGTTCATTCCGATGATCATGACGGCGCAGCTCCAGGCGAAGATGGTGGCCTAGCGGCGGTTGACCTGGGCGCCCATCACGACACGGCGGCAGGTGAGCAGCACCAGCGGCACCAGCGCGAACGGGATGCCGAAGGACAGCACGACCTGGCTGAGCACCAGCGCCTCGGTGGGGTTCATCCCGGCCGCAGTTCCGCAGCCAGCTGCTCCCAGCCCTCGTTCGCCTCCAGCACTCGCGCCAGGACACTCCTCAGCCGGCGTCAGCATTCGCCTCTGCGAGCACGCCGGCTACGGCCGTCACGAAACACAGCAACATCCCTACAACCCCGGAATCACGCATTCCCCCGTTCGTGTGTCGCGGCCCCGCCGACACCACGCCTCGTCAAAATTCCACCCACAAGACTTCCGACTACTTACCAGGCCAGAGCAGCAGCACCCCAGCGGATGCCTTTTTCTATACGCCCGACCGGGTAGGCGACGAAAAGAATTAATAATTTCCGATTTGCGTTTCCGCAGGTCAGAACTCGATCTGAGCGACAGCAGGAGGCCCAGGAGGCTCTGCGCGACCCCCGGCCTTTTCTTTTGCCGTCCTTTGCGTAGGCTTGGAGCAGCGGACCTGAATCCCGCATCAGGGTAGGGCGCATATGCGATCAGCTAATTTCCGCAGCGGAAATTAGCGGCGCCGCCGAAATTTCTCTCGGCACAGCCAGCCAGCTGCATTCACTTAGCTAACCGCAAAGGGTTGCGTAAAGGGGACGAGCCATGATGTCACAGCCGTACGTACGTCCACGGCATCACCGACACGTTAACTCACGACATCGCGAGCAGCCTGACCGCCGGCCATATCGCGGACATGAACGTCTGTACCGGCGGCAAGCGGGATTACCAGCGATCCGGAGATGAAGTAGATGTTCAGGCAGTTGACCCAGGCAATGTCCCGCGCGAGCACGCTGAGTGCGCGTGTCATGGCCAAGGCCGTAGCGGTGCCGGTGGACACGGCGCTGTGGGCCCACCACACCACCAACCGCAAGCCCCCGATGTGGCACAGCCGCAATGAGGTCGTGCTCACCTCGCCGTTCGCGCTGCTGCGTGACTTCAGCACCGGCGACGATGACGTCGTTCCCACGCTGGTGTTCCCGCCGCTGGCCGGGCACGCCTCGTGCATCATCGACAAAAAGGGCCAGAGCCAGATCCAGCTCTGCGTCACGACGGGCCTGACCAGGCTCTACTCATTCGACTGGCTGAGCGCCACCAACGCCACCAAGGACACCACCGAGGTTGACCGCCTGGACTTCATCACCCGCGCGGTGGACCTCATCGCCGGGCCCGGGGGCACGGTCAACATCGTCGGCAACTGCCAGGGCGGCTGGGAAGCCACGCTATGGACGGCCATGCACCCCGGGCGGGTCAACACGCTCATCGTGGCCGGCGCGCCGATCGACACCAGCGCCGGGAACGGCCCGGCCAAGAAGCTGATGCCCATCATGATCCCGCGCGGCAACATGGCGCTGTACAAGGCCATGGTCAAGGCCAACGGCGGCATCGTGCCCGGCATCAACCTCGTCATGGGGTCCATCGCGATAGACTCGGCCATCCACGTGGCCGAGCACCTCAAGGTCTACACCCATGTGCACGACCGCGAGTACCTCGACCACTTCAGCGACTTCTACGACTGGTACCTCCACCCGGTCAACCTGCCGGGCAAGCTGTACCTGTGGGCGGTCGAGCACCTGTTCGTCAACAACGAGATGTTCACCGGCGAACTGCAGGTCGCGGGCCAGACCGTGAACCTGCGCAGCATCACCTGCCCGGTGTTCCTGCTCGGCGGCGAACAGGACGACATCACGCCGTGGCAGCAAGTCCGCAACATGCAGCACGCGGTCGGCTCTTCGCTGGTCCGCTGGCACCTCGCACCGGGCGGGCACATCGGCCTGTTCATCGGCCGCCAGTCGCAGGCTGAGTACTGGACGCCGATCCTGGCCCAGGTCCGCGAGCTCTCACGACCAGGGGTACGGGGTGCCGGGTAACAATGGACCCGTGAGCACCGCTACGGCGTCCAGCCTGCCCCGCGCCGGCACGCTGCGCGCCGCCCGGCAGCCACATCGCCCGCACGTTCCGGTGGGCGGTCAACCATCAGCTCCGCGACGCCGTCTGCGACTTCGCCGCCGACTCCCGGCACGCCAGCACCTGGGCCGCTGCCATCTACGACCAGGCCCGGGCCCGCGGTAAGGACTACCCGCACGCCGTGCGCACCTCGCCCGCGCCTAGATCTACGTCATCTGGCGCTGCTGGCAAGACGGCACCGCCTACGACCCCGCCAAGCACACCGCCCTCCAGCGCCTCCTGGACCAGCAGCGCGCCGCCCAGGCCGCAGGAGGACCGGTGACCAGCGCGACCATCGCCGCGCTGCGCGCCCACGCAGCCGACCTGCACCCCGACGACGAGCAGACCCCCTGTGCGGCGGGGAACGGCGCATCCTCACCCTCGCCGAAGCGCCCTGAGGGGTAACCCGATACGCCAAACTGGACGACCTGTACGCGTATGTACCGCTACGGATAACCGTTCATCTTGCGCGCCTATTCGGCGCGATACGTCGTATCACCACGACTGCGCTGGCTACGCCGCGCAGTCGACACCGGCCGCTGCTTCGCGTTCCGTATCCGCTTTATAGCAGCCGTAGGCTTACGGCAATCCTCTACATCTGATGCCCTGGCGTCGCCATCACGGGTCGGCGGAGGTCGCCCGTTGTGGGGGTGTATCAAGCGAACAAGTTCGTGCTCAAGCACCAGCAGATCGAGGTGGATCTCACCCTCGGCGCCACCCCGGGGATCCCGGCCCTGGTCTACCAGGACGGCAGTTCCGCCCCGAAGAGCTTCACCACAGCGGAGATCACCACGGACCAGACCGGGCTCGGGACGCTAGTCTCTGTCCCCCTGGTGGCGTCCGTCGACACCTGCGCCACTGGTTCGTCTGATGCGGCCGGGCGCCTCACGCCGGAAGGGGCCGTCGGAGGCGGGCTTCACTGTCCGGCGAGCTCCTCGACCACTGGCGCCAGCGCGTCCAGGTCGTCGATGAGGAATGAGCTGATGCCGAAGCGCTCGCGCAGGTCCGCGAACTTGCGCGCCAGGTCTTTGATGCTGCCGATGAACACATGCGGCGAGTCCAGGATCTCCTCGACGGTCAGCTCGACTCCCGTCTGCTCGCGGATGCGGTCGGCGCGGCGGCGCGCCTCGGAGCGCGGATCGCCGGTGACGACCGTCGGCCCGCCGGTGGGGTAGGTGTTGAGCTCCAGTTCGCCGAAGCGGTCACCAGCGGCCTCGCGGATCCACCTGATTTTCTCCTCGGTTGCCGCGGCCGTGAGGCTCCGGGCGTCGACGCGGGGCGCGTCGCCCTGCACCAGCCGCGGCGCCAGGCCGATGATCTGGGCTTCGCGTGCAGCCAGAGTCAGCAGGCGCTTGCCGCCGCCGCCTAGGAAGATCGGCGGGTGCGGGCGTTGCGCCGGCTTGGGCGCGCCGTCGTGGCCGGTGATGATGTAGTGCTCGCCCGAGAAGGAGAATGGCCCTTCGGCAAAGCAGCCCTTGAGGATCGTGATCGCCTCGGTCAGGCGCTTGATCCGGACACCGACTGGCTCGAAGGGAATGCCGATGGCGTCGTGCTCGGGCTTGTTCCAGCCCGCGCCCAGGCCGATCTCCAGACGGCCGCCGGACAGCACGTCGAGCGTAGCGAGGTCTTGGGCTAGTACGGCCGGATGGCGCAGGCAGACATTGAGCACGAAGGTGCCCACCCGCAGCCGCTCGCTCGCCGCCGCGACCACGGCCAGCAGCGGCATCGCGCCGTACTGCCCGATGAGATGGTCGGGCAATACGAACGTGGAGCAGCCGATGGCCTCGGCCTTGCGGGCAAGGGAGGTCAGCTCGGCGAAGCCGGGGTAGTCATCGACCGTCGCGAGAAAGCGGAAGGGACGCATGGCAGCAATCCTTCTGGCCGGGGCCTGTGAGTTCGCGGCGAGGCAGGCATTGATGATTCAACGCCCCCAAACCGCCCCGGGCAGCGTACGACGTGGGCGGCCCTGAACGGATCATCGGGATGAACAGGCCGAGTTGCTATGCGGCAACAGGGCGACGGGCCGGTCACCGACATCTGCCTGAGCTCGTCGCACACGCCGCTGACAATGCGCCAAGCACCGCTGCAAGTGGGCGGAGGATGTTCGCCGCATCCGCCGACGGCAGCCTGATCGCCAGCCTGGCCGCACATGCGTCGCTCTCGGCCCGAGCCGATGCGTCGCGAACGCGGTGAAACCGCAGGCGAGGGGGCGCCTGCCGTGCTGCGGGCCAGCTGGTGCCGTGTTCAGCGCCCCGGCCTGATGACGGCGGCCTGGCCACTGACCGGGCAGCCGCTCATCGGGGCCGGGGCTGATGAGATTTCCGCATGCATCCGGCGAATGCGTGATCTTAAATACACTCGGGGACTTTCGGCCCTGACGATTAACAGACCTCGCGGGGTAGGTTTACGGAGTTTTTCCCGGCAAAAGCGGGCCGGAACAGACCGGGCCAGGCGGGAGGCCGTCATGACGACGCGGCGGGATTTCATCAAGTGGTCCGCGGTAGGCGGGGCCGGGCTGGTGGCCGGGCGCGGGATCTGGACTGGGGCGGCGCGGGCGGCGACTTCCCCGATCCCGGCGGTCTCAGCGCGGGGTGGGCCGGTGGCGTCGGGCCTGACGCCGTACCTGGACCCGATGCCGGTACTTGTCGATTACGCGGTCGACGCGACCGGCGGCGGGACGGTGCGGCTTAGCACGGCGCTGATTTCCCGCAAGGTTCACCGCCAGTTGCCCGCCACGACGCTGTTCGGGTACCTGCATTCAGGCGGGCCCGGCGCGGGCGATACCGGGGCGTCGTACCTGGGGCCGCCGATCGTGGCCACGAGCGGGACGGCGGTGAAGGTCAGGTACGCCAATGGCCTGGCCCCGGACGATTTCCTGCGGGTGTTCACCAACGACGGCGCCAGCTACCTGCAGTTTGCCCCGTTCCCCGAGGTCCGGACCATGACCCACCTGCACGGCGGGTTCGTCGCGGGCGATGACGACGGGAACCCGTTCGCGCAGCCGGACGCGTTCCGTCCGGGGGCAACCCAGCCGGTGACCTACCCGAACGAGCAGCCGGCCACCCTCTTGTGGTATCACGACCACTACATGGGGGACACGCGGATGAACGTGGTGGCCGGGCTGGCCGGCGGCTACCTGCTACGCGACTCCTTCGATACCGGCAGCAACCCGCTGCTGCCCGGTCCGATCGGCACTTACGAGCTGCCGGTCGTGGTCCAGGACCGGCAGTTCAACCCGGACGGGTCGCTGCTGTACCCGATCGGGCCGGCGTCGATGCACGGGCCCTGGATCGGCGAGTACTTCGGTGACGTGATGCTGGTGAACGGCAAGATCTGGCCGAAACTTACCGTGGAGCCCGCGGTGTACCGGTTCCGGGTGCTCAACGGCTGCAACGCCCGGATCATGGACCTGCGCATCTCCACGGCCGACGGCCGCGCAGCCGTGCCGATGGTCATCATCGGCACCGAGGGCGGGCTGCTGCCGGTGAACCCGGCCCGCGCGCACGGGCTGGTGATGACCCCGGCCGAGCGGTATGACGTGATCTGTGACTTCCGCAGGTTCGCGGGCCGGACGCTGCTCATGACGAACACCACTCCGCACGGCCCGGTATCCACGCCGGCGCCGCCGCTGATGCGGGTCATGCAGATCACCGTGAAGCACAAGGCGTCCAGCGGCGCGCCGATGAGCGTGCCCGGGCCCGGGTCGCTGCCGGCCAACCCGAAGGTGACGGAGCTGACCAGCCTGGGGCCGCCGAAGCTGAGCGGCGGGTCGGTCGCGGCACGGATGATCACGCTGAACGAGGTCGCAGCACAGACCCCGCGCTGGAAGCTGAACCTAAACGCGCACCCGTACGGAGACCCCCACCCGGTGACCGAGACGCTGAGGTGGAACAGCGTCGAGGACTGGTATTTCGTGAACACCACCCCGGACACCCACCCGATGCACACCCACCTGGTCACCTTCAAGGTGATGGGCCGCTACAACTACGACGCCGCCGGCTACGCCGCGAAATACGGCACCGCGAACGGCGTCCCGCAGCTGGACGTCTCCACGCTAAGGCCGTTCCTGAAGTCCGGACTAATCGAACCGGGTCCGGATGAGGCGGGACTGAAGGAGACAGTGAAGGCGAACCCGGGGCAGGTCACGGTCGTGCGCGCCAGGTTCTCGCTGCCCAGCACCGCCCTCAACGGCGCAGGCAAGCTCATCAAGCCGCAAAAGTACGTGCACCACTGCCACATCGTCGAGCACGAAGACAACGACATGATGGAGCGCATGATCGTCGTGCCCTGATGCGGCGCGGGTAATCGCCTTACGCGTGACTCCGAGATCCTCGGTGTCATGGACGTGAAGCACGCAGATCGGGATACGGCAACGCCCTCAATTCGCATGTGCGGTAAACCGGTCAGCAGGCCAGCGAGCTCAAGCCAGCACTCCGCGCTGACGGCGTGCGATGCCGCCCCAGGGCCGGTTCGCCGCGATCGGGCACGGCCACGACGGCGACAGCGGGGCCAGCCAGTCGCCCGGCGCCCAGCCTGGCTCCTCGTAGCGGCCAACCGGGCGGTTCCCGCCGCCGGAAGAGGACTGCGCGAAACGGGCACACACGGACGGCCGCCCGCCGGGCGACGGCGGCCGCGCAGGGCGCTGGCCTCCCGGTGTTCGCGACGACCTAGCCAGCAGCGGCGGTGCCGCCGCGGGGTCAGCAAGGCTGCGGCAGGATCTGGGATGCATACTGGACGAATGGGGTTAACCTCTGGGACGGTGACGTTGCTGTTCACCGACATCGAGGGCAGCATCCGGCTGTGGGAGGCCGACCCCGAGGCTATGGCGGAGGCGTCGGGCCGCCATAACCGCATTGTCCGTGAACAGATCGAGGCTTCGGGCGGTCACGTCTTCAAGACGGTGGGCGAGGCGTTTCGTGCGGTGTTCGCCGACTCGGCCGCCGCGCTGGCGTCGGCGGTGGCTGTCCAGCGGGCTGCCGGTACTGAGCCGTGGCCGCCCGGCTTGCCCGTCCGGGTGCGCATCGCGTTGCATTCGGGGGCCTGCGTGGAGCGCGACGGCGACTATTTCGGTCCGGTGGTGAACCGGGTGGCCCGGCTGCTCGCCGCCGGACATGGTGGTCAGGTCCTGGTGACCGGAATGACGTACGAGTTGCTGGCCGACCGGCTGCACGGCGGGATCGGGCTTCGGGATCTAGGCGAGCATCGCCTGCAGGACCTGGGCCGGGCTGAGCGGGTCTTCGAGGTGACCGGGCCGGGCCTGGCCGGGGGGTTCGGCGCGTTGCGGTCGCTGGGTGATCCGGCGCTGCGCCATAATTTGCCGTCGCAGGCGACCAGTTTCGTGGGCCGGGCGGCGGAGCTGGCCGGGCTGCGGTCGCTGGTGTCGGGCAGCTCGCGGCTGGTCACGATCGCGGGGCCGGGCGGGATCGGCAAGTCCCGCCTGGCGTTGCAGGTGGCGGCTGAGGTGCTGGATGGCGTCGGCGACGGCGTATGGCTGGTCGAGCTGGCGCCGGTGGCCGAACCCGAGCTGGTGGCCCGCACCGTGGCGGCCGTGCTTCAGGTCCGCGAGGAGCCGGGGCAGCCCATGCTCGACACCTTGGCCGCCGCGGTCGGCGACCGGTACCTGCTGGTGGTCCTGGACAATGCCGAGCATGTGCTCGGCGCGGCCGCCAAGCTGGCCGACGCCCTGATGCGGTCGTGCCCGCGGGCGTGCCTGCTGGTCACGAGCAGGGAGCCGCTGGGCGTCAGCGGGGAGCATGTCTTCCGGGTTCCGCCGCTGGCCGTGCCGCCCGCCGATCTGGCCGCCCCCGGCCGGCTGGCCGCTTTCGAGTCGGTGCAGCTGTTCGCGGAGCGCGCCGTGATGTACCGGCAAGGCTTCGCCCTGGACGCCGCCAACGCCGCGGCGGTGGCGGCGGTCTGCGTGCGGCTGGACGGGATCCCGCTGGCCCTGGAGCTGGCCGCGGCCCGGCTGGGTTCGCTGACGGTGCCGGAGATCAGCTCCCGGCTCGATCAGCGGTTCCGGCTGCTGACCGGGGGGAGCCGGAACGCCCTGCCCCGCCATCAGACCCTCCGCGCCCTGATCGACTGGTCCTATGACCTGCTCACCCCCGGGGAACAGATCGTGCTGGACCGGCTGTCGGTCTTCGCCGGGGGCTGGACCCTGGAGGCCGCCGAAGCGGTCACCTCGGCCGGGGAGGCCGGCGAATGGCAGGTGCTGGACCATCTGGCCGCCCTGGTCGGCAAGAGCCTGGTCCTGGCCGAAGAGATCCAGGGCTCGACCCGGTACCGACTGCTGGAGACGGTCCGCCACTATGCCGCCGAACGCCTCGTCCGGCGGCCCGGCTCCGAGCTGGACGAAACCCGCGCCGCCCACCGCGATCACTACCTGGCTCTGGTCGAGACCGCCGACCGGTACCTGCGCGGCCCGGACGAGGCGGTCTGGCTCGACCGGCTCGAGGCCGAGTTCGACAACATCCGTGCCGCACTGGCGTTCAGCCTCGCCGATCCTCACAGTGCCGAGCCCGGCCTGCGACTGGCGGCGGGACTGCACCGGTTCTGCAACATGCGAGGCCACGGCGGCGAAGTCCTCCAGGCGCTCAGCGTCCTGCTCGAGCGGCGAGACGCTCAAACGCCTACCCGGGCCCGGGCCCGGGCTCTCACCGTGAGCTGCCACCTGCTCGACTACTTCGGCGACGACCCTGCGCCCCCCTCGATGGCCGACGAGGCCCTCAAGATCGCCCGTCACCTCGCCGATGACGCCGTCGCCGCCGACGCCCTGGCCCAGTTGTGCTGGCTCAGCTTCGAGCACGGCGATCTGCCTGCCGCACTGGACCGCATCGACGACGCCGTCGTCCTGGCCCGCAGGGCCGGAGATCCCCGGCTGATTGCTTATATTCTCTCCCGTCGTGCGGTGTTCAAGAGCGAAGCAGGCGATCTGGACACCGCCTTCGCTGACAACCAGGAAGCCATCACCCTGTCACGGGCGGCCGGAGACAACTACCGGCTCGCCACCACGCTGGCCAACCTCGCCATCGACGAGCAGGCGACGGGGAAGCTCCGGGCGGCACGGGCGCATCTTCAGGAGGCGAGCACGCTCGCCGACAACCTCGGCTACCAGAACCTCTCCGCCGGCTTGCGCCAGAACCTGGGTCTCGTCGACCTCATCGACGGCAATCCCCGCCACGCCCGCCGCCACTTCCTCGGCAGCCTGGAAACCGCCCGGGTCACCGGTGTCACGTCGTATCTTCCCGGCGCGATACTCGGCCTGGCCCTGGCGGCCGCCGCCGACGGCGACCCTGCCATCGCCGCCACCCTGCACGGCGTCGCCGACGAACACTACGAGCAGGCCGGACGCACTTTCGAGGCCCTCGAAGCGGGGTTGCGCGACCGCGACCATGCCCGGCTTCGCGCCACGCTGGGCGATGCCGCGTTCGAGGCCGCCTGCGCCCGCGGCCGCACGCTCAGCCAGGCCGACGCCATCGCCCTAGCCGTCGGCACAGCCGACGCCGATCCCGGGGTTGCGTCCGCCGTTACCGTTCCGGCCGTCGGCCAGGCGATGGCGGACGGTTCGGCAGGCCTGCTGTCGGAACGAGAGCGGGAGATCGTGGCGCTGCTTGCCGGCGGGGCGACCGACGCCCAGATCGCCGGGCGGCTGTTCCTGTCAGTCAACACGGTCAGATCGCACCTGGAGCGGATCCGGGACAAGACCGGCGCCCGCCGGCGCGCGGAACTGGTCCGCTACGCCATCCAGGCTGGCATCGAAGCAGTCGCCCCTTCCCCCTGAGGGCTGGCCTCCCTAGCCCGGCGCGATCCGCCTCCGGGGGGGTGAATGGGCCGTTCAGCCCATACCCGGCGCGCACGATTGGGGCCGCCCGGCCCCTGCTGCCAGACTCCGGGCCGCCACACACTGGGCTTACTGCTCCGACGCCTAGGCGGAGCGTCTCGGCCGGTTCGCCGTGGGCCGGAGGCCTGAAGGGACGGGAAATGAAAAATACCGCCTGATTACGGCCGCGTTCGTGGCCGCGCTGGCCGTGAGTGCCGTCTCTGGCGCGGGCGCCGGCATCACCCCTTAAGAGCAAGCCCGTAACGGAAAGCCCGGTTATCCCTTGCGGGGGCACCGGACCCACGCGAAAGGAAACAGAACACATGAGGAAGATCCTGCTCACGCTGGCGCTCGCCGCCGCGCTGCTGGCCGGCTCGGCTGGCGTGGCGAGCGCATCACCGGCCGCGGCCTCGAAGCCGGCCCCGCTGCCTGTCCTGTACAACCTGGGCGGAGGTACTGGAGCGGTCTGGGATTACCCCCAGGTCAAGCCCAAGACCTTCTTCATCTTCGCCGACGGGACCGCGGCCGTCACGGGCATGCACTGGGCTCGCTGGAACCACAGCACGGCCGTCACCAGCAAGGCTACCGAGTACGAGCGCACCGGCCCGTGCTGTACCAAGGCCGACCAGCACTACTACAAGGTCAGGGTCACGCTGTCCGGCGTCCGGTCTCGCGGCGGCGCGCGCCCGGGGCCGTACTTCACCAAGATGGTCATCACCGGCCGCGGCTTCCGCACCCTTAAGTACGCCTACAAGGTGACCCGGGCCGGCGGCTTCGTGATCGGCGGCTGGATAGGCGGCGCCTCGTGAGAAGGCTCATCCTCGCGGCAGCGCTCACCGCCAGCCTGCTCGCCGTGGGCGCGGGCACCGCTGTCGCGTCGGTGCCGAAGCCGCCAGTCGCGCACGACTGGCTTGGCTGGAACCAGAACCTGACCCGGCCGTCGTTCCTCGGCGCTCTGCACAGCGGTGTCCCGCCGAAGGCGATCGACGGCGACTTCGTCCTGATGAAACTGCACTGGTCAGCCTGGGGACGAGGCTCCGCCCGCGGCACCGGGCTGATCGGCTGGGCGCAGCCCGGGCCGGGGGGTAACGGCATCAGCCGGGAGGCCCCGGTGAGGGTCACGCTATCGTCCGTCGCCACGCACGGCGGCAGGCGGTACTTCTCGCGGCTGGCCTTCCGCTTCACCTGGCACGGTCACACGTACGCCGGGACCGAGAGGTTCGCGGACCCGTGCGGCAACACGACCGGATGCTGGGTCACTCCCGGCACCCCCGTCGTATGACACCGCGCGATTTGAGCTGAGGACAATCACCCGCCCGGGGCGGCGTTGAGATGAGGAGATCAGGATGAAGCGAGTCATCATGGCGGTCGTTCTGACCGCGGCATGCGGGCTGGGGGTCATGGGCGGTGCGGCACCGGCTTCCGCCGCGGCGCGGCCGGTCGTGGTCTATGAGCCGGCCGTCACCGGCCCGCATCCCGTCAAGAGCGTGGTCCGGCCGCCGTCGTGGTACCTGACCATCGGGCCGGCCACCGAGTTCCGTGGCTCTCACTGGTCGAGTTGGGGCAGTAAGACCGCGGCCGGTACGGCCACGATGTACGTCATCGACTTCGGCACCCATAGCGAGGGCCATGCCAGGCTGAAGCTTTATGACGTCAAGAAGCACGGCGGTACGCGCTACTTCAGCAGGCTCCGCGTCAGCGGGGCCAGGACCGAGAATGGCGTATGGAACTGGTGCTTCAACATCGGCGAGTGGCAAGCGACGTGCCCGGGCTGAGAACGGCGGGATCTGTGCTCTCGGGAGAGATGGCAAACCCTGGGCGGTTCGAGCCGCTTGCTGCACACTGAGGGAATGATCCGGCTCGGGACAGCTGCCGACCTTCCCGCCGCGGCCAGTGTCTACCGCCGCGCGTCGCTGTCGAACGCTGGCGATCGCGACAACCTGCTTGCTCATCCGGAACACCTGATTCTGGGGCCAGAAGGGCTAGCCGAAGGCCGCACTCATGTCGCGGAACAGGACGGCTCGCTCGTCGGCTTCGCCACCTGGGCCGAGACCGGCGGCACCATCGAACTGGAAGACCTGTTCGTGGACCCGGGCTATATGAGACGCGGGATCGCCGCGGCACTCGTCAGCCGCATCGCCGAGGTCCTGAGGGCGCGGGGCGCGGGGCGCCTGGAGGTCACCGCCAATCTTCACGCGCTTGGGTTTTACCGCGCCGTAGGTTTCATCGAGTGCGGCGTCGCCGAAACGGATTTCGGCGCCGCGCCTCGAATGGTGCTCCTGATCTCCTGAGATGAGTGATTCCTGATTGGGTTGCGGGCTTAGGCGGTCTTTGCCGGGGGTGCCCGGTGCGCACGTGCACGGTGGGGCAGGCAGCGGCGAAAGATCCGGGTGGATTGGGGCTCCCGGGTGATTTTGGTGCACTATAGTACCCCTAATTCACCCGCAAGCCCGAATCCACCCCGTAAAAGTCACGATTATCGTACTGGCGAGCGAAAAGGCGTGCGGGAGAGGCTGACGGGACTGATGTAGCCCTCATCAGCGGCCCGGACGGGGTGATCCGCGCGGCCCGCCGGAGGCTATTCAGGTGAGTGAGCCGCACCCCGGCACGCCGCACTCACCTGAATCAGGAATCACTCATCTGAGTGGCCCGGCGTCATCAGGTCTCGCCGCCGTGACACAGGCAGCAGCGAGCTGGGGGAGCGGTCCGTGCGGACATCGAGCGCGCGCTCGCCGCGGCCGCTTGCCGCGGGCCCGGGGCGTCATACGTAGTCTTGCCTTTGCAGGAGCCGCCAGGCGGCCCAGCCGGGGATGACGGGCAGCCAGTAGGTGGCCAGCCGGTAGGTGAGGACCGCCGAGACCGCGGGTCCGGGGGGCACGCCGATGCCGGTCAGGCCGGCGACCAGGGCGGCCTCGATGGCTCCGAGGCCGCCGGGGGTAGGGGAGGCGGCTGCGATGACGGCGGCGCCGAGGTAGACCGCGCCGATCTCGGCGATTCCGGCGTGGCCGCCGAATGCCTGGACTGAGGCGGCGAGGCCGCCGATGTAGGCCAGGGTGATCAGCGCGGAACCGCCGGCCAGCAGGGTCAGCTTGACCGGGCTGGCCGCCACCGTGCGTAGGCTGGCGGCGGCGGACCGCAGAGCGGGCAGCAGCCGGGTCCTGGCGAGCCGCCTGCCGCGGCGGGTAGCCAGTACGATGCCGGCCAGAGCGGCCGCCACGGCGAGGATCAGCAGCAGCTTGCTGGCCGGGGGCAGCTTGAAGGCGTGCGCCAGCCGGTGGCTGGCCAGGGCGAAGAAGATGACCAGCAGGATCAGGTGAGCGACGGCTCCCATCAGGGCGTTGACTCCGACCGCCGCGACGCCGGCGGCGGGGGGACCCCGGATTTTTGCAGGAAACGGGCGTTCAGGGCCATGCCGCCGACGTTGGCCGGGGAGACCCGGTTGACGAACGAGGAGGCGGCCTGGGTCAAGGTGGTGGGCCAGAACGGGACCCGGCCGGGCACGGCGCCGATCAGCGCGGCCGCGCTGGCCAGGTAGGTTACGGCGGAGCAGGCGATGATGACCGGCAGCCAGGCCCAGTGCGCCGATTGCAGGGCGTGCCAGCTGCTGCTCACCTGGGCGAGCTGGGGCAGTCCCGGCGAAGGTTTCGGGCTTGCGGCTGGCTAAGTACCGGTCGGTGACGTCCTCAACCTGCGGTGCGGAGGCGAGGCAGACCGCGATGACCGCGCCCTGCGCCGGGGTCTGCATGAAGCGCCCGCCGTCTCACCGGTCCCAGCCGCGGAAACCGGCTGACCTGGCAACACATCCCTGAACTTGGCCGGGCCGAATGCTGAGAAATTCGTGTTGACATCAATTAGCCCCGCGGGTCACGCGGTGCGCACATGGGAGCCCCCCAGACGCGCACAGCGCGCTCAGTCTCTTCAATCGGTGCTATTGAAGGAATTACCGCCGCATAATCGAACTTCTTCGTATTTCGCGGCGGCCTGCGGCTGGACGGGGGGCGGCCGCCGGACTTGCCTGCCGCATGTGCGTAGCATGAGACCACCTGTCCCCGGCCAGCATCTGGATCATGAAGCGTCTGCTTGATCAAGGCACGCTCCGCGCGATGGCGCGGGGCTGCGCCGTGCTCGGCGCGGGCGGGGGCGGGGACACTTATTACGCCTTGTTGCAGGCGCTGCAGGCGGCTGAGGACTTCGGCCCGGCCGCTCTGGTCGACGTAGATGAACTGCCCGGCGATGGCCTGATCATGCCCTGCGGCGGGGTCGGCGCCCCGCTGGTCGGCCTGGAGAAGATCGAGGCCGGCGACGAGGGTGAGCGCCTGCGGGACCTGCTGCAGCGCCACACCGGACGAACGGTAGCCGCGCTTATGGCCGGCGAGATCGGCGGCGGCAACGGCCTGCTACCGGTTACCTGGGCCGCGCGGATGGGGCTTCCCGTGGTAGATGCTGACGGCATGGGCCGCGCCTTCCCCCTGGTCTCGCAGGTCACTATGGAACTGGCCGGGATCTCGCCGTGCCCGGCGGTGATGACCGACGAGCGCGGCAACGTGGTCATTTTCCGGGCGATCTCCGGCGACTGGGTCGAGCGCCTGGAACGCGCAGCCGCCGCCGAGTTCGGCGGGATGGGGCAGGCGACCGACTTCCCGCTGACCGCAGCGCAGGCACGCGAGGCGACGGTGCGCGGCTCGGTGTCGCAGGCGATCATGATCGGCGAGGCGGTGCCGAACGCGGCGGGCAGCCCCGTAGCGGCCGTGATCGCGGCAGCCGGGGCCTTCCGGCTGGTCGGCGGCAGGGTGCTGGACGTCCGCAGGGAGGTGTCCGGCGGGTTCACGCGCGGCTCGGTGGTCATCGAGGGGCTGGCAGAGGACGCGGGACGGCTGATCCGGCTGGAACTGCAGAATGAGCACCTGGCCGCGCTCGAGCGCGGCCGGCTGCTCGCCTCGGTGCCCGACCTGATCACCGTGCTGGACAGCGAGACCGCCGACGCGATTTCAGCCGACCGGGTCAGCTACGGCCAGCGGGTGGTGGTGATCGCGTTCGGCTGCGACCCGGTCTGGCGGACCGAACGCGGGATCGCAGCCGCTGGCCCGCGTGCGTTCGGATACGACTTCGACTTCGTGCCCGTGGAGAAACTCGCCGCAGCCGCCCGCGGCTATTGATGATCCCCGGGCTCCGCGGGTAAGCCACGGCGCCCAGGGATCGATGTGGGTCAGCCGCGCAGGAAGTCCAGCAGGTCGGCGTGGAAGGTGTCCTTGTAGGCGCCGGTACTGGCCAGGCCGTGCGGGGCGCCGGGATAGATCTTCAAGGTGGCGTCCTTGACGAGTTCGGCCGACAGCCTCGACGCGTTGTCCGCGGGGACGATCTGGTCGTCGTCGCCGTGCACGATCAGGGTGGGGACATCGATCTGCTTGAGATCTTCGGTGAAGTCGGTCTCGGAGAACGCCCTGACGCAGTCGTAGGCACTCTTCAGCCCGACCTGCATGCCCATCAGCCAGAACCAGTCCCGCAACCCCTGCGACACGGCGGAGCCGGGCCGGTTGGCGCCGTAGAACGGCCCGCTCAGGTCCTGGTAGTACTGCGAGCGGTCGTTGAGCAGGCCGGCGCGGATGACGTCGAACACCTCGATCGGCAGCCCGCCGGGGTTGGCGCCGGTCCTGAGCATCAGCGGCGGTACCGAGGCCAGCAGGACGGCCTTGGCCACCCGGGAGGTGCCGTGGCGGCCGATGTAGCGGGCGACCTCCCCGCCTCCGGTGGAGTGCCCGACCAGCGCCGCGTCGTGCAGGTCCAGCGTCGCGATCAGATCCGCGAGGTCGTCGGCGTAGGTGTCCATGTCGTTCCCGGCCCAGGGCTGGGCGGAGCGGCCGTGGCCGCGCCGGTCGTGGGCGATGGCGCGGTAGCCATGCGACGCGAGGTAGAACGCCTGGTCGTCCCAGGCGTCAGCGTTGAGCGGCCAGCCGTGACTGAACACGACCGGCGGCCCGGCGCCCCAGTCCTTGTAGAAGATCCGGGTGCCGTCCCTGGTCGTGATCGTTCCCATCGCGGCGCTCACGCGGGGACCACGTACGGGAAGCTGCCGTCCCGCAGGTGCCTGGCGATGGCCGGCTTCAGCCCGGAGGGCACGGCCGTGCCGGTGACGAGGGAGAGCATGGCCTCGGGCGCGTTGTCGGCCAGCGTCCTGCCGTTGAAGCCGGCGAACCCGTAGCTGGCGGGGGTGCCGATCACGTAGGGAAGGACGTCGGGGAACAGTACTCCGGCCACGGCCTGGCCGTAGCCGTGCGGGTCATCGGAGGTGCCGCCGGCCGCCACGACCGCGGCGACCTGGTCGCCGGTGTACTTGGCGGCGGCGTCGACGTCCTCGCAGGGGTGCCGGGTGTTGGCCGGGTTGGAGAAATCAGTGTCGCCGGGCCAGAAGATCGGCCACATCATCGGGTGCCCGGCCCGGTTGATCTGCCGCCACCCGCCGTCGTCGGTGGCCAGCTTGGTTGCGCACCAGACGCCGGTTCTGGCGTCGGGCCGCAGCCGCGGGTGGGTGTGCGGGACTTCCAGCACGATCGACTCGACGCTGGTGCCGGCAAAGCTGTTCTTCGCGTCGTCCGGCCGCCATCCGGACAGGTCCGGCGCGGTGCCCATGGCCACGGCGGCGTTGACGAGCGCCAGCAGCGACAGGTCGATGTAGAACGAGTCAGCGATGCGCCCGGCCCACAGCCGGGTGCCGTCCGCGCTGGCGGCCTCGCCGGTGCGGCCTTGCAGTACCAGTTCGCCGGCCGCGGAATCCTCGCGCGCCTGCTCGCCCGCCAGGGCGTGCAGACGCAGCGTCTGCCGTCCGCCGGTGTCCGGTTCGCCGAACGACACCCGGTAGGTCAGGTCCTCGAAGTCGGCCCCGTCGAGGTGCACCTTGAACTCGTAGCGCGCCTCGGGGTGGAAGCCGGGCTGAGCGTAGACCCCGGTGATGTCGGAGTTGACGTCCATGACGAACACCGTGCTGCCGGCGCCGGGGAAGACGTACAGGTCGTCGATGTAGAGCTGGCCGTTCTGGCGGGCGAGCGGCGTGTCCAGGTGATGGGACATGGGGGGCATTCCTTCCTGTATGGGGACTCGCCAGCGAGTCTGCCGGGAGGCCCGGCCGGCAGCACCGGTCAAATGACTCGTCTGCGCTAGGAAGGGCCGAGCGCGTCGCGCAGGGCGGCCCGCGTGGTGATGCCCAGCTTCGGGAAGATCTGGTACAGGTGACCGCCCACGGTCCGCGGCGACAGGTAGAGCCGTTCCGCGATCTGCTTGTTGGTCATGCCCGACGCCGCGAGGCGGGCGATCTGCAGTTCCTGCGGGGTCAGGGCGGTGACGCCCGGAGCGGCTGACGACATCCTGGTATGCCCGGTCGCGCGCAGCTCCTGCTCGGCCCGGGCCACCCAGGGCACTGCGCCCAGTTTCCTGAACGCGGTCAGGGCCGCCTGGAGGTGAATCCTGGACTCGGCAGCGGCCCGGCCACGGCGCAGGCGCTCGCCGTAGGCGAGGCGTACCCGCGCGACGTCGAACGGCCACTGGTCGACGGTAGGCAGGCTCAGCGCCTGCTCGAAAAGCGCGGGCGCCCGGTCGTCCCCGGCGGCGATGGCGGCGGACCCCGCCGCCAGGATGGCCAGTCGCGGGGACAGCGCCGCGATGCCGGCTTCCTGCATGGCACGCACGTGCCGGTCCGCTTCGGCCTGGCGGTGCGTGCGGGCGGCGGCCTCCACCAGGTCCATGACGACCCACAGGCAGTGCGGAACATGCGAGGCCAGGGTGCCAGGCGGGCTCATCGCGGCGGCGTGCTGGTAGGCGCTCTCGAAGTCGCCCCGCCCGAGGCAGGCCAGCACCAGCGCGTGGCGGGCGAAGACCTCTGCGGTCCGGACTCCGCGCGCCCCGGCCCAGCCGATCATCTGCCCGGCCAGTGCCTCGCTGGTCTCGAACCTGCCCTCGACGGCGGCCAGCAGCGCCAGGTGGTAGCGGAAGTACCAGGCGAAGAACCGGCCGCCGCGTTCCTCGCTCACCCGGAGCCCCTCGGCTGCCAGGTCGGCCGCCTCCCCCCATTCGCCCCGGTGGAAGTCGTCGATGCACAGGTCCGTCAGGGCCACCAGGTGCCGTCTCCCCAGCCCGCCCTCCCGCCCGCGCAGGACCGAACGCATCAGCGGCTGGCGCACCTCGGCCAGGCGGTCCGCGTACATCGCGGAGGCCGCGACGTTGTCGATCACGTTCGGGTCGGTCTCGCGGTGCACGGTGCGCAGCGCCGCCTCGAACCGGGGCAGCGCGGCCACCCCGGTGCGGACCGGGTTGGCGAACATGTCGATGGTCAGCGCGAGGTCCGCGGGCGGGCCGGGGGAAAGCCGCCCCAGGGCAGCGTAGAACGGGTCCCACAGCTCACGGCGCCCGCCGCAGAAGCAGGTCAGGGCCAGCGTCCACAACGCCTTGATCAGCGCGATGTCACCGGAATCGTAGTGATGGTCGCCGCCTTCGATGGCGCTGGTCAGCATGCGGTGGGCGGTGTCGATGTGCCCGTCGGCGTTGAGCATCACGAAGGCGGCCGCCGACGCGTAGTACAGCGGATCGCTGAGGTGCGGGTCTGCCTGCCGGGTTCCCTCCAGCAGCCGGAAGGTGCTCTTGATCTCGCCGAGAGCCTCCGCGCCGATGAAGGCGGCTTCGGCCAGCCGGCGACCGCGATCGGCAGCCGCCGGGCTCAGCTCGGCGGCCCGGGTTAGTCTGGCCACCGCGCCGGAGTAGTCACCGCGCTGGCAGACGCGGTGAGCCGCCTCCTCGAGCAGGCGCGCCACCGGCTCGCCGGGTTCGACGGCGGCCTCGCCCAGATGCCAGGCCCGGCGCTCGGGCTGACCGGCCAGGACGGCGGCCAGGTCCCGGTGGGCCCGGCGGCGTTCCGCCGCGGTCGACGCCTCGACTACCGCGGAGCGGATGAGCGGGTGCCGGAACGTCACCGTGCGCGGGTTCTCACCGACCTGTACCAGGTGGTCGCGCTCGGCCGGGGCGAGGTCGTCGAGCCGGTAGCCTGCGCCGCCCAACGCGCTGAGCAAGCTCAGATCCCCGGTGCCCTCCAGGGCCGCCACCAGGAGGAAGGCCCGGGTCGCGGGGGGCAGCCGCGCGACGCGTGCGGTGTACAGCTGCCGCAGGCGCTGCCCGAGCGGGAGCACAGAAGGCAGCGGCTCCGCCGCCGCGCGCTGCGACTCGGTCAAGGCCTGCGGCAACTCAAGCAGGGCCAGCGGGTTGCCCTGCGACACGCCAAGCACCCGGCTCCGCACCTCGGGGTCCAGGCCGGGGAACTGCGCGGCGACAAGCTCGGTAGCCGCCTGGTCGTCCAGCGGCTTCAGTTCGTATTCCGGCAGGCCGGCCCGGTCGAAGTAGCCGTGCGCACCGGTCCGGCAGGCGGCCAGCAGTCCCGTCCGGCTGCCGGCCAGTCGTCTGGCCGCGAAACTCAGCACCCCGGCGCTGGCCCGGTCGATCCAGGGCAGGTCGTCCACGATCAGGAGCAGCGGAGCTCGCGCGGCCACACGCTGCAGCAGGACCAGCGCGGCGCTGGACACCAGCAGCCGGTCCGGCGGCGCCCCGGCGCCGAAGCCCAGGGCCACGCGCAGCGCGTCCCGGTGGTCCTGGCCGAGCCCGTCGAGGTCGCCAAGCAAGGGAAACAGCAGCTGGTTGAGCCCGGCGAAGCTGATCTCGCCCTCGAACTCCGCGCCCGCCACGCGCAGGACGGTTGTCCCGGCCGCGGACGCGGAGTCAGCCAGGCCGTTCAGCAGCGCGGTCTTGCCCACGCCAGGGTCACCGGACAGGAGCAGCGCTCCGCCGCTGACCGCGGCTTCGGCGAAGAACCCCTGCAGGAAGGCGAGTTCCCGGTCACGGCCGACCAGGGCTCCCTGGGGCAGATCAAGCCGGCTCATCAGCGGTCCCGCACATCAGGCACGTGTCACGGTATGCCGCGAGGCCAGCCCTGTTCGCCTGTCCTGTGGCATTAACCAGCATACGGCCGGAGGCGGCGTATCCGATGCGGCCGCCCTTGGTCCCGGGGCGGCAGGGTCCTAGGGCCCCGAACGGGGGGACCTCGGTCCGATGCGGCCCGCGGCGGCCCGGCTTAGCCTCGGCCGCGAAGGGGCGGTGTGATCATGACCGAGACGACCCTGGCCAGCCAGGCCGGCTACCTCATCGAGATGGCGGGCCGCGCGCCGTCGCTGCACAACACCCAGCCGTGGCGATTCACGGTCGGCCGGGACGCGATCGAGCTGCACGCCGATCCCGGCCGCCGGCTCCGGGTCGACCCGGACGGCCGGGAGATCGTCATCAGCTGCGGCGCGGCGCTGTTCGGGCTCCGGCTCGCGGTCCGCTCGCTCGGCCGCCAGCCCGACGTCGAGCTCCTCCCCGAAGCCCGGACGCTCGCCCGGGTGCGGCTCGGCCCGGCCGCCCCGATGACGGCGGAGGAGCGGAAGCTGCTCGTCGCGGTGCCGCACCGGCATACGCACCGCGGTCCGTTCGAGCCCGGACCGCTGCCCGACGGGCTGCTGGACCGGCTAAGGGACGACGCCAGGGCCGAGGGCGCGACGCTGGTGATGGTCGATTCCGCGGAGGCCCGCGCCGAACTGGCCTCGATCGCCGCGGCCGCGGGCCGCAGCCAGGACCGCGACCCAGCGGCGCGGGCCGAGACGCGGCGGTGGACCCACGAGCCGGGCAGCCAGGCCAGGGACGGCGTGCCCGCGCACGCCTTTCCCGCCACGCCGCGGTGGGAGGCCGGGCCGCTGCAGGAGCGCGACTTCGACCTGGACCGGGGGTTCGGCCTGCTGACAACGGGCGGGCCCGCCCCGGCGGTGACGGCGGCGCTGCTCACCCAGGGGGACGGCGAACGCGACTGGCTGAGGGCCGGGCAGGCCCTGCAGCGGCTGCTGCTGCGCGCCGCGAGCCTGTGGGTCTTCGCCCGGCTGAACACCCAGCCGCTGGAGCAAGCCGCGACCCGGGCGCGGGTCAGGGAGTGCCTGGCGGTGCCCGGGTGGCCGCAGATGCTGCTCGCGCTCGGCGTCAGCCGGACGACCCACCCCACGGGCCGGCGGCCCGCCGCCGACCTGACCTAGCTAGGGACGGTTCCGGCCAAGCCGCTCGTGGGCGGAGACCCATTCGTCGGCCACCACGGCCGCGCCCAGCGAGACCTCGCCGCAGAGCACGGTGGCCGCGACGATCTCGGCGAACTTGCGTACCCGGCCCGGTCCGTAGCAGCCGAGCAGTTCCAGGCACTCACGCTGGGTGGGCAGCCCGGTCCCGCCGCCGTAGGTGGCGACGATCAGCGCCGGGATGGTGATGGAGTAGTAGTAGCTCCCGTCGGCCAGCAGCTCGGTGTGCACCAGGGCGGCCGAGGACTCGGCCACGTTGGCGATGTCCTGCCCGGTCGCCGCGAACAACGCCGCGACCGCGTTGGCCGGGTGGTTCGCGTTGCCGCAGGCGCCGGCCAGCAGCCCGCCCAGGTTGCTGACCTGGCGAGCGCGGAACATCTGGCCGGGTGAGGTGTGCATGACGCGGCGCACCAGGTCGGCCGGGATGGTGGCCTCGGCCACCACCCGCTTCCCGCGGGTGCGCAGCACGTTGACCTGCGAGCTCTTCTTGTCCGTGGCCAGGTTGGCCTCCAGGTAGAAGTCCCGGATGCCGGGGTAGTGCGCCCGGATCCATGCGCACGCCCGCAGCGTGGCCTTGCCGGTCAGGTTCTGCCCGGCCGCGTCGCCGGTGGTGTAGTTGAACCGCAGGAACAGGAACCTGCTGGCCGGGAACTGCTCGATGTCGTGCAGGCGGCCGACCTGGGTGCTGGCCTCGGCCTCGGCCTTGATGTCCGAGAAGTTGGCGGTGAGCCAGTCGCCGAAGGCGCGGGCTTCCCTGGCGCTGTCGAAGCCGAAGGCGGGCGCGCGCTGCATCGCCTCGGCGACCACCGTGGTCCGCACCCCGCCCGCCGCGTACAGCAGTTTCATGCCGCGGTTGTAGCTCGCCACCAGGGCGCCCTCGGTGGTGGCCAGCGGCACGTAGAACGTGCCGCGGGCGTGTTCGCCGTCTACCAGCAGCGGTCCGGCGATCCCGACCGGCACCTGGGCGACGCCGATGAAGTTCTCGATGTTGCCGCCGAGCACGTCCGGGTCGAAGGAATAGCGGCCGAGGTGCTCCGGGGTGACACCGGTGGTCTCGGTGAGGAACGCCAGCCTGCGCCGCGCCGCCGCGGCGGTGTAGTCGTCCTCCTGCCGCGGAATCTCGCGGCGCGGCGGCCGTACCGCCGGCTCGCCCGCCGGTGCGGTGGCCGGTGCGGTGGCCGGAGCGGTCATGACGGCCTTCCCGCCCGGGCCAGTTCGTCCTTGAGGACCTTGCCGAGGGTGTTCTTCGGCAGCTCGGAGCGGAACTGGTAGACCCGCGGGCACTTGTATGCGGCCAGCCGCTCCCGGCACCAGGTGACCAGCTCAAGCTCGCGCAGCTCCATCGCGCCGCGCACGACGACCACGGCCATGACCTCCTCGCCGAGCCGCTCGTCGGGCACGCCGACCACGGCGGCCTCGGCCACGGCCGGGTGGGCGTGCAGCACATTCTCGATCTCGCTCGGGTACACGTTGTACCCGCCGCGGATGATCAGCTCCTTCTTCCGGCTGACGATGAACAAGAAGCCGTCCCCGTCGAAGTAGCCCAGGTCCCCGGTGTGCAGCCAGTCGCCGGTGAAGGCCGCGGCGGTCGCCTCCGGGTTGTTCAGGTATCCCTTCATCACGTGCATTCCGCGGGTGACGACCTCGCCCACGTTCTCCGGGCCGGGGGGCAGTGGCCGTCCGTCCTCACTCCAGACTTGCGTCTGCGTGCCCCAGATGGGCTTGCCGACGCTGTATGCGCGGCGCTCAGCCGCGCTGGGGTTGAAGGTCGTCGTGGACGCGGTCTCGGTCATCCCGTAGCCCTCCAGGATGACCAGGCCGAGGCGCTGCTCGAACGCGTCGAGAACGGGCGCCGGGATGGACGCCCCGCCGGAGATGGCCACCCGCAGCGAGGACAGGTCGTAGCGGTCCAGGTCCGGGCTTGACAGCAGGTCGGCGAACATGGTGGGCACGCCCTCGAAGATGGTGGCGTGGTCGCGCTGGACCGCGGCCAGCACCGCGGCGGGGGTGAACCTGGGGATCAGCGACATGGTGCAGCCGAACCGCACGCAGACGTCCAGGATGCTGGACAGGCCGAACACGTGGAACAGCGGCAGCACGGTGATGACCACGTTGTCCGGCTGGACGTCGAACAGGCGCCCCGGGATGTCGGCGTTCATGTACAGCTGGATGTGGGTGAGCTCGGCCCCCTTGGGCTGGCCCGTGGTCCCCGAGGTGTAGACGATGACGGCGGTGTCCGCGGGCTGCCGCATCACCATGTCGCGCGGTGGCGCCGCGCCGTCGAGCAGCCGCTCGAACGGCAGCGCCCCTGGCGAGCCGGCCGCGTGGCCGACGGCGAAGATCGTACCGATCCCGGCGGCCTCGGCGCCCTTGGCCGCCTCGGCCAGCACGCCTTCCCAGGTGATCAGGGCCATGGCTCCGCTGTCGTCGAGGTGGAAGGCGATCTCGGGGGCGCGGAGCAGGACGTTGAGGGGGACCACGACGGCGCCCGCCTTGAGAATCCCGAAGTAGGAGATCAGGAACTGCGGGATATTGGGCAGCTGCAGCGCGATCCGGTCGCCGGGCTCGATCCCGGCCGCGGCGAGGTTGGCCGCCACCCGGTCCGAGGCCTGGTCGAGCTGGCGGTAGCTGAGCCGGCCGCCGTCGAACACCGCGACCGGCTTATCCGGTGCGGCGTGCGCGGTCTCGCTGAGCATGACAGCAAGGTTGAAGCTCATGGCCCCTCCTTTTTCCTTCAGTCTTTGCCCTCCGCAGGACCACCGCCATAGGCGTTCTGCCCGCACAGACAGGACCTTTGGCCCGGAATGGGGGCCGCCGGGCCCTGGAACTCCCGGCCTGCTCGCATGGTCAGATGGGCAGGAACGTTTAGCCACCTCGGAGGCCCGCATGACCTGCACCTTGCACGTGGCCTGGGACGAGCGGCTGGCCGGTTACGACTTCGGGCCCCGCCACCCCATGGCGCCCGTCCGGCTCAAGCTGACCATGGAGCTGGCCCGGGCCTTTGGCCTGTTCCAGCTGGACGGGGTCTCGGTCGAGGTCCCGGCCGCGGCCACCCGCGCCGAGCTCGAGCTCTACCACTCACCGGGCTACATCGACGTGGTGCGGCTGGCCGGAAGCGGGAGGCTGCTCGGCCCGGGCAAGCAGGACATGACCGAACGGGTGCTGCTCATGCACGGGCTCGGCACGGAGGACGACCCGGTGTTTCCGGGCATGCACGAGGCGGCCGCCATGGTGACCGGGGCCACGCTGGCCGCGGCCAGGGCCGTCTGGACGTCCTCGGCGCAGCACGGGGCGAGCATCGCGGGCGGCCTGCACCACGCCATGGCCGGGAACGCCAGCGGCTTCTGCGTCTATAACGACCCGGCGATCGCGATCGCCTGGCTGCTCGGCCAGGGCGCGGAGCGGATCGCGTACGTCGACGTGGACGCCCACCACGGCGACGGCGTGGAGCGCGCGTTCTGGGACGACCCGAGGGTGCTGACCATCGGGCTGCACGAGAACCCGGAGACGCTGTTCCCCGGCACGGGCTACGCGAGCGATGCCGGCGGGCGGCACGCGGAGGGTTCGGCGGTCAACGTGGCGCTGCCCGCGCTGACCGGCGATGCCGGGTGGCTGCGGGCCTTCCACGCCGTGGTGCCGCCTCTGCTCCGGCGGTTCCGCCCGCAGATGCTGGTCAGCCAGCACGGATGCGACTCGCACCGGGACGACCCCCTGACGAACCTGGAGCTGACCATCGACGCGCAGCGCGTCGCGCACGCGACGATCCACCGGCTCGCGCACGAGTGCGCCGGCGGCCGCTGGCTGCTGACCGGGGGCGGCGGCTATGAGCACGTGCACGTGGTACCGAGGAGCTGGACCCACCTGCTGTTCGAGGCGGCGGGCCGGCCGCTCGACCCTGGTGCGGCGACCCCGGGGCTGTGGCGGGAGTACGTGTCCGAGGTGACCAGCCAGACCGCCCCGGCCACGATGACCGAAGGCGCCCCGGGCGAGTTCGTCTCCTTCGACGACGGCTACAACCCGGCCGACCCGGTCGATCAGGCCATCATGGCCACCAGGAAGGCCGTTTTCCCGCTGTACGGCCTGATGCCCTGAGGCCGGGCTGCCCCGGCGGCGGCCCGTGGATCGGAGTCAGCCGCGGTCCTCCGGGGGGACGAGGAGGACCGGGCAGAACGCGTGCTGGGCGACCTGGCCGGCCACCGAGCCCATCATCAGCCGGCTGAAGCCGCCCGCGCCGCGCGAGCCCAGGACCAGCATGTCGGCGTCCTTGCCCGCGTTGATAAGCTCCTCGACGACGAAGCCGTGCACCGCCTTGACCGTGACCGACTCCGGGTGGGGGCCTTGCAGCCCGGCCAGCACCTTGTCGGTCTCGGCCTGGGCCGCCACGCGGATATCTTCGGTCCGGGCCGGGTCATCTGCATAGATGGCCATGCCGCTGTAGTAACCCCTGACGGCCTCGTGCACGGTGAGCACGGTGAGCGGAGAGTGACGGATCGCCGCCTCCTTCATGGCCAGTTCGAGGGCGCGCTGGGAATGGCCGGAACCGTCCAGTCCAACGAGAATTCCCGACATCTCATTCTCCTTCAGCCACTGGGGCTCTCCTGCCCCTCCGTTACCAACGCTAGGCACGCGCGACCCGCCAGATAAGGGTCGTCCGGGCTGGCCGCAAGGGACCTTGGTCCTTAACCTGGGGTGGACCGACTGCCTAGAGTTGACCTGACACAGACTTGACCCAACACAAGGCCCGCGGGGGTCTTCGCGACCATCAGGAGTTATGGTGACTAGTCCGGTGAGCGGTACGGGGTCAGGCGATCAAGCCAGGCCGCCGATCGCGGTGTTCCTTCTGGACGACCACGAGATCGTCCGCCGGGGCGTCCGCGACTTGCTGGAGGCCGAGGCGGACATCACGGTCGTCGGCGAGGCCGGCACCGCGTCATCGGCGCTGGCCCGGATCCCCGCGCTGAAGCCGGACGTGGCCGTCCTGGACGTGCGGCTCCCTGACGGCGACGGGGTGTCGGTGTGCCGGGAGATCCGCTCCCGGATGCCCGAGGTGGCCTGCCTGATGCTGACTTCGTTCGGCGATGACGAGGCGCTGTTCGACGCGATCATGGCCGGCGCGGCCGGGTACGTGCTCAAGCAGATCCGCGGCACCGACCTGGTCGGCGCGGTCCGCACGGTGGCCTCAGGGCAATCCATGCTCGACCCGCGCGCGGCCAGCCAGCTGATGGCCAGGCTGCGGGACCAGTCCGCGAAACGCGACCCGCTGGCCGGGCTGTCCGCGCAGGAGCGCAGGATCCTGGAGCTGATCGGGGAAGGGCTGACCAACAGGCAGATCGGCGAGCGGATGTTCCTGGCCGAGAAGACCGTGAAGAACTACGTGTCCGCGCTGTTCGCCAAGCTGGGCATGGAGCGCCGCACCCAGGCGGCCGCCTACGCGGTCCGCGCGTTCGGCGACCACCACGACGACGACCACGAACCCCACCACGGTCCCGGGAATTAGGGACCTTTTTCCCTGGGCGGTAACGCCGCTCGTCAGGCAGGCTTCCTCTCATGTACTCTGACGGTTCCGCGCCCCAGCGCCTGTCCAGGGACGAATGTCTCACGCTGCTGGCAACGGTCCCGGTGGGCAGGATCATCTACACCCGGCGCGCGCTGCCCGCGGTGGAACTGGTCAACTTCGCCCTCGACCAGGGCGACATCGTGATCAGGACCGACCGCGGCGGCAACCTCGCCGCCGCTACCCGCGGCGCCGTGGTCGCGTTCGAGGCGGACCAGCTGGACCTGGCCGGCCAGGCCGGCTGGAGCGTCACCGCCGTCGGCCCGTCCAGCGAAGTGACCGATCCCGGCGAGCTGGCCCGGCTGCGGACTATAGGCCTCAGGTCGTGGGCCCCGGGGACGCGAGATCACTTCATCCGGATCTCGCCGGTGATGCTGAACGGCCAGCGCCTGCTCACCGACAGCACGCAGCTGGCTCAGCAGTCGGGGTGACGCGATGCGGCCCAGCGGGCCCGGCGGCCGAAGGTCCCGCCCGATACGGACCTTAGTATCTGCCGGCCCTCGGCGGACCGCGGTGTGCTGAGCATATGAACGAGCCGATGACCGCCGAGGAGATCGTCAGGTACGTCGTATCCAGGGCGGTCTGGGCGCCCTCGGTCCACAACACCCAGCCGTGGCGGTTCACCGCCGACGGCGGGTCGCAGATCAGCCTGTACGCCGACGCCGCCCGGCGGCTGGCCGTGGCCGATCCGGACGGTCGCGAGATGATGATCAGCTGCGGAGCCGCGCTGTTCACCATCCGGCTGGCGCTGCGGTCCCTCGGCTACATCCCCGAGACCCGCATACTGCCCGACGCGGCCCAGCCGGATCTGGTGGCCCAGGTGTCCTGGCATGAGCGCGCCCCCGCCGACGAATTCGAGCGGCGGCTGTCCGGCCACGTGCTAACCCGGCGGACTCATCGCGGCGCGTTCGATCCCGAGCCGCTGCCGCAGGACACGCTGGCCGCGCTGCGCACCGCCGCCGCGCGGGAAGGGACGGCGCTGCGCATCGTGGCGGACGACGGGCGGCGGGCCACGCTCGCGGCCGCCGTCCAGACCGCCGAGCACCAGCTGCGCCGGGACGGCGAGCGGCTGCGCGAGCTCACCCGCTGGACGCCCGCGCCGGGCAGCGCTCGCTGCGACGGAGTGCCGGCTACCTCCTACCCGGCGCGGGCCGAGCACACCGAGCCGTTCTTTCCCGGGCGCGATTTCGCCCGCGGGCACGGCTGGGGAGTGCCGCCGCTCAGCCCGGCCACGTCGCACCGGGCCGCCGGCGTGGCCCTGCTGCTCACCACGGCCGCCGACGGCCCAGCGGACTGGGTGCATGCCGGACAGGCGCTGCAGCGGATCCTGCTGACCGCCAGCGTCTGCGGGGCCGCGGTGGCGCTGCACAGCCAGCCGCTCGAGCTGCCCTGGCTGCGCGAGTTCCTCAGGACCCAGCTCGGCGACGGCGCCTACCCGCACCTGGTACTGCGGATCGGGCTGGTCGCCCAGGTGGCGGTCAGCGTGCGGCGCGATCCCGGCGACGTCCTGTTCCCGACGGAAGACGATCGTGCCGGCCGCACCCTCGGCTGATCCGCGACCGGGCCGGATCGAGGAGCTGACCAGGTCGGAGTGCTTCGGGCTGCTGGCGGGCGCGGGTCTCGGCCGGGTGGCCGTCGTCGACGACCGCGGGCCGGTGGTATTCCCGGTCAGCTTCGTCCTGGACCGGCACACCGTGGTATTCCGCACCGAGCCGGGCACCAAGCTGCACGCGGCCGGGCGGGGCAGCCTGGTTTGCTTCGAGGCGGACGGTACTGACGCGGCCGGGCGGGCCGGCTGGAGCGTGATCGTGCGCGGCGAGATCACCGAGGTAACGGACCCGGCCGAGCTCGCCCGGCTGCGCGCGCTGCCGCTGCGGTTGCGGGCGCCGGGCACCAGGGACCACTACGTCAGGATCCTGCCCGCGGTGCTGACCGGCCGCCGGATCGTGGCGGCGGGGTGACGCGGAGGTCTGGCCGTGGGAACGGAGGTCACCAGGGATAGGTTCGGCGAGCGGGACTACGCCAGGTTCCGGGAGCGGCTCGAGCGGTGCCTTGCCGACCTCGGGGAGCTGCTCGCCCGCCCCGGCTTCGGGGCGGGCCCGGCCACGATCGGGGCCGAGCTCGAAGCGTGCCTGGTCGACGACGGGTCCGGGCCGCTGCCGCGGAACCAGGCCGTCCGCGACCTGGCCGCCGATCCCCGCATCGCCCTCGAGCTGAACCGGTACAACCTCGAGCTGAACGCCTCGCCGGTGCCGCTCGCGGGACGCCCGTTCGCCGCGCTGGCCGACGAGCTCGGCCCGCTCCTGGCCCGGGCGGGCGACGCGGCCAGGGCGCAGCACGGACGGATCGCGCTGATCGGCATCCTGCCCACCCTCCGCCCGGTCCACCTGGGCCTGGACATGGTGACGGACGCGGCCCGCTACCGCGCGCTGGACCGTGGCCTGCGGCGGCTGCACCGGGGCCCGTTCCTTATCAGGATCGCCGGAGCCGAGCCACTGGAGCTGACCAGCGAGCACATCACGACCGAAGGGGCTAACACCTCGTTCCAGGTGCACCTGCGGGTCGCCCCTGGCGAGTTCACCCGGGTCTTCAACGCGGCTCAGCTGGCGACCGCGCCGGTGCTGGCCGCGGCCGGCAACTCACCCACGTTTCTCGGCCGGCGGCTCTGGGAGGAGACCAGGGTCGCGCTATTCAAGCAGTCGGTCGAGGACCGCGACAGCGCCGGGCCGCGGCGCGGCCCGGCGCGCGCGGCGTTCGGCACGGGCTGGCTGCGGGGCGGCGCGCTGGAGCTGTTCACCGAGAGCGTCCGGCGGCACGAACCGCTGCTCCCCTTCGTCAGCGACGCGTCCCCTGGGAGCGGCGTGCCGCCGCTGGACGAGCTCCGGCTGCACCAGGGCACGATCTGGCGCTGGAACCGGGCCATCTACGATCCCTCGGCAGGAGGCCACCTGCGGATCGAGATGCGCGCCCTGCCCGCCGGGCCGACCGTCACCGACATGCTGGCCAACGCGGCCTTCCTGATCGGCCTGACGCTCTGGCTGGCCGGCCGGGACGAGCGGTGGACCTACGCGGTCCCGTTCGAGCGCGCCGAGCACGGCTTCTACCGCGCGGCCCAGCACGGCCTGTCCGCCGAGCTGAGCTGGCCGGACAGCCGCGGCGTCGGAATGCGGACGGTTCCCGCCGCCGAGCTGGTGCCCGAATTGCTGCCCGCGGCCCGGCAGGGGCTGCTGGACGCGGGCGTGGCCGCGACCGAGGCCGATCGCCTGCTCGGCGTGATCGGCGCGCGGGTGGCCAGCGGGCAGACCGGGGCCGCCTGGCAGCGCGCCGCGCTGGCGGCCGCCGAGTGCGGCCGGGACCGGGACCAGGCCCTCGCCGTGATGCTCGACCGGTACCTGTCCCGCGCGGCCACCGGCCAGCCCGTCCACGCCTGGCCCGCCTAGCGGGGCACGCGCCATACCAGCCTGGTACCCGGCGCCGGCGCGCCCGGGTCGGCGGGCTCGATTCTCAGCTCGCCGCCGAGCTTCTCGGCCCGGCTGGCCAGGTTGCGCAGCCCGCTGCGCCTGCCTCCCTCGGGGAGGCCATTCCCGTTGTCGGTGACCTGAACGGTCAGCATCTCGTCGGAACCCGCGTCCACGGTCACGTCCACCTGGCTGGCGTTCGCGTGCCTGGCCGCGTTGGACAAGGCCTCGCGCAGCGCGGCGAGCGCCTGCTCGGCTACCTCCTGGCTGATGCCGCCCCCGGGGCCAGCACCGAGGCCGGCGCCCAGCCGCAGCGACGGGGCGAAGCCGAGCATGTCCGTCATCTCGTCGACCAGGGCGACGATCTCCCCGCGCAGATCCGGCCGGGCCGCGGTGCCCCTGGCCTGCAGCGCGAAGATGGTGGAGCGGATCTCCTTGATCGTCTCGTCCATCGCGTCGACCGCGTTGGTGATCCGGCTGGCCACCTCCGGCCTGGTGATCATCGGCATGGTGCCCTCCAGCGACATGCCGGTGGCGTAGAGCCGCTGGATGACCAGGTCGTGCAGGTCGCGGGCGATCCGGTCCCTGTCCTCGTACAGCGACAGGCGCTCGGCCTCGGCCCGGCTCGCGGCGAGCTCGAGCGCGACGCCCGCCTGGGCGGCGAACGAGGCGACGACGTCGGCCTGGGCCTGGGGGAAGGGCGCCGCGCCGTGGCGGCGCCCGACGGTGAGCACGCCGCGGACGTTGCCCGGCGCGCCGAGCGGGAACACCACCGCGGGCCCGATCTGGCTCATCGCGCCGCGGGCGGCCGCCGAAGCGCGCTCGTCGGCGGCGAAGTCGGCCGACGTCACCGGCTCGCCGGTGGCCAGCACCTGGCCGGACAGGGACTGGCCGGCCGGCAGCACCAGGTCGCGGGCCGCGTCCGCGCCGTCACCGTCGGCGTGGGTGATCGTGAGCCCCCGGCCCCCCTCGTCCGGCAGCGCCAGCGTGACCAGGTCGGCGCCGGAGAGCTCGCGCGCCCGCCGGGTGATGTCGGCCAGCACCTCGCCGGCCGGGGCGCCGGACAGCAGCCGCGTGGTGACCTCGGCGCTGGCCTGGATCCAGCGCTGCTGGCGGCGGGCCGCGCCGTACAGCCGGGCGTTCTCCACCGCCACGCCGGCCGCTGCGCCCAGGGCGACCAGGACGGCCTCGTCGTCCTCGGTGAACTCGCCGCCGCCGCGCTTGCCGGTCAGGTACAGGTTGCCGAACACCTCGTCGCGGACCCGCACCGGCACGCCGAGAAAGCTGCGCATCGGCGGGTGCCCGTCGGGGAAACCCGACGATTCCGGGTGCGAGGAGATGTCGGGCAGGCGGAGCGGGCGGGAATCGTCGATCAGCAGGCCGAGCAGGCCGCGGCCCTCGGGCCAGTGGTGGATCCTGGCGATCTCTTCCTGGCTCAGGCCCACCGGGATGAACTCGGCCAGCCGCCGTTTGCCCTCGTCATCGTCGCCGATGACGCCCAGCGCGCCGTAGGTGGCGTCCACCAGGCCGACCGCGGCCTCGACGATCCGCCTGAGGGTGGACTCCAGGTCCAGGCCGGACCCGATGGCGACGACCGCTTCGAGCAGGCCGCGCATCCGGTCCCTGGTGGCCAGTACCGCCTGCAAGCGGCTCTGCAGCTCGGCGAGGAGCTCATCGAGCTGCAGGTGAGGAAGCAGCTCCGGGTGGCCTGCGGGTTCCACTATGAGGTCCTCCCCGGTGACGATGCATCGTAAGGATATCGGCCGGCCCGTGCCGCCGACTAGGGAGGGCCCACCGGGGGAGGGAGGATAGCGCCTGCTACCCGAGCAGTTCGTACGCCGGGTTGACCATGGTGGGACGGCCTTCGTGGCTGATGCCGACCATGCCGCGCAGCCGGACCCGGCGGCCGGGCTCCAGGCCGGGGATGTGCGTGCGGCCGTAGAACACGGCGGTCACCTCGCCGGTCGAGTCGGCGACCTCGCACGCCAGCACGTTGCCGGCGTGCCGGCCAGGGCGGACCTCCGCCGTCTGCATCCTGCCCTGGACGGTGGCCCGGCCCGGCTGGCGCAGCGACCCGATCGGGTCGGCGCCGGCCGGCGGGTCAGGCTCCCGGTGAGCCGCCGCCCTGGTCCGCCTGGCGTGGATCGTCTCGACCTTGTGCCAGACGTCGAACGGGATGATGGTGGCCACCGCTCCCCGGACGCGGCTGACCCGGCGGGCTATCCGGTCCGCGGTGTGATCGTGCAGCAGCCGTCCGGCCAGCGGCGGGTAGCTGCGCCGCGGCAGGACCACGGTGACGTGGGTACCTGGCACGGCCGCCTCGGCCGCGGCGAGCTCGGCCGCGGCGTGACCGAGCCGCCGGTCCGGGCAGTCCGCCAGCTCCAGCGGGATGGTGAGGTCGGCCGCCAGCCAGCGCTGCCTGAGCTTGGCCGCCTGCGCGCTGTCCAGGCTGAAGTGCACCGCACGCAGCGCGGACGGGTGCAGGCTCTTGGCGTACCTGATCGCGGCGACGGTGGCCAGGTCGTAGCTGTCGACTAGGAGCAGGACGACGCGCCGGGAGTAGTTCGGCGGATGCGGGTGCAGGTCGTCGGCGGGGTCTTCCAGGATGGCCGCCTCCTTGGCGTACTGCCGGTTGAGGCGGATCAGCGTGTACACGAGCACCGGGAAGATGATCACGATCAGCCACGCGCCCTCGGTGAACTTCACCACCGCGAACAACACCACGACGAGGGCGGTGTAGGTTCCGCCCGCGGCGTTGATCACCAGCCGCCGCCGCCAGCCCGCCTCCCGCGTCCGCAGGTGGTAGCGGGCCATGCCGAACCCGGCCATGGCGAACCCGGTGAACACGCCGATCGCGTAGAACGCGATGAGGGCATCGACGGTGGCCCCGGCCACCAGCATCAGCGCCAGCGACAGCGCGGTCAGCAGGATGATCCCGTTGGAGAACGCCAGCCGGTGGCCGCGCCGGGTCAGCCAGCGGGGCAGGAAGGAGTCCTCGGCGACGAAGCTGGCCAGGAACGGGAAGCCGGTGAAGCTGGTGTTGCCGCCGGTGAACAAGATCGCGGCCGTCGCGGCCTGGAGCACGAGGAACATCACGTGCCCGGCTGAGGTGGGCCCGAACACCGCGGCCGCCTCCTGGGCCAGGATGGTGGGGAACCCGGCGGTGTACGGCATCGCGTGGGTGAGGTGCGCCAGCCAGGAGATCCCCGCGATCAGGAACGCCACGATCGTGCCCTGCGTGGCCAGGATCTGCCGGGCGTTGCGGCCCTCCGGCGGGCGCAGCGCGCTGACCGCGTTGGACACGGCCTCGATCCCGGTCAGCGACGAGCCGCCGTTGGCGAAGGCCCGCGCCATGATGTAGAGGGCGCCGAAGGTGATCAGGCCCGAGTGCGATCCGATGCCGACCGTGCCGGCCCCGGGCACCACGTGCGGCAGGTGGCCGGCCGCCTCGCGGATGACGCCGGTGACGATCATGACGACGAGCGAGCCTGCGAACAGGTAGGTGGGCAGGGCGAAGATCCGCCCTGCCTCCCGGATGCCGCGCAGGTTGCCCAGGCACATGGCCAGGATCGCGACGACGGAGATGACCAGCAGGATCCGCGGGCCGATGACCGGGATCCCGGACAGCGCGGGGAAGGCCGAGACGATCGCGGCCGAGCCCGCCGCCGTCTGCACCGCGACCGTGACCACGTAGTCGATCAGCAGCGCGACCGCGGCCACCTGGGCGACCCGGGGGCCGAAGTTCTCCCTGGCCACCACGTACGAGCCGCCCGCCTTGGTGTATACCGACACCACCTCGCGGTAGGACAGCACGACCAGCACGACGCCGAACAGGATGAGCAGGGTCATCGGCAGCACCAGCGAGAATGCGGCCAGGCCGAAGAACGGGAGCAGCGCGCGCAGGATCTCCTCGGTGCCGTAGGCCGCCGAGGACAGCCCGTCGCAGGACAGCACGCCCAGCGCCATCGGCCGGGACAGCCGCTGGTTCTTGAGCTGCTCGGTGACCAGCGGCGGGCCGAGCATCCGGCGCTTGACTGAGTACCAGAATCCCTCCGGCAGTTCGGCCGGCTGGCGACGCGGCGCCGGGACCTTCGTCGGAATCGGCAGGGCCGGCCGGGCCGCCTGCATGTCCACCGCCGTCATCTGGTCCTCCTCCTGGTCCTACCTGAAGCAAACCGCCGGGCGGACAGCGCCGGCCAGGGTCGAAGGTGAGGGACCTTCGGCACCGGATGACGTGAACTACGTCTCTTCCTGGCCAGGCGGCGGGCGGGCGAAGCTGAGGCCATGAACGCGAGACACCTGCACCCTTCAGCCAGGAAGAACACCGCCGCGGTCCGCCGTGACCCCGGCGCTGCCACCCCGGCGGCATCGCCCGCCGGCATCCCCGGGCGCGCCTGCTGCTGTCCGGCCAAGGCGGCCGTGCGCGTCATCATGCCGCCGGCCCAGGGCCGGCCCGGCGAGACCGACCTGCTGCTCTGCGGTCACCACTACCTTGTCTCGCGCCGGGCCCTGTCCGCGGCCGGCGCCATCGTGCGCGAACTGCCAGGGACGTCGCCCGACGTCGCGTCGTGGATCCGCGAGGCCGCGTGATCGCCATGCACGCCTACATCAGGGACATCATGACCACCGGCGTGGTGACGGTCCGGCCGGACACCCCGTGCCGGGAGATCGCCGCCATGTTCCGCGAGCACCGGGTCAGCGGTTTCCCGGTCACCGACAGGGACGGGCGGCTTGAAGGCATCGTCAGCCGGTCCGACGTGCTGAGCGTCTTCCGCCGCAGCGACGAGGAGATCCGCCGCGAGATCACCCAGGACGTGATGGCGGACGGGTTCTTCACCGACCCGGCGCGGTTCACCGTGACCGTGCACAACGGGATCGTGACGCTGGAGGGCGAGTCGGGCAGCGCCGTGCTCGGGGCCGGCATCGCCGGCCAGGTCGAACACCTCGAGGGCGTGATTGCCGTCAGGGACCGCTTTGTTTACCCGGCCCGTTCGGCCCCTTCATTCCCATCCGACCCGGGACTTTAGCCCCGGACCTAGCCGCCGGCATACCCCCGCCGTCATGATGACTGTGGGCGAACGACACGCCCTGAATTAGGTCCGCCAAGGAGGACGAGCAATGGCAGGCAAGCCCATCGTGGCCGGTACGGACGGTTCTGAGGAATCACTGCGGGCGGTCGACTGGGCCGCCAGGGAGGCCGCGCTGCGCGGCGCCCCGCTGCGGATCGTGGCCGCCGCGGCGCTGCTGCCGCGGATGGCCTCACGCGTGGGCACGGTCCAGTACGACACCGTGACCGATGTCCTGCTCAAGGAGCGTGACCGGGCGCTGGCCGCCGCGGCCGAGCGGGCCACAAGGACGGCACCCGGCCTGCTGATCGACTCTGACCCGCTGGACGGCCAGCCTGCCCAGGCCGTCACCGAGAGCGGCACGGGCGCGCAGATGCTGGTGCTGGGCTGCCGCGGCATCGGCGCGTTCACCGCCCTGCTGCTCGGCTCGGTCAGCCGGTACGCCGCCAGCCACGCGTCCTGCCCGGTGGTGGTCGTAAGGGACGAGGCCCCGAGCCCGCACGGGCTGGTCGGCGTCGGCGTCGCCGACCTGGACACCTGCGGCGGCGCTCTCACGTTCGCCTTCGAGGAGGCGAGCCTGCGCAAGGCCGGCCTGCTGGTCGTGCACGCCTGGCATACGCCGCAGACCGACATCTCCCGGGCCGGCCAGATGTCCGCAGCCCCCGAGCAGCAGGCCGTCGCGGCGGACGCGGGCAGGCACCTGACCGGCCTGCTGGACGACTGGCGGGCCAAGTACCCCGACGTGCAGGTCAGCCAGGAGGTCGTGCACGGCCACCCGGGCCGGGTCCTGGTCGGCCTGTCCGCCCGCGCCGACCTGGTGGTCGTCGGCCGGCACGCGAAGCACCCAGGGCTGCCTGGCGCCGGCTCGGTCCGGCACGCCGTGCTGAACCACGCGCACGGCCCTATCGCCGTTATACCGTCGGGAGGATGAGGGTTCCGGCCCGGCCGGCCAGCAGGGACTCCGCGTCAGCGAGCCGCCCGATGGCGGCAGGCTGGCCGGTCGCCTCGGTGAACCGGCACGCGGCCTCGATCTTGGGCGCCATCGACCCGGCAGGGAAATCGCGTTTCCGCAGCTCGTCGGCTGTGGCCCGGCGGATCGGCCGGGCCTGCGGGGTGCCGTAGCCGTCCTGGACCGCCGCCACGTCGGTAAGCAGCAGCAGCGCGTCCGCGTCCAGTTCGCGGGCCAGCAGCGAGGCGGTCAGGTCCTTGTCCACCACCGCTTCGACGCCGCGGGCCCGGCCGTCCCTGACCACGACGGGCACGCCGCCGCCGCCGGCGCAGACCACGATGGCCCCGGTGCCGAGCAGGGTGCGGATGGCGGGCAGGTCGGGCAGGCCGGCGGGCTCGGGCGACGGCACCACCCGGCGCCACCGGGCGCCGTCCTGGCGGATCTCCCAGTGCTGGCTCTCGGCCAGGGCCCGGGCCTGCTCCTCGTCGTAGACCGGGCCGACGAACTTGGATGGGTGCGCGAAGGCGGGGTCGTCCCGGCGGACCAGGGTCCGGCTGACCAGGCAGGCGACCTGGCGGCCAGGAAGGGCGTTCTGCAGCGCCTGGACCAGCCAGTAGCCGATCATGCCCTGGGTCTGCGCACCGAGCACGTCGAACGGGTAGGGCCTGGTGATGGCCGGATCGTGCGCGCTCTCCAGTGCCAGCATCCCGACCTGGGGGCCGTTGCCGTGGGTGACGACCAGGTCGTGGCGGGCCGCGAGCGGCGCCAGCGCCCGCACCGCCGTGACCACGTGGGCCTCCTGGATGCCGGCTTCCGGCGGCTCGCCGCGCTCGAGCAGGGCGTTCCCGCCGAGCGCGGCGACGATCCTCATCGCAGGTCCCCGGCCGTGGCCACCATCACGGCCTTGATCGTGTGCATCCGGTTGTCCGCCTGGTCGAACACGATCGAGGCGGGCGACTCGAAGACCTCCTCGGTTACCTCGAGGGCGGTCACCCTGCGCCGGTCGTACAGCCGTCGCCCGGTCTCGGTGTCTCGGTTGTGCAGGGCGGGCAGGCAGTGCATGAACTTCACCGCCGGGTTTCCGGTGGCCGCGATCACGTGCCGGTTCACCTGGTAGGGCATCAGCAGGTGGATACGCTCATCCCAGGCGGTGACCGACTCACCCATGGAAAGCCAGACGTCGGTGTACAGGAAGTCCGCCCCGGCCACAGCGGCCAGCACGTCCGAGGTCACCGCGAGCCGGGCGCCGGACTCGGCCGCGAGCTTCCCGGCGATCTCCTGCACCCGTTCGGACGGCTGCAGCGACCACGGCGCGCAGATCCTTACGTCCATGCCGAGGAGTGCCCCGGTGACCAGCAGCGAGTTCGCCACGTTGTTCCGGCCGTCGCCGAGGTAGCAGTAGCTGACCTCGGCGAGCGGCTTGGTGGCGTGATCGCGCATGGTCATGATGTCGGCCAGCATCTGGGTCGGGTGCCAGTCGTCGGTGAGCCCGTTCCACACCGGCACGCCGGCCCAGGCGCCGAGGGTTTCCACCGTCTCCTGCGAGGCGCCGCGGTACTCGATCCCGTCGAACATGCGGCCCAGCACCCGGGCGGTGTCCTTCATCGACTCCTTGCCGCCGAGCTGGGAGTCTTCCGGGCCCAGGTAGGTGACGTGGGCGCCCTCGTCGTGCGCGGCCACTTCGAACGCCGAACGGGTCCGGGTGGACGTCTTCTCGAAGATGAGCGCGATGTTGCGTCCGGCCAGCCGGCTGGCGTGCAAGCCCATCCGCTTTTGCAGGCGCAGCTGCCCGCCCAGGTCGACCAGGTAGAGGAATTCGGCGGCGGAGAGATCGGTATCCTTGAGCAGGTTGCGTCCTTGCAGGTTCATGTCAATCCTCCTAGGCGGGGTCCCGTTCGATCGGGCAGGTCATGCAGCGCGGCCCGCCCCGGCCGCGGCCCAGCTCGCTGCCGGCGATGGTGATCACCTCGATGCCGTGCTTACGCAGCATGGTGTTGGTGGCGACGTTGCGCTCGTAGCCCACGATCACGCCGGGCGCCACGGCCAGGTAGTTGGTGCCGTCGTCCCACTGCTCCCGCTCGGCGGCCATGATGTCCTCGTCGGTGCTCAGCACCGTGACCTTGTCCACTCCCAGCACTTCGGCGACCGTCTCCCACAGGTCGTGGTTGCGGGTCACCGAGACGGTACGGTCATCCCCGTTCGGGGTGAGGGTCCAGGACCGCGGCTGGCGCTCCAGGTAGGGGTACTGGACGAAGGTGTCCCTGTCGATCATGGTCATGACCGTGTCCAGGTGCATCATGGTCCGCGAGGCGGGCAGCTCGACGGCGATGACCCGGCTCGCCTGGCCGGCCAGGAACAGCGCGCTGGCCAGCAGCTCGACCGCCATCGGGGTGGACCGCTCGCCCATCCCGATCATCACCGCGCCGTGCCCGAGCACGTGCACGTCGCCGCCCTCGACGGTGGCGGGCTGGTGGTTCGCGTCGTCGTCGCCGTAGTACCTGGTGAAGTCGGCGGTGGCGAACATCGGGTGGAACCGGTAGATGGCCCGGCTGTGCAGGGTCTCCCGCTGCCGGGCGGGCTTGGCCATCGGGTTGACCGACACGCCCTGGTAGATCCAGCAGGAGTTGTCCCGCGGGAACAGGTGGTTGGGCAGCGGCGGCAGCACGAAGTCGTCGGCGCGGAGCATGTCCCACTTCAGGCTGTGTGCCCCGGCCGGGTGCAGGTCGGCCTTGAGCACGCCGCCGACCAGGAACCCGGCCAGCGCCGGGCCGTCGAGGTCGTCGAACAGCCGGCGCAGCGGGGCGATGAGGTTCGGCCCGAGCATCTCGGCCGTGCACAGCCGGTCCAGCACGAAGGCCCGGCCTTCTGGCAGCTCGAGGGTCTCGCCCAGGAGCTGCCCGAAGTAGTGGACCCGCACGCCCTTGTCGCGGAGCGCCTCGGCGAACGCGTCGTGCTCCTCCTTGGCCTTCTTGGCCCAGAGCACGTCGTCGAACAGCAGCTCGGCGGCGTTCCGCGGGGTCAGCCGGGACAGCTCCAGGCCAGGCCGGTGCACGATGACCTGGCGGAGCTGGCCCGCCTCTGACTGGACGCTGAAGGTCATCTCAGGCCTCCGTTCCAGGCTCGGCCGGGGCCGGCACCTGCCCGGTGTCCTCCCGGTGCGCCTTGAGGAAGGCGTAAAGGACGACCCCGGCGAGCACCAGGATCAGGGCCTGGTAGACCGACTGGTAGCCGGCCGCGAAGGTGACCCACATCGAGAACAGCACGCCGGCGCCGGCGATGGACAGGTCCCTGGCCAGCGGCCAGCCCTGCACCCGGCGCCGCCTGGACACCAGGTAGGCCAGCTGCGCGCAGGCCGAGAACAGGTACGGGATGGCGACCGTGACCACGGTCAGGTCCACCAGGTCGGTGAAGATGGTCAGCCCGGTCTTGGTGGTGTAGGCCCACAGCATCAGCAGCGAGGGCAGCAGCGCCGCCATCACGACGCCGAACCACGCGGTGTCCTTGCGGTCGGTCCAGCCGAACGCCCGCGGGAACAGCCCGTCGCTGGCCGCCGCGCGGGCCACCTCCGTGGTGACCAGCGTCCAGCCGTTCAGCGCGCCGATGCCGGAGGTGACGGCCAGCGCGGCCACCAGCTTGCCGGCCCAGGTGCCGTGGGTGAAGATCGTCTGGAACGCGAGCACGAACGGCGCCGTGCTGTGGATGAGCGCGTGATGCGAGACCAGGCCCATGATCGCGGCCGACACGACCAGGTACAGGATCGCGCTGGCGCCGGTGCCGAGCAGCGAGGCGCGGCCCACGTTGCGGCGCGGGTTCTTCACCCGCTTGGCGGTGATCGCCGCGACCTCCACCCCGATGAAGGAGAACAGGGCCACGCCGGCCGCGATGCCGATCGCGTTGTACAGGCTCCCGCCGGAGGCGTTGAACGCGCCGAAGTTCCCCTTGGACACGAAGAACCAGCCGGCCACGCCGACGAACAGCAGCGGCAGGAACTTCAGCACCACGGTGACGTTCTGGAACCAGGCCATCTGCCTGACGCCGGCCAGGTTGGTCAGGGCCGGGATCCACAGGCCGACCAGGGCGATGCCCCAGTTGCCGATCCCCGACGGGTTGATGCCGAACAGGGCGTCGACGTAGAAGACCCAGGCCGACACGATGGCGGCGTTGCCCGCCCAGCACTGGATCCAGTAGCACCATCCGGTCAGGTAGCCGGCGAAGTCGCCGAACTCGTGCCTGGCGTAGGCGTAAAGCCCGCCGTCGGAGTTGGGGATCCGCCTGGTCAGCTGGCCGAACAGCACCGCGAGCAGCATCGCGCCGAGGGCGATCACGCCCAGGACGAGCAGCGAGCTGGTGCCCGCGCCGGCCAGCACGGCCGGCATGGCGAAGACCCCGGTCCCGACGATGCTGCCGACGACCAGGCCGGTCGCCGACGTCAGGCCGAGAGCCCGGGCCTTATGCTGCGCCCGGGTGGGCGCAGGCTGTTGATCGTGCCCGCCATGCGGGGCACGGGTAACGGTTGACATCGAAGCCTCCTTCCGGGCGCCCTCGTGAGGCGCGCCGGTGACCCGATTTGTTCTTTGCGGCTCCAGCATGTCCATGAGGCGACCGGCGCCGGCAGGGGCGTAGGTCCTTGATCATCCGGGCAGAAAGCCATCCTCGTTAGGCCTGTGACCAGGGAAAACCGGTGAGGTCAGGTAGCCTGGCGAACGACCGCGACCGGGCCGGGCGCGTAGAGCAGCATGGCCTGGGCGATGGAGCCGAGGCTCATCTCGTCGAAGCCGCCGCGGCCGCGAGCCCCGACCACGAGCAGCTGGGCGTCGGCGGCGGCGGAGAGCAGTGCCGCGCGCGGGGTGCCGGGCAGCACGTGCCGGACCACGCTGACCTCGGGGTGCTCCTTCGCCTCGCGGGCCACCAGGTAGTCGAAGTCCTCTGCCACCTGGTGGCTTCCGCCGAGTCGACCGGGGGCGTCGGTCAGCGCGCACACCGTCACCAGCGGCACGTTGCGCAGCCCGGCCTCCTCGAAGGCGAAAGCGGTCGCGGCCTGGCCGGCTGGGGAGCCGTCCGCGCCCAGCACGACCGGGCCGGAGACCCGGTTGGCGGGCCGCCACGCGCCGCGGACGACGACCACCCGCCCGGAGGCGTGCCCGGCCACCTGCCATGAAACCGAGCCGAGCCGCAAGCCGGGCAGTTCGCCTTGCCCGCGGCTGCCGACCACCACCATCCCGGCGGTCCGGCTGCGCTCGCACAGCACCTGGGCGGCCGACCCGGCGGCCAGGTCCGGGTGGACCCGGCCGGGGCCGAGCACCGACTCGGCGTACGGTAGCCCGCGGGTCAGGACCTCCTGACCGTGCTGCCTGACCAGGTTGCGAAGGGCCGACCCGGCTGTCAGTTCCATGTGGTCTGGGGTCCAGGCCAGGCAGACCGTCAGCGTCGTCCCGCGGGCCCAGGCTTCCCTGGCCGCCCAGCGCAGCGCCTGAGCGGCGCCCGGCGACCCGTCGTAGCCGGCCACGATCCCGTATGTCGTCCCGGTCATGGCGACCTCCTCTATTTCCCCGTCGCCAGCCTGGTCGCCGACCCGCCTGGGTAACAGGGAAGAAGGTCCCCCGGCCGGATACCGGACGTCGGTGCCTGACGGCCCATGAGCCGTTGTCACCGGGACCAAGAGGCCCAAGGCCAGGGCCCAACGACCCTGCCCGGGCCGGGCCGGGTGCAGCAGGCTTGACCATAAGGCACGCTTGCTGGGAGGTAAACGTGATGCGCAGCCGCACAAGCCGCAGCCCGGAAACGAGCCTGGCCCGGTTGGCCCGGTGGCTCGGCTTCGACCACAACCCGCTGCGCCGTGGCATAGACCGGGTCGGGGCCGCCCTGCGGCTAGTCATGATCATCTTTGTCGTGGTGGCGGTGCCCGCCGCCGCGGTCGCGGCCGGGCGGTGGGCCGATCACTATGCCCTGCACTGGGCTCAGGTCCAGCGGGCGGTAAACCACCAGGTCACCGCCGTCCTGATGCAGGATGCCCCGGGCACAGGGATCCCGGACCCGTACACGTCCGTGCAGACCACCTGGGTGCCTGCCCGCTGGCAGCCGCCTGGGCAGCCGCCCCGGACAGGTGAGGTGCTCGCCGTGGTCGGCGCGCGCAAGGGAAGCACGGTCCGGACCTGGATCGACCCCTCCGGCGCGGTCACCGATCCGCCGATAGACCACCGCGTCGTCGTCGGTAAGGTCTGGCTCGCCGTCATGATGACCTGCGCGGTGTCCTGGGTGCTGCTGCTGGCGGCCGGGATGCTGGCCCGCCGGGCGCTCGACCGCCGGCGGCTGCGCGCCTGGGAGGCCGAGTGGCGGGCGAGCGGCCCGCAGTGGAGCGGGCGCCGCGGCTGAGATCGTGCTGGAACGCTGAGATCGTGCTGGAACTGAGCCCCGTCGTCGCCCGCCCCAACTGCTGGATCAGGACATTAGGGACCTTTGGCCATTACCCCCCGCCGGCTAGTCGGTAACGTCGTGTAGAGACAGTCTCAGAATTCCTGACCAGCAGAAACAGTCGAGAAAGTAGGGGCTCTCTGCCAACGTGCCCGGAGGCGAGCCCGACGTATACCTTTGCCCAGCCGCTCAGCCGAGCCCTCAGCACCGCTCCCGGGTCCTGCGCCGTGGTGTGCCAGGACAGTCGCCGTACCTATGCCGAGCTTGGCGCGCGCTGTCGCCGGCTGGGCGGGGCGATGCGCGACCTGGGCCTGGCGCCGGGGGACCGGGTCGGGGTGATCGCGCTGAATTCCGCGCACCCGGCCACGTAGTCGTATTTCCCCTGAGGAGGGTGTTATGTCTGAAGTTGTTATCGTCGCTATCGGCCGGACGCCGATCGGCCGCGCCGGCAAGGGCTCGCTCATCGATGAGCGGCCCGATGACCTGGGCGCCTTCGTCGTCGATGAGGTGCTCAAGCAGGTCCCGCAGCTGGACCGCGCCCAGATCGACGACGTGATCTGCGGCTGCGCCCTGCCCGGCGGCGAGCAGGGGCACAACCTGGCCCGGATCATCGCCATCCTGGCCGGGGTCGGCGCCCCGGGCACCACGGTCAACCGGTACTGCGCGTCGTCGCTGCAGGCCGTCCGGATGGCGTTCCACGCCATCAAGGCGGGCGAGGGCTCCGCGTTCGTGTGCGCCGGCGTGGAGTCCAGTACCCACTCCCCGCTCGGCGTGTTCGCCGACCAGCTGGAAACGCACAACCCCCGGCTGTTCGCCGGGAACCGGGAAGGATTCCCCGACGCCTACATGGCGATGGGCGTGACGGCCGAGAACGTGGCCGATAAGTACGGCATCACCCGGCAGGAGATGGACACCTACGCGCTGAACAGCCACCTGCGCGCGGTCACGGCCGGCAAGGACGGGATCTTCGCCCGGGAGATCATCCCGGTGCCGCTGGCCTCCGGCCTGACCATGACCGAGGATGACGGGCCCCGGGCCGACACCACGGTGGAGAAGCTGGCCACCCTGCGGACGGTGTTCCGCAAGGACGGCCGGGTCACCGCCGGGAACTCCTGCCCGCTCAACGACGGCGCCGCGGCCGCCGTGGTGATGTCGGCGGCCCGCGCCGCCGAACTCGGCATCACCCCGCTGGCCCGCATCCTGTCCACCGGCGTCAGCGCCCTGGAACCCGAGCTGATGGGCCTGGGCCCGATCGAGTCCAGCCGGCAGGCGATGGCCCGGGCCGGGCTGAGCATCACCGACGTCGACGTCGTCGAGATCAACGAGGCATTCGCCGCGCAGGTCATCCCGTCCGCCCGCGAGATCGGCATCGACCCGTTCAGCGACCAGCTCAACCCCCACGGCGGCGCCATCGCCCTCGGCCACCCGTTCGGCATGACCGGAGTCCGCATCCTGGCCACCTTGCTCAACGACCTCCGCACCCGCGACCAGAGCATCGGACTCGAGACCATGTGCGTCGGCGGCGGCCAGGGCATGGCCATGATCGTGGAGCGGCTATCATGACCACCCCGCACGGCAAGACTCCGTTGGCCGCAAGCAGCCCCAAGGGACGTCGCCCGCCCGTCCCCCGGCCGGGGACGCCCGTCCCCCAGCCGGAGGTGCCCGTCCCCCGGCCGGAGGTGCACGGGCCGGAGGTGCACGGGCCGGAGCCGGAGGCCTCCGGGCCCGGGCCGTTGACCGGCCTCGGACTCCGGCAGGCGCAGGCACTGCTGCGGGGCGCGTCTGGCGCCGGCCGTGAGCTGCTGCGGGTCGGGCTCGGCAAGTCGCACGTCGAGCCGGACAAGGGGGATCATCGCTTCGCCGACCCAGCATGGCGAGAGAACCCTGTTTACCGGGCGGTGATGCAGACGTATCTCTACCTCGGGTCGGGGGTCGACGGCGTTGATGATCTCGGTATCAAGGGCATGAACGCCGAACGGGCGCGTTTCGCGCTGACCTTGGTCCGGGAAGCGCTGGCGCCCACCAACTTTCTCCTGGGCAATCCCGCGGCCCTCAAGCGCGTCAAGGACACCCGCGGCGGCAGCATCCGCAGCGGGATAGCCAACTGGGCCGGTGACGTGCGCCACAACCGGGGCATGCCGTCGATGGTCGACCGCACGCCGTTCCGGCTCGGAGAAAACATCGCGGCGACACCCGGCGCGGTTATTCACCGGACCGAGGTTTTCGAGCTGATCCAGTACACGCCGCAAAGCAGCAGCGTCTTCGAGCGGCCCATGCTCGTGGTGCCGCCGCAGGTCAACAAGTACTATGCGCTGGATCTCGCCCCCGGCCGCAGCATGGTCGAATACCTGCTCAAGCAGGGCATCCAGGTGTTCTGCATAAGCTGGCGCAACCCGACCGGCGAGCAGCGCGACTGGAATCTCGATACCTATGCGCAGGCGACGATCGAGGCGATCGACGTTGCCCGCGAGGTGACCGGTTCGCCGGACGTGAACATCATGGGCGGCTGCCTGGGCGGGATCATGGCCGCGCTCGTGCAGGCGCACCTCGCCGCTTTGCAGGACCATCGGATCCACGCCGCGACGATGACCGTCACCCTGCTCGACTGCGACTCTGACGGGCGGATGCTCCTGTTCGCGACACCGCAGTCCCTCGCGCTGGCCAAGAAGGCATCGGCCCGCAGCGGGGTGATTGACGGCTGGCAGATGGCGCAGGTGTTCGCCTGGTTGCGCCCCAACGACCTGGTGTGGAACTACTGGGTGAACAACTACCTGCTCGGTAAGGACCCGCCGGCCTTCGACATCCTCGCCTGGAACGCGGACACGACCAGGCTGTCTTCCGCTTTCCACCATCAGGTACTCGACATGGTGGCGGGCAACCAGCTAGCGCACGTCGGCGCCATGAAGATCCTCGGCACGCCCATCGACCTGTCACGTATCGGCTGCGACACGTACGTGGTGGCGGGGCGCACCGACCACATCACGCCGTGGGAGACCTGCTACCGGTCTACCCAGATGGTTTCCGGCCGGTCTCAGTTCGTCTTGTGCTCGAGCGGCCACATTCAGACCGTGGTGGCCGATCCGAAGCACCGCGGCCTCGGGTACTACCTCAATCCGGAGACGCCACCCGAGGCCCAGCAGTGGATGGCGGGCGCGCAGCGGCACGAGGGCTCCTGGTGGCAGCACTGGGCCGGCTGGCTGGGCGAACGCTCCGGTGAGCAGGTCGCGGCGCCCCAGTCCGTCGGCAGCCCACGCTTCCCGGCGAAAGAGCCAGCCCCGGGCCTCTACGTACACCAATGACAACCTGCCAAGCGAAGTAGGCGAAATCATGAACGACACACAAGACCGGATCGCGCTGGTTACCGGAGGGTGGCTGATGATGTGAGCACGCTGCCGTCCTCTTCAGCCAGTGGCATGGCCCGGCCCCCAGCCGGGCTGCGGGCACCCGAGCTCGGGTGGCTGCAAGAGGTCTCTGTGCCCGGAACCCCGGTCGCCTCACTCGAGCCGGTCATCGGGACGGAGCGCTACGCGCGGCTGCTCACCGAGGCCGCCCGGTTCCGGGACAGGCTCGGCGGGCGGACCGTCTGGAACGTCAATTCGACCGCGGTCGGCGGCGGGGTCGCCGAGATGCTGCAAGTGCTCGTGGGGTACAGCGCGGGCCTGGACATCGCGACCCGCTGGATGGTGATCGGCGGCGACCCGGAGTTCTTCGCGATCACCAAGAGGCTGCACAACCAGATTCACGGTGACGCCGGCGGCGGCCCGCTGAGCAGCGCCGACGCCAGCCACTACGCGCAGGTCCTCGCCGCGAACGCGGACGAGCTGCTCAGGCTGGTCCGCCCGGGCGATATCGTGCTGCTGCACGACCCGCAGACCGCCGGGCTGGCGGCGCCCCTGGCCCGGGCCGGCGCGCGGGTGGTATGGCGCTGTCACATCGGCGTGGACTGGCAGAACGACACCACGCGCGCGGCATGGGATTTCCTGCGGCCATTCCTGGCGCCCGCGCACGGCTTCGTTTTCTCCCGGCGGCAGTACGTGCCGCCGTGGATTCCCCCGGAGCAAGCCCGGATCATCCCGCCGTCCGTCGACCCGTTCTCCGCGAAGAACCAGCAACTCGACGCCGCCACGGTCCAGGCGATCCTGGCCACCATCGGGGTCATGGACGGCGAGCCGCCCCAGGCACCCGGGCGTTTCGCGCGCCGCGACGGGACGACCGGGGAAGTCACCCGCGCCGGGCTGGTGACGGGCGACGGCAGGCCCGGCCCGGCCGACCCTGTCGTCGTGCAGGTCTCGCGCTGGGACAGGCTCAAGGACATGTCCGGTGTCATGCGCGGCTTCGCCGAGCACGTGGTGCCCGGCGGTGCCGGGTACCTGATGCTGGTCGGCCCCATGATGAGCGAGGTTGCCGACGACCCCGAGGGCGCCCTCGTCCTGGCTGAATGCCTGGCGCAGTGGCGGGACCTGCCCGCGGCCGCCCGCGCGCGGATACTGCTGGTGACACTGCCGCTTGATGACGTCGAGGAGAACGCGGCGATGGTCAACGCGATCCAGCGTCATGCGCAGGTGATCGTGCAGAAGAGCCTCGCCGAGGGATTCGGGCTGACCGTCGCGGAAGGCATGTGGAAGGGACGCCCGGTGGTGGGCTCGGCGGTCGGCGGGATCCAGGACCAGGTTGTCGAGGGCACCGGCGTCCTGCTGCGCGACCCGGCCGATCTGGCCGCGTTCGGGTCCGCGGTGCGGCAGCTACTCGACAATCCGGGCAACGCCCGGCGCATGGGCAAGGCGGCCCAGGAGCACATTCGCGAGAACTTCGTCGGCGACCGCCACCTGCTGCAATGGGCACAGCTCATCAGCGCGACCATGGGCGACTAGGTCCACAAAGGGCGAATTTCACCGACGAGCTGCCGGAGTTCAGCACCAAGACCGAGCCGGAATCGCCAGCCAGGCTGGCGATTCCGGCTCGCCTGTTCCGGTCATCTCGGGGTGCTCCTCGCGCTGGCCCGAGACTGGCCTGGCCGTCCGAATGTCAGCCTATGGGCATGCCGTAGCGGAGGGCGGGTGCGGCCGCGGCGATCTCCATGAGGCGGTTGTACTTGGCCACGCGTTCGCCGCGGGCCGGGGCACCGGTCTTGAGGTGGCCGCAGCCGGTGCCGACGGCTAGGTCGGCGATGAAGTGGTCCTCGGTTTCCCCGGACCGGTGGGACACGAACTGGCGGTAGCCCGCCGTCCGGCAGATCGCCATGGCCTGCAGCGTCTCGGTGACGGTGCCGATCTGGTTGAGCTTGATCAGCGCGGAGTTGGCGATGCCGCGCTCGATGGCGCGGGTGATGATGGCCGGGTTGGTACAGAAGACGTCGTTGCCGACCAACTCGGTCGTAGCGCCCAGGCGGGCGGTGAGCGCGATCCAGCCGTCCTCGTCATCTTCGCCCAGGCCGTCCTCGATCAGGTGCACCGGGAACTGCTCGGTGATCAGCGCAAGCCGGTCGATCATGTCACCGCTCGACAGCAGGTCGCCGGCCACCTGGTAGCGCCCGTCCGGCTGGCGGAACTCCGATGCGGCCAGGTCAAGCGCGATCGACACGCCTTCGGCTCCCGCCTTGTAGCCAGCGTCGCTGATGGCCTGGACCAGCAGGCGGAGAACCTCTTCCGGCTCGGTCACCTCCGGGGCGAAGCCGCCTTCGTCGCCCAGCCCGGTGGACAGCTTGCGGCCGGATAGCTCGCGGCGCAGCGCGCTGTAGACCTCGGCGCCGGCCCGTACCGCTTCGGCCATCGAAGGAGCGCCGACCGGCGCGACCATGAATTCCTGGAAATCCAGCTTGTTGGGCGCATGCACGCCGCCGTTGAGCACGTTGAAGTGCGGCACCGGAAGCGAGGGCGGGACGCCGTCCGGCGTGATCCACTGCCACAGCGGCACGCCGGCCGAGGCGGCCAGCGCCCGGGCCAGCGCCATGGAGGTGCCCACGGTGGCGTTGGCGCCCAGCCGGCTCTTGTTCGCGGTGCCGTCGAGGTCGATCATGGCCTGGTCCGCCTCGGCCAGAGAGGCCCAGGGCCGGCCACGCAGGAGATCGCGGATCTCGGTGTTGACGGACGCCACCGCCCCGAGAACCCCTTTGCCCTCGTACCTGTCCGGGTCGCCGTCGCGGCGTTCCACGGCTTCCCGCGAGCCGGTCGAGGCGCCGGAAGGGACGCCTGCGCGGGCGGTCGTGCCGTCCGCCAGCCGCACCGTGACCGCCAGGGTGGGCCGCCCGCGGGAATCGAGGATCTCCAGGGCCGATAGATCCATCACATTGAACGTTGCCATCATCTGCTCCTGTCCCGGGCTACCCGGCTGGGCCGCCCTTGTGCTGTCGACATGTACTTGGGCACCAGGGTCTTGACCGCGTCTCACGCGGCCTGCCGACGCCGGCCCGGGCTTAGCCCGCTGGGCCTGGGCGGCCTGGGAGAGGGTGGCGTCGAGCCCGCAGGCCCGCGACGTGCGCGACGAACTGGGATGCGCGCATCAGCGCGCCGAACACGGCGTTTTCCGTCTGGTCCGCCCGGCGAGTCTCGGCCTTGGCTCCAGCCTTCGTCGATCTCACCATGGAGCCAGATTGCGCTGGGCCCGTGTGACAGCGTTAGGGACACGGGTCCTCAGCTTTGGGGACCTTGGTCATGCGTGCCCGCCTGGTGGCACGGCAGTGAGTCGAACACTACTCGCGCGCGGGGAAGTCGATCCCACGGGCCGCGCCCGCTTCCGGCTGATACCGATCAGCTCGTGCCAAGTTCTAGTCAACCCCAGGACGGCTGCGCCGGCACAGGGCCTAATGTCACCGTCAGCCCGGTCCTATGTCCCGGCCAGCCCCTCCTCCCTGCGTCAGCTGGGAACCAGGGTCTTGACCGCGGCGATGATCTCGGCGAGGCCGCCCTTGGCGTCGGAGAAGAACATGCCGGTCTTCGGGTCGGTGTACAGCTCGTTGTCGATCCCGGCGTAGCCGTGGCCCATGGACCGCTTGATCACGATGACGCTCCTGGCCTGGTCCACGTTCAGGATCGGCATGCCGGACACGGGGTTGCCGGGCAGGCGGGCCGCCGGGTTCGTGACATCGTTGGCCCCGACGACCAGCGCCACGTCCGTGGTCGGGAACTCGGGGTTGGCCGCGTCCATCTCCTTCAGGTCCTCATAGGACACGTTCGCCTCGGCGAGCAGCACGTTCATGTGGCCGGGCATCCGGCCTGCCACCGGGTGGATGGCGAAGAACACCGTGGCGTGCTCCCGCAGCACCGCGGCCAGCTCGGCCGCCTCGTGCTGGGCCTGCGCGGCGGCCAGGCCGTAGCCGGGGACGATGACGACCTTGCTGGCGTAGGCCAGCTGGATGGCGGCGTCCTCGGCCGAGATGCTCCGGACGCTGGCGCCCGTCCCGGCCGCCGGGCCGCCGGCCTGGCCGCTGTCACCGGTGCCGAAGCCGCCCATCATGACGCCGAGGATCGAGCGGTTCATGGCCCGGGCCATGAGCAGGGTGAGGATACCGCCCGACGCCCCGACCAGCGCGCCGCCGATGATCAGGGCGCCGTTATCGATCACGAAGCCGGCGATGGCCACGGCGATGCCGGTAAAGGAGTTCAGCAGCGCGATGACCACGGGCATGTCGGCGCCGCCGATCGGCATCGTCATCGTGACGCCGAAGCCGAGGGCGGCGCAGGCGATCAGGATCAGCACCGGGATGGAGTCGTGGCCGGCCAGCAGGTAGCAACTCGCCCCGACGCCGATGACGGCGAGGGCGGCGGTGACGAGGCGGGCACCGGGGAAGACCACGGGCCGCGAGCTGACCCAGCCCTGCAGCTTGCCCGCGGCGATCAGCGATCCGGAGAAGGTGACGGGACCGATGATGATGTCCAGCACGGTCGCGATCATCACCTGGGTGGAGATGCCGGCCCCGCCGGCCAGGCGGACGAAGCCCCCGGCCGCCACCAGGGCGGCGGCGCCTCCGCCGACCGCGTTGAAGATGCTGACGACCTGCGGGACGTCGGTCATCTTGACCCGCCTGGCCATGACCAGGCCGACGGCCCCGCCGCCGGCGGCGCCGGCGATGAGGACGATCCAGCCGGCCGTCGTGATCGTCGCGTCATGGATGACGCTGACCAGCGCGGCCGCCACCGCGACGATCATGCCCAGCCAGGACAGCCGGCTGCCCCGGCGCGCGGTGGCCGGGGAGTTCATCAGGTGCAGGGCCACCACGAACCCGGCGGCGGCCAGCAGGTAAGCCAGCGCCACGGCGATGCTGACGGCGTTCATGACTTCTCCTCGAGATGGCCGGAGCCGCCGTCGCGGGCGGGCGGACCGGGCCGCTTGCGGAACATCTGCAGCATCCGGTCGGTCAGGCTGTAGCCGCCCACCACGTTCATCGCCGCGAAGAACGCGGCCACGAAGGCGAGCACGTAGCCAGCGGTCGTCCGCGCCTGCGACGCGGTGATGATCGCGCCGATGATGACGATGCCGTGGATGGCGTTGGAGGCCGACATCAGCGGCGTGTGCAACGTGGACGGCACCTTGGTGATGACTTCGTAGCCGACCAGGATGGCCAGCACGAACATGTAAATATCGGACATCAGGCTCGTGGTCATCGACTGCCTCTCTCAGCGGGCGATCCGAGCAGGGCGGCCACCGCGGGGTGGATCACCGTGCCCTGGTGGGTCACGACCACGCCGGCCTGGATCTCGTCGGAGGGGTCGATCGTCAGCGCGCCGTCGCGGACCAGTTCGGCCAGCAGGGCGACGATGTTGTGCGAGTACGCGGTCGAGGCGGCGGTGGGCACTTGTGCGGGCAGGTTGCCCGCCCCGATGATCCGGACCCCGTCGCCCGTCAGCACCGCCTGATCCGCCACCGAGCCCTCGACGTTGCCGCCGAGGCTGCTCGCGGCCAGGTCGACGAGCACGCTGCCCGCCTGCATGCCCTTGACCGCCTCGGCGGTGACCAGCAGCGGCGGGCGCCGGCCCGGCACCTGCGCGGTGGTGATGACGATGTCGAAGCGGGCGATCTGCGCGGCGAGTTCGGCCTGCTGGGCGGCCTGCTCCTCGGCGGTGAGCGCCCGGGCATACCCGGCTTCGCCGTCTGCCGGAGCGACCGAGGCGAGCCGCAGGAACCTGGCCCCGACCGACTCGATCTGCTCACGGGTCTCCGGCCGGATGTCGTAACCGGTCACCACGGCGCCCAGCCGGCGGGCCGTGCCCATGGCCTGCAGGCCGGCCACGCCCGCGCCGAGCACGAGGATGTTCGCCGGCAGGCTCGTCCCGGCCGCGGTGATCAGCATGGGGAAGAAACGGCCGAAGCAATCGGCCGCGACCAGCACGGCCTTGTACCCGGCCACGTTGGCCTGGGACGTGAGCGCGTCCATCGACTGGGCCCGGCTCACCGTGCGCGGCAGCCCGTCCAGGCTGATCGCGGTCACCCCGGCCCTGGCCAGCTGGCCGGCCACCTCCGGCTGGACCAGCGGCCGCAGCATGCCGATGACCGCCTGGCCGGCCCGCAGCCGGGCGATCAGATCCGGGCCCGGCGTGCCGACGCCGACGAGCACGCTGGCCCCGCTGATCACCTCGTCCCGGCTGACGACCCTCGCGCCGGCTCGTTCGTAGGCGCCGTCGGGAAACCACGCGGCCGCGCCCGCTCCCGGCTCCAAGAGAACCCGGACGCCCGCGCGGGCCAGCACCGGGACCGACTCGGGCACCACCGCCACCCGCTGCTCGCCCGGCGTGGTCTCCTTCAGTACGCCGACCGTGACGGCTGGCTCCGATGAGGGCTGGCTCATGGCTGTCGCTCTCTTTCTGCCAACGTGGCCAGTTCCGCGGGCGAGAACACCCGGGACCTGGTGATGAAGTGCTGGTCGTCGCCGGCCGGCAAGGAGAAGCCCTCGGGCTCCTCCGGTCCGACGTCGATGATCAGCTGAGTGTGCTTCCAGACCGCGAACTGGCGATCGTCGATGTAGACGGGGCAGCCGCCGACCGACCCGAGCAGCACGTCACCGTCGCCGATGCGCAGCTCCCCCTGTTCCAGGCAGATCGGCAGGCTGCCGTCGCAGCAGCCGCCCGACTGGTAGAGGATGACCGCGCCGCGCTGCTCCCGCAGCCGGGCCAGCGCGGCCAGCGCCGCGGGCGTGGCGGTCACCCGGTCGACGTGCGGCTGCCCGTCCATCTCATCTCCTGCCTGACCGCGGGTCCTAGAACAGGCCCAGGGCCTGGTCGCTGTAGCTGACCAGCAGGGACTTGGTCTGCGAGTAGTGCTCGGTCAGCGTCTCCCGGTACAGCTCCCGGCCCACGCCGGACATCTTGTAGCCGCCGAACGCCGCGCCCGCCGGGTACTGGTGGTAGCAGTTGGTCCACACCCGGCCCGCCTTGATGGCCCTGCCCATCCGGTAGGCCAGCGCGCCGTTGCGGGTCCACACCCCGGCGCCGAGGCCGTAGAGGGTGTCGTTGGCGATCTCGAGCGCATCGGCCTCGTCCTTGAACGTGGTCACGGCCAAGACCGGGCCGAAGATCTCCTCCTGGAAGACCCGCATCTTGTTGTGGCCCTTGAGCACGGTCGGCTCGAAGAAGTACCCGTCGGCCAGCTCGCCATCGAGCTCCGGCTGCCTGCCGCCGATCAGCAGCTCCGCGCCCTCGGCCAGGCCGATGTCGACGTAGGACTTGATCTTGTCGAGCTGCTGACGGGAGTTCTGCGGGCCCATCTGCGTGCCCAGGTCGAGCGGGTTACCCTGCCTGATCCGGCCGATCCGCTCCAGGCACCGCTCCATGAACCGGTCGTAGATGGACTCCTGGATCAGCGCCCGGGACGGGCAGGTGCACACCTCGCCCTTGTTGAACGCGTAGAGCACCAGGCCTTCGATGGCCTTGTCCAGGAACGCGTCGTCGCGGTCCATCACGTCGGCGAAGAACACGTTGGGCGACTTGCCGCCCAGCTCGGTGCTGGAGGGGATGAGGTTTTCCGCGGCGTACTGCATGATCAGGCGGCCGGTCACGGTCTCGCCGGTGAACGCGATCTTGGCGATCCGCCGGCTGGTGGCCAGCGCCTTGCCGATCTCGCCGCCGGGCCCGGTCACGATGTTGAGCACGCCGGGCGGTACGACGTCACCGATCAGCTCGGCCAGCTTCAGGATCGACCACGGTGTGGTCGAGGCAGGCTTGATCACCGTGCAGTTGCCGCCGGCCAGCGCAGGGGCCAGCTTCCACGCCGCCATCAGCAGCGGGAAGTTGAACGGGATGATCTGGCCGACCACGCCGAGCGGCTCGTGGAAGTGATAGGCCACGGTGTCCTTGTCGATCTCGGTGCTGGTGCCGGTCAGGGAGCGGGTCTCCGCGGCGAAGTACCGGAAGTGGTCCGCCGCCAGCGGGATGTCCGCGGCCAGCGTCTCGCGCACCGGCTTGCCGTTGTCCCAGCTCTCGGCGACCGCGAGCTCCTCGGTGTGCTCCTCGATCACGTCCGCGATCCGGTTGAGGACCCGGGCGCGCTCGGTCAGCGACGTCTCGCCCCAGGCCTCACGGGACGCGTGGGCGGCGTCCAGGGCGAGCTCGATGTCCTCCTTGCTCGACCGCGGGACCTCGGTGAACTTCCGCGCGTTCGCGGGTGACAGGTCCTGCATGTACTGACCCTGGACCGGCGGCACCCAGTGGCCGCCGATGAAGTTCTCGTAGCGCGGCTTGACCTCCACCGGGCTGTCAGCGTGCCCGGGAGCCTGGTAGATCTTCGACGCCGTTGTCGTCACGCTCATTTTACTCTCCGTTCGCCTCGGCCGGACATGCGGCCTCTATCCAGGTCACCCAGGTCACAGGAGAGGCGGCAGAGCCGAACGCCCGGGCCTTCCGGGACGAAGGTCCCGGCTGGGGCGCCACCTCACCTCGCGGCGAGGACCACCCAGACGACTTCAGAAGTAAGGGCCGGGGCTGCTGGGGACGGGAGGAACCGGGTACACGAGGCAGTCGCGCACGGTTACCACGCCCTGGACGCGCCGGGCCCGCCGGACCAGGTCGCGGCCGATGGCGACGGTCTCGGGCGTGCCTTCCAGCGTCACCACGCCGTCCTCCACGATGACCGAGTAATAGCTCGGCTCGGAGCGGCCCGCGATCACCTGGGTCATGATCTCCTCGCGGATCTCCGTGTCGGTGCGGGCGAAGACGGCCAGGATGTCGGTCCGGCTGATGATCCCGACCAGCCGGCCAGCCTGGTCGACCACCGGGAGGCGCTTGACCTTGCGGTCGTACATGAGCTTGGCGGCGTGCTCCACCGTGTCGTCCGGGCCGATCGTCACGGCCGGGCTCGTCATCAGGTCGGCCGCGGTGACGCCGGCCGCCTTGGCCCGGCTGGAGTGGTGCACTATGCCAGCCAGCAACCCCCAGCTGACGTTGGGCTCGCCCGCCACGGCCTCCTTGACCAGCAGGTCCGCCTCGGAGACGACACCGATCACCTTCCCGTCCGCGTTCAGCACGGGGAACGCGCTGACCCGGCACTCGCGGAGCCTGGCGGCTATCTCGCGGAACGACGTGCTCTCGCGCACCGAGATCGGAAGCGCGGACATGACATCCTTGACCGTCTTCATCCTCATCACCTGCAAGTAGTTCCCAATGCCCCGAGCATCGCCCGCGGCCTGCCGGCAGGCCAGGGCCGTTGGTCCGGCTCCGGCAGGCCGAAGGTCGCCCCCTCAGGCCGCGGCCGCGATGGCGCCCGCCCGGGCGAAGTGGCGGCCGAACCAGTCGGCGGCCAGGTCCGTCACCTGGCTAAGGGCTCCGGGCTCGGAGAACAGGTGAGTGGCGCCGGGAATGACAGCGACCCCGCTCTCGCACTTCAGCTGCGCCCGGGCCCGCTGGTTGAGGTCGAGGATCATCTTGTCCGCGCCGCCCACGATGAGCAGGGTGGGCGCCCGGACCAGGGCCAGCCGCCCGCCCACCAGATCCGGGCGGCCGCCGCGGGACACGATGGCGTCGACCGGGAGCCGCGGGGTGGCGGTCGCGGCCGCCAGGGCCGCGGCGGTGCCGGTGCGGGCCCCGAAGTAACCGAGCGGCACGGCGGCGGTACCGGGCTGATCGCTCAGCCATCGGGTGATGGCCGCCAGGCGGGCCGCGAGCAGGGCGACGTTGAACACGTTGGCCCGGCTGAGCTCCTCGTCCGGAGTGAGCAGGTCGACCAGCAGCGTGCCGAGGCCGGCCCGGTTCAGGCCGGCCGCCACGAACTCGTTACGCGGGCTGTGCCTGCTGCTGCCGCTGCCGTGGGCGAAAACCACCAGCCCGCCCGCGTCGGGCGGGATGACCAGCGACCCAGGCAGCCGGGTGTCCCCGGCGTCCACCGCGACCTCCGCCGGGTCCGGAGCGGCGTCGCGCGGGCCCGGGCACGTCGCCGCCTGACCGAGCAGGTCGGCCGCCCCGGGGTCGGCGACCTGGGAGAAGTCTTGGTACCAGTCGCCGACCGCGACGAAGGACGCCGGGGTGTGCAGGCAGATCACCTCGTCGGCGTCGCGCCGCAGCGACGCGACCGCCTCGGCCGCGCCCACCGGTACCGCGACGATCACCCGGCTGGCGCCCCGCGCCCTGGCCACCAGGCAGGCGGCACGGGCCGTCGACCCGGTCGCGATCCCGTCGTCCACCACCACCGCGGTGCGGCCCGCCAGCGGTACCGGCGGCCGGCCGCCGCGCAGCTGGCCCACCCGGCGGTCCAGCCGGGCCCGTTCCCGCGCCTCCACGCTGGCGATCGCCTGCCCGGTCAGCCTGGCCTGGCGGACCACGCGATCATCGATGGTCCTGGCGCCGCCCTCGCCGATGGCACCGAAGCCGAACTCCGGCTGGAACGGGACGCCGAGCTTGCGCACCACGATCACGTCGAGCGGGGCCCGCAGCTCCCGGGCCACCTCGGCCGCGACCGGCGTGCCGCCGCGCGGCAGGGCGACCACCACGGCATCTGTGCCCCGCAGGTGCAGCAGCCGGCGCGCCAGCTGGCGTCCCGCGTCCGTACGATCAGCGAACAGCATCTCGGCACGCTCCTTCACGGCCGGCGCGGGCCGAACTTGACCGGGACCCGGCTCGGGCTCCAGCCGCCGTAGAACACCCCGCGCAGCAGTTCCGGAAGCTGCGCGGCGAAGTTCGCGGCCACCTGGACGGGGAGCCGGTCCCGCAGCGCGTGCAGCCAGGCGCGGGTGACGCGGTAGGCGAACTGCCGGTCCTCGGTGCCGAATTCGGCCGCGATCTCGGCCAGCCACGCTTTGGTCTTGTCGATGCTGTGATCAAGGTTCTTGACTCCGGTGAATGACATCGTCGCAATCTCCCTCCCCTCCAGTCATCTCGTGCCGGGACCGCCCCGGCTAGGGACGGAAGGCCCGGCAAAGGTCCGTGCCGGTGCCGTCGGCCGGGCCGGTGGGCCCTCATCAGGGGACTTCCGGCCCTGGGGCGGCGACTACCGGGCGGCGAGACTGAAGCTGGCCGCGGAAGCGGCTGTAAACCAGACGACAGGAGCCCAGGAAATGGGTGGCACGAAACCAGCAGTCCCCGGCGGCCAGCCGGATGCCACGGTCGTCACGCCGCCACGCCTGGCGGTGACCATCGGCCGGCCGGCCGATGCCAGCCGCGTCTGCCGGGTCGACGCGCCCGACCGCGTGCTGCGGATCTGGGCGATGCTCAGCAACGCCAACGACGACCTGCACCAGGCAAGCCTGCGGCCCGGGGAAGTGGCGCGGCTGCGGCGGCAGCTCGATGCCTTGACTGCCGAGCTGGAGCGGTCGCTGTCCCCGGCGCTGGCGGACGAACTGCGCCTGCTCGCCGGCCGGACGGACGACGACGAGCTCACGGCGGACGAACTGCGCATCGAGTACGCGACCCTGCTGGCCTGGACGATCGGCCTGGTGATCGGGATCCTCAGCGAGATCGGGGCGGCCAGCGTCAGGACCGCCCGGGTGGACTCTTGCCCGCAGCCCGCGGCCCGCCGGTGACGGCCACGGCCGCCTCAAGCGACCGGACACGCTCAAGGCGACGGTGAAGGGGCGGGGGGTGACGCTGGCAGGTACACCGGAGAACAACGAGGCTGGCCACGACATCGTGCGCCTGGTGTGGCCACGTTAACGGCGTGGCAGCGGCGCCCGACCGGCTCAGCTACCCCGATGACTCCGCCGGTCATCGTGGGTCTCGGTTTCTGCGGACGATGGGAAAAGAGGGGGACGCGAACGGGAGGCCCGGATGAGCATGACTGAGCAATCCAGCGTGTACGCGCTGCTGGTTAACGGGAGCACGGTGGAGATCCGCCCGGCCCGGCCCGGCGACTACCGCGCGGTCAAGGCCATGCACCAGGCGATGTCGCCGGACAACGCCTACCTGCGCTTCTTCAGCCTCAGCCGGACGGCTGCCGAGGCCGAGGCACGGCGGATCTGCCGGCTGTCCAGGGCCGGCCGGGTGGCGCTGCTCGCCCTGGAGGGCGGCGAGGTGGTCGGCGTCGCCAGCTACGAGGTGCTGGACGGGCAGGGGGGCCCAGACCATAAGGAAGCCGAGGTCGCATTCGCGGTGGCCGACCGGATGCACCACAGGGGAATCGCGACTCTGCTGCTGGAGCACCTGGTCTGGTACGCCAGAAGCCATGGGGTCACCGCGTTCACCGGGATGACGCTGGCCGAGAACACGGCGATGCTGAAGGTCATCGGGGACGCCGGCCTGCCGGTGCACCGTCAGATCTCCCGCGGGGTGGTCGACCTGATAATCCCGCTGCCCGGCCTCGTCGACGGCACGGACCTGGACAGCTACCTAAACGCGGTGGCCGAACGGGAGCGCGAGGCGGACTCGGCCAGCCTGCGGCACGTGTTCGCGCCCGGGTCGGTCGCGGTGATCGGCGCCAGCCGGCGGCCGGGGACGGTGGGCGGGATGATCTGGGACAACATCCGCGACGCCGGGTACGCGGGGACGGTGTACCCGGTCAACCCGCACGCCCGTCAGATCGGCGGCGAGCCCGCCCTGGCCTCGTCGGCCGACCTGCCCGAGCACGTCGACCTGGCGGTGATCGCCGTGCCCGCGGCGGCCGTTGTCGACACCGCGGAGCAGTGCGGCCAGCGGGGCGTGCGCGCGTGCGTGGTGATCACCTCCGGTCTGGACGACGCCGCCCGCGCCGGCTTGCTGGCGGCCTGCCGCCGGCACGGCATGCGGCTGATCGGGCCGAACTGCTTCGGCGTGGCGGTGCCCGGCATCGGCCTGGACGCCACGTTCGCCGCCGCGCACCCCAAGCCGGGGGTGGCCGGGCTGGTCATGCAGTCCGGCGGGCTGGGCTTCGCCACCGCCCAGGCGCTGTCCCGGCTGGGCATCGGCATCTCCTCGTTCGCGTCGGTGGGCGACAAGCTCGACGTGTCCAGCAACGACATGCTGATGTGGTGGGAGCAGGACGGCGTCACCAGGCTCGCCGTGCTGTACATCGAGTCGTTCGGCAACCCGCGCAAGTTCGCCCGCACCGCGCGCCGGGTCGCCGCGAGCATGCCGGTACTCGCCGTGCAGGCCGGGCGTTCGGCGGCCGGCCAGCGGGCAGCCGCCTCGCACACTGCGGCGGTCGCGACGCCCTGGGTCACCAGGGAGGCCCTGTTCGGCCAGGCCGGCATCATCGCGGTGCCCGGCTTCGGCGACCTGATCGAGGCCGCCGCGCTGCTGGCCACCCAGCCGGTCCCGAAGGGAACGACGGTTGCGGTCGTGTCTAACGTCGGCGGCGCGGGGGTGCTGGCCGCCGACGCCTGCACCGACCTCGGCCTGACCGTACATCGGCCGCACCGGCTGACCCGGCACCGGCTGCGCGCACTGATCCCGCCCGGCGGCGCGGCCGACGGCCCGATCGATACCACCGCCGCGGTCTCAGCCGGCCAGTTCCGGGAGTGCCTGGAGCTCGCGGCGGCCGACGAAGCCGTCAGCGCCGTGATCGTGCTCGCGCTGCCCACCGGCGCGACCGGCGCCCTGGTCGCGGCCATCCAGCAGGCCGACGTCCGCGTGCCGCTGGCCGCCGTGCTGCTCGACCAGGCCGAGACGGTGCGACTGCTGCCCGAGACGGATGACGGCAGGCAGATACCCGCCTACGCGTACCCCGAGGCGGCCGCGGCCGCCGTGGCCTGCGCCGCCCTGTACGGGGCGTGGCGAGCCGCCCCGCGCGGGGTGGTACCCAAGCTCGCCGGCATCAGGGGCGACGACGCCCGCGCGCTGGTGCGCGAGTTCCTCGGGACCGGCGACGGCGGCTGGCTTCCGCCGGAGGTGACGGCGGCGCTGCTGCGCTGCTACGGGATACCACTGGCCGAGCTGGTCCTGGCCCGCAGCGAAGACCAGGCCGCCGCCGCCTTCGCCGGCGGCGGCGGGGTCCCGGTGGTGCTCAAGGCCGACGTCCCCGGGCTGGTGCACAAGTCCGACGCGGGCGGGGTCGAGCTCGGCCTGCGCACCGAGGCCGACGTCCGCGCCGCCTTCCGGAGGCTGGCGGAACGATTCGGCGGGAAGCTCCGCAAGATCCTGGTGCAGCCGATGATCGGCGGCGGCACCGAGGTGATCGTCGGCGTAGCCGACGACCGCCTGTTCGGCCCGCTGGTGGTGTTCGGGCTCGGCGGAGTGGCCACCGAAGTGCTCGCCGACCACGCGGCCCGGCTCACGCCGCTGACCGATGTCGACGCGGACACGCTGATCCGGTCCATCCGCTCGGCGCCGCTGCTGCTCGGGCACAGGGGCAGCCCCGCTGCCGATCTCCGCGCGCTGCGCGACCTGCTGCTACGGGTCTCCCGGCTCGCCGACGACCTGCCGGAGGTCACCGAGCTCGACCTCAACCCGGTCATCGCCCGGCCGGACGGGGTATTCGTCGTGGACGCACGGGTCAAGGTCGCGCCCTACGCGCCGCAGGACCCGTTCCTCAGGAAGCTCCGCTAGCCACGGGGCCAAGCGACAGCCCCGGGGACAAGCGTGGCCCTGGTAGCGTCATGAACAGGAATGATTACTGGTCAGCAAGCGTGTCGGTCGCCGAGACCGACGGTCGGCCGCCCTGCTAGGCGGCTGACCGGAGGGCGTGCTGGCGCAGGACGGCGAGCATCGCCTCGCGTCCCGCGCGCATGAACTCCGGCCACTCGCGGGTGTCGAGGAATTGCTCGTAGAAGCCGGTCCCCGCGACCTCCTGGTAGGGAACCGGCTCGACGAGCAGGGTCCGGGCCTCGCGGCGCAGCCTGGCCAGGTGCTCGCGGGCCAGCTGCACCTGCTGGCAGGTGCGCACCTGCGAGCCGGCCGCGACGATGCTGAGCGGCCGGTGGTTCCAGCCGGTGATGTCCTCGCCACCGAACTCGTGCGGGTAGAACCCGTTCACCGCCACCGCGGTGTCGACGGCGGGCTCGATGTCGAGCACCGGCCGCACCGGGAAGATGTCGACGATCCCGCCGTCGCACCATGACAGCCCGTCGAGCATGACCGGCTGGACGAACAGCGGGAGCGACACTGCCATCCGGATCGCGTGTGCCACCGGCATGTCCGGATGGGTGCGTGGGCCGACGAAGTCCAGCCGGTTGTGCTCGACGTTCCAGATCGGCGCGTAGGTCGGCGTCCGCAGCTGGGCTAGGGTGAGGTCGCCGAGGTGACGGCGGTAGAACGCCTCGAGCTTGTCGCCGCGCAGGATGCCGCACCAGCCGCGCGCCAGGGTCGGGACGAGCGCGGCGAGCTCGTGCCATCCGGCATCGATATAGTCGCCGGGCCGCATCGAGGCGGTGAGCTCAGCGACCTCCTCGGGCGGCATCCCGGCACCGAGCGGGAAGCCGAACAGCGCCGAACCCGAGCACACCGAGTAGACCGACACCTCGGTGCCGCTGTCCTGCAGCGCCTTCGCCACGCCGGCGAGGGAGGCCAGGGCGCCGCTGCCACCAGTGGCCACGACACCGACGCGCCCCGCCAGCGGCGGCGGGGCGGCGCCGCGCAGCGGCCCGAAGACCGGCCCCGGCGCAGGCCGGCGGTCGGACGGCAACGGCAAGAGCCCGCGCCGGACCGCTTCGAGGAACCTCGTGTCCTCGCGGATGGCCGTTATCACGTCGCGGCCGCGGACGATGACCTTGAAATACTGCCGGACGCGGAAGATATCCAGCGCGGCGTCTAGGGCGCTGCGGCTGCGCCGGTCGTCGGTGGTGGCCATGGCGATCGCCTCCGCCATTATCGTCGGCCGCCACTCGCCAGCTGGACAGGGGCAAAGGTCACCTCGGCCGGCACGGCATCGTATACCGCGGGGCGGCTCCATCGTGTTCGACCAGGCCGGGAACCGGCTACACACAATCGAGGCTCTCGTGGTCGCCATTGCCGGGGATGCCCGGTGAGGATCGCGGCCACACCCTGATCTCAGCGGTCTTTCCGGCGGGTATCAGGTCCTCCCGGGGAGGCGAGCACGCAGCGGGTGCCCGTGTAGATGGTGGGCATGCATTTGTTGCAGTGGATGCACAGTGACCGGGCCCGGGGATCGGCCTGGATGCGGTGGAGGAGGTCGGGCTCGCGCAGCAGGGCGCGGGCCATGGCGACGAACGCGAAGCCCTCGGCCATGGCCAGGTCCATGGTCTGCTTGCGGGTGATCCCGCCGAGCAGGATCAGCGGCAGGGTCAGCGCGGCGCGGAACTGGCGGGCCCGGTCGAGCAGGTACGCCTCCTGATACGGGTAGCTGCGCAGGAACCGGCTCCCGCCGAGCCGGATGGCCAGGCGCACCGGTGCCGGGAATTGCGCGGCGAACTCGCGGACCGGCGCGTCCCCGGTGAACAGGTACATCGGGTTCAGCAGCGAGCTGCCGGCGGTGAGCTCGAGGGCATCGACGTTCCCGTCGGCTTCCAGCCACCGGGCGACCTGGATGCTCTCATCGAGCCAGAACCCGCCGGGCACGCCGTCGTCCATGTTCAGCTTGGCGATGATCGCGAGCCGGCCGCCGACCGCGTCCCGAACTGCCCGGGCGATGTCACGGGCCATCCGCGACCGGTTGGCCAGGCTCCCGCCGAATCCGTCCGTACGCCGGTTGAGCCTTGGGCTGAGGAACGAGCTGACCAGGTAGTTGTGCCCGAAGTGGAGTTCCACTGCGTCGAAGCCGGCTTCGCATGCCGTGCGCGCGGCCTCGGCGTGGGCGCGGGTGATGCGGTGCAGGTCAGTGGCGGAGGCGGCCTTGATCATCCGGAGGCCCAGCGGGCTCGGCCGGCGGGAGGGGCCGAGCGCGGGCAGCCGGTTGGAAACCGGGTTGGCGACCGGCCCGGCGTGCCCGATCTGGGCGCTGACGGCGGCACCTTCGGCGTGCACGGCGTCGGCGAGCCTGCGCAGCCCGGGCAGGGCCTCGCGCTGCATCCAGATCTGGTGGCGGTCGGTGCGGCCCTCCGGCGAGACCGCGCAGTAGGCCACCGTGGTCATGCCGACACCGCCCCGCACAGGTCGCAGGTGATAGTCGATCAGCTCGTCGGTGACCAGCCCGTGCGGGGTCATGCCCTCAAAGGTCGCGGCCTTGATCACCCGGTTTCGCAGCTCGACCGGCCCCAGCCGGGCGGGCCCGAACACGTCGGGAGGAGTCCAGCTCACGTCGTCGAGTAGAGCACCCTCCCGGTGACGATTCAAAGAAAAGCTCGCATCAACGATGGAATGGATCAGGTTCCGGAGTCAGGACCAGAGGGTCTCGATAGGGTCCGCAGACACCATGATCAGGACCATAGTCCCTGGCACGCGGATCACCTGCAGCCATCGGATAAGAGCCCCGATACCCGAAGGGCGGTGATTGCCATGACTGCAACCGAAGAAATACAGGATCATCAGGAGCGCTGCCAGCCCTACCTGCTGCGGCTGCGGATGCTCGCGCGCGGCGAAGGCGAGCTGGCGCCGACCGCGGCCGAGGTGGGCCAGGCAACCAGCGCTATCGTCGCTGAAGCCCGGGCCGCCAGCCGGTCCGCGCTGGCTGACGTGCACAGCGGCTATCCGGGTGCCGGGACGTTCATGCGGGTGCGGCTAGACCGGCTCGCCAGGGTAGCCGAGGAGGCGGTCACCGCGGCCCGGGAGGGTGACACCGCGGGGCTCCGCCGCCGCCTGCACCGGTTCGAGGCGGTGACGTCCGCGATCTGGACGGCGCAGGACGCCGTATGCGGCCCGGCATTGTCCGCCAGCGCCCGTGCAGGCTCCGAGTCACCCGTGCAGGCTCAAAGCCGGCAGCCATCGGCATGCCCGGCAATCGAAGGACGCGACCAGGGCTGATCATGACCGGGGCTTGCTGGGCACCATGCAGTGGTCAGGTGCTGGCGGGCTCGGGCTCGGGCGCGGGCCTGGCTGGGTAGAAGTCCCCGGTTGACGGGTCACGGCGGTACCGGACCGGCGGTTCGGTGGACACCAGTCGCTCCACGGCGCGCAGGAGGCGGGCCACGTCACCCTCCGAGGTGTTGATTCCGGCACTGGCCCGGATGGCGCCCGGCAGTGAGCTGCGGCCGCCAGTACGCGCATGGGCCGTGCTGGCGCGTGCTCCGGCAGGGCCGGGGCCGAGCAGCCTGGTCAGGTAGGGGCGCGCGTGCAGGCAGCCGTGCCGCACCTCGATTGCGTCCTCGGCGGCGAGCCTGGCCGCGATCAGCGCGCTCGGGATGCCGTCTATGGTGAACGCGGCGACCGGCAGGGTCTCGGTATCAGTCCCTGGCCCGCGCAGCCGTACCCCCGGGATCGCCGCAAGCCCGCAGCGCAGCGACCGGGCGATGCGGCGGTCGTGGCTGATGACGGCAGGCCAGCCGATGCCCTCCAGGGCGCCGATCGCCGCGCCCAGGGCGACAGCGCCGATCACGTTGGGCGAGCCCGGTTCTTCCCGCTCCTGTGGGGCCATCTACGTCAAGTCGTCCAGACCGGGCACCGGCGCCGCGCCTCCGCCGGCACCGAACGGGTCCCCGGCCGCGAGCACCTGCCGCGGGCCCACCAGCACGCCCGCGCCGAACGGGGCGTACATCTTGTGACCGCTCCAGGCCAGGAAATCTGCCTCGGCGGGCAGCGGCCGGTGCGGCGCGAGCTGGGCCGCGTCAACGAGCACCGGGATCCCTCGGTGATGCGCGGCCGCGATGATCTCGCCCAGCGGCGGCAGCCATCCCGTCACGTGGCAGGCGCCCGTGATCGCCAGCAGCCGCGGCACCGGGCGCTGGTCAAGCGCGGCCGCGACGTCGTCGGGCTCGAAAGTGCCGTCCTGCCCGCACTCGACGTACCGGCAGCTGGCCGCGCGCGACCAGGGCAGCAGGTTGGCGTGATGCTCGGCGACCGTGGTGACCACGACATCGCGGGAGCCCAGCTTCAGTCGGCCGGCCAGGTGATGGATGGCTTCGGTCGCGTTCTGGCAGATGACCGCGACATCACCCGAATCTGGCCCGCGCCCGGCGAAGGCCAGCGCGGCCAGGCGGGCGCTCTGGTAAGCCAGGATCGACGCCTGGGTCTTGAAGCCGACGCCGTGGTCAACGCTCGAATACCAGGGAAGGAACCTCTCGACCGCGTCCAGCACCTGCGGCAGCGCGCCTGTCGCGCTCGCCGCGTCGAACGGAAGATATGGCCGGTCCGTACCGTCGACGCAGGGCACCCGCAGGGTGTCACCGACCAGGACGACGGGCAGGGCCGTATCAGTCATGTCGCGACTATGCCGGACGGAGGACTCCGAAACGAGGGTCTTTGGTCCCGTATCGCCTCATGACCCGGAAGAACCCTGACAAGGGTGCCACGGCTGGCCGGGACGCAGCCTGCGGGCGGGGCGATCAGCCCGATTCACATCGCAGGGCCCCGGGCCGGGCGTCATGGACGTGTTCCCTGCCATTGGCCGCCAGGGCCAGGGCCTTGGTCCCTACCGGGACGGCTGGCGGCCGCGGAAGCTGGCTGTCATGAGTTGATCAGGTCTGGTGACGGCAAAGGAGGCCGGTCATGAAGGCACAGGTCGGCGATGAGCTGGTCGTTAAGGGACGCCACGTCGGTGACCCCGATCGCACAGGAGTGATCATCAAGGTAATCGGAGAAGCCGGAGGCCCGCCCTACCTGGTGCGGTGGAGCGATGGCCATGAGAGCTCGTTCTACCCGACATCCGGGACCGTGGCGGAGCACATCTCCCTGCCCGTCAGGGCGCGTCCCCGGACACCGTAGGCGGGAGCTGGCGCGAGAAACCTTCGTATGCCTGCTATCCCGGCGGCTGGCGGTGGCCCGGCGCGGCGCCGACCTGCTCGACCGCAAGCTCCGGATCCTCCTGGCGGAAACGGCCCGGGTGCGGGATGCCGCGGCGCGGACAGCCACCCTCGCCCTGGACGAGCAGGAGCTCGCCGACTCCGTCCGGCTGCGCCTGGCCGCCGGCCGGACCACCGAGCCACGGCGCGCCGGGCCAGCGCCCGCTGGCGGCAGGTTGTCAGCTCTCGGGCCTGATCATCGAGACGAGTGATGTTGCCGGTGAGACCAGCGCGTCGACCCCCCAGGAGTGGTCGAAGAGCTCGTCGTTGGCCGGGTCGTTGACGCGGGCGATGACCCGCGGGACGTTGAAGCGCTTTTTGGCGAGGAGCGAGATGACGAGGTTGTCCTCATCGGATTGCGTGCAGGCGACGAGGACATCCGCCCGGAGCGCCCCGGCCGCCTCGAGGGTCGACGGGACCAGTGCGTCCCCGTACATGGCGCGCAGGCCGGCCTTGGCGAGCGCGGATTCGCGCCCGGGCTCGGTGTCGATGACCGTGACCTCATCCCCGGCCCTGTGAAGCGCGTCGGCGACCTGCTCGGCCAGTCCCTTTCCCCCGATCACGATGATCCGCATCACGACCACTTCCCTCCGAGAAAACTCCGCAGCCGGCCAAGCGAAGCCGCGGCGACGATGAAGGACAGGACGTCACCGTCCTCCAGCGGCGTCGACGGCTCGGGGATCCTGGAGTGCCCCGCCCGGCTCAGCTCCACCACGCCGATCTCGCCCGGCACGCTGAACTCGTCCACCCGCCGCCCGGCCAGGTAGGCGGGGATCCTGGACCGGACGAGCAGCGTCTCCCCGTTGCCGAAGGTCTGATGTGGCTCGAGCGTGCGATGGTGCAGCATCTGGATGAGCCGGTTGACGGTGGTCTGCACGGACCCGACGGTGGCGATGCCGAACTCGGTGTAGACCGGGGCATGAGCGGGATCGTGCAGACGTGCCACGACGTGAGGCACCCGGTAGATGTCACGGGCCACCCGGGCGGAGACGATGTTGGCGCTGTCGTTCGGCGTGAGGGCGACGAAAGCTTCCGCATGCGCGATACCGGCTGCCTCGAGCACGCGCGGCTGGATGCCGTTCCCCGGCACGAACCGGCCGCGGAAACCGGCGGGCAGCCCGCGTTCGACCGTGTCGTCCAGTTCGATGACGGTGACCTTGTCGCCTTCGGCGTCGAGCCTGGTGGCCAGCGCCCGGCCGGTTCTCCCGCAGCCCGTGATCACGACGTGCATGACTCCTCCTTGACGGCCAGTGGAGAGCTCACGGGCAGGTCTGGCCGCACCCGTGGCCTGCGGCGCCTGGACCGCAGGAGCGCCTTGCGGGTCTCCTCCGCGATCAGCAGCAGGGCCCCGAAAGCAATCAGCACGGCCCAGTCGATCGCGCTCAGCGGCGCGGTGTTGAAGACGGACTGCAGCGCGGGAACGTAGCTGATGCACGCGACGAAGAAGATCCCGAACAACCCGGCGAACACCAGCGGCTTGTTGGAGAAGACGCCAACGCGCAGGATGCTCTGCTCCTCGGTGCGCACGGCGAAGCTGTTGAAGAACTGGCTGACGACAATCCCGGCCTGGGTCATGGTCAGCGCCTCCCGGTAGATGGGGTTGGCGGCGGTGAACGCGCTGTACGACAGGTGGGCGCTGTCGATGCGCCAGAAGAACGCGGCCACGACCCCTGCCGCCTGGATCGACCCCAGGAAGCAGAACCGCCGGACCACCGACCAGTTGAACAGGTGCTCGCCCGGCGGCCGTGGCGGGCGGGACATCGTGCCCGGCTCGGTGCGCTCGGTGCCCAGGGCCAGGGCGGGCAAGACGTCGGAGCCCAGGTCGATCGCGAGCACCTGCAGCGCGCTGAGGGGAACCAGCGGGAACCCGACGAATACCGCGACCAGAATCGGCGCGAGCTCGGCCAGGTTGTGGCTGAACAGGTAGATCAGGAACTTGCGGATGTTCTGGTAGACGGTGCGGCCGAGCTCCACCGCGGCCACGATCGAGGCGAACGAATCATCGAGCAAGATCATGACGGAGGCGGCCCGGGCGACGTCGGTGCCGCCCTCGCCCATCGACACGCCGATGCTGGCCCGTTTCAGTGCCGGGGCGTCGTTGACGCCGTCGCCGGTCACCGCGACCACTTCCCCCTGGTCCTGCAGCGCGGCGACAACACGCATCTTGTGCTCGGGCCTCGCGCGGGCGAACAGCAGCTGCTCGCTCTCCAGCGCAACGCCGGCGAGCTGCTCGTCGCTCATCGCGTCGAGATCCGGGCCGTTCACGATGCGCACGGCGCCGTCGCCGACGATGCCGACTCGCCGGGCGATAGCCTCAGCGGTCAGACCGTAGTCACCGGTGATCATGTAGATGCGGATGCCTGCCCGGCGGCACGCGGCAACGGCATCGGTGACCTCGGGCCGGGGCGGGTCCGACATGGCCACCAGGCCGAGCAGCGTCAGCTCGCGCTCGGCTTCGGCACCTGATGGGTGATCGGTCGCCAGGTCCCGCCTGGCGACCGCGAGCACGCGGAGCCCGTCGGCTGCCATCGCATCGTTGGCGCTGGTTACCTGCTTGCGCAGCGTCCCGTCCAGCGGCACGTCCTGTCCGAGCCACCGGACGGCGGCGCAGCGTTCCAGGACGGCCTGCGGTGATCCCTTGACGCATGCCTCGTAGGAGCCGTCGCCGAGCCGGTGGACCGTGCTCATCAGCTTGCGGTCGGCGTCGAAGGGAAAGGTCGCGACCCGCGGCGTACGGTCCTGCTCGGCCGCCAGGTCCACGCCGCCCTTCGCGGCGGCGACCAGGATCGCTCCCTCGGTCGTATCGCCCAGTACCCGCCAGCCCTGCCGCCGGACCGGATCGGGCGGCAAAAGGCGGGCATCACAGCACAGGCCCCCGGCCCGCAGCAGATCGCCAGCGCAGCCCGCTTCCCCGACCTCCCCGTCCGGGGCATAGCCCACACCGGTCACGCCATGGCTGCGGCCCGACTCCCATACGGCCTGGACTGTCATCTCCGCCTTGGTCAGCGTGCCCGTCTTGTCCGTGCAGATGACGGTGGTCGAGCCCAGGGCCTCCACCGCGGTGAGCCGCTTGATCAGGGCGTGGCGGCGGGCCATCCGCCGCACCGCCACCGCCAGCGAAACCGACATCGTGGCCGGCAGCCCCTCGGGCACGAGCGCGACCATGACCCCCAGGGCGAACACCAACGACCCGGTCACGTCGTGGCTGGCCAGAGCGCGGATGGCGAACAGGCCCAGCCCCGCCGCGATCGCGACCGCGGCTACCCGCCGGGCCATCACCGTCACCTCACGCTGCAGCGGGCTGTCCTCGCTCGGCATCTCAGCGGTCAGGCGGTAGATCCGGCCGAACTCGGTAGCCAGCCCGGTCGCGAACACCACGGCCCGGCCGCTGCCGTTGACCACCGACGTGCCCATGAACACGCAGTTACGCGCGTCGGTGACCTGGGCCTGCGGCACCGCATCGCAGATCCGCGGTGTCGGGCGGCTTTCGCCGGTCAGGGCCGCCATCTCTACCAGCAGGTCATGCGCGTCAATCAGCCGGCAATCCGCCGAGATGGCATCCCCCGCATCCAGCATCACCAGGTCACCAGGAACCAGGTCAACGGCGGGGATCTCCGTCAGCTCACCATCACGGATCACGCGCGCGGTGGCCGGGACCAGCGCTTGCAGTGCCTCAGCCGTCCGCTCTGCGGCATGCTCCTGCGCGAAACCGATCACGGCGTTCAGCAGCACAACCCCCAGAATCCCGATCGCCAGCACAAGGTTGGCAGAACTTCTGGGAGTGCTGAGGGCATAGGCTAGGAAGGTAATCCCGGCGGCGACCATCAGCACGACGGCGAACATGTTGGCGAACTGCGCCCCGAACTCGGCCAGCACCGGCCGGCGGCGCGCCGCCGGCAGCTGGTTGGCACCGATCTCCGCCCGCCGCGCCGCCGCCTCATCCGCCGAAAGCCCCCGGCCCGAGCTCCCGAGCCCGGCCAGGACCTGCTGTCGCTCCAGCGACGGCACCGCCACCATCATCACATGTTCTCGCACCTGAACAGGAAGAGCATTACCCGCCCGCGGAAGTGCCTAGGAACTCCTAACAGGCCTGTCAGCCGAACATGTAGTCGTGGAAGGACACGTGCCAGGGGAAGGTAAGGTCGCCGCGGTCGGGGCGCATCCGCAGCGGGCTTCCGTTGGTGCTGCCGTTGGCTGGGTCGCCCAGCGCGTTGCCGGTGCCGCGGTTGGACAGCGGCCCGAAGTCATTGCCAGAGACCTGGGCGATGACCCACTGCTGGGTGGCCGTGCCGGTGCAGGCGGCTACCCTCACCGGGGCGCCGACCTGCGGCCCCGTGGGTTCCAGGCATTTGCCGTTGTTGCGCAGGGTGCCGTCGGGGTAGCCGGTCCACTGCTGCGAGCCGGTGCCACTACCGCATTTCCAGGCCACCACGGTACTGCTGCCGGGTAGCACCGTGACGCACATGTCCTTGTCCGGGATCGAGATGGTACCGGTTGTCGCGGGGAACGGCCCGCGCGCCGCGCGCAGCGGCCCGGACGCGATGCTGCCATTCAGCACGGCGCCGCCCCACCAGTGCAGCGACAGGTAGGTGTACTCATCCGGTGGCGTGATGTGCACCGTGTCCGGCCAGAACGGCGTCGCCCGGTCTGTGTTTATCCGCCAGGTCAGCGCGGCCACCGCGTGGTCGCCCGGATGCAGCACGACGGTCGCGTGCGATGTCGGCACCCAGGTCGGGTGCGTGGCCATGGCGGCGCCGCCGACGTCGTAGAAACCCAGCCCGGGATAGCCGTGGACGTAACAGGTGCTGCCCGAATGGTTGGTGAGAACCAACGTCATTCCTACCTGACCGCCCATGCCATCGTTCCTGGCGGTGAGCAGGGGCGTCAGCTGGTTCGTGTGACATCGTGGCACCGACGGCTGACCCCCGGGCGCGGTCGTGACCGGCGCCGTGGCGGCGGGCAGCGGAGTGCTCGCCGATGGTGCAGGCGTGGTGCTGGTGCCTGCAGAGCCAGGCCCGCTGGCACTGCCGCAGGCAGTCGCGAGCACGGTGACCGCTGCCGCGGCGGCTAGCCGAGCGGCTGAACGTATGGTAATCACGTTGGTCTCCTCGCCATCGGGGCGCCGGATCGCCTCAGCGCCCAGACATTTCCAGGCTCAGCCGCGAGCACCACCAGTGCCCGGGGCGCAGGTCCCGGGCCGAGGTGACCTTCGTACCTCGTGCGGTGCCACCACCCTGACCTGCGGCATCGCGGATCGGGGCGGGGATGAGTGCTGGCGGCGGCTTGCCGAAGGTCAGGGTCCACCGCGTTGATCCGGGGTTAGGGCCAAAGGCCCCTGATTCGCGATCCGGCGGGCCCTTCCCGGTACGACCTCCGCCGGCCGGCTCAGGGAACAACGCCACTACTGGCCGGCCCCGGACGCCGCGAGAGTTGGCCGCATGCAGATGTTCGGGCACCGCAGCCCCGTGACCGCGGCCGACAAGGCCAGGCTCCCCGAGGAGCCGGCGGAGATCGGCATGGCGCTCGGCGTCGCCGAGCGCGCCTGCTGCTGCCCGGCCAGGCCGGTGGTCAGGGCCGTGATGCCGGCCGGGGCCAGCCGCTCGGAACCGGTCGACCTGCTGCTGTGCGGCCATCACTACCGGGTCGGCCACGCCGCTTTGCTGGCCGCGGGTGCCGCCGTCTACGACGACAGGGGCGTGCTGATCGCGGGCACGCCTGCCGGGCGCTGGCTGCGGCTGCGCTAGACCGCCATGGCGGTCTAGCCCGGCGATTCGGTCCCGCGACGCCAAGGAGGTGTGATGATGACCAGAACGGACCGGTCGGGGAACGGATGCGGGACGGCCGGGTCGTGGACGGCCACGGCGACCTGCTCGCGGACGACATCTTCTGCCTGGACAACGGGGTCCGGATCCTGGACTGCCTGGAATTCGACGACCGGCTGCGCTGGCTCGACGGGCTGGATGACGCGTGCTTCCTGGCCATGGACCTGGAACGACTCGGCGCCCGCGACCTGGCCCGGCGGTTTATCTCCTGGTACGCGGAGTACTCCGGCGACCCGGCTCCCGCGTCGTTGCGCCACCACTACACGGCATACCGGGCCTTCGTCCGGGCCAAGATCGCCAGCCTGCGCGCGGCCGACGGCGACGGGGAAGCCGCCGGGCTGGCCTGGCAGCTGGCCGGGCTGGCACTGCGCCACCTGCGGGCCGGGGCGGTCACGCTCGTCCTGGTTGGCGGGCTGCCAGGCACCGGCAAGTCCACGCTGGCCGGGGTGCTGGCGGATCGTCTCGGCTTCACCGTCCTGCGCAGCGACCGGATCCGCAAGGAACTGGCCGGGATACCCCCTGGGCAGCGCTGCGCTGTGCCGTGGGGCACAGGCATCTACACTGCCGCCTGGACCGAGCGAGTCTACGCCGAGCTGGCCGGCCGGGCCAGGCGCCTACTCGCGCTCGGCGAGTCAGTGATCGTCGACGCGACGTTCAATGGACTGGCCGAGCGAGCTGCGTGCGCCGCCGCGGCGACCGCCGCGCACGCCGACCTGGTGCAGCTGCGATGCGCCGCGTCAGCGGAGGTGGCCGCGCGGCGGCTGACGGCCAGGACGGGAGACGCATCCGACGCCGACCAAGCCGTGGCCAGGCAGATGGCCGCGTCGGCGGCACCCTGGCCGGAGGCCGTGACCATCGACACGGGCCTGCCCGGACCAGACGGCGCGCTGGCCGGTGAACCGGATGCGGCAGCCATCGAGCGGGCGACGGCGGCAATCCGGCCGCACGGGCCCGGGCATGTGTGGCGCCCGGCCCGGCCCGTCGTGCTCCCCGGCTGACCATCGTCCATGGCCGCCACTAGATGCGGGGCGAAGGTCACGCCACCACGTGTCGTCCGGCCCTGCCTGTGTCGATGTGGCCGTTATGCGATTGATATGAAGGCACAGCCGTCATAAGAGAAAGGCAGACGAGATGAGCACCTTGCTACGCAGGGACCCGAGGACGATGTTCCCGGACCTGGTCGAGTGGTTCGAGGAGCCGTTCCTGACGCTTCGCCCCTACCTGGGCCAGCCGATCAAGATCGAGGACTTCGTCGAGGGTGACCACTACCTGATCCGGGCCGAGCTGGCCGGGATCGACCCGGAGAAGGACGTGGAGGTCACGGTCGGCTCCGGCTACCTGACCATCCGCGCCGAGCGGCACGACAAGACCGAGGGCAAGCACCGGACCGAATTCCGCTACGGCTCGTTCACCCGCAGCCTGCCGCTGCCGGGCGACGCCAACGCGGATGACGTCACGGCGAGCTACGACCACGGCATCCTCACCGTCTCCGTCGGCCTCAAGGCCGTGAAGAAGGACGAGGTCAAGAAGATCGAGGTCAGGCCGGCCAAGTAAGTCCAGGCCGACACCACGGTACTGGCCGCGCCCGCCCGACGCGGCCAGTGTCATACCGCGGGCCATCCGTCACCGAGGAACCGGACATACGACCCTGCCGGGCCGGGTCCGGCGGCCGGATCGTGAAGGTGTACCTAAACGCAGTTGACGGAGGTCACCGATGAACACGCGGTCTTCACTTGATCAGCTCGGCCTCGGCATAGGAAAGAAGGCCAGGCTGCACCGCATCCTGCACGAGCACGGAGTACGCAACGGCACCGCGATCTTCCTGCCCTATGACCACGGACTCGAGCACGGTCCCAGGGACTTCGCCGGGGATCCCGAGTCCGGCGACCCCCGGCATATCATCCGGCTCGCCGTTGAGGGCGGCTTCAACGGCATCGCCCTCCAGATCGGCCTGGCCGGGAAGTTCTACTGGGAGTACGCCGGCGAGGTGCCGCTGGTGCTCAAGCTCAACGGAAAGACCGACATCCCGTCCCCTGCCGACCCGGTCTCGCCGGTGAACGCCACGGTGGAGGAGGCCGTCCGGCTGGGCGCGGACGCGGTCGGCTACACGCTCTATGTGGGCACGCCGGGCCAGGAGCGTGACTTCGCGCAGTACCTGCGGGTGCGTGAGGACGCCGAACGGTTCGGCATGCCGCTGATCGTGTGGTCCTACCCGCGCGGCGCGGCCATCGACGCGAAGGGCGGCAAGGACTCGTTCTACGCGGTCGACTACGCCGCACGGACCGCGAGCGAACTGGGCGCCGACATGGTCAAGGTGAACTTCCCCCAGCCGGCCAAGCAGGACGGCGTGCCCGAGGCGTACCGCGGGGAGTTCACGCCCCAGCAGGCCATCGAGTCGGTGGTCAGGTCGGCCGGCCGGTCGCTGCTGCTGGTCTCCGGCGGTGAGCACGCCGGCCGGGAGGCCATGCTGGAGAAGGCGCGCGAGTCGATGGAGGCGGGCGCCACCGGCCTCATCTTCGGCCGCAACGTCTTCCAACGCGGCCACGACGAGTCGCTCCGCTTCGTCGCCCAGCTCAAGGAGATCCTGGCCAAGTACCCCTCGTAGGCGGGTCGTCACATCGGCCGGGCCGGGTTGCCGCCCCAGCGGGCGCGGGGTGGAACCTTTTCCCCCTTCATGAGGAAGGAGTCCGGCCGGAGCAGTGCGCACTGGCCCATGGTCACGCCGTAGTGGACGAAGGCTCCGGTGCCGAGCGTGCAGCCATCCTCCAGGACGGTGTGGTCGGCCTTGAAGATGGCGTCTTCCATCGAGTGGCACTGGATGACGGAGCCTGCGTTGAGCGTGCCGTAGTCGCCGATCGTGACAAGTGTCCGTTCGGGGATGCCGCAGCCGTCATCGAAAACCCGTCGGCCGATCCGGACGCCGACCAAGCGCCAGACCGGGCTCTTGAACGGGGTGCCGTTGAGCATGCCGAGGAGAGGCGCCAGCAGCTTCCAGTAGCGCTCGTGCCACCAGAAGTACGGGTCGTAGATGGAGCAGTACCGCGGCCGCAGGCGTCCGAACCGCATCAGGGCCCGCTCGACCATGATGAAGTACGCGAGGCTGAGCAGGAGGATCGCGACGGTCAGCCCGGCGAGCACCAATGCTGTGCTGCCTCGGTAGAGTCCCCATGCCGCCATGGCGAGCAGGGTGATGACGAAGAGATGTGCCCATCGCACGGCAAGGAAGAGTCCCATCGTGGCGAGGTTGTGCCGGTTCTTCGCCCGGAGGCGGCGGCGGAACTCCTCCCCGGTGCTGAGATGGTCGAAGCGAGGGTCGCTGGTGACCGACCGGGGAATCTCGAAGGATGGCGAGCCGAGCAGCCCGACGTTGGCCCGGGGTGGCCCGTCGAGGGGCACCATGGCCTTGGTGGCGATCAGGCAGTTCTCGCCGGTTCGTGCTCCGGCTGGGTACGCAACCGCGTTCCCGAGGAAGTTGCGGGGCCCGATCGACAGCGGCGTCACGCGGAACGATGTGCTCGAATAGTCGGCGTTGATGAAGGTCACGCCGTCGGAAACCATCGTTCCCGGTCCGATGTCGATCAGGAAGGGGGTCTCGTGCTGCAGGTCCGCGCCGAAGTTCGAGCCGGTCTGCTCGAAGTCGGGCATCCGGTAGCCGAGGCCGCGCAGGTAGGGCACGACGTAGGAGCTGTCGCCGATGAGTTCAAGGAAGAACTTGACGTTGGTGAGCCGCCGGATCACCCGGTGCAGCCAGTGGTTAAGGCCGTAAAGCGGATAAACGCGGTCCGGCGTGATGAAGCGGCGCAGGACACGCGGGACCGTCAGCACGACGGCGCCCCCGATCAGGATCGTGCCGCTGAGCAGCACGGCGGAGACGATCAGTCCCTGGCGGTAGAAGCTCGCCATCGTGGGCGCGCTAGCGCCGTAGGAAGCCAGAAGGGTGACTGGCTGCAGCTTAGTGAGCGCCGTGACGCCGACGCTGATAGCCAGCGGCATGGTCACCAATAGCAGGCTGGCAAGCTGCAGGGTGCCATAGGCCGTCCTGCGCAGCATGCCGCAGCGAGCCGGATCGACGCGGCGGTAGTCCACGTCCGTGCGCTGGGCCGGGGACCCGTGCCAGCGCTGGCCGTCGGGAACGGCCTGAGACTCGTGCAGGGACGAGGTGTGCCCAAGCTGGGACCCGTTCCCGACGGACGTACCGATGTCCAGCACCGTATGCTCGCCGACCAGCGCCTCCCGGCCGATGCTGACCGGGCCGGTCTGGATGACGCCGTCCACGGCCCGGTACCCGGTGAACGACGATTCCCTGCGGATCACCGTGTCATCGCCGATGGTCAGCATGTCGGTGCAGACCGGAATGGTCCTGGAGTCGATGACCACGCGGCGGCCGATCTTGGCCCCCAGCGCCCTGAGGTACAGCGGGTAGACCGGCGACCCGGCGAACAATGCCATCGGATTCCTCTGGATCAGGGTCTTCACCAGCCAGAAGCGCAGGTAGCGCGGGCTCCAGATCGTGATCTGCTGCGGCTTCCAGCGGCCCACCAGCATCCACTTGACCAGGATCGGCAGGGCGCAGATCGCGAAGAAGGCCCCGGAGCTGAAGGCCAGCGACCGCAGGTAAAGGCCCGCCCAGCCAGAGCTGGCGGACAGCCAGGTGAAGCCGCTGGACAGGACCACCGAGAGGAGGAGCACCGAGACGAGGAAGGCCAGCAACTGCAGGGCTCCGCACGTGACATACTGCGCGGTACTGGCCCGCGGCACCCTTTCGGGGGCAGGCGGGCTCTCCGCCTCGGCGGGAACGGGGAACGGCCCGGTGACCGCGGCCGCCAGGCTCCGGATGGTCGGATGCAGGTAGACGTCCTTGACCGACAGCGCAGGTGACTCCGCCCGTTCCCTGGCCCGGGCGCAGAAGTGCGCGACCAGCAGCGAGCTCAGGCCCAGGTCGTCGAAGAACTGACTTTCCACCGACACCCGCTGCAGCCCCAGCAGTTCCGCCAGCGCGCCGGCGAGCGCCTTCTCACCCGGGGTGGCCGGGGCGACGTAGACCTGGTCTGCCACGAGGCGGTGTGAGCTGGCCGGCGGCGGCAGGTTCTTGCGGTCGGCCTTGCCGTTGGGCAGCACCGGTATGGCCGGCAGCTCGGCCAGGTAGGCGGGCACCATGTGCCGCGGAAGGCGGTCGCGCAGGTGGCCGTGAATGGCCTGCCGGCCCGGGCCTCCGGCGTGGTCCCTGAGGCGGTAGTACCCGGCCAGTTCCACCACGCCCGGCTGGGGCTCGTAGGTGGTGACGGCCGCCTGGCCGATGCCGGGCAGCTGCATGAGCACGGCTTCGAGCTCGCTCAGTTCCATGCGGTAGCCGCGGATCTTGACCTGCTCGTCGGCCCGGCCAAGGAAGACCAGGCCCTCCGGGTCGGCTCGCACAAGGTCACCGCTGTAGTAGGCCCGCTGCCAGCCCAGGGCCTCCAGCGGCCGGAATTTCACGGCGTCCTTCTCGAGGTCCAGGTAGCGTGCCACCCCGGCGCCGCCGATAACCAGCTCGCCAGCTTGCCCCCCGCAGACCGGCCGCCCGCTGCGGGGGTCGACCACCGCCAGACGCCATCCGTCCAGGGGCAGCCCGATGCGTACCGGTTCGCCGTCGGCCAGCCGCGCCGCGCAGGACACCACCGTGGCCTCGGTCGGACCATAGGTGTTCCACACCTCGGTGCATTGCCGCGCCAGCCTGTCAGCCAGCCCGCCCGGACATGCCTCACCGCCCACCACCAGCAGGCGGATGCCGCGCAGTGAGTCGGCCGGCCACAGTGAAGCCAGCGTCGGCACTGTCGAGATCACAGAGATCCGCCGCTGCGCCAGCCACGTGACCAGCTCAGGCCCGGTCTTAACGACCGAGCGGGAGACCGGTACCAGGCAGGCGCCGTGCCGCCAGGCCAGCCACATCTCCTCGCAAGAGGCATCGAAGGCCACCGACAGGCCGCCCAGCACCCGGTCCCCTGGACCAAGTGGATCGTCGCGCAGGAACAGCCTCGCCTCGGCATCGACGAACGCCGCCGCGCTGCGGTGGGTCACGGCAACCCCCTTGGGGGTGCCGGTCGTGCCGGACGTGAAGATGATCCACGCGTCGTCCTCCGGCACCGGGCGGCGGGCGGTGTTACCGGCCGGGCGCGTCGCCCGCCGGGCCAGGTCACCACCGTCGCTGATGACGGCGCACACGCCCGCAGCGGACCACACCAGTCCGGCACGGTCGTCCGGGTCGTCCGTGTCGACGGGCACGTAAGCCGCCCCGACCGACAGGACGGCGAGGATGGACAGGTAGAGCTCTGCCGTGCCCGAGGAGATGCGGATGCCGACCCGGTCGCCCGCGCCTATGCCCAGCGAGGCCAGCCGGTCGCCGACCCGCCCCACCTCCTCAAGCATGCCCCGATAGTCCAGCACGCACCGGCCGTCATCGATCGCGGCAGCCCGCGGAAACGCCTTCGCGGTGGCCGCCAGGATCTGCCACAACGTGCGCGGCGGCGGCGCCGGAACTCCGGAGTAGACAGCGCCAGAAGACGCCCCTTGCAAGCCGGCCGTGCTGAAGCTGGCATCGAACTGTGCCGTTGTCATTGCGGTCCCCCCGAACACGACCCCATCGGCCCCCCGCGCGGCGACCATGAGCAGCTAGCGCTGTTGCATGGCTACAGCTGAGTGACATGAGTCATGTCTAGTGACCAGAACGAAAACCTGCTAGAGCACAAGGTCCGCGTCGGCTCGGGACTTAGTCCCGGCGAAGATGCAGGTCACAGCGGCCTGAATAGGAGCCGGCAGAGAGCCATTGTCTAACGGGCGCGGACGCGGGGTGGCGGGAACCAGCCGCCGTCGGCCACGAGGACGTCGCCGCCGTCTTCCAGGACGCGGCTGACCATCTCCTCAATGAGGTCCGGCACCGGCAGCGCCGCGGTGCCCCAGTCCGGGCAGCAGGTGTCGGCGTCGAGGCTCAGCGTGCCGCACCGGCCGCACTCGTACCCGGGGACCAGGCCGTCGCCCGGGACGATCAGCGTCTGAACGGGCCCGGTGCTGACCGCGGCCAGGCAGGCGGACAGGCCGACGGCGGGCCGGCCGCCGGGCGGCATGGCCAGGATCGTGGCGGCCGTGCGGCGGGCCGGCACGTCGTACCACCTGGCGACGTCGGACGAAGCCGGCACGGCCACCGGACAGCGCTGCCAGGCCAGCAGCAGGGGCCGGATGTGCGGCCGGACGCCCAGCACCCCGCGCTCCGGCAGAAGACACGGCAGCACGATGGCCTCGAACAGGCCGGAGCCCGCGCAGGCGAACACGGCCACCGTGCGCCCGGGGCAGTCACGGGCGCACGGCGGCAGCTTCTCCAGCACCCAGTCCCCGTCCTGCACCGCCAGCGGCTGGCCGCAGGCCGTCCCGGCCGCGACAATGAGCTCGCCGGCCCGGGCGGTCAAGTTCGCGGACAGCGGCACGGCCAGGTAGAGCGAGAGCATGGCCGGCTCCACCGCGTGCAGGGCGCCGAGCTTCTCGATCTGGGCACGGGTAATCATGACGTGCTCCTATCCGGCGCGCCACGCCGGGTGGTGCATGACTCTTTCCGGTCACCAGCATGGATGGCCACGACCAGGCCCGCTAGAGCCCTAGGTCCCGGTCAGAGCAGGGCAGGCACGGACTCGTCCGCGCGGCGCCGGCCCGGCATCACCCTGGCCACGGCACCGGCGGCGGCCAGGGTCCACTGGAAGCGGCGGAAATGGTGGCCGCACAGCAGCAGGTCCACCCGGTAGGGCCGGCTCTGGGTGGCCGGCATGAGCACCCGCACCATCGGACGGGAGGGGCAGCAGCAGGCTTTGTCGTCCATGCTTCAGCCTGGCCCGGGACAGCCAGCGGGCGGCAGAGACCAAAATCACAGATATTCCGGGCCTAACGTCCCGCCGGTAGCCCCCTCCCCGGCCGGGGAGCGGCCATCGGGGACCTTGGTCCCTAGCCCGCCGTCCCGCCCCCGTCATGCAATGAGTCGTCGCGCTGCGGAAGGGACAATTGCCATGACCATCGTCGGCCGGATAGACGGGCACCAGGCACGTTGCCTGCCGTACCTGCTCATGCTGCGGATGCTCGCTCGCGACGAGGCCGAGGCGCCGAGTCCATGGCTGGCCATGGCCGAAGTTACCCGGGCCACCGACGCGATCCTGGCCGAGGTCGAAGCCGCGGCCCGTGAGGTCCTTGCCGCGACTGGGGACGGCCCGGGCCCCGGCATCTTCCTGAGCGTGCGGCTGAGCCGGCTCGCGGCCGGGGCCGGCGACGCCGTCGCCGCGGCCGGGGCGGGGGACTTCACCCAGCTGCGCCGTCACGTGCACAGGTTCGAGGCGCTGACGTCGGCGATCTGGGCCGTGCAGGACACGTCTGGTTAGCTGGACAGGACGCGGCGCAGCCGCCAGGCGGCCAGGGTCAGCAGCACGGCGGCGTAGGCCGCGAGGATGCCCAGTTGCGGCAGGATGCCGCCGATGGACGCGCCGTGGCCGACGAGCCTGGCGAAGGCGTCGTTGCCCCAGGCCTGCGGGGTGATGTGGGCGACCCGGCGCATGGTCGGCGAGAAGACCTCGAGCGGGACCATGCAGCCGCCGAGAGCGCCGAGGCCCAGGCCCAGCAGCAGCGAGACGCCGATGGCCTGCTGCTCGTTGCGGAACAGGGTTCCGACGAAGATGCCTGCTCCCGACGCCACCAGGGCGAACAGGACCACGACCGCGGCGACGCCGGCCGGGGCGCCCCAGTTGACCCCGAAGAGCAGCGCGGAACCGAGGATGATCACCAGCGCCTGGACGCAGGAGATCAGCACCCGGCCGAGGGTTTCCCCGGCGATGACCGTGGCCGAAGACGTCGGGGTGGCAAGCATCCGGCGGGACACGCCGAGCCTGCGGGATTCGATCAGGGCGACCGAGCCGGTCATGGCGATGAGGAACAGGAAGAGCAAAAGCTCGGTCCAGGCTCCCTCATCGAACTGGCCGAGCGACTTGGAGAACAGTGCTGTCCCGGCGGTCGCCTGGGTCACCGAGACCGCGGGAACCGCGGGCGAGAGCCTGGTGGCCTCGGCCAGGCCGGCGCCGAAGCTGGGTACTGCGTGCTGCGCGACGGCGAATCTTGCGGCGCCGAGCAGCGCCGCCTGCCGGGCGACCGCGCCGCGCACGGTCTCGCCGAGCCGCTGGGAGGACTGGTCCGGCCGGGCCAGGTAGCGCAGGGTCACGGCATGCCCGGCGCGGACGGCGCCGTCGTAGCCGGGAGGGATGACCACGCCCGCGGCCATGTTTCCGCGCTCGACCTGCGTCAGCAGGGCCGCGGGGTCGGACACGGCCGCGACCCGCAGGTGCGGGGTCTGCTCGAGCTGCCGCAGCAGCGCCGCGCCGAGCGGCCCTGAGCCTGCGGACACCACGCCGAGCCGCGGGGTCCCTGAACCGCCGAAGGTGGCCCCGAGTATCAGGATCAGGACCATCGGGAAGACGAACACGAAGAAGATGTTGGTCCGCACCCGGAACATCCGGCGCAGGTTCGCCAGGGCGATCCAGAGCACCTTCACGGCTTACACCTCCGCCAGGTGCTTGAGGCGCGTCATGGCCAGCCCCCCGGTCACCACGGCGAATATGAGCATGGCCAGGGCCGGTATCCACACCACCGAGACGCTGCCGCCGCGAAGGTCGCCGAGGCCGCGCAGGAACCACGCCTGAGGCGCGACGAAGGTAAGCCGGGAGAGCACGCCGGGTGCCTGGGAGACAGGGAAGAACGTGCCGCCGACCAGGCCCAGGACGACCGCCACCACCGACTGCCAGTTGGCGGCCTGCTCGGCGTTCCTGGCCAGGGTGGCGATCAGCGCCATGATCCCGGTGGCGGCCAGGATCGCGGCCACGACCAGCACCGCGACGCCGAGCGGGTTACCCCAGGACGCTCCGAACAGCAAGGTAGTGGCCACCGCGAGCACGGTCATGCTGATGGTGCCGAGCAGGAAGCTCGTCAGCAGCTTCCCGCCGAGGATCGAGGCCCGGCTGATCGGGGCGGCCAGCAGCCGGGCCAGCGTCCCGTCATTGCGCTCCTCGAGCAGGCTGGTCACGCCGAACTGGACGGTGAAGAACAGGAAGAACACGGCCATCCCCGCGGCGAAGAACGACTTCTGGTCGAGTTCCTTCGTCTGCGCGGACACGTCGTCGACCGCCAGCGGCGCGGCGGCCGCGGCGGCCCGGGCAGCGAGCGCCTGGATCTGCGCGGGCGACAGCGGCGTGGTCCCGGCGGCCACGGTGGCGACCGACAGCCGGATCCGGTTCAGGTCCGCGGCGAAGCTCTCCGTGATCGACCGGGCGACCTCTGTGGAGATGGGCGCGTCGACGTTGCCGATGACCTGCATCGAGGCGGACTGGCCGGCCTGGACCCTGGCGGAGAAGCCAGCCGGGATGACGATGACAGCGGCCAGCTTCCCCTTCGCCGCCAGCGCCCGGGCCTGGGCCACGGTGGCTTCGGGGTGGATGGCGATCACCCCGCTCCGGCCGACCGCCGGCAGGACCTGGCTGGTGAACTGCTGGCTGACGGCGCCGTGATCGGCGTTGACCACCCCGAGGTTGATGGCGGAGGCGCCGGAGATCCCGCTGAAGATCGAATTGAAGATGAACGCCAGGCCAAGCGGGACCACGACACCGATCAGGACGGCCGAACGGTCCCGCAGCCGGGCCCTGAGGTCCTTGGCGCAGATAAGCCAGGCGGCTCGCACCGGTTTCCCCTAATCCCGTAGGGCGCGGCCGGTCAGGTGCAGGAAGACCGCCTCGAGATCGGGCTCGGCGACCTCCACGGACCTGACGATCGCGCCGGCCGCCGCCACGTCGGTCAAGATGGCAGGAAGCTCGCTGCTGGCGTTCTCCACCACCAGTTCGATGCCGCCGTCGAGCGCCTTGGCCTGGCGGACCCACGACCGCGCGGCCAGGGCACCGGCGGCCTTCTCCAGGTCGCCGGTCGCGGACAGCCGCACCTGGTCCCCCTGGCCGACCATGCCCACGAGGTCGGCCCGGGTTCCCTCGGCGATCAGCTTGCCGTGGTCGATAATCCCGATCCGATCGCACAGGCGCTCGGCTTCTTCCATGTAGTGCGTGGTGTACAGCACCGCCATCCCGGCGCCGGACAGCCCCTCCACGCTCTCCAGGATCGCGTTCCGGCTCTGCGGGTCGACCCCGACCGTCGGCTCGTCCAGGATCAGCAGCTTCGGCCGGTGCAGCAGCCCGATGCCGATATTCAGGCGCCGCTTCATCCCGCCGGAGTACTGCTTGGTCTGGTCACCGGCCCGGTCGGCCAGGCCGGTGAGGGCGAGCACCTCGTCGGTCCGGCGCTTCGCCGCCTGGGTGGGCATGCTGTAGAGGCGGGCGAAGAACATCAGGTTCTCCCGGCCCGTCAGGTCCGGGTAGATGGCCAGGTCCTGCGGCACGTAGCCGATCGCGTTCTTGGCCCGGACGGAGCGGGTCGTCATCGGCTCGCCTGCCACCAGGACCTCGCCGGCGTCGCGTTCGAGCAATCCGGCGATCATCGAGATGGAGGTGGTCTTGCCCGCCCCGTTCGGCCCGAGGAGCCCGTAGGTCTCGCCGGGGTCGATGTGGAACCCGACCCCGTCGACGGCGACGAGCTCGCCGAAGCGCCGCCCCAGGCCGCGGCATTCGAGCACGCTCTCACCCGCCATCGCGCCTCCCGCTCCGGACTCCATCATCGGCGCGGCCGCCGGGGGAGTGAAGGGTCTTTGGTCACCTGCCGGGTGTCCTCGGACGCTGGGACAAATACATAGCAGAGTACATAATCCGCGTGATGTGTCGTGCGGTAATGATCACTACCTTTTAGCGTGGCGGCGTGTCTGGCCGTCAGGGGCGGGACCATCGGGAGGGGACATGAGTTCAGCTGGACTCAGGACTACAGCACGAGCCGAGTCGGAAAGGCAGCCGGGCTGATGGCCACGGCCAGCCTCCCGCATCCCAGACGGGACCGCGGGGCCGCTCGTATCGCTGTTGAAGCCGCGCGCCCGCTGGGCGCGGCGGAGGATGACAGGAGCGGCAACGCCGATCTTCTGCCCGGCCCGGCGCCGGAGGAGCGGTTCGAGGTCGCACGGCGCGGCTATGACCGGCGCCAGGTCGAGGAATTCGTCGACCGGTCCCGCCGGGATGCCGTCAGCCTGCGGAACCGGCTGGCCCAGGCACTCCGCGAGGCGGAACAACTGAGGGTCGACCTGGCCGCCGCCCGGCGCGCCGCCTGGGAAGCCGCCGCGCAAAGGGAGCGCGTGGCCAGGGAGCTTGCCGCGCTGCGGACCCAGGCGCAGATGGCGCTCGCGAGGAACCTGCGGTGGCCGCCGCCCCAGCAGGACGGAGATGATCAGGCCACGGCCAGCATGCCGTTGCCCGAGGTGACCGCCTGACCGTTCGCCCGCGGGAGAGTCGAAAGCCCTCGGCCGACGGGCTGTTCGCCCGGCAGGCCTGGGCCATGCGCCCCTACCGCACCTTCTTCCCCAGCGCTGTCGTGGCAGTCGAGGACTGAATTGACATTGCCTGAGCGAAGGAACACATGATGCGTCACTATCAGGTACGGGATGTGATGACCGCCAACCCCATGACGGTAACCCCCGCCATGCCGCTCAAGAGCGTGGCCGACATCCTGGTCAGGGGGCGAATCGGCGTCGTTCCTGTGCTCACCCCGCAGGGCCGGGTGGCCGGGGTCGTCGCCGAGGGCGACCTGCTGAGGAAGGAGCAACTCCTGCGAGACCCGGAGGGTCGGCACTCGACGGACCTGCCCTACCGGATCCGCCGGGACATCGCCACAGCCGAGACCGCGGGAGAGCTCATGGACCGCTACCCGGCGATCGTGCCGGCTGGCACGAGCGTGGCGGAGGCGGCCCGGCTGATGGACCGCCATCAGTCCCGCTTCCTGCTGGTGACCGGTGAGGACGGGAAGCTGCTCGGCGTGGTGACCGCTCGGGACCTCCTGCGGGTTTTCCTCCGCCCGGACGTGGCCATCAAGGCGGAGATCAGCGGGGACGTCCTGTCGCGTTACCTTGGCGCCAACCCCGTCCTGGTAGAGGTCGACGTCACCGACGGTGTGGTCAGGCTGACCGGCGAGCTCGAGCGCAAGAGCATGCTGGCCGCCGCACTGCGCGCCGTCCGCGCGGTGGACGGGGTCATCGACGTGGAAAGCCAGCTCGGCTACGCGATCGACGACCTCAGCTTCCCCCGCGTCCCCGCCGCGGGTAACACTCGCTGACCCAGCCGGCCGGATTCGACGCACACTTGTTCGGCCCATTTCCTGGATTTCACCGGTGTCACGTCCTGCCGCCGTCATCCTGGGCTCGCTGTCGAATGCCGTGTTCGCGGGTATCTAAGGTCCTTCGGCCTTCCCGGCGGTGGCTCGGGTCATCCCGCTACGGGACCTTGGTCTCTGTGCCGCGCTCGAATTCCGCGGTGTGCTCTTGCTACCGAGAAGGATCCCGGTCAGACGCGGGGAAACGGTGATCGTCCCAGGCTGGACGGGCGCCGCTCACCACGCAATCGGAATCCGCGAGAAGCGAGGCGGGATCCTTCTCGGTCACATGAGCCGAACGGGAGCGAATGTAATCATGAATCCGAACTCAGTCCTTTCCGCGTGGCAACTGGCCATCATGGCCGTCGTCCCGGTCGCGGCGCTGGCGGTATGGCTCGGTGCCATCTTCCTTGCCGCCAGGGAGCCACGCGGGCGTGCCCAAGGGGTGGCCTCACGCACCGGGCCGGCTGTCGCCGGGACCGGCGCCATGCCAGCCGCCGTGGCCGGGGAGGGCGAGCCGAAGCAGTCTGCCGACGGCAGGGTGGCCGCATAGCCTCGTCAAGCGCACGGCCGGACAACCGGAGCCCGCCAGGTAGGCGCATGATGCTCGGCGCGGTGAGCAAGACGTATCTGCCCGCGCCGGCCTGAGGATCGCAAGGACGGGGTGAGTCTGATGGATGACTACTTCAAGATCGTGGCGGCCGGGCCGGCCTTCTTCGTCAGCGCGTGGCTGCTGATGATCTTTGCCGGGATTGTCGGCGCCGACGTCGGGATCCGGCCCTTCGGCTACCTCACGGCCATGGTCGTGACGATCGGCCTGTGGCTGGTGATGGCCCCGGCCATCGGCGCGATCGCCCGCGTCGGCCGGCCGAAGAAGAGCTGACCGGCCCGTGCGAGTGCTCGTGGTTGAGGACGAGTCCCGGATGGCCGGGCTGCTCAAGCGCGCGCTGCAGGAGGAGGGCCACGCGGTGGATGTCGCCGCGGACGGCGAGGAGGGCCTGTGGCTGGCGACAGAGTACGCCTACGGAGCGATCGTGCTGGACGTCATGCTGCCCGGACTGGACGGGATCGGTGTGTGCCGGCGGCTGCGTGAGGCGGGCATCTGGGTTCCGGTGCTGATGCTGACGGCCAGGGACGGGGTCGGCGACCGGGTCAGGGGGCTCGACGCGGGCGCGGACGACTACCTGGTCAAGCCGTTCAGCCTGCTCGAGCTGGCCGCGCGGCTGCGCGCGCTGGCCCGGCGGGACGACCGGTCCCGGCCGGTGATCCTGGCCGAGGGTGACCTCAGGCTGGACCCGGCGGGTAAACGCGCCTGGCGGGCCGGGACCGAGCTTCACCTGTCGCCGAAGGAGTTCGCCCTGCTCGAGTTCTTCCTCCGGCATCCGGGCCGGGTGCTGACCCGGTCGCAGATCATCGAGGCCGTCTGGGACTTCGCCTACGACGGCGGCTCCAATGTCGTCGACCAGTACGTGAACTACTTGCGGCGCAAGATCGGGTGGCACGACATCGAGACGGTCAGGGGCATGGGCTACCGGCTGCGCCAGGCCGGAGGCGGGTGAGGCCATGCCGATCCGGCTGCGCCTGGCGGTCGCGTTCGCGCTGGCCGCCGCGGCGGTCTTCGCGCTGGGCGGCTGGCTGTTCGCCAGCGGCCTGTCGTCGGCGCAGTTGAAGACGATCGACTCCCAGCTGGCGGCGCAGCTCACCCAGGCCGGGCGCTACCTCCCGGGGAGCGGCACGGCGGTCTCGTCGCGGTCGGCCGGCCTGCCGGGCGGTGACTACCTGGTCCAGGTCATCGACCCGGTCGGCCGGGTCAGGGGCGCCAGCGGTGACGCAGGGACGGCTCCGCTGGTCAGCGGGGTCCAGCTGAGCCGGGCGCGGCAGGGTCGGATCTGGGTGTCGCGGACGGTGGACGGGGAAGCCGCGCGGGTCGCCGGCGCGCCGCTGGGCGGGCACCCGGGCTGGGTCGCCGTCGCGGCCGGATCGCTCGAGGCGTACGAGGCCACCCAGAGCCAGGTGGCGCGCGAGCTCGCCGTCGGCGGGGCCGTCTTCATCGCGATCGCGGGCCTAGGCGCGTACGGGCTGGCGCGCGCGGCCCTGTCCCCGGTGGAGCGGCTGCGGCGGCAGGTGGCCGCGGTATCCGAGCACGGCGCGGCGCCGGGCGCCGGGGTGGCGGCCGTCGAGGTGCCGCCCACCCGGGACGAGGTCGCGGCGCTGGCCGGCACGATGAACGACCTGCTCGGCCGGCTGCAGCGGGCGCTGGCCCGGCAGCGCGCCTTCGTCGCCGACGCCGGTCACGAGCTGCGTAATCCGCTGGCGGTGCTGCGGGGAGAACTTGAGCTCGCGGCGCGGCCCGGCCGTAGCCTGGCCGAGCTGGCCGCCGCGGTCCGCGGCGCCGGGGCGGAAGCCGAGCGGCTGGCCCGGCTCACCGACGGCCTGCTGCTGCTGGCCCGGAGCGACGAGGACCGGTTCGGCCTCCGGCTGGAGCGGACGGACATCGGGGCCCTTCTCCGCCGCGGCGCCGAACTTGCAGGTCGTCGGCTGGCCGCCGCCGGGGTGACCGGCCGCGTCGATGTTCCGCCAGGGACGTATGCCGACGTCGACCCGGACCGGATCCTCCAGGCGGTGGACAACCTGGTCGGCAACGCGCTGCCGTTCGCTCCCCGGGGATCGGTCATCGTGCTCGCCGCGCGGGCGGCAGGCCGTGACCTGGAGATCGACGTGTCCGACGACGGGCCCGGCTTCCCGGTCGGGTTCCTGCCGCACGCATTCGAGCGCTTCACCCGCCCGGACAGCGGCCGGTCCCGGGGCGACGGCGGGGCCGGGCTGGGCCTGGCCATCGTCCGGGCCATCGCCGTGGCGCACGGCGGGACCGCGACGGCCGCGAACAAGCCGGGCGGCGGTGCCGTGGTCCGGCTGCGCCTGCCGGGCGCCGCCGGGCCGCCCTGACCGCCTGCCCCCGGAAAGATGTGAGGCCTCTCATCGGTCTCTCACGGTCAGTTCATCGCCGGTCACGCACCCTGTGGATCACAGGCACTGCGTGAAAGGACACGAACATGGACCCATCGAGCGGGGGCACGGCCCGCCGGGACAGCCTCCGGCACATCCGGCGGATGTCCAACTGGACGGCCGCGGTCCTGATCGCCGGCACCGGGACGGCCGCGGTGGCCCTAGCCCACCAGGCATCGCAGACGACGGCGACCCCGGCAACGGCGGCGGCCTCACCGGCCGCGGGGACCGCGGCGGGCCCGACGGGGACCCAGGCGGTCGCAGGCCCGCGGGTCACCCACTCGGTCGCCACCACCACCGCCTCCGGCGTGACCGTGACCACCACGACCCGGACGGTCAACGGCAAGACCGTCGTCACCCCGGTCAGGCACGCCCCGGCGGGCGGGGACAGCTGATGGTGGCCGGGGCGGTGGGGACGGCCCGGGCCGCGGCGTGGCAGCGCGTCCCGGCCGGCGACGACGCCGTTGCCGTGGCGGAACGCGCGGCGCTGGGCACCAGCGCCCGCGTCGTAGTGTGGCCGCCGGGAAACCTCGACCCAGCGTGCGCCGCGGTGGACGACGTGCTGGCCGCGCTGGACCTGCAGGCGAGCAGGTTCCGGCCGGATTCGGAGCTGAGCTGGCTGAATGCCGCCCGGGGTGGGCTGTTCCTGCTCGGCGACGGGCTGGCCGAAGCGGTCGGCGTGGCGCTGGCCGCGGCCCGGTGGACCGGCGGGCTGACCGACCCGACCGTCGGGGACGCGCTCGTCTCACTGGGTTATGACCGCGACTTCGCGGCCATCGGAGAGGACGGTGAGGCCCCGCGAGCCGCGGTCCCCGCGCCGGGCTGGCATCTGGTGCGGCTGGACGGCCCGGTGCTCCGGCTGCCGCCCGGCATCCGGCTGGACCTGGGTGCCACCGCCAAGGGCGTGGGCGCGGACCGGGCCGTGCGGGCCGTCATGGCCGCCAACGGGTCGGCGGGCGGCGTGCTGGTCAGCCTGGGCGGCGACATCGCCGTGGCCGGGACGCCGCCGCGGGACGGCTGGCCGGTCACCGTGGCCGAGGAGCCGGACCCGGACGGCGCGCCGCGCGGCCAGCTGGGGGGCCAGCTCGTCCGGCTGCCGGCGGGGGCGGTAGCGACGTCGTCGGTCACCGTCCGGCATTGGCGCCGCAGCGGCGCGGAGCTGCACCACATCGTGGACCCGCGGACCGGGTGGCCCGCGGCCGGGCGGTGGCGCACCGCGACCGTGGCCGCGGCGACCTGCGCGGACGCCAACGCGGCCAGCACGGCGGCGATCGTGGCGGGCGCCCGGGCCGGTGAATGGCTGGCCGCGACGGGTCTGCCGGCCCGGCTGACCGGGCACGACGGCCTGGTCCGCGACCTGAACGGCTGGCCGGGCCCGGAGTCCGGCACCGGGGCGGCGGTGCCGGTGCCGACGGGCAGCCGGGTGTACACCGGGGGCCCGCGATGAGCGCGGTGCTCGGCGGGTCGCAGGCGCTGTGGTTCGTCTCGCGGGCCAGCGGCCTCGCGGTTCTCGCCGCGTTCAGCGCGGCCGTGGTGGCCGGCGTGGCGGCCCGGCTCGGCCCTGGGGGCGGGCTCCGGCTCGCGGCCGGCGAGCTGCACCGGACGCTGGCTCTGTTCTGCGTCGCCTTCCTCGGGCTGCACGTGGTCACCGCGATCATGGACCCGTACGTCAGGATCGGCTGGGCCGCGACCGTGCTGCCGCTGGCGTCCCCTTACCGGGCGCTGGCCATCGGCCTGGGCGCCCTGGCCCTCGACCTCGGCGGCGCCGTGCTGGTCACCAGCCTGGTCCGGCGGCGCCTGGGCTACCGGGCCTGGCGGGCCGTGCACTGGCTGGCGTACCTGGCCTGGCCGGCCGCGTTCGGACACGCCGTCACGGCAGGCAACGACCTGCGGATCTGGTGGGCCGCGCTGGTGCTGTGGGGGAGCGCCGCGGCGGTCGGCGCGGCGGTGATCGCCCGGCTGCTGGCCTGGCTGCGCGGCCCCGGCCTGCGGGACCGGGCCGTCCCGGCGGAAGGAGCGCTCCGGTGACCGCCGGCCTGCTTCTGGCCGGGACCCTGCCGGCCGGGACCCTGCTGGCCGGGACCCCGCCGGCCGGGACGGGGCCGGCCGGGACGGGGCCGCGGCTCCTGCCGTGTGACGCAAGCCCGGCCGACCTGGCCGGACACACAGCCAGATACGGGCCGCCGCCCTGCGGCATGGGACGGCGGCAGCGGCAGGCGCTGCTCGCGGAGGTGGGCCGGGCCGGGCTGACCGGCCGGGGCGGTGCCGGGTTCCCCACCGCCCGCAAGCTCGCCGCGGTGGCCGCCGGGTACGCCCCGGTGGTGGTGGCGAACGGCACCGAGGGCGAGCCGGCCAGCGCGAAGGACCGGGTGCTGATGGCCCGGTCACCGCATCTCGTGCTGGACGGCGCGGTGCTCGCGGCGGAGCTCACCGGGGCCGGCCGGGCGGTGATCGTGGTGCACCGCGACGTCCGCGAGATCGTGGACGAGGCCGCGACCGAGCGCGCCCGGGCCGGCCTGGACCGGGTTCGGCTCGAGGTCCGCACGGCGGCGGACGGGTTCGTGGCCGGCCAGGCCAGCGCGGTCGTGCGCTGGGTCCAGCGGGGCGTCCCGGCGCCCACCGCGACGCCGCCGCGGCTGGCCCAGCGCGGCCTGCGCGGCGCGCCGACGCTGGTGCAGAACGTCGAGACGCTCGCCCACCTGGCGCTCATCACCCGCTACGGCGCCCCCTGGTTCCGCTCGGCCGGGACGCCGGCCGAACCCGGCACGATGCTGGTCACCATGCTGGGCGCGGTGCGCGAGCCTGGCGTGCTCGAGGTCGGCATCGGTACTCCGGTCGGGCAACTGCTCGAGCTGGCCGGCGGCGCGTCCGCGCCGCCGCAGGCGCTGCTGCTCGGCGGGTACTTCGGCGCCTGGGTGGACGTGGCCGCTGCGTCCGGCCGGCCGTTCTCCTCGGCCGGGCTCGCGGACCTGGGCGCCGGGCCCGGCGCCGGCCTGATCGCGGTCCTGCCCGCGGGTGCGTGCGGGCTCGCCGAGACCGCCCGGGTGGTGCGCTACCTGGCTGGCGAGTCCGCCGGGCAGTGCGGTCCGTGCCGGTTCGGCCTGCCCGCGATCGCCGGCCAGGTCGAGCGGCTCGCGGACGGCCTGGATGCCGACCCGAGGCTGCTGCGGCGCTGGCTCGACCAGGTCGACGGCCGGGGCGGCTGCGCCCATCCGGACGGCGCGGTGCGGTTGGTGCGCAGTGCGCTGCGGACGTTCGGCGCCGAGCTGGAGCGGCACGCCGCGGGCCGGTGCTCCGGCGGCCTGGCTCGCGTGCTGCCCGTTCCGGCGGGTGGTCACCGGTGACCGGCCGGGCGGCCCAGGGGGTGGCCCCGCGGGCCGGCGTCCGGCTCCGGGTGGACTTCATCGCCTGCGACGGCCGGGGGCTGTGCGCCGAGGCGCTGCCCGAGCTGATCACCCTGGACGACTGGGGCTTTCCCATCGTCAGCGGCCGGCCCGTCCCGCCCCCGCTGCTGGCCGACGCCCGCGAGACCGTCCGGGCGTGCCCCAAGCTCGCACTCCGGCTGAAACCGTGATGGGCCCGGTGCGCCAAACCGCAACAGCTGTACCTCAGGTCCCTCACGCCCGAGGCCCGGCAGGTATGACGTTGACAACATGCACACTAGATCCGTTGAAGAGCACATTCACCGGCGTTCCTCAACACACCACAAACCACATTTCAATCGTGCGTACCGATTTCGCGGGGTGGTGTGTTTCTCCCGGGAAATGTCGTAGCCCGGCGGTAGAATCGAAATCAGATCCTAGAACCGCGCCCGGAAGGAACAGGGACCGGCAGCAGCAGCGACTAACCCCGGTGGAGGAGGTGACCCGGGATGGGTAACGCCCCGGCGTGTGCTCGTGAGGCGCTGGACATGGTCCGCTCCGGGCTGGGCTACCTGGCCGCCGCCGACGCTAACCAGCTATCTACCGCGACCCAGGCGGAGTGCCTGCGGGAGCTCGAGCAGGCCGGCGCGGTCGCCACCGCGGCGCGGGCCGCGGTGCTGGCGGGGTTCACCGCCGGGCAGGGCTGCGCCGGGGACGCGGAGTACAGCGCGGTGTCGTGGCTGATGCACCGGACCGGGATCACCCGGGGCGCCGCCGTCGGGCACGCCGCCTGGGCCGGGCGGACCCGCACCCACCCGAAGGTGGTCGCGGCGCTGGCCGCCGGGCAGGTCTCCGAATCGGTCGGGCGGCTGATCTGCCTGTGGACCGGGAAGCTGCCGGAGAAGTTCCGGGAGGAGTCCGATGAGCTGCTGCTGGCCGCGGCGGCGGGCGGCCTGGGGGTGGAGGAGCTGGCGTCGCTGTTCGCGCAGATGTACGAGCGGGCCCGCGGTGACCTCCCGGACGAGGACCCCGGCCGGGACTTCGCCGACCGCGGGCTGAAGCTGGCGACCACGTTCGGCGGCGCCGGGGTGATCCGCGGGGACCTGACGCCGGAGTGCGCGGAGGTGGTCGGGCGGGTGCTGGACGCGCTGGGCGCCCCGGCCGGGAAAGACGATGACCGGACGAAGGAGCAGCGGTACCACGACGCGCTCCAGGAGGCCATGCGCCGCCTCGTCGCCAGTGACTTGCTGCCGGGGCGGGCCGGGCAGCCGGTGAAGGCGTGGGTGCACCTGTCGCTGGCGGACCTGCTGCTGCTGGACGGCGACTCCGCGTTGCAGGAGCAGTGGACCGCGCGGGTGCGGGAGCGGTGGGCCGGGTGCCGGGCGTTCGCGTCCGAGACCGGCAGCGACGGCGGCGCCTGGCTCGACGGGCAGGACGCCGAGCGCGTCGCGTGCGACGCGGCGATGGCCCCGCTGGTCACCGGCGAGGTGAACATCGACGCCCTGGAAGACCTGATCCGGCTCTGCGTGGAACTGGACCGGCACCGCCGGGCCGGCGACGCCAGCCGCCCGGGCCCAGCGGCTCCGGACACCCCGGCTCCGGGCACCCCGGCTCCGGACACCCCGGCTCCGGGCACCCCGGCTCCGGGCACTCCGGCTCCGGGCACCCCGGCTCCGGGCACCCCGGCTCCGGGCACTCCGGCTCCGGACAGGATGGCGGCGTGGGCGGCGCTGGAGCAGGCCGTCATCGGCAAGGCCGTGGACCTGCTGTCCGGGCCGGGCGGGCTGGCCAGCTTCCTGCGGCGGCGGCAGCTCGGCGCCCGGCTGGGCGGGCCGAGCCTGCCGCTGGACATCGGGTACGCCGAGTCGATCCCCGCCGGGATCCGGAACGCGGTGGTGCTGCGGGACCGCAAGTGCCGGTGGGCCGGCGGGTGCAACCAGCCCGCCTCCGCCTGCGACGTGCACCACACGAAGCACAAGGCGAACGGCGGCAAGACCAGCACCAGGGACTGCGTCCTGTTGTGTTTTTTCCACCACCAGATCGTCATCCACCAGCAGGGCTGGACCCTGGCCCTCAACCCCGACGGCACCACCACCGCCTGGAACAAGGACAAGACCAAAGTCCTGCACAGCCACGGACCCCCCGCCCGCGCCGGGTAAGGGCCCCGGCACACCCCGCGCCCCCGGGGCCATCGGCACCACCACTGCCCGCCGGTCCCGGCGACCCCACGATCGCTAGTACCCGATGATCACCGCGCCCAGATCCCCGGGCCACGGTGTCGTACGGGACTGCGTCTCGGGGACATCCTGTCCGGCCGCCCGCGTGGGATCCGACCAATACCAATAGGTTGTGCACGTTGTCACAACGATGACGATCCCTTGTCCGGGTACCGTCTTACCCTCCGGTGATCCCGGTAACGGATCGCCCCGCCGGCCAGCGCGGCGATCGTGAACCCGAGGATAGACCCGCGGCGAGGTAGAGGTATCACTAATGAGCCAGCGGGACCGAGCATGCCATTAACGACATGGTGCGCGATAACGATCGCGGCACTGTCGTGACATGAAGCAGGCCGCGCGGCTTGGGTGATGTTGTGTCGCATTACCTGGGCCGCACGGCCTTGTCCAAGCGTATCTTCACCGGCCTCCAGCCGCGGCGCCTCGGCAAACTCGTCGCTGAGCTGGCTGGCACCTGGATGGCTTCTGAGGAGTCCCGGCTGCGTGAGCGCCGGGGTCACGAGCGTTTGCGTGCGCCTGGAGCAGGCCCGGACCACGAACTCGTATTCGCCGACCGCGTCATCGTGACCCTGGTGACGCTGCGCTTTCAGCTCCCGCACGCGGCACTGGCAGAGCTCTACCGGGTGGACCGCTCCACGGTCACCCGCGCGATCCGCGAGGTCCGGCCGCTGCTGGCCGCCCGCGGGTTCGCTGTGCCCGGTCGCCCCGGCCTGCAGCTTCGCACCCTGGCGGACGTCTTCGCCTACGCCTCGGCCCACGGCGTGGAGCTGCGGCTGGACGGCACCGAAGTCCAGGTCCGCCGCCCGCGGGCCAGCAAGCCAGGCCGCCGCGCGTTCGTCTCGGGCAAGAAGAAGATGAACACCAAGAAGGCCACTGTCGTCACTGACGGCGAGGGGCGCACGCTGTGGGCCGGGGCGTTCCGGCCCGGCCGCATGCACGACCAGACGGCTGTGCGAACCGAGGGCATCGCCGACCTGTTCGAGCAGTTTCCCGAGGTCAAGGCCAAGGTCGACGCCGGGTACCGGGGCCTGGCCAAGGAGTTTCCCGGCCAGGTCCAGGCCCCGCCGCTCAGGCCGAAGAAGGACGCGACACCGGAGGAAGCCGCCGCCTGGGACGCGGCGCGCCACCAGCAGTCATCGGAACGGATCTGCGTGGAGCACGCCAACGCCGAGCACAAGCAGTGGCGGACCCTCCAGCGGTTCCTGGGACGACGCGAAGACTTCGACGAGACCTACATGGCCGTTGCCGGCCTGGTATCCGACCGCGCCGCCGAGAGGTGATCACCAATCCGACAGTCCGCCAGGCCAGCACACCCCGACCTCAATCGCGCACCACGTCGTAAGGGGCAAATGACCATCAGCGCCAGGACTCTCGCCTCTTTAGCTCACTGTCCTGCCGAACGAGCCTGAGGACGCCGGGTGCCGGAACGACTCGGCGCCGGTCTCAGGAGGCACGGATGACTACCATACGTTCAGTCGCCACGCTGGCCGCGGCGGCGTGCCTGGCCGTGCTCACCGGCTGTGCCAGCCATGCCGCGGCACCGGGAGCGGGCGCCACCGGTTCCCCGTCTACCAGGACCACGGCGCCAACGCCGGCGTCGGCCAGTACCCCGGCCACGCCGGCACCGGCCATGACCGCGCCCGCCGGCCAGGCATCGGCGCCGCGCTGCCATACCAGCCAGCTGACCCTGGCCTTCACCGGCTTCAACGAGGCCTCGGGCGGGCAGCGGGGGATGACCCTGATCCTGACCAACCACTCCGGCGCCACCTGCCACCTCTACGGATATCCCGGGCTGGCCTTCTTCGACGGCCTCCCGATGGCCACCCACCTAACCTGGGTGAAAGATTCCCATGCCACGGTGGTGCTGCACCCCGGCGGCAACGCGCAGGCCCTGCTGACCTGGCGGGCGAACACGGCCACCGGGCCGGCCCCGTTCAATCCCGACCTCGTGCACGTCACCCCGCCCGATGAGCACGCCTACCTGCTGGCAACGTGGCCGGGCGGCCCGGTCCTGGACGGCAACATCGCCGCATGGCCGCTGCGCGCGGCGTCGGCTGGGCCCTTCCCGGCCGGTACCGGCACCGTCTCGGGCCCCTTCAACGGCATGTGCATGACCCTGGCCGCCGACGGCACCACGGTGGTGGCGCGGCAATGCAGCCCCGGCGCCAGTTCCCAGCAGTGGACCGGCTACAGCGACGGCACGCTGCGGGCCAACAGCAGGTGCCTGGACGTCACCGGCCCGGGAACCGGCGCGAAGGTCAGGGCGGCGGCCTGCACCGGGGCAGCCAGCCAGAAATGGGTGATCGGCCAGGTGTCGGCCAACGATTTCGGTCCGATCACCAATGCCGGGACCGGCACCGTGCTGAGCTACCCCCGCGGCAGCATCGCCGACGGCACCCCGCTGGTCATGGGACTCGGCAACGGCGACCAGAGCACCCCCTGGCGCGTCTCCTTCCGCCACTACATGACCGGCGGCTGACCAGTGCGGGCAGGCCGCAGGTTGTGACCAAAGGCGCGGAAACCGAGTCGTAGGACCCTGCCCGGGACCGGCGCCGAACAGTTCTAAGAGGTGGAAAGTAAGTAGCTCTTTGGTCAGAGGTGAGCGCTATGTCAGTGTTCGTGCGATATGCGAAGCTTGCGGCGGTGGCAGGCTTGATTGGCCTGGTTGGATGCGGTTCCACCTCGGCGGGCTCGCCGGGCGCGGCACAGTCACCCGCCCCCGCGACCAGCGCGCCCTCGACCACGAGCGCGGCGCCTTCGACCGCCACCCCCAAACCGACGGTCGCGCCAACTGGCAAACCGAGCGGCCAGCCGGGTGGTCCGGCACGGGTCTGCTCCCAGGCCGGTACCTATCTGACGGCGGTCAGGACGGGCGAGCACCGCGGCTACGACCGGGTCGTCTTCCAGTTCTCCGGAACGCTTCCCGGCTACGCCGTCGGGCGGGTCCAGGCCGTGTACAGCGACCCGAAGGGTACCCCGGTCCCGCTGGCTGGCCAGTCCTACCTGCGGGTGGTCTTCCACGGCACGAGCGCGGTCTGCCCGAAGCCGCTGCACCAGACCTATGCCGGACCTGCGGTGCTCACGCCGTATTATCCGGAGCTGCTGACCGTCAGCGCGGCCGGTGACTTCGAGGGAGTGCTGTCCTTCGGTATCGGCCTGGCCGCCCAGGGCGGTTACCACGTCTTCACGCTCACCGGCCCGGGCCGGCTAGTAATCGACGTCAGCCACGTCGCGCTCGGCAAGTTTCCCGGCATCTGGGACATCACCAGCTGGCCGCAGTACTGGGCCACGCAGTACTCCTGGCTCAACGGTCACCAGCCATGGCTGTCCAGCCCGTCGTTCGTCGTCCAGGTGTGGGCGGGTGGTTATGGCTCGGCCTCGGTGGTCCGGCAGGTGAGCGCGAACACGTTCAAGGTCACCAAGCCTGACGGCACGACCTTCACGGTCACCGGCGTCCGCCCGGTCAGCGTTCCCGGCCCGTGGGTCATCACCAAGATCGCGTAGGCCGTCCGGTCATTCGGCTTATAGGAGAATCGGAGCATGAATACGATCGACCATGTTGCCGCTGTCTTGGCCAAGGCCGAGGCCGGCGGCGTCCACCCGGCTGAGCTGGCCGCTTTGCGCAGGCGCCTCCGGCAGCTGGGCGAGCCTGAGCCTGGACGCCTGCCGGGCGATGTCCTGGAGCCGCTTCCTGACCTGCCGCGCGTGGACGAGCTGCCCGAGCCGCCACCGGGCCAGGCCCGTGACGTACTCGACGGCCTGGTGGTCGTCAAGCTCAACGGCGGGCTGGGGACGAGCATGGGCCTGTCGGGGCCGAAGTCGCTGCTCGAGGTCAAACCCGGCGAAAGCTTCCTCGACGTCCTCGCTACCCAGGTACTGGCACTGCGCGAGCGGTACGGCGTCCGGCTGCCGCTCGTGCTGATGAACTCGATGACCACCCGCGGTCCCTCGCTGGACTACCTGCGCCGCTACGACAGCCTGCGCGTGCCTGGTGTGCCGCTGGACTTCCTGCAGGGCCGCGAGCCCAAGATCCGCGCCGATGACCTGCAGCCGGTGCAGTGGCCAGCCGACCCGGAGCTGGAGTGGTGCCCGCCCGGGCACGGCGACATCTATACCGCGCTGGCGGCGTCCGGCATGCTCGGCGCCCTGCTCGGCGCCGGGCTGCGGTACGCCTTCGTTTCCAATTCCGACAACCTCGGCGCGCTCGCCGATGTCCGGATCGCCGCATGGCTAGCCACCGAGCAGGTGCCGTTCGCGCTGGAGGCGGTGCGGGGCACGCCGGCCGACCGCAAGGGCGGCCACCTCGCCCTTTACCAGGGCCGGATGGTGCTGCGGGAGACGGCGCAGGTGCCGGACGGCGACACCTCGTTCACTGACGTCGAGCGCTGGCGCTGGTACAACACGAACAACATCTGGATCGACCTGCGCGCACTCAGGGACCTGCAGGCCGACGACCTGGCGGCACCGGCTCTGCCCTTGATCGTCAACCGCCACACCGTCGACCCGAGCGACCCGGCGAGCACCCCGGTGATCCAGCTCGAGTCGGCGATGGGCGCGGCGATCGGCTCGATTCCCGGCGCCCGCGCGATCCATGTCCCCCGCTCGCGGTTCGCCCCGGTGAAGACCACGGATGACCTGCTGGTTGTGCGCTCCGATGCCTACGAGCTCACCAGTGACGGGCGGATGAGGTCCAGCTTCGACGGGCCAGGGCCCGTCGTCACGCTGGACAAGGACTTCTTCAAGCTGCTGCCGGACTTCGGGCAGCGGTTTCCTGCCGGGGCGCCGTCGCTGCGCCGCTGCCGCCGGTTTGAGGTCGAAGGCGACGTCACCTTCGGCGCGGACGTCGTAGCGGTGGGCGACGTACGGGTGGCCGGCCCGCGTCACGTCCGGGACGGGGAGGTACTCGGCCGGTGAAACCGGACCCGCGGGCCGGACCGCGGGTACCGTGGCCGGCGCGGCGGCCTTGATCGTCGGCGAGCGACCGTGGTTGACTCTTATCGCCCGCCTGGCAGGCGCGCTACGCCTTGACCGGGATCCGGCCGCATGCGGGCGGGAAGGCGGATGGCGTGAGCCTGGTGCATGAGGTAGAGGTGCCGCGGCTGCCCGTGTCGCGGCTGGAGCCGGTCATCGGCGGCCCGCGGTTCGCGGAGCTGTCCCGCGCCGCCGGCCGGGTCCGGCAGGTGCTGGCCGGGCGGACCATCTGGAACGTCAATTCGACCGCGGCAGGTGGCGGGGTCGCCGAGATGCTGCAGGTCCTGGTCGGGTACGTGCAGGACCTGGACATCGCGATCGGCTGGCTGGTGATCACCGGCGACGCCGGGTTCTTCGCCATCACCAAGCGGCTGCACAACCAGATCCACGGCAGCCTGTCCGGAGCCCCGCTCGATGCGGCGGAGGCCGGTCATTACGCGCAGATGCTGGCCGCGAACGCGGTGGAGCTGGCTGCCCGGATCCGGCCCGGCGATGTGGTGCTGCTGCATGACCCGCAGACCGCCGGGCTGGCCGCGCCGCTGGCAGATGCGGGTGCCCGGGTGGTGTGGCGCTGCCATATCGGGGTCGACTGGGAAGACGAGGTGACCCGGGCTGGGTGGGAGTTCCTGCGGCCGCACCTGGCCGCCGCGGAGGCCTGCGTCTTCTCGCGCCGGGACTACGTCCCTTCGTGGATCCCCGCCGGCAGGGCCTGGATCATCCCGCCGTCGATCGACCCGTTCTCGCCGAAGAACCAGCCGCTCGCCGCCGATACCGTGCGGGCCATCCTGGCGACGCTGGGCGTGCTGGATGGCGCGGCGCCGACGGTACCCGCGACGTTCGTGCGCCGCGACGGCGGCACGGGCACCGTCAGCAGGCCGGCGGTCATCGTCGGCGAGGGCCGCCCCGGCCCCGATGATCCGATGCTGGTCCAGGTGTCCCGGTGGGACCGGCTCAAGGATATGGCCGGGGTCATGCGCGGCTTCGCCGACCACGTCGCGCCCGGCGGTGACGGGTACCTGATGCTGGTCGGCCCGTCGGTCAAGGACGTGAGCGACGACCCGGAAGGCGCGGCAGTCTACGGGGAGTGCCTGCTGCAGTGGCGTGACCTGAGCCCCGCCGCCCGGAGGCGGATCCTGCTGGTCACCCTGCCGCTGGATGACATCGATGAGAACGCCGCCATGGTCAACGCGCTGCAGCGGCACGCCACCGTCGTCGCCCAGAAGAGCCTGGCCGAAGGGTTCGGGCTGACCGTCTCTGAGGGAATGTGGAAGGGGCGGCCGGTCATCGGCTCAGCGGTCGGCGGGATCATCGACCAGATCGCCGAGGGCACCGGCATCTTGCTGCCCGATCCCGCCGACCTCGCAGCGTTCGGATCCGCGGCCCGCCGGCTGCTCGGCGACCAGGACGAGGCCGCGCGGATGGGGCAAGCCGCGCATTCCCACGTCCGCGAGCAGTACGTCGGCGATGCGCACCTGCTGCGCTACGCCCAGCTGCTCGGCACCCTGATCGGCGAAGGTTAGCGCCGCGGTCTTGGCGCTCAAGGGCCGAAGGTCCCAGCATCCAGGACGATCGGCCGGGGCGATCCAGGGGCCGCCCGGCCTAGGATCGTAACCGGAATGTGCACTTGGGTCATGTCTGCCTGGCAGCGTCTGGGCAGCGGGAGCCGATGAGCACGGAAGGATGGCGTCATGGACAGGCTGAGCCCGCTAGACGCCCTGTTCGTCGATGCCGAGGACCAGGATCCTCACACGTCGATGGCGATCGCGTCGATTGCGGTGTTCGAGGGTCCCCCTCCTGCCCATGAGGAGTTCCTGGCCTTCCTGACCGGGCGTTTGCCGCTGGTGCCGCGCTACCGGCAGAAGCTGCGTACGGTGCCGTTCCGGCTCGGACGGCCGGTCTGGGTCGACGACCCGCACTTCGATCTTGGTTACCACGTCCGGCGGACCGCCTTGCCGGCGCCCGGGGGAGACCGGCAGCTCGCCGAGTTGATGGCACGGGTGATGTCCCAGCGCCTGGACCGCGATCATCCGCTGTGGGAGTACTGGGTCATCGAAGGACTCGCCGAGGGCCGCTGGGCCCTGATCTCCAAGGTGCACCATTGCATGGTCGACGGGGTTTCCGGCACCGACCTGTACCGGGTGATTTTCGACTTCTCGCCCGAGCCTTCGCCGGCTGCCGCCACCGATGACCGTGTCCTGGGCGCGGAGCCTTCGCCCCTCGAGCTAGCCGCGGCGGCCGTCCTGGACGATGTCGTCTTCCCGCTCCGCGAGACCCTCGCGTTGAGCAAAGCCGCCTCCCGTCCCGGCGGGGCCATCCGTCAGGCCACCGACGCGGTGCGCGGCTTCGTGGAACTGGCCCCGGCCACGTGGCCGGCCACGGGGTCGTCGCTGAGCGGGCCCATCGGCAAGGAGCGGCGTTTCACCTGGACCCGGGCATCGCTGGATGACGTGAAGCTGATCAAGGGAGAGCTTGGCGGCACCGTGAACGACGTGGTCCTGGCCGCGATCAGCGGCGGCTTCCGGGCGCTCCTGCTCGCCCGCGGTGAGCAGCCCGGGGCGCACATGGTCCGCTCGCTGGTCCCGGTTTCCGTCCGGGCTCCGGGCGAGGAGAACGTCTACGGGAACCAGGTGTCAGCGGTACTGGCTGACCTCCCCGTCCACATCGCCGACCCGGCTGAGCGGCTCGCGGCCGTCCAGACCGGGCTGCATGCGCTGAAGGCGGGCAAGCAAGCGAAGGTCGGCGAGTCGCTGGTCAGGCTGGGCCGCTACAGCTCTTACTCACTCACGTCCTCGTGGGTCAGGCTGGCGTTCGGTCTGCCCCAGCATGAGATCGTCACCGTCACCACGAATGTGCCAGGCCCTCAGCAGCCGTTGTACGCGATGGGCCGCCGGCTCGTCGAGATCATCCCGTACGTTCCGATCGCGACCACGCTCCGCACCGGGATCGCGATCTTCTCCTACTACGGCACCGTCACATTCGGGATTACCGGCGACTTTGCGGCCAACCCCGACCTCGAGGTGCTCGCCCGCGGCATCGAGTCGGGCCTGTCGGAACTCCTGGCCGCCGCCCGGCGCCACCAGCAGGCCTCGGTCACCTCATGAGATTTCGGCTCGGTTCCGCGGTTCGTCATCCGCCCAGACACGGTTGAGGAACTCGCTGATCTCGGTGGTCAGACGGGCAGGGTGCACCCAGAGCTCGGCAAAGGTGCGGGTCCGGATCAGCCTGGCATCAGGAAGCTGCCGCGCCAGCCGCTTCGCGTCGCTGAACGAGTGGATCAGGTCGATCCCGTGTCCAAGGACCAGCGCCGGCGCGGTAATGGCCCGGCGCTGGTCGATGGTCGGAGCCATGGGCCCCAGCAGGACGCCGTGCAGCACGGCGGCGGTTTCGTCCGGGTCCGACGCGGCGGCACTGATGAATGAGTCAACCGGACCGAGCCCCGACGAGGGGAGGCGGGACGCGATCCGGGAGACCAGCCGCAGCACGGCCCGGGCGTAGTGGACCTCCAGCAGGAGCGGCGCGAACACCAGCGCGGCCGCCGGAGCAGCCCACTCGAGCACCGGCATTTCCAGGACCAGGCCGCGGACCCTGTTTGGTGCTTGCACCGTGGCGAGCAGGCTCACGTTGGTACCCAGCGAAACCCCTCCCAGAACCACCTGGTCCGCGCCGAGCTCGTCCAGCAGGCACAGCACCTGCTCGGCGTAAAGATCCATCCGGTGGGGGCCGGCGTGGCGGGGCTTGTCGCTCCGGCCATGGCCCAGCAGGTCGAGCAGCACGACACGGTTGCCCCTGGCGGCCAGGCTGCGGGCCAGCCCGCGGCTGAGGTTGGCGTCGAGCAGCAGGCCGTGCATCCACACGAGTACCCTGTCGCCTGAACCGTAGACCTCATAGCTCAGCCGGTACTGTCCGTAGGTCAGCGTGTGCCGCGTCCCGTCGGCGCCTGGTGCGGGGCCGTCCTCAGCTATCACGCCAACGCTCGGAAGAATCTGCCGTTTCATGTTCCCATGATCGGCCTGCCCAGGCTCCGCGGCCAGCTCAGAAGGCCACAAAGTCATCAGGCCCGATGGTTCTCCTCTAGTGACATTCGTCCCTACTGCGTGCCGCTTCGAACCAGGAACTCTGGGTTCAAGCGCTAACGCGCGAAGCAGGATGAGCGCGCGGAGGGTCCGGTGACCGAAATTCGCAGCAAGCAGCCAGACCACTGGCTGGCGCTCGAGTCGTCAGGTTCCGGTGGTTCGTGGGGGTGCCGGATCGAGAGCGTGGGCGTGAAACTGCCCGCCGGGCGGCTGACGACCAAGGACCTGATGAGCCGGACCAGGCACCCCACCCGCATCCAGCTGGAGCGTCTGACGGGCATCCACGAGCGTCACGTCGTCGGGCCGGGCGAGAACTCCTTCACCCTGGCCGTCGGGGCGGCCCGCGACTGCCTGGCTCACTCCCAGCATCAGGCGCGGGACATACAGATGCTGATCAGCACCAGCATCACCAGGTCCAAGGGCCGGTACACGCAATCCTTCGAGCCCCCGCTCAGCCTGTACGTCAAGCAGGCAATCGGTGCCGCCCAGGCGACGAACTTCGACCTCTCCAACGCCTGCGCCGGCATGCTGACCGGGGTGTTCGTCCTTCAGAACCTCGTCGCCCGGGGTGAGATCAGCTGCGGCATGGTGGTTTCCGGCGAGTACATCTCCCATCTGAGCTGGAACGCGGCGCGGCAGATCCGCTCCCTGTTCAGCAAGCAGCTCGCATCACTTACGCTCGGTGATGCGGGTGCCGCGGTGATCGTGGAACGCGCACCCAGCGGTGCTGGCATCGACGTCATCGGCTTCACCACCCTCGCCGAGCACAGCCGGCTGTGCCTCGCCTTCCCCAGCACCGCGGGTCCTGGCGCCCAGATGTACACCAAATCCAGGACGCTGCAGAAAGTGGCGATCGAGGACATGGCGCCGCTGATTGCCGAGGCGATCGGCGAAGCCGGAATCGACCTGGCCGATATCGACTACATGATCCCGCATCAGACCTCGGCCCGGGCCATCCGCGCGGGTACCCAGGAATTCGTCCGGCGCCTCGGAGCCAAACCGAAGCACGTAGTTGTCAACCTGGAGGAGTACGGCAACACGTCATCCACGACGTTGTTCGTGGCACTCCACAAGTACCTCGAAGAGCAGCGGATCCATTCCGGAGACCGCGTCATGCTGCTGGCCCTCGCCTCCGGCATCGAGATCGGCATCGCCATATTCACCGTCGACAGCCAGGTGGATCGCTATGGGCACGCGCATTGAAGCCGCCAGCGCGCTGACGAGCCGCGGATTGCGAAGGCCAACCGCGCGGCGCCTCGCCGACGCCGCCGCCAGGACCTGCCTCGCGCATGCGGGCAAGGAGCCCGGCGATATCGACATGCTGATCAACGCCGGCATCTACCGGGAAGACAACATGGGCGAGCCGGCGCTCGCTGCCCTCATCCAGGAGGACATCGGGGCCAACCTGGGCCAGCCGCCCATCGGAGGGCACGGTACCTTCTCGTTCGACCTTCTCAACGGCATCTGTGGTGTCATCACCGCCATCCAGATTGAGTCGGGCCTGCTTGATTCCGGCGTCATCCGGCTCGGCGCGATCGTGGCCAGCGATGTCGATCCGGGTCACCATCATCCCGGAGCCGTCCTCCTCCAGCCCGCCGCCGGCGCGATACTCCTCGGACGCGGCGATGAACTGGCTGGGTTCACGGACTTTTACACGGAGACGTTTCCCGAATATGACGACCTGTTCGCTAGCGGGCTGGTGTGGCAGGAGCGGAACGGGCACCGCGTCCCGCGGCAGGCAGCCGGCCAGCACGAGATGGTAATCGATTGCAAGCCCGGTTACGCGGCTCGCCTGGCTGACTGCGCCGAGGAAGCGAGCCGCCGCTTCCTGCGCCACCTGGGCCTGGGCTGGGGCGAAATCGACCTTGTCGTGCCCGCTCCCTCCTCCCCGGACTTCCTCGACGCCCTTGTGGCGAGGCTCGGCGTCCCAGGCGACCGAGTCGCTTACATAAGCGAAGACCTTGAGGGTGCCTATACCACCGGGCCCATCGCCGCTCTGCAAGCAGCCATCAGATCTGGCCGGCTTGGCGAGGCCCGAACCACCCTCATGCTCGCCGCCGGGGCTGGCATTACCGTCGCCCTCGCCCTGTACCGCCAGGATCCGCCCTGACACTAGCCCGAAGGGGCTTAGGTGCCCCGGAAGATCGGCTGGCGCTTCTGGGCGAAGGCTTCCAGGCCTTCGAGGTAGTCGCTGCTGTCGTAGGCCTGGCGGCGCAGGCCCTGGATCCGTTCGTACACTTGCGCCGCGATGGGCTGGTAGTCCGACAAGACGCGGAGCTGTTCCTTGATGACCGCTATGGCCAGCGGTGACTTGGTGGCCATCGTGGCGGCCAGCTCCAAGGTGAACGTCTCGAGCCGGTCCCAGGGGACCAGGTGGTTGATGAGCAGCCATTCCCTGGCTTTGCGGGCGTCGATGGGCGCCGCGGTGAAGAACATCTCCTTGATGACGTTGATGGGTAGCCGTCCCTGGAAGTGCAGCAGCCCGGTGATGTTGTAGGGCAGTCCCAGGTTCGCGGGGGTGATGGCGAACGAGGCGGTCTGGTCGGCGACGGCCAGGTCACAGCTGAGCACCAGGTCCAGCGCCCCGCCCCAGACCGTGCCGTGCACCATGGCCACGACGGGCGCGGGGAAAGTACGGACGGCGCGGATCAGCTCTTCCAGCGGGTCGTCGTAGCCCAGCGGGTCCCGCTTGCCCGGGGGGAGCTCGCCGATGTCATGGCCGGCGGACCAGACGTCCATGCCGGGCGCGGCGCGCAGCACGATCGCGCGGACCTGCCGGGCGCGCAGGCTCTCCAGCGCGGCGATGACCCGGCTGGCCATCTCGGCGCCGATGGCGTTGCGCCTGTCGCGATCCCCGAGGGTGATGATGCCGACCTGGCCGACGACGTTGGTCTGGACGACGCCTCCCGGGCGGTCCCCGGACCCGGCGCCTGCGGCAGCTGGTTCATCCGCTGGCTGTTCGTCGTCGCGGTCACGGGTCGCCAGTGCCACGTAGGTCCGGGCCATCGCATCCTTGCCCGCCCCGGTGATGGCGGTCAGCAGCCCGAGCGCCTGGACCAGCTGCTCGCCCTCCAGGGCGCCGGTCAGCTGGCGCCAGAGCTCCTCGGCCAGGACGGTGAGGGTTCCCTGGACCTCGGCCAGGTCAATGCCCGCGGCGTAGCAGTGCGCCGCGATCTGCTCAGACGGCCTGATGATCGGTTTGGCGCGGCCCGCACGCACGCAGCGCAGGACGAGGCGGAACAGCTGCCGCACCTCGCGGCGGCGCCCGTCCGGGAGGGGTGACTGGCGAGCCTGATCGCTTTGCGCCAGGGCGGCAACCACCTCGTCGATCACGCGGTCCTCCACGTCGGCCAGAACTGCTGATGCGTCCACGAACCGCCACCTCCGTTCTCAGGCCAGGGCGCGCTCTCATCCAAGCCTGCGCTGCCCCATGGGACCTGAGATAACGGCCAAGGGTCCCGAGTCGGAGGACCTTCGGCCCTTGGTAGGGGGCGGCGACCGGGGCCAGGGTTGGGTAGATGAGTAATCAACCGCGGCGCTGTTCCACCCGATCTTGACCGCGGTGGGCCGCGCACGCTAATCCTGCGCGGGAGTGATAGCGATGTTTACCGCAGACTCTATCGAAGCCGGAACGAGTCTTCCGGAGCTGGCCGAGTGGGTCGGCGAGATCGCGGAGCTGACCAAGCCGGATGCGGTGGTGTGGTGTGATGGGTCGCAGGCTGAGTGGGACCGGCTGACCGGGTTGCTGGTCGGGGCGGGGACGTTGACCAGGCTGAATCCGGAGTTGCGGCCGGATAGCTTCTGGTGCCGGTCCGATCCTGGTGATGTGGCCCGGGTGGAGGACCGTACGTTTATCTGCTCGGAGCGGGAGGAGGACGCGGGGCCGACTAATAACTGGATCGCGCCGGGGGAGATGCGCAAGACGTTCGGGGAGATCTTCGACGGGTGCATGCGGGGCCGGGTGATGTACGTGGTGCCGTTCTGCATGGGGCCGCTGGGCAGTGATATCTCCCGGCTGGGGGTGGAGGTCACCGATTCGGCGTACGTGGCGGTCTCGATGCGGGTGATGACCCGGATGGGGGCGGCCGCGCTGCGGGCGATCGAGGGCGGCGGGTCGTTCGTGCGGTGCGTGCACTCGGTGGGGGCGCCGCTGGGGCCGGGGCAGGCGGACGTGCCGTGGCCGTGCAATGAGGTTAAGTACATCTCGCATTTCCCCGGGACCAGGGAGATCTGGTCGTTCGGGTCGGGGTACGGCGGGAACGCGCTGCTGGGCAAGAAGTGCTATGCGCTGCGGATCGCGTCGGTGATGGCGCGGGAGGAGGGCTGGCTGGCCGAGCACATGCTGATCTTGAAGGTCACCCCGCCGTCGGGGGAGGCCAGGTTCATCGCGGCGGCGTTCCCGTCGGCGTGCGGGAAGACGAACCTGGCCATGCTGGAGCCGGCGATCGCCGGGTGGACGGTGGAGACGGTCGGGGATGACATCGCCTGGATGCGGTTCGGCCCGGACGGGCGGCTGTACGCGATCAACCCCGAGGCCGGGTTCTTCGGGGTGGCGCCGGGCACCGGGATGCGGACCAACGCCAACGCGGTCGCGACCTTCACGGCCCACAGCATCTTCACCAACGTGGCGCTGACCGACGACGGCGACGTGTGGTGGGAGGGGCTGACCGAGGACCCGCCGGCGCACCTGACCGACTGGAAGGGGCGGGACTGGGCGCCGGGTTCCCCGGAGCCGGCCGCGCACCCGAATTCGCGGTTCACCACCCCCGCGGGGCAGTGCCCGGTCATCGCGGCGGAGTGGGACGACCCGGCCGGGGTGCCGATCTCGGCGATCTTGTTCGGCGGGCGGCGGGCCAGCACGGTGCCGCTGGTGACCGAGTTGTTCGGCTGGGATCACGGGGTGTTCCTCGGCGCCAATATCGCCTCGGAGAAGACCGCCGCGGCCGAGGGCACGGTCGGCGAGCTGCGGCACGACCCGTTCGCGATGCTGCCGTTCTGCGGGTACAACATGGGCGACTACTTCGGCTACTGGCTCGAGGTCGGGCGCACCGCCCCGGACCCGGCCCGGCTGCCGCGGTTGTTCTACGTGAACTGGTTCCGCAAGGACGCCGCGGGCCGGTTCGCCTGGCCCGGCTTCGGCGAGAACATCCGCGTGCTGAAGTGGATCATCCAGCGGCTGGACGGCCAGGCCGAGGCGGTGTCGACCCCAATCGGCCTGCTGCCCGCCCCCGGCTCACTCGACCTCGACGGCCTGGACGTCTCCTGGGCGGACCTGGCGCTGCTGCTCACCGTGGACACGCAGGCCTGGAAGCTGGAGACCGAACACATCCCCGAGTTCTTCCGCACCTTCCACCGGCACCTGCCGGACCGGTTCTGGGAGCTTTACCGGGAACTGTGCGACCGCCTGGAAGCCGCGTCATCCGCCGGACGGCAAGCGTACCGGGGGTGAGGGCGCGATGGCTCGGCAACGGATCCTGGGCGTCATCCTGGCGGGCGGGGCCGGCCGCCGGCTGGGGCCGCTGACCGCGGACCGGGCCAAGTCAGCCGTCCCGTTCGGCGGCATCTACCGGGTGGTGGACTTCACCCTGTCCAACCTGGTCAACGGCGGGGTGCAGCGCATCTGCGTGCTGACCCAGTACAAGAGCCACAGCCTGAACCGGCACATCACCACCACCTGGCAGCTGAACAGCCTGCTGGACAACTACGTGGCGCCGGTGCCCGCCCAGCAGTGGCTCGGCCCGCACTGGCAGGCCGGCTCGGCTGACGCGATCTACCAGTCGCTGACCCTCATCGAGCGTGACCGGCCCGGCCTGGTGCTCGTGGCCGGGGCCGATCACGTGTACCGGATGGACCCGAACCAGATGATCCAGGCCCACCTGGACTGGGACGCCGGGGTCACCGTGGCCGCGATCGGAGTGCCCCGCACCGCCGCCACGGACTTCGGCGTGATCCGGGTCGCGGCCGACGGCCACAGCATCGAGGCGTTCCAGGAAAAGCCCGCCGACCCGCTCTGCCTGCACGGCTCGCCGGACGAGGCGTTCGCGTCCATGGGCACCTACGTCTTCGACACCGCCGTGCTGGTCGAGGCGCTGCGCAAGGACGCGGCCGACCAGGACAGCCGGCACAGCATGGGCGGCGACATCATCCCGAGGCTGGTGCGGGACGGTGCCGCGCACGTCTATGACTTCCTGCAGAACAAAGTGCCCGGCGCCGACGCGCAGGACCAGGGCTACTGGCGCGAGGTCGGCACGATCGACTCCTACTTCGAGGCGCACATGGACCTGTGCGCGGTCCACCCGGTGTTCAACCTGTACAACCATCGGTGGCCGATCCTGACCCACGTGCCCGCGGAGCCGCCGGCCAAGTTCGTGCACGAGGACGGGGACCGGGCCGGGCGGGCGTTCAATAGCGTCATCAGCAACGGGGTGATCGTCTCCGGCGGGCTGGTGCGCGAGTCGGTGCTCTCACCCGGGGTCCGGGTCGACAGCTGGGCCCGGGTGGAGCGGTCGGTGATCCTGCACAGCACCCGGATCGGCCGGCACGCCGTGGTACGCAATGCCATCCTGGATAAGAACGTCGTCGTCGCCCAGGGCGCCTCGGTCGGGGTGGACAAGGAGCACGACCGCGAACAGGGGTTCACGGTGTCGGAAGGCGGCATCACCGTGGTCGGCAAGGGACAGGTGGTGGCACCCTAACCGGTGGTCCGGTATTCCTCGAGGAGGCGCCGGCCGACGATCATCTTCTGGATCTCCGCGGTGCCCTCGCCGATGAGCAGCATCGGCACCTCCCGGTAGAGGCGCTCGATCTCGTACTCCTTGGAGAAGCCGTAGCCGCCGTGGATGCGGAAGGCGTCCTCCACGACCTCCTTGCCGTACTCCGACGCGAGGTACTTGGCCATCCCGGCCTCCAGGTCGTTCCGCTGGCCGGAATCCTTCCTGCGGGCCGCCATCACCATCATCTGGTGTGCCGCCTCGACCTTGGTCGCCATCTCGGCCAGCTTGAACTGGATCGCCTGATGCTGGGCGATCGGCTTGCCGAAGGTGTGCCGCTGCTGGGCGTAGCCGATGGCCAGCTCGAAGGCGCGCAGGGCGATGCCGCAGCCGCGGGCGGCCACGTTGACCCGGCCGACCTCGACGCCGTCCATCATCTGGTAGAAGCCCTGGCCGGTACGGCCGCCGAGCAGCCGGCTGGCCGGGACGCGGACGTCGGCCAGCAGCAACTCGGTGGTGTCCACGCCCTTGTACCCCATCTTCTCGATCTTCCCCGGCACGGTCAGGCCGGGGACCGATGGGTTCTCGCCGAAGCCCGGCTCCTTCTCGATCAGGAACGTGCTCATGTTCCTGTGCGGGGCGTCGTGGCCGTCGTCGGTCCGGCACAGCACCGCCACCAGGTTGGAGGTGCCGCCGTTGGTCAGCCACATCTTCTGCCCGTTGAGCACGAAGTCCTCCCCGTCACGCACGGCCCGGGTGCGGATGGCCGCGACGTCCGAGCCCACCCCGGGCTCGGACATGGAGAACGCGCCGCGCACGTCGCCCGCCGCCATCCGGGGCAGGAACCAGGCCTTCTGCTCGTCGGTGCCGTGCCTGGCGATCATGTGGGCCACGATGAAGTGGGTGTTGATGATGCCCGACACCGACATCCAGCCGCGGGCGATCTCCTCCACGGCCAGGGCGTAGATCAGCAGGGACGCGCCCAGGCCGCCGTACTCCTCGCCGATGGTCAGCCCGAACAGGCCGAGTTTCTTCATCCCCTCGACGATCTGGGCCGGGTACTCGTCCCGGTGCTCGAGTTCGGTCGCCACCGGGATGATCTCCCGGTTGGTGAACTCCCGGACGGTAGCCAGGATGTCCTGCTCGAACTCGGTCAGGCCGTCGGTCTGCGCGAGGCGTCCCATTCTGAGCGCTCCTTTAGCTGGAACCAGGGTCGGGCTCGGGGCGGTGCGGCTCGGGGCGGGCCGACTGGGCGCCGCCACGCTCCTTGACGTAGGTCTCGGTGGGCACCATGACCTTGCGGCGGAACACGCACACCAGGGTGCCGTCCTGCTTGTAGCCGCGGGTCTCGACCTCCACCACGCCCCGGTCGCCCCGGGAGGTGAGCCGCTTGCCCAGCACGGTGGTCTCGCCGTAGATCGTGTCGCCGTGGAACGTCGGCGCCACGTGCTTCAGCGACTCCACCTCCAGGTTCGCGATGGCCTGGCCGGAGACGTCCGGCACGGACATGCCGAGCAGCAGCGAGTAGATGTAGTTGCCCACCACCACGTTCCTGCCGAAATCGGTCGTCTCCGCCGCAAAGTGCGCGTCCAGGTGGAGCGGATGGTGGTTCATGGTGAGCAGGCAGAACAAGTGGTCGTCGTACTCGGTGACCGTCTTGCCCGGCCAGTGCTTGTAGACCGCCCCGGCCTCGAACTCCTCGTAGGTCCGTCCGAACTGCATCGTTCACTCCTCGGGGGGCTCGAACTTGGACGCGCGCTGCATCCCCGCGGCCCGGCCCTTGGCCGCGATGACCAGGGCCATCTTGCGGGAGGCCTCGTCGATCATCTCGTCGCCGAGCATGGCGGATCCGCGCGCCCCGCCCGCCTGCGACGTACACCAGTCGTAGGCGTCCAGGATGAGCTCGGCGTGGTCGTAGTCCTCCTGCGACGGGGAGAAGATCTCGTTGGCCGCGGCGATCTGATCCGGGTGCAGCACCCACTTGCCGTCGAAGCCGAGGGCGGCGGCCCGCTGGGCCACGTCACGGAAGCCGCGGACGTTGCGGACCTGCAGGTAGGGGCCGTCGATGGCCTGCCGGTCGTGAGCCCGGGCGGCGATCAGGATGCGCATCAGGATGTAGTGGTAGGCGTCCGCCGGGTAGCCGGGGGGCTGCTCGCCGACCACCAGCGACTTCATGTTGATCGAGGCCATGAAGTCGGCGGGGCCGAAGACGATGGTCTCGAGCCGCGGCGAGGCTGCGGCGATCTCGTCGACGTTCATCAGCCCGCGGGCGTTCTCGATCTGGGCCTCGATGCCGATCCGGCCGACCTCGAAGCCCATCGTCTTCTCGATCTGGGTGAGCAGCAGGTCCAGCGCCGTGACCTGCCCGGCGTCCTGGACCTTGGGCAGCATGATGCAGTCCAGGTTCTGGCCGGCGCCCTCGACCACGGTGACCACGTCCCGGTAGGTCCAGTGGGTGGTCCAGTCATTGACCCGAACGACCCGGATCTTCTCGCCCCAGTCGCCGGTGTTGAGCGCATCGACGATGGCGTGCCGTGCGCTCTCCTTGACCAGCGGCGCGCAGGCGTCCTCCAGGTCAAGGAATACCTGGTCGGCGGGCAGGCTCTGGGCTTTCTCCAGGAAGCGCGGGTTGCTGCCCGGCACGGCCAGGCAGGATCGGCGGGGGCGCAGCCGCGTCGCGGCCCCTGATCCGGACGATGGGGCTGGCGCGGTGTTCTCGGCTGGCGCTGTGGTCTCGGTGCTCATCTCGGTGTCCGTCACCCTTCCATTGTCAGTACCGGCTCCAGGCCGTGGGCGCGCCGGATCACGTCGACGATACGGCCGACGATGGCGGTGATGCCGAAGTCGGCGGGCGTGAAGACGGCGGCAACCCCCTGCGCGCGCAGGTTCCGGGCGTCGCTCGCCGGGATGATCCCGCCGACCACGACGGGGATGTCCGCCGCCTTGAGCCGGCGCAGCCCGCGCAGCACCTCGGGCACCAGCTCGGCGTGCCCGCCGGACAGGATCGACAGGCCGACACAGTGCACATCCTCGGCGACGGCGGCGGCCGCGATCTGCCCGGGGGTGAGCCGGATGCCGGAGTAGATCACCTCGAACCCGGCGTCGCGGGCCCGGACGGCGATCTGTTCGACGCCGTTGGTGTGCCCGTCCAGGCCCGGCTTGCCGAGCAGCAGGCGCAGCCGCCCTGCCCCGATCTCGGCCGCGGTGGCATGCGCCGCCGTGCGCACCGCGGCCAAGTTTGTGTTAGCCCCCGGGGGGGCGGCCCCCCCGGAGACCCCCGCGCCGACGCCTGTCGGAGCACGGTACTCGCCGAACACCTCGCGCAGCGCGAATGACCACTCGCCGGTGGTGACGCCGGCCCGGGCGCAGGCCAGGGTCGCGTCCATCAGGTTGACGTCCGGGCGTGCCGCGTCGGACCTGAGCCGGCCGAGGGCGGCCAGCACCGCCGCCTGGTCGCGGTGCTGGCACCACTCCGCCAGATCCGCCAGCACCGCGAGCTCGTAGGCCGGGTCCACGTTGTACACCGCGGTGTCGGCGTCCGCGGTGAGGGGACTCGGCTCGGTGGTCTGGAAGCAGTTGACCCCCACCACCTGGTCCTGGCCGGACTCGATGCGCGCCCGCCGGGCCGCGTGCGCGGCGACGAGCCGGGCCTTGAGGTACCCCGACTCCACCGCCGGCACCATCCCGCCCAGCTCGGCAACCTCGGCCATCTCCGCCTCGGCGCCGGCCACCAGCTCGGCCGTCTTGGCCTCCACGACGGGGGAGCCGTCGAACAGGTCGCCGTACTCCAGCAGGTCCGACTCGTATGCGAGCACCTGCTGGATGCGCAGGCCCCACTGCTGGTCCCAGGGCCGGGGCAGGCCCAGCGCCTCGTTCCAGGCCGGGAGCTGGATGGCGCGGGCCCGGGCGTGTTTGGACAGCGTGACGGCCAGCATCTCCAGGACGATCCGCTGGACGTTGTTCTCCGGCTGCGCCTCGGTCAGGCCAAGCGAGTTGACCTGCACGCCGTAGCGGAAGCGGCGGCGGGCGGGGTCGGCGATCCCGTACCGCTCCCTGGTGATCGTGTCCCAGAGCCGGGCGAAGGCCCGCACCTTGCACAGCTCCTCGACGAAGCGGACGCCCGCGTTCACGAAGAAGGAGATCCGCCCGACGACCTCGCCCATCTGCTCCGCGGGGACACGCTCCCGGACGGCGTCCAGGACGGCCGTCGCGGTGCACAGCGTGTAGGCGATCTCCTGGACCGGGGTGGCCCCGGCCTCCTGCAGGTGGTAGCTGCACACGTTGATGGGGTTCCACTTGGGCATGCGGGCCACGGTGTAGGCGATCAGGTCGGTGGTCAGGCGCACCGAGGGCCCGGGCGGGAAGATGTAGGTACCGCGGGAGAGGTACTCCTTGATGATATCGTTCTGCGTCGTGCCGGTCAGCTTGGAGATGTCCGCGCCCTGCTCCTCGGCGACGACCTGGTAGAGCGCCAGCAGCCACATGGCCGTGGCGTTGATCGTCATCGAGGTGTTCGTCTGCTCGAGCGGGATGCCGTCGAACAGGGCGCGCATGTCGCCTAGGTGCCCGACCGGGACGCCGACCCGGCCGACCTCGCCGCGGGCCAGGACGTGGTCGGCGTCGTAGCCGGTCTGGGTGGGCAGGTCGAACGCCACCGACAGGCCAGTCTGGCCCTTGGCCAGGTTCCGGCGGAATAGCGCGTTGGATTCCCGCGCGGACGTGTGCCCGGCGTAGGTGCGCATCAGCCAGGGCTTGTCCCGCGCCGCCGGGGCGTCGAGCCCGGGCCCGTTCGGATCGATCATGTCCTCACTCGTTCCTGAACCGGTTGATCTCGGTCAGGTGCTTCTCCCGCAGCAGGTGGTCGCGCACCCCGAGCCCCTCGGCCGGAGCCAGGCACAGCACCGCGACCTTGCCGTGGTGCAGGTTCCGGTGGACGTCCAGCGCGGCCTGGCCGGTCTTCTCCAGCGGGTAGACCACCGACATGGTGGGGTGGATCATGCCCTTGGAGATCAGCCGGTTGGCCTGCCATGCCTCGCGGTAGTTGGCGAAGTGCGAGCCGATGATCCGCTTGAGGCTCATCCACAGGTAGCGGTTGTCGTACTCGTGCATGAACCCCGAGGTGGACGCGCAGGTCACGATGGTGCCGCCGCGGCGGGTCACGTAGACCGAGGCGCCGAACGTCTCCCGGCCGGGGTGCTCGAAGACGATGTCCACGTCCTCGCCGCCGGTCAGCTCGCGGATCCTGGCCCCGAACCGCTTCCACTCCTTGGGGTCCTGGGTCTTCTCGTCCTTCCAGAACTGGTAGCCCTCGGCGGCGCGGTTGATGATCAGCTCGGCGCCCATCGACCGGCAGAGCTCGGCCTTGTGCTCGCTGGAGACCACGCAGATCGGGATCGCCCCGCCGGCCAGCGCGTACTGGGTGGCGTAGGCGCCTAGGCCGCCGCTGGCACCCCAGATCAGGATGTTGTGACCCTGCTTCATCGCGGCGCCGTTGTCCGAGACCAGCTGCCGGAAGGCGGTCGAGTTCACCAGCCCCGGCGTGGCGGCCTCCTCCCAGGTGAGGTGCTTCGGCTTGGGCATCAGCTGGTTGGTCTTGACGATAGCCAGCTCGGCCAGGCCGCCGAAGTTGGTCTCGAAACCCCAGATGCGCTGCTCCGGGTCGAGCATGGTGTCGTTGTGGCCATCGGAGCTCTCCAGCTCCACGGACAGGCAGTGGGCCACGACCTCCTCACCCGGCTTCCACGCGTTCACGCCGGGGCCGGTGCGCAGCACCACGCCCGACAGGTCCGAGCCGACCACGTGATAGGGCAGGTCGTGCCGCGCGGTGAGCTCCGAGAGCTTCCCGTAACGGCGCAGGAAGGCGAAGGTGGACACCGGCGAGAAGATCGAGCTCCACACGGTGTTGTAGTTGACAGAACTCGCCATGACCGCGACCAGCGCCTCGCCGAGGCCGAGTTCGGGGACCGGCACCTCCTCGACGTGCAGCGCCTTGCGGGGATCCCGGTCGCGTGTGTCGAGCCCGTCGAACATGTGCTCTTCGTCCCGGTGCAGGGTGACGGCCCGGTAGGCCTCAGGCAACGGTATCGCGGCGAAATCAGCGGGTTCGCTGCTTGGGTCGAGGATCGCGTCAAGTATCTCTTTCATGGCTGCCTCCTAAGCCATCGGCCGCCTCTTGCCTCAGCTTCGGCCTGCCCTACGGGAGCGGCTACCGTCGTTGGGCACCTGGCTGAGGGACTAAGGGCCCTTCGCCCGAGCCGGGACAGTAAGCGTCCATCAGGACCGGCGCATGCACCACGGCCGTTAGATGCGAAAAACTGCCGGTTTTTCCCGAACCGCCGGTAGTGCGAACTTTTCTCGGACGGCCGGTGGCGCCGGGAGATGACGACCCGGGTCCCGGGATGCGGGGACCTTCGGCCCTGCCCGGGCCGTCCGGTACCGGGAAGGTTGATCGCAGGAATATCTCGCTGCGAAACGGGTGTGCGCTATGTCCGAACTAGCCTACGAGTACATCAAGGTCGGCGATGAGGCCTCGCTTACCAGGACGATCACTGAAGCCCACATCGTCAATTACGCCGGCGTCACCGGGGACATGAACCCGCTTCACGTCGATGCCGAATATGCCGCGCATTCGATGTTCAAGGAGCGGATTGCGCACGGCATGCTCGTGGCGGGGCTGATCTCCGCCGTGCTGGGCACCCAGCTTCCCGGGCCGAATTCTATTTACCTCGGCCAGGATCTGAAGTTCGTGGCTCCGGTCATGATCGGCGACACCGTCAAGGTCGTGGTGACGGTCACGGACAAACGCGACGAGAAGAGGATCATAAAGCTGCGGACGACCGCGTGCAATCAGCGCGGCGAGATGGTCATAGATGGCAACGCGGTGATGAAGGTACCGTAGCTGCACTTGATGCCTATGCCGGACGAGGAAGAGATGATTATTACTGCCAGCTTGGGTGGGTCGTGACCGCGGGCAGCGCTCCGGTCTGGGAGGAAACGCTACGTGATGGGCGGGTGGTGGCGCTGCGGCCGCTGCGCAGTGATGACGCCGCGGAGGTCGAGGCGCTGTGGCGCCGCCTGGATGCCCCCTCCCGCCGCCTGTTTACCAACCTGGCTCATCTGCCGCCCGACCGTCCCGGTGACGTGGCCGTCCCGCGGCCCGGCCGCACGGCCGGGATCGTCGCCGTCCCGGCGGACCTGCCGGGACGGGTCGTCGGTGTGGCGCGGTACGAGCGCACCGCGGCAGATACGGCCGGGGCCCTGGTGTTTGTCGACGCCTCCTGGCGGCGCGCCGGGCTGGGCACCGTGCTGCTGAGCCGGCTGGCCGAGGCTACCCGGCACGCCGGGGTGCGGCGGCTGGCCGGTGATGTGCCCAGGAGCGACGTGGCGATGCTGGGCCTGCTGACGGAGCTGGGCCTGGAGTACGAGGAGCAGGTGACGGCGGCGAGCGTGCACGCCAGCTTCGCCGTGCAGGAAATAGATGCCTACCTTGATGCGTTGCTGGCCGACCAGCGCGCCGCGGCGCGGGTATCGGTCGCGCCGTTCCTGTGTCCCCGGTCGATCGCCTTGGTGGGGGCCAGCGACAAGCCAGGCAGCATCGGCGCCCTGCTGCTGGCCAACCTGGCTGCCAGCGGGTTCGCGGGGCCGGTGTACCCGGTCAACCCCAAGCACCACGTCATCCAGGGGATGACCGCTTACCCGGACCTGGCCTCGTGTCCGCAGCCGCCGGACCTGGCGGTGGTGGCCGTCCCCGCGCCGCTGGCGGCCGGGGTCGTCGACCAGGCCGGCCGGCTGGGGGTCCGGGCGGTGTGCGTGATCTCGGCCGGGTTCGCCGAGGTGGGAGGTGAGGGCCGGGTCCTCCAGGACGAACTGCGCCGCCGCGCCCGGGCCGCCGGGGTGCGGCTCATCGGGCCCAACTGCATGGGGCTGCTCAATGGCGGGCCCGATCCCAGGTTCAATGCCAGCTTCAGCACGGTCTTCCCGCCACCAGGCCGCCTGGCGTTCGTGTCACAGTCCGGCGGCCTCGGGCTGGCCGCCCTGGCCCTGTTCACCGGGCCCTCGCTGGGCGTCGGCAGCTTCGTGTCGGTCGGCAACACCGCCGACCTGACGTCCAACGATCTGCTGCTGTACTGGGACGAGGACCCCGGCACCAGCATCATCCTGGCGTACCTGGAGTCGGTGCCGGATCCTCGCCGGTTTGCCCGGATCGCCCGGCGCCTCTCCCGGCACAAGCCGATCGTGGTGGTGAAATCCGGCCGTACCGGGGCCGGGCGCCGGGCAGCGTCCTCGCACACGGCAGCCATGGCGGCCAGGGACACAGCGGTCGAGGCCCTGGTCCACCAGGCCGGGGTGATCCGGGCCGGCACCCTGGAGGAGATGTTCGACGTCGCCGCCGTGATGTCATCGCAGCCGGTACCCGCAGGACGGCGGGTGGCGGTGCTCACCAACGTCGGGGGGCCGGGCATCCTGGTCGCCGATGCCTGCGAAGCAGCCGGGCTGCTGGTACCGGAACTGTCCCGCGAAACCCAGGCGGCGCTGCGCGTCGGACTGCCGGTACAGGCAGCCGTCACGAACCCGGTGGACGTCGTCGCAGGGACCAGCCCCGGGCAGTACGGGCGGACGCTGCGCGTGCTCGGCGCGGCCGAGGAGATCGACGCGATCATCGCCGTGTTCATCCCGCTCGGTGCTACCCTCGCCGAGGACTTCGGCCGGGAAATCACCGCCGCTGCGGTCGGCCTGCCCGGCAAGCCGGTCATCGCGGTCTTCATGACGGCCGGGCCCCCGCCAGCATGCCTGCCCGAGGCCGGCATCCCCGTGTTCACCCGCCCTGATCAGGCCGCCGCCGCGCTCGGCCGCATCGCCAGGTGGGCGGAATGGCGCGCCCGGCCCGCGGGCCACGTCGTGACACCGCCCGGCATTGACCCGGGCCGCGGGAGGGCAGTGATCAACGCGATGCTGGCCAGCCAGCCGGACGACGGGTGGGCCGACGCCAAGACGGCCGGAGAACTTCTCGCCGCCTACGGCATCTCGACGGCCCGCTCCCGCCTGGTCCGCACCCCGGCCCAGGCCGCCGCCGCCCAGGCCGGGTTCGGCGGGCCGGTCGCAGTCAAAATCGCTGCGGCCATCCACAAAAGCGACGTCGGCGGCGTCGCCCTCGGCATCGACAGCCCGCAGGCCGCAGCCGAGGCGGTGACCGCCATCCGCGCCATTGCGGCCGAAGCCGGCATCGCCGAGCACGCCGCGGAATTCCTCATCCAGGAGCAGATCCGCGACGGCGTGGAAATGATCGTCGGCGTCACTCACGACCCCGCCTTCGGCCCTCTCGTCCTGGCCGGCCTCGGCGGCACGTTCGTTGAGGTCCTCGGAGACGTCGCGGTGCGCATCACCCCCCTCAGCGACACCGACGTCGATGAGATGCTCCGCTCGCTGCGCTCCTACCGGCTGCTCACCGGATATCGCCAGTCCCCCCCGCTGGACGTGGCGGCGTTCGCCGAGCTCCTGCACCGGGTCAGCGCCATGGTCGAGGACATTCCCGAGATCACCGAGCTCGACCTGAACCCGGTATTCGTGCGCCAGCACGGTGCCGTCGTCGCCGACATCCGCGTCCGACTCACCGGAGGTGACAGATGACTGGGCGAGCGGAGGACGGCCGGTCCTATGCGCTGCTGGTCGACGGCACCACGCTGACCATCCGGCCGTCCGGCCCCGGGGATTACGAGGCCGTCAAGCGGTTGCACGAGGCGATGTCGCCGCAGAACCTGTACTTCCGGTTTTTCAGCGTGAGCCAGGTATCGCCCGAGTGGGAGGCGCGGCGGGTGTGCCTGGAAGGCCGGCCGGGCATGGTGGCGCTGGTCGGCCTGCTAGGCGACGAGTTGGCGGGAGTGGTCAGCTACGAGCCCGTCGGCGACGGGACGGCGGAGGTCGCGATCGCGGTCGCCGACGGCATGCACCGGCGCGGTGTCGCCACGTTGCTGCTTGAGCACCTGGTGTCGCTGGCCCGGGCCCACGGCGTGAAGGCCTTCACCGCCGAGGTGCTGGCGGACAACTACGCCGTGCTGCACGTGCTGACCGACTCGGGGCTCGTGATCCGGCGCAGGTCGGCCCATGGCGTGGTCGAGCTATCCATGCCATTGCCGCGAGATGCCGCCCTGAGTGAGGCCAGTGCCTATCTGGATGCGGTGGCCGGGCGGGACCGGCACGCAGATGTGGTCAGCCTGGAGCCGCTGCTGAATCCCCGGTCGGTTGCGGTGGTCGGCGCGGGCCGCCGTCCCGGCTCGATCGGCCGGACGGTCCTGCTTAACATCCGCGACGCCGGATTCGCGGGCACGTTGTACGCGGTCGGCCCGGGCGGCGGCGACGTCGCGGGCATTCCGTGCTTCCCGTCCGTCGCCGGGCTTCCCGAGGCCCCCGACCTGGCGGTGGTGACGGTGCCGGCGGCACGTGTCGTGGAAGTGGCCAGGGAGTGCGGAAAGCGAGGTGTCAAGTCGCTGGCGGTGATTACCGCTGGCCTGACGACGGCGCAGGAATCCGGGCTGATGGAGGCCGCCAGGCAGGGAGGCATGCGGCTAGCGGGCCCGGCCTCCTACGGCATCGCGGTGCCAGGCATCGGGCTGGCGGCCACACCGGCCGTGCGCCATCCTCCCCGGGGCCGCACCGGCCTGATCGTCCAGTCCGGCGGGGTCGGCGCGGCGCTGCTCGAGCAGTTCTCCCGGATGGGCATGGGCATCTCCTCCTTCGCCGCGGTTGGCGACAAGCTAGATGTCTCAAGTACCGACATGCTGCTGTGGTGGGAGGCTGACAACACAACCGAACTGGCCCTTCTCCACCTGGAGTCGTTCGGCAACTCGCGCCGGTTCGCGCGGACCGCGCGCCGGGTGAGCGCTAAATTTCCAGTGCTTACCGTCCATGCCGGGCGGTCGGCTCCTGGCCAGCGTGCTGCCGCCTCGTATACCGCGGCGGCCGCCGCGCCGCTGATCACCCGGCAGGCGCTATTCGAGCAGGCGGGCATCATCGCCACGGACAGCTTCGGCGAGCTGCTTGACCTGGCGGTGCTGCTGGCGTCCCAGCCGGTACCGGCGGGCAACGCGGTGGCCATCGTGTCCAACGGCTACGGCGCGGGCGTGCTCGCCGCCGATGCCTGCGCGGAAGCCGGCCTGCTCGTGGCCTCGACGGACCCGAAGGCCCGCAGCCGCCTGCGCGACGTGCTGCCCGCCGGGGCATCCCTGGCCGGCCCGCTGGACACCACCGCGGCCGTCAGCCCGGAGGCCTTCGGCGAGGCGCTTCGCCTCGCCGCCGCCGACGACGGCGTCGCCGCCCTGATCGCGGTGGTCGTGCGGGGCATTTCGGCTGACCTGCTCCCGGTGCTCAGCGCCACCCCGTTGCCGGTCCCGGTCACGGCGGTGGTGCTGGACCAGCCCGAGGCCGTCCGGCTGCTGCCGGGCGAGGACGCATGCCCGGCCGTGCCCGCGTACGCCTACCCAGAAGCGGCCGCCCGGGCCCTGGCCCGGGCCGCCTGGTACGGCTCCTGGCGATCCCGGCCGGCCGGCACGGTGCCGGAGTTCACCGACGTGCGCGCGGCGGACGCCCGTTCGATCGTCGATTCGTTCCTGGACCGGATGCCGGGTGGCGGGTGGCTGTCCGCCGAGGAGGCCGATACTCTGCTGCGCTGTTACGGCCTCCCCATGGTGCCGTTCCGCCGGGCCGCCGACACTGAGGCCGCTGTCGAGGCGGCGGCCGACCTGGGCGGTCACGTGGTGATCAAAGCCGAGGTACCAGGCCTGCTGGACAAGACCGCGGCGGGCGCCGTCGAACTGGACCTGCGCGGAGACGACGAGGTACGCGCCGCGATGCGCCGACTGCACTCCAGCCTCGGCGGGCGGATGACCGGAGTGCTGGTCGAGCCCATGATCACCGGCGGCATCGAGACCATCGTCGGCGTCGTGCAGGAATCGGTGTTCGGCCCGGTGGTGGTGTTCGGGCTCGGCGGGATCGCCACCGACATGCTCGCCGACCACGCCGCCCGGCTAGCCCCCCTCACCGATGCCGACGCCGACGACCTGATCCGCTCTATCCGCGCCGCCCGGGTCCTGCTCGAGCACGAGGTCGACCTCGCCGCGCTCCGCGACGTGCTGCTCCGCGCCTCCCGGCTCGCCGACGACCTGCCCCAGGTCGCCGAGCTTGACCTCAACCCTGTTATCGTCGGCCCGGACGGCGCCGCCGCCGTGGACGCACGCATCCGCGTGACCAGCCACCGCCTCGCCGACCCGTTCCTGCGCCAGCTTCCCCGGTGACGCTCGGAGAAAGGGCCCTTCGGCTGGCCAGGTGAGGACCGCTGCCTCTATCGTGCCCGTTCGCTACGCGAAGGCTAGATGGTAAGCGCACAGCCGCTCGCCCTGCCGTGCCTCGCCGAGGAGGCCGCCATGAAGTCCATCCGTACCACCGTGGCCGGGGTGACGCTGGCCATCGCGGTACCGGCCATGCTCGCCGCTTGCGGCAGCCAGCCCGCCAGTCCCGCGGCCGGGCCATCGCCGTCCAGCACGCCGTCCGCCACGGCAACCGCCAGCCCGCCGCCGGCACCGGCACCGGCCCATGCGCCAGGCTCCACCTCGCCGGCCCCGTCCACCCGGGTCGTATCGTCCCGGATCGCCTACCCGTGGCACTGGCCGAACGACGTGGCCAGGCCCGGCCGGGTCACGCACGCCTACCCGGTGCCGCCAGTCCCTGAGCTTGTCCGGATCAGCGTGGGCTACCATTCGGCTGATCACGGTCAGCTACCGTACAACCGGATGTCCTTCACGTTCACCGGGGCGTTTCCGAGCTATCGCTTCGAATGGGTCAGCGAGCTCGTCGGCGACGCCAGCGGCCAGGTGGTCCCGCTCCGCGGCACCGACATGCTGAAGATCGTGTTCACCCAGGCCCAGGCCCATACCGCCGACGGGACGCGATCCACGATCGTTTCCCAGCCGGGACGGCCCATCGGCTACCCGTGGATGACCGACTTCGCCCAGGCCGGTGACTTCGAGGGCGTCCTTACCTACGGCATCGGCGTCACCCGGCCCGTTCTGCAGTCCAACCCGCAGACCCTGGTCCGCGCCTACGAGGTCGAGACGATTACGCCGGCCGGTCAGCACCGCTACGTCGTGGCCATCGACATCAACGCCGCCCAGCACAACTAGCCGATTCCCGAGAGGGGCGATCATGGGGACTGGCGGTCAGCAGGTAGCCAACGGACATCAAGCCGCAGCCGACTGAGATGGGCAGCAGCAGCCGGTTGCGGTATTCCCAGTAGCCCAGGTGATGGACGACGACGATTACGATGCTGGCGACGATGGGCAGCGTCCAGCGGGCGATGTCGCCGCTGGTTCCGCGCCAGCCCAGCGAGTGGATCATCTGCCAGGTCATGAACACCGGCAGCGCCGTGATCTCCTCCGCGTGCCGTCGGGGACGCTAGCCCTGCGCGATGCCCGCGGCCAGCTTGGCGGCCCAGTCGCGGGCCCGGTCCTGCTCCTGCGGCTCGAGCCGGTCCTGCTTGGTCACCAGGAAGCTCTCCGGCTCCGCGACCACGTTGAAGCCGTGCTCGCACAGCAGGTGGTTCACCCCCTTGGCGGCCCGGCCGGTCAGTGCCGCGGGCCCGTGCATCCTGGTGTCGAAGGCGGCCGCCCTGACCCGGTAGTCGCCGAGCGAACCGAACCACTCACGCAGCCCCGGGCCCAGCGCGTCCGGCTCGACGGTCAGGCCGCCGACCGACTTGTCCGCAGCCTGGACAGCCGCCTTGCGGGTGCTGGCCCGGCTCATCCCGTGAACGTGCGTCGGACCGCCGACCACCACCAGGTCGGCGTCGGCGATAACCTCCGGCCCGGCGTGGGATACCGGGACGACGCGGACATCGAAGGCGTCCTCGAGCCCGGCCCCGATGGCGTCGGCAATCAGATGCGTGTTGCCGTACATGGACTCGTAGACGACCACAGCGCGCATGATCCTCACCCCTGATCTTTCGATGCTTCCGCGGCCATCGTGCCGCGCCGGGACCGGCGACCGGCAGGGACGAACGTCACCGCGCGAGCCGGCCAAAGCCAGCGCTTGATCAGGCGGGACCATCTACCGCTCGTAACCGGCGTCGAAGCCCGTTGTCCGCCGGCCGCTGATGGAGGCGGGCCGGATCCTGATCCAGAACGCACGGTCCGCGGCGCTGACCCACGGGCGCAGGCCAAGGCGGCTCAGGCGCTGGATCTCCGCCTCTTCGTAGATCGTGTGGGCGCGGCCGTTGACCAGGACGCTCCATCCGGACCTGGTGCGCTCGTCATAGTCGTCTGCCTCGAATGCCACCACGTTCTGGCCTTCGGCAGCGGACAGCTTCGACCCGCGGGCCGTTCGGAAGACCGGATCCTGGCCGTCCATGACGTGATTCACCGGCAACACCACGATCTCGCCGTCGGCGAAGAAGCTGACCCGTCCGACAGCGACCGTGGTCAGCAACTGCAGGCACCTGTCGAACGGCAGTATCTCTAGTCCCGCATGGTCGGTGGGGTATTTTGGCATCTCGCGCTCCGCTGGGCTAGACCGCAGGTTGCCCGGCATGACCAGGCAGCACCTTCAGGTGATCGGGTGCCGCATCCGACGCTGACTCGCGGCAGCGGGCACCGGCCACGGGCCGAGGTCCCCGGAATAAGGGTCTTTCGGCCAGGCGCCACCGAACCCGGCTCCCCGACATCCTGATCCGCCGCATCGTCGGCGTCCTCGCCGCCGCCATCGCCGCCCACTTCCTGCGGAACGGGCTGAGCTGACTACCCGCGGGAGTTAGGTAAAGATGATCTGGCCGCCGGCCGCCATGGCGTAGAACTCGCCTACCGTGATGATGCCCTGGACCTGCTCGATCAGGTCGTCTTTGCTGATGCCGAACAAGTCACAGGAGGCCTGGCAGCCGTAGAGGCCGGCGCCGCTGTCGGAGATCATCTCGATGAACTCCGGGATCGGCGGGATGTCGAGCTTGGCCATCTTGTGGCCCAGGTAGCTGGTCATCAGCCCGGGCATGCCCGGCAAAGCTCCGACGATGGTGGCCAGGTGCAGGCCGGGGTTGCCGACGGCGGCGACCTTGATGTGCTCGTGGCGCTTCTTCGTGATGGCGTCCAGGCCGAAGAAGGTAAAGAACAGGTTGGCCTCGATGCCCTCGGCCCGGGCCCCGTTGGCCATGATGAGCGCCGGGTAGATCCCCTCCAGGGAGCCCTTCGACACGATGATCGAGACCTTCTCGATGGCGCTGTTCATGATCATGTCCTTTCAGATGCAGCCGCGCGGCTTGGGGATGCCGGCGATCTTGGCGGCGACCTTGGCGGGGCCCTTGGGGAACAGCTGATAGAGCTCCTTGACCGTCACGCCGGAGGTCTTGCCGAGGACGCGCACGGTGGGGCCGGTGCCCTTGGCCTGGTACTGGGCGCGCATGAACCTGATGACCTGCCAGTGCCGCGGCGTCAGCTCGCTGATGCCCTCGGACCTGGCGATCTGGGCGGCCATCTCCTCGGTCCACTGGCCCGGGTCGGTGAGGAATCCCTCGTCGTTGACTGACACGTCGTGGCCGGCGTAGGTGGCGGTGGGCATGACCGGTGCCTCCTTGATAATCCGCTGCCGGCCGGGGCGGCCGGGCGGTTCTTACCCCGGACCGGCATGGCCGGGCTGATGCCGGGGATGTCGTGGCCGGGGAGCAAGCCGTGCCAGTAGAGCTGCTCGAAGGCCAGCTTGCCGAGGTGGTTCAGGCGGGACGGCTTGAGCAGCGGCAGCCCCAGCCGACCGGGAAAGTGACCGGTCAGCGGCTCGGTGTCGTAGTTGAAGTCGATCAGCAGCGCCCGGCCGCCGCCCGTTTCGATGAAGCAGTTGGTGTGCCCGTCGTAGGACGCGGCCAGCGGCTCGTCGGCCAGGAACCGGTGCACATTGCCGGCCAGCACCTCGCCTTCGAAGTGCGCGACCGATCCGGCCTTGGAGGCGGGCAGGTCGGTGGCGTCGCCGAGGGCGAACACGTTCGGCTTGACCTTCGCCTGCAAGGTGTGCGGGTCGACCGGGATGAAGCCGAGCTCGTCGCCGAGGCCGGGCGAGCGGCCGACGTAGCCGGCCCCGCCGTGCAGCGGGACGATCACGGCCAGGTCGAAGGGCACCTCGCGCTCGTCGTAGGAGACCATGCGGCCTCCGGCGCCCGGCTCGCCCGTGGCCTGCACGGTACCGGTGCTGAACTCGGTCACCAGTTCGATGCCCTTGGCGGCCAGCAGGCCGCCGAGCTGGCGGCTGGCCACCGGCTTGGTGAACGCGCCGTCCAGCGGCGTGACGTAGGTGAGGTCCACCCGGTCCCTGATGCCGCGACGGCGGAAGTAGTCATCGGCGAGAAAGCAGAACTCTAGCGGCGCGACCGGGCACTTGATCGGCATGTCCACGATGCCGACGACCAGGCGGCCGCCGGTGAACCGGTCCAGCGCCTGGCGCAGCGCCTCGGCGCCCTCGGGGGTGTAGAAGGTGAAGACGTCCCGCTGCCACCCGGGCCCGGTCAGCCCGTCGGTCTCCTCCGGCAGCAGCTGCGCACCGGTCGCCACGACGAGGACGTCGTAGACCAGCGTGTTCCCGTTCGTCAGGTACACCCGGTCCTCTTCGACGTCGACGTGGTCGATCCTGGCCTGGCAGTAGGTGATGCCGGAGCGGAGCTGCCGCCAGCGCGGGCGGGTCAGCTGCCGCACCTCGGCCCGCCCGAACGGGACGAACAGCAGCCCGGGCTGGTACACGTGGGCGTCGTCGCGGTCCACCACGACGATGTTGGCGGCCTCCGGGCGGTAAGCCCGCCGCAGCCGGTTCGCGAGCAGCGTCCCGCCGGTGCCGCCACCGAGGATGACGATCCGTTTCATGCCGTTAATCTCGCCAGGGAGCACTCAAAACGTCAGGGGCGTTGGTCCCCGGACCTGGTGACGAACCTCCCGGACCGGTGCCACCGCCAGGCGAGCAGGACCTCGGCGGCGCCGATGCCCGCGATGACCGGCTGCAGGAAGAAGTACCGCCGCAGGATCAGCAACTGCACCGCGATCCAGGCCACCAGCAGCAGGCCGGCCAGGTACCCGGCGGCCAGCCCGGGCCGGGCGCCGGCGCCGATCAGCGCAGCGGCGGCAAGCTGCGGGACGGCCACCCCGATCAGCAGCGCGACGCCGGGCAGCACCCACCCGGTGAGCGGCGTGCCCGCCAGCCAGCCATCCGGCATGCCGAACCCGTCCCGGATCAGCCCGGCACCGCCGTACACCGCGGCCGCGCCGGTCAGGCCGTCCAGGACGGCCAGGGTCCAGGGATGCCAGCCGCGCCGGGCCGCGGCCGGCGGCCGGGGCGCCGCGGTGACGCCGTTAACGCCGCCGGACAGGCCGTGCAGCAGCAGGCCGGCCGGGATCAGGCCGATCACGCGAGGTCCTGGACGTACACCACGTTTACGGTCAGCCCGGTGCCGCGTAGGTACCCGGGCGCCCCGCCGCGAGCGACGGCCGGGATGATCCTGGCCAGCCAGGCGGCCGCGTTCAGGGCCACCGCCGTCCACATATAGACGGCAATTCCCCTCACTGGCGTACGCGCTGAGAACAGCGCCCCGAACGCGGCCACGTCCGCCTGCCGCAGCAGCGCGCCGGCCCGGCTCCGGCCGGGTCCGCCCATCACATGGGCCGGTCGTGACACCTCGATCGCCATCGCCCTCACCCGCTCACATCGGCTGACACCAAGGCACGTTCAGCCTGGCTCTGGCCGAGACGGCCAGGTAGGGCAGATGGTCCCGGCCACCAGGCCCGATGGGCCCGGGTGGGGCCTTGGGCACGCTGGCCAGTGACGTTCGGCTCTGGCCGGCTCGCTGCCGGCTACTTAGCGTGACAGCAGGAGGTGGGCACCGTGCCCGAATCCTGCGACATCCGCTGACAGGAGCTGAGTGAGATGGCCGGACAGGAAAACGCAGGCACGCCGCCGCGGACACGTCCCATGCCCGCCATCGTGACCCCGCTGACCAAGGTGAACCTGGCCCTTCCCTTCTCCAAGATCACCGTCGAGGAGCCGGGTAAGGACCTCGCCGAGCTCGCGTCCGTCGTGGCGGCCCTGGCCGCCGTCATGGAGCGGACCGTGGACGAACCGTTCCTGCCCGAGCTGCGCAAGCGCGCCGAGGCCCTCGCGGCCCGGCTGCGCTGAGACTGCACCCAGACTGCACCGAGACGCCGGAGGTGTGACATGACCTTCATTGAGGGCGAGATCATCATCGCCCGTCCAGCCGCGCAGGTGTTCGATTTCGCGGCCGACCAGCGGAACGAGCCGCGGTACAACCCGCGGATGGTCCGCGCGCAGAAGGTCACCGGCGGCCCGGTCGGGCAGGGGACGGTGTTCCGCTCGGCCGTGCGGGCTATGGGGCAGCCCACCGAGATGCGCTGCGAGCTGACCCGCTACCACCGGCCCGCCTGGCTGGCCTCCCGCACCACGATGGCCCAAGCGGACATCGTCGGGACGCTGAACTTCGAGCCGGTGCCCGGCGGGACGAGGATGCGCTGGGCGTGGGTTGTCCGGCCGAAGGGTGCGAGCCGGCTGCTCAGCCCGGTGATCGGCCGGATCGGACGGCGCCAGGAGCGGGCGATCTGGACCGGCATGAAGCGGTGCCTCGAGGCTGAGCAGGGATTACCTGGCCTCGGGCCGCCGGCTCAGGTGACGTACAGCTGCCCGTTCGGTCCTTCGGCGATCGCGATCTTCGTTAGCCCGGACGTCGCCGGGCCGATCTCGACCGCGCCGGTGCCGGCGTTGAACTGCGAGCCATGGCACGGGCAGGCGATCACCTTCTGCCCGGGGTCGTAGCCGACCGTGCAGCCTGCGTGCGGGCATACCGCGTCGAAGGCCACGAACGTGCCGGCGCTCGGCCGGATCACGATGGACGGATCGCCCGTGGCCGGATCGGTGAAGGAGGCGGCCTGGCCGACGGGCACGCCGCTGGCCGGGCCGATGGCCGTGCCGGGCGGGGCCTTGGCTGGCTGGCCCGGCCTGGCTGTGGCCCGATGGCGCGGCCTGACCGTGGCGGTCTGAGCGGGGCCGGCGCCGGGCTGGAGGCTCGGCCCGTCCTGCTGGCCCGCGGTGCCTCCGGCCAGTCGTCCCAGCCCGGCGGCCAGGCCGCCGACCACCAGGGTCATGGCCGCGACCGCGGCGGTCACGGTGCCGCCGAGCACAACCTCGCGGCGGCTGGCTCTCCGCCCGGGGCCAGGCTGGTTAGCCACCCAGTCCGTGATGGCCGCGTCCAGGGACAGGACCGAGCCGGAGCCGGCCAGCAGCAGCGGCGTCCAGGCGAACACGAACACGATGTCCGCCCCGGTGTAGTACGGAGCCGAGTGAAAGCTGACCGTCAGGAACAGCATCACGGACAGCGCGAGGCCCCCGGCCGCGGCCAGCCGGGCCTTGAGCCCGAGCAGGGTGCCCACGCCCACCGCCAGCTCGCCGAACGCGATGAGGACGCCGAGCGGGACCGCGACGTGGGCGAGCGGCGAGATCAGCGCGTGGACCGGGCTGCGGCGGGCGGCGCCCGCCAGCTGGGACTGGATCGAGGCCGGGTCGGCGGCGTCGAAGAACCTGGGGTTGGCCAGCTTCTGCAGGCCGGCGAAGCAGAACGTGAACCCGAGGAAGGCACGCAGCGGGAGCAATGCGCGGCCGAGCAGGTACGGCCCCGACGACGCCAGAACCGGCTTGGATCCCACCCGTTACCCTCCGGGCCTCACGGTCAGCCAGTGACCCACGTGGCTGAGAAGGAGAAACCCGAGCATGGCGCCGACTACCAGGCTGGCGGCGATCAGCCACTGCCGCGGGGCGGCCCCGGTAACGTCCCGCCGTGTCCGCCGCAGCCAGTCCCTGGGAGCCAGCCGGAACACCTCGCCCAGGTGGCCGAGCACATGGATGGTCATGGCGCCGAACCACAGCACGAAGCTGGCCTTGTGCACCGTGAGCAGCAGCGGCAGCCACGAGGGGCCCGCCAGGAGCAACCCCACGCCGCTGGCCAGCAGCACGACGGTGAGGATCACCACAGCCGGGCCGAGCAGGCGCAACAGCAATGGCGGCGGCCCCTTGCGCCGGTAGGCCGGGGCGCCGCGGTAGTAGCGGGCGAACCGCCAGCCGGTGCTGGCCACCTTGAGCAGCACCGGCGGGACGAGCACCATGCCGATGAACACGTGCGGCGTCAGCAGCTCGCGGACGCGCAGGATCGTCACGCCCTCGGCCGCCAGCAGCACCAGCAGCACGACCGCGTTGGACGCCGTCAGGCGGGCGTTGGCGGCCACGCCCGCATCGGCCCGCCGCTCCGCCCGTCGCGCTGGCTGTTGCGCAGGGCGGCCGGGCAGCCAGATATCGTCGTGGCCCTCCGCACTCACGGGCGCACTGTACGAGGAGAACGTGACGGCTACGTGAAGGACCGCGGCCTACGCCGGCTGCTGGCAGGCCAGAGCCTCGGCGCGCTCCTTGATGCCGAGCAGCATCTTGCGCTCCATGATCAGGCTGCCAGGCTCCATGACCAGCATGCCGAACAAGCGCGCCGGCCACGCCTCCGCCGCCGCGATCCGGTTCCGGCTGATCAGCCTGGTGTGCCCGTCCTCGGCGGACAGCGCGAAGATCCACACCCAGTTCCCGTCGGCGAACCGGAGCGTGAACGTCCGCTCGGGGTCGAGGACGGCGACCCGCATCGTCGGCCGGCCGGGACCCAGCGGGAACTCGTCGCCGACCTTGACGCTCTGGTACTGCGGCAGGATCCGGCGCGTGCTGTGCATGTCCAGGCCGAACAGGTTCTCGATCCAGTCGTAGGTGTAGACGCCGCCGCGCCCGCTGCCCATCTGCACCAGCCACGGCCAGATCGCGGCGGGCGGCGCGTCGATCGTGATCGCCCGCGTGGCCACGATGCCGGCGCGGGGGAGCAGTTCGTCACCGGGCAGCTTTCCCGACACCTCGTCGGGCCGGGCGCCCCAGGTCAGGCACTGGCGCCGGAAGAAAACGGGATAGGCCCCCAGTCCGGCCGCCAGGGCGGTGGCCGCGGCCCCGAAGGCCGTGGCTCGCGTGCGCTTGCTCATGCTCTGCCTCCTCCTACTGTTTCCGCGTCGTCGCCGAGCGACAGGTACGCCTCGTCCTCCTGCATCGTGTGCAGCCGGAGGATCGCGTGCAGGCCGTACAGGATGCCACGGAGATCGGCGATGTCCGTCTCGTCGGGGACCCGGTCGCCGATGTCCGCGATGAGCCGGCCGAGGCGGGCGATCTGGAAGGCGATCTCGGCGTGCGCCCTGCTCATGGTCGCGGTCGGGTCGGCCCCGCCGAGCAGCCGGTTCAGGGCCGGGTACAGGTCCGCCTCCTCGGCGCTCTCGTGCGCCCAGATCTCGCCGGTGAGCAGGGCATGCACCTGGCGGACCAGGGCCATCGCGGCGGGCTCGGCGAGCGGGTCGGTGGTGAGCGCGTCGGCGGCTGTCCGCAGCTGGTCGATGTCTGTCCGGATGACCTGGTGCTCGGCGCGGAACCGCTGGGTGAGGGCGGCGTCCGCGGGGGTCAGCGGCGCAGCGGTGGCTACCGGCCGCAGCGCGCGCAGCGCGTTGAGGATGACGGCCACGTCGATGCCTTCCTGCAGCAGCGCCCCCCACACCGCCGGGAGGAGCCCGGCCGCGGCCACGCCCATCGCGGCCAGCGACAGGCCCATCCCGACCAGCACGCTCTGCAAGGCAATCCGCCTGGTCCGGCGGGCCAGCGTCGCCGCCTCACCGAGGCGGCCGAGGTGGTCGACGGTCAGCACCGCGTCGGCGGCCTCGGACGAGGCGGTGGATCCCCGGGCGCCCATGGCCACGCCGACGTCGGCCAGCGCCAGGGCGGGTGCGTCGTTGATCCCGTCACCGGTCATGATGACGGCCGCGCGCCGCTGCTCCCGGCGCACCGCGTCCAGCTTGGCCTCTGGCGTCAGCTCCGCGAGCACCTCGTCGACTCCGGTCAGCGCGCCGACGGCGCTGGCCGCCTCGGCCCGGTCGCCGGTGGCGAGCACGATCCGGGTGATGCCGCCACGGCGCAGCGCGCGGATCGTCTGCCGGGCGTCCGGCCGGATCCGGTCCTCGAGCAGGAGCGCGCCCGCGGGCGTGCCGTCGACGGCGACGAACACGGTGAGCGCGCCGTCCAGCCAGGCCCGCCGGCGCACGGCCCTGACCCACGGCGGCGTGCCGCTGACCCCGGCCCAGTCGGCCCGGCCGAGCCTGACCCGGCGCCCCGCGACCGTCCCCGCGATGCCCTGGCCTGGCTGCTCGGTCACGTCCGCGGGCTGGTCGAGCGGGCAGCCGCGTTCGGCCGCCGCGCGGACGACCGCGGTCGCCAGGACGTGCCCGGAGGCCTGGTCCAGCGAGGCGGCGAGGCGCAGGATCTCCTCCGGCGCCAGTGTCTTATTCGGCGGGGCTCCGGCGGGCACGATGGCCGTCACGGCGGGCCGGCCGACGGTGAGCGTCCCGGTCTTGTCCAGCAGCACGGTGGTGCACCGGGCCAGGCGCTCGAGCACCCCGCCGTTCTTCACCACGATTCCGCGGCGCGCCGCAGCCGACAGGCCGGAGACCAGGGCGACCGGCGCGGCGAGGATGAGCGGGCAGGGCGTGGCGACGACCAGGACGGCCACCGCGCGGGCCGCGCCGCCCAGCCCCCACGCCACCCCGGCCACGGCCAGGCTCAGCGGCAGGAACCACAGGGCGTACCGGTCGGCGAGCCGGACGAACGGCGCCTGGGTGCTCTCCGCCTCGCTGACCAGGCGGACGATGCCGGCGTAGGTGCTGTCCGCCGCGCTGGTCGTGGCCCGCAGGTCGAACGGCCCGGCCGCGTTGACGGTACCGCTGCGCAGCGCGTCACCCCGGGCGTGCTGGACCGGCAGGGCCTCCCCGGTGAGCGCGGACTCGTCCAGCACCGCGGCGTCGGCGGCCAGCGTGCCGTCCACGGGGATGACGTCGCCCGCCGCGACGAGCAGCAGGTCACCGGCCACGACCTCGTCCAGCGGCACGGTCTCCAGCGATCCGTCCCGGTAGCGCCGGGCGATGCGCGGCGCCCGGGCCAGCAGCGCGCTCAGGTCGTGCCGCGCGCGGTAGGCCGCCCAGTCCTCCAGCGCGCGCCCGCTGGCCAGCATCACGCTGATCACCGCCGCGGCGAGCAGTTCGTCCACCGCGATCGCCCCGGCCAGTGCCAGCAGGGCGATCACGTCCACGCTGAGTCGGCCGCGCGCGATGGCGGCCACCGCGACCCAGCAGGCGTAGGCCACCCCGCAGGCCGCTACGCCGAGCCAGAGCAGGTCGGCGGCCTGGTCGGCACCGACCAGCTTGGCCGCGCCACCCGCGGCCAGCCCCGCCGCCGTCACCAGGAACAGGAGCAGCGCCACCCGCCGGGCCAGCCACGCCCACGCGCCACGTGCCACGGTTACTCTCATGTCTCCAGCCTCGCCGCCCTGGAGGGCGCAGACAGCGGCCGAAAGTCCCCCCAGCCGGGACGTTGGCCTCTCTGGCTTAGGGCGTGTCCGGCTGGTACGGGTGGGCTGTGCGGGACTAGGAGGGAAGGGGCGGGACAAGGAGGGAAGGGGCGGGTTCAGGCTGGGTTGTGGTCTTTTCCAGCCGAACGGGCGGGCTGCCTGCCTCCGCACCACGGATCACGCGGGCATCGCGGATCACGCGGGCATCGCCGGGCCGGAGCGCGTTGGCCCGATGAGAATCGCCACGGTGTCACATCGTGGCGGTCCTGAGCGCGCGCCTTAAAATAACCCGTCGCTTCGGGATTTCCGGTGCGCTGATGTGCTGACCGCTGGGTCGATGTGCCGCTGGTCCGGCTAGAACCGGACCACCGGCACTTTGACCCAGAACCGCCGCCCCGTACCGCCGCCCCGTACCGCCGCCCCGTACCGCCGCCCCGTACCGCCGCCGCGGCTACCGCCCCGCCCGGGGGCTGGTGCTGCTGTGATGGCCAGTACAGTTCCACCCGGGCGGCATCGCGACGCGGGTCCGTCACCTGACGATCAGGACCGGGCGGTCGGAGAGGTGAATCACCTTGTGCGCCGTGCTGCCCAGGACCAGGCCCGCCAGGTCGCCGCGGCCGCGCGAGCCCATCACGATGACATCGACGTCGTGCTCGATCGCCTCGTCGATGATGCTCCGCGCGGCATAGCCGAATATCGTGGTCCCGACGTGGCCGTGCGCCTTGATGTCCGCCGCGGTCAGCTTGTCTACCGCCGCCTCGATCATGCTCGTGGCTTCACGCTCGGTCTCATCCGTCATGACCACGCTGGTCTTGGTGATTATCTCGCGCTCGCGCAGGTGCAGGATCCAGACTTCGCCCTTGGACAGCAGGGCCAGGTCGCGGGCCGCGAGCAGGGCCCGGTCGGATGCCTCGGAGTGGTCAACCGCCACCAGGATCTTGTCATACATGGCCTTAGCCTCCCTGGGATGAAACTCTTCTTTTCCCAGCTAAAGTGTCTGACGGGGCCAATGCGACAACCAGGGACGAAAGAGGGGCGGGGACGGGACTTTCGTCACTGGCGATGGTGTGTCCAGGCGGAACAGGCGCTAGGCCGTGGGGACGGGGGCCGGGGCGGCATGGCCGGGATCGTCGTCGAACCATGCGTCGGCGTCGACGGAACTCCCGGGCAGCTGGGACACGGTGGCGTGGGCGGCCACGAGAGTGTCCCGCGAGAGGCGGTAGTGGTGACCGCAGAGCAGCAGTTCGGTCTCGTCGGGCCGGCCCGCAGATGGCGGCAGGACGACCCGGACCACGGCTTGGGCCACGCAGCAGCAGGCCTGGCCGGACAGGCTGGTGGTCGGCCCGGGCCTGGCGGCAGCGTCGAATAGCCCGGCCGCGCCTTCGACCCGGTCGGCTGGTGACGGGCGGAATCTCGCGTTCATAGCTCCAGCGTCGCCCGGCGGCCCGGCCGGCCGGAAGGGACGTAACTCACTTTGGCTGGTGCCAAAGGTCCCGGCCTCCGGGCCGTGCGTAGAGGCCGTGCGTAGAGTGAGCCTGGTGGTGGTGGTGATCGGCGTCGGCAACGAGTTCCGGCGCGACGACGGGGCAGGGCTCGCGGTGATCGCTCGCCTGCGCGACCGGGTGCCGCCGGGAGTGGAGCTCGTGCTCACAGACGGCGAGCCCACCCGGCTGATCGAGGCCTGGACCGGGGCGGCGCTCGCCGTCGTGGTCGACGCCGTCCGCGCCGATCCGCCCCGCCCGGGCCGGGCGCACCGGTTCGTGCTGGACCGGCCCCTGGCCGGGGCGACGCGGACGGCTAGCTCGCACGGGTTCGGCCTGGATGACGCGATCCGGCTGGCGCGCGCGCTGGACCGGATGCCGGGCCGGCTCATCGTGCACGCGATCGAGGCGGCCGACCTGACCCAGGGCACCGGCCTGACCCCGCTCGTCGCCGCGGCCGTGGACGAGGTGGCCGGCGCCGTCCTCACCGACCTGAGCCGCCCGCACTGACGCGGGCGAGCCAGGCGGCAAGCTGGCCGGCCTCGGCGGTCCGGCCGCGGAAGCCGATGTAGCCGTCGGGGCGGACCACGGTGACACCGCGGCCGGGGACGCTGGTCAGCCGGTGAACGGTCACGAACCGGCCCGGCGCCAGGTCCTCGAGCCGGTCAGCGTCGCGGTCGAGCAGGATGTGCACGCCGGGCCGGGCCAGCAGCTCGTGCAGCCGGACGCTCCGCCCGCCGGCACGGACGAGCCGGTCGGGCAGCCGGTCTCCGGCGCGGGGACCGCCGGGACGGCGCGGCCTCCCCTCCACCGACAGGGGGCTGGCGCGGTAGCTCACGTTCAGCTGCGACAGCAGGCGGATCCCGCTGGCGGCCGGGCGGCCGCGGGTCAGCGCGGGCACCAGCGGGGCGGCAAGCGGCGCGAACCGGGCGCGGAGCGCGGACGGGACCGGCCCGGGGCCGGCCTCGGCCCAGAAGGCCAGGTTGGTCAGGGCCAGCAGCTGGCGCGCCACCGGCCGGCGCTCGCGGTCGTAGGAGTCCAGCAGCGGCCCGTCACCGGACCTGGCCGCCGCGAACGCGAGCTTCCAGCCGAGGTTGGCGGCGTCCTGGATGGCCGCGTTCATGCCCTGGCCGGTGGCGGGGGAGTAGGCGTGCGCGGCGTCCCCGGCCAGGAACATCCGGCCCCGCCGGAACCGGCTGGCCACCCGGCGCTGCACCATGACCCGCGCGGACCACCGCAGGTCGGTGACCCGCGCGTCCAGGCCGGCCTGGTCGATCAGGGCCTGCAGGTCGATGGCGGAAACCGGGGGGCCGAACGACCCTGGTTCCAGCCCCCCCGGCGTCGCGGGGCGGGTCGCGAGCAGCCGCCAGGCGGCGCGCTCGCCGAGGCGGAAGGCGAACAGCAGCCCGCCCCGGCCGGCCACGACCTGGGCGGCGTCGCCGGGCAGATCACCGTCGAGCTCGGCGTCGGCCAGCACGACCTCCACCGGGTAAACCCGGCCGGTCCAGCCCAGGCCGGCCTGGGCCCGGACGGTGCTGGCCGGGCCGTCGCAGCCGACGGCGAAGCCGAACCGGGCCTCCTCCGGGCCGGCCGGCGTGCGCAGCACGGCCCGGACACCGCCGGGTTCGTCGCGCACCGCGGCCAGCCCGGTGCCGCGTTCCACCTCCACCCCGCGACCGGCAAGCGCGTCGGCCAGCACCCGCTCCACGTCCATCTGCCGGACCAGCGACAGGTGCGGGAACGCGGTGTCCGGCAGCGCGAGATCGCCGAAGCTGACGCGGACCACGCTGGCTCCGAACCGCAGGTCGGCCGCTGGCGCGGTGTCGGCCCGGGCCAGGAGCGCCCGCGTCACCCCGAGCGGGCGCAGCACCTCCAGCGTGCGGGCGTGCAGGATGAGCGCGCGCGAAGGCCGGACCGCCTCGGGCCGCCGGTCGACGACCCGGACCGCCGCGCCGTGGTCGTGCGCCTGCAGGGCCAGCGCCAACCCGGCCGGGCCGGCCCCGCCACCAGGATGTCCGCCGTCAGCCGACGCCGGTCAGCCGCCACCAGGCCTCATCCCCGCCCAGCAGGTGCGGCCGGTCGAGCACCTCGTGACGACGCAGCCCGGGCAGCACCACGTAGTGGATCGAGCCCGGCACGGACACCAGGGCGAGCACCCGCCACAGCGCCCGCGCGTAGTTCTCGGCCAGGAGCGGGTCATCCCATTCGTACAGGCCCCGGTAGCGCCCCAGGTCGTCGTTTACCAGCCACAGCTTGGACACGAACCCGGGGAAGCCCGCGAACAGCGGCGTGTTGAGCAGGCTCTCCCGGCGGAATGCGGCGTGCCCCAGGCCGCGCACGGCGCGCAGCCGGAACTCCACGACGAGCACGCACGGGTCCATCGTCGCGCCCCGGTCGGCGACCGTCTCGCGGTATACCCGCGCCGAGGTGCCGTCGGCAAAGTGCAGCAGCGTTCCCACCCGCTGGGCGGGCAGGCGCAGCCGGTGCTGCCGGAGCAGCCGGGCCGTGCTGGCGCAGCAGCGGGCCAGCGCCCGCAGCGCCGCCGGGTACGGCAGCGGGGGGCGCTCGTAGACGATGTCCATCTCTCATCCCTCCCGTCGCGCCGCGGCCGGCCGGGGGGCGGGGAGCGCGGTCGCGGTAGCCATGAACCCAGTCCGTTCGGTATGAATGTCCTGCTTTCCCGTCACTGTGGGTCAGCTGGACCAGCCGCGGTCATGGGCCTTGGTTGCCGGCCGGCGGGTCTTTTGTCCTGTCCTGGTAGGCCTGCATGGCCGTGGGCAGGGTCGGGAACAGCAGCTCCGTCCCGATCTTGCCGGCCAGGCCGAAGGCCTCCAGCCGGGCCAGCAGGTCCTGCTTGACCCGGGCCAGGGCGAACACGGCATCCCGGCCGATGATGTCCTCGCGCAGCGCGTCCATGGCCTCCAGCGCGGTGAAGTCCACCTCGACGTTGGCCTCGACGTTGAGCACGAACCAGCGCAGCGGGCCCGGCGGCCGGTCCGCGGCGGCCAGCGCGCGCCGCCGGAAGTCCTCCGCGTTGGCGAAGCACAGCGGCGCGTCGTACCGGTACACCACCAGGCCGGGGATGGTCTGCGCGTCGGGGTAGTCGTCCACGTCGTGCATGCCGGCCAGGCCGGGGACGATCCCCTGGACCGCGTCGTGCGGGCGGGCCACCCGGACCAGCAGGTCGGCCACTGACAGGGCGATCGCGACCAGCACGCCGTACAGGATGTCGAAGGCCAGTACGCCGAGACCCGCCGCCACGGCGATCCCCAGTTCGGTCCGGCGGAAGGCGAGCAGCCGCCGGAAGGCCTGCACGTCGATCAGGTTGAGCGCGGCGAAGATGACGATCCCGCCGAGCGCCGCCGTCGGGAAGCGGGACAAGACCGGCCGCGCGACCAGCAGGACGACCAGGACGGAGGCCGCCGTGGCGAGTGAGTACGCCTGGGTCTTGCGGCCCGCGGCGATCGCGATGGCCGTCCTGGTCCCGCTGCTGCTGACCGGGAACCCGCGCACCAGCGACGCGCCGACGTTGGCGAGGGCGAGCGCCAGCAGTTCCCGGTTCGCCGCGATCTTCTCGTCGCGGCCCGCGAACGAGCGGGCCGTCACCACGTCGTCGCTGAAGCCCACGATCAGTACGGTGAACGCGGGCAGCAGCAGCTCGCGCAGCACGCCGGGATCCAGGGTGGGCAGCCCGACGGCGGGGAGCCGCGCCGGGACCGGGCCGACAACGCCGACTCCGCCCGGGTGCAGCGCCGCCACCGCGGCGGTGGCGAGCAGCGCCGCCAGCAGCGGCCCCGGCAGGCGCGGCCAGCGCCACCGCAGCAGCAGCAGGAACGCCAGGACGGACAGGGAGATCGCCAGGACCGTCGGCCGGACGTGGCCCAGCCCGCGGGCGAACGAGCCGACCTGGGTGAAGAACACCTGGCCGCGGACCGGGACGCCGGTCGCGCGCTGGAGCTGATCGCCGATCATGATCAGGGCCACTCCCGCCATGTAGCCGACCAGCACGGGCCGCGACAGCAGGTCCGCGAAGAAGCCCAGCCGCAGCAGCCAGGCCGCCACCGCCATCAGGCCGGTGAGCAGGGCGAGCGTAGTGGCGAGCTTGGCGTAATGGACCGGGTGCCCGGTGGCCAGCGGCTTGATGGCCACCAGGGTCATCAGCGCGGTCGTCGCCTCCGGGCCCATGGACACCGACTTGGACGAGCCGAATATGGCGTAGACGATCAGGGCAGGGAACGCGGCCCACAGGCCGGTGACCGGCGGCAGGCCCGCGATCGTGGCGTAGGCCATCACCTGCGGCACCAGATAGGCCGCGACGGTGACGCCGGCCAGCAGGTCACCGGGCAGCCAGGCGCGCTGGTAGCCGCGCAGCACGGCTAGTCCCGTGATCATTTCTCTTTGTACCGCAGCCTCGCCCGGCGGACCAGGGGCGGGACCTCGGCCAGGTGCCGCCGCCGGGTAGGACCGGCCCGGGACCCAGGTCCCGGCGAGGGCGGATCTTTGGCCCTAGCCCGCGGCGCCCGCGGACCGCGACAGTGAGCCTGCGGTGTCGGCCGTGAGCCGCGCCGCACCTGGTCAGTCCCGGGAATCCGTCCCGGGCGGAACGGAAAGGCTCGGACCAATGAAGCACATCACCGGAACGGCGCTGAGGACCGCCGCATGCGTCGTCCTGCTGGTCACCGGCCTCGCGCTGCTGGCGGGCAAGGACGACATCCGCAAGTTCCACCGCATGCGCAGCATGTGAAGCGCGCAGGCTGAAACGGAGGCGAGCTGGCATGAAGCTGATTACAGCCATCGTCAGGCCCGACAAGCTCGATGAGCTGATCGACGCCTTGGTCGACAACCGGGCGCACGGCCTGACCGTGACCGAGGTCCGTGGTTTCGGCCGGCAATTCGGCCAGCTCGCCGCCGGGGCCGGCCGGTCCCGGGTGACGTTGCTGCACAAGATCCGGCTGGACGTCGTCGCCCTCGATGACGACGTGGAAACCCTGGTCGAGGCCATCGCCAAGCACGCCAGGACGGAAACGATCGGCGACGGGAAGATATGGGTCACTCCGGTCGACAGCGCGTTGCGCGTCCGGACCGGCGAGCGGGACCGCGCCGCCATATAGGAAGATTTCGCGCTGCACGGCATAATTACCGGCCGGTGAATATCCGTGAATAACACGGACGGTAAAGTCCTGCCCGAAGGTCCCCTCTTTTACTGACGACCGGCTCTAGACACCCAATTGCGGTCCGCCTAGTGGTGATATTAGCAGCATGGCCAGGTCGTTTTCCTTTTTCATGCGGCGAGTCTGGCTGCGCTGCGCGATTAAGGAAGGTGCTGCAATGAAACCGCACGTCATGAAGGTGTTCAGTGCCGCAGGGGCAGCGGGAGCACTGATCCTCCTGAGCCTGGCCGGTGCCGGTGGCGCCGCCGCGGCAGCGGCTGCGCCGGCCCAGCCCGCGCATCCCGCCTCGGTCGCCCCGCTGAGATTGCACGGCTTCGAGCCGGCCACCGCCAGCTTCACGTCCCCGACCTGGGGCGTCGTGCTGGGTGGCGCGGACCACGGCGTCGGCCTCGCACGCCTGGCGCGGCTGGCGGTGACCGCCGACGGCGGGGCGCACTGGTCGCTGATGCGCGCACCGAATGTCTGGCTGGACAACGGCGCTTCTCGCATGCCGCAGGTGAGCCGCGTCGTGTTCGCCGGCCGCGCCGACGGGTGGCTGTACGACCAGTACAACACCGGTCACATCTGGGCCACGCACAACGGCGGGACATCCTGGCGGGAGATCACGCTACCCGGGAACATCCAGGCTATGGCGGCGTCCGCGCACGCCGTGTACGCCGTGGCCGGTGACCGGCTATACCGCAGCCCGCTCGGCTGGAACGGATGGACGCGGGTCGGCGCGTGGCCGCGGTCGGGCGCCATGACCGGCAGCACGCTGGCGGTCTTGGGTAACTCGGTGTGGTTCGCCGGCGCCACGTACCTGTGGGCGACGGCCGACGGGGTGCGCTGGGCCAGGTACCCGCTCCGCTCCCAGGGTGCGTACTACGGGAGGTCTTACGACCTCGCGGGCATCGCGGCGGCCAGCCCCAGGTACGTGGCCTTCCTGTACGCCGCCCCGGGCGGCATGTTCCACACGGCCAAGAAGGTTCTGGTCTCGTTCAACGGCGGCCGTACCGCGTGGCAGACGCGGCAGGCCCCTCCGCAGGCAGGCGACGTGGCCGCGTTCGCGGTGACGCCGGGCCGTCTCGGCGCGATCGCGATCGCCGTGGTGACGCCGGGCGTGGATGCCATCTACCGCTCGGCCAACCTGGGGCAGACCTGGACCACGTCCGGGATCCAGGGCACCGGTGGCGGCGCGATGCTGAGCACGCTGCAGTTCATGAGCCCGACCACGGGCTACCTGGTGACGGGCAACCCGGGTTCCGGGAGCCACAGCCAGCTGCTCCGGACGAGGGACGCGGGCCGGACCTGGTATCCGGTCAGGTTCTGAGCCAGCGGCTCGCGGCCGGCGGCCCGCCGGAGCCAGGAATGGCTTCCGGCGGGCCGCCAGTGTCGGCGTCGGCCGAGCACAGGATGCCGCCGAGAACAAATAGCCAGATGCCAGCGGCGAAGAGCGCAGTGCCATAGGCGTAGGGGTGGCGATTGGGCGCTGAACGTGCGGAGCGGACCTAACCCATCCGCACCCGGGCCGCGTGCTGACGATGCGTTAAACCGACAAAGGCCCCGGCAGCCTGGGACCAGCGCCTCTACCGAATGGGACCAGCGTCTCTACAGGAATTCTCCTTCCTCCAGAAGCATGAAGGTACCTGCCCTTTGCGCACGGCGTGAGATCAATCTTGCAGTGTGAGCCGTGTGTGAGCGGCGTATGGCTCTCGACGTCGGGAGATGACCGCAATGATGAAGCTCTCTGAGCTGATGGCGCGGCGATTCCGCAGACCGCGGTTCTTCGCCATCGCCATAGCGCTGGGCGCGGCCGCCGCGCTTGCGGCAAGCGCTGAGGCCGGGACCGGCTCGGCGTCGGCGGCCGGAGCCGCCATCGCCAGTCCGGCCAGCTACCGTGTCCTGCCCGCGGCGGCCACGCAAACCCCTGCCGGGACCTGGAAGAAACTGCCCGCCGCGCCCATCACCAAGGCGCCAGCCACGATGGTGAGCGTGTGGACCGGCCGCGAGATGATCATTCACGGGATCCAGTTCCTGCCCAGCGGCTCGCGTGGCATCACCTTCGCCTACCGCCCGGCGACCAGGACCTGGGTCCGGCTGGCGGACGGCCCGCAGCCCGCGACCACGAACTCGGCCGACGTCGCCGTATGGACAGGATCGCGGATGCTGGTCCCGGGGCTGACCAGCGGCAGCTACAATCCGGCGACCAACACCTGGCGCAAGATCGCGCGGCCCGGGGTCTCCCTGAGCGGTGCGGTGACCGGGTGGACCGGCCGCCAGTTCCTCACCTGGGGCGGTACCTGCTGCCAGGACACCTCCCGCGACGGGATGGCCTACAACCCGGCGACCAACACCTGGCGCAAGCTCCCGGCCGCGCCGCTCCTTCCACGAGCCGGCGCATCGGGTACCTGGACCGGCAAGGAACTGGTGGTGGCCGGCGGGGGCAACTTCCACAACACCTTCTTCCGCGACGCCGCCGCCTACAACCCGTCCACCGGCACGTGGCGCAAGCTGCCGCAGATGCCCCGGGCGCTAACCTTCGCAGTGCCCGCGCTGTGGGACGGCAAGGAGATCCTGTTCCTCAGCACCAGCAGCGCCCGCGGGCTGGCCTACAACCCGGCCAGGAACAGCTGGCGGCTGCTGCCCGCCATGCCGCTGCCGCGCTTCGGGTTCGCGGCTGTGTGGACCGGCCACCGCGTGCTCGTCTGGGGCGGGCTTGCCGGTAACAACCCCACCTGGGCGCCCCCGGCGCACGGGGAGGCCTATAACCCGGCCACCAGCCAGTGGACGGCCCTGCGCGCCTCACCTCTGCATGGCCGTGGCTTCCCCAGCGCAGTGTGGACCGGCCACCAGATGATCGTCTGGGGCGGGAACATTCCACAAGCGACGACGGATATCTTCTTCACCGACGGGGCAGCATACACGCCGTAAGGCGGCGCAGCTGCCGCCAGCTCGTCGGCGGGCATCGTCTTGAGCTGCTCGGCGAGGTCACGGTCACGCACTGGCGAGCCGCTGACGGTCTTCTTGCTCGGTGATCACGCGGTCCAGGGCGGCTTGCAGGTCAGCCCGGATAGCGGGGACGGGGTCCTGCTTGCCCAGGAACGCGATGGCGTTTTCCAGCCTGCGGCGGTAGTACGTCAGCTCATAGGTGGTGAGGGCGTGCAGGGGGTGCTTCGGCTGTTCAACGGTGACTGGCTTGATAGGCATTAGTGCTGGTCCTAACGACTGCCGATGCGCCGGACGGGTGAAATTCCTATTGCCCATCAGATAGGGAAAGAGCATCGTTAAGCTACGTGGCGGCGCTGCCGGTCACATTCCGGCACGTGCCCGGCGCGGATGCCACGGAAAGGCACTAAGGCCATGGCGAATGATCGTGATCCCCGCAGTGACCTGGGCGCATGGCTGGGCGAGGAACTTCGCCGTGCCCGGCTTGATGCGGGGTTTACCAGCCAGGATCAGCTCGCGCGTGAGCTGGGCTTTGACCGGACGGTGATCGTCAAGGCGGAGACCGGGGCGCGTCCCCCGTCCGAAGACGTGGCTCCCAAGATCGCGGAGATGTTCCCCGGCCTGTGCAACGGGCTGTACGTCAGACTGGCCGCTATCGCCCGCAAATCCAACGGTCCGATTCCGGGCTGGTTCGCGGACTGGCTCGGCCGGGAGCGTGAGGCGACCTCGGTGCGGATCTGGCAGCCGATTATCGTTCCCGGCCTCCTGCAGACGGCCGAGTACGCCCAGGCGCTGTTCGCTGGCGAGCGCAAGGGCATCGATGCTGACGCGCTGGCGGATCTGGTTGCCGCGCGGATCGGGCGGCAGGCCATCTTCGACAAGCCGGAACCGCCGCACCTGTGGGTGGTGCTGGACGAGGCCGTCCTGCACCGGCTCATCGGGTCGCCGAAGGTCATGTACGACCAGTTGACCCACCTGGCGGACATGTCCGGACGGTCCCACATCATGATCCAGGTCGTGTCGGCCAGCGCGGGCGCGCATGGCGGCCTGGCCTGCGCGTTCATGGTCGGGAGCGTGGACGGCGAGCCGGACTTGCTGCTGATCGAGGCGATCGAGGACCAGACGATCAGGGACCCCGAAGTAGTCCGGAAAGCGGCGGTAGCATTCGATCTTGTACGGGGTGACGCGCTGCCGCGTGGTGCTTCGCAGGACCTGATACTGAAGGTAGCTGAGGACAAATGGAACGTGTAGATGACCTCCGCTGGCGCAAGGCCAGCTACAGCGGCAACGGCGGTGCCAGCTGCGTCGAAGTGGGCCAGGCCCGCGACGGCACGATCGTAGTGCGGGACACCAAGGACCAAGGCCGCGGGCCGGTCCACCGGTACACCCCCGAGAAGTGGCGCGCGTTCATCGCAGGCGTACGCAACGACGAGTTCGACCTCGACGGCCCCGGCCGCCTGCCGTAGGCAGGCGGCCCGCAAGTCCGGCCACCGCGATAAGGGGCGCCCTTCCGTATTCCAGGGGACGCGCGCAGCGCGGCCACCGCGATACGCGCCTTCCTCGACCATTGGCACAGCGGGAACCATCGTGTTTACTGCTTCTTCCGCCATTAGCACCGGCGGGACCGTTCTGCATGCACCTTCGAATGCAGTTTTAGAACTGTAAGGATGGGCTATGGCTGCTGGCGTTCGCGGCGAGTCGGGGGCACGGAGATTCGTGTCACCGGATATCAGGCAGTGGCGCGAAGGGAAGAACCCCCTCGGCCGACGGTGATCTCAACCACGTGTCGGCTGTGGTATGACCGCCACCTACGGAGGCGGCCTCGCCTTCGGATACTGCGCCTTTCGGCCTTGGGTCGGCTCGCGCGGCCTGCCTGCGGGCTGACGGATGCGGCGGCGTTGTTCCTGCCTGTGGCGGACCGGGCTCGTTATGCTGCGGAGTACCGCAGCGAGCTGTGGGATCTTGCCCAGCGCGGAGCCGGTTACCTGAGGCAGTTGCTGTATGCGCTGCGCCATTTCCGTGCTGCGGTCCCGATGAGACGCGGCTTCGCGTCACTTTGGTGGGCCCGTGCCCGGAGGGCGCTTTCGTGCTGGTCTTCGTTTTGCCCTGGCGTCCGGTTTCTGTGCAGCCGTCGCGGTTCTGCGGCGAGGAGAGTAGACGCCAGGGGGGTAGGCGGGCGGCCGCCTCCTGGGGCTTGCAGCTTCAGGGCCGGTCTTGCGGTGGGCTGTGGCAGGAGGGTCTTACGGTCGGCGGTTCAGCGTTGGATCGTCGCTTCGATGGTGAGCCGGCGCGTCGGCGGACTGGGTGGGTTATCTGGGATTTGGAACCCTCCCCCATACGGGGTGTCTTGGCACGCAATCCTGACGAACTGATGCTCTGACGGCCAAGGCTGACGAGGGATCCACTGCGAATTTCTAGGCGTGCGCGGCAGGCTTGCCGCGCATTATGACGACGGGGCACGGCGCGTGGCGCACGCAGTACTGGCCGACCGAGCCGAGCAGGGCCTCGGCCAGGCCCCCGTGTCCCCGGTTGCCCACGACGAGCAGGTCCGCGCCCTCGGCCGCCTCGACCAGCACCGGTCCTGCCTGCCCCTCCACCACGCGCGGGCGGACCACGACGTCGGTGTCGATCGTGCACATCTCGGTGATCGCCTCGGTGAGGATGATCCTGGCGTCGTCCTGGTAGTCGGGCATGTCGGCGGCCGGGACCATCCTGGAACCTGGCGGGATATGCCAGGTCGTCACCGCGTCCACCACCGCCCCGGTCAGCTTGGCCTGGTGGATCGCCCAGCGTAGCGCCGCCTTGGACGACTCGAAGCCGTCCACGCCGACCACGATGCGCGGAACCGTGTTCATGAGATCCTCCGGGTGACTGCGGCGTGCGGGTCGAGGTACTGGCCGCCCAGGTCGTCCGGGCGCAGGTCCGGCCCGAGCTCGTACAGCAGCGGGATCCCGGTGGGGATCTCCAGCCCGGCGATCTGGTCGTCCGGTACGGACTCCAGGTGCTTGACCAGGGCCCGCAGCGTGTTGCCGTGCGAGACGACGAGCACGCAGCCGCCGGCCAGCAGGTCCGGCACGATCGCGTCGTACCAGTACGGCAGCATCCGCGCGGAAACGTCGCGCAGGGCTTCGGCGCGCGGCTGCGCCTCCGGCGGCAGCATGGCGTAGCGGGGGTCGTCCAGCTGGAGTTGCCAGGCCTGCGCGGTGACTGGCGGCGGGGCGACGTCGTACGAGCGGCGCCAGAGCCGGAACTGCCGCTCGCCGTACTGCCGGAGCACCTGGTCCTTGTTCTGGCCCTGCAGCGCCCCGTAGTGCCGGCCGTTGAGCCGCCAGGACCGGCGCACCGGGATCCAGTCGCGGTCCGCGGCGGCCAGGGCGAGGTCGGCGGTGCGGATCGTGCGATGCTGCAGGGACGTGTGCACGAAGGCGGGCAGCGCGCCATGCTCGACAAGCATCGATCCGGCCCGGGCCGCCTCGGCTTCCCCGTGGGCGGTCAGGTGGGCGTTCTCCCAGCCGGCGAAGATGCCGGCCGCGTTCCACTCACTCTGCCCGTGCCGCAGCAGGACCAGGCGCACCGGCTGGGGCATCAGGTCTCCAGCGCGGCCAGGCCGGGCAGGGTCTTGCCCTGGATGAACTCCAGGCTGGCGCCGCCGCCGGTGGAGACGTGGCCGAACGCGTCGGCGGGGAAGCCGAGCACGCGGATGGCCGCGCCGGTGTCGCCGCCGCCCACCATGGTGAACGCGTCGCTGTCCGTCATGGCCTGGGCCACGGCCCGGGTGCCTACGGCGTACGGGGCCAGCTCGAACACGCCCATGGGACCGTTCCAGAAGATCGTTCCGGCCGTCCCGATCGCGGCGGCGAACCGTGCCGCCGACTCCGGGCCGATGTCCAGGCCCATCTGATCGGCCGGGATGGCGTCGGCGGCCACCACCCGATGCGGCGCGTCGGCTGCGATCGCGGTGGCCACGACGAGATCGGACGGCAGCTCGATCTGCCCAGGCGCCGCCTGCTCGAGGTAGCGCGCGGCCGCGTCGACCTGGCCCGCCTCGAGCAGGGAGGTGCCGGTCTTCAGGCCGCGGGCGGCGAGGAACGGGAAGGCCATGGCCCCGCCGACGAGAATCCGGTCGGCCTCGGAGATCAGGCTGCCGAACGCCTCGAACTTGTCCGCGACCTTGGCGCCGCCGAGCACCACCACGTACGGCCGCTGAATGTCGGCGGTCAGCAGGCGCAGCGCGGCGACCTCGGCCTCGACCAGGTAGCCGACGGCGCTGACGCAGCGCAGCGGCACGTCGTAGACGCTGGCGTGCTTGCGGTGGATCGCGCCGAACCCGTCGGCTACGTACACGTCGATGGGCGCCGCGAGCCGGTCGGCGAAGTACCCGCGGGCCATGTCGTCCTTGCTGGTCTCGGCCGCGTCGAAGCGCAGGTTTTCCAGCATGACCACGCCGCCGGGCGGCATCGCCGCGATCGCGGCGCGGGCCTCCGGGCCGACGATGTCACCGGGGAAGCTCACCTCCCGGCCGAGCAGTTCGCCGAGCCGGGCCGCGACCGGGGCCAGCGAGTAGCGGAGGTCCGGCCGGCCGCCGGGACGGCCGAGGTGAGAGCAGACGATCACCCTGGCGCCACGGCTGATCAGCGCGGTCAGGGTCGGCAGGCTGGCCCGGATCCGGCCGTCATCCGCGATCCGGTCGCCGTCCAGGGGCACGTTCAGGTCGGCACGCACCAGCACCCGCCGGCCCTCGACCGCGACATCGTCGATTGTCTTCATCGTCACGCCATCTCCTCGAGCCGACGCCCGGCAGGCAGAGTCCCCCGGGCTCGCGGTACCAACCTGGTCCCGGCCCGGGGCCGCTGGCCAGGGTCGTTCGGCGGGTCGAGGGGGGACCTTCGCCCTAGGGCCGCAGCGGAACGCTCCAGGCCAGCCTGGTCCCATCCGCGGTCGGCTCGATCTCGATCTCGATTCCGTCCCGGTGGGCCCGCTCGCGGAGCGGGGCGAAGTCGCGGGTGCCTCTATCGCCGTTGGCGGCCGGCGGTTGCGGGCCGGTTCCGGCCACCACGACGCTGAGGCGCTCCGCGGCCTCGACGCAGACGAGGGCCGGCCCGGCTGGCGTCCCCAGCAGGCCGAGAGCCGTGCGCAGCATGCCGAGCACCCGATCCGAGGCCTCCGCCGCCAGGGCATCGTCGACTGGGCCGGCGAAGGTGATCTCGGGTACCGGCGACACCTCGGCGCACAGCTGCAGGATCCGGTGCCGCAGGCCTTCGGTGGCCATCCGGTTCTCCAGGCCGAAGATCGCCTGCCGGAGAAGGCGGATGGCGTCGTCGAGGTCGCCGATCGAGGCCTCCACCCGCCGGCGTACCTCCGTCTGGGTGGCCATGGCCAGCACGCTCTGCAGGCTCAGGCCCGCCGCGAAGATCCGCTGCACGACACTGCTCTGCAGGTCGGTGGCGAGCCGGTCGCGGTCCTGGACCACCATCAGCTCGCCGACCTGCTCCTGCAGCCGCGCGGCTGCCTCCTGGGACCGCCGGATCCTGTCTCGCAGGCCGTGCGTCGCCACGGCCAGCAGGGCACCGAGCGCGCCCCACAGCAGCACGCGCCGGACGATGACCGCGTCCGGGGCCGACTGGACCAGCGAGATGACGATCTCGGCGGCGACGATCGCGGCCACCACGCACGCCGACTCCCACCTGCGGTGGAACAGGGCCGTCCAGATGAGCGGGACTAGCAGCACGATGCCCACGCCAGAGACGGTCCCCCCGGCCAGGGTGAGCGCCAGCGCCGACCCGGTATAGGCCAGCGGCACCAGTACCGTGGCCCAGCCGGGTAGCCGGTTCCAGGGCAGCAGGAAGGCCAGCCCCGTCGCTGCCAGCAGGACCAGGCTGACGGTGACCGCTGGCCATGCCTGGGTGCCGGGAGGAAGCGCCAGGCTCGCCTCCGCGGCCACCGCGACCAAGGCGAACGGGCCTGCCCTGGCGAGAAGCCCGGGCCCGCCGAACGGCGAGCCATCGGGAACGGGATCCCGCGATCCCTCGTCCGTGAACCCCGGCCTAGGTTCCATCTGGTACACCCTTTGCCGCGCGTCCTGGGCGGGCCTGCTCCCGGGCAAGACGACATGACGGCGGCACTGCCGTCAGCAGCGATTTTCACTCCGCCCGGCCGGTATGTCTAGCGTTGACAGGGCGAATTCACCGGCGCGTCGCGGCCGGGTTGCCTGGTCAGTCTCCCGACGGGACGATGGCGACCGGGCCGTGGGCGTGGTCCAGGACGGCGTGCTGGATCGAGCCGATGCCAGGGCCAGGGCCCGCGGGATGGCCATGCCTGCCGAGCACCACCAGATCGGCGCGCGCGGAGTAGCTGGCGAGCACGCGCGCGGGATGCCCGCGGATGACGTCCCGCCGGACCCGGACCTCCGGGTACTTGCCGCGCCATTGCTCGAGGGCGGCGGTCAGGTGGCGGCCCGCCTCGGCCGAGATCTGGGCGGGATCCGGCGGCCGCAGCGCCGTGGCCGGACCGGAGGCGCGCGGCGCGGCGGGAAGCCAGTACCAGGTGTGGACGGCGACCAGGTCCGCGCCGCGCAGTGCCGCCTCCTCGAACGCGAACCCCAGCGTACCGGTGCCGTCTTCCGGATCGCGGATGCCCACCGCGATCTCGCGGTGCACGGCCGTGGTCTCTTCCCGGACCACTACGACCGGGCAGGGGGCCCAGCCGGCGACGTACCGGCTCACCGAGCCGAGCATCATCGCCGCGAACCCGCCCGCTCCGCGCGCCCCGACGACCAGCATGGAGGCACCCGAGCCGCAGTCCGCCACGGCCACCGCCGGCGGCCCGGACAGCAGGCCGGTCTCGATGGGCAGGCCTGGGGCCACTTCCTCGGAGCGGGTGATGGCCGCGTCGAGCGCCCGGGCGGATATTCCGCGCAGCGCGGCGGCGATCTCGTCCGGGGACGCGTGGTAGGCGTGCAGCCGCGGCAGCTCGGCTGGCGCCGACACGATCCGCAGCGACGAGCCATGCCGTCGCGCCTGCAGCGCGGCCCACTCCACGGCCCGCAGCGACTCCTCCGACCCGTCGACGCCTACTATGACTGGCTTGGCTGCCATGACCGGGCCTCCTCTTCAGCGTGCGCCAGCCGGCTGGCTGGACGCGGTGATCAGCCGGACCCGGGTCGCCTGCAGCCGCTTCGCGACCACGCGGGCGAGCCGCCGGGTGACCTCGTAACCGAGCGCCGGATCGGACTCACAGCGGGCCCGTACTATCCGCCCGTCGAACTCGAAGGCCTCGACCGGGCCGACGGCCACGGCGCCGAAGGCCCACCGGTACGGCGGGAACAGCCACGACCAGCCGAGCAGCTCACCCATGCCGATCGTGTCGATCTTCATCCGGCCCTGCCCGGGCACGTGCAGGTCCAGCGCCACGTGACCGGACTGGATCAGCCAGAACCGGCTGGCGCCGCCGCCGTCCTCGAAGAGCCGGTGCCGGTCGGGAAAGGTGACGTCCGCGGCGGCCTCGGCGAGAACGGCTAGGTGGTCGCGGGACATATTGTGCAGGAACGGGTGCGTGGCCAGGGCCTCTGCCGTCACTTCGATCATGGGTTACCACCGCCAGGCTAGTCGTCCGGGTATCCAGCCTGACCCCGGCTTTCCGCCGCGGCTAGGGCCGGAGGTCCCTGGCTGACCAGACCATCGCCCGCCGTGGGCCGCGGCGGCGCGCGATGGACGAACGTCCCGCTCAGACATGGCGGAGGGCACTGCCTGCCGGGCTTCGCCCTGCTGAGGGTGGGTGATGTGAGGGCGGCACTCCCGCCCGGCACGCTGACATAGCCGAGGAGGTGAAGCGGTGTCCGCAAGGGCGCCGCGATACCGATGAGCGTTTACTCCATGACCAGGCCTGAGCCGAGGCACGACAACCACGGATGGCCGTCTCCGCCCGATCCCGGCGACCTGAGCAGGCGGGTCGCGCAGCGACGGGCCGAACTGCACTTGAGCCAGGCGCAGGTGGCGGCGCGCGCCGGGCTGAGCCTGCGTTACCTGGAGTACCTGGAGCGGTACCCGGCCCGGCCGGCCGTGGCCGCGCTCAGGCAGCTCGCCGCGGCGCTGCGGACCACGCCGGCCGCGCTGCTCGGCGCGGGCGCGAACGTGCCGCCCGGCCAGCAGCGCCACGCCGACATGCGTTTCATCAGCAAGCTGACGCCGGCCGAGTGCCGCCGGCTGATCACGCCCGGCGGCGTCGGGCGGATCGCATTCAGCACGGTCTCCGGCCCGGTCGTGGTGCCGGTCAACTTCGTCGTGCTGGCCGACACCATCGTGGTCAGGACGGCCGAAGGCACGGTCATCGACGGGCACGCCGACGAGCAGGCCGCCCTCGAGGTCGATCACATCGACGAGGCGCTCCGCCAGGGCTGGAGCGTGCTGGTGCGCGGTCCGGCGCACCGCGTCGCGCACCCGGCGGAGCTGCGCCGCCTGCAGGAGGACGCCGCGGTCTGGCCGTGGCCCGGCGGCGAGCGCGAGGTCTACGTGCGGATCGTGCCCCGTGAGATCACCGGCCGCCGCATCGAGCTGCGGCCGGCTCCCTGAGCACGGAAACGGAACAGGGCCCCCGCCACTCGGGGGCCCTGTTCCGTGTCGAGCGCTATAGGCGGGCGCCCACCAGGGCGGCCAGATCGGCCAGCCGGCAGGTGTAGCCCCACTCGTTGTCGTACCAGCCGAACACCTTGACCAGCGTCCCGGACGCCTGGGTCAGCGGCGAGTCGAACACGCACGACGCGGAGTCGCCGATCACGTCGCGGGAGACGATGGGGTCGGTGCTGTACTTCAGGAAGCCCGCCATCGGCCCGGAGGCCGCGGCGGCGGCGAACGCCTCGTTGACCTCGTCGGCGGTGACGTCCCGGCCGAGCACGGCCGCGAGGTCGGTCAGCGATCCGTCCTCCACCGGCACCCGGAGGGACATCCCGTCCAGCTTCCCGGCCACCGCGGGGATGACGAGCCCGGTGGCCCGGGCCGCGCCGGTCGTGGTGGGCACGATGCTGACCGCCGCCGACCGGGCGCGGCGCAGGTCCTTGTGCGGACCGTCGAGCAGCATCTGGTCGCCGGTGTAGGCGTGGATCGTGGTCATGAAGCCGCGTTCCAGGCCGAACGCGTCGTTCAGCACCTTGACCATCGGGGCCACGCAGTTGGTGGTGCAGGACGCGTTGGAGATCACGTCGTGCCGCTGCGGGTCGTAGTCGCCGTCGTTCACGCCGAGCACGACGGTCAGGTCGACGCCCTTGCCGGGCGCCGAGATCAGTACCTTCCTGGCGCCGCCCTTCAGGTGCAGCGCCGCGCCCTCGCGGGTGCGGAACTTGCCGGTCGACTCGATCACGATGTCGGCGCCGAGCTTGCCCCAGTCGATCGCGGCCGGGTCCCGCTCGGACAGCACCGCGATCGGGACCCCGTCGATGCTCATCGAGTCCGGCGTGTGCTCCACGGTCCGGCCGAGGCGGCCGTAGGTGGAGTCGAACGCCAGCAGGTGTGCCAGCGTGCCCGAATCGGTGATGTCGTTGACCGCCACCACCTCCAGGTCGGTCCGGTCCAGCGCGAGGCGCGTGAAGGAGCGCCCGATCCGGCCGAAGCCGTTGATGCCCACCCTGGTTGTCATTTTTGCTTCCTCCTCATAGGTCCTCTCAGGCCAGCCTGCGCGTCCGGCCGTCCGGCATGTAGCGCCAATGGGCACCTAAAGGCGGGACCAATGGCCCCTGGCGGCCCGGGCGGCCGCGGCGCACGGTGGACGGCACAGGCCGCGCGTGCCGGAAGCGCGAGCCGAGAGGGATGGGCACCATGCGGTTCGGGACAAGCTGGCTGGCCCGGCTGCTGCGCGGGCGGCGGCTGGACCGGAACCCGTTGCGGCGCCGTTCCGACCGCGCCGAGACCATCGTGCTCGGCGCGCTCCTCGCCGCGCTCCTCGCCGCCGCGCCGTTCGCCGCGCATGCCGCCGGGGCCTGGGGTCACGACTCGGCCGCGCGGCAAGCCCAGGCGCAACGGGCTAGCCTGGTCCAGGTCACGGCCACGCTGCTGCGGCCGGCACCCGTCCTGACCGGCTACGGGCCGGCGTCCAGCGTCGCCGTCGAGGCCCGCTGGCGCGCCCCGGACGGGCAGATCAGGAGCGGTGAGCTGCTCGTGACGGCCGACGTGGCCGCGAGCCACAGCACCCGGATATGGGTCGACCAGACCGGGCGGCTTACCGGTCCGCCGCTGAGCGGGGACCAGCTGACCGGCCGCGCTCAGCTGACCGCGGGCGGGGCGATCGGCGGGCTCGCCGCCGTGCTGATCACGGCGGGCTGGCTGGTCCGCAGGTCCCTCGACCGCCGCCGGCTGTCCGGGTGGGACGCGGAGTGGTCGGCGAACGGGCCGCGGTGGAGCCCGAGGCGCTAGGGCCCGCCGCCCGGTGACCGAGGTCCCATGCGGCTGGTGACGTCTGGCCGTGACGGTGGTGCCGGGGACGGCGACAGACTCCGAGGTAACAGTTCAACTAAGGAGGCATTCGATGCGCCGCAATTCGCATCTGACCGCGATCGCGGGATTCGCCCTGGCGGCGATCCTGCTGGCGGCCGGCGGCCTGCTGCTGTGGGGCTCGACCTACACCCACAACATGGTCCACAACCAGCTCGCCGCGCAGCAGATCTTCTTCCCGCCCAAGGCCGCGTTCGCGCACCCCCAGGCCGGGACCGAGATCACCCCGTCGATGATCCCGTCGGTCTCGCAGTACGCCGGGCAGCAGCTGGTCACCGGCCAGCAGGCCCAGTCCTTCGCTGACAACTTCATCGCCGTGCACATCGCCAACATCGCCGGCGGCAAGACCTACTCCCAGCTCTCGGCCGCGTCGCTGGCCCAGCCGAACAACACCAAGCTGGCCGGCCAGGTCGCCACCGTGTTCAAGGGCGAGACGCTGCGGTCCATGCTGCTGAACGCGTTCGGCTGGTGGAAGGTCTCCCAGATCACCTACATCGCCTCGCTGATCGCCTTCGGCCTCGGCGGCCTGACCCTGCTGGCCTCCCTGTTCGGCCTCACCATCGGACGCCACCCCGAAATCGTCCACGAGATCATCGACGGAACCCCCGTCACGCACGTATGACCCCGGAAGGGATCACTACAACACAACAGCTAACCGCCTCCGGCCCGCGCCCCCGGCGCAGGCCGGAAGGCGTGTTGGAGAGTCAGTTAGGAAGTGAGCACGATGACGCGCACGGACACTCATCTCGATGCCATGCTCCGCCACCTGGGTGCCGCGTACTACGAGTCGCTGCACGGCCGGGCGCCCCGCTCCGACGTGACCCGCGCGCTGGACACGGTGCAAGAACACCTCGGCGAGCAGGGACCGCCCGCCCTTAAGCGCGGCCAGGCCCCTCATCACGAGGAACTGAGGAAGCGCCGGTGGGCCCGGCGGGTCGGCGACGTGATGACCACCAAGGTGGTGACCGTGGACCGGATCACGCCCTACCAGGAGATCGACCGCCTCCTGACCCGGCACCGGATCAGCGGCGTGCCCGTGCTGAAGATGGGCCGTGAGGTGGTAGGTGTCGTCTCGGAGACCGACCTGCTCGCCGCCGAGGACGAGAGGCGCCGGCAGGCCCGGATGGCCGACTCGATCGGCCGCCGCTGGCACCTGCGCAAGCAGCCGTACACGCGGCTGACCGCCGGCGCGCTGATGACCTCCCCGGCCGTCACCATCGGCCCGGACGCGACCATCCCGACCGCGGCGCGGCTGATGAACACGGACCACATCTCCAGGCTCCCGGTGGTCGACGAGAACGGCAAGCTCGTCGGCATCGTGAGCCGCCGCGACCTGCTCAGCGTCTTCCTGCGTTCTGACGCCGAGATCGCCCACGACGCCCGCCAGGTCCTGGACGAGCTCCCGCTCGCCGATGCCAAGGCGGTCATGACGGAGGTCAGGCACGGCGTGGTGACGCTGACAGGGACGCTCCTGCCCGGGGCAGATAACGAGCAGGACCTGACGCCGCTCACGCTCCGTTTGATCTGGGACATCGACGGCGTGGTCGACGTCGTGAACCGGCTCGGCCAGTAAAGCGCACTCACGAGAAAGGGCCGCGTTAAGCGGCCCTTTTGCTTTTGTGCCCGAAAGTACGGGACTGAGGTCCCGACGTGGTGGTGACATCCGGCCGTGACGCCGGGCCGGGGGCCGGCGGGAGAGTAAAGGCAAGAGCTAAATCGAGCGGATCCAGCCGGGGTCCGCGTGCTAAGGAGGCATTCGATGCGCCGCAATTCGCATCTGACCGCGATCGCGGGATTCGCCCTGGCGGCGATCCTGCTGGCGGCCGGCGGCCTGCTGCTGTGGGGCTCGACCTACACCCACAACATGGTCCACAACCAGCTCGCCGCGCAGCAGATCTTCTTCCCGCCCAAGGCCGCGTTCGCGCACCCCCAGGCCGGGACCGAGATCACCCCGTCGATGATCCCGTCGGTCTCGCAGTACGCCGGGCAGCAGCTGGTCACCGGCCAGCAGGCCCAGTCCTTCGCTGACAACTTCATCGCCGTGCACATCGCCAACATCGCCGGCGGCAAGACCTACTCCCAGCTGTCGGCCGCGTCGCTGGCCCAGCCGAACAACACCAAGCTGGCCGGCCAGGTCGCCACCGTGTTCAAGGGCGAGACGCTGCGGTCCATGCTGCTGAACGCGTTCGGCTGGTGGAAGGTCTCCCAGATCACCTACATCGCCTCGCTGATCGCCTTCGGCCTCGGCGGCCTGACCCTGCTGGCCTCCCTGTTCGGGCTGAGCCTGCGGCACCGTCCCGAGGTCACCCACGAGGCCATTCCGGCCGAGGGCCCCAAGACCACGACCGCATGACCCCGACCGCATGACCCCGCAAGCGCCTCCGGCCGGCGCCCGTACCCGGGCGCCGGCGGAGGACAAAACCTATGAATAAGCAGAGAAGGACGCGGACGATGTCCCCGGCCGGCTGTACCCGGAGAGGATGAGGACAAATGAGCAAGAACATCCTGCTGGCGGTTGATACGGCAGCACATGATCCGGTCCAGCATGTCGTTGCGGCCGCGGAAATGACCCGGGAGTTCGCGCACGACAGCGGAGATCACGTCATCGTGTTGCACGTTCATGAATTCGCTGTCGGCCGCTTCGGCCGCATACGGATCGACTGCGGCGACGGGGAAGGCGAAGAGGTGGTCGAGAAGGTCGTGTCCGATCTCCGGGCGGCGGGGGTGAGCGCAGAAGGCGAGATCAGCGAGGCCAATACGGGCCACATCGCGGCGGTCATCCTGGCCGCGGCCAGGAAGCACGACGCGCGTCTCGTGGTGCTGGGCTCGAGCAGCCGCACCGACCTGCCCCGCATGCCGCTGGGCAGCGTGGCAGCGCGGCTGCTGCACATGGCCACCCGGCCGGTCCTCATCGTGCCCCGGCCGGATACCGCCAGCTAATGCCGTCGCAGATCTGGCAAGCTCCCGTCGACGCGGCGCCGACGGGTAAGCGGGTGCTGGTGGTAGGCGCAGGGCGGCCGTCCGGCCTGTCCGCCGCCTATCACCTCGCCCGTCTGGTGCTCTAGCCGGGCTTGATCCGGCGGCCGGTGACGCGGTTCGGAACGATCCGCAGGAACAGCTCCCGCTCGCCGGCGGGCCACGGCTCTACGCCCGCCTGCTTGGCCCTCGCGCGCGCCTCCTCGCCCTCGACATGATGGGCGGGCCCCTGGATCAGCACGCTCCAGCCCTGGCGGCCGGGCGTGTCGATCTCGTCGATCTCGAACGCCACCAGGTAGTCGCCGCCGGAGATCCCGGTCTGCAGGTCCTCGTCGAGCGCGCTGTGCCGGGTGGTGCGGAACACCACCGCCCCGTCGTGCCACCGGTAGTTCACCGGCAGCACGGCCGGGCCGAACCGGCTCTGGTAGGCGATGCGGCCGATCCCGCCCGCCGAAATCAGCCGCAGGCTCTCGGCCTCGTCAAGCTCTTCGATCACGCGGTCAGCCATGGCTCAACCTTAGCGTCCTGGGCCGGTGCGATGACCTTCAACCCGGACGCGATGGACCTTTGGCCCTGCCGTCAGCCGGCCCGGCTGACGAGGCTGGTGGTGGAAGTAAACGAGCCCGGCGGAGGAAGCGATGCCAGCCCCCGAGGGAGTGAGCACTGATGAAGACCGAAGTCAAGGACGTCATGACGACCCGCGTGATCTGGGTCAAGAAGGACGCGACGTTCCGGGAAATGGCTGTCGCCCTGCGCGAGCACCGGGTCAGCGCGTTTCCCGTGGTCGATGACGACGGCAAGGTAATCGGCGTCGTGTCCGAGGCCGACATGCTGACTAAGGAAGCCCTCTACGACGAGCCCAGCGTGATCTCCGGTATCCTGCACCACCGGGACCAGGTCAAGGCGCGCGGGGTCACCGCGGGCGACCTGATGACAACCGTCGTCGTGGCGGTGCGCCCGCAGGACACGGTCGAGCACGCGGCGAAGCTCATGTACGACCGCAAGGTCAAGCGGCTTCCGGTCACCGACGCGAACGGCCGCCTGGTCGGCATCATCAGCCGGGCCGACGTGCTGTCCGTCTTCGACCGGACGGACGAGGCCATCTGCCGGGAGATCCACGACGACGTGCTCCTCGGTGAGTTCCTGGTGGACCCGCAGAACCTCCAGGTAACGGTCAGCGACGGCGTAGTGACCCTAGCCGGCCGCCCGGAGACCAGCGAGACCGGCCACGAGATCGTGTGGCGCGTCCGGCACGTCCAGGGCGTGGTGGCGGTCCGCGACCGCCTCGACTACCCGCCCGCGGAGCGTGCCGGCGACCGGTACGACGTGCTCGCCAACTTCCCGATGGACTGAAAGGGATGACAACCATGAACGCCACGGTCAAGGACCTGATGACCACCGAGGTGGTGGCGGTCAGGCGCGAGACCACCTTCAAGGAGATGGCGGCCGTCCTCCGCCGGTACCGGGTGAGCGCGCTGCCCGTCGTCGACGACACGGGAAGGGTGCTCGGCGTCGTCTCCGAGGCCGACCTGCTGGCCAAGGAGGCGCTGGCCGACCCCGGCCTGGTCGCCGAGCTGGTGCACCACAAGGACGTCCGCAAGGCCGAGGGCCTGACCGCGGGCGACCTGATGACGCGCCCGCCGGTGACCGCCGCGCCGGACGACCCGATCGAGCAGGCCGCCCGGATGATGCACTTCCTGCGGGTCAAGCGGCTCCCGGTGGTCAACTCCGGCGGGCAGCTCGTCGGGATTATCAGCCGGGCCGACGTGCTCGCCGTCTTCGACCGATCGGACGAGGACATCCACAAGGACATCGCCGACTCCATCCTCATGCACGAGTTCCTCATCGACCCGCGCCAGTTCAGGGTGACCGTCGAGTCCGGCGTGGTCACCATGGAAGGAACCCCGGAGACCGTCGCGCTCGGGCATGCCCTGATCCGCAAGGCCCGGCACGTCCCCGGCGTGGTGGCGGTCCGCGACCGCCTCAGCTATCCGGACGTCTACCCGGTCGTCGCGGGCCCCGTTTTCTGAGCAAGCAGGTGTTCTAAGCCATGACCGTGGGACTCCCCGAGCTGGGCCGAGATCACCGGCGCGGTTTTCAGTTAAGGAGATACCGATGAGCACGGCGCAGGACACCGGCCGGGTGTACGCGCTCCTGGCCGACGGCACGACGGTCGAGATCAGGCGGGTCGTCCCTGCCGACTTCGACGCGGTCCAGGCGATGCACGAGGCGATGGCGCCGAACAACATCTACCTGCGCTTCTTCAGCCACAGCCGACGGTCGGCCAAGACCGAGGCCCGGCGGATCTGCCGGGAGCCCGACCCGGATAGGCCGGGCAACGCGGCGCTGCTCGCGCTGCACGACGGCGAACTGGTCGGCGTGGCCAGCTACGCCGAGCTCATCGGGTATCCCGGGCAGGCCGAGGTCGCTTTCGCGGTAGCCGACAACATGCACCACAAGGGCATCGCGACCCTACTGCTCGAGCACCTGGTCTCTCTGGCCCGGAGCAGCCAGATCACCACGTTCACGGCCCAGACGCTGACTGAGAACACGGCCATGCTGACGGTGTTCGCCGACGCCGGCCTGCCGGTTCAGCGGCACTTCGGCGGCGAGGTCTACGAGCTGACGTTCCCGCTACCCCGCGACGAGGACGGCACGGCGCTGGACACCTATCTCAGCGCCGTGGCCGAACGGGAGAGCAGCGCGGACGTGGCCAGCCTCCGGCACATCTTCGCACCCGAGTCGGTCGTGGTGATCGGCGCCAGCCGCCGCCGCGAGGCGATCGGCCGGGTGATCCTGGAGAACATCCGGGGCGGCGGATATGCCGGTCGCCTGTACACGGTGAACCCGCGGGCCCGGCAGATCGACGGCGACCGGTGCCTGGCCTCGGTGCTCGACCTGCCCGAGGCCGCCGACCTTGCGGTCATCGCCGTGCCGGCCTCGGCCGTGCTCGGCGTGGCTGAGCAGTGCGGCCAGCGCGGCGTGCGGTCGCTCGTGGTGATCACGTCCGGCCTGGACGCGGCCGCCTGCGCCGACCTGCTCGCGGTATGCCGCCGGCACGGCATGCGGCTGGTGGGTCCCGACTGCTTCGGCGTGGCCGTGCCCGGCCTCGGCCTGGACGCCACGTTCGCCGCCAGCCGGCCGCGGCCAGGCGTGGCCGGGCTCATGTCGCAGTCCGGTTGGGTCGGCGTCGCCCTGGCCGGCCAGCTGTCCCGGCTCGGCGTGGGGATCTCCTCGTTCGTCTCGGTGGGCAGCAAGCTCGACGTGTCCGGCAACGACATGCTGATGTGGTGGGAACACGACGACGTGACCAGGCTGGCCGTGCTCTACCTCGAGTCGTTCGGCAATCCGCGCAAGTTCGCCAGGACGGCGCGCCGTGTCGGCGCCAAGATGCCCGTGCTCACCGTGCGCGCCGCCAGTAGCGGGCAGGAGGGCTCCGCCACTGACCAGGCGCTGTTCGAGCAGGCCGGGGTCATCGCCGCGGGCAGCTTCGGCGAGCTGATCGAGACCGCCGCGCTGCTGGCCACCCAGCCCGTCCCGGTCGGGCGCACCGTCGCGATCGTGTCCAACGCGGGTGGCGCCGGGGTGCTGGCCGCCGACGCGTGCGCGGACCTCGGCCTGATCGTGCACCGGCCGCGCGGGCTGACCAGGCGGCGGCTGCGCACGCTGCTGCCGGGCGGCACGGTCACCGGGCCGGTGGACACCACGGCCGCCGTCTCCGCCAGTGACTTCCGCCGGTGCCTGGAGCTGCTCGCCGCCGACGACGGGGTGGACGCGATGATCGTCCTGGTCCTGCCGACCGGCGCTACCGGCGACCTGATGACGGCGATCCAGGACGCCGACATCGGCGTCCCGCTCGCCGCCGTCGCGCTCGATCAGGCGGAAACCGTCCGGCTGATGCCGCGGCCGGCCGTCGATGGCCAGATTCCGGTCTACGACGTTCCAGAAGCTGCGGCCGCCGCGCTAGCCCACGCGGCCAGGTACGGGGCCTGGCGCACCGAGCCGCACGGCCAGGTGCCCAGCTTCCCCGATGTCCGGGCCGCGGACGCCCGCGCGCTGGTCACCGGGTTCCTGCACCGCGAGCCCGGCGGTGGCTGGCTGCCGCCCGACACGACCGCCGACCTGCTGCACTGCCACGGAATATGGCTGGTCGACGCCGAGCCGGCCGCCAGCGAAGACGAGGCGGTCAAGGCCGCCGAGGCGGTGTCCGGCCCGGTAGTGCTCAAGGCGGAGGGGCCAGGGCTCGCGCCGGAGACCGGCGCCGGCGCGACGGAACTTGATCTGCACACCGCGACCGAGGTCCGCGCCGCTTACCGCAGGCTGGCCGACCGGTTCGGCCGCCGGCTCGGCAGGGTCCTGGTGCAGCCGATGGTCAGCGGCGGCACCGAGATGCGGATCGGGGTGACCGATGACCGGGTGTTCGGCCCGCTGGTGGTGTTCGGCCCCGGCGACCACTCGGCCCGGCTCACGCCGCTGACCGACACCGACGCGGATGCGCTGATCCGCTCGGTCCGCGCCGCGCCGCGGCTGCTCGGGCAGCGCGGGACGCCGGCCACCGACCTGGAGACGCTGCGCGAGCTGCTGCTGCGGGTCTCCCGGCTCGCCGATGACCTGCCTGAGGTCACCGAGCTCGACCTCAGCCCGGTCATCGCCAGGCCGCACGGAGTGTTCGCGATGGACGCGCGGATCAAGGTGGCGCCCTGCCTGCCGCAGGATCCCTTTCTTCGCAGGCTGCGCTGACGACCCCGGGGCAGGCGTGAGCTGATGCCGGGCGGGCACGTCAGGCCGCTGACGGCGAACCCGGCGGCCCGTGAGCTTGTGCCGGGCTCACTAATGCCGTTAACTGGGACTGCGGCCTGACCGGCCCGGTCCCTGCCTCTTCTGCCGCTCGTCTAGACGACCGCGGAGAGGCTATGAGCACTCGAATCGATATCCCCGCGGGTCCCGTCCGGACAGGCGCACCGCGTTCACCTCCGGCTGCCGACACACCGGGTGGCGCCCTCGCCGCCGACGCGGTGAGCGGATTGGGCTTTCCTGACATACCGCGGCTGGAACTGGATCAGCTGCTGCTGCAGCTGGTAGACCGCGCCGATGACGTGCTGGCCACCCAGGGGCGGCTACGCGGGCTGTTGCGCGCCAATGCCCTGATTGCCGGCGAGCTGAGCTTGCCGGTGGTGCTGCGGCAGATCGTGGGGGCGGCCCGGGACCTTGTCGGTGCCCGGTACGCGGCGCTCGGCGTGCTGGGCCGTGACGGGGAGCTGGAACAGTTCGTGCACGCAGGGCTGGACGAGGAGCTGGTCGGAACGATCGGTGAGCTGCCCAGAGGCCGGGGGATACTCGGGCTGCTGATCAGGAAGCCGGCCCCGCTGCGGCTCGCTGACCTGTCCGGTCACCCGGCGTCGGCGGGGTTCCCGCCGGGGCATCCGCCGATGACCAGCTTCCTCGGTGTCCCTGTCCGCATCGGGGAGGAGGTCTTCGGCAACCTGTACCTCACCGAGCGGTCCGGGGGCGGGGACTTCACCGCGGAAGATGAACAGCTGGTGATCGCGCTGGCCGCGGCGGCCGGCGCGGCGATCGCCAACGCGCGGCGGTTCGCAGAATCCGAGCAGCACCGCCGCTGGCTGGACGCCTCCGCCGAGCTGACACCCCTGCTGCTGTCCGGTGCGGCGGTGCAGCCACATGCGCTGATCACCCAGCTCGCCGCGGCCGCCGCGGACGCGGACTTCGCCACGCTGACCGTGCCTCACGGCACCGACCAGGTCATTGTGGCCGGCGTCACCGGCGAGCTCGCCGCCGCGATGATGAACCAGATAGAGGCGCTGGCGGACTCACTGGCGGGGCAGGCGATCCTCACCGGCAAGCCCAGCCTGGTAACCCCCAGTCTGGCAAACGGAGAGGGCCGCCAGGCGGCCGCCGCTGCGCCGAGCGCCGGTAGCGGCCCGCTGATCGTCGTGCCGCTGGCGGCCGGCGAGCAGGTCCGCGGCGCGCTGCTGCTGGGCCGGCTGGCGGTACGCCCGGGATTCAGCGAGGCAGACCTGGGCATGGCCGCCGCCTTCGCCGGCCACGCCGCGGTGACGATGGAAGTCGCCAGGGCCCGCGCCGACCAGATCACCCTGGCTCAGGCCGAAGACCACGACCGGATCGCGAGCGACCTGCACGACCACGTCATCCAGGACCTGTTCGCCCTCGGCATGAGGATGCAGGGCCACGCCGGCCGCTGCGACCCGGCCGCCGCGGAACAGGTCAACGGCTACGTTGACACCGTGGACGAGGTCATCAGGAAGATCCGTACCAGCATCTTCGGGCTCCACCAGGCCCGCCAGGCCCCGGCCGCCCTACCCGCCCGGGTCATGGAGATCATCGACGAGCACACCGCGCAGCTCGGCTTCACCGCCGGCATCCGCTTCGCCGGCCCGCTCGACCCCGGCCCGGACGAGGTGCTGGCTCATGACATTCTCGCCGTCATCCGCGAGGCCCTGTCCAACTGCGCACGCCACGCCCACGCCACCGCCGTCACCATCTCCCTGGTGCTCCAGGACGGGCTGATCGCCCTCGACATCACCGACAACGGCCGCGGCCTCGGCACGCCCGCCCGCTCCAGCGGCCTGTCCAGCATGCGCCGCCGCGCCGAACGTAACGGCGGTGCGTTCCAGCTGACTACTCCCGCAAAAGGCGGTACCCACCTGGCCTGGACCGCCCGCTCGCACAAGCCAGGGCCGAAGGTCCCTGATGCTGCGCGGTGACGTGGGCGTAGCGTGGCCCCTATGGCCTTGCGACCAGAGCGACGCGACGTTACGCCGTTGCCGGACCTGCTGCACGGGCGGTCCCGCGCCGGCCCGGTCCGCCAGGAGCGCCCCGTCTACGTCGACTTGCTTCCGCCGTGCAACGCCGGCTGCCCGGCCGGGGAGAACATCCAGGCGTGGCTGGCGCACGCCGAGACGGGCGACCATGAAGGCGCGTGGCGGCAGCTGACCATCGACAACCCGATGCCCGCGATCCACGGCCGGGTCTGCTACCACCCGTGCGAGAGCGTCTGCAACCGGGCCAGCCTCGACAGCGCCGTCTCTATTCACTCGGTCGAGCGGTTCCTCGGCGATCTCGCGCTCGAGCGCGAGTGGTCGTTCGACCCGCCCCCGGTCCGCACCGGCCGGCGGGTGCTGGTCATCGGCGCCGGGCCGAGCGGGCTTTCGGCCGCCTACCACCTGGCGCGGCTCGGCCACGAGGTCGAGATCAGGGATGCGGGCGACCAACCCGGCGGGATGATGCGCTACGGCATCCCGTCCTACCGGATGCCACGCGACGTCCTGGACGGCGAGCTTGACCGGATCGCCAGGATGGGCGTGCGGATCACCCTCGGCCACAAGGTGGAGGACCTGGACGCGGAGCGGCGCGAGGGCCGCTTCGACGCGGCCTTCGTGGCCGTGGGCGCGCACCTGTCCAAGCGGGTCGACATCCCGGCCAAGGACGCGGGACCGATCCTGGACGCGGTGTCGTTCCTGCGCAGCGTCGCCTCGGGTGAGCAGCCGGTGATCGGGCGGCGCGTCGCCGTCTACGGCGGCGGCAACACCGCGATGGACGCCGCCCGGGTGGCCCGCCGCCTGGGCGCCAACGACGCGCTCATCGTCTACCGGCGCACCCGCGCGCAGATGCCCGCTCATGAAGATGAGGCGGAAGAGGCCGAGCGGGAGGGGGTGCGGATCAACTGGCTGCGCACCATCACCGCGTTCGACGGCCCCGAGCTGACGATCGAGGCGATGGAGCTTGACGAGCACGGCTTCCCGCAGCCGACCGGGCGGTTCGAGACGCTGGCCGCGGACACCGTGATCCTCGCGCTCGGCCAGGAGAGCGACACCGCGTTCCTGCACCAGGTACCCGGAGTGGAAATCAGCAGGGACGGCACCGTGCAGGTGTCGACGACCATGATGACCGGATGCGCCGGCGTGTTCGCCGGCGGCGACATGGTGCCTGCCGAGCGCACCGTGACGGTCGGCGTGGGGCACGGCAAGAAGGCGGCCAAGAACATCGACGCCTGGCTGCGCGGAACCGCGCCGGCGAATACAGCCAAGCACAGAGAGGTCCCGTTCGGCGACCTGAACTTGTGGTACTTCGGCGACGCCGCCCGCCGGCAGCAGCCCGAGACACCGCCGGAGGAGCGGACCGCTAGCTTCACCGAGGTGCTCGGCGGCCTGTCCGAGAGCGAGGCGACGTACGAGGCACGCCGCTGCCTGTCGTGCGGCAACTGCTGCGAATGCGACGGCTGCCTGGGCGCGTGCCCCGAGGACGCGGTGATCAAGCTCGGGCCTGGCCACCGCTACGAGTTCAACTATGGCAAGTGCACCGGCTGCGGCGCGTGTTACGAGCAGTGCCCGGTGCACTCGATCGAGATGATCCCGGAGGACGAATGACACGCGCCACGGTCGACGGTAACGAAGCCGCGGCGTCGGTCGCCTACCGGCTCAACGAGGTCTGCTGCATCTACCCGATCACGCCGTCGTCGCCGATGGCCGAATTCGCGGACGAGTGGTCCAGCGCCAAGCGGCCCAACCTGTGGGGCGGCGTGCCTTCGGTAGTGGAGATGCAGCACGAGGGCGGGGCCGCGGGCGCGTTGCACGGTGCGCTGCAGAGCGGCGCGCTGGCCACCACGTTCACGGCGTCACAGGGCCTGCTGCTGATGATCCCCAACATGTACAAGATCGCCGGGGAGCTGACAGCGGCCGTGATCCACGTGGCGGCCCGGTCGCTGGCCGCGCAGGGGCTGTCCATCTTCGGTGATCACTCGGACGTGATGGCGGTACGGCAGACCGGGTTCGCGCTGCTCGCCTCCGCGTCGGTCCAGGAAGCCCACGACCTCGCGCTGGTGGCGCAGGCCGCCACGCTGGCGACCCGGGTGCCGTTCGTGCACTTCTTCGACGGGTTCCGCACCTCGCACGAGCTGAACACGATCGAGATGCTGACCGACGACGACCTGCGCGCGCTGGTGCCCGAGGCGCTGATTCGCGCGCACCGCGGCCGGGGGCTGTCGCCGGAGCGGCCGTTCATCCGGGGCACCGCGCAGAACCCGGACATCTACTTCCAGGCACGCGAAACGGTGAACCCCTTCTACGCCGCCGTGCCCGACGCGGTGCAAGAAGCGATGAACGGCCTCGCCGCCCGTACCGGCCGCCAGTATCACGTCGTGGACTACACCGGTCACCCCGAAGCCGACCGGGTGATCGTCGTGATGGGCTCGGCGGCCGAGACGATCGGCGAGACCGTGGCCTACCTGTGCGGCCAGGGCGAGCGGGTGGGCATGCTGCAGGTCCGGCTGTACCGGCCGTTCCCGGCCCGCGCCCTGCTCGACGCGCTGCCCGCGAGCGCCAGCCGGATCGCCGTCCTCGACCGGACCAAGGAGCCAGGTTCGAACGGCGAGCCGCTGTTCCTGGATGTGGTCGCCACGCTGGCCGAGGCGCACACCGGCGGTGAGCGCGCGGTGCTGCCGCTGATGACGGGCGGCCGCTACGGCCTGTCGTCGAAGGAGCTCACCCCGGGCATGGTGGCCGGCGTGTTCGCGGAACTCGCCCGCGAGCGGCCGCGGCCCCGGTTCACGATCGGCATCCACGACGACGTGTCCGGCCTGAGCCTGCCCTATGACCCGTCGCTGGACATCGAACCGCCCGGCACGATCCGCGCGGTCTTCTTCGGCCTCGGTTCTGACGGCACGGTCGGCGCGAACAAGAACACGATCAAGATCCTCGGCGCCGAGGAGAACCTGAACGCGCAGGGGTACTTCGTCTACGACTCGAAGAAGTCGGGCTCGCAGACCGTGTCGCACCTGCGCTTCGGGCCGCAGCCGATCCGCGCGCCGTACCTGGTGCAGCAGGCCGGCTTTGTCGGCTGTCATCACTTCGGGCTGCTGGACCGGGTCGACGTGCTCGGCCTGGCCGCCCCGGGAGCGACGCTGCTGCTCGACTGCAAGCTGCCGCAGGAGGAGATCTGGGACGCGCTGCCCCGTCCGGTCCAGGAGAAGATTATTGCCAAACGGGTCGAGGTTTACGCGATCGATGCGGGCAAGATCGCTCGCGCGGCCGGGCTGGCCGGCCGGACCAACACCGTGCTGCAGACCTGCTTCTTCGCGATCTCGGGCGTGCTGCCCCGGGAAGAAGCGATCGACAAGATCAAGAAGTCGATCACCAAGACCTACGGCCGCCGCGGCGCCGAGGTGGTCGAGAAGAACCTGTCCGCGGTCGATCACACCGTGGCGGCGCTGCACCAGATCGAGGTGCCCGGCCGGGTGACGTCGGCCAGGGAGCTGCCCGCGATGGTGCCGGCCAGCGCGCCGGAGTTCGTCCGCACCGTCACCGCGATGATGATGGCAGGCCGCGGCGACGAGCTGCCGGTCAGCGCGCTGCCGGTGGACGGCACCTACCCGAGCGGCACTACGGCGTATGAGAAGCGCAACATCTCAGAACTGGTCGCGGAATGGGATCCGGACCTGTGCATCCAGTGCGGCAACTGCAGCTTCGTCTGCCCGCACAGCGTCATCAGGGCCACCTACTACGACGAGTCCCTGCTGAAGGAGGCGCCGTCGGATTTCAAGTCGGCTCCGCTGGACGCCCGCGGGCTCCCGGACACCCGCTTCACGCTGCAGGTCTACGTGGAGGACTGCACCGGATGCGAGCTGTGCGTCCAGGCCTGCCCGGTCGGGGCGCCCGACAACCCCGAACGCAAGGCGATCAACCTCGCGGCTCGCGAGCCGCTGGTGACCGCCGAACGGGACAACGTCGCGTTCTTCGAGACGCTGCCGGTGGCCGACCGGTCCCGGGTGGACTTCGGCACGGTCCGCGGCACCCAGTTCCTGCAGCCGCTGTTCGAGTTCTCCGGCGCCTGCGCGGGCTGCGGCGAGACGCCGTACGTCAAGCTCCTGTCGCAGCTGTTCGGCGACCGGCTGATGGTCGCGAACGCCACCGGCTGCTCGTCGATCTACGGCGGGAACCTGCCCACCACGCCGTGGACGACGAACGCCGACGGGCGCGGCCCGGCCTGGTCGAACTCGCTGTTCGAGGACAACGCCGAATTCGGCCTGGGATTCCGGCTGGCCGCCGACCGGCACGTCGAGCTGGCCCGCACCCGCCTGACGGAGCTGCGCGACACTGTCGGCGCCGACCTCGCGGATGACATCCTCGGCGCGTCACAGCTGCGCGAGTCGGAACTGGCGGCCCAGCTCGACCGGGTAGCCGAGCTGAAGCGGCGGCTCGAGGCCCTGGACCAGGACTACGGGCATGTCGCCGATCTGCGCAGCGTGGTCGATCACCTGGTGCGGCGCAGTGTCTGGATCGTCGGCGGGGACGGCTGGGCCTACGACATCGGCTCCTCGGGCCTGGACCACGTGCTGGCCACCGGGCGCAACGTGAACGTGCTGGTGCTCGACACGGAGGTCTACTCCAACACCGGCGGGCAGTCATCGAAGTCGACACCGCTCGGCGCCGTCGCCAAGTTCGCCTCGGCCGGCAAGACCGTGCCGAAAAAGGACATCGCGCTGCAGGCCATCGCCTACGGTAACGTCTACGTGGCCCGGGTGGCCATGGGCGCAGACCCCCAGCAGACGCTGCGTGCCTTCCGCGAGGCGGAGGCCTACGACGGGCCGTCGCTGGTCATCGCCTACAGCCACTGCATCGCGCACGGCATCGAGATCCGCACCGGCCTCGACCAGCAGTACCGCGCCGTGGCCAGCGGGCACTGGCCGCTGATCAGGTACGACCCGCTGGTCCGGACGGCCGGCGGTAACCCGTTCCTGCTCGACTCGCCGCGGCCGCGCATCCCCCTGGCCAGCTACACCCAGCGCGAGCTGCGGTACCGCTCGCTCAGCAATACCAACCCGGCCGAGGCCGAGCGCCTGGGGGCCCTGGCCCAGGAAGCGGTCGACCTGCGCTGGAGCACCTACGAGGAGATGGCTACCCGCGGAGCGCAGATGTTCCCGGCCGACGCGCGGAAGGAAGACTGATGGACCTTTCGACCCGCTACATGGGCCTGACGCTGCGGAACCCGCTCGTCGCCTCGGCGTCCCCGCTCTCGAATACCGTCGACGGCGTCCGGCGGCTTGCCGACGGCGGTGTCGGCGCGGTGGTGCTCTACTCACTGTTCGAGGAGCAACTGCGCCGGGAGGCCGAACAGAACGCGCGGCTGGCCGAGGTGGGCACGGAGGTTTTCGCCGAGTCCCTGTCCTACTTCCCGGCCGAGGCCGAGGCTGAGGCGACGGAGGATGGCAGCGCGGATGAACCTAGCCCGCGCCACTACCTGAGCCTGCTCGAGCGGGCCGCGGCGGCGGTCGACATACCGGTCATCGGCAGCATCAACGGCACGACGCCCGGCGGCTGGACCAGCTACGCGCGCGCGATGCAGGACGCGGGTGCCGCGGCGATCGAGCTGAACATCTACTACATACCGGGCGACCCGCGCATTACCGGCCGCGAGGTCGAGCAGCGGCACATCGACATCCTGTGCCGGGTCAAGGAGGTGGTGACCGTACCGGTGGCGGTCAAGCTGAGCCCGCACTTCAGCTCGGCCGGCGAGATGGCAGTGCGGCTTGACGAGGCGGGTGCGGATGCCCTGGTGCTGTTCAACCGGTTCCTGCAGCCCGACATCGACCCCGAGACCCTCGCGGTGACGCCCGACGTGTACCTCTCCAGCCCGGCCGAGGCCCGGCTGCCGCGCACCTGGATCTCCATCCTGCGCCAGCATCTGCGCGCCTCCCTGGCCGCGACGACCGGCGTCGAGGGACCGGCCGACGTGATCAAGTACCTGCTGGCGGGCGCCGATGTCGTGATGACGGCGTCCGCGCTGATCCGGCACGGCCCCGGGCACGCCGCCGTCCTGCTTGACGGCCTGTCCGGATGGATGGGCCGCAAGGGTTATCCGTCGGTCGCCGCGGTGCGCGGAATGCTCGCCCTGCCCGCGGGTACCGACGAGGCTGCGTACGAGCGCGCAGGCTATGTCCGCGCGATGCAGGCCGCCAACAGCTCCCGCGGTCCGTGGTGACGCCTGGTCAGGCGCGGTCCACGGTGAGATCGAGGAAGTGGGTCGCGCAGGAGATGCACGGGTCGTAGTTGCGAATCGCCTGCTCGCACTGCCAGGTCAGGTGCTGATCGTCGAGATCCAGTCGGCCGGCCACGAACCGGCGCAGGTCGTCTTCGATGCTGGCCTGATTCTGCGAGGTGGGCGGCACGATCCTGGCGGAGGTGATGAGGCCTTCCGCGTCGAGGTGCGTACCGGTGGAACAGCACGCCGCGCGGGGCTTCCGTGGCGCCATGCCCGGTCGCGGCGCGCGGCGGAACGTCCACATGGCACGGCGCGGGCGGCTCGTATCGCCCGATCAGCCGCAGCGCCTCGTCCACCGCGTATACCACCTCGACGGCGCGGACCAGGATGCTGCGGTACGGATTGCGGCACTCGTCACCGAGGCCGGCCTCGTCGGCGGCCTGCCGCGCCACGGGTGAGAGCCATTCCCGGCTCAGGTTGTAGCGGGCGGCCGGACCGGTCAGGTACCGGCCCCGTCCGGCCAGCCGGGCGTGCAGCGCCGTCGAGTGCGGTACGTGCTCCTCGATCACGTGATCCTCGAAGTCGGCCGGAGCGAACGTCAGCCCGCCCGTGGATGTCGGCGTGCCCCGGTCGATGGCGTACTGCCCGGGCGTGACCAGGGCCAGCATCTCGTGGTCGTGATGGAAGTCGGGGAACTCGAACCCGGCCGCCCAGCGCACGGTGTCCAGTGCCTGATCCAGCGCGACGCGCAGCTTCTCGGCCAGGGCCGCCATCTCGGGCTTGGCCGGCGCCCGGTAGAAGCCGCCTACCCGGACGTTGACCGGATGGATCGCCCGGCCGCCGACCAGCTCCATGATCGCGTTGCCGGCCTTCTTCAGCGCCAGCCCCCGCTCGACCAGGTCGCGGCGGTCTTCGGCGAGGGCGAGCGCGCTGGTGTAGCCGAGGAAGTCGGGGGCATGCAGCAGGTAGATGTGCAGGGCGTGACTCTCGATCCACTCGCCGCAGTAGAGCAAGCGGCGAAGGTCGGCGATCGGCTCCGTGACCTCGACCCCGCAGGCCGCCTCGATGGCCAGGCACGCGCTCATCTGGTAGGCGACCGGGCAGATCCCGCAGATGCGCGCGGTGATGTCGGGCGGTTCGGTGTGCTGCCGCCCGCGCAGGAACGCCTCGAAGAACCGCGGCGGCTCGTAGATCTCCAGCCGCACGTCCTCGACGGCGCCCCCGCGCACCCGCACGTGCATCGCGCCTTCACCCTCGACCCGGGCGATGGCGCTGACGGCGAGCGTGCGGTCGTTGCGGTGACTCACTCGCCCCGCCTCTCGTGAGATCGCGCGACCTGGGACAACTCGATGAACGCGGGCGCACCGCTGTTGAACGTGCGGAAGGCCCGCAGGACATCGGCCTCGTCCATGCCGGTGGCCCGCAGCAGCCCCACCTGGGCGCCCGCGTTGGGTGTCTCCATCGGCCCGAAACAGCCGTAGCACCCGCGATGGTGAGCCGGGCACAGGGCCCCGCACCCCGCGTGCGTCACCGGTCCGAGGCACGGCGTGCCGTGCGCGACCACCACGCACACGTTGCCGCGCTGCTTGCACTCGAAACACACGCTATGGGCCGGGATGTTCGGCTTGCGGCCGACCAGCAGGGCCGTGATGACCTCCAGCAGCTGGCGCCGGTCGATCGGGCAGCCGTGCAGCTCGAAGTCGACGTCCACGTGCGCAGCGATCGGGGTTGACGTGGCCAGTGCCGAGATATAGTCCGGCCGGGCGTACACCACGGACGTGAACTCACCGACGTCGGCGAAGTTGCGCAGGGCCTGCACGCCGCCCGCGGTCGCGCACGCCCCGATCGTCACCAGCGTCCGTGACATTTCGCGTACCTGCCGGATCCGCTCGGCGTCGTCCGCCGTGGTGATCGAGCCCTCCACCAGGGACACGTCGTACGGGCCCGGCTGGATCTCGCTGGAGGCCTCCGTGAAGCGCGCGATCTTCACCCGCCCGGCGATCGCCAGCAGCTCATCCTCGCAGTCGAGCAGGGTGAGCTGGCAGCCGTCGCAGGATGCGAACTTCCACACCGCCAGGGTCGGCATGTCCATCACAGCTCCCGCACCCTCATCAGGGCCGCCGCCCGGTCGTAGCTGACCACCGGGCCGTCCCGGCAGACCAGCAGCGGGCCGAACTGGCAGTGCCCGCACCAGCCCACGCCGCAGCGCATGTTGCGCTCGAGTGACACGCGTATCCGGTCCACGGGAATCCCGCGCGCCGCGAGCGCGTCGGCGGTGAACCTCATCATGACGTCCGGGCCGCAGACAAACGCCACGCTGTTGTCCGGCGTGAGCCCGGCAGGCTCGATGAGCGCCGTGACCAGTCCGACCTGACCGCTCCAGCCGGTGTCGGCCCGGTCGACGGTGACCGCCACCTCAACCCCGTCGCGGCGCCAGCGTTCCAGCTCGCCGGCGTAGAGCAGGTCGCCGGGGGTCCGCGCGCCTGCCAGCAGCACGATCCGGCCATACCGGGACCGGTCGGCGAGCGCGGTGAGCACCACGGGCCGCAGCGGCGCGAGGCCGATCCCGCCCGCCACGATCACGATGTCCCGCCCCGCGGCGGACGCCACGTCCCAGCTGGTGCCGAACGGGCCGCGGACGCCGATGAGGCTGCCGGGCTGCGCGGCGTGCAGCGCCCGGGTGACCGCGCCCACCGCGCGCAGCGTGTGCTCAAGGCGGCGGGCCCGCCCGCCGCCGCTATCACCGAGACCGCTCACCGAGATGGGGACCTCGCCGATGCCGAACGCGGTCAGCATGGCGAATTGTCCCGGCGCGAAGGCCGGGACCGGCTCGAAGGGGTGGGCCGGTTCCGTGAGCTCCAAGGTGACCGTGTCGGCGGTGTCTTCGCGGCGCGAAGCCACCCGGTAAAAGCGGGGCAGCGCGGGCGTCTCGGCCGCTGGCTCGGTCAGCGCGGGCGGTGCCGTCCGCTGGCCGGTCATACGTTCACTGGCCCGATGTCGGCGCGCCTCACCTGGGACGGGGCGGCATACAGGTCCAGCAGGCGGAGCCGGGTCGCCTGCAGCCGTTCGGTGATGACCGGCGTAAACGCGCGCAGCATGGCGTACCCGAAGGCCGGATCGGCGTCGCAGCGACGGCGTACCGAGGCGGCGTCGAATGCGATCGCCTCGGTGGCCAGGCGGGCCACCGCACCGAAATGCCAGCGGTAGGGCGGATGCAGCCAGGACCAGCCGAGCACCGTGCCGGGGCCCAGCGTCTCGACAATCTGATCACCGCGGCCCGGCACCCGCATGTCCAGGGCGATGTCGCCCTGCTCAATCAGCCAGAACATGTCCGCGACGCCGCCCTCGTCGAACAGCCGATCCCCGGCCGCGAACGTTACCACTGTGCCGTCCCTGGCCAGCGCCGCGCGCTCGGCTTCAGTGAGGACGGCGAAGAAAGGCTGAGCCGAGAGCCGTGCGGCCACCGTGCCTGTCATGGTTTGTCCTCGTCCGTGGCCGCCGCGTCCTGCAGGCTGGCCAGGGCGGACACCTCCGCAGTGATGTCAATGCCGGTCGGGCACCAGGCGATGCACCGCCCGCAGCCCACGCACCCGGATGAGCCGAACTGATCGTGCCAGGTGCCTAGCTTGTGGGTGATCCACTGCCGGTACCGGCTCTGCCCGCTGGTGCGCACGCTGCCGCCATGCAGGTAGGAGAAGTCCAGGGCGAAACAGGAGTCCCAGACCCGCCACCGCTCGGCGTGATCGCCCGTCAGATCGGTCACGTCCTCGGTGGTCGTGCAGAAGCAGGTGGGGCAGACCATGGTGCAGTTTCCGCACGTCAGGCAGCGGGAGGCGACGTCGTCCCAGTGCGGGGACTCGCGGCTGTCAGCCAGCAGCTGCGGTAGGCCCGCCACGGGCATGGTCCGGCCCATCCGTTCGGCCGCCTCATCTACGGCCGTGACGGCGTGCCGGACCGTCGCCTCGTCCGCGGCCCGGCTCGGCACGTCCGCCAGCACGTCGGCGCCGGCCGCCGTGCCGGCCCGCACCACGAAACGGTGGTTCCCGCCGTCGGTCAGCTCCGTCATAGCCAGGTCGAACCCGGACTCGACACCGGGACCGCACCCCATCGACGTGCAGAAACAGGTCGCGCCCGGCTCCGTGCACTCGACCGCGACGATGAACGCGCCATCGCGCCGCCCGCGGTAGACAGGATCCGCGTGCCGGCCGCCGGCCAGCACCTGGTCCAGGATGCCGACCGCGCGCACATCACACGGACGCACCCCGAGCAGGGCGTACCTTGGCGGCTCCGCAGCCTCGCCGGCTTCCGCGGTGCTGGTTTCAACAGTGCTGGTTTCTGCAGTGCTGGTTTCTACGGTGCTGGTTTCTACGGTGCCGGTCACCCGATCCGCGGACCACAACTTAGCCCTGGGCGGATGAAGCACGGTTTTCCATGACTGCGGGCCTGCGGAGTGCCCGAACGCGGCGGTGTCGGACCGTTCCCGCAGCCGGTACCTCCCCGCTTCGGTCTCCACCCCCCACCCGAACGGCAGCTCAGCGGCCGAGGCTAGCTCTGCCACCACGATCGCGCCGTCCCGGACGGTAGGGCCGACCACCGTATAGCCCCGGTCGCGCAGCGCGTCGAACAACGCCGGAAGCCCGTCGGCGTCCACGATCACAGCCCGACCGGACGGCTGGCGTGCTGGGTCCTGGATGGGATGCATCACACCGTCCCCCGTACTTGGCGCCGGCTGTTCCGCCAGCTGTGCCGGTCCAAGCTTAACTGACCTGTAGCCGCTGGCCACGGGCCACGCGGATTCCGATGCCCGCGATCTTCAGCGGGACCGGTCAGCAAGGCTGCCGGCGGGGGCCCGCACCGCTCGCTCGTGCACCCGATCGTCGGCCATCGGCTGCCGGCACGCCACCGATATTTTTTTGTTCCCATCTGACCACCGGGAAATTCGACAATTAGGGAAAACAAGAAAATGTAGCAATATCAAGAAAGTGTAGTAATATCAAAAATGTTGCTCCGGAAAAATCCGGGCCCCGCCGTGCAGCCGCAAAGATTCGCGGGTGCCGGCGCCGGGGTTTGTTATACGGCAGTGTCGGCCAGTACGCCGAAAACCGAAGGAACGGCGACTCCGCGGGAAAACTATTCCCCGCCGCGACCTGCCCAGCGCCATTTAGGCCGCCCGCATCAGCTCGCCAGGCCGCTGGGCATCCGGCCAGGAACACCCCACCAAGGAGAATCGCTATGAGACGAAGAACCTTTGACATATTGATGGCCGCCGCAGGCCTGTTCCTCGCGGTCACGCTGATCGCGTCCGGCGTGATGCTGACCTGGGCCCATAACTTCATCGGTAACGAAGTACACACCCAGCTCGCCGCGCAGCAGATCTACTTCCCGCCCGCGAACAGCAAGGCCGTCGCCGCCCCCGAGTTCGCCGCGATGCGGCAGTACGGCGGCCAGCAGCTGACCACCGGCGCCCAGGCCGAGGTCTACGCCGACCACTTCATCGCCAACCACCTCAAGGAGATCGGCGGCGGCAAGACCTACGCGCAGCTGTCGGCAGAGGCCATCGCGCAGCCCAAGAACACCGTGCTGGCGGCCCAGGTCGCCACGGTGTTCAAGGGTGAGACCCTGCGCGGCCTGCTGCTGAACGCCTACGCCTTCGGGACCATGGGCATGATCGCCGGCATCGCCGCGATCGTCGCGTTCATCGCCGGCGCCGTCATGCTGGTGCTCAGCGGGCTTGGCCTGATGCACTCCCGGCGCGTCTCGCCGGCGACCGAAATCCTCGGCGGTCATCCCGACGACGTTCAGACCCCGGTCACCGCAGCGCCGGGAAGCCAGGTCTGATCTCAGGTTCGGAACGGGCCGTGGTGACACGCTTGCCTAGCGCTGTTACCGCGGCCCGTTCGGAGTCGTGATCTTTTATATACGAATCGGGTCAGGAGCAAGCATGATCGCCTTGAAGAACGGGCCCGTCTCGGCGCCGCCAGCGCCGGAGGATCCGCACGACCATGTCATCCAGGAGCTGTTCACCCTCGGCCTGAGGATCCAGGGCGACGCGGCCCGCAGCGAACCCGCCGTCGCGGAGCAAATCAACCGCTACGCCGAGACCCTCGACGAGGTCATCGCCACGATCCGCACCATGGTCGGGCTTCACCTGTGATTTGATTTATTTTAGACAAGCGGGGCATGGCCTGATGAACAACATGGGTGTAGTCTCAAAAAATAATGACAGCCTGGCTAAATAGCGAGGAGCGTCACCGTGTTTCCGGTGGAAGCCGGAGGACAAAACGTACTGCCCTGGACCTCGGTAGTTTATGAACGGAGGCAGGGCGTGTCATGGCACCAGTCCGCGGCAGGCGAATCTCGCCGCCCGCGAATATCATCCCGACCGGCCCGCGGTGAGCTGTGAGCCGGAGCGCACAGCCCGGTCCGTTCGGAAGTCAAGGACTTTGGTCCCGGTCGGCCATGACCCACATCACTAGGCTCGCCGCCCCGCGGGCGGACAGGCTAGTCAGAATCGATTGCCGGCTGACCTGGAGGCCCTGGTGAAAGCCCTCGCCCTGGTGGGACACGCTCCCGCCGCCATCGACCTGAACCAGCCTGGTTCGTACCTGACCTGGAACGTCTTCACGATCTCAGTGGCGAACCTGGTCCTGATCGCCGTGATGGTGGCCATCTTCGGCGCCGCGCTGCTGCTGCCGTTCCCCCGCAGCCAGGGCGAGGACGCCGCCGTCCCGGACCCGGTGCCCGACGCGGGCATCGCCCCGGGTGACGAGCGGATGTGGACCGCGCGGACGCGCCGCCGCGCGCTGACCTCGCTGCCGCCGCACAAACTGCTGCCTGACCGCCAGCCGGCCTACGTGGCCTCCTGGGTGTACGTGTTCGGCGTCGCCTCGCTAGCCGCGCTCGGCGTGGTGATCGTGAGCGGCTTCGCCATCGCGATCGGCGGTCCCGACTGGTGGCACACCAACCCGGTCGGGCACTTCTTCAACAGCCTGCACCTGTGGAGCGTCGAGCTGTTCATGGCGCTGCTGGTCATCCACTTGTGGGGCAAGTTCTGGATGGCGGCCTGGCGCGGCCGCCGGGCCCTGACCTGGGTCACCGGCGTGGTCGCCTTCGTGGCCTCGGTGGTGGAGTGCTTCACCGGCTACCTGTCCCAGCAGAACTTCGACTCGCAGTGGATCGCCACCAACGGCAAGGACGCGTTCAACGAAGTCGGGGTCGGGGCGTTCTTCAACCTGATGAACTTCGGCCAGATGCTGATGTGGCACATCGTGATGCTCCCGATCATCCTCATCGCGATCGTCGGCGCGCACGTGCTGCTGGTCCGCGTGCGCGGTGTCAGCCATCCGCTGCCCGTCGCCAGGCCCCGCGGCATGGCCGCCAGGCGCGCGGCCGCGAAGGCCGACCGGGCGGCGTGGCGCGGCCCGACCAGGCGCTACGACATCGTGAAGGAAGGCACCATCGCGACCGTTGTGGTCCTGGTGCTCACCTTTGGCCTGGCCAGCCTGCTGTCCTCGCCCGACGTGCCGCCGGCCACGGTCCGCAGCTGGGTCCAGGTCGTCCCCGCCGACTTCCTCGCCACCGCGGGGACCGAACTCGACGGCAGCAGCCTGACCGCCACCTACGGCCCTCCTTACAACACCAACGGAACCCCGCAAAGCGAATGGTTCGCCCCGGCGAACTGGGCCGGCGTGCGGCAGCCCATCGACGCGGCGCAGACCTTCGTGCTGGGACCGCTGACCAGCGCGGCGGCCACCGATCCGACCCTGGCCGCGGCTCTGGCCACCTACAAGGCCGCGTCCCCCGCCCAGCAGGTCAAGTGGGCCGCCAATTACGGCAAAGCGGTCAAAAAGGTCACGTTCGTCAACGGGGTGCCGGTGGTTCCCGCCGCCGACGACGGTCCCGTCCCTGTCATGCTGGCGTCCGAGCTGGCACTGGCGCGCAGCGGCGCGATCGACGCATCCCTGAGTGGTGCCCAGCCGTTCTACGGCACCGACTTCACCAAGCCGCTGCTGTTCCTCGAGGACGGCGCCTACTACGCCGACAAGGCGACCGCCGAGCACCTCACCGGAGACCAGTGGGGCGTGATGAACGAGACCGGCAGTTACCCCGGCCAGCCGTGGCTATGGCTGTACCAGCTGTGGTACCACCTGCCCGGATGGCGGAACTCCGACAACATCGACCTGATCGCCATCTACATGACCGGCCTGGCCACCGTGCTGCTGCTGGCCATCCCGTTCATTCCGGGCTTGCGCGACATCCCGAGGTGGATCCCGGTACACCGGCTCGTCTGGCGGGACTGGAACCGGCGGTCGCCCGGTCCGGTGAACCAGCCCGGCGCCAAGCCGGAGCCTGCCGGGCAGAAGTGAGACCGGTGAATGCCGCAGGCCGCTAATGTCAGATTGGGCCGCATCGCGTCTGAGTCACTGCCTTATGATCCCGGCGTCGTGCGCGAGCAGTCCTGCCTGGGTCCTGTTGGCGCAGCCGAGCTTGACGAGCATGCGCGATACGTAGCCCTTGACCGTCGCCTCCGACAGGTACAGGCGGCTCGCTATCTGGGCATTCGTCAGTCCCTCACCAAGGCAGCCGAGCACCTCGGCCTCCCGCTCGGTCAGCGTGCCGACGAGCTTGCGGGCGTGCTCGCGGGCCGGCTGGCTGTCGGTGGACGCGGCGATCAGGCGCCGGGCAGCAGCCGGGGACAGCACGGTATGCCCGTCCGCCGCTACCCGCACCAGCCCGATCAGGTCGGTCGGCGGCGTCGATTTGACCAGGAACCCGGCCGCTCCGGCGCGCAGCGCGCGGAGCACATACTGATCTGCGTCGAAGGTGGTCAGCACGACCACGACGGGCGGGTCGGCAAGCTTGCCGATCCGCCCGATCGCGGTGAGGCCGTCCACGCCGGGCATGCGCAGGTCCATGAGCACCAGATCGGGCCGGCTGCGGACGACGGCCTCGACCCCGGCCGCTCCGTCGTGAGCCTCGTCCACGACCTCGATGTCACCAGACGAGCCGAGAATCGTGCGCAGGTGCGCGCAGACCATCGGCTCGTCGTCGACGACCACTACCCGGATCATGCCGGTCGCGCGGCCGGCTCGGGCCGCTCCGCGCTTTCGCTGCGCTGCGCCCTTTCGCTGTGCTCCGCCGGCTCGGCTGTCGGGACGTACGCGGGCAACACGACCTCTAGCCGGAACCCGCCGTCCGGTGATGGCCCGGCCCGCAACGTGCCGTGCATCAGCTCGACGCGCCGGCGCAGGCCGGCGATGCCAAAGCCGGATCCGGTGGCACTCAGCTCGCTGCCCGCGCTCAGGGTGGCCGGCCCGTTGCTAACGACGACCCTGACCTGCGACTCACGGTAGCTGATCTGGACGAGCACGTGCGCGCCCGGCGCGTGCTTGCGGGCGTTGGTGAGCGCCTCGCGCACTATCCGGTACACCGTGCGCCCCACGACTGGCGAGGCAAGCCCGGGGTCCCCGTCCTCGGCTAGCTCGGCCGGGGTGCCGGCGGCCGCGGACTCGGCGATCAGCGCCGGCAGCCCCGAGGCTGACGGCGTCTGATCGCTATCGGGCCCGGTCCGCAGGATGCCGACCAGATCCCGCAACTCATCCAGCGCCTGGCAGCCCGCGGCCCGCAGTTCTTCCGCGGCCTGCCTGGTCGTTTCGTCCTTTGCCGTGATGCCGAGTGCGCCTGCCTGCAGCACCATCAGGCTGACCCGGTGCGTCACGACGTCGTGCATTTCGCCCGCGAGCCGGGCCCGTTCCTCGGCTCTGGCCTGCTCGGCGAGCAGGTAGCGCCCCTGCTCGGCGCGTTCTGCCCGGTCGCGCAGACCCTGCAGGACCTCGTGCCGCGCGGTGAAGTAGAGCGCGAGCAGCGGCCCGACCGCGGTCCTCAGCACGCCGATCGTGATGACGGACGCGGACGGCTCCCAGACCCTGGCCACGATTAGCGTCAGTGCGCCGACGGCCGCGAACGCCGCGCGCCGGTCCCTGCAGTAGTAGAACGGCCCGTACGCAGCGAGAACGGTTCCGTAGGGCGCCCACAGGTTCCCGGCGTTTTCCGGCGTGATCAGGCCAGCAGGCGAGATGAGCAGGGAGATGGCCAGGGTGAACCCGCCAAGGATCGCGATGACGAGCATGGGCGCCCGCCGGCGGAAAACGAGCGAGGCGTCGGCCAGCCCTTGAACGGCCAGCATGGCCCAGGCCAGCGTGCTGGGGTGGGCAGGCCACCAGGACGTTCCGGCGAGCGTGCTCGCGGTGTCGAGCAGGACAAAAAAGACAGCGAGGAGCACATCCAGCGCCATGCGGTTTTGCCGCGCGTACGTGCGAAGCCCCATGTCGTTCAGGCTATGTCACCGCGCCCGGCCATCCCCGCTGGCACTACCATCGGCCCGGCAGGACCATACGAAAGTTGCATGCCACCGCCCGAGGCCATCCCTTCGTGGGGGCAGGTGCCTACCGGCTGCCCTGCCGGGCGGCATCCGCGGCGGCATGCAATAGGGACATGCACACAGAACCACAGATCACGCAAGCACCCCCGCTAGGCCGCTATGAGATCGACGTCGCCCGGTCGAGGGTGACATTCCGCACCCGGCACATGTTCGGGCTCGGTCCCGTCCGCGGCACGTTCGCGATCCGGTCCGGCTCGGCGGACATCGCCGAGCCGCTTGCCGACTCGGCCATCCACGCCGAGATCGACACGGCGAGCTTCAGGACCCGGAACCGGCAGCGCGACCGGGGCGTGCTGTCGGCCCGGTTCCTGGACGCTGCCCGGTTCCCTGTCATTTCCTTCAGGAACGGGCTTGTCTCCGCAGACGGCAGGACCATCCGCGGGACGCTCACCGTGCGCGAGGTCTCCAGGCCGGTCAGCCTGTCGATCGGCCAGGTGGCCCTGGCCGGGCAGTCGTTCACCGCCAGTGCCACCGTCCGCGTCGACCGGACCGAGTTCGGCGTCACGGCAATGCCGGGGCTGGCCGGGCGGTATCTCGACCTGACGGTGCAGGTCCGGTGCACACGCAGGTAAGCGTCTTAAAATAGCCCGTCGCTTCGGATTCCTGGCGCGCTGATGTGTTAACCGCTGGGTCGATGTGCCGCCGGTCCGGCTAGAACCGGACCAGAGGCACATCGACTCCGTACTACGGCGCCACCAGCGACCAGAACACCTGCACGTCGAAATGGCCGCTCGACGGGTCGGGATCGCCGTAGATCTCCCAGCGAGGGCCGGCCAGCCGGTACCCGTTCGCCTTGCTCCACTCGCACACCGCCTGATGAGTGTTGCCGATCTCGGCGATCGGGCCGGTGTGGGTCGCGGTGGCGACGAGCCCGCCCGGAAGCGCTGACGCGACAACGTGCCCGGTGGGATCGAATGAGCCGCTGACCTGAACGCCGACTTCGACGTTCGGGACATCGTCTTTGTACAGCATGATGTTGTGCCCCTGCTTGTAGAGCCCCTCCGGAGCGCCGCCGCGGAGAAAGCTCCACACCTTGTCCAGCATCGGCCCCCACATCGCCGGGAACTCCGCCCACGTGGTCGCCGCCACTACTACTACTACTACTACTCGCCGTCGGCGTCGGTTCGAGGGTCTTCACGGTCACAGCGACAGTCATGGCGCGGAGCATACGCCGCAGCCCTGACTAGCACAGGTGCCAACCGCCGGAGCCTCACCGGCCTAAACCCAGCAGCACCACCGGTCACGCAGGCACGCCGACCGTGGTCAACCAGAGGAAAGACCCCGGCATTTCAAGCTCTGTAACTACCCGGACCGCCTCGCGCGGCCTGCAGCGATGCTGCGCTCCGCTTAGTGCTAATGTGCCGCTCATGCTGGTGTTTCCCTGGCCAGGTATGAAGGGCTAGCCGCTGGTCGGCGGCGGAACTGGTGGTGCCTGGCGATGCCCGGCTTCGCCCGGAGTTCGCCTTCCGCGCGCCGGGTCCACCACCCTGGGCCCCGGTACCGCCACGGGTTTCTGACGGCGCCGGGCATACGGGCTGGATCTCGGGGGAACGAGGCTACGACAAGCACCCAACCGAGGAGGTTTCCCATGAGCGTCTACCGGGTCATCGACGTCATCGGCACGAGCACCCAGTCCTGGGAGGACGCTGCGGTCACCGCGGTGAGTACCGCCCGCAAGTCCCTGCGTGACCTGCGGGTCGCCGAGGTCGTGCAGCAGGACCTGAGCATCGAGGACAGCGGCGAGATCATCTTCCGGTCCAAGCTGCGGCTGTCCTTCAAGTACGAGGACCCGACCTAGCCAGTACGAGGACACGGCCTAGCCAGCGCGGTCCGGTAGTTTCGGCCAGGCGATCGCCCGGGCCGCGCTCGGCGTGACCAGGAAGGAATCCGACCATGGCCAAGGCGCAGGTGTCCCGGGCTGGTGACGTGGCCGAGCTCGTGATCTCGGCGCCCCCGCTCAACCTGTTCGACGGCCAGCTGATCGCCGACTTGGCCGCCGCGCTCGACGAACTGGCCGCGCTGACCCGCGAGGGCACCACGCGCGCGGTGCTGCTCCGGGCGGAGGGAAAGGTGTTCTGCGCCGGCGTGGACGTGCACGAGTTCCGGGGCCTGGGCCCGGCTCAGGGCGCGGTGCTGATGGCCAGGTTCCTGGCGCTGGTTCAGTTCCTGGAGCGGCTGCCGGTGCCCACGATCGCCGTGGTGCACGCGCTGAACCTCACCATCGGGTTCGAGCTGTGCCTGGGCTGCGATCTGATGTGGGCCGCCGAGGACGCGTCGTTCGGCCTGGTCGAGGCGACCGTCGGCCTCACCCCGGGTGGAGGCGGCACGCAGCGGCTGGTCGCCCGCGCCGGCGTGGCCCGGGCGGCGGAGTTGGTGATGACCGGTGACGTCTACCCTGCCGCCGAGATGCACCAGTGGGGCGTGGTGAACCGGTTGCTGCCCGCGGCGGACCTGCTCGAGCGGGCCCGCGCCTTCGCGGCCAGGCTCGCCGCGGGCCCGACCGCCGCCACCGCGGTCGGCAAGCGGCTGCTGCAGGCGGCCCGCGACCATGGCGTGGCCGCCGCCGACGCCGTGACCCCGCGCGAGGCCGGCCAGATCTTCGCCACCCGCGACCTGACCGCCGGCCTCACCTCCCTGCTCGAACACGGCCCGCGCCAGGCCACCTTCGAGGGCTGCTAGCCCGGGTACCGGCTGGTAATTCCGGTAAGCTCGGTTAACTCAATAACTCCTTTGGGTGAGGACGGGCTCCGGTGCTCTCGAATCGCGATCCGGGCGGGCCGGTCCTGCGCGCGCCCAAGACGGCGGAGCTGATCGCGTCGTACATCCGCGGGCAGATCGTCCGCGGCGACCTGAAGACCGGCGACTCGCTGCCGTCGGAAACCGTGCTGATGGAGATGTTCGGCGTCTCACGGCCTACGCTCCGCGAGGCGTTCCGGATCCTGGAGGCCGAATCCCTGATCAGCGTCCGCCGCGGCGCCCGCGGCGGAGCACGGGTGATATCCCCGGACATCGCCGTGGCGGCCAGGTACGTCGGCCTGCTGCTCCAGACGAGCGGAACGACGATCGCCGATGTGTACGAGGCGCGCATGGCGACCGAGCCGGCCGCGGCGGGCCTGCTTGCGGCCAGGCGCTCCGAGCAGGACCTGGACGATCTGAACGCCTGCATAGAGCACCTGGTCGGCCTGGTGGAGAGCGACGAGCACTTCCGGGACGCCGACGCCTGGTCGCAGGCCACGCAGCGGTTCCATGACCTGATCCTGGAGCGTGCCGGGAACCGCACCCTGGCCGTCCAGGTCGGCGTCCTGCGCGAGGTCGTCGCCATGCACCTGTCCACGATCGTCATGCGCACCTTCGACCACCCGGACACCCAGGACCAGTTCAGGAAGCTGGTCCGCTCTTACCGCAAGCTGGTGCTGCTGATCGACGCGGGCGACGCCGAGGGAGCCGAACGGCACTGGCGAACCCACATGGAAGTCGTAGGCCGCAAGCTCCTGCCCGGCGATACCGGCGCCAAGACCGTCGTCGACCTGTTCGGCTAACCCCGCCCGCACACCCAGGGGGCCGGGCCCCGCGGTCCGGCCCCCTGGGTGCGCGGCCAGGCCCACTCGAGCCCCCGCCAATTCCCGGCCTCCACCCCCAGCCCACTCCCCCCAGTCCCAGCCCCCACTCTCATCACACCAGCACCACCACCCCGCACTGCCGGACCGCAACGATGTGACATCGATGCGGTTAGTGGGCGCCAGTTATTAACACGTGGGTTTGATCTCGGGTGCGAGCGGGCGGGGCGGTAGCCGCGGCGGCGGTACGGGGCGGCGGTGCGGGGCGGCGGTACGGGGGCGGCGGTACGGGGCGGCGGTGCGGGGCGGCGGTTCTGGGTCGATGGGCCGGTGGTCCGGTTCTAGCCGGACCAGCGGCACATCGACCCAGCGGTCAGCGCGTCAGCGCGCCAGAAATCCCGAGGCGACGGGTTATTTTAAGGCGCGCGCTCAGGACCGCCACGATATGACACCGTGGCGGTTCTCGCCGGGCCGGGCGCTGCGGCCGGGCGATGCCCGCGTGATCCGCGATGCCCGCGTGAGCCGCGATGCCCGCGTGAGCCGTGGTGCGGAGGCAGGCAGCCCGCCCGTTCGGCTGGAAATGACCGCAAGCCAGCCTGAACCCGCCCTTCCCCCCCAGTCCCGCACAGCCCACACGTACCAGCCCGGCCACCCGCAACGACCAGCGGGACACGCCCTAACCCCGCCCGCTGAGCCAGGGCCAGAGCCCGCCAGCCCCCGCTCCGGCCGCGGCCCCCGCCTCCGCCCCGGCTCTGGCCGCGGCCTCCGCCCCCGCCCCCGCCGCGGCCGCGGCGCCGAGTGCCGCCCGGCCAAGCTCGGCGAAGCATTCGGCCTCAGAGCCGTCCTCGTCCCGCCACGACCACAGCCGCGTGGTGGTCAGCCGCAGCTGGTGCTCCTCCGTGGTCCCGATCGCGCCATGCAGCTGGTGCGCGATCGCGGCCACGATGCCCGCGCCGCTGCTGGCCTGCGCCTTCGCCGCCACCACGGCAGACACCGCTTCGCCGGCAGACACCGCTTCGCCGGCAGACACCGCTTCGCCGGCAGACACCGCTTCGCCGGCAGACACCGCTTCGCCAGCAGACACCGCTAGGCCCTCCGCGGCCACCGCGGCCTGGGTCGCGGCGCCGATCAGGGCGACCTCGCCGGCCATCCGGGCAAGTTCCTGCTGCACCGTGGGGAACTTAGCCAGCGGCCGCCCGAACTGCTCGCGTTCCTTCACGTACGTCACCGTCAGATCGAGGGTCCGCTGGGCCGCCCCCGCGATAAGCAGCGAACGGAACAGGCGCAGCAGGCGCCGGGCGTAGTCCGCCGTTCCGGCCGGCGCCTCGCGCACCTCGGCGTCCGCGCCCGGGTCGACCTCGTCCCGCGGCTCGCCGGCCAGGTTACGGCCCGTCCCGCTCCGGTCGGCCGGCGCGATGACGGCCAGCCAGTCGCCGTCCTCGCCGGCCCCGGCGGCCACCGTCGTGGCCAGCCGCCCGTACGGCACCCGGCGCAGCAAGACGCCAGGGCCCCGTCCCGGAGCGACCGCCACGGTAAGCGGCCCGGGCGGTATGGCCAGGCCGGCCCGGGACAGCAGCATCCCGGCCGCGAGCGTCTCGGCCAGCGGCACCGGGGCGGCCGCGGCACCGGCAGCAGCCGCGATGTCGGCGGCCGCAAGAAGGTCACCGCCGCTTCCGCCCGCCTCCTCCGGCGATCCGGCCAGCGTGAGCCCGGTTTCCTCCAGGGCCCGCCACAAGCCGGCGTCCCAGCCGGACCCGGCGGCCGCCGCGGCCACCCGCGCCGGCGTGCAGTGCCCGGCGAGCAGGTCCTCGACGGTCTGCCGCAGCAGCTCCCGCTCGCCGTCCGCCGCGCTCTGACCAGGGCCCGTCTCAGCGCTCACCGCAGGGCCAGCCCGCGGGCGACGATGCCGCGCAGGATCTCGCTGGTGCCGCCGCGCAGCGTGAACCCGGGCGCGTGCAGGACCGCGTGCGCCAGCAGCCCGGCGATCCCGGCGCCTTCCGGGTCGGGCTCGGTCGCGATCAGCATCCTGGCCACCTCGATGATCTCGCTCTCCAGCCGCGTCCCGACGTCCTTCACCAGCGCCGCCGCGATCTCGGGCGCCTCGCCCGCGGCGAGCGCCCCGGCCACCGCCAGCGACATCTGACGGCACGCCCACAGCCGGGAGACCACCCGGCCGACCGCCCGGGCCGAACCCGCGTCGTGCGCCCGCGACGCAAGCTCGCCGGCCAGCGTGTCCAGCAGCACGAAGGTGGACAGCAGCCGCTCCGGGCCGCTGCGCTCGTAGGCCAGCTCCGAGGTCACCTGGGCCCAGCCCTCGCCGATGGCGCCCACCACCTGCTCGTCGGGTACGAACACGCCGTCGAACACCACCTCGTTGAAGTGATGCTCGCCGGTCATCGAGATGATCGGCCGGATGGTCACGCCCGGCTGGCCGAGCTCGATGAGCAGCTGGCTGAGGCCGACGTGCCGCTGCCGGCCGTCGGGCGGGCCGGTGCGCAGCAGCGCGATGAGGGCGTGCGCGCGGTGCGCGCCGCTGGTCCAGATCTTCGTGCCGGACACCGTCCAGCCGCCGGCTGCCCGCGTCCCCGTGGTCCGGACCGCGGCCAGGTCGGAGCCCGCGTCCGGTTCGGACAGCCCGATGGCGAAGTAGCATTCGCCCCGGGCGATGGCCGGCAGGTACCGCCGCTTCAAGGACTCGCTGCCGTACCGCAGCAGGTTCGGCCCGACCTGCCGGTCGGAGACCCAGTGCGCCGCGACCGGAGCCCCGGCCGCCAGGAGCTCCTCCACCACCACGTAGCGATCCAGCGCCGAACGTCCGTGCCCTCCGTACTCCGGCGGTATCGTCATGCCGACCCAGCCGCGTTCGGCCAGGCGGCGGCTGAACGACTCGTCCCATCCGGACAGCCAGGCGTCGCAGCCGGGGACGAAGGTTTCCGCCGCCCGTTCGGCCGCCAGGAAACCACGGACCTCCGACCTCAGCCCCGCGGCGTCGGCCGGCAGCGGCCTGACCGGCGGGAGGAGCGTCCCGCTCCGCATGGTCCGCCTCCTCTCACGAACTGTTGTCCGAAAAGACACCTCTAGTTAGAAACCTTTTTATCAACTTACTATTTTGCGTAGGCCCCGGACGTTATCCGCCGCCTCAGTCCACCGGTCCGGGCGAGACGAGAGGTGATCGCAGTGGCAGCAGAGAACGCCATGCCGCTCGAGGCGCTGGCCGAGGGCTCCCGCCAGCGGCCGGCCGGCGGCTTCGACGAGTTCTCGCCGTACCCGCCGATCGCGGACTACGCGTTCCTGTCCGACTGCGAGGTCACCGCGCTGGTGGCGCCGAGCGGCTCGGTCGAGTGGATGTGCCTGCCGAAGATGGACGGCCCGAGCGTCTTCGGCGCGATGCTGGACCGGGATGCGGGCTGGTTCAGGTTCGGCCCGGACGACGTGAACGTGCCGAGCGACCGGCGCTACCTCCCGGGGACCATGGTGCTCGAGACCAGCTGGGACTGCGGCGAGGGCTGGCTGGTGGTGCGGGAATGCCTGGTCATGGGGCCGTGGCAGCACGACCATCCGGACGGAAGCACGCACATCAGGCCGCCCACCGACTACGACGCCGAGCACATGCTGCTGCGCACGGTCCGCTGCGTGGACGGCCAGGCGCAGCTCACCCTGGACTGCGTGCCGGCCTTCGACTACGGCCGCCAGGACGCCCGCTGGCGGCACACCGAGCGCGGCTACACCCAGGCCGTCGTCGAGCCGGAGGGCCTGGACCTGACCCTCACCCTGACCTCCGACATCCGCCTCGGCCTGGAGGGATCGTCCGCCCGCGGGCGGACGCTGCTGAAGGAGGGCGACACCCGCTTCTGCGCGCTGTCCTGGGGACACCGCCGCATCCCGGAAAGCTACGAGGACGCCTACCGGCGGCTGGTCTGGACCGCGCACCACTGGCAGCACTGGCTGGCCCACGGCCGCTTCCCGGACCACCGCTGGCGCGGCCACCTGGCCCGGAGCGCCCTGACCCTCAAGGGCCTGACGTTCGCGCCCACCGGGGCGATCGCCGCGGCGGCCACCACCTCGCTGCCCGAGACACCCGGCGGCGCGCGCAACTGGGACTACCGGTACACCTGGATGCGCGACGCGACGTTCGCGCTGTGGGGCCTGTACACCCTCGGCTTCGAGTGGGAGGCCAGCGACTACTTCGCGTTCCTCCGCGACCTGGTCGAACGTGACCGCGGTGACCTGCAGATCGTCTACGGCATCGACGGCCGGCGCGAGCTCGGCGAGCACGTGCTCGACCATCTGAACGGCTACCAGGGCGCCCGGCCGGTGCGCATCGGCAACGCCGCGTACCAGCAGGCCCAGCACGACGTCTGGGGCGTGGTGCTCGATTCCATCTACCTGCACACCAAGTCACGCGACCGGCTCGACGACCGGGTCTGGAAGATGGCCAGGCAGCAGGTGGAGCGGGCCCTGGAACGATGGCGCGAGCCGGACCGGGGCATCTGGGAGGTCCGCGGCGAGCCGAAGCACTTCACCTCCTCCAAGATGATGTGCTGGGTCGCGGCCGACCGCGGCGCGCGGCTGGCCACGCTGCGCGAGGACAAGGACCTGGCCCGTACCTGGCGTAAGGCCGCGGACGAAATCCACGCCGACATCTGCGCCAACGCGGTCGACGACCGCGGCGTGTTCTGCCAGCACTACGAGACCAAGGCGCTGGACGCCTCGCTGCTGCTGATGCCGCTGCTGCGGTTCCTGCCGCCGGACGACCCGCGGATCCGCGCCACCGTGATGGCCATCGCCGACGAACTGACCCAGGACGGCCTGGTGCTGCGCTACCAGGTCGACGAGACCGACGACGGGCTCTCCGGCGAGGAGGGCACGTTCACCATCTGCTCGTTCTGGCTCGTCTCGGCGCTCACCGAGATCGGCGAGCATCAGCTGGCCAGGGACATCTGCGAGAAAGTCCTGTCCTACGCCAGCCCGCTGCTGCTCTACGGCGAGGAGATCGACCCGCGCTCGGGCCGGCAGCTGGGCAACTTCCCGCAGGCGTTCACGCACCTGGCGCTGATCAACGCCGTCATGCACGTGATCCGCAAGGAGCAGGCCGCGCACCGGCGGGCCGTGGGCCGCGAGGTACCTGAAGGCGAGGCGTAACGGGCTAGCCTTCCGCCAGCCGCGCCAGGGCCTGCTGCATGCCGCCGACCAGCGCCTCGAGCCCGCGCAGCGGCCGCACCATCACGGTGACGTCGGTGATCAGGCCGTCCTCGCCGGTGGTGACGACATCGACGCCCTCGAGCTGGTACTTACCGACCCGGCCGCGAAACCGCAGCACGTCCATCCCGGGCCCGTGCGCCTCGCCGGTGTAGGCGAAGTCCTCGATGGTCTGCGTGGCCGCGGTGAGCACCTGCAGCACGGCGGCACGGCCCTGGTAGGGCCGGAACACCGCCGGGCTGGTGAACGTGGCGTCCGGGTGCAGCAGCGCGGCCATGGCGGCCATGTCACGGGTCATGATCGCCGTGCCGAAGGGAATCACCTGCTGCCCTCCAGAGCGCCCGGGGGCTCCGGGGCGGGGTCGAAGTAGCCGGGTATCCATCTGAGCACCTCGGCGCGGAACTCGCCCTCGCACTCGAGCTGGCACAGCACCCCGATGCCGGCCGTGGACACGCGGTGGATGAGCACGTAGGACGGCGGCACGTTGAACTGGCGGCTGATGTTGCCGGCCCGCATGTCGGTGACGCGGCTTGCCTCCTCGCGCAGCCATTCTCTGGTGAACTTGAACGAGTCCACCTTGGACGGCTCGGCCATCGGCGCCAGGAAGGCGTGCAGCGCGTCCAGGTCCACGTGGATCCCGTCCCGCAGGAACCCGTTCGCCCGCAGTTCGCGTTCCACTTCCTCGATGTCCGCGTCCTCGTCGTGCATGATCCGCAGCAGCCGGCCGAAGAACGGCGGCAGCCCGCCCGGCAGCCGGTCCACGGCGCCGAAGTCGAGCACGCCCAGGCGCCCGTCGTCGAGCAGCCGGAAGTTTCCCGGATGCGGGTCCGCGTGCAGGAGCCCGGCTCGCGACGGTCCCGAGAATAGGAACCGAACGAGCAGGATTCCCGCCCTGTCGCGCTGTTCCTTGCTCCCCTGGCTGATGATCTTCGACAGCGGGGTGCCGTCCATCCACTCCGAGACCAGTACCTGGCCGGTGGCCATGACCACGTTGGGCACGTAGATCTCCGGGTCGCCCGCGTACGCGTCGGCGAACATCTGCTGGGACATCGCCTCGAGTTCGTAGTCGAGTTCCTCGCTGATCCGGTCCTTGAGCTCCTCGAGCAGGGGCTTGACGTCCAGCCCGGGCATCAGCAGGCCGAACAGCCGTCCGGCCCGGCTCAGCTGGGTGAAGTCGCCGATCAGCGCGCGGCCCGCGCCCGGGTACTGGATCTTCACCGCGACCCGCTGGCCGTCGTGCCAGACGGCCTTGTGCACCTGGCCGATGGAGGCCGCGGCGGCGGGCGTGTCGCTGAACTCGGTGAAGCTGGCCCGCCAGTCCTCGCCGAGTTCCCTCGTCAGCACCTGATGCACGGTGCGGGCGGGCAGTGGCGGCGCGGACTCCTGCAGCTTGGTCAGCGTGGCCCGGTACGGCCCCGCGATCTCCGGCGGCAGCGCCGCCTCGAAGATGGACAGCGCCTGGCCCAGCTTCATGGCGCCGCCCTTGAGCTCACCAAGGACGCGGAAGATCTGGTCGGCCGTGCGCTGCTGTATCTCCTGCGCGACGATCTCGGCCGGCCGGCCGCCGATCCGCTTTCCCATCCCGATGGCCGTCCGGCCCGCCAGCCCGATCGGCAGCCTGGCCATCTTCGCGGCCCGGGTCAACGGGTTCATGGGCACGTCGTTCACACCCACTATTCTCCCGCATGGCCAGCGCGGATGCTACGAGCCTCGCAGCGATCAGGCGCCGGGATGCGCTGTCATGTGCTCAAGCCGCCGGAGTTCGGCCTGATCGTGGGCGGGCAGCCAGTCACGGGCGGCGTCGTATTCGAGCCACCGCCGCCGGAGCCCGGTCTCGGCGAAACGCCGCAGTAGCGCGCGCAGCAGCGGATGCCGATCCTGGCTGAGCCAGATCAGCGACCACGCGTACAGGGGAGTCGGGCCGGCGAGCGGGACCGGGCGAACCCCGGCGTCCCCGGGCAGGGCGATCTCGGCGGGCAGCAGCGAGAAGCGCCGGCGGTCGGCGCGGACGCCTCTGATCAGGTGGTCCAGGCCCAGGTTGACGGCGCCGTCTTCGGTTGCGATGCCGAAGTGGTCGGCGAAGCGTCGCAGGAAGTCGAGCTTGCCGAGCGCGGTGGGGCTCCACAGGATGCTCTCCCGCAGGTCGGCCGGGCGCAGCACGGACAGGCCCGCCAGCGGATGTTCGGTGCTCAAGATGGCGTCGACCGGTTCCAGGCGCGCGAGCCGTGACGCCGTCCGGTCCCGCCCCTGCTCGCCGGCCGGGTAGACCCGCCCGAACCCTATGTCGATCTCGCCGCGCCGCAACGCCGTCGCCGCGGCGGCAAGGTCGCGGCTGTGGCCGATCTCGGTGCTGAGCCCGGGCATGGCCGCCACGACCTGGCCGACCGTGCGCATCGGGTCGTACAGGTGCCCCCACACGTCGATCCGCAGCGGCCGTCCGGGGTCCCTGGCCGCCTCGACGGCGCGATCAGCCTCGGCGAGCGCCCGCCTGGCCGGGGCCAGGAACCGCTGCCCGGCCTCGGTGAGCCGCACGGCGCGGGCGTCGCGCGTGAACAAGGCGACGCCGAGTTCGCTCTCGAGCCTGGCGATCCGCTTGGACAACGCCTGCTGGGTGAGGAACAGCCGCCCGGCCGCCCGGCCGAAGTGCAGTTCCTCGGCGGCGGTGACGAACGCCCGGACCTGTGCGAGGTCGAGGTCCACCCATCCAGCCTTTGTCGACAACCGCTGGTTGTCAAACCAGCCCGAGCGCTGTTGGACCGTCCGGCGTGAGTGCCGGTGTAGTGATGACATGAAAGCTCTCGTTCCCACCGGGCGGCCTGAGGCGCTGGTCGCCCTGGCCGGTACCGGCCTGCCCGAGCCCCAGCCAGGCGAGGCACTGGTGAAGGTAGAAGCGTTCTCGGTCAACCGCGGTGAGATCTTCCAGCTGGAACATCCCCGCCCGGGGACGCTGCCCGGCAAGGACATCGCCGGCCTGGTCGTGCAGGCGGCCGCTGACGGAACCGGCCCGGCCGTGGGGCAACGCGTGGTGGGGCATCCCGAAGCGGGAGGGTGGGCCGAATACGCGGCGGTGCCCACCACGGCCCTGGCTCCGCTACCGGACAGCGTGCCCGCCGTCCAGGCCGCGGTGCTGCCGCTGGCGGGGCTGACCGCGCTGCGGCTGCTGCGCCGCGCCGGCAGCGTCGCCGGGCGGCGCATCCTGCTGACCGGCGCCTCCGGAGGGGTCGGCCACTACGTCACCGAACTGGCGGCCAACTCCGGCGCCGAAGTCACCGCCGTGACCGCCAGCGCCGAGCGCGGCGAGCGGCTGGCCGCGCTCGGCGCCGTGGCCGTCGTCCACGACATCGAAGGCTCCGCCGGCCCGTTCGATCTCGTGCTGGAGTCGACGGGGGGCAAGAACCTGGCGCTGGCTACCGGCCGGCTCGCGCCCGCCGGGACGCTGATCTGGTTCGGCCAGGCCAGCCGGAACCCGGCCACGCTGAGCTTCTTCGACATCCTCGGCGGCCCCGAGACGGTGACGATCCGCTCGTTCGCCTACTGGGACTCACCCGTCCCCTACGGCCGCGATCTCGCCGTCCTGATCCGCCTGGTCGCCACCGGGCGGCTGCATCCCGAGATCGGCCGCCTGGCCGGCTGGGAAGACGCCGCCGCCACCCTCACCGACCTGTACCAGCGCCGCATCCGCGGCAACGCCGTCCTCACGATTCCATAAGGAGAGAAATTGTCATGATCATCACCGACCCCGCCGCCGCCGTCACCCGCTACATCGACGCCGTCCGCGACGGCGACAGCGGCGCGATCCGGGACTGCTTCGCGGAGGACGCCATCTGGGACTATCCCGGCGACCTGCCGCTGTCGGGGACCTGGCGCGGCCGCGACACGATCGTCGACGACTTCCTCGGCACCGTGGGCACGGCGCTGGAGCCCGGCTCTAAGGTGGCGCTCGAAGTCACCAACGTCCTCACCGTCGGCGACCAGGTCATCGCCGAGTGGACCTCCCGCGCCACCGCCCGGGGCGGCGCCGCCTACCACAACCGCAACATCGCCATCTTCACCGTCCGCGACGGCAAGATCGCCGCCGTCCGCGAGTACACCGACACCCAGCACGCCGCCCACGTCCTGTTCGGCCGCCCCTGACGCCTGTCCGGCCGTCGCCGATTCGAAACCGCCCGATGCATGTCATGGAGTGCACCGCATCAACGACTCATTCATGAACTGACTCACCACCGATCGAAGCGTCACGGATAAATCCCACACCCGTCTGGCCAGCTCAGCGAGCTGGCTCGTAGTCGAGGCCACCTACTCACTCTGACGGCGGCGCGAGGCCGCGAACCCACTTCTGGCTGTGTCCGTATCGCGACCAGAAGGTAGGCCGTGGAAGACGCCAAAACCCGGGACGGTCAGGGGCACGGGTTCGGAGGACGCGCTCCGATCGTGATCGAGACCGCGGAGCCGAGGCTGACCCTGCTCCCGGCGGCCGGGTTCTGGCGCATCACGGTCCCGATGGTGTTGCAGGAGTTGTCGACGACCGTGGTGACCGTGCCGAGGGCCAGGCCGGCCGCTTGCAGCGCCTCACCTGCCTGAGCCGTGGTATCGCCGCTGAGACCGGGCACGAAGGCGAACGTGGGCGAGCCGATGGCGAGCACGTCGCGGACGCCGGCCGACACCTGACTGACCCCGGCCAGCGCGGTGACCTGGACCGGCACCGGAATCCAGAGGGTGGAGTCGTTGCCGATGCCGAGTTCGCCGTCGGAGTTGTCGCCCCAGGTCCACAACGTGCCGTCGGAGCGGACCGCCGCGCTGTTCCAGCCGATGCTGGTAGCGACCTGGGTGATGCCGGTCAGGCCGAGGGGTTCCGGGTTCAGCTTGCTGGTGGTGCTGCCGTCGCCGAGGACGCCGTGGGTGTTGTCGCCCCAGGCCCAGACCCTGCTGCCGGTGCCCGCCACGGCCAGGGTGGCGGTGCCGTTGCTGGCGACCTGCCTGACCCCGGACAGGCCCGGCACAGCGGCGGGGGTGACGAAGAAGCCGCCCTGCATGCCGAGCACCCCGTCGGCGTTGCGGCCCCAGGCGAACAGGGTCCCGTCCGAGCGGACCGCGAAGCTCGCGCCGCTCGCTGACACCTGGCTGATCCCGGTCAGGCCACGCGCCTGCACCGGGGCCAGGCGGCTGGTCGTGGTCCCGTCACCCAGGTAGCCGTAGCCGTTGTCACCCCAGGCCCGCACCGTGCCGTCCGAACGCAAGGCCAGCGCGTAGTCCGGGCCTGCTGATACCTGCCTGATCCCGGTCAGGCCAGGCACCTGGATGGGACTGAAGTGGCTCACCGTGGTCCCGTCGCCGAGCTCGCCGGCGCCGTTGTCACCCCAGGCCCACACGGTGCCGTCAGACCGCACCGCGTAGACGTCGCGGTCGTCGGCACCCACCGCGATCTGGGTGATCCCGGACAGCCCGGCAACCCGCTGTGGCGTGACCGCACTGCCGCCGGACGTGCCGTTGCCCAGCGCGCCGAACGTGTTGTCTCCCCAGGTCCAGACCGTGCCGTCGGACAACAGGGCCGCGCTGGCCGCCGCGCCGGCGGATAGCTGACGGACGGCCGCCGGCAGCCCGCTGACCGGTACCGGCAAGACCTGCTCGGCCCGGGTCCCGTCGCCGAGTTCGCCGTACGGGTTGTACCCGAACGCGAAAGCGCCCGGCGCGGCCGCGGCCATAGCCGGCGCCGCCGTCCCCGCACTGGCCACGACCGCCAGCCCGGCCACCGCCAGGACCACACGCGCGCTACCCGACCTCAACATCAGCCATCACCACTTCCCGCCCGACCTTCCGCGCCTGCCGGCACGGTCCCCTGTGGGCTTCCTGACCCACAGAGGCGGGCCGGGACGGCGTGATACACCCGGCGCGCCAGAGTCCGGATCTGCCGTCCAGTGAGCGGATGTCCTGGCGCCAGTGCCAGCCTTGGTGCTGGCGCTCACGGGCATCCGTTCGCAAGAGCCTGGCCGATCGTGACCGAGACCGCCTACCCGGGACTGACCGCGGTCCCGGCGGCCGGGTTCTGGCTCATCACCGTCCCGAGGTGGTCGCAGTATTTGTCGACGACCTTGGTGACGGTGCCGAGCACCAGGCCGGCGCCCTGCAGCGCCTGGCCCGCCTCGGCCGCGGTGTCACCGGTCAGGTCAGGCACGGCGGGTAGCGGCACGTGGACCGCGAGGCTGAACTCCCCGCCTGCGGCCACCTGCGTGGCGCCGGTCAGGCCGGTGACCTGTACCGGGCCGGTGACTGGTGCCGTGCTGCCGTCGCCGAGCTGGCCGTAGCCGTTGGCGCCCCAGGCCAGCACGGCGCCGTCCGGCTTCAGCGCGAGCATGTGGAAGTCTCCGGCGGACAGCTGGCTGATCCCGCTGCCGGCCCCGATCGTGTTCACCGGCCGGGTCACCGGGATGCTGGATGGCGCGTTGCCCAGCTGGCCGGCGCTGTCGTCGCCCCAGGCCCAGACCGTGCCGTCGGTGCCCAGGACCGCGGCGAACCCGCCGCCGGACAAGGTTCCGCCGGGGCCTATGTGTCCGACGAGCCCGCCGCCGGCCGAGATGCCGGCGATGGACACCGGGAGCCCGGACACCCGCTCGGGGGTGGAGCGGCTGGTCAGCGTGCCGTCGCCGAGCTGCCCGCGGTCGTTGCCGCCCCAGGTCCACACCGAGGTGACCGCGGAGATGCCGCTGGCCCGGGTGGCGATGGACACGTCCCAGCCCGCCGCGATCCTGGTCACGGCGGACAGGCCCGCCACCTTGACCGGCACCGGGCTGCTGGCCGTGGTGCCGTTACCGAGCTGGCCCCGCCGGTTGTCGCCCCAGGCCCGCACCGAGCCGTCCGAGCGCAGCGCCAGCACGAAATCGGAGCCGGCCGAGATCTTGGTGACGCGGGCCAGCCCGTGCACCCGGGCGGGCGTGACCTCGTGATTGCTCGTCGTCCCGCGGCCCAGCTGGCCACCCCGGTTGTCGCCCCAGGCCCACACCGTGCCATCGGACCGCAGGGCCACGCTGCAGAAACCGCGGGATGCCACCTGGGTGACCTCCGGACAGCCCCGTCACCCGAACCGGCGTGCTCCTGCTGGTCGTGGTGCCGTCGCCCAGCTCGCCCGAGCCGTTGGACCCCCAGGCCCAGACGGTGCCCTCGGACCTCAGGGCCAGGCCGTGGCCGCTCCCGACGCCACCTGCTCCACATGTCACAGCGGCCCCACGTCTCTGTACCCAGCCCTGCTGGTAACAGTCCCGTCACCCAGCTGACCCTCCCCGTTGTAGCCCCAGCCCGCCGCGACATGGGACCGGATCAGGAGCGCGGCGCCCCGGGCCCGGGCCAGCCGCCGCGATCGCCGCAAGACCGTCATCGTGTTCCCCCTCAGCTCCCCGGCCGGACAGACCCGCCCGTGTGTCAGGACAGAGCCGCATCCGGCCCCGCTGATACACCGCGGCGCCTCCCGCGCACCCTGCCACGCGAAGTGCCGTCACCCCGCCAGCCCCCGGCCGCGCGGCCATGACCCCTAGCAGGTACGCCACGGCGCGGACCGCGAAGCTGGACGCGCCTCCCGCGGCGATTTGCGTGGCAATGGTCACGCCAGTGACCAGTACCTGGCCGGATAGGTTTTGCCGTGATGCCATCGCCGACCTGCCCCCAGAGGCTGTAGCCCCAGGCCACCACATTGCCGTCCGACTTCAGCGCGAGCATGTACTCGGCGCCCGCGGCCAGCTGGACGATTCCGCTGCCAGCCGCGATCGTGTTGACCGGCCGGGTTGCCGCGGAGCTGGTGAGCACGACGCCCAGCTGGCCGTTGTCGTCGCTGCCCGTGCTCCAGACCGAGCCGTTGAATGTACCCGCCCGCTAGAGGCATCTTGAATAAATCCCCCAACCGTCGGGCCAGTCCAGCGCGTCGTCTCGTGATCGAGGCCACTATCCAGGTTTGATCATCGCCGGCAATCCCGTACCCGAGCTCAGGCGCCGGCGGGTCGCACTGCTGCTCGCCGGCAGGCCGCCCGGGCCGCGTAAGGGGGTCCCGCGCGGATATAAGGGGCCGCCGCCGCCACGTTACGGCGGCTGGCCGATGTGCCGGCCCGGCCCTTAGCGCGAGTGTGGAAGCAATCCGGCCACGGAAAGGGATGGCCTGATGATCACGCAGAACGCGGCGGCACGACGCCCCGCTGGCCCGCCGCCTGGGGCGGCCGGGCAGGCAAACACTTCACGACAAGGAGCAAACGACGATGACAGACCAGGAGATTGTCGCCGGGCGTGGCGAAAACGCCGAGGCCAGCGGGACCCTCGGACTCAACTTCTACGGGCTTTCCTCCAACGGCACCGTGCAGACGGTCTTCAGCTCGGCCGACATGGGTCAGGGATCGGGTGCGGTGGCCTGGCTGGCCGGCGACTTTGTAGGTGCGACCATAGACTTTCACCAGATCGCGCAGCTCTGGGACAACGGCGGGACCCTCGGGCTGAACATCTACGTGCCGTTTCTTGAGAAGGCGCTGTTCAGCTTCCCCGACCTGGGTCAGGGATCGGGTGCGGTGGCCTGGCTGGCCGGCAACTTTTTCGGTGGGAACACCGATGCGATCGCGCAGCTCTGGGACAACGGCGGCAAGCTGGGGCTGAACGTCTACCAGATGGCCGGCGGCAGCCTGCGGACGGTGATCGCCTCTTCCGACCTGGGTCAGGGATCGGGTGCGGTGGCCTGGCTGACCGGCGACTTCACCGGTTCGGGCCACACGGAGATCGCGCAGCTCTGGGACAACGGCGGCAACCTGGGGCTGAACATCTACGGGATGGCCGGCGGCACCGTGCAGACGGTGTTCGCCTCTTCCGACCTGGGTCAGGGATCGGGTGCGGTGGCCTGGCTGACCGGCGACTTCAGCGATGTGGGCACCACGGAGATCGCGCAGCTCTGGGACGATAACGGGACTCTCGCGCTGACCGTCTACCGGTATGAACATGGCACCGTGGTGGCGGCGGTGGGCAACGACCTGGGTCAGGGATTCGGTGCGGTGGCCTGGCTGGCCGGCGACTTTTTCCATCGGGGCTCCACGCAGATCGCGCAGCTCTGGGACAATGACGGAACCCTCGGGGCGGTCGTCTACGGAGTTGTCAATGGCACCGCGGAGACGCTGTTCGGCTCCTCCGACCTGGGTCAGGGATCGGGTGCGGTGGCCTGGCTGACCGGCCACTTCAGCAATTCGGACTTCCTGGACATCGCGCAACTCTGGGACAACGACGGAACCCTCAGTGTGTTGTTCTACAGCGTCGACAACGGCAACCTGGGGTGGGACCCGTTCCACGGCGGCAGCCTGGGTCAGGGACCGGGTGCCCTGGCCTGGCTGACCGGCGATTTCGCCGCTTCGGGCCTTACCGCGATCGCGCAACCCTGGGCCAGCTGAGTTGAGTTGACCCAGATCCGCTAGGCCTGGCCAGTGAGGCCCAGCGCCCTGTCAAGCCCCGGTGCCCAGCGTCGGCTGCCGACGCTGGACGCCGTAGGCGGGGCCGGGAGCACACGCACCCACGCGGGACGCGCCATCCCGGCGAGAAAACGGCAGCTTACTCAGAAGAGCGATCCCGTCTGAGTCTCATAACCATCGGGCGGCCAGTTCAGGAGGCCGTCTCGTTATCGAGGCCACCTACTCACTTTGACAGCCCAAGATCGTCGACGGACGGTCATCCGGTAGGGAAGGCTTCCGATTCCAAATCAGAGCCGCTTTATGCCATCGGCAGCGAATGACTTCATTGCGGCGCGCATGTCAGGCGCCGACGCTCCAGCCCGGCACACAAAGGCCCGACACACCCCGCACAGTGTGCGTACGCCACCGGTAGAGTGGGTAGAGAGTCACTCTCTACCCAATCGGGCTGGGTCTCGCAGGCCAAGGAACGCTCAGCGCATGGTGGGGCGGGCCTGCGCGAACGTCCAGCGGTTGCCCTCGAGGTCGTCGGCGACGTAGAACGGCAGCCCCCACGGGCTGGCCAGCTCGGTGACGATGGTCGCCCCGGTGGTCCTGGCCCGCTCGTAGTGCCCGTCGATGTCGTCGACGTAGACCCAGGGCGTGTGGATCGCCTGCCGGCCCGCCGCCTCCGCTTCGAGCTTGAAGATCATCAGCGAGCTGTTGCCGAGGCGGAACTCGATCCACGGGTGGCCGTGCCCGGTCTCCGGCAGCGGATCGTTGCCCTCGGGCAGCGGATCGGGCGAAGTGAAGCCGAACGCGCTGGCCAGCCACCTGGCGGCCCCGGCGGGCCTGGCGTAGGAGACGCCAAGGGCCAGCCGGGCCAGGTCACGCACCTCGTGCGGGGCGCTGTCGCGCCGGGCGCACCACGGCCCGAACCACTTCGGCGTCACCCGCACCCACGCCGTCCCGCCCCGGTCCTGGCCGCCGGCCGGGATGCTGGCCTCCACCCGGACCAGGCAGCCGTCCCCGGCCGGGGCGAAGCTGACGTCGATGTTCACGTCGTCGAGCGAGCTGCGCCAGGCCAGCCGCTTGCCCGGCTCCCACGCCGTGATCCGGCCCAGCTCCAGCGCGTCGTCCTCGTACACCTCGAGCAGACGGCCGCCCACGCCCGGCTCGCATCGCATCGCCACCATGCGCCCGCCCGCGAAGTGGTTGATCGGCCCGCGCACCCACCACAGGTCGAGTTCCCCGGTGAACGCGGCGAACGCGGTGTCCGGGTCGACCGCCACCTCGACCTGCGACGACACCATCGTGTCCTGTCCCGATCCGCTCATCGCGCGCCCTCCCGCCCGACGTGGGCCCTTTCGACATAGGCACTGAACGCCCTCAGCTGCTCGTCCCAGTGGGCCTGCACCTGGTCCAGCCAGGCCCGCACGGCCACCACCGACTCCCGGCGCAGCCGGAAGACCCGCACCCGGGCGTCCCTGGCGTCTCGCTCGTCGGTCACGATCCCGGCCGCCAGCAGCACCCGCAGGTGCTTGCTCATGGTCGGCGCGGGCACGCCCGCCACGGCGGCGAGATCCCCGGCCCGCTGCGGCGACCGGCTGAGCGCCTCCACCACGCGTAGCCGCGCCGGATCCGCCAGCGCCTGCAACACCACGGCCAGCTCACTCCCGCCAGCGCCCCCCGCCCCCGGATCCTCAACCATGTGAGCAATTATTTCCAGAACATGAAACTATTGTCAAGTCCGCCAACCTACCGCCTGTCCCCGGCGCCGTCCTCGTCGCGAACCCGGCGCACGGCCGCGCCGCAGCCGCACGCCGGATGCGGCCGCCAGGTCCGGCGGCGCCACTGCCAGTCGGGCAGCACCAGTTCCAGCGTGCCGTCCGCGGTCACCGGGACGGTCCCCGGCCGGTCTACGAACGCGAGCGCCTGCGCCGCGGCCAGGGTGGCCGTCATCGCGGCGAGCACGGTGTCGCAGGCCTGTGGCCGGGCCCAGGCGAACGTGGCCTGGGCCAGGATCTTCGGCCACTGCGGGTCGGCCTCGGTCTTGCGCAGGTTCACGCAGCTCAGGCACGCCGAACGACCCGGTTGCACCAGCGGTCCCACCACGCCGATCGCCTCCCCGGTGCGCAGCGCCAGATGCGGTACCCGGTCGCGCAGCAACTGGGCGGTCAGGTCGGGCAGCGTCGGCCCGGTCAGGATCACCAGGTCCGGAACGCTGCCGTCGTCGCCGGTCCTGACCTCGGGCGCGGCGCGCTCGGCCGCGCGGGCCGCGCCTTCTTGCCGGGGCGAGCCCAGGTCGGTCAGGATCAGCCCGGCGGGTGCGAGGTCGGCCGGCTCGGCCGGCTCGGGATCGGCGCAGCTGACGTGCCCGACGCCGGAGGCGGCCAGGAAGCTGGCCACGCACGCGCCGGTCCGGCCCGCGCCGTGCACCCGGACGTAGGCGGTCCGACGCCGCGCCAGCGTCCGCGCCCCGCCGTCCCCGTCGGCGTAGGCCAGCGAGGCGGTGGCCAGTTCGGGAGCCAGCCGGGCGCGCAGCTGCGCGGGGAGCGACGCGTGCAGCCGGGACGGGAAGTCGTCGAGCACGCCCGCCGCGGCCAGCACCGCGAGCACGTGGCTGGCCGCCTCGGCTGGCACGCCGTACACGACAGCGGCGGCGATCACGCCGTCGCGGTCGCGGCTCCCGTCGAGCAGGCTGAGCACGGCCGCGGTCTGGCCCAGCCCGCCCACCGCGACCGCCCGCCGCGGATCCACCCCGAACTGGACCGTCTCACGATCCCGCCACACCGGCAGCAGCCCGGCCTTCAGCGCTGGCCTCATGCCGGCATGCTGCCACCGCCCAGTGACATTCCGGGTCAGCGGGCGTGGCCGCCCAGGGGGTGCGGGGAGACGCGCACCGGCGGCACCGCGGCCGGGCCGAGGCCGCTCCAGGACGCCTCGCGGATCGCCCGCATGGCCAGTTTCTTGGTCGCGCGGTCCATCCGGTCGATGAACAAGATGCCGTCCAGGTGGTCGGTCTCGTGCTGCATGCAGCGGGCCAGCGTGGCGCCGCCGACGACCTGCACCGGGTCGCCGCGGTCGGTGAAGCCGCTGGCCACGGTGTTCTGCCGCCGCTTGACGTCGTAGTACAGGCCGGGGAAGGACATGCAGCCCTCCGGCCCGTCCTGTACCTCGTCGTCGGGGAAGCTCAGCGACGGGTTGACCAGGTAGCCCCGCTCGCCGCCCACGCTGTACGCGAAGACCCGCAGCCCCACCCCGATCTGCGGCGCGGCCAGCCCGGCGCCGCCTGCGTCCCGCAGCGTCTCCGTCAGGTCCTTGACCAGCTGCCGCAGCGGCTTGTCAAAGTCGGTCACCGGCTCGGCCTCGGTGAGCAGGATCGGGTCGCCGAACAGCCTGATCGGTCGGATGGCCATAGCCCCCGAGGCTACCGCCGCGCCACGGCGGCTACCGCCGAGGGCGCTCGCCCTCCGCGTTGCGCTCGCCCTCCCCGTTGCTTAGGGGCACCGCGGACAGCACCAGCGCGGTGATCACCGCGGCCAGCGGCAGCACCGGGACGACGCGCGGCGCGGTCGCCACCAGCAGCCCGCACAGCAAGGCCCCGGCCGCCAGCCCGATCAGCACGCCGATCCTGCGCGCCCCGTGCCGCATTTCCTGCCCCGGCCTGGCCAGCGAGCTGATCAGCCCGGTCAGGGTGCCGGTGAGGAAGGTGGTGGACACGTTCGTGAGCCCCATCTCGTTGACCGATGACGACTGCATGCCCATCGCCGCCGCCAGCGCCGCGAGCAGGACGAACTCCGCCCACCCGGCCGGGCGGGCGCCGGTGACCTCCCAGCCGGCGGTGAACCCGGCCAGCAGGACGATCTCGGTGAACAGCGCCCAGCTGACGTGGACGGGCAGCACGCTGTCCCGGTCCGTCTCGTCCGGCTTGCCGTTGCCTCGGACCTTGAAGCCGTGCGCGACCCAGGTACCGCCGGCCACCCCGGTGATGTAGCCGGCGATCGAGACCGCGGTGTGGCTGAACAGCGACACGGACCGCTGCGCCGCGGACAGGCCCCAGAGCACGATGTTGCCCGTCATGACGCTGGTGAAGACGCCGCCCAGCCGGGTGAAGCTGGCCACGTCGTTCGCGCCGGACGCGAACGTGAGGGCGATCGCGATCAGCGTCATGATCTGCTGTCTCGGTCTGGTATCCATCGCCCGATAGGAGATCATCTCCGCCCCCCGCCAGGCAAACCGGGTCCCTCAGTCCGGTGACACCCGGACGGCGCGCGCCCAGGCAGGCGCCTCAGGCGCGCCCTCGCCGAGCAGGCCGACCACGACACGCATGCCCTTGGGGGCCGCCGCGGGCCACGGCGTGTACCCGTCGGTGAGCACGACCGTGACGGCGGGCCTGGGCCGCAGTGCGGCCGCCGCGCCGATGCCCGCGCCCATGTCCGTCCCGCCGCCGCCGATCAGCTCCACCTGGCGGGCCGAACTCACCCGCTGCGCGGGCGCCACCGCGGTGTCGCAGGCCAGCACGCGGACCTGCCGGGCCAGCCCGAGCGCCCGCAGCAGGCCCTCCACCTCGGCCAGCACCATCGCGAGCAGGTCCTCGGTCATGCTGCCCGAGGTGTCGCAGACCACGGCCACCTCGGGGACCGGCCGCCGCAGCGCCGGCAGCACGACCGGCCCGGCCACGGCGGACCGGCGGGACGGCCGGCGGTAGGAGTAGTCGACCGCCCCGGAGACCTCGGCGATGGCGCGGCGCAGCTCGGCGGCGAGCACGGCGCGCCAGTTGACCTTCGGGCTGAGGAACTCCTCGGCCCAGCGCAGCAGCCCGGCCGGCACGGTACCCGGCTGCTTGCCGTGCGTGATGACGTCCTGCGCGACCTGCCGCCGTAGCAGGTCGGCCTGCCAGCGCGGCAGGCCGCCCTGATCCCTTCGACCCTGGCCGGGTCGTGGAATCCCGTCCGCTCCGGATCCGCAGTCAAGCCATCGACCCGAACGCCCCGGGTTATCCGCCCCGGCTCCCCCCGGAGCCCTGCTGGTGCCTTCTCTTCCGGGGGGGCCCATCCCCGCGGAAGCCTCCGAGGCCCTGGCGGCGCGGCGGATCCCGTCGAAGTACTGCTCGGCCAGCAGGCCGTCCTCGGCCCGCAGGTCGCGGGGGAGCACCGGCCGGCCGGGCAGTTCGAGCCCGGCCGGGACCAGGTTGTCGTTGATCTCGGCGTCGGCGGCGCGGATCCAGTCGGCGGCCTCGTCCGGCCGTACGCCCGTGTCCTGGGCCCGCTCGCCGTGGGTCCGCAGCAGGTGGCAGACGTGGTGGATCAGGACGGATCCCAGCTGCGCCGCGGTCCAGCCCGCGGTCAGCTCCGGGTCGGCGTGCATCCGCCAGCTCTCGTCCACCGACACGGTGCCGCTGTCCCGGTCGGGGATCACCTCGGTGCCGAACACCCCGGTGGCCAGGTAGGGGAACCGCGTCGCGGCCCAGAGCCGCGCCGCCGCCAGACCCTCGATGCCGCGCTCAGGCAAACCAGGTCACGCCTACAGCAGCCCGGCGTCGCGCAGCACGGGAGCGAACAAGTGGATCTCGGCGGGCGGATCCGCGTCGGGAGGGCGGCACCTGGCCAGCACCCGGGCGGCGACCGCGGCCACGTCCGGGGCGGTGTCGGCGGCCAGGCCGAGGACCTGCCAGCCGGCCGTCCAGCGCGCCGGGGTCGGGTCCGCGGCCACCGCGGCCGCGATCGCGGCCAGGGCGGCATAGGCCCGGTCGCCCCGCTCCGGGAGGCGGAACGAGGCCGGATCGGCCAGCACCCGCTCCGGGTCGGGCAGGTCCATCTCCACCAGCCAGGCGAGGAACTCCACCCCCGCCCCGTCACCGACGGCCCCCCTGATCAGCGCGGACCTGGCCTCGTCCCCGGTGTCGGCGGCGGCCGCGGCGGCCATCAGCCGGGCCGCCATCTCCCAGGTCCGCGGCGACGGCCAGCCGCGCCCCGCGGCCGCCGCGTTGGACGGCGGCGCGCAGGCCAGCCCGGGCCGGACGTACAGGAAGGCGGCGACCAGACCGCGGGACAAGATCTCCTCCGCCTGCCATCCGTCCGGCAGCACCGGTACCACGGGAGCCGACCAGCCGCCCGCCAGCCCGTCCGCCACCGCACGGGGTTCGGTCTGCCACGCCAGGTGGCAGAGCCGGTTAGCCAGCGGCGCGGACAGGTCCCAGCCGTCGGCGGCCTGCTCTGGCGGGTTGGCCGCGGCCACCACGGCCACCTCGTCGGGCAGCGTGAGGTCGCCGACCGCCCGCTCGAGCACCACCCGGAGCAGGGCGGCCTGGACGGCCGGCGGGGCGGTGGACAGCTCGTCGAGGAACAGCAGCCCGCGTCCGGCCTCGGCCAGCCGCCGGGCCCAGGCCGGCGGTGCGAACCGGACCTCGCCCCCGACCACGATGGGCAGCCCGGCGAAGTCGGAGGGCTCCCTGATCGAGGCGATCACCGTCTCGCAGGGCAGCCCCATGGCTCCCGCCATCGCGCGGATCGCGGACGTCTTGCCGGTGCCTGGCGCACCCCAGAGCAGCACGGGCACCCGGGCCGCGACCGCGACCCCGAGCGCCTCGACCGCTGGATTCTGCGCGCTCATATCTCCCAGTGTGGCGCATCGGCGGCACCGGACGGGCGGCTGACGGCGTGCGCCCTGAGCGAAAGCGGTTCGGCGCCGGGCGCGGGAAGCGCTAGCACCTGGGCCTCCGGCCAGCCCGCGCGTTCGACCGCGACGACCAGGTGACGGCCGGTCAGCGCCAGCCCGCAGGCCCACACCCGGGCCAGCCACGAGACGGGCAGGCAGACATGCAGCCGCCGCTGCTCGCCGCGCCCGGTCAGCTCGACCGAACCCCACCCGGCGTCGCGGTGCACCGACACCTCCACCTGGTCCGGGTCGATGCCCAGCCACTGCTCGGCCACCAGCGCGAACCGGCCGGCCAGGGCGGCCTTCAGCGCGGGCCGGATGCTATGCCCCTCCATGCTGGGCCCCTCCATGCTGGGCCCCTCCATGCTGGGCCCGTGCTCGTCCGGCTCGTCCAGCCGGTCCGCGTATGCCGCGACCACCTGCCCGATCAGCCGGACCTGGAAACCCGCCCCCAGCGCGAGCAGCGACAGCATGTCCAGCCTGCGCTGGCTGGCTTCCCCGGCTTCCTGCTGGTGCTGCGTGCGCCTGACGGCGGCCCTGGCCATCGCCGCCGTCGGCGGGCTGGCCAGCCTCGTGGCCACGCGCCTGGGGCCGCCGCCCCAGCCGCCGCCCTGGGCAGCCTGCGCGGCCGCGTCGACGTCTTCCCAGCTCACCACGATCTCGTCCGCTGGGCCGCGGGGCCCGATGCCCAGCACGGTCAGGTCGGCGGTGTGGCGGTCCCAGGCCTGGGCGATCTCGACGCAGCGGGCCTTCTCCCCGCCGAGTGCGGCCAGGACGAGCTCGGCCTCGGGATCGGCGTGGCTCGCCAGCCGGAGCTCCCCGGCCTCCCAGCGGACGACGTGCCGACCCTGGCCGCACGGCACCAGGGCCTCGCAGGGCGGCAGGGACGTGAACCACGGCTCGTTCGGTATCTCGGTCACGACGGGTACCTCCAGCTCAGCGGCAGCCTGGCACGGACCTCGGCCGACCGGCCGCCGGCCAGCACCTCGACCCACTCCGCGGGCCGGGTCAGCGGCGGCACCAGCCGCAGGCGGATCGCTCTCTCGCCGTCGGCCTGATGGCAGCGGTCCGGGCGGGCGGCGTGCCACCGGCCGCCGCTGTCCTTGAGCCAGAACGACAGCGGGAAGTTCAGGTCGAGATCGAGCGGGCCGGGACGGGGTTCGGGCGTGGAGCCCTGGGCCAGCACGTGCAGGGCCGAACTTCCCCCGGTGTGCTGCAGGCCGAGCAGCGTCAGCCGCAAGCCGTCCAGCTCGGGAAGGGAGGTCGCCAGCGCCGCATAGCCCTCGCGCATCTGGGACGGCTCCGGTTTCCTGCGCTGGTAGTGCGCCAGCAGGCTCAGCCAGGGTTCCGGCAGGTCGAGCGTTGGCGGCACGGTGATACCGTGCCCGTCGAGGTCCAGGCTGGCGCACAGCGTGGCGAGCCGGGCGGGGACCGGGCTGAGCGGTGACAGCACGTCGGCTGCCTCGAGGGCCGCGATGATGTCGCCGAACCCGGCCGCCATGGCCCGCCGCGGCCCGGCGGCCGGCGCGGCCAGCAGCCCGCGGCGCGGGAATTGGGGCGTCCCGGTGAGCAGCCGCTCGGCCAGCATGACGAGCAGGTGCTCACCCGGGCTGAGCTTCACGGCGCTGACCAGGGGCCCATCGCCCGCCGGGCATCTGCAGGCTCTTTCTCTTGCGGAGGGCCCCATCTCCCCGGGCCCTCCCTGGGCAGAGACGAAACCCTGATCCCCCCCGAGCCCTCCCGCGGGCTGCGGGCCAGCGGAGCGCAGGTCGACGCGGATCGCCGGGCGGTACGGCGGGGCGACATCGAGCCAGCGGACACCCTGTGGCGGCGCGGGGCTCAGCCTGATCATGTTCGGCCACTCCAGGTCGCCGCTGCCGGGCGTCTGGTCGAGCTGGTACCGGCCGCCGCGGTCGTCGGTGACCGTGAACAGGTCGAACGGGATCAGGCCGGGGTGCCCACGGCCCATCTGGGCCTCCAGGGACGGGGTGCGTATTCCCCACGCCGCGATGAACCGCGCGCCCGCGCCGGTCTGCGCGAACGACATGAGGCACAGCTCGCCGCTGATGGCGCCCGCGCGGAACGGGACCGTAATCCCCACCGGGACGAACCGGTCGGCTCGTTCCTGATCGGCGCCTTCCGGTGGCACCGCCTGCCCCGTCGCCGTCGCCGTCGACGGGGCCGGGGCCGGGGGCGATTTCGCGTGCAGGACGGCCCGGCCCTGGCTGAGCCACTGGGCCACGGTCACCGCCTGGCCGGGGCCCTGGCCAGGCTCGCTGTGCAGCTGCCGCACGCTCACGGCCAGCCTGAAGTCGGTCAGGATCTCCTCGGCCGTGACCGGATCGAGGGCTCCCACCGCGGTCAGCGCGTGCCCTACCGCCAGCATCCTGCTCGCGCCGGGAGCCCGGGGTTCCACGGCAGGCGCCGGCGATCCGCGCATCGCGGCCTCGGCCAGCAACCGCAGATAGGTTTCCGCGCCTTCGCGGTCCATGTCCTAATTGTCCGCCCTCGCCGGAGCACCCCGTACCGGCACCACCACCCGGACTATCGCTGCGCCCCCGCCGGCCAGTGCGAACCTGACCCCGTCGAGGCGCCCTGTTCCCGGGTGCCGGGGCTCACGCGGACGTCGTGACGGGCCGCGGACCGGTCGCCTCAGCCGATGTCCAGCAGCGGACGATGTTGCGCATGGACAGCAGCCCGGCCACGTCGTGGTCTTCGACCACCACGAGGTGCCTGAATCCGCCCTTGACCATCGCCGCGGCGGCTTCCTCCAGCGTCCACTCGGGCGACGCGTAGGTGAGCTCTTCTGTGCGGTGCTGCGCGGCCAGTTCGGCGTCCAGGTCCTCGCCCGCCGCCACCGAGTCGAGGATGTCACGTTCGGTCAGGATGCCGATGCCAGCGTGCTCCGGGTCGATCACGACGGCGGCGCCGATGCGGCGCGCCGACATCATGCGCGCTGCCTGCCGCAGCGTGTGATTCGGCCCGATCGTGAGGACTAGGTGGGACATGCCGTCTCGTACCTTCACGAGTCACAACCCCCTGGCTCCGACGCTTGTGCATTTGTGGCGTCCAAACAGCATCGGTGAATTAACCCCCGAGGGCAAGCCCACGATTACTCGGCCGTGCGCAACTGCGCCAGCACCTCGTCGTGCAGGTGCCCGTTGGTGCACACGACGCTGCCACCGCCCGGCGTGGTCTCGCCCTCAAGCGAGGTGAACCTCCCGCCGGCCTCGGTGACGATGACCTGGAGCGCGGCCAGGTCCCACAGGTTCACCTGGGGTTCGGCCGAGATGTCGCAGGCGCCCTCCGCGACCAGCATGTGCGACCAGAAGTCGCCGAACGCCCGCGTCCGCCACACCGACCTGGTCAGGCCGAGGAAGTTGTCCAGCAGCCCGCGTTCGGTCCACCCGCCGAGGCTGGAGTAGGACAGCGAGGCGTCGCCCATCTTGGTCACCCCGGATACCCGGCACGGCGACGCCTTGGTCAGGCTGCGCCCGGTCCAGGCGCCCCCGCCGAGGGCGCCCCACCAGCGGCGGCTGAGCGCGGGGGCGGACACCACCCCGACCACGACGTCAGGGCCGTCCATCAGGCCGATCAGCGTGGCCCAGACCGGCACGCCGCGCACGTAGTTCTTGGTCCCGTCGATCGGGTCGATGACCCAGCAGCGCGGACCCGAGCCGCTCCGCCCGGTCTCCTCGCCCAGGACCGCGTTGCGCGGACGGGACCGGCGCAGCACGTTACGCAGCGACTCCTCGGCCGCCTGGTCGGCGTCGGACACCGGCGTGAGGTCAGGCTTGGTGTCGACTCGCAAGTCCAGCGCGCGAAACCGGCGCGTGGTGATGTCGTCGGCGTTGTCTGCGAGCACATGCGCGAAGCGCAGGTCATCGTCATAGCGTGCCACCACCCCGGAACGGTACCGCCTGGGGTATCTCGCTGGCCAGATCCGCCGCACCCGCGTCATACTTACCCGAGATGGACGAAACCCCTGACGGCCTCCTCGTTGACCCGCCGGATCAGCTGCGGGCGTTCATCAGTCACGGCAGGATCACCGCGATGCCGGCCAAGCGGACCCGGCGCCGCCTGCTGCTTGACCAGGTGGTCCAGGCGTTCGAGCCTGGCCGCAGGTACGCGGAAGCCGCGGTGGACGAGATCCTCAAGCAGGTCTTCGACGACCACTGCGCGCTGCGCCGGTACCTGATCGACGAGCAGTTCATGTCCCGCACCGCGGCCGGTGTCTACTGGCGGGCCGGCGGCACCGTCAGCTAGCACCGTCAGCTAGCACCCTCAGCTGGCACCCTCAGCTGGCGACCAGCCGTCCGTATCTGCCAATCTCCCGAAAATCAGGCCCGGATCCTCTAGTGTCACGCCAACATGGGTTTTCGCGATCCCTGGACACCAGGGGACGACCACGGGCGGCCCGGCACGTCCGTCGAGACGGGCGGTTGACATGTCGGCCGAAGCACCCGCGCGCCATCGCGCCCCCCGGCACGGCGCCCACCCGCCCGACCAGCCCCCCGGCTATGGCCCGCCCGCGGGATACGGCCCGCCCGCGGGTCACAGCCCGCCCCCGGGATACAGCCCGCCCCCGGGATACGGCCCGCCCCCGGGATACAGCCCGCCCCCGGGATACGGCCCGCCTCCCGGCGGTCCGCCGCGCCGCACCCGGGCCCTTGGCCGCCGCGCCTGGTTCCTGCTTTGCGCCGTGCTGGTGCTTCCTCTGCTGGCGGCCGCGGGCGTCTACCTGGCCCGCGGTTCCGTCCCGGCCCCCGCGTCCGCGGCGGGCAAGGTCGCCGTCGCCCCGCAGGCGCCCTCGCCGTGCGACCCGTCGGCCGCCCGATCCGCCGATTCCTGCGCCGGGCGTCCCTTCCACGCCGGTGTCGCCAGCGTGCCTGCCTCGCTCTCGCCGAGACCGTCGGCCGCCCGGACCGGGCACCACCGGCCCTCGCCGTCACCATCCGCATCCGCGTTCTCGAAGCCCGCGTCGCCCTCGCCCACCGCGTCCGCGACGAGCCCGGCGGGCACCTCATCGGGCAGCCCCGCCGCCCAGGTCCTCGCGCTGATCAACCAGGCGCGTTCGGCCGCGGGCCTGGCTCCGCTGACGATCACCTCGGGCCTGGATTCCAGCGCATCGGCGCACAACTCGACGATGGCAGGCGGATGCGGGCTCTCGCACCAGTGCGCTGGCGAGCCCGATCTCGGCGCCCGCGAGACCGCTGCCGGAGTCCACTGGATGGCGGCCGGGGAGAACATCGGCGAAGGCGGACCAGTCGCGGACAGCACCGCGGCCATCGCCCGGATGGTGGTCGGCCTCACCCAGGCCATGCTCGACGAGAAGCCGCCCGACGACGGTCACCGCCGGAACATCCTCAGCAGTTCCTTCACCCACATCGGCATCGCCGTCTACCACGACTCCTCCGGCACCGTCTGGCTCACCCAAGACTTCTCGAACTAGCGACACTCCCGTCCCACGGGCCACTCCTTGGCTAGGTACCCGGGTCACCTCCCGCCCAGGACGTCTCCGACCGCCACCCGTACGTCTCACCTGCCTCCGTCGTCACTCACTCACCTAGACGGGCGCGACGGCAACCGCCACAATGTGACATCGATGCGGTTATAGGCGCGCGTCTTAAAATAACCCGTTGCTTCGGGATTTCTGGCGCGCTGACGTGGTAACTGGTGGGTCGATGTGCCGCTGGTCCGGCTAGAACCGGACCACCGGCACTTTGACCCAGAACCGCCGCCCAGAACCGCGACCCAGAACCGCCGCCCAGAACCGCGACCCAGAACCGCCGCCCCGTACCGCCGCCGCGGCTACCGCCCCGCCCGCTCGCACCCGAGATCAAACCCGCGCGTTAGTAACTGACGCGCGCTAACCGTCACAATGTGACATCGTGGCGGTTCGAATCAGCCTTCCAAGGCCTCGCAGGCCAGGGATTCTCGACATTGGCCAGCGATCACAGCACCAGTGTGCCGAACGGGACGTATCAAGCCCAGTGGGAACAAGGGGTTGGCTGCACACACCAGATGCGGCGCCCGGCTACCGCGCCCGGCTACCCGCGCCCGGCTGCGACGCCCGGCTGCGGCGCCCGGCTGCGGCGCCCGGCTGCCGCTCCCGGCTGCGGCGCCCGGCTGCGGCGCCCGGCTACCGCGCCCCGAACTAGTCCGGACTGGTGCCCTCCCTGCTGCGCAGCAGGCGGCGCAGCGAATCCAGGCGCGCCTCGGCATGATGCTCACGCGCCCACGCATCCAGCGCGCAGTCGGGGGAGAGGTGATCGCAGCCGGGCGGACACGAAGCAGTGCCCTCGGCCAGATCGCCGAACGCCTCCACCACCCGCTCCGCGCTCACGTGCCCGAGCCCGAAGCCTCGCAGGCCCGGTGTGTCGATGAGCCACCCGTCGCCCAGCGGGATTGCCACCACGGAAGACGAGGTGTGCCTGCCCTGGCCGGTCACCGGGTTGACCCTGCCGACCGAACGGTCCGCCGCCGGCACCAGCGTGTTCATCAACGTGGACTTGCCGACGCCCGATGGCCCGATGAGCACGCTGATCCGGCCGGTCAGAACGGACCGCACCTGGGACAGGGTGCGGGGCGGCAGCGGCCGCCGGGTGGTCAGCATCGGCAGCCCGAGCGGCCGGTAGAAGTCGCGGACCTTACGCGGCGACGCCAGGTCGGCCTTGGTCAGCAGCAGCAGCGGGTCGAGCCCGGCGTCGTACGCGGCGACCAGGCAGCGATCCACGAAGCGGAGATTGGGCGCCGGGTCGGCCAGCGAGCAGACGACCACCAGCTGGTCGGCGTTGGCCACGATGATCCGCTCCTGCGGGTCGGTGTCGTCGGCAGACCGGCGCAGCGCGCTGGTCCGCGGCTCTACCCGGACGATCCGGGCCAGCGTTCCCTCGGCGGCGGACGTGTCACCCGCCAGCGCCACGCGGTCGCCGACCACCACCGAGCCCTTGCCGAGCTCGCGCGCCTTCATGGCCACGACCAGCCTGCCGTCGGCGGTCATGCACCCGTACCGGCCCCGGTCCACGCTGGTCACGAAGCCCTCCACGGCGCTGGAGTGCGCCGGGCGCCGCCGGGTGCGCGGCCGCGAGCCGCGGCCGGGACGGACCCTGACGTCGTCCTCGTCGAGCCGCGCGTAGCCGGACTGCCGACTCATGACCAGCTCAGGGGGCCAGGCCGGGCATCGAGGCCCAGACGTCCATGAAGTCAGGGAAGGTCTTCGCCACGGTCTGCGCGCCGGCCACCCGCAGGCCGGGCACGGCCAGGCCGAGGACGGCCGCCGCCATCACCATCCGGTGGTCGTCATAAGTGCCGAACGGTTCCGCAGAAGCCCCGGCCCGCAGCGGCCGCGGGCTGATCTGCAGCCCGTCCGGCAGCTCGGTGATGTCGCCGCCGAGCGCGTTGATCTCCTTGGCCAGGGCGGCCAGCCGGTCCGTCTCGTGCGTGCGGGTGTGCGCCAGGCCGGTGAAGGCCGAGGGGGAGTCCGCCACCGCCGCCGCGGCGGTCAGCACCGGGGCGAGTTCGGCCACGTCGCGCAGGTCGGCGGTGACACCGTGAACCTGGCCGGTCCCCGAGATCGTCAGCCCGTCCGTGCCCACCGAGTACCGCGCGCCCATCTGGCCCAGCACGTCCAGGATCGCCCCGGCCGCCTGCAGGCTGTCCCGCGGCCAGTCGGGGACGGTGATAGTGCCCCCGGTGACCAGCGCCGCGGCCAGGAACGGGCCCGCATTGGACAGGTCGGGCTCCACGGTGACCGAGCCGAGGTCTAGCCGCCCCGGCCGCACCCGCCAGGCCTCCGGCCGGGCGCCGGGCCCGGATCCGGACCTGCCAGCGCCGGAAGCCAGTTCCTCCACCGAGGCCCCGGCCGCCCTGAGCATGCGCACGGTCATCGCGATGTGCGGTGCCGACGGCACCGGCGGTCCCTCGTGCCGCACCTCGATGCCCTCGTCGAACCGGGGCGCCGCCAGCAGCAGGCCCGAGACCAGTTGCGAGGAGCCCGAGGCGTCGAGCACCACGGTGCCGCCGCGGACCGCGCCGCGGCCGTGCACGGTGAACGGGACCGCGGCCCGGCCGCCGTCCTCGATCTGCGCGCCGACCTGCCGCAGCGCCGCCAGGATCGGGCCGACCGGGCGCTGCCTGGCCCGCGCGTCCCCGTCGAAGGCGACCACGGCCGAGGTCAGCGCGGCCAGGCCGGGCACGAACCGCATCACCGTGCCGGCGTTCCCCACGTCCACGTTCACCGCGGAACCGGGAGCCGGCTGCCCGGGCGTGATTACCCATTCCGTTCGGGACTCAGTGACCTGCGAGCGCTCAGTTATCGCACAGCCGAGGGCACGCAGGGCGTCGGCGGCCAGCGCGGTGTCCCTGGCCCGCAGCGGGTTGGCGATCACCGCCGGCCCGTCGCCCAGCGCGGCCAGGACCAATGCACGGTTGGTGATGGACTTGGAGCCCGGCAGCCGGACGCGCGCGCTGACCGGCCCGGCGGCAGCCGGGGAAGCCCAGGTCCGGTCCTGGTTGTTAACCGAGTGCATAGCCTTGAGACTAGTGCAGTGCTAACCCGGGGGGGCGACCCCCGGAACCCCCGCTCCTGGGGGGAAACCGTTCCCCCCAGACCCCCTCGGCCCCCCTGGGGGACGTTTGGCCCGCCCGGATTCTGGTTATTAACTGCCAATCCAGGCTTAACGGGACCTGTCCAGGTAGCAACCAGTTTAGGAAGAGATTGCATGTGCGGTCGTTTCGTGTCGGCGCGTAAGCGCCTTGAGCTCCTCGAGGAGTTCGGCGTGGAGCGCGACCAGGTGGCTGCCTCACCCGACCCTGAGCCTGCACCCGACTACAACGTAGCCCCCACCAAGAAGATCTTCGCCGTCCTCGAACGGCCCGCCCGCGAGGACGAGCCGCAGGCCCGCGAGCTGCGCGTACTCCGCTGGGGCCTGGTGCCTTCCTGGGCCAAGGAGGCCTCGATAGGCAGCCGGATGATCAACGCCAGGGCCGAGACGGTGGCGGTCAAGCCGGCCTTCAGGCGTGCCTTCGCCAAGCGCCGGTGCATCCTCCCGGCCGACGGATACTACGAGTGGCAGGCCATTTCTGACGGGGGCAAGAAGCGTAAGCAGCCGTATTTTATATACCGAACGGATGGGGAAGCCCTCGCCTTCGCCGGAATCTACGAGCTCTGGCGGGACGACTCGCTCCCCGAGGATCACGAGCGCGCCTGGCTGTGGACGGCCGCGATTATCACGACCCAGGCAACCGACGATGTCGGCCAGATCCACGATCGCATGCCCATGGTGATCACTCCCGAGCACTGGGCAGACTGGCTCGACCCGGCCAATACCGAGCCCGGCCAGATTCACGCGGCAATGCTGCCCGCGATGGCGGGCGGCCTGACGTCGCATCCTGTATCCATGGCCGTCAATACCGTGCGGAACAACGGACCGGAGCTCATCAAGCCCTTCGAGAGCGCCGACGGGCCAGCCGATAGCTCAGCCGAGGCTTCCGCGGGCAAAGAGAGGCCGCCCGGCGAGTTGTTCTGAGTCCGCGGCCCGCAGCCATGGCTTGGTGCCAGAGCAAGCCTGGGCTGCCGCCGCACGCGGACGGAAGGCGAGGACACCAGTGGAGACTACTGTCGCCAGAAAGCGCCTAGAGGTGATGCGCGACGACCTGGACCGGACGATATCCGTCCTGCAGGACGAGCGTCCAGGGTCCGAGGCCGCCGCGGGGTACCCGCAGGATCCGGCCGACTCGGGGTCCATGCTCTCCGAGGCCGACCGCACCGAGGCGATCCTCCACTCCGCCCGCAACCAGCGCAACGAGGTGCTGGCCGCGCTGTCCCGCCTCGACGAGGACAGCTACGGGCAGTGTGTCGACTGCGGCCACGAGATACCCGACGGCAGGCTCGACGCGCGGCCCGATGCCGCCCGCTGCGTCGGCTGCCAGTCCAAGTGGGCCAAACGCCACCGTTAGCCATGCCCGGGCCAGCGGGGCTTGCTGGCCGAGATCAACAGCTGCGCGCCGAGCGACTCGTCGGACGGGGCCGCCAGTTCGGCTCGCACCAGCTTGTCCAGCCCGCCGGGGTCGCGCCGCAGCCAGTGTGTCACCACCGACTCGGAGAACACGGTCCGCGACCGGATCCAGTTGACCCGAAGCCCGGCCCCGGTGAACAGCTCGCGGGCCTGGTCCGGGCCGTAGCACCTGGTGATGCTGCCGTCCGGCCAGGGCACCAGCACTACCTCGGCGTGCGGCAGGTCGACCAGCTGCGCCCAGTGGTGCTGGTCGGCCAGCACGGCCATGCCGAGTACCAGCGAGTCGACGCAGGCGATCACCCGGCCGGCCGGGCGCAGCACCCTGGCGATCTCGGCGATCATCGCCTCGGCGGCCAGGTACACCGACAGCGCCCGGTCGTCCGCGATGACGCCGTCCGCGCAGCCGTCGCCCAGGAACGTCAGCCGCGACGAGTCCGCGATGACCCGGATGATTTTTCCCGGCCCCGAGCTGTCAGGCGGCCCCGAGCTGTCAGGCGGCCCCGAGCTGTCAGGCGGCCCCGAGCTGTCAGGCGGCCGGTCCTGGCGGGCGTCATCGATGACACGCACCACCGTGTGCCCGGCCTTGGCGGCCAGTTCGGCGCCCGGCGCGCGCGGGCCCGAGACGTCGACCAGCAGGTGCCGGCCGGTGGGCAGCCACTCGGTCAGCTGGGCGCGGGTCACCGCCGCGTGGAACTGCCAGTAAACAGGGAGTTGATCGGTGTCCGGCGCAATGATCGCGCTGGCCGCATGCTGCACGAGCCCAGACTCCTGACTCGGCGCCCCTCCAGGACACGTACTGCCGGACGGACCCTGCACGACCGGCGCTGCCACCAGGCGCCTAGGTGTTACCTTCCCGTCCAGGCTGGGCTTAAGCTAGCGAGCAGCCCTGTTGCGGAATGAGCCGGCACCCCGTCGTGTTGAACGCGGCATGGCAGTCGCTGCGCCACCTCGTGGCATGCTGACGGAAGTTTCTGACTCCGGCACGGTATCCTCCCGCACATACGGTCTGCATGCCAGCAGACTGGCCCCGTACTACCCAGAGGGGGTGGGTCCCGTTCCGGAGACTCTCGAAGAGCGCGGTGAGCGCTTCGAGCAGGAGGTGCTGCCCTTCCTGGATCAGCTGTACTCCGCGGCGCTTCGGATGACCCGCAACCCGGCGGATGCGGAAGACCTGGTGCAGGAGACCTTCGCCAAGGCCTACGCGTCCTTCCACCAGTTCCAGCAGGGCACGAACCTGAAGGCGTGGCTGTTCCGGATCCTGACCAACACCTTCATCAACACCTACCGCAAGCGGCAGCGCGAGCCGCAGCGGTCGGGCGCCGAAGAGGTCGAGGACTGGCAGCTGGCGCGGGCGGCGTCGCATACCTCGGGGGGACTGAAGTCGGCCGAGGCGGAGGCGCTCGAGCGCCTCCCGGATTCTGACATCAAGGAAGCGCTGCAGGCGCTGCCCGAGGAGTTCAGGATCGCGGTCTACCTGGCTGACGTGGAAGGGTTCGCGTACAAGGAGATCGCCGACATCATGGAGACGCCGATCGGGACCGTGATGTCACGTCTGCATCGCGGTCGCAGGCAGCTACGGGATCTGCTCCAGGACTACGCTGCGGGGCGCGGGCTGGCACGGACCGCTTCAGACGCCTCAGGATCCGGCGAGGAGGGGCGATGAGCTGCGGAAATCCGCACGAGACGCCGTGTACCGAGGTACTGGACCGGGTCTACGGCTACCTTGACGGCGAGCTGGACGACCTGGACTGCGCCAAGATCCGTCAGCACCTGGACGAGTGCGGGCCCTGCCTGCGCGAGTACGGCCTGGAGGAGGCGGTTAAACGGGTGGTACAGAAGCACTGCAGCTGTGACCCCGCGCCGGCCGAACTGCGCGCCAAGATTCTCGTCCGCATCAGGGAAGTCCGCACCTCCATCGAGTTCGCTGAGTAAAACGATCTTCGGAGGGCCCGCCCCGCCGCCGCGGGCGGAAAGGCCGGCCCCGGGGGCGCACGCCCGCGTTCCGATTTGCCAGGACTGTGGCAATTGCGCCACATGTGCCAACGTTGATTGCGCATCGTGACGATTCTGCTCACGGTTTGTTCACGATGAGATTTAGGCCTGCGCGAACGTCTGCGCCCGCGTTATCCTGTGGTTGAACGATTACAAGACGAGTCCGGCGAGCGCTATTTCGCCCTAGGGAGGTTCGCCTCATGCATACAGGCGGTGATGTCAAAGCTGGTCGGCGCGCGCTCTGTACGGGCGTGCACGGCGAGCTTCGCGCCCGCGGCGTGGCCTGGGGCTGACGTTACCGATCCAGGTTCGCGGCGTACATACTCCTGACTGCGAGGGGGAAGTTTGGGCAAGCTCTCGCGGGTCGCACTGCTCTACATCAGTGCGGTGGTGGTCAGCGCCGTCGTGCTGGTCGCCAGGGGACCGTTCACCGGCTTGCGCTGGCAGTACGTCGTATTCCTCGGAATCCTGGTTATTGTCTCTGAATCAAGGGCGACGCAACTCCGCAAAGGGCAGCTCACCTGGTCGTCGAGTTCGGCCGCCATGCTTGCCTCGGTTGTCCTGGTCGGTCCGGTCGGTGCCGCCATTGTGGGGGCGTGTACCGCATTGGGCCTGCGCCGCGGTCCGAACCTCCTGCAGCGCGTTTTCAATACGTCGATGTACGCGCTCAGCGCGTACCTAGCCGGCCGCGTTTTTCTCGCCTTCGGCGGTCATGTCGGGCTGCCGGACGAAAATTCTTTTCCCAGCATCATCTGGCCGTTCGCCGCCGCCGCACTGATCCATGTCGCGGCCAATCACGGGCTGCTCAGCGGCGTACTCTGGCTGACCAGGCCGCGGGACCGGATGTCCTTGGGGGTTTCCGGGGGTCAGGGGGCAGGCGTCGGGCTGAGCGCGCGGCTGCTGCTCTCCGACATCGGCTACGCGGCCTTCGGCCTGCTGATGGCCGCGCTGTGGAGCGTGGTCGGGTTCTTCGCGCCGCTGCTGGTGCTGATCCCCCTGTTCGTCGCCCGCTGGGCGGTGGCGCAGTTCGCCGAGCAGCAGAAGGCGTACGAGGCCACGGTGGGCGCCCTGTGCCAGGCGGTCGAGACCAAGGACTTCTACACCCGCGGCCACAGCGACCGGGTGTCCCGCGGTTCGGTCATGATCGCGCGCGAGATCGGCATGCGGGGCGAGCGGGTCGAGGCGATCAGGTACGCGGGCATGCTGCACGACGTCGGCAAGCTCGGCGTGCCGACCAAGGTGCTGCAGAAGACGGGCAAGCTGACCGAGGAGGAGTACGCCGCCATCCAGCTGCACCCGATGCGGGGGCTCGATATCGTGCGGGAGATCGGCTTCCTGGACGAGGCGCTGGCCGGGATCATGCACCATCACGAGCGCATCGACGGCCGCGGCTACCCGATGGGGCTGGCCGGGGACGAGATCCCCGAGTTCGCCCGGGTGCTGGCGGTCGCCGACGCCTTCGACTCGATGACCTCCACCCGTTCCTACCGCGGTGCGCGCCCGGTCGCCGAGGCCATCGAAGAGCTGAGGAAGTGGTCGGGCACCCAGTTCGACCCGGCATTCGTGGACGCCTTCGTCGCCGCCCTCAAGCGCGAAGGCTGGCAGCGCCCCGAGCCGCAGCTGATCGCCGCCGATGACCTGGCCACCATCACCGCGCAAGATCACGACGACCCAGGCGCACCCCTCCGCGTCATCGACAGCCTGTAGGGACTGCGATGACTGATTCAGCGGGGCGCACCCCGGCCCACTCCTCCCGCGAGCTGCGCAGGTATCCCTGGCAGGTTCGGGATTCCGGCCAGCTGCTGCTGGTGGTGGCCGCCGGGGTCTGGCTAGTGGCCGCGGTGGCGCAGACGGCGGCCGGAGGGCTGAAGGATCCGCGGATCGCGATCGCGTTCGGCGCGCTGATCGCGTTCGGCGAGGTCCTCCGGCTCAACCTGCCGGGCGACCGGGAGACCGCCCCGATCGGCTTCGCCGGCGCGCTCGCCTACGCCCTGCTCATCAACGTCGGCACGCACTTCGTCCAGTACAGCGCCGAGCAGGTGGTGACCGTGGCCGCCATCGGCATGATCATCGGCGCGCTGCCGCACCTGGCCGTCGGCCGTCCCGCCCGGGTCAGCGGGATGGCCGCGCGGCTGCTCTGCGTGGCCTGTGTCGCCTATATCTTCCGGCCGCTGGCCGGGAACAGCGCCGTGGAAAAGCACTGGGGCCTGGCCGTCGCGCTAATGACCTCGCTGACCGTGGTCGCCCTGCTGCTCGAGGCCGTGCTCACCGCGCTGCTCCGAGCCGACGAGCAGCGGGCCAGGTTCCGGGTGACGCTGGTGGACGAGATGCGCGTCCAGCTGCCGCTGGGTGCGGCGGTCGGCGCATCCGCACTGCTCATCGCGTTCGCGGCCGAGGTGATGGGGCTGGCCGCGCTGGCCGTGTTCACCGCGCCGCTGCTGGTCACCCAGGTAGCGTTCCGCCGGTACGCCGGGATCCGGGCCACCTACCTGCAGACCGTGCGGGCGCTGGCCAAGGTGACCGAGATCGGCGGGTACGTCGAAGCCGGTCATTCCGAACGGGTCAGCAGGCTCGCGGTCGCGATCGGCCGGGAGCTCGGCATCCACGAGCCCCAGCTGCTCGAGCTCGAGTACGCCGCGCTGATGCACGACATCGGCCAGCTCTCGCTGCACGACCCGATCCCCGGCGGGGCGACGGTGCTGGTCTCCCGCCAGGACCAGCAGCGGATCGCCGAACTCGGCGCCGACGTCATCCAGCAGGCCCAGGTACTCGGTTCGGTGGCCGAGATCGTGCGCCGGCAGAACGAGCCCTACCGGGACGCCGACCACGCGGCCAACGGCCGGGCGGGCTTCTTCCCTTCCTCCGAGCCCTCAGGGCCGCCCCCCGGACCACCACTGAGCAGCCGCATCATCAAGACGGCCAACGCCTTCGACGACCTGGTGGGCAGCTCGCTCGACCAGGGCCGGGCCGCGGCCGCGGTGCAGCGGCTCCGGCTGGACACGGCCAGCGAGTACGACCCGGCCACGGTCGAGGCCCTCAGCCGCGTAGTAAACCGCCGCTCCGTCATGCTGTGATTCCCCACCCCGCCCAACCCGCCCAACCCGCCCCGGCCGAGCACCCCCGGATTTTCATGATCGCGGGTAGTTTCGGGTGCTATTTGCCCATTTCTGTCCACGATCATGAAACCGGCGCCCCCGCGCTGCCCCGCCCCTGAGCCCGCCGATCGCCACCCGGGCGCGGCCGCTAGGCTGGCGTGATGTTTGATTCGGTGCTGGTGGCCAACCGCGGGGAGATCGCCAGGCGGGTGATAAAGACCGCCCGCAAGATGGGCATCCGCGCGGTGGCTGTCTACGCCGACGCCGACGCCGACCTGCCGTACGTCCGCGAGGCTGACGAAGCCGTGCACCTCGGCCCGGTCCCTGGGTCCCAGCCGGCCCGCAGCTACATGGACGCCGCGGCGATCATCGAGGCCGCCCGCAAGACCGGGGCGGCGGCGGTGCACCCGGGCTACGGCTTTCTGGCCGAGAATGCGGACTTCGCCCGCCAGGTGATCGAGGCCGGGCTGACCTGGGTGGGTCCCGACCCCGGGGCCATCGAGCAGATGGGGGACAAGATCCGGGCCAGGAACCTGTTGGAACAGGCCGGCGTCCCGGTCTCGCCGGGCACCCGGGAGCCAGTGACCGACGTAAACGCCGCGGTCACCGAGGCCGAACGGATCGGGTATCCCGTCATGGTCAAGGCGGCGGGCGGCGGCGGCGGGATCGGCATGGGCGCGGCCGCGGACGAGGCGGGGCTGCGCGAGGCGTTCGCGACCGCCCGGTCGCGCGCCGAGCGGTTCTTCGGCTCCCCGGAGATCCTGCTCGAACGGTACGTGGAGCGGGCCAGGCACGTCGAGGTTCAGATCCTCGGCCTGGCCGACGGCCGGGTGCTCGCGCTCGGCGAGCGTGACTGCTCGGTGCAGCGCCGGCACCAGAAGGTCGCCGAGGAGACGCCATCTCCGGGTGTCTCCGCCGGGCTGCGCGAGCGGATGCTGGCCGCCGCGGTCCAGGCGGGGGAGTCCGTGGGCTATCGCGGCGCCGGGACCGTCGAGTGCCTGGTGGACGCCGACACGGGCTCGTTCGTCTTCCTCGAGATGAATACCAGGCTCCAGGTGGAGCACCCCGTCACCGAACTGGTCACCGGCATCGACCTGGTTGAGCAGCAGTTCCTCATCGCCGCGGGCGAGCCGCCCTCCTTCGATCCGGCTGCCGTCCGGCCCGCGGGGCACGCGATCGAGCTGCGGATTTACGCGGAGGACCCGGTCCGGTTCCTGCCCGGCCCGGGCACGATCACCGAATGGGACGAGCCCGCGGGCGACGGCGTGCGGGTAGACGCCGGCTACCAGGCGGGCAACACGGTGACGCCGTTCTTCGACCCGCTGCTGGCCAAGCTCTGCGTCCACGGCGCCGACCGGGCGCAGGCCCTGGAGCGCGCGCGGGCGGCGTTGGCCGCCTTCCGCATCGCCGGGCCCAAGACCAACCTGGCGTTCCACGCGGACCTGCTCACCAGCCCGGAGTTCGTCAGCGGGGACTACGATACGTCCCTGGTGAGCAAGCTGCGTCCCAGGTAACGGGACTAGGTAACGACAATGAGGAGTCACCGGTGGCTGAAGTCCGCGCGGAGATGGTCGCGAACGTGTGGAAGGTCGTCACGGCGGAGGGCGATCACGTCGACGACGGTGACACCCTGGTGATCCTCGAGTCGATGAAGATGGAGATCCCGGTCCTGGCCGAAGGCCCGGGCGTAGTCACCAAGATGCACGTGGCCGAGGGTGATGTGGTCCAGGAAGGCGACCTGATCGCCACGATCGGCTAACCGGGATGCCCGCGGTGGTCCCGCAGGCCGCCTATACCCCGGTGGTCGAGCGCGGGTAGGCGATCTCCGGGTCGGTGAGGACGTTGACCAGGTAGGGGACGCCGGCGGCGAAGGCGCGGCCCAGCGCCGGGCCGATATCCGCGGGCTTGGTCACGAGCTCGCCGGCGCCGCCGAGGGCGCGCACCACCTCGTCGTAACGGCAGCCAGGCTGGAGGTCGGCGGCGACGTCGTAGCCGTACAGGGCGCGCATCGGGTGCCGCTCAAGGCCCCAGCCGGCGTTGTTCCCGCACACCATGACCACGGGCAGCCCGTGCCGGACCAGCGTGTCCGCGTCCATCAGCGAGAAGCCGGCCGCGCCGTCCCCGAGCAGCAGGACGACCTGCGCGGACGGGCGCGCGATCCGCGCCGCGATGGCGTAGCCGAGTCCGGTTCCCAGGCAGCCGAACGGTCCGGGATCGAGCCACCCGCCCGGCCGGGGCGGCTCGATGAACTTGCCGGCGAACGAGAACGAAGTTGCCGCCGTCGCCGATGACCACCGCGTCGTCGTCCAGCACCTTGAGCAGCTCGCCGTAGATCCGGGCCGGGTGCACCGGATCGGCCTCGCTGGCCAGCAGCGGCTTGTCGGCCGCCAGCGCGGCCCGGGTCGCCTCGGCCAGCCCCGGCGCCCAGTCCGGATCCGCCTGCGCGGCCCCAGTGCCGGCCGCCCCGCCGGAGGCCGCCAGCGCGGTGAAGAACGCGGCCAGGTCGCCCGTTGCCGAGGCGGCCAGCGGGACGTGCGTCGCGATCCCGGCGGGCGCGTCGGCCACGTGCACCACCCGGGCCGGGGCGTCCTTCGGGCCGAACGAGCCGTACCCGAGCCTGAAGTCCAGCGGCGTCCCGGCCACGATGACCAGGTCGGCCTGGCGCAGCGCCGCCGACCTGGCCCGGGTCACCAGCAGCTCGTGACCGCGGGGCAGCACGCCGCGGGCCTGGCCGTTGGCGATCACCGGCAGGTGCAGCTCCTGCGCGGCCTGCCGCGCCGCGTCCTCGGCGCCGCCCAGCCACACGTCGGAGCCCAGCACCAGCACCGGCCGCCGGGCCGCCAGGATCAGGCCGGCGATCCGGTCCACATCCCCGGCGGCGGGCCCCGATGCAGCCGGCGGGACGGCCGCGGGCAGGTCCGCCTCGGCCTGGCCGTAGAGCGCCTCGAGCGAGATGTCCAGGAACACGGGCCCGCGGTGCGGGCTCGCCGCCAGCCGGAAGGCCTCGTCCGCCGACCCGGCCAGCCGCGCCGTGTCGTGCTCGGTCCAGGCCCGCTTGGTGACCGGCGCGAGCAGCGGCGGATGATCCATCTCCTGCAGGCTGCCCGCGCCCCAGCGTGAGTCGGGCGCGCGGCCGGCCAGCACCACCACCGGGGCGCCGTTGAACCACGCGGTGGTCACCGCGCTGACCGAGTTCGTCACGCCGGGCCCGGCGGTGACCACCGCCAGCCCGGGCGTCCGGGTCAGCCGCGCGGTCGCCTCCGCCGCGAACACCGCGGTCTGCTCGTGCCGCACGTCCACCAGGCGCATCGCGGGCCCGGCGTCGTCCTTGACGACCGCGTCGTAGAGCGGGAACACGTGCCCGCCGGACAGCGTGAACATCACCGATACGCCGTGCCGCCGCGCGGCCGCGACCGCGTGCGCACCGCCATGACCAGTTAGCCGCACCACGTCAGCGACGCTACCAGCTAGTAAGCTCCGCCGCGCGGGTGCATCAGCGGTACCCGCCGCGCGCCCGCTCCGGGACGAAGTCAGGCTGGCGCCAGTCCTTCCCGGTGACCGGCCGCCACTGCGCCGACGTGACCGACAGCCGCATCGGAGGCTCGGGCGGAACGGCGCGCGAGCGGCCCGCCGACGGCAGCGGCGCCGCGTAGTGCGGGCTGGCCAGGATCATGATCACCATGGCCGCGTCCGCGGCGAACAGGTAGGTCGGGTAGATCACCCCGGCGAGGATCCGGTAGTCCGCGACCAGCAGGACCAGCGCGGCGGCCGCGCCGAACATCGCGTAGGGAACCCACGGCTCCTCGCCGGGCCTGCGCCACGCGTGGTGGAACGTCGGCAGGTAGGCCAGGAAGTCGGTCGCCACCGACACGGCGACTGCCCACGACATGGGGATGAGCGCGGGCACCCAGGTGGCCACCGCGAGCAGCGCCACGCCCTCCGCCGCCAGGGTGACGCACACCGCGTCCAGCCGTCCGAACTCCCTGCTCCCGTGCCGCCACCCGAGGAAGACCACGGCGGCGCAGCCCGCCGCGCAGAGCAGGGTGTAGCACGCCGTGGGCAGCTGCCCGGCGGCGAACGCCGAGACGGTGCCGATGGCCTGCACGACGGTCCAGATGCTCCAGGACGCGATCCTGGGCTGGGCCCGGCCGTGCACGATGTCGAGGATGTACGGCAGCGCCGCGGCGGCGGTGAGCGCACTGCCCAGGACGGTGACCGCCATCGTCACCGTGCTGGCGTTCACGGTACCTCTGTCATGGTGCTGCCGCCATGGACAGCACGCTGCCGCCCCCCGCGGGGAGTGCCGGCCGGGCGTCGCCGGTCCCGGTGACGGCCCAGCGCGGATCGGACTGGGTGCTGGCGACGAGCTTCTCCGGCGCAACGCTGCTCATCCAGTCCAGCTCGCGGAAGGATCGGCGGCGGGCGTGCTGCACCACCGCCACCTCCAGCCGCCGGCCCGGGGAGTACAGCCGCCACTTCGGCGCGAACCGCCCGTCGAACACCCGGTACGCGGGGGAGTCGGCCAGGGCGACGACGTACGCGGCCAGGTGCCCGTCCAGGCGCAGCGTGGCGACCTCGAGCTCGCCGCGGGCGGCGTGCCCGTCGTACACCGAGCGCCAGAACGCGACGCCGGCCCCGTCGTCCAGGTCACTCACCCGTCCGGCGTCGTGGTCGCGGGCCTGGTGCACGGCCTCGATCTCGTCACGCAGTTCCGCCAGCCGGGCCGGCTCGCGCTCGAACCTGATCGTCTCGGTCAGCGCGTGCTGCCGGATCCGCTGCCCGGACCGGTCGAGGCCGCTGCGGATCCCCGGCCCGAGCGGGACCTCGTCCTGGCCGAAGCCGATGCCGGGCACCCGCGGCGCGGGTACTGCGCGGCCGTCAGGCAGCTGCCCGGCGAGCCAGGTAGCCTCGTCTTCGTCGCGCAATCCGGTCAGGGTCAGCCGCCACGGGCAGCTCAGCCTGGCGGCGTAGCGGACCAGCCCGGCGAGCACCGTGTGGCGGGCGCCAGGCGACACCGCGGCGATATCCCACACGTCGTCGGTGTGCGGCCGGACCGAGGTTATCCGGCACTCTCCGTCCTGGTCGCGCAGCGCGACCAGCGCGGCGGCCGTTAATGTGCCGCCCAGCCCGCGCAGCGCCAGCAGCAGCGGAACGATGTCGCGGTCCGCCATGAGCGCCGCGCGCCACCAGGCGAGCCGGGCCGTCACCGGGATTCCCGCGGCCCGGTGCAGCGCGTCGAGGGCGGGTTCTAGCGCGCGCAGGTCACGCCAGCCCCGCACGGTCGTGACCCGTGCGGGGGCGGCCGCCGCCGGCTCATGCCGCGTCCCAGGCATTCCCTGACCCCTCTCGCCGGGACCGCCCCGCATTAGGGTCAATACAGGGCAACTAGTACTTAGAGTAATCTTTCGCGTGCATATTGTGAATAGGCATTTACCTGCATCTTTTCCCTCTGTGTCGTCAAGCTGATACATTCAGTGACAGTTTCACGCCACAATCCCCCAGAATCCCGCGCCCACTCGCCCGCGCCCACTCGCCCGCGCCCACTCGCCGATGGGGTGAGGGTGCCCCTGCCCCCGATAGATGGGGGGAAGGGCACCCTCACCCCGAACGCCCGCGCCCGCTGAAGTTCCGTGAATCCCGCCGCCACCCCTTGCAACAACAGCACCGGAGGCCCGGGCCACCCGGACCGACGAGCAGAAGGCCAGCCCGTTCGGCTAAGGAATCAGCCCGAACACGGTGGCCGGCGAGCCAGAACCGCCCCGTATCCGGATTCCCCCGACGATGATCCAGCCGCCGCACGGCGGCATTTCACCCAGCCCGGTCAGATTCTCCAGATGGATGCGGTGGTCCCTGAGCAGCAGCCGGTTGGTGCCGAACGACGTGTCGGCACCCGGATCGATTCCCATCGCGTCGATCCCGAGGGCACCGACGCAGCGCTGCTCGATCAGCCAGCTTGCGGCCTCGGCGCCGAAGCCCGGGTAGTGCAGCTCGCCCGCGGCGTCCGCGTTCAGGTAGGCCGGCGGGTCGTCCCACCGGTCCTCGAAGCCCGTCCACATGATGACGGCGCTGTGCGCCGGGATCGGCCCGAATTCCGCCTCCCAGCTGCTGATCTCCGCGACGCCGAGGGCGAAGTCCTGGTCCTCCTTCGCCTCTGCCCGCACGTCGAGGACGACCGCGGGGTAGAAGAAGTCGCCGGGATCTAGCTCGTCCGCGGCCGCCTGGCCGGCACCGAAGTGCGCGGGCGCGGCCCAGTGCGTGCCCGCCTGCTCGCCGGCCACCAGGGACTGCAGGTGGTAACCGTCCCGCTCGATCGTGGCCGCCGGGTGGATCTCTACCGGCGGGTCACCGGGGAAGGCCGGACCGCCGGCCGTGATCACGTGGCTGAGGAAGACGACCCTGGAGAAGCCGAACGGGGCAGGTAGGGGCACAGCGCATTCTCCCACGGCACCCAGGCTCACAATGCCTTCTCCTGGCTGTCAGCCGTGACGTAGGCCGGCACGACCGGTTCGGCTGCCGTCTCCCGGCGCGTCTTGCCGCCCAGGAAGTAGAAGACCACGCCGACACCGATGATGACGGCCAGCGGCACGATCTGGGTCAGCTCGTACTGCAGCCGCTGGTGGGAGAAGCTGAGCGCGGCCAGGTCGTCGTTGGGATTCCCGCCCGCGCCGAACCAGGTGACGCCGAAGCCCGGCCAGATCAGCGCGACCGTCGCCAGCAGCGCCCAGAATGTCGGCACGACCGAGCAGATCCACGCGCCCGCCATGCCGCCTGGCACCCGGTAGGGGCGTTCCACGTCGGGACGCGAGTACCTGAGCTTGACCAGAGCCGGGAAGATGAACAGGTACGAGATCGTGGTGGTCGAGATCGTCAGCCCGAGCACGGCGGCGAAGTACCGGCTCGAATCGGCCCCGGTGATCTGGAAGGCGGCGATCATCAGCACGGTCGAGGTCAGCCCTGACAGCAGGTTCATCGCGACCGGGGTGCCGAACCTGGCCGAGAACCGGCCCAGCACGCGGGGACCCCCGCCGTCGATGGCGGCCACCGCCTCGGTCCTGTCGGATCCCATGATCCAGGTGGTGCCCGCGCTGGCCAGGGCGAAGATGAATACGATGGCCGCGACCCGGCCCAGGATCAGCCCGGCTCCGGTGAGCGTCGCGGAACCGTCGGAGGCGACGTGACCGCCGTAGACGGTGAAGGTGGCCTTGACCGCGTCCAGGAACCCGGTCAGCCCGGACACCTGGCCGGCCGGCAGCACGATGACGATCGCCAGGATCGGGATCCCGTAGGCCAGCACCGTGGCCAGACCCGACCACAGGACCGCGAACGGCACGTCCCGCCGGGGATTGGTCATCTCCTCGCCCGCCGCCGTGGGCACCTCGAGGCCGGCGTAGTTGAAGAACAGCACCGGAACCACGGCGATAAACACCGCGTAGCTGGGCAGGAAGGCGTGACCGCCGAAGCCGTGCACCCCGTGCCTGGCCGCGTAGATGGCGACGGACACGACGAAGAACGCCAGCACCGCCCCGCGTGCCCAGGCGCCGAGCGTCGGCACCCACTTGCCGTACCGCAGCGACACGATGGCCGTCCCGATGGTGAACCAGATGAAGGCCGCCGCGTACACGTACTTCCAGGAGCCCCCGACCGGCCCGAAGAACTCCTCGATCGCGGCGAACGACACGATCGTGAGCGACCCGCCGATCCAGATCGGATTGGAAATCCAGTAGATGACCGAGTTGATGGCGGCCAGCGGGCGCCCGAACGCCAGCCGGCTCCAGACGTAGGGCCCTCCTTCCTGCGGGAACGCCGAGCCGAGTTCGGCGACGGAAAGCGCATAAGGCAGGAAGAAGAAGACGCCGAGGAAAATCAGCCAGGTGAACCCCTGGGCGCCGTTGCTCGCGACGGCGCCGATGGTGTCGATCGTCAGCACCGTGCAGATCAGGTAGAAGAACATGTCGAAACGCCGGAAGTGCCGCCGTAGCTTGCTCTTCTCCCGCAGCGCGGTGGCGGTGGTCTCGAATACGGGCCGGTCCATGTCACATCTCCGGTTATCTCGGCGCGCTCTCGCGCGCGATCCGGAAGAACGGCGACCGCAGGATGAAGCGGGCGACGAACATCAGGAACACGCCCGCCATGACGATGCCGAACAGCGACCACCGCTGCGAAGCGGGTGCGTTCTGCCAGGAGCGGAGCACGATCCAGACGAGGAAACCGGCAGCGGCCAGGGGGAGGATGCCGACGAGCACCGCGTCCCAGGCGTTGCTGAAGATGCGCCGCCGGTAGTACACGATGGCGGAGAACGCGGTGAGGATGTAGAAGCTGGCGTACAGCACGCCGGTCACGTCGATCAGCTGGGTGAAGGCGTTCGCGATCGAGCCGGAGAGCAGGTAGATCCAGGTGACCGCGACCAGGATCACGCCGACCACGACGCTGGCGACGGCCGGGGTGGCGAACCGGGGGCTCACGTTGCCCAGGATCGAGGGCAGCACCCGGTGGCTCGCCATCCCGTAGATCATCCGGGCGAGGATGACGATGCTGACGCCAGTGGACGCGATCACCGACAGCGCCAGCGCGAGCGCCATCACCTTGGCCCAGGAGCCGCCGCCGAGCGCCTGGGCGATGTAGACGAGCACGGAGGACGAGTTGGCCTGCAGCTTGGCCGGCGAGACCACTCCCTGCAAGCCCACCTGGGAGAAGGTGTAAATGACGATGAGCAGGCCGACCGCGATGACGGCTGCCTTGCCCGGGTTGTGCCGCCGGTGCTTCACCTCCTCGTTGACGTAGACCGTGGCATCCCAGCCGGCCAGCATGAATACCGCGATGAGCAGGCCGGAGGCCAGGCTGCCATGCCCGCCGATGCCGCCGAGGCTGAACCACGCCCTGGTGATCGGGAAGGTGCCGTGGTGGTGGCCGAGCGCCACGACGAGACCCCAGGCCGAGAAGCCGATGAGGATCACGTACTCGATCACTCCCATGGCGACCTGGGTGCGCGCGGTGAGGCGGATGCCGGCCACCGCGATCACCAGCAGGACCACGATCACGACGGTACTGATGAAGATGTTCGGCCAGGTGCTCAGCGCGCTGCCGCCGAAGATGGCCAGGACCGACGGGGCGAGCACCACCACGCCGGCCACCGCCGCGATGAGGCTGGCGGCGATCATCAGCCACCCGGTGATGAACCCGAGGTACGGGTCGATCGCCCGGCCGACCCACTCGAAGGACGCGCCGCAGTTGGCGCTCCACAGGTTCAGCCGGCGGTAGGCGTTGGCGATGACCAGCATCGGGATTCCGCACAAGATGATGACCGGCCCGCTGCCGTAGGCCGCCGCCGCGGCCAGCCCGGCCAGGGACAGGCCGATCGCCACCGTCGGCGCCGAGTTGGCCATCCCGATGATGGTGTCCTGGGCGGCCCCGATCGCGTCGGGCTCCAGCCGGGCGGGCAGTACCTGAGTGGTTTCCGGGGCAGCCGTCATGGCTCTTTCCGTCATCTTCTTTCCTCTCGGCCTCGTGCCAGCCCCGGCCTGCAGCTTTCCCGCGCTCATGCTCGCGTCGTCCGCGGGCGGCGTGAACCCGCCGCACGCGGCGTTTAGCTGCTTTCCAAACCTTACGGTCAGTTTCCGCGTCAGGTGATAAGGACGGTGAATTTCGCAATAGCGGGTAAGTGGCCCATCGACGGGAATGGGGATCGTAGGCCGCATCGCGCCACCGCGTAGCTCAATTGGTCATGAATAGCTGATGAATAGCTAATGGGAACTAACCGGAGGCTGCTTCCTCTAGCCATGCCTGAGACCGATGTTGCCACCGTGAGCAATGCGGCAAAGCGGCATCTACGATGCACAACGCGATGGGGATGCCGACCTGTCATGCGGTGAGCCGTGGTCGGGCCGGGGTCTCGTGACGAATTCTCCGGGTAAATGCAAATCCGCAAATATTGCCCGGATACCGGTTAGAGTTGCCATTGGCACGCCGGGGCGCGCCTGGTACGCAAGTACAGACTGCAGGAAGGTATGCCCGGTCGGCTCCACTGCTGAGTCGGCCATTGACCCCCGGGGTGTGAGCAGAAATGAATGTTGAAATCGTCCTGGCGGCCCTGGTACTGCTGGTCGCCGTTCTCGTGGCCGCGGACTTCTTCCGCCGGACCAGCGATGCCCCCCACGAGTACCCGGAGGGCCCGGGACATGATGCCGGGCGGGAGACCTACCCGGCGTCCCGCGCCGGATCCGCGCCAACCCTTTCATCCCTGCCTTCCCTGGCCCCTTACGAGCCCGCGGTAGCGAGCCAGGCCGCAGGCGGCCAGGCAGGACCCGGGCGCCAGCAGCCGGCAGGACCCGGGCATCGGCGGCCGGCAGGACCCGGGCAGCGGCGGCCGGCAGGACCCGGGCGCCCGGGCGCCGTCGCGGCCCGCGGACTCGGCCCGGCCGCGGCCGAACTGGCTCGTCCGCACCCGGCTGTGCCTGCTGGCGGCCGTCTGCGCGGCGGCCGCCGCCCTTGCCACCGCCGGCGTCATCCGCGCGGCCGGTGCCTTCAAGCGCGCCTCGGCCGACTCAAACGTCAGTTCCATGTACGACGGGGCCATCGTGTCGGCCATCCTGGCCCTGATCTTCGCGGCCGCCATCCTGGCCGTGGGGGTGTGGTCCGCGGTGATCTTGATCAGGTCGGTGCTGCGGCCGCTGCACCAGCTGCGGACCGGGGCGGTCGAGCTGTCCGAGGTGTGGCTGCCCGACGCGCTCCGCAGCGTCAGCGGGGCCGGCGGCGAGGGCAGGCCCCTCGCGGTCAAGGCGGTCGGCGTCAGCGCTCTCGATGAGATCGGCGATGTGGCGCGCGCCTTCGACCAGGTGCAAGGCGAGGTGCTGCGGCTGGCCGACAACGAGGCCGGCCTGCGCGAGAAGCTCAGCGAGATGTTCACCGAGCTGTCCGGTCGCGGCCAGTCGCTGATGGAACACCAGCTCAGGCTCATCGACGAGCTCGGGCAGAACGAACTGGACGCCGGCCGGCGGGCGAGCCTGGTCACCATGAACCACCTGGCGACCCGCATGCGCCGCTACTCCCAGAACCTGCTCGTCCTGGCCGGCCAGGAGCTGCCAGGACGCTGGAACCGGCCGGTGATGCTGGTGGACGTGATCAGGGCCGCGGTGGCGCAGACGGGGGAGTACGACCGCGTCTCGCTCAGCGTGCAGCCGGACATCGCGGTAACCGGTCCCGCCGTCAACGACGTGGTACACCTGACCGCCGAGCTGGCCGAGAACGCGGCATCCCTGTCGGCCGCGGATACGCCGGTCGGCGTCTCGGGTCGCGCGCTGACCACCGGCGGCGTCCTGATCGAGGTCACCGATCAGGGCGTCGGCATGAACCCGGAGATGATGGCGCAGGCCAACTGGCGGCTGGAGAACCCGCCGCCGATCGATGCCGCGGTCTCGAGGAACATGGGCCTGTTCGTGGTGGCCAGGCTCGCGGCCAGGCACGGCGTCAAGGTCCGGCTGCAGCCGGCCACTACCGGCGGCGTCACCGCGCTGGTCTGGCTGCCCGATGTCATCGTCATGCTGCCGGAGGCTGGCGCGGCGGCCGCCCCCGGCTCCCCGGAACCGGACGTCATGGCCAGGCCCGCGCCGACGCCGGAAGACGTCCGGGTGCTCCAGTCGCCGGCCCCGGGCCTGCCTGCCGGTCCCGGCCTGCGCCCCCGCCACGCCCGGCCCGCCCTGCGGCTGCGGGCGCCCGTGCAGGCCCAGCCGCCCGCGCAGGCCCAATCGCCTGCGCAGGCCCAGCCGCCCGCCCTGACCAAGGCGCCCGCCCTGACCAAGGCGCCCGCCTCGCGTCAGGCCTTCAGCTGGTCCGAGGCGCCCAGTCGGCGACCGGCAGAGGTCAGCCGTCCGGCCGTCGCTGACGGCCCGGCCCCGGCGGGCGACAACCCGGGCCCGCAAGCCGCCGGCGAGCAGGCCACGGACAATCCCGCGGGACAGCGGCGCCTGCCCATCTACGAGGCGGTCGAATCGGACTGGTTCAGCAGTCAGGGCAAGCAGTCCGGCGGCGCCGGGACGGGCGAGGCTGACTGGGGAACACCCGCCGACAGCGGCTGGGAGGCCGCGAAGACGGTCCTCGCCCCGGCCTCGGACGGCGTGACGACGGCTGGCTTGCCGCTCCGGGTACCGCACGCGAACCTGGTGCCCGGCGCGGTCGGCCGCGCCCAGCCCGGCGCGGTCGGCCGCGCCCAGCCCGGCGCGGTCGGCCGCGCCCAGCCCGACGCGGCAAGGTCGGCCGACGCAGCCAGGACCCGGCTCGCCGGCTTCCAGCGGGGTGCCAGCCGGGGACGCGCGGCGGCCGGTCATGGCGGTCCTGACGAGACTCCCTGACGCCCGCCGGCCGGGGATCTGGTCGCTTGACCTGCGGTTGCCCGGCTGGTTACGCTCGAATTCTTATGTACGGCTTCAAGCTGAGATACCTGAAAACCGCCCTGCTGCTACTCGCGCCATTGGTCGTTATTGTCGTTGCCTGGTCCTACCTTTCGCACGTCCTTTTCTGGCTAATCGGTGGGATGGTGGCCGTTCTAGGGCTGTCATTTGCGCTCGGCAGCAACACCTGGAAGCAGACACGGGACGTCGATGCCCGGCCGTCACGGGCGACGGCCGCCAGGCCGCAGCGGGGCGAAAGGAAATCCCGGTCCGCGGCCCGCGCCAGCCGTCGCGCCGAGGTCCTGCATCCCGAGGAGACCGTCACCCTCTCCGAGGAGCGGGAGGCGGCGGATATCGAGGACGTGTTCACTGCCCTGGATAATCAGCTGGTCGGCCTGGTGCCGGTGAAGAAGAAGGTCGAGGAGATCGCCTCGCTGCTGCTGGTCGACCGGGTCCGGCACCGGTTCGGCCTCGACGCCCCCCGGCCTAGCCTGCACATGTGCTTCACCGGGGATCCGGGCACCGGGAAGACCACCGTGGCGCTGCAGATGGCCGATCTGCTGTTCCGGCTCGGTTACCTGGAAAAAGGGCACCTGGTCCACGCCATGCGTGACGACCTGGTCGGGGAATTCATCGGGCATACCGCGCCGAAAACGAAGCGTATTCTCGAGCGAGCCATGGGCGGGGTCCTTTTTATCGACGAGGCGTATTACCTGTACCGGGCCGGTGATTCCAAGGATTACGGTCAGGAATGCATCGACATCCTGCTCCAGGTGATGGAGAACGACCGCGACAAGCTGGTGGTGATCCTGGCCGGCTACAAGGACCGCATGGACGTGTTCTTCGAGAGCAACCCCGGCATGAGCTCGCGGATCGCGCATCACCTCGACTTCGCCCCGTACAAGCCGGATGAGCTGGTAGCCATCGGCCGGGCCATGCTCGACAACTCGTCCTATTACCTTTCCGCCGACGCCGAGATGGCGTTCCGCGAGTACCTGACCCTGCGCATGGGGCAGCCGCGGTTCGCCAACGCCCGCAGCGTCCGCAATGAGCTGGAGCGGGCCAGGCTCCGGCACGCCTTCCGGCTGGCCGCCGAACCCGAGCTGAGCCGGACCAAGGACGACCTCATGCGCCTGGAGGCCACCGACATCCTGGCCAGCCCGCTGTTCGCCCTCGCGGAGTCCGTGTCCGCCATCGAGGAGTCGGCCCGGCGCCTGTCACGGTAAGTCCGCGCCCGGCACCTCGCTCCCCATCATGGCCCCGGCCGGGGCCGGCTCCGGAGCGTCCACGGGATCAGCGGTGTACTGGTGCCGCAGGGTCTCGTCGGCGCCCGCCGGCACCCGGGCCGCCCGCAGGACGAGGGTCAGGACCGCCGAGACCGCGAGGTTGAGGATGACCGCGACCAGGCCGATGTAGTAGGTGTGACCCCACAGGGTGGTCACCGACCCGGCCCAGTGGGAGGTGGTCGGCGTCGACACGTTGTACGCGGCGACCGTGCCGAAGATCATGCCGGCAAGCCAGCCCGCGAGCAGCGCGTAGCGGTGGAACCACCGGGTGAACAGGCCGAACACTATCGCCGGGAAGGTCTGCAGGATCCAGATGCCGCCGAGCAGCTGCAGGTTGATGGAGAACGTCTTGGGCAGCACGATCGCGAACAGCAGCGCGCCCAGCTTGACGATCATCGAGACCCACTGCGAGACCCTCGTCTCGAGCCTGGGGCTGGCGTCCGGCTTGAAGAACTCCTTGAAGATGTTGCGGGTGAACAGGTTGGCGGCGGCGATGGCCATGATCGCGGCCGGCACCAGCGCGCCGATGACGATGGCCGAGAAGGCGATCCCGGTGAACCAGCTCGGGAACAGGTGCTGGAACAGGTAGGGCACCGCGAGCTGGGCGTTGTTCGCCTTCTTCACGTTCGCGGCCGTCACCTTGTCGGCCAGCGCCACGTAGCCGAGCAGGGCGATGAAGCCGAGCATGATCGAGTAGATCGGCAGCAGCGCCATGTTGCGCTTGATGATGTCACGCCGCTTGGTGGACAGCACGCCGGTGACCGCGTGCGGGTAGACCATCAGGGCCAGCGCGGAGCCGAGCGCCAGGGTGGAGAACGCGAGCTGGCTGTTGCCCGTGGTCGGGAGGAACACGCCGTTCGGCTTGTGCGTGACCGGGCTGATGGTCTTCATGTGGGCCTGGGCCGTCGAGAAGATGTGCCCCCAGCCGCCGACCTTGCTCGGCAGGTAGAGGACCGCCACGATTATCATCACGTAGACGAGGGTGTCCTTGATGAAGGCGATCAGCGCGGGGGCTCGCAGTCCGGACACGTAGGTGAAGATCGCGAGCACGAGGAACGCGATGAACAGCGGCAGGTCCTTGACGAAGGCGTTGCCGGACGTGGTGCCGACGCCCATCACCGTGAGCACGGCCTGGATGCCCACCAGTTGCAGCGCGATGTAGGGCATCAGCGCGAGGATGCCGGTGAAGGCGATGGCCAGCGCGAGGCCGCGCGACCCGTACCGGCCGCGGATGAAGTCGGCCGGCGTGACGTAGTGGTGCACCCGGGCGATCGACCACAGCCTGGGCAAGAAGATCAGCGCGATCGGGAACACGATGATTGTGTACGCCACCGCGAAGTAGCCCGTCACCGCGCCGGCCCCGAACATCGCGGCGGGGACGGCGATGAAGGTGTAGGCGGTGTAGAGGTCGCCGCCGAGCAGGAACCAGGCGACGAAGGTGCCGAAGCCGCGCCCGCCCAGACCCCACTCGTTCAGGTGCAGCATGTCCTCCGCCCGGCGCCAGCGCGCGGCCGCGAAGCCCGTCAGCGTGACGACGAGGAACAGGACGACGACGATGGTGAAGGTGACGGCGTTGACGTTGCTCATCTGGCCACCTCACCGTGGTCGGTGCCCGCCGGGCGTTCGGCGCCCGCCCTGGGACGTATCCGGGCCTGCAACGAGATGACGATCCACATCACGATTCCCACCACCGGCATGTAGATCAGCAGGTAGGCGTAGAAGAAGGGGAATTCGCCGATCTTCGGCGTGGCGCTGGCGTAGAGCGGCACCCACACCGCGAAGAAGACCGAGGCGAGGATCAGGATGGCGATGATCGCCGAGGTGACCGGATGGGCGGCGACCGGGGAGCGGGAGCTACCGGAAGTCCTCGGCGTGCCGGACGGCTGGTTCATGGTTGCCCTCTCGTCTGGAGAAAGCCACTCACCGTGACTAACATCACACTGGTTCCATTTATGGTCCGTCCCAAACCATGAATCGGCAATGCCTTGCTAGCACAATGAGGAAATTGTCACGTCACTAGCAAGCGCGCTATTGCCGCTGGCCAATGACATCTGGCGCGGCTGCCAGGCAATTCTCATGTAATGAGGACTAATCAGCTTGGGTGCGGAAGTTGCCACCGAGGGCCGGGCCAAGCCCGGCCCGGGCCGCGGCCAGGAAGTCAGCCCGGCTCAGCCGGGCCGCGCCGGCCGGCAAGGCGCCCGCAAGCGGCTGTCCGGCGATGACGGCCAGGTCGGTGAGGTTGGCGCGTTCGGCCAGGCCGGGTTGGGCCGGCCAGGCGCCGATGACCACCCCGGCCGCCGCCAGCCGCCGGAGATTCAGCGCCTCCAGGGTGAGGGCGGTGTGGTTGAGGGTGCCGAGCCCCGGGGTCGTGACCACCAGCACCGGGGCGTCCAGCATGGCGGCCAGGTCGGCGATCGTCCGGCCCGCCGGGTCGTAGCGGACGAGCAGGCCGCCCGCGCCCTCGACCAGGATCAGGTCCGCCGCGGTCTGAAGCTGCTTGATGAAGACGGCGGCGGCGGGCAGGTCGAGCGGCGGCCGCCCGGCGGCCCGGGCGGCCGCCTCGGGTGACAGCGGGTCGGGGAACCTGGCCAGCTCGTGGGTCTTGGTCACGCCGGAGAGGCGGCGGATGACCTCCAGGTCCCCGCTGGGCCCGGGCGGCTCGCCTGTCTGCGCCGGCTTGACCACCTCCACCCGGCGGCCGCGGGCGGCGGCCAGCGCGGCGACGGCCGCGCTGACCACGGTCTTGCCGACCTCGGTGCCGGTGCCGCTGACGACCAGGACCGGCCCAGGAGCCGGCTGAGTCACCGGCGGAGCCTGGTTATGAACTTGTACCGGTCGCCGCGGTACCACGACTGCGCCCATTCCACCGGCTCTCCGGTGACGTCGTACGCGTGCCTGGACAGCAGCAGCAGCGGCAGCCCCGCGTCCACCTCGAGCAACTGGGCGTCATGCGGGTCCGCGAGTACCGTCTCGATCGTCTCCTCCGCCTCCGCCAGCTGGATGCCGTACGCCGAACTCAGCGTCTCGTACAGCGACCGGTGCCGCTCCAGCTGCTTGCGCAGGCCGGGGAAGCGCCGCGCGGGCAGGTGCGAGGTGTCGATCGACATCGGCTCGCTGTCGGCCAGCCGCAGCCGGTGGATACGCAGCGCGCGGCCGCCCGGGCGGATGCCGAGCAGCTCGGCCAGCGGCTCGTCCGCGGTGACGTACCCGATGTCGAGGATCTTGGTCTGCGGGTGCAGGCCGTGCGCGCGCATGCCCTCGGTGTAGCTGGCCAGTTCCAGCGGCTGGGCCACCTTGGGCTTGGCCACGAAGGTGCCCTTGCCCTGCATCCGGAGCAGCCGGCCCTCGATGACCAGCTCGGCAAGCGCCTGCCTGACCGTGGTCCGCGAGGTCCCGTATGAGCGCGCGAGCTCTCGTTCCGGCGGTACCGGGCTACCGGGATCAAGCGCGGCGGTGAGCTCGAGCAGCTGGCGCTTTACCTGGTAGTACTTGGGCAGCCTCGGCCCGGTACCCACATCGGGGCCCGTGCCGGGATCGCCGGACGTGTCATCGGCAGGAAGCAGAGAAGCGGTCATCGGATTCGCGGCGTCGAGACCCTGCCGTTCCGGCCTCGATGGAAACGCCGCCCACCTCCTCGGGAATGTCAGTGCGGCGCAGTATTGTCGAGTTGCCCGCGAGAGCCAAGCGGGCACCTGTAGCACCCAGCACGAAACCGCGGCAGGGCATGCCGTGGCTGCGCGGGGAGGCTTCCGGGATGCCGGGCCTGCGAACCGCGAACCGACAGCGCGACCCTAATGTCGCGGCTGGAATCTCTGCCCTTCGGGGCGGGGAGGATGTCAATGCCTTACCTTAAGGCCAACATCGGATCCGATGCGCACATCATCATCTGGCCAGGATGGGTGAGTAGGGTGGAGAAACGATGTTAGCCCTTGAAGGGCGAGTACGGCGAGGCATCCAGGCGGGTTAACGTCAACCATCACCATGGTCGCGCAGCGCGGCCACCGCGGCCAGCGCGCGGGCCGCGGCGGAGAAGTCCGCCTCGGTCAGGCTGGCCCGCCCCGCCAGCCGCAGGCACGCCTGGCCGCGGGGGACCGAGGGCGGGCGAAAGCAGCCGGCCCGCACGCCGTGCTCCGCGCAGATCCGCTGGGCCCGAACGGCCCGCGCCGATTCGCCCACGACGACCGCGAGCACGGCGGCGTCCGGCGCGCTGACCCGAAGGCCCAGGTCGGCCGCTGTCGTGGCCAGCCGGGTGGCGGCGGCCCGGGCGCGCTCGCCGAGCCAGGGCTCGGCCGCGATCACCTCGAGGGCGGCCAGGGCCGCGCCCGCACAGGGCGGCGCGAGGCCGGTGTCGAAGATGAAGCCGCGCCCGGTATCCACCAGCGTGCCCATCACCTCGGGCGCGCCGAGCACCGCGCCGCCCTGCCCGGCCAGTGCCTTGGACAAGGTGACGGTGCGGATCAGGTCGGGTTCGGCCGCGATCCCGGCCGCGGCGGCGGCGCCGCGGCCGCCGGGCCCGGTCACGCCGAAGGCGTGCGCCTCGTCCAGGACGAGCAGCGCGCCGTGCTCACGGGCCAGCGCGTGCAGTTCGGCCACCGGGGCCAGGGCGCCGTCGACGGAGAATACCGCGTCGCTGACCACGATGGCAGCTGCCTCCTCCCGGTTCGCCAGTACCTTCCGCACCGCGTCCGGGTCGCGGTGCGGGGTCACCGCCACCCGGGCCCTGGATAGCCTGCAGGCGTCGATGAGCGAGGCGTGATTGCCGGCGTCGGATACGAGCAGCAGGTCGTTCGGCGCTCCGAGGGCGGCGGCCAGCGCGGTCAGGACGGTCAGGTTGGCCAGGTACCCCGAGGAGAAGACCAGCGCGCCCGCCGCACCGGTGAACTCGGCCAGCCGCTCCTCCAGCCGCGCGTGCAGCACGGTCGTCCCGGTCACCAGCCGGGAGCCGGTCGCGCCGGTGCCCCACGTCCAGGCTGCTTCGGCGGCCGCGGCGGTGATCCGCTTGTCCCCGCACAGGCCGAGGTAGTCGTTCGAGGCGAGGTCGAGGAGCCCGTCGTGGGCTCTGCCATCCAGGTTCGGGCCGCGCGGGACCAGGGTGCGGCGCACGTCCTCCGCCGCCCGCCCGGCGGCCGCTCGCCGGAGGAGCTCCAGCGGGTGTGATCGATCACGCATGGGGGAATGATCTCAGGCCCCGGATGGGATGATGATGCTGTGCCCACGCTGAACGACCTGGCCAGGAGCCATACCAGCCTCGGTGAGGCCGATGTCGAGTACCTGCACTCGCTGGTGTCGGACTGGCAGCTCCTCGCCGACCTGTCCTTCGCCGACCTGATCCTGTGGGCGCCGGCCAAGGACGGCACCGGCTGGCTGGCCATCGCCCAGATGCGCCCGACCACCGGGCCCACCTCGCTGCACGACGACGTGGTCGGCACCTTCGCCGGACCGGAGGACCAGCGGGTGCTCGACGTGGCCAGGGACGAGCGGCGCATCTGGCGGGAGAGCGACCCGGACTGGGCGAACGGTGTCCCGGTGCGCACCGAGGGGATCCCGGTGACCCGGGCGAACCGGGTGATCGCGGTCATCGAGCGTTGCACCAACCTGAACTCGGCCCGGACCCCGAGCCGGCTTGAGCTGACCTACCTGCAGGGTGCCGACGACCTGGCCCGCATGGTGGCCGAGGGGACGTTCCCGTTCCCTGGCGCCGACGCCATGCTGGTCCGGTCGCCGCGTGTCGGCGACGGGCTGCTCAGGCTGGGCAAGGCCGGGCGGGTCATCTACGCCAGCCCGAACGCGCAGTCGGCTTACCGCCGCCTCGGCCTGGCCGCCGACCTGATCGGAGCCGAGCTCAGCGTGGTCACGGCCGGCCTGGTCGCCTCGGACGAGCCGCTGGACGAATCGCTGATGGTGGTGGCCGCGGGCCGCGCGCCGCGCGAGGCTGAGGTGGACGGGAACGGTTCGGTGGTCCAGCTGCGCTCGATCCCGCTGATCGTCGGCGGCAGCCGGACCGGCGCTCTGGTGCTGGTGCGGGACGTTACCGAACTGCGCCGCCGCGAGCGCGAGCTGATGACCAAGGACGCCACCATCAGGGAGATCCACCACCGGGTGAAGAACAACCTGCAGACGGTGGCCGCCCTGCTCCGGCTGCAGGCGCGGCGGCTCCGGGCGCCCGAGGCGCGGGCCGCTCTCGACGAGGCGGTCCGCCGGGTCGGCTCGATCGCGGTGGTGCACGAGACCCTCTCCCACGCACCCGAGGATGTCGTCGACTTCGACGACATCGCCGACCGGGTGGCCATGATGGCCGGCGAGGTGTCCGCCGCCGAGGTCCGGGTGATCCCGAAGATCACCGGGTCGTTCGGCCAGCTGTCCGCGGCGGTCGCGACCCCGGTGGCCATGGTGCTGACCGAACTGCTGCAGAACGCGCTCCAGCACGGCTTCTCCGGCCCGCAGGCCGCCCGCGAGCAGGGGCAGATCGAGGTCGTCGTGGTGCGCGAGCCTGACCGGCTGACGGTGACGGTCGCGGACAACGGCGTGGGCCTGCCCGAGGGATTCAAGCTGGATTCCGCCACCAGCCTCGGCCTGCAGATCGTCCGCACGCTGGTGGTAGGGGAGCTTGGCGGACGGCTGCGGATCACGCCCAGGCCGGGCGGCGGCACCGAGGCGGTGGTGGATATCCCCGTCGGCTACGAGCCCGAGCGGGAGGTGGTCACTTAATGCCGGTTAAACAATCGCCGATCACACGTGCGCCCGGGCGCGGAGCCTGATCGTGCGGCGCTTGAGCGCGCGCCGCTCGTCCTCGCTCATCCCGCCCCAGACCCCGGCGTCCTGGCCGGACTCGATCGCCCAGCGCAGGCATTCCTCCATGACCGTGCACCGGCGGCAGACCTGTTTCGCTTCGTCGATCTGGAGTAGCGCCGGGCCGCTGTTCCCGATGGGAAAGAACAGCTCCGGGTCCACCTCACGGCAGGCGGCCTCGTGACGCCAGTCCATGATGTCCACTCCTTCTCGGCGACCGGGCACCTGCGGATGCGCCGGTTTGCGCGTCTATCTATTGCTTGTGAAGCTTTTCACGAGCTTTGCCGTCTTTCAGCTAGGCCCAAGTTTCCCGGGACCACTATGATGCCGAGCGTCAACGCGGCCAGGCCGCCAAGGCGGCCCGTCCGTGCCCCCGAAGGCGACGCAGGCGTCATCTGAGCTGATGACACATGCGAGACGCCCCCGTACCAGGCATCACGTAAAGCCTCTCAACGTCAGTTGGCGAGCGCAAGAGGCCACGGCGGCCCTTCAGCGGAATTTAATGTCAGATCGATCACATTTTGCTCTCGGCGCATCAGCAAGACCCGGTCAGCCCTCTTGACGTCACGCTACGACGCGCAGCGCGTGCGGCACGAACTGGAGTTTTACCGCCTCGGTCTCGCCGAGATACTCCCCGTCGGCCTGGAACGCGATCGGCCGGGCCGAGCGCAGCGTGAGCGATTCCGAACCCAGTACGGACAGCAGGTTCCGGCCGCGCGGGGGGCGGCTCCGGACGTACAGCATCTGGCCGACCGCGTTGCAGATCGTGGTCAGCCGGACCCGGCGCAGCGCCAGCAGGTCGAGCCCGGAGTTGAAATCCGGATTAGGAACGGGCAGCAGCGGGCGGTCGCGGAAGTAGGTCCACGGCGAGCGGTTGGTGACGATCGTCATGAACAGGCCGCTAACCGGCGGCTCGCCGTCGCGTTCCACCGTCAGGGCCTGCGCGCCGGTCGGTGCCGCGGTAGTACTGGTGCACCATCGTCCGCAGGAACAGCGACGTGCTCTCCCGGCGGCCTTGCGCGCGCAGCCTGTCCACCTCCCGCACCACCTCGGCGTCCATGCCCAGGCCCGCGCTGAAGGTGAAGTACCGGTCCGCGGCCAGGCCGAGCCCGATCGTGCGGTGCCTGCCGGCCGCAATGGCCTCCCGGACCTCGCGGATCGCCGCCGCGGCGTCGAGCGGCAGCCCGAGCGCCCGGGCCAGCACGTTGGCGCCGCCGCCCGGTATCACCGCGATCAGCGGCCCGCCGCCGCCGGCCAGGTCGGCCCCGCCGCCGCCGGCGGCCAGGTCGGCCCCGCCGCGGCTCATGACCCCGTTGACGACCTCGTTGATCGAGCCATCCCCTCCGTGCACGATGATGAGGTCGACGGCCGCCGTCTCGGCCAGCTCGCGCGCATGGCCGCGGTACTGGGTCCGCTCCACCCGCAGCTCCACCTGCCCGGCCAGCGCGCGGACCGCGAGGTCGGTGACGGCCGCCGTCATCGACGTCGCATGCCGGTTCACGATCAGCAGGCCGCGCACCCGCTCAGGCTAGCCGCCGCCTAAGCTGGAAACCTGCGCGACCCCCTGATCATGGACGGGTGAGACGACATGGCGACGCGACCGGCCAAGGCGACCGGGAAACCACGGCCCGGGCGCGCCCAGGCTCCCGGCAAGCCCGCCCCGGCCAAGGCGCCAGCGCCGGCCAAGGCGCCAGCGCCGGCCAAGGCGCCAGCGCCGGCCAAGGCGCCAGCGCCGGCCAAGGCGCCAGCGCCGGCGGTGGCCCAGCCGCCGCGCGCGCTGCGCCTGGCCGCAGGCGCGCTCGCCGTCGAGGCGGTCGGCATGTGCGTGGCGGCCGGCTTCTCCGCCGTCTCGACCGCGGACGGACAGTCCTACCAGCGGGCCAGCGGCATCGCGCTGACGTTGATCGCGGTCGGCGCGGCCGCGGGTTTCGCGTTGTTCGCCCGGGGTGTGGCCAAGGCCATGCCGTGGACCAGGACCCCGGTGGTCATGATCCAGCTTGCCATTGGCGCGTGGGGGATCTACCTGCTGAAGGACCACCGGCCCGAGTGGGGCGTGCCGATGCTGCTGGTCGCGGCCGGCTGCCTGGCCGCCCTGTTCACCCCCGCCAGCCTCCGCGCCCTCAACCGCCCCTAGCGCGTCGCCCCCGGACCTGACATCACGCAAGGTGCGCAAGGTGCGGGAGGTAACGCCTGGCTTCAATCCTCGGTGGTCAGGCCCTCGCGAAGCTGGGTCAGGGTCCTGGCCAGCAGCCGCGACACGTGCATCTGGGAGATGCCGAGCTCGGCAGCGATCTGGGACTGGGTCATGTTGCCGAAGAACCGGAGCAGCAGGATCTTCTTCTCCCGCGGCGGCAGCTGCTCGAGCAGCGGCTTGAGCGATTCCCGGTACTCCACTCCCTCCAGCGCGTCGTCGACCATGCCGAGCGAGTCGGCGACGGCGGGCGCGTCCTCGTCACCCGAGTCGGGCGCGTCCAGCGACACGGTGGAGTAGGCGTTCGCCGACTCCAGCCCTTCCAGGACCTCTTCCTCGCTCATCTGCAGATGGGCCGCGAGCTCGGAGACCGTCGGCGCGCGCCCCTCCCGCTGGGCGAGGTCGCCGATGGCCTTGGTCAGCGAGAGCTTGAGCTCCTGCAGGCGGCGCGGCACCCGGACCGCCCAGCCCTTGTCCCTGAAGTGCCGCTTGATCTCGCCCACGATGGTGGGCGTGGCGTAGGTGGAGAACTCCACGCCGCGCTCCAGGTCGAACCGGTCGATCGATTTGATCAGCCCGATCGTGGCGACCTGGGTGAGGTCGTCGAGCCACTCACCGCGGTTGCGGAATCGCCGCGCGAGGTACTCCACCAGCGGCAGGTGCAGCTCCACCAGGTAGCCGCGGATCCGCGCCCGTTCCGGATCCTCGGGCGGCAGCTGGGACAGCCGCTCGAACAGCTCGCGGGCGCGCGCCCGGTCGGGCGAGGAGTGCTCGATCCGCACGGTCTCCGCGGTGGCCTGGGCGACCTCGTAATCCTCGGTCACCTGGACGTCCTCGGTCACCTGGACCTCGAACTCGCTGCTCACCCGGACCTCGTCCCTGGATGCCCTAGATTCCCGGCGGCGCCGGGGGTCCCGGAGTTCATGTTCTCCCGCCGCTTGCGGAGCACGATCGACACCTGGTCGTCGGTGCCCAGCCTGGAGTCGACCGTGCCTGCCAGGGCGGAGAGCACGGTCCAGGCGAAGGTGTCCCGGGCGGGGGTCCGCGGCTCGGCCGCGGTCACCGAGACGGTGATCGTCATCTCCTCGGCGCCGAGGTCGAAGGCGCATTCCAGGTTGGTGCCCGGTATCGCCTGGGAGAGCAGCATCGCGCAGGCCTCGTCCACCGCGATGCGCAGGTCCTCGATCTCGTCCAGGGTGAAGTCGAGCCGGGCGGCCAGGCCCGCCGTCGCCGTTCGCAGCACGGACAGGTAGGCGCCCTCGGCGGGCATGCAGACCGTCACGTGGTCTTGCGTCGTGTCGCGATCGGCCTGGGCCGCGGCGGGATCCCGCCGGCCCGGTACGGCCGTCGTCGCGGCGGTGTCTTCGGTCACGTCTCTCCTCCGGGCAGGTATCCAGTCGCCGCCCAATGCAAGAAACCTACCGCCCGCGGGCCATGACGAGAAACGCGGCGCGCCGCCGGTTTCCTGACCCTGTGCACCGTTCCGGCTACTCTTGGCTCCCGAACCTGTTCCGTGCGGTCCGCCACGTGTCGCCCCACTCCTCCGCGGGCCGCCCCGGACGCCATGAAACCCGGGTCTCATGGCGTCCGAACGACCTGGAACCCGGGTTTCACAGCGTAGAGCGGCAGGGGCCGGCGGCCCCTGCCGCGCCGCCTAGGCCTGCTTGGTCTCCCAGAAGATCTTGTTGATCTCCTCGATCTTGGCCAGCAGTTCCTCCGCCACGGCCACGTCCACGCTGCCCTTGGTACCCGAGGCCCCGGCGAGCTTGGTGGCCTCGTTGAACAGCTGGTGCAGCTGGGGGTACTTCTCGAAGTGCGGCGGCTTGAAGTAGTCGGTCCACAGCACCCACAGGTGGTGCTTGACCAGCTCGGAGCGCTGTTCCTTGATGAAGATCGCGCGGGCCCGGAACTCGGGGTCCGTGTTCTGCGCGTACTTTTCCGCGATGGCCTTGACCGATTCCGCCTCGATCCGGGCCTGGGCCGGGTCGTAGACTCCGCACGGCAGGTCGCAGTGGGCGTGGACGATGGTCTTAGGCTCGAGCAGGCGGGTGAGCAGCCTCATCGATTTCCTTTCTCCGCACGTGTTTCTTGCAGACCCGACACTACCCCCGCCGCCTGCGCCGACACCTGGAGGGATGCGTGCACTGGCCCATCTGGCGGGCCAAGGTGACCGAACGGTCCATGGAGCCCGCCCTGCGTCCCGGCGACTGCCTGCTGATCCGCCGTACCCGCCGGATCCGCCCCGGCCAGATCGTGGTCGCCAGGCACCCGGAACGGCCGGAGATGCTCCTGGTCAAGCGCGCCGCCCGCCGCGCCGGCGGCGGCTGGTGGCTGGAGTCGGACAACCCGGCGGCCGGCGCGGTGGACAGCCGGCGGTTCGGGGCGGTGCCCGGGCCGCTCATCGAGGGCCGGGTACTGGCCCGCTACTGGCGGGCGCGCTCTTTACCTCCGAACGGGCCTATGTATCCGCCCCCGCGCACACGAGAACGGCCCCGCCGGGGCGACGGGGCCGTTCTTGGTTCGTGCTAACTCAGTGGTGGATGCCGGTGTCGGGCAGTTCGTTCTCCCCGGCCTGCCGGTTGACCAGCAGCAGCATCTCGTCACGCGGCAGCCTGGTGTACATCGCCCAGAAGTAGATGGCCACGCTGAACCCGGCCACGACCAGGATGTCCCACCAGAACCCGATGTGGAAGGTGTTGGTCGGCGGCAGCGGGTGCTTGTCACTTGACGGAGCCCCGCTGTACTGGCCCTGCCAGGAGATGAGTCCCATGCCGATCAGCCAGGCCGGCAGCCACACCGCCGACTTCCAGTCCAGCGGCGGCCGCTGCGGGTCGAACGCCATCGAGATGCCGATCAGCACGTACCCGATCACTAGGACGATGCCGAGCTTCCAGATCACCTCGAAGCCCGACCAGTAGATCAGCAGGTCGGCGACGACGAACGCGGCCGGGGCGAGGAACCAGGCGGCCTGCATCCGGTACGGCCGGTCGGCCTCTGGGATCTGACGGCGGAACGCGCCCAGGGACAGCGGCGCGCCCGCGTACATCAGCACGCTCGCCCCGGTGATCAGGCCGACCAGCGAGTGCCAGCTCGGGAACGGCAGCAGGAAGAGCAGCCCGATCAGGAACGCGCCGATCAGCCCGACCCACGGGACGCCGTTCCTGTCGACCCGGCCGAAGATCTGCGGAGCGTACCGGTTCCTGGCCAGGCCATAGCTGACCCGCGACGTCCCGGTGGTGTAGATCAGCCCGGTGCCGGACGGGGAGATGAAGGCGTCGACCCGCAGGATGTGCGCCAGCCAGCCGAACCCGGCCAGGACCGCGACGGCCGCGAATGGCCCGGCGTTCAGCTCCGAGATGGTCGGATTACACGTCCCCGTACTGGGGCAGGAGAGGCCGATCAGGCCACCGTGGCTGCCGACCAGAGCCGGCGGCAGGGCGACGATGAACGCCACCTGGAGCAGGCAGTAGATGACTGTGCCGAGCAGGACCGAGATGACGATCGCCCGAGGCAGGTTGCGCCCCGGGTTCTTGATCTCCCCGGCCAGCTGGTCGCACTGCTCGAAGCCGGAGTAGGCGAAGATGATGCCCGCGGCCGGCAGCGCGCCGAACAGGGCCTTGATCCCGCCCGGCATGAAGCCCGTGCCCCCGGCGGTGAAGTTGCCGGTGTGCCAGTGGGTCAGCAGCACGATGATGGCCAGGACGGGGACCAAGACCTTCCACCACGTGATCACGTTGTTGACCCGGGCGAAGATGCGCATGGCCAGGAAGTTGACCGCGACGAAGACGGCCATCAGGACGATCGTCAGGATGAAGCCCGCCCCGGTCACGTTCTTCGTCGTCGAGTCGAAGAGGCCCGGCCAGTAGTACGAGGCGTACTGCATGAACGCGAAGCACTCGATCGGCGCGATCGTCACGGCCTGCATGTAGGCGAAGAAGCCGAACCCGATGCCGGCCACACTGCCGAACGCGAAGTGCGGGAACCTGGCCGTTCCGCCGGAGACCGGGAACATCGCCCCGAGCTCGGCGTGGCACAGGGCCAGGATGATGATGATGATCCCGGCGATGACCCAGGCTATGACCGCGGCGCCTCCCACCGCCTGCGCGGCGAACAGCGCGCCGAACAGCCAGCCCGAGCCGATGATCGATGTCTCGGACGCCCAGGTGGCGCCGATCAGTCCGAGCTCGCGCTTGAAGCCGACGTCTGCCGGTTTTGTTATGCCGACCCCTGCAGTTTCAGCTGCCATGTGCCATCCCTTTTCCGATCATGCCCCGCAGGGCGTGCCAGCCGCGGTGCGAGATCCTCGCCGCGAGCTAGGTGAGCGTCTCGTATGCCCCGAGTGAGCCCATCGTAAAGATCATCGGTATACCTGAGAAGTGCCAGGCAGGATTCTTTTTGATAACCAGGGGTCACAGCACTTGTGCTGGGCGGATGAGGTTTGCGCGCCGACATCACTCTCAGCCGCCAAAGAAATGACTCGACGTTACTTTCCGGGCCGGCGGTTGCTATCGCGAATCAGATGCCCAGGGGCAGGCCGACCGAAACTAGGCACCCCTACGCCGTCGTGGTCGGCGCCTTTGCCTCGCCGTCATCTTCACCGCGTTTTCTGGCCCGGAACGCGGAGACATTGGACCGGTTCATGCACCGCTCGGAACAGTAGCGCCTGGTGTTACTGGTGCTGGTGTCGATGAACACGCCCTGGCAGCCGGCCGCCTGGCAGACGCCGAACCGGTCGATGCCCACGTCGGTGAGCCGGACGGCCAGGCCCATCACGGCGCCGGCCGCGTACTTATCCGCGACCGAACCGCTGTCGGTGTAGTGCACGTGCCAGGGCTGGCCGTCGTGCCCGGACAGCTGCGGGTGGACCGGGTGCTGGATCAGCAGCGCGTTGAGCCGGGCGGCGGCGTCCTCGCCGTCGCCCTGCGCGCAAGCGGCGAAGAAGGCGCGGATCTCGCCGCGCAGGCCGCGCAGCGAATCGAGGTCGTTGCGCGTTACGCCGCTGTTCAGGTGCTCGCGGTCGGCGACCAGAGCGCGCAACCCGTCCAGGTTGGCGAGCCGGTCACCGTCCTCGCCCCCGGCACCGGCCGTGTTCACGAGCCGTACCGCGAGTTCAGCGTAGGAGTTGAGATCCACTCCTGTTTCCCTAGCTGCCCGTCCCGAGTTGCGGGAGGCTGATGATGTAATGGCCTGTTGCCGGTATCGAGTATTACACCAACGGCCGGGCAGATGCCAGCAGCGCGCCGGCGTTCTGTGGCACAATGGCTACACGGGATACCCCCGGTTCTCTCACGCGCGCGCCATCTCCGCGCCTGCCGATCACCGTGAGCCCAGCCAAGATGCGCCCAGCCGCATGTTCAGGGGGTAACCCATGCTCGAATCCGCTCTGCCCGCCGCCGCCGAAGATCCCGTGTTCACCATGCACCGCGGCGGCAAGATCAGCGTGCGTCCCTCGGTGGACGTGACCGACCGCCAGGGCCTGGCCATGGCCTACACGCCCGGCGTGGCCCGGGTGTGCACCGCCATCGCCGACCAGCCCGACCTGGCCGCCGACTACACCTGGGTGTCCAACACGGTCGCCGTCGTCACCGACGGCACGGCCGTGCTCGGCCTGGGCGACATCGGCCCCGCCGCCGCGATGCCCGTGATGGAGGGCAAGTCGCTGCTGTTCAAGCGGTTCGCCGACGTCGACGCGGTGCCGATCTGCCTGGCCTGCACCGGCACCGACGAGATCGTCGCGGTGGTCGCCGCGCTCGCGCCCAGCTTCGGCGGCATCAACCTGGAGGACATCTCCGCGCCGCGCTGCTTCGAGATCGAGGACCGGCTGCGGCGCCTGCTCGACATCCCGGTCTTCCACGACGACCAGCACGGCACGGCGATCGTGACGCTGGCCGCGCTGCGCGGCGCGGCCCGGGTGGCGGGCAAGGAGTTCGGCCGTCTCCGCGCGGTCGTGGCCGGCGCCGGGGCGTCCGGCGTGGCCGTGACGAGGATGCTGCTCCGGGCGGGGATCGGCGACATCGCCACCTCGGACAGCAAGGGCCTGATCTACCGGGGGAGGGAGGGCCTGAACCCGGTCAAGGCGGCCCTGGCCGAACGGACCAACCGGGCCGGCCTGACCGGCTCCACCGAGTCGGCGCTGCGCGGCGCCGACGTCTTCATCGGCCTGTCCAGTGGCACGGTGGCCGAATCGGCCATCGCCTCGATGGCTCCAGGCGCGATCGTCTTCGCCCTGTCCAACCCCGATCCCGAGGTCCACCCGGACGTGGCGGGCCGGCACGCCCTGGTCGTGGCCACCGGCCGCAGCGACTTCCCCAACCAGATCAACAACTCGCTGGCTTTCCCCGGCGTGTTCCGCGGTGCCCTGGACACGCGCGCCAGCGACATCACCGACGCGATGAAGCTGGCCGCCGCCGATGCCATCGCCGCCCTGGTCGGTGCCGACGCGGCCGCCGACTACGTCATCCCCGCCCAGTTCGACGAGCGCGTCGCCCCCGCCGTCGCCGCCGCCGTAGCCGCCCAGGCCCGCGCCGACCGCGTAGCCCGCCGCTAACCCGCACCCCGCGCCCGCCTACCCCGCGCGGCGCCCGTCCGCCAAACCCCATGCGCCCTACCCACCTCTCTTCCCACCCCAGCCCCGCACCGCGCGAGCAATGATTTCAATGAATGGGGTCACATTCATCGTTTCCTCAACGCACCACGAACCACATTTCAATCATGCGTACCTATTTCGCGGAGTGGCTGTCCCCGGAAATGTCGTAGCCCGGCGGTAGAATCGAAATCAGATCCTAGAGATGTTTCCGGGAAGGAGAACAGTCGTCAGCAGCAGCGACTAGCCCCGGTGGGAGGAGGTGACCCGGATGGGTGACGCCCCGGCCTTTGCCAGTGTCGGCGAGGCGCTGGACATGGTCCGCGCCGGGCTCGGGTACCTGGCCGCCGCCGACGCTAACCAGCTCGCCGCCGCGACCCAGGCGGAGTGCCTGAGAGAACTCGAGCAAGCCGATGCGGTCGCCACCGCGGCGCGGGCCTCGATCCTGGCCGGGTTCACCGCCGGGCAGGGCTGCGCCGGGGACGCGGAGTACAGCGCGGTGTCGTGGCTGATGCACCGGACCGGGATCACCCGGGGCGCCGCCGTCGGGCACACGGCCTGGGCGAAGCGGACCCGCACCCACCCGAAGGTGGTCGCGGCGCTGGCCGCCAGGCAGGTCTCCGAATCGGTCGGGCGGCTGATCTGCCTGTGGACGAGCAAGCTGCCGGAGAAGTTCCGGGACCAGTCCGACGAGGTCCTGCTGGCCGCCGCGGCGGCGGGTCTGGGGGTGGAGGAGCTGGCTGGGCTGTTCGCGCAGATGTACGAGCGGGCCCGCGGTGACCTGCCGGATGAGGATCCGGGCCGGGATCTGGCGGACCGGGGGCTGAAGCTGGCGACCACGTTCGGCGGCGCCGGGGTGATCCACGGGGAGCTGACGGCGGAGTGCGCGGAGGTGGCCGGGCGGGTGCTGGACGCGCTGGGCGCCCCGGCCGGGAAGGACGATGACCGGACGAAGGAGCAGCGGTACCACGACGCGCTGGCCGAAGCCATGCGCCGCCTGGTCGCCGCGGACCTGGTGCCGGAGCGGGCCGGGCAGCCGGTGAAGGCCTGGGTGCACATCTCCCTGGCGGACCTGCTGCTGCTCGACGGCGACTCCGCCTTGCAGGAGCAGTGGACCGCGCGGGTGCGGGAGCGGTGGGCCGGGTGCCGGGCGTTCGCGTCCGAGACCGGCAACGACGGCGGCGCCTGGCTCGACGGCGACGCCGCCGGGGGCGTCGCCTGCGACGCGGCGATGGCCCCGCTGGTCACCGGCGATGTCAACATCGACGCGCTGGAAGACCTGGTCCGGCTGTGCGTGGAACTGGACCGGCACCGCCGGGCCGGCGACGCCAGCCGCCCGGGCAGCACGGCTCCGGACAGGACGGCGGCGTGGGCGGCGCTGGAGCAGGCCGTGATCGGCAAGGCCGTGGACCTGCTGTCCGGTCCGGGCGGGCTGGCGTCGTTCTTGCGGCGGCGGCAGCTCGGGGCGCGGCTGGGCGGGCCGAGCCTGCCGCTGGACATCGGCTACGCCGAGTCGATCCCCGCCGGGATCCGCAACGCGGTGGTGCTGCGGGACCGCAAGTGCCGGTGGGCCGGCGGCTGCAACCAGCCCGCGTCCGCCTGCGACGTCCACCACGTCAAGCACAAGAAGCACGGCGGCAAGACCAGCACCAGGGACTGCGTGCTGTTGTGTTTTTTCCACCACCAGATCGTCATCCACCAGCAGGGCTGGACCCTGGTCCTGAACCCGGACGGCACGACGACCGCCTGGAACAAGGACAAGACAAAAGTCCTCCACAGCCACGGACCCCCGCCCGCGCCGGGTAACAGGCCCCGGCACGCACCGCGGCCATCGACACCACCACCGCCCGCCCGGCCCGGCGACCCCGCGAACGCAGTACCCGATGATCACCACGCCCAGAAAGCCCGGGCCACGGTGTCGTACGGGACTGCGTCTCGGGGATAGCCTGTCCGGCCCGCCGCCCGCGTGGGATCTGACCAATACCACTGTGACACCGGCACCCGGTAGCGGGGAGCGGCCCGCCCAAGGCCAGGCACCGGGATCCGGCCGTCATCCGCGTCGCGCCGGAGACGCTCAGCTGCGATGTCCGGGCGCGCTCGCGACAGTAACCGAGCTGGCTGGATGTCTTCCTACCCATCTGGACGTTTCATTTCTACCTATGTAGAGTCATGCCCGTGAGTGCGCGTTCCGGGTTCTCGGCGCAGACGCTGTCGGTGCTGGCGGCGCTGTCCAGCGAGCCGTCGCGGTGGCGCCACGGTTACGCGCTGGCCAGGCAGACCGGGCTGAAGTCGGGCGCGCTGTACCCGGGGGTGGTCCCATGAACAGGCTGACCCGAATGGCGGCCGCGGCCAGGCGCGGCGCGGCACGGCTGCTGCCCGCCGGGCGGCGAGACTGGGCCGCGGCGGTCTGGGCCGAGGCACACGAGGTGCCGCCGGGACTGGCCCGGCTGGCCTGGCGGGCGGGCGGGGTCTGGATGCTCGCGCGGGAAGCGCTGCTGCCGCGCCGGATCGGCAGCGCGATGCTGTTCGCTGCGGCCGCCGCGGTGGCGGCCTGGGCGGCCTGGCCGGGCTCGTCGGCCAGCTTTGCCACCCCGGGCGTCCGGGGCTATGTGATCACCATGGTGCTGCTGCTAGCCGGGCTGCCGCTGCTGGCACGCCCGTTCCTCGGGCCGGCCGGCGGCAGCCGGGCCGCCAGGTTCCTCCGCGCCGGCACCTGCACCGCGCTCCTGGCCCTGATGCCCGCCGAGGCCGCAGTCTACCAGTTCGCCGAAACGCCGCCACGCGGGGGTACTGATCTGCGCCTGTACCTGCTTATCGCCTGGAAAGTCGGTGGTAAGGAACCGTTGAAGATCCTCTTCCTTGTCCTCATGGCGCTGTACGTGGCTGCCATCTTCTGGATGACCTCGCGGCGGTCACGGATTGCCCCGGCCACGCTCGCCGTCGGCACCGGTGCGGGCATCGCTCTCGGCCTGGTCATGTACGCGGTGGCGCCGCTCGGGCTCAGCAAGGCGGCCACCAACCCGTGGCTGCCGGGATCCGATATCGATCCGCTCGTGCTGCTGGCGTGGCTGCTGCTGCTCGGCGGCCCGGTGGCGGCTGCGGTCGTCGCCGACCGGCGCTACACCGCATCGAGCAGCTCGCCCCCGCCGGCCGGCGCCAGGATCCGCCAGATGATGGCGGCGGGGCTCCTCACCAGCCTGGCCGGCGCGCTGTTCGTCACCGTTCTGGGCATGGGCACGACCGCGGTGATGCTCAGGGCGGCCTGGCTGCGGGACTGGCTGTACCACGGTCAGCACCTGTTGTATGGCGTCCAGAACCTGTCCGCCGATCTCCGGACGCTGCCGGCCATCGCGTACAGCCATGAGCTCACCGGCTCCGTGGACGCGGGCGTGCTTAACGTCATCATCATCTTCTTCCCGCTGATCGCGCTTGTGCCGACCGTATGCGTAGCGATGAGCCGGACGGGCGACGCCGCGGCGGGCCGGGGCGACCCGCGGCGAGGTGGCGGCGGCCCGTCCGGCCCCGGGTCGGCGCCGGATCCGCCAGATGGCGGCCAGCGGGCCGTAACCGGTGATGACGCCGGCCTGATGGTGATGGCCAGCTTGCCCGGCTTTCGCGAACCAGGCCCAGGCATCGGGCAGGACCGGCTCGGGGCCGCCCTGACTGACGCTGCCGTCCAGCCTGCCGGAATGCGATAACCACCAGCTTGCCGAGCCCGGCCCCCCGCGGCGCGGGGCCGGCAACCGGGTTTTGTAGGGTGTGGGGCATGTTTGCTGCGACTGCTGTGCGTATTGACGCTGATGATCCGCTGTCCGGGCTCGAGCTGGGCGACCACCAGGAGCCGGCCGTCCCGGACGGGTGGACCACGGTCACGGTGAAGGCGGCCGCGCTCAACCATCACGACGTCTGGACGCTGCGCGGCGTGGGTATCTCTCAGGACCGGCTCCCCATCGTGCTCGGCTGTGATGCCGCCGGGCTCGACGAGGACGGCAACGAGGTCGTGGTGCACGCCGTGATCGCCGACCCGGACGCGGGCGGCGGCGACGAGACCCTCGACCCGCGCCGGTCGCTGCTCTCCGAGCGTCACGACGGCGCCTTCGCCGAGCGGGTCTGCGTACCGCGGCGCAACCTGGTGCCGAAGCCCGCGGCGCTATCCTTCGAAGAGGCCGCCTGCCTGCCGACGGCCTACCTGACCGCGTACAAGATGCTGTTCGAGAAGTCCGGCGTCCAGCCGGGTGCGACCCTGCTCGTGCAGGGCGCGGGCGGCGGGGTGGCCACCGCGCTGATCGTGCTCGGCCGCGCGGCCGGCTACCGGATCTGGGCGACCAGCCGCGGCGAGGCCAAGCGCGAGCGGGCCCTCAAGCTCGGCGCCGACCAGGTCTTCCCGTCCGGAGCCAGGCTGCCGGAACGGGTCGATGTGGTGCTGGAGACGGTAGGGCAGGCCACCTGGGCGCATTCTGTGCGGTCGCTCAAGCCCGGCGGGCGGATCGTGATTTCCGGCGCGACCAGCGGCGACGCCCCGCCGGCCGAACTGACCCGGGTGTTCTTCACCCAGCTGTCGGTGACCGGCTCGACGATGGGGACCCGCGACCAGCTTGGCCGGCTGGCCAGGTTCCTCGAGCAGACCGGGGCCCGCCCGGTCATCGACCGGGTGCTGCCGCTGGCGCAGGCTCGCGACGGATTCCAGGCCATGATCGACGGCGACCTGTTCGGCAAGATCGTCTTCACCCTATAGAAGGGTCAGTCCTACCCGGCCGGCTTCTCGGCTTCTCCCGCAGGGGGAGTGTCGTCGGCGGCCCCAGCGGGCTCACCGGCCCCAGAAGCCTCCGCGGCCCCAGAAGCCTCGGCAGCCCCAGGGCCCGTTCGCTCCGGTTCCCCGGGGCCCGAGCCGAAGATCTCGGACTTGATCCGCTCCAGCGCGTCTTCCAGGATCGTGCGCAGGTCGCTGATCACGTTCTCCCCGGCGGTCGAGGACTGCATGGCCACCCGGCGCAGGTCGGAGGTGAACTGGACGGCCAGCCGCTCCAGGTCGCGCAGGGTCCCGAAGTCGATCCCGCCGGGCCAGCCTTGCCGCCCGCGCATCCGCGCCCAGTCTTCCCAGCCGCGCCGCCCGGGCCAGTCCGTCCAGCCCGGTCCGGGGCTCCAGCCGGACCCGGACCCGCCCGGCGCATCCCAGTCGTAGTCGCCGGAGTGGAAGCTGGCGCCGACGGGATCGCCCAGCCGCCCGCCAATAGCCTCGTCGCGGGCGCGCTTGGCCTCCTCGCGGAGCCGCCGGGCCTGCTCGTGCACCCGCCGGGCCGCCTCGGGGCCCGGCCCCTCGCCGCCGGAGGCCGCGCCGCGCGAATCGCCGGGGTCGCGTGAATCGCCGGGGTCGCGTGAATCGCCGGGGTCGCGTGAATCGCCAGGCTCGCGCGAATCGCCGGGAGCACGGGACTCCCCAGGAGCACGCGACCCGCGGTCCCGCTCCCCGCGGGCATCCTCACGGGCCTGCCGCGCCTGCTCGCGGGCCTGTTCCTTGGCCTGCTTGGCCTGCTCGCGCGCCTCGTCGCGGGCCTGCTTGGCCTGCTCGCGCACGTCGGTGGCCATCTCCCGGCCCATCCGGCGGGACTCACGGGCCGCCCAGGTCAGCTCCTCGCGCAGGCTGCGCACGGTCTGCCTGACGTCTTCCCTGACCTCGCGGACGATGTCGCTGACCGACGCGGACAGTTCTTCCTCGAGCTCGTCGAGCTCGTCGCTGCGACTGCGCAGTTCCTCCCGGCCGGTTTCGGTGATTCGGTAGACCTTGCGGCCGTCGACCTCGTCGTGGGTGACCAGGCCCTCTTCCTCGAGCCGGGCCAGCCGGGGGTAGATCGTGCCGGGGGAGGGCGAGTAGACGCCCATGAACCGGTCGCGCAGCAGCCGGATTACCTCATAGCCGTGCCTGGGCTCCTCATCCAGGAGCCTGAGCAGGTACAGCCGGAGGCTGCCATGGCGGAATACCGGACTCAACTGGCCTCGCCTTTCATCTCATTCTCATTATCAGGCTGCCCGCCAGGCCGGGCGTCCTGCGTAGCCGTTTCGTGCCCGGCGCGTCGCAGCAGCATGACCCGGCCGGACATAGTGGTCACGGACACCTGTCCCGAGCCGGCGCCAAGGCTACCGCTAACGCTACGAGACGCCGGGGCCGAGGATCGCCTAAGCTCGGCAAATTCGCTCCGGACATCTCCGGAGACCGAGTGCAGGTTCACCCGGGCGTCGGCTTCGGCCGGGAGCCTGAGCACCACCTCGCCGGACACCGTGTTGACCTGCATCCCGCCGAGCGGGTCCAGGTCGAGGTCCGCGGTCACGTCGCCGCTGACCCCGTTCACGTCGAGGCGCTCGAGCCAGCCATCGGCCAGCGTCAGGTCCCCGGACACCGTGTTGAAGTTGAGCTTGCCGTTGATGCCCTGCGCCTCGACCGCCCCGGAGACGGTATTGGCGTCGACGTCGCCGGTGACGCCGTCCAGCGTGATCCCGCCGGAGACGCTCTTGACCGAGGCTCGCGCGCTGATGCCGGACATGACGGCGGTCGCGCTGACCACGCCGACCTGCGCCTGGCACTTCCGCGGCACGCTCACCGTCACCGTGGCCGCATGCCGCTGCGGCCGCAGCCACTTCAGCAGGCCCTCCCAGCTGAGGTTCTCGTACGCGACGGTCAGGATCCCGTCCTCGTAGGTCACGTTGAGCGGGTCGCCCTCGATGCTGGAGACCTCGAGCGAAGGCTTCCCGTTAGTGGCGAGCACCGCCACCGATCCGGCGATGAGCCTGATCCGCAGCCCGGTTACCGCGTCGAACTCCAGGTTCGTCGGAGCCTCGATGCTCCACTCGCTCGTCGGCATTCCACCCGTCCTTCCCGTCAGCCTGCCCAGTACACCTAACGATATATCTCATTGAGCCAAAGTCAAGATGTATCGCGACTCGCGGATCGAGAGCGGGCGCGGTGCAACGCCGGGGCGGCCGGGGAGGACCCGGATTGGGTCGATGTGCCGTCGGTCCGGTTCTAACCGACCCTATGTGCCATCGACCCAGTTGGGGGAGGTCGCGGAGGCCGGGTTACTCCTCCTCGTCGTCGAGCCGGGCCAGCCAGCTGGCCAGCCGGTCCACGGCGACGTCGAAGCCCGGGTTGATGTCGACGAAGTCCCGGAGCCGGCCGGCGAGCCAGGCCACCGAGACCTGCTCCTCGCCGCGCCGCTCCTCGAGTTCCTCGATGCCGCGGTCGGTGAAGTACATCAGCTCCCCTGAGGGATCGCCGTCTCGATGATCTCCCGGTGGGTGGTCGCGTGCAGCTTGGCCGAACCGGACGCGGGCGCGGAGCTGGCCGGCAGCGACACCACGCCGACCTCGCGGTTCAGCACCCGCGGGAGCTTCAGCGCCATGGTCGGCCAGGCCCCCATGTTGGCCGGCTCCTCCTGCACCCAGGTGACCGTCTCGGCGCCGGGGTAACGGGCCAGCTCGGCGGCCAGCTCGGAGACCGGCAGCGGGTACAGCCGCTCGACACGGACGATGGCGGTGTCCGTCGCGTTGCCCGTGCTGGCTAGCAGGGCCCGGCGCCGCGCGGCCAGGTCGTAGTACACCTTGCCGGAGCAAAGGACGACGCGGCGCACATCGGCATCCGACTCCTGCGCCGAACCGACCAGCGGCCTGAACGACCCGGTGGTGAAGTCGGTGACCGGCGAGGCGGCCGCCTTCAGCCGCAGCATGGACTTCGGGGTGAACACGATCAGCGGCTTGTGCCGGCCGGACAGGCACTGCCAGCGCAGCAGGTGGAAGTAGTTGCCCGGCGTGGTCGGCATGGCCACGGTCATGTTGTCCTGCGCGCACAGCGAGAGGAAGCGCTCCACCCGGGCGGAAGAGTGGTCGGGCCCCTGGCCGTCGTAGCCGTGCGGCAGCAGCAGCGCGACGCCCGAGCGCTGGCCCCACTTCTGCTCGCCGGAGCTGATGAACTCGTCGATGATCGTCTGCGCGCCGTTGAGGAAGTCGCCGAACTGGGCCTCCCAGAGGACCAGCGCGTCCGGGCGGGCCACCGAGTAGCCGTACTCGAAGCCCATCGCGGCGAACTCGGACAGCAGCGAGTCGTGCACGAAGAACTTCGCGGCGCCCGAGTCGAGCTGCTTCAGCGGCGTGTACTCCGCGCCGGTGTGCCGGTCCACCAGCACCGCGTGCCGCTGTCCGAACGTGCCGCGCCTGCTGTCCTGGCCGACCAGCCGCACCGGGTGCCCGTCGAGCACCAGCGCGCCGAACGCCAGCAGCTCGCCGGTCGCCCAGTCGATGGCGTCCTCCTCGCGCATGGCGGCGCGGCGATCGAGCAGCGGCTTGAGCCGCGGGTGCGGGGTGAAGTCGGCGGGCAGGTTGACCTGGGTGTCGATGATCCGCTTAACGACCTCGGCGGATACCGCGGTCGGCACGGCCTCGTGGTTGACCGGGCGGTCCTCGGGCTCGGGCCGCAGCACGCTGCCCGGCTCGGCCGGGCGGTCCGCCGCGTCCCTGGTCTCGGTGAAGACCCGCTCGAGCTGCTGCTGGTAGTCGCGCAGCGCGGCCTCGGCCTCCTCCATGGTGATATCGCCGCGAGCGATCAGCGACTCGGTGTAGACCTTCCTGGTCGACCGCTTGGCCTCCACCAGGTCGTACATGAGCGGCTGGGTGAACGACGGGTTGTCGGTCTCGTTGTGCCCCCGCTTGCGGTAACAGATCATGTCGACGACGACGTCCTTCTTGAACGCCTGCCGGTAGGCGAAGGCCAGCCTGGCCGTCCGCACCACGGCCTCGGGGTCGTCCCCGTTGACGTGGAAGATCGGCGCCTGGATCATCCGGGCGACGTCGGTCGCGTACACGGTGGACCGCGAGTACTGCGGCGCGGTGGTGAAGCCGACCTGGTTGTTCACGATGATGTGCACCGTGCCGCCGGTGCGGTACCCGCGCAGCAGCGACAGGTTCAGCGTCTCGGCCACCACGCCCTGCCCGGCGAACGCGGCGTCGCCGTGGATGAGCACGGGCAGCACGGTGAAGCCCGGCTCGCCCTTGTCGATGACGTCCTGCCTGGCCCGGACCACGCCCTCCAGCACCGGGTCGACCGCCTCCAGGTGGCTCGGGTTGGCCACCAGCGAGGTCTTGATCTGGCCGCCGTCGGGCGCGCGGAAGGTTCCCTCCGCGCCCAGGTGGTACTTGACGTCACCGGAACCCTGTGAGCTGCTCGGGTCCAGGTTGCCCTCGAACTCCTTGAAGATCTGCGCGTAGGACTTGCCGACGATGTTGGCCAGCACGTTCAGCCGGCCGCGGTGGGCCATGCCGACGACGGCCTCGTCCAGGTGCGCCGCGGCCGCCTCGGTGAGTACCGCGTCGACCAGCGGGATGAGCGCCTCGGCACCCTCCAGCGAGAACCGGCGCTGGCCGACGAACTTGGTCTGCAGGAACATCTCGAACGCCTCGGCCACGTTGAGCCGGGACAAGATGGCCATCTGCTCGTCGTGCTCGGCGCGGGGATGCGGGACCTCGATCCGGTCCTGCAGCCAGCGGCGCTCCTCCGGGTCCTGGATGTGCATGTACTCGGTGCCGACGGTGCGGCAGTACGAGTCGCGCAGCACGCCCAGGATGTCCCGCAGCCTCATCCGCGCCTTGCCGCCGAACCCGCCGGTCGGGAAGTCGCGCTCCAGGTCCCACAGGGTCAGCCCGTGCAGGTTGATGTCCAGGTCGGGGTGCTTGCGCTGGGTCACCTCGAGCGGGTTGGTGTCGGCCATCAGGTGGCCGCGCACCCGGTAGGCGTGGATCAGCTCCTGCACCCGGGCGGACCTGGTGACGTCGTCCTCGTGGCCGGAAGGGAAGTCCCTGACCCAGCGGACCGGCTCGTACGGGATGCGCAGCGCGGCGAAGATCTCGTCGTAGAAGCCGTCCTCGCCGAGCAGCAGCTCGTGGATCTTCTTCAGGAACTCGCCGGACTGGGCGCCCTGGATGATCCGGTGGTCGTAGGTCGAGGTGAGCGTGACCGACTTGCTGATGGCCAGCCGGGACAGGGTCTCCTCGGACGCTCCGGCGTAGGCGGCCGGGTACTCCATCGCGCCGACGCCCACGATGCAGCCCTGGCCGGCCATCAGCCGCGGCACCGAGTGCTCGGTGCCGATCGTGCCGGGGTTGGTGATCGTGGCGGTGGTGCCGCCGAAGTCGGCGACCGCGAGCTTGCCCGAGCGCGCCCGGCGCACGACGTCCTCGTAGGTCGTCCAGAACTGGCGGAAGTCCATCTCCTCCGCCGCCTTGAGGTTCGGCACGAGCAGCTGCCTGCTGCCGTCGCCGGTGCGCACGTCGATGGCCAGGCCCAGGTTGACGTGGTCCGGCCGGGCGATGGCCGGCTTGCCGTTCTCCTCGGCGTAGGCGAGGTTCATCTCCGGCAGCGCCACCAGCGCCTTGACCACCGCGAACCCGATCAGATGGGTGAATGACACCTTGCCGCCGCGGCCGCGGCGCAGGTGGTTGTTGATGACGATCCTGTTGTCCACGAGGAGCTTGGCCGGGATCGCGCGGACGCTGGTCGCGGTGGGCACGGCCAGGCTGGCCGTCATATTGCTGACGGTGCGCGCCGCCGCGCCGCGCAGCCTGCTGACCTCGGTGCCCTCCGCCGGCGGCGGCGGAGGGGGAGCGACGGGTGCCTGCGGGGCCGGGGGCTGGACCGGAGCCGGCGCGGGCGCCGGGGGCCGCGCCGGAGCCGCCTGCCTTGGCGGCGCGGCCGGGGCGGCCTGGAATTTGATGACCGGCTGCGGGCCCGTCCCGTTCGGCAGGCTGGGCTGGTAGTCGGCGAAGAAGCTCCACCAGGCCCGGTCGACAGAGCCTGGGTCCGCCAGGTAACGCTGGTAAAGCTCCTCGACCAGCCATTCGTTGGCGCCGAAGTCGGCCTGTCCTGCGGCGGGTTCCTGTGCGGCGGCCTGATCCCTTCGACCCGGCTCGCCAGCTGGCTCGTGTGACTCAGAAGACACGGCGGACATCGGCCGAAAAACCTTCTTCCGAAGATGTATAAATCGTTGATCGCTTCCGTCTATCAAGGCTACCTGCCGCCATCCAGGCCAGGGCCTGAAGAACGCAGGCGGCCGGTGGTGCGGATGTGGCCTGGGTCACCGGCGGGCCCTCCGGGCCGCGGCGTAGCGGAAAGTCCCTGTCACGCCCGGTGCCGGCCGGTAGCATCGGCGGCAATGGCAGATGGTTTCCCGGGGTTTAGCCCCCGCTGGCTGTGCACGACCGGGGCCATCGACCGGGAAGATCACACTGACGGCAAGGCACAGGTGACAAGGGAACCGACCGGCCATCCCGCGGCTGACGGCGCCTGGGGCCCTCCGGGCCCCCGGCCTTCGCGTGCCGGATCCGGCCCCTTCCCTGGAGCGGCTACCGGGCCCATCCCGCGCGTCCCGGTCAGCCACGGCCAGCCCGACGACGATCCGTGGAGCGGGACGGCGCCCGGGTTCGAGTTCGAGCGCCGCCGCCCCCGGCCGGCCCGCCCGCCCCGCCGGACCCCGCCGGGCCAGCCCGGCCACGACCGCGTCCCCCGGCCGCACAACGGCCCCGAGCCTGCCGAGCCGCGCCGGTTCCGGTACACGCCGACGGTGAGCCAGCCGATGTCGATGCAGGCCCCGCCGCAGGCCTGGCCCGACGACGTGTTCATCCCGCCCGGGTTCGAATTCGGCGAGACGACCAGGCCCGGTGCCGCGTCCACGCCGCCGTCCGGCCCCGGCCCTCAGGCCGGGCCCGCCCGTCCGGCGCACCCGTCCGGCCCGCTCCCCGGCCGCCGCGAGGATGGCCCGGGCAGGGCGGCCGGCGCCGAGGCGGGCCTGCTCCGCTCGCTCCTGCCCCAGCCGGTCAAGCGCCGCTGGTCCCGGGAGTTCGTGGCCGGCCTGGAGTTCCGCGGCTGGGGGATCAGGGTGGCGATCCCGATCCTGGCCATGGTGGTCTTCGGCGTCGCGGTCGTGGTGATCGCCGGCGCGAACAGCGGCAACGCCGGACCCACCCCGTCCGCGGCCTCGCTCGGCTTTCCGCCGGCGACCCTGGCGGGCAACGACTTCACGGCGGCGGGCGGCGGCCGCGGCATCACCCAGACGCTGGGCCGGGTGACGAGCGTCGGTGACGAGATCGTGGCGGTGGGGTCGCAGGCCGGCACCCGCATCCCGCGGGCGCAGTTCTTCGTGTCCCGCGACGACGGGCGCACCTGGACCATGGGGACGGTCAGGAACGAGGCCGGAGGAGTGCCGCCGCCCGGGCACGGCGCCATCTTCGTGGCCGGAGGCCAGGGCTCGTGGGTCGCCCTCGGTCCCGGCTCGGTCTGGACCAGCCCGGACGGCCGGACCTGGACGCTGGCCCCAGGCAACGGGATGCCGCTGCGCCCCGGCGACCGGGTCAACGCGGTGGCCAGGACGGCACACGGGTTCATCGCCGTCGGCGCCAGCGTGCCCGGCGGCAAGGCGGCCAGGTCCACTCCGCTGATCTTCCTGTCGGCCAACGGGACCAGCTGGGAACGGCTCGACGCGGTGCGGCTGCGCCTGGCCGCGGGCAACGGCCACGCGCTGGACATCAGGTCCGTGGCGGCGGCCGGGAAGCTGATCCTGATCGCCGGGAACGCCGTCACCACCAAGGTCACCGGCAAGCCCAAGCGGACCGTGACGGTCCAGGCCGGCGTCGCCTGGCTGAGCGCCGACGGCGGCGCGACCTGGGCGCCGGTCACGGGCACGGCGACCGGGCACGGCGCGCAGCCGCAGGCCGCCGCGGTGGCGGCGGCCGGCCACGGGTTCGTCCTGCTCAGGCCCGCCACCGTGGCCAGGCGGCCGGCCGTCGACGTCTTTTCTTCGCCGAACGGCCTGGCCTGGACGTTCCGGGCCACCCTCGGAGCCCAGGCCGGATTCACCGCCGTGATGGCCAACGGCGGTCCGGACGGCGTCGCGGTTACAGGCAAAGCCGGCCGGAACCTGATCGCGTTCGCCTCCGCGGACGGCCAGACCTGGCACCAGGCCCGCCCGTTCGGCGCCGCCGCGGCCGAGGATGTCTCCGGCGTGGCGCTGGCCCCGGACGGCGCCGTGGTCGCCGCGGGCATCAGCGACGCTCCCGACGGCCGCCAGCCGGTGATCACCCTGACCGGGGTCGGCACCGCGGCGCGGCGGGTGGACATCACGAAGATCCCGGGCGCGGTCGAGCCGCAGGTGGCTGTCAACAGCATCGCCGCGCAGGGCAGCACGCAGGTGGCGGTGGGCAGCGCCAACGGCTACCCCGCCGCGTGGACCTCGGGCAGCGGCGGCAGCACGTGGAACCGGGCCGTCGGCGCCCTCCCCGCCGTGTTCGGCCGGCCCGGGTCGCAGCGGCTGACCAGCGTTACCCACGGCCCGATGGGCTGGCTGGCGGTGGGCGATGTCGAGGCGGCCGCCCCCGAGCATCCGGTCGTCGTCGTCTCGGCCGACGGCACCGGCTGGCAGGCGGCCGACGGCGAGCGCGTCTTCGGCGCTTCCGGGCTGTTCACCGAGCAGGCGGCCGCGAACGCCCGTGGCTACGTCATCGTCGGCCACCAGAATGTCAGGCAGGTCCAGAACGGCCGGGTCGTCGTGGCCCGCACCGAAGCCGCGGTCTGGTCGTCGGCCACCCTGACCGGCTGGCAGCGCGGCGGGGACGCCACCGCGGGCGCCCTCGACGGGACCGGTGACCGGCAGATGAACGCCGTCTCCGCGAGCGGGTCCGGCTTCGTCGCGGTGGGCTCGCACGGCGGCCAGCCCTCGGCCTGGACCTCGGCCGACGGCGGCCGGACCTGGCGCCAGGCCGACCTGCCCATGCCGGTCGGCTCCACCCGGGCCGTGCTCGAGCACGTCGCGAGCGCCGGCCGGGTCGTGGTCGCCGTGGGCACCGCGGTCACCACCACGGGCCAGGCGCTGCCGTTCGCGGCCAGCTCGGCCAACGGCGGGGCCAGCTGGGGCGAGTCGGCGCTCCCGGTGCCCGCGGACCTGACCTCGGTCACCGCCCTGGTCGCGGCGGGCGGCACCTTTACCGCCACCGGCACCTACGGCAGCACTCCCGGCCACCAGAACGTGGTGGTGTGGACGTCAGCCAACGGCTCGGCCTGGCGCGCGGCCGAACCCGCGGGAAAGGGCCTGACGGGACCGGGCATCCAGGCCATCACCGGCCTCGCCGTGGCCGGCAGCACGCTGACCGGCGTCGGCTTCACCGCCTCGCCAGGCGGCGAGCAGCCCGTCTTCTGGCAGGCCCCGGTCAGGTAGCCGGGCGCCTGCGAGCTCCCCGCTTCCCGGTTATGCATCGCTCACCGGTGCGGGCGGCCCGAACACGTCGTCGCGGCGGTTGGCCAGGCTGGGCAGGCTGGCGCGGACGGTCGTGATCAGGTCCGTGTCGACCTCGGCCACCGCCACGCCGGGCGCGGGTCCGAGGTCGGCCCGGACCACGCCGAGCGGGTCGACGAGCATGCTGCGCCCGATGCCGGTCGCGGCGCGGGTGGGCCGCTCGTCCGGGTCGGGAACCTGGCCGACGGCGGCGACCCAGATGGTGTTCTCGATGGCGCGGGCCCGCACCAGCGTGACCCAGTGCTCCTCCTTGAATAGCCCAGCCGCCCACGCCGCGGGCAGCACCAGCAGCTCGGCCCCGGCCACCGCCAGCGCCCGGGTCAGCTCGCCGAACCGCACGTCGTAGCAGATCGCCAGGCCGGTGCGTACCCCGGCGAGCGTGCAGGCGACCGGGCCGGACCCCGGCGCGACCTGGTCGGACTCGCGGTGGCCGAACGCGTCGAACAGGTGCAGCTTGCGGTAGGAGGCGACCAGCTCGCCGGCGCCGTCGTAGGCCACCGCGGTGTTGTACACCCTGCCTCCGGATGCGGGCTCGAATACCCCGGCCACCAGCGCCACGCCGGTCTGCTTGGCCGCGGCGGCCAGCCCGGAGCAGAACGGGCCGTCCAGCGGCTCGGCCGCGGCCTGCAGGTCCGAGCCGAACCTGACCTGGGTCGCCTCGGGGAACACCGCCAGGTCCGCGCCCTGCTCGGCGGCCTGCGCCAGCGCGTCCCTGACTCGCCCGGAATTGACCTCGGGCCGTGAGCTGACCGGTATCTGGCACAGTGCGACACGCATAGATTCAGCGTAGCGGCCGGCCGCGTGATGTCATTGGGCTCATGAGCCGACCACTACTCAACCGGCGCCTGGAGGGCCTCGGCACCACGATCTTCGCCGAGATGTCCGCGCGCGCGGTCGCGACCGGATCGGTCAACCTGGGCCAGGGCTTCCCCGACCGCGACGGGCCTGCCAAGATCGCCCAGGTCGCGGCCGACGCGATCCTGGCCGGCCGCGGCAACCAGTACCCGCCGGGCCCCGGCGTGCCGGAGCTGCGCCAGGCCATCGCCGCGCACGACGAGCGGTTCTACGGCCTTGGCTACGACCCGGACAGCGAGATCCTGGTCACCGCGGGTGCCACCGAGGCGATCGCGGCCGCCATGCTCGCCCTGGTCGAGCCGGGCGACGAGGTGATCGCGTTCGAGCCCTACTACGACTCCTACGCGGCCAACATCGCCATGGCCGGCGGCGTCCGCGTCCCGGTCACGCTGCGCCCGCCCGGCTTCCGGCCCGACCTGGACGAGCTGGCCCGGGCGGTGACCGACCGGACCAGGCTGATCCTGCTCAACAGTCCGCACAACCCGACCGGTTCGGTCTTCACCCGCGGCGAGCTGGCCGCCATCGCGGCGCTGGCCGTGCGGCACGACCTGCTCGTGGTCACCGACGAGGTCTACGAGCACCTGGTCTTCGACGGCGAGCACGTGCCGATCGCGCAGTTCCCCGGCATGCGCGAGCGCACCGTCTCGGTCAGCTCGGCGGGCAAGACGTTCTCCTTCACCGGCTGGAAGATCGGCTGGGTCAAGGCCACACAAGAGCTGGTGACCGCGGTGAAGACGGTCAAGCAGTTCCTCACCTTCGTCAGCGGCGGCCCGTTCCAGTACGCGGTGGCCGAGGCGCTCGCCTTGCCCGACGAGTACTACGCCAGGCTCCGCGACGACCTGATGGGCCAGCGCGACCTGCTCTGCGCCGGGCTGAGCGAGATCGGCTTCGAGGTCTACGAGCCGCAGGGCACCTACTTCGTCACCGCCGACGTCAGGCCGCTGGGCTATCAGGACGGCGTGGAGTTCTGCCGGGCCCTGCCCGACCGCGCGGGCGTGGTCGCTATTCCCACCGCGATCTTCTACGACCACCCCGAACGGGCCCGCAGTCACGTCCGCTTCGCCTTCTGCAAGCAGCCCGAGGTGCTGACCGAAGCCCTGCGCCGGCTGTCACGCCTCACCGGATAGGGGGCTCAGGCCCACCATCGGCCGGGGTCCCAGGCCCATGGCGGGGGCCCGGCACGGCCGCCAGGATGGGAGCACGGCCTGCGAGAGGAGCCTGCGGCGATGGACTTCGCGTTCGTGGTGACGGTGCTGCTGCTGGGGTGCATCGCGTTCGCCCTGGTGCGGGAGATGAGGAAGGCGAGCCCGCGTCCGGCTGGCCTGCGGGGGCACATCCGGACGCGAGGCTGGGGCCTGGCGCTGCTGCCGGCCGCGCTGATGGCCGCCGCCATGACCGGCCATGTGCACCTCCTGGCCGTGGCCGAGATCGCCATCGCGGGAGCCCTGGTGACCTGGGCCCCTCGGCTGGCCGCCAAGGTGGTCCCGTACGCCGTGCTCGCCCTGGCCGTGTTCGGGCTGATCCTGGCCAAGGCCTACCACGACGGGTTCAGCAACCAGGTCCTGTACGGGCTCGTGCTGGCCGGAGCCGGTCCCTTCCGGCGCGGGTTCGTCCTGCCGCAGGCCGGGGTGTTCTTCGTCCTCGGCTTCTGGCTGCTCCTGCGGGTGGAGGCGCCGGGTGCCGGGCCGCTCCGGGCACTGATCGCCCGCTGGCTCGACCCCGGCCGCGGCGGGATCCGGCCCGCGCAGGGCCTGCTGCTGATCCCGGTCACCGCGATGGCCCTGTTCCTGATGGGGCCGAGGTACTGGTTCGGGATACCGTGGATCGCCGTGTCTGGGGTGGTCGTTCTCGACGCGGCTATCGCCGCGGCCAGCCTGATCCTGGTGTTCCGCTCGCGGGTCTGGGCCGCGACCGTGGCCGAGGCGGGCCTGCTCGTGCTCGGTGCCTACGGGCTGGTGATCGCGGCGTTCTGGCCGTCCGTGCCCGGATTCGTCTACGGCTTCGCCCCGCTGACCAGCCCCAGCTACGGAACCCTCGGCACGGCCCTGCAGGGCACCGCGCTGCTCGCGCTGGGACTGTGGCTGGCGCCGCGGGTGATGCGCGAGCACGAGATGCTCCCGGCCGATGCCGAGCTCGCCGCCCGGGCCCAGCAGCTGACCCAGCGGGTGCAGACGCTGACCAGGACCCGCAGCGACGCGGTGGACACCGCCGCCGCCGAGCTGCGCCGGATCGAGCGGGACCTGCACGACGGGGCGCAGGCCCGGATGGTCGCGGTCGGCATGAGCCTGCGGGCGGCCGAACGGCTCTTCGCCAGCAACCCCGAGGCCGCCCTCGCCCTGGTCACCGAGGCTAAGGAGAGCTCCTCCCGTGCCCTCACCGAGCTGCGCGACCTCGTGCGCGGCATCTACCCGCCGGTGCTGGCCGACCGCGGCCTGGGCGACGCCATCCGGGCGCTGGCCCTGGACACGCCGCTGCCCTTCGTCATCGACGTCGACCTGCCCGAACAGGTCGATCTGCCGGTCGCCTCGGCCATCTATTTCTCGGTGGCCGAGGCACTGGCCAACGTGACGAAGCACGCGCACGCCCGTTCGGTCCGTATCGCCTTGTCCCACGCGTCCGGGATGCTCAGGGCGGAGGTCACCGACGACGGCGCGGGCGGGGCCGATCCCGCGGCCGGGACCGGGCTGGCCGGAGTCGAGCGCAGGCTGGCGACGTTTGATGGCATCCTGGCGGTGAGCAGCCCGCCGGGCGGGCCGACCATCGTCGTCATCGAGGTTCCGTGCGCATCGTCATCGGCGAAGACCTCTTCCTGCTGAGGGAGGGCCTGGTCCGGCTGCTCACCGCGCACGGGTTCGAGATCGCCGCGGCGGTCGAGAGCGCGCCCGAGCTGCTGCGGGCGCTCGTCGACGAGCGCCCGGACGTGGGGATCGTGGACGTCAGGCTGCCGCCCACCCACACCGACGACGGGCTCCGCGCAGCCCTGCAGGCGCGCGGCCAGGTACCCGGCCTGCCGGTGCTGGTGCTGTCCCAGTACGTGGAGCAGCTGTACGCCCGCGAGCTGCTGGCCGACCGGGCCGGCGGGGTCGGCTACCTGCTGAAGGACCGCGTCTTCAACGACGACCAGTTCATCGGGGCCATCCGCACCGTGGCGGCGGGCGGCACGGTGCTCGACCCCGAAGTGGTGCAGAAGCTGATGGTGCGGCACTCCCGCACCGAGCCGGTGGCCAGGCTCACCCCGCGGGAGCGCGAGGTGCTCGCGCTGATGGCCGAGGGACGCTCCAACGCCGCGATCGCGCAGCGCATGTTCATCACCGAGAAGGCCATCAGCAAGCACGCGGCCGGCATCTTCGGCAAGCTCGGCCTGGAGCCTTCTGACGACGACAACCGCCGCGTCCTCGCGGTACTGGCCTATCTTGGCTCGTGTTGACGTCCTCCCTGCGTGGCAGATGTTGAAGGGATTGAATAGAACTGATGGACATTAAGCTGCGACAGGCGGCCGAGGCGGCCACCGGCTTCATGCCCGCCGCCGAAGGCCTGGCCTTGTACGACACGGCCACGCGTTACGCCTATCGCGGGCCGGTCCTCGAGGTCGGCAGCTATTGCGGCAAGTCCACGATCTACCTGGCGGCGGCGGCCCGCGAAAGCGGGCAGCTGGTGGTCACCGTGGATCATCACCGCGGCTCGGAAGAGCATCAGCCCGGTTGGGAGTACCACGACCCGGATCTGGTGGACCCGGCGGCCGGCTGCCTGGACACGCTGCCGAGGCTGCGCGTAACGCTGGCCGCGGCCGGGGTCGAGGATGACGTGGTGGTCGTGGTGGGCCGGTCCGCCGCGGTGGCCAGGCTGTGGCGGACGCCGCTCGGCATGGTGTTCATCGACGGCGGCCACACCGACGCCGCCGCGGTCACCGACTATGAGGGCTGGGCGCCGTGGGTCGCGCGTGGCGGCGTGCTCGCCATCCATGACGTATTCCCCGATCCGGCCGGCGGGGGCCAGGCGCCGTACCGGATCTACCAGCGGGCGCTGAAGTCCGGGGCGTTCACGGAAATCCCCGGGGAAGGCTCACTGCGCCTACTGGAGCGCACCGGCGACGGGACCGGCTGACCGCTAGACTCGTTCGGCGTCCCAGGTTCAGTGATTCCTGATTCAGCTGAGTGCGGTGTGGCGATTGCGGCTCACGACCTGTTTAGCTTCCCTGACGGGGCCGCGGGGATCACCCGCCCTGGCCCGCTGATGTGCGCAACGTTAGTCCCATCAGTCTCTCCCGCACGCCTATTCGCTCGCCAGTACGATTTTTGTAGATTTTCCGGGGTGGATTCGGGCTTGCGGGTGAATTAGGGGTACTATGGTGCACCAAAATCACCCCGAAGCCCCAATCCACCCGGATCTTTTCGCCGCCGCCTGCCTCACCGTGCATATGCGCACCGGGCACCCGGGCAATCAGGGCCTGGGCATGCAGCCCGATCAGGAATCGCGCATCTAGGCACGGCCAGCCGGCTCGCACCCGCAGGCGGTCCGGTCCCCTGGCTGGGCCGCCTCGTCCGAGGTGTCCCTGAAGATCCCCGCGCCGCCGCTGAAGCCGGTCAGCGCGTCCGCCGCCAGCACCACCGCGGCCGCGGTCCAGCTCGACCGCTCCCGCGGGAACGGCGCCTGGTTGGCGAACTGCCAGCCGGTCCAGTAGGAGCCGTCGGCGTGGCGCAGGTGCTGCACGCTCGCGAACACCTCCAGGGCCCGGTCGCGCATCCCGCAGGCGTCGAGCGCGATGACCAGCTCGCAGGTCTCGGCGGCGGTGACCCACGGTTCGTCGCTCACGCACCGGACGCCCAGGCCGGGGACCACGAACGTTTCCCACCCGGACGCCACCCGCCGGGCCGCGCCCTCGCCGCGGACCGCGCCGCCGAGCACCGGGTAGTACCAGTCCATGGCGAACCGGCTCTTGTCCGCGAACGCCTCCGGATGCCGGGCCAGCAGGTGCCCGAGCTGGTCCGCCTCGAGTTCCCAGTCCGGCCGCGGGTCGTCGGCCAGCTTGGCCAGCGCGACCGCGCAGCGCAGGCTCTGGTGGATGCTCGCACACCCGGACAGCAGCGCGTAGGACCCACAGGCCGGCCGCGTCCCGCTCCCAGAGCACCTCACCGCGCGGCGTGCGCAGGTCGAGCACCCACTCCACCGCGCGCCGCACCGTCGGCCACATGGTCAGCGCGTGCCGCTCGTCGCCGGTCACCAGGTATTCGTGCCAGGCGCCGACGGCGACGTACGCGGCGTGGTGGCTCTCCGCCGCCGGGTCGGTCACCCTGCCCGCCTCGACCGACCGCGGCCAGGACCCGTCGGCGCGCTGGGTCTCGCGCAGCCACCGGTAAGCCCGCCGGGCCGGCTCGCGCAGCCCGCAGGCGCTCAGCGCCATCGCGCACTCGACGTGGTCCCATGCGTCCACGTGCCCGTCGGGCCACGCGATCGCCCCGGACCGGTCCTGCACCCCGGCGATAGCCTCACCGGTCGCGAGCACGTCGGCCCGCTTCAGCGCTTCCCCGATGGTCTGCTGCCCCTCAGCCATCCGCCCGCCCCGGCGCCGCCTTCACCGCGTACACCACCAGGCTCTTCCCGATCAGCGGGTTCAGAGCCTGCTCGGCGAGCCGGGTCACGGCCGGCTTGCGCATGATGTCCCAGACCAGCAGCCGGTGATACGCACTGGTCAGCCGGTGCTTGTCGTCGTGCACGCCGACCGCGCACTTGAGCCACCAGTACGGCGAGTGCAGCCCGTGCGCGTGGTGGTGCCAGAGCGCGGTCAGCCCGGCCCTGGCCAGCTTGGCTTCCAGTTCGACCCGCGTGTAGATGCGCACATGCCCCCCGGGGACCTCGTGATACTCAGTGGACAACGCCCAGCAGACGCGTTCGGGCAGGAAGCTCGGCACCGTGATCGCGGCCAGGCCGCCAGGCCGGAGCACCCGGGCGAGCTCGTTCATCGCTCGCTGATCGTCCAGAATGTGCTCAAGGACTTCGGCCGCGATCACCCGGTCGAATCTGCCGTCGCCGAACGGCATGGCGGTGGCGTCCCCCGAGATCGCGGTCGCGCCCCCCTCCTGGCCGACCTCGCCCGCCGCCCGCATCGCGCCGAACATCCCGGTCACCGGGGCCAGTTCGGCCGGGTCCAGGTCGAAGGCCACCACGTCCGCGCCCCGGCGGTACACCTCGAACGCGTGCCGCCCGCCGCCGCAGCCCAGGTCGAGCACGCGGTGGCCGGGCCGGACGGGGAACCGGCGGAAGTCAACGGTCAGCACTCGGCCTGTCCCTTCGTGATGGTCGGCGCTGCCATCGCGGCCAGGTACTGCCCGACGGTGGCCTGGGCCACCGCGGGCCAGGCGAACCGCTCGCGGACCCGGCGCAGCGCCCGGTCCGCCAGCGCGGCCCGCTCGGCGGGGGATTCGAGCAGCCGCCGCAGCACGGCCGCGAGTTCCTCGTCCTCACCCGGCGTGACCAGGACGGCGGCGTCGCCGGCGACCTCGGGCAGCGCCCCGGTCCTGCTGGCCACCAGCGGGGTGCCAGAGGCCATGTGCTCCACCGCGGGCAGCGAGAAACCCTCGTAGAGCGACGGCACCACCGCCACCTCCGCGCTGGCCAGCAGGGCGGAGAACGCCTCGTCGGACAGGCCGTGGGTGAACGTGACCCGGTCCGTCAGGGACAGCTGGGCGGCCAGCCGTTCGGTGGCGGGCGCGGGCTTCCCGACGATGACCAGGTGCGCGTCGGTGTCCGTGACGAGCTTGCCCACCGCGCGCAGCAGCGTGCCGGTCCCCTTGATCGGCGAGTCGGCGCTGACCACCGCGACGATCCGGCCAGGCACCCTGGCCGCCACCCGCGGCCGGAACACCCTGGTGTCCACGCCCAGCGGAATGATGTGCACGTGCTCGGGCGGCACCCGGAAGTCGCGGCAGATATCGTCCCGGGACGACTCGGACACGGTAATCAGCGTCCCGGTCCCGGCTAGCCGCCTGGCCACCCGGGCCTGCATCCGGACGAAGCCGTACCAGCGCCGCTTGGACAGGGCGGTGAGCCGGCCCGACGACGCCAGGTCGATCCGCTTGTCCACGCTGATCGGGTGGTGGATGCTGGTCACCACCGGCAGCCCGAGCCGGCGCACGCGGAGCATCCCGTAGCCGAGCCCCTGGTTGTCGTGCACCACGTCGAAGTCCCCGGCCCGTTCGGCCAGCACCCGAAGCGCCCGGATGCTGAAGGTCAGCGGCTCGGCAAACGCGCCGCCCCACATCATCGCGGTCTCCAGCACGTCCGCCCAGTCGCGGTACTCGCCCGGGCGCGGGGTGCGGAACGGGTCGCTGTCGCGGTACAAGTCCAGGCTGGGTACCTCGCGCAGCACCGGGCCCGGGTCCAGTTCCGGGTACGGCTGTCCGGAGAACACCTCGACGTGGTGCCCGAGTCCGCAGAGTTCCCTGCTCAGGTGGCGTACGTAGACACCCTGGCCGCCGCAGTGCGGCTTGCTGCGGTACGACAGGAGCGCGATGCGCAGCGGGCGGTTCAAGATAACCACGGGGCACCTTACCACTCAGTAGCCCCCCGGTTCCGGAGCGGGCCCGAGAGGAACCAGGGTTACCGCGCGCCGGGCCGGCTCGGGGGGCCGCCTCGGCCGCCGCGGCCCGGCGTGCGTTACAACAGTTCTGGGATTCCCGCCGAAGACAGGAAAGGGTGGTAACGACGTGACGCACAGGTTCCCGGCGCTGATCGCGGCTCCGGCGCCGGCCGGGGAGCGGCTCTGGCTCACCGGGGCGCGGCTGTTCGACGGCACCGGGGCGGCGCTGCGCGAGAATACGGCGATTCTGGTGGAGGACGGCGTAATCCGCCGCGTCGCGGACGACCGGGAGCGGTGCCCGGACGGCGCCCGCCCGGTCGACGTGGGCGGGCGGGCGCTGATGCCCGGGCTGACCGACGCGCACACGCACGCGTCCGGCCGCGTACCGCACACGGCGAAAGGGGCCGAGGAGGCGCTGCCGGGGGTCGCGGCGCACTTCTTGCAGGCCGAACTCCGCGATTACCTGCGCTTCGGCGTGACCACCATCCGGGTCTGCGGGTCGCAGGGGCTGATGCCGCAGCAGGCCAGGCAGGCCATGCGCTACGGCGCGTTCCGCGGTCCCCGCCTGCTGACCTGCGGGAAGATTATCTCGGCCACGGCGCCAGGCGGACGCTTCTACGGCGACATGTACCGGGAGGCGGACGGCCCCGACGACATCAGGCGCGCGGTCAGGGAACAGATCCGGGCCGGCGCGGATTTCGTCAAGGTGATGACGACAGGCGCCCGCTCCAACGAGCTCGAGGACCCCGGGCCGCTCCAGCTCACCGAGCCGGAACTGGCCGTCGTCACCGACGAGGCGCACCGGCTGGGCTACCGGGTGGCCGCTCACGCAGAGGGCCTGGACGGCTGCGCGGCGGCGATCAGGCACGGCGCGGACACCATCGAGCACGGCATGTACCTGCACCAGCGGCCGGACCTGCTGGAGGCGATGGCCGCCGGTGGCCAGGTCCTGGTGCCCACGCTGTCGGGCTACTACTGGATGGCCGGCCTGGAGGAGGCGGTCGACCCCGAGGGCCGCCCGGAGCCATTGGCCCGCACGGCCGGCGGCCTGGCCGGGGCGCACGCCGATCCCGGGATGCCGCCGATGCTGACGGGGCTGGCGCGGCACAACCTCGAGCAGGGCGCGGCCAGCATGCGGGCCGCCCGGCAGGCCGGCGTGCCGATCGCGCTCGGCAGCGACGTGAGCCTGGCCACCGGGCTGGAGATCGAGCGGATGGTGCACCACGGGCTCACCCCGGCCGAGGCGCTGGTCGCCGCGACCAGCACCGCGGCCGAGGCGCTCGGCCTGGGCGAGCACATCGGCACCGTGACCGAGGGCAAGCTCGCCGACCTGATCGTGGTGGACGGGGACCCGCTGATGGAGCCGCGGCTGCTCCGCGACCCGGGCCGCGTCTGGCTGGTCCTGCAGCTCGGCGTCCCGGTAGCCGGTCAGGCCCTGAGCAGCCAGGCCCCGGGTGAGCAAATCCCGGGCAACCCGGTTGCCTGACATGGCGGTGCCGGTTCTGCTGCGCAGGTACGGCTTCGCCGTGGCGTACCTGGGCTGCTTCCTCGCCGTCGAGCTCGCCTACACCCTGCTGGATCCGCACGCCCAGGCCCGGCTGATCGCCTGGGCCAGCACGAACGTGGCCAACCTGGAGCACGAGGCCGGCCCGCTGCTGGTCTCGGCCTTCGTCACGCCCGGGTTCTTCGCGGCCTGGCCGGTGCTGATCGGGCTGGCCGTCTTCGGCGCGAACCGGGCCCTCGGCAACGCCGGGACGGCGCTGGTCTGCCTGGCCGGGCACGTGGTCGGATCCCTGGTTAGCGAGGGCATCGAGGCCTACCGGATCGACGTCGGCCAGCTCTCCGCCGCGAACCGGCACATCACCGACGTGGGCGCGTCCTACGTAGTGCTGTCCGCCATCGTGATCGCGCTAGCCTGCGGCACCTGGCTCGCGCGCATGCTGGCCGCCGTCGATCTCGTGCTGCTGGTGTTCCCTGGGCAGATCTTCGCCGGCCTGAGTCAGCTCGACGTCGCCGCGGTCGGGCACCTGATCGCGATGCTCACTGCCGCCGCGGCCACAGCTCTCATCCTGGCCCGCAGACAGCGACGCCAGGGCTCAGGCGGCTCAGGAGGCCGCGTGACCGACGCCCACCCCGATCAGGTAGGTGATCGCGACGGCGCAGGCGCCCAGGAGCAGCTGCCGGACGGCGCCCCGCCAGAACGGCCGGTCGGTCAGCCTGGCCACCACGCCGCCGCCGCCGATCGCGGCGACGGCGCCGAGCCCGAGCGAGACGGCCAGCAGCTGCAGGCCGAACAGGTACGGCAGGAGCGGGATGACCGCGCCGACCGCGAACGACGCCATCGACGCGCCCGCCGCCACCACCGGCGAGGGCAGCTCGCCTGGATCCACCCCTAGCTCCTCCAGCGCGTGCACGGCCAGCGCCTTGTCCGGGAACGCCGAGATCTCCGCGGCGGCCTGCCGCGCGGTGGCCGCGCTGACGCCGCGGGCCCTGAGCATGGTGGCCAGCTCGGCCTGCTCGAAGACGGGGTTGTTCTCCAGCTCGAGCCGTTCCTTGTTCACCTCGGCCTGGACGAGCTCGTTCTGCGAGGAGACCGACACGTACTCCCCGGCCGCCATCGAGCAGGCGCCCGCGGCCAGGCCCGCCAGGCCGGTGAGCACGATGGTGTGCGCGCTCCCGCCGCCGCCGCCCACCCCGGCGATCAGCGACACGTTGGTGACTAGCCCGTCCATGGCGCCGAACACGGCCGGCCGCAGCCACCCGCCGGACACGTCCCGGTGGTGATGCCCGTGATCGTGTCCGTGCGTGTCGGCCCTGGCACGGTTCTCGGTAGCCATCGGCTGCATAACCTCTCTGGGCTAGCGCACTCCAGCGACCCCGGAGTGCGCTAGCCCGGAGCGGCCCTAGCTCTTCGCGGCGTTGTACAGGAACAGGTGCCCGATCGCGGTCGGGTAAACCCCGGTCACGCCCTTCGTCGTCGCCGTCAGGTAATTGTAGAAGTATCCGAAGATGATCGGGGTCTGCGCCAGCAGCAGCGTCTCGATCTGCCCGGCGATGGTTTTCTGCGTGCCCACGTCCGAGGCGGCGATGTACTGCGCTACCAGCTTGTCGTACTGCGAGTTGGCGAAGTGGGCGGCGTTCCACGTGCCGGTCCCCGTCTTGGCGTTGTACGTCTCGAGCGGCGAGGTCAGGAACACGTTCGGCACGCTCCGGTGCCCGTAGTCGACCAGGCTCATGGTGGCGTCCAGCCAGTCGGAGTTCCCGAAGGTGGCCTTGCCGTAGTACTGGCTCGAGCTCTCCACCTTCAGGCTGATGTTGACCCCGATCGCCTTGGCCGACTGGGCGATGATCTGCGCGTACTGGGGGATCTCGACGAAGTTCTCGGTGACCAGCTGGGTGCTGAAGCCCGAGCCGTGGCCGGCCGCGGCGAGCAGCGACTTGGCCTTGGCGACATCCAGCGCCCGCTGAGGCACGCTGGTGTTGGTGGACGGGAAGACGGGCGCGAACGGGCTGTCGTTGCCCAGGTCGGCGTAGCCCTGGAACAGCGCCTTGACGATCGCGGTCCGGTCGAGCGTGAGCGCGATCGCCTGCCGGACCCGCGGGTCGGTGAACGGGGCCTTGTCGTTGCGCATGGACAGCTGGCGGTGCGCGCTGGACTTCAGCTTGATGATGTTGTAGTTGCCGGTCAGCAGTTCCTGCGCGCCGGACACCGCGAACTGCCCGACCACGTTGATCGTCCCGCCGGTCAGGGCCAGGATCGACGGGTTCTGGGTGTCGTAGAAGGTGAACACGGTCTGCGACGGCAGCGCCTTCGTGCCCCAGTAACTCGCGTTGCGGGTAAACGTGGCCCCGGACTTCGGCGTGTACGAGCCGAGCTTGAACGGGCCGGTGCCGATGAACGTGGTCTCCCACTTGGCCGGGTTGTAGCCCTTCGGCAAGATGATCGTGTTGTAGTTGTCGGACGAGGTCAGGTACGGGAAGTTGCCGTTCGGGGCGCTGAGGTGGAACGCCACCGTGAAGTCGTCGACCTTCTTCACGCCGGCCGGGAGGAGCACGCCGCCGAAGGCGGACAGCGCGTTCGACCCGCCCTTGGGGTTGGTGTGCAGCTGGTAGGTGTACACCACGTCGTCGGCGGTCAGCGCCTGGCCGTTGTGGAACTTGACGCCCTGGCGGATCTTGAACGTCCACACGTCGGCCGTGCTGTTCGGCGTCCAGCTAGTAGCCAGCACCGGCTTCAGGGTCAGCGTCTGGGTGGACAGGCACAGGTACTCGCCGGTCTGCGCCAGCATGTCCAGGCCGCCCTGGTCGGCCACGGTGACCGGGTTGATGGCCCCGGTGGGCGTGACGATGCCAGCCTTGATCACCGCACCGGCCTGGCCCGAGGCCGAGGAGGACCCGCCGGACGGAGACGAGCTCGACCCGCTGCTGCCGCAGGCGGCGAGGATCGAGCCGAGCAGCGGCACGGAAATCCCGACGACGGTGCCGCGGCGGATGAAGTCGCGACGGGTCAGCCGCCCGGCGGCGAACTCGTCGATGATGTGGTTAGCGATCTCGCCCTGGCCCTCGCGGAGGCGCCCGAGGCGGTTGTGATCGATATTCCTGGTCATTGGGAGCCTCCCTGGGATGGGGCGGATTCACTCAGCTGGATGGTGCGCAGTTCGTTCAGCGGGATGTGACAGCGGATCTGGTGACCCGGCTCGCCTTCGAGCAAGGGGGGTTCGGTGGATTCGCAGATCCCGGTGGACAGCCTGCGCGGACAGCGGGTGTGGAACACGCAGCCACCGGGCGGATCGGCCGCGGACGGGATCTCGCCCTGTAGCTTGATCCGGTCGGGACGCTGGCCGTCCAGCGACGGCACGGCCGAGAACAGGGCCTCGGTGTACGGGTGGTGCGGTCCTGCGAACACGGTCTCCGCCGGGCCGACCTCCATCACCCGCCCGAGGTACAGCACGACGATCCGGTCGGACAGGTACCTGACCAGGCCCAGGTCGTGCGAGATGAACAGGTATGTGGCGTGCTCTTGCTGCTGCAGGTCGGCCAGCAGGTTGAGGATGGCCGCCTGCACCGACACGTCGAGCGCCGACGTCGGCTCGTCGCAGACCACCACGTCGGGCCGGGCGCCGAAGGCGCGCGCGATCGCGACCCGCTGCTTCAGGCCGCCGGACAGCTGGCCGGGGCGCAGCGCCAGGTGGCGGTCCTCCAGCCGGACCGAGGTGATCAGCTCGGCCAGCCGGTCCCGCAGCGCCGTCCCGGACAGCCCGGCCAGCCGGGTCAGCGGGCGGCTGATCAGGCTGCGCACCGAGTGCCGCCGGTTCAGCGCCGAGTCGGGGTTCTGGAACACGATCTGCAGTGCGCGCAGGGTCTCCCGCGGCCGCCGCCGCGCCTCCGGGCTCAGCGGCTTGCCCTCCAGGGTGACAACCGAGCCCTGGTCCGGCGCGGTCAGCCCGAGCAGGACCCGGGCCAGCGTCGTCTTGCCGCTGCCCGACTCGCCGACCAAGCCGAGTGTCTCGCCCCGGAGCACGGACAGGTCCACCCCGGCCAGCGCCTGGATGCCGCCGGAGAAGGTCTTTGCCAGCTTCTCCACCGCCACGATCGGGCCACCGGGCCCGTCGCCGGCCAGCGCCGGCACCGACGACGGGGTGGCCCGGGGCAGCTCGGGCGCCTGCTGGTGGTAGAAGCAGCGCGCCGTGCGCAGCTCGCCGACGTCGAAGAACGGCGGCGCCTCGGACCGGCAGCGGTCCTGCGCGAGGGCGCACCGCGGCGCGAACACGCAGCCCTTCAGGGCGTGGCCAGGCGGGGGCAGGAAGCCGGGGATAGTGTCGAGCCGGTCGCGGTCCTTGCGCTGCCCGCGCCGCGGGATGCAGCGCAGCAGCCCGACCGTGTACGGGTGCCGCGGGTCGTCGAAGACCTGGCGGGCGGGGCCCTCCTCGACCAGTTCGCCCGCGTAGAGCACCCCGACCCGGTTGCACATCTTGGCGATCACGGCCAGGTTGTGGCTGATGAACAGGACCGAGGTGTCGAACTCCTGGCGCAGCGCCGCGACCAGGTCGAGCACCTCGGCCTCCACGGTGGCGTCCAGCGCCGTGGTCGGCTCGTCCAGGATCAGCAGCGACGGCGAGACGGCCAGCGCCATCGCGATCAGTGCCCGCTGTGCCATGCCGCCGGACAGCTCGTGCGGATACCGGCGCATCACCCGGCCAGGATCGGAGATCTGCACCTTGCGCAGCATGTCCTGGGCCGACGCCGTGGCCTCGCCCGAGGACTGGCCGGCCACTTCGAACACCTCGGCGATCTGCCGTCCGACCCGGATGGACGGGTTCAGCGCCCGCCCGGGCTCCTGGTAGACCATCGAGACCGTGCGGGCGCGCAGCTCCCGCAGCTGCGTCTTGCCCATCGCCAGCGGGTCCTGCCCGTTGATGCGGATCGTCCCTGCGCTCACCCGGCCGTTGCGGGGGAGGTACCTGACCAGCGCCAGCGCCACCGTGGACTTGCCCGAACCCGACTCGCCCACCAGCCCGTACGATTCGCCCCTGGCGATGGTGAACGACACGTCCCGCAGCGCGAGGCGGTTCTCGTCCCGCACCTTGTAGGTGACGTCCATGTGCGAGACGACAAGTGCCGGGTCCTCTCCGCCCGCCCCCGGGATCTGGCCCGCCATCTCGGCCGAAAGCTTGCTCATGCGTTCAGCACCTGCTCGATCGAATCCGTGATCAGGTTGACCGCGGTCACCAGCGAGGCGATGGCGAGCGCCGGGAACAGCACCTGCCACCAGTAGCCCGCGAGCAGGCCACTGTAGTTGGCCGCGATGTCCGCGCCCCAGTCCGGTGTCGGCGGCTGCACGCCGAAGCCGAGGAAGGACAGCGTGGCCACCGCGAACACCGCGTACCCGAGCCGTACGGTGAACTCGACCAGGATCGCGGGCATGACATTGGGCAGGATCTCGCCGAACATGATCCGGGCCGGGCCCTCGCCGAGCAGCCGGGCTGAGGACAGGTAGTCCAGATGTCGCTCGGCCAGCACCGCGGCCCGCACCGTCCGCGCGATGAGCGGCGTGAAGACGAGACCGATGACGATGATGACCGACCGCGGCGAGGGGCCGAGGGCGACGATGAACAGGAATGCGATGATCACGAAGGGAAGCGCGAGGAAGGCCTCCACGAGCCGCCCGGCGATCAGGTCGAAGGTGCCGCCGAGGTAACCCATGGCCAGGCCGAGCGCGGTGCCCAGGATCGTGCCGAGGATGGTAGCCAGCGGGGTGATGATCAGGATGTCCCGGGCGCCGACGATGACCCGGGACAACACGTCCCGGCCGAGCTGGTCGGTGCCGAACCAGTGCGCTCCCGAGGGCCCGGCGTTGTTGGCCAGCAGGTTCTGCGCGAGCGGATTGTACGGCGCGAAAGACTTCCCGAAGATTGCGCACACCACCCAGAACAGGACGATGCCAGCGCCGACGAGGAAGGTGGGACGGCGCAGTAGCAGCCTCCACCGGGCCGTTTGCCCTCGCTGAGTCGTGACCGCCAGCGCGACCGCGGTCCCCGCGTGCCCGATCGGTCCCAGCGGTTCCAGCGGAGCCCCGCCGCCCGGGTCGGCGCTGATGTCAGTCACTGCTCACCCCCGTCCTCAGCCGCGGGTTGAGCGCGATCAGCAGCAGGTCGGCGGCCAGCGTGGCCACCACGTAGACCACCCCGATGACGAGCACCCCCGCTTCCAGCATCGCGAAGTCCTTGGCCTGCGCGGCCTTGAAGATAAGGTTCCCGATGCCCTGGTAGTTGAACAGGGTCTCGACCACCACCAGGCCGCCGATCAGGTACCCGGTCTGGGTGGCGATAACCGTGATCGTCGGCAGCAGCGAGTTCCGCAGGATATGCCGCCTGATCACGGTCGTCTGGGGCAGGCCCTTCAGCACCGCGGTTCTGGCGTAGTCGGAGTTCAGCGCCTCGATGGTCCCCGCCCTAGCCATACGGGCAATGTAGCCGAACAGGATCAGGACGAGCGGTATGGCCGGCAGGATCAAATGCCGGAACTGATTGAGGTCTCCCGCGCCGGCCCCGGCCGAAGCGGTCACCGGCAGCACTTTCAGTTCCACGCCGAATATCACGATAAGTACGATTCCGGTCACGAACTCGGGCATGGCGGCGAGGGAAAGTCCGGAAACAGAAATAACCCGGTCCACGGCGCGGCCGGCGTAAAGCGCCGCGATTACGCCGCCGATGATGCCGAGCGGTACCACGATCACGAACGCCAGCGCGGCCAGCTTGACCGAATTGATCAGCGCCGCGCGAATGAAGGGCTCGACCGCGGTCCGGTACGTATATGAGGTGCCGAAATTGCCGTGTGCCACGCCGCCGATCCAGCTCAGGTACCTGGTCAGCACCGGCCGGTCCACGCCGAGCTGGTGATCGAGAGTCTGCACGGCGTCATGCGTGGCGAACGGGCCGAGGGTGGCACGCCCCGGGTCACCGGGGAGAATCTGGCAGGCGATGAATACGATCAGGCTGAGAAGCCACAAGGTAAGAATCATCAGCCCGAGGCGCCTCAGAAGGAACATAGCCATCGCTGGCCTCCTTGATACTGGGCCGCCACACGCGGTACGCCCCCCGGGTGGCAGAGCCTAGCTCAGTTATAGATGGGTGGGCAATTTATGACGATCGCGCTGAATGGAAGTGACCTGACTGTTACGCAGGTCGTAGCGGCTGCCCGGCACGGCGAGGCGGTCGCGCTGGCGCCGGAGGCAATCGCCGCCATGCGCCGGTCCCGCGCGATCGTCCAGGACGTCCTCGCTGGCGGCGAGGCGGTCTACGGCCTGGCCACGGGGGTCGGCGAACGCAAGGCGTACCTGGTGGCCACGGCCGAGGTGCTCACCATCGGTACCCGGGCCGGCGTAGACCTGGCCACCTTGCGCCGCTGCCTGCTGGCTAGCCCGGCGCGAGCAACTTCCTCGAGCGCGATGTGCTGTCCGTGCTCGAGGCCGGCGACTGCGACGACTCGTTCGCACTGGCCCTGGCGTGCAAGGACCTCGACCTCGCGGTCGGCCTGGCCGGCCAGGCCGGGGTGCCGGTGGAGGTGAGCGCCCCGGTGGAGAAGGTCTACCGCCGCGCCCGTGCTCAGTACGGCGACGCCGGCGGCGAGATGCTCCCGATCAAGTTCTGCGAAGACCTCACCCGCGCCCCGGCCGGGCTGGTGCGGGTGCGCTGTGCAGGACTGGCGGGGAAGGACGGGTTCAGGCTGGGTTGTGGTCATTTCCAGCCGAACGGGCGGGCTGGCTGCCTCCGCACCACGGCTCACGCGGGCATCGCGGCTCACGCGGGCATAGCCGCTGGGTCGATGGGCCGTTGGTCCGGTAAGAGCAGGACCAACGGCCCATCGACCCAGAACCGCCGCCGCCCTGTGCCGCCGCCGCTGCGGCTACGGTTCGGCCGCGTGGGGTGCTGGTGCTGGCGTGATGGGAGCGGGGGCTGGGACTGGGGAGAGTGGGCTGGGAGCGGGGGCGGGAATTGAGGGGTGCTCGAGTGGGCGTGGCCGCCCGGACCGCGGGGGCCCGGCCGCCCGGGCTGCGCGGGCAAGCTAGTGGGAAGCTTGTGCTGTGTCCGACGCGGAAAGCACGCTGATCACCGGGATCGGTGAACTGGTCAGCAACGACGGCGAGCCCAACGACGGCGGGTCCAACGACGGCAAGCAGGGTTCTTTCGCCTCGATGACCCGCGCGGCGCTGGTCATCGCCGAGGGCAAGGTGGCCTGGACCGGCCCGGCTGCGCGGGCGCCCGCCGCCGACACGGTGGTGGACGCGGCCGGGCGGGCCGTGCTGCCCGGGTTCGCCGACTCGCACGCGCATCTGGTCTTCGCCGGGGAACGCAGTGCGGAGTTCGCCGCCCGGATGGCGGGCCGGCCGTACCGGGCAGGCGGAATCATGGGCACGGTCGAGGCCACCCGCGCCGCTTCCGACGCGGTGCTCCGCGCCAACCTGCGGAGGCTGGTGGCCGAGATGCTCCGCCAGGGCACGACCACGTTCGAGTGCAAGTCCGGGTACGGGCTCACCGTGCCGGACGAGGCACGCGGGCTCGCGCTGGCCGCCGAGGTCACCCCCGAGGTCACCTACCTCGGCGCGCACGTCGTGCCGCCCGAGTTCGCCGCCGACCCGGTCGGCTACGTCGACCTGGTGTGCGGGCCGATGCTGGACGCCTGCGCGCCGTCGGCCCGCTGGGTCGACGTGTTCTGCGAGGACGGGGCGTTCGGCGCGGACGAGGCCGCCGCGGTGCTCGCGGCGGGCCAGGCCGCGGGCCTGGAGGCCCGCGTGCACGCCAACCAGCTCGGCCCGGGCCCCGGCGTCCGGGTCGCGGCCGAGGCCGGCGCCGCGTCGGCGGACCACTGCACGTTCCTGACCGACGACGACGTGGACGCGCTCGTATCCACCTCGGTGGTCGCGACCCTGCTGCCCGGCGTGGAGTTCAGCTGCAGGCAGCCGTTCCCGCAGGCACGCCGGCTGCTCGACGCGGGCGCCACCGTGGCCCTCGCCACCGACTGCAACCCAGGCTCCTCGTTCACGTCCAGCATGCCGTTCTGCATCGCCCTAGCCGTGCGCGAGATGCGGATGACCACCGAAGAAGCGGTCTGGGCCGCCACCGCGGGCGGCGCCCGGGCGCTGCGCCGGACCGACATCGGCCATCTCGGCGTCGGTGCCCGAGCCGACCTGATCCTGCTGGACGCGCCGTCGCACGCCTACCTGGCCTACCGCCCCGGCGTCCCCCAGATCGCCGCCGTCTGGCAGGCGGGCACCCTGGTCGCGGGCTCGGTTCCCTAACCCCTGGCGGGCAGGTAGCGGCCGCGGAACCTGATCAGCGGCTCGCCCGAGCCGGCCACGTACACCGCGCCGGCGACGCCCGCGATGACCAGGATGTGGTCCCCCGCGGTGACCAGCCGCTCCGCCGCGCACTCCAGCGCGGCCAGGCCGCCCTCCGGGATCAGCGCCTGGGAGTGGGGCCCGCGCCGGTGAGGCACGTCGTCGAGCATCAGCCGGGCACCGGGCCGTCCGGCGGCGGCGAACCGCCCGGCCAGCACCCGCTGCCCGGCCGAGAGTAGCGTCACCGCGAACCGCGTGACCGGCTCATCCGGGCGGGTGAATAGCTCCGCCGGATATGAACCGGACAGCAGGGACATCAGCACCAGCGGCGGCTCCGCCGACACCGGGCTGAACGAGCTGACCGTCGCCCCGATGTCGTCCCGCCCGTCCGCCACCGTCACCAGCGTGACCGCGCCCGCCCACGCCGCCGCCCACGCCCCCGCCAGGTCCGCTGCCGCGTCTGGCCAGGTTCGTTCGGTCAACTTATGATCCACCGGCCCGGCAGGATCAGCGGTCCGTACGGCGACAGGCCCGCCTGGGCGGCGAACCGCCAGGCTGGGCCCCAGGCGTCGGCGAAGCGGAGGTCCAGCGTGGCCGCGGCGGCCGGGCGGGACTCGCTCGACTCCGGCGCGCGCAGCTGGTCGAACGGGGTCATCCGCGGGTAGGCGCGCAGCGGCGCGTTGGCGGGCAGCCCGGCCCGGCGGCGGGCGATCCCGGCCGCGGCCGACATCCCGCCGAGCTCGTCGACCAGGCCGTTGCGCGCCGCGTCGGCGCCGGTCCAGACCCGCCCCCTGGCGATCTCGTGCACCTGCTCCACCGCCATCCGGCGGCCGGAGGCCACCTTCTCGGTGAAGTCGCGGTAGATCGCGTCGAGCCAGTGGTTGATCCGCTGCCACTCGTCCTCGCTGAACGGGTGCGTGGGGGCGAACATGGTCGCGCCCCGGCCTACCGACACCGAATCGGTGGTGATGCCGATCCGCCCGAACGCCTCCTCGAACACGGGCTTACCCGTGATCACGCCGATCGACCCGGTCAGCGTGCCCGGCTGCGCCACGATGACGTCGGCCGCCATCGAGATGTAGTACCCGCCGGAGGCCGCCACGTCGCCCATCGACACCACGACCGGCTTGCCCGCCGCGCGGGTCCTGACCACCTCGCGCCAGATCGTGTCCGACGCGACGGCTGACCCGCCGGGGCTGTTGACCCGCAGCAGCACGGCGCGGACCCGCTCGTCCGAGGTCGCCGAGCGCAGCGCGGCCGCCACCGTGTCCGAGCCCATCGAGCTGCCGCTCAGCGGGCCCCGGCCGCTGCGGCCCTGCCTGATCGGCCCGGACGCGTAGATCACCGCGACGAACCGTTCGCGCGGGTTGGGCAGTTTCTTCGCTCGCTGGGCCAGCACATGCGACCGCTGGTAGCGGGCGACGTACTGCAAGATCGCGTCGGGCCCGGCCTCCTTGCGGACGTTGGCGTAGACCTCGTCCCGGTAGGCGAGCGTGTCGACCAGGCCCTCGGCCAGGGCGTCCTCGGCCAGGAACGGCCCCCGGTCGAGCAGCGCGCGGGCTTGCTCCGCGGTCTTGCCGCGGCGCTCCGCGATGGCGGCGATGATCTGCTCGGCGACCGATTCGGCCAGGCGCTCGGCGGCCTCCCTGGCGGGCTCGGTGAAGCCGCGTTCGGTCAGGTTATCGGCAGCCGACTTGTACTCGTACCGTTTAGCGCTCTGAAAGGCGACGCCTGCCTTGGCCAGGGCGTCGTGCAGGAACAACTGCTCGACCGCCACCCCGGTGAGCCCGACTGAGCCCGAGGGCTGCAGGTAGATCCGGTCGAACGCGGTGGCCAGGTAATAAGGCACATTGCCGTGGGTGAACTCGCCGAAGGTCTCGGACCAGGCCACGGTGAGCTTGCCCGACTCGCGGAACGCGCCGATCGCCTCGCGCAGCTCCTGCATCCGGGCCAGCCCGATCCTGCCGCCGCCCACCTTGACCACGAGGGCGCGGACCCGGTTGTCCTGGCGCGCGCGCCGAAGGCCCTCGATGATGTCTTGCAGCCGCGCCCTGCGCCAGGACATGATCGCGGACAGCGGATCGCTGACCGGGCCCTCGCCGATCCCGTCGGTCAGGTCGAGCTCGAGAATCAGCGGCGCCGTCTGGCGCTGCCGTAGCCTGGTGACCTGTTCGGTGAGTTGCCGGGCGAGTTTCACGTCTGCCATGCGGCCAGCTTACGGTGCGGAGGAGATGGGAATCGGCGGGCAACAGGTGACAATCGTCGTAGACGTCGCCAACGTGATGGGTTCACGTCCGGACGGCTGGTGGCGGGACCGGGCCGGGGCCGCGGTCAGGCTGCACGCCCAGATCGTCGCGCTGGCCTCGAGCGGCCGTGCCATCTTGCCGGACGGGCGCGGCGCGGCTGAGGCGCCCGGTCCGGCGGACGAGGCCGGCCAGGCGAGTCCTGCCTTCGTCATGGTGCTGGAGGGCGCGGCCAAGGCCGCCGCCGCTCGCCTGGCCTCAGCGGATCCGGCCACCGCGGGCACGCCAGGCGCGGCACCGGGCACGCCACCGGGCACGCCAGGCGCGGCACCGGGCACGCTGGACGCGGCACCGGGGCCGCCGCGGCCGGGGGAGGTGCGCGTGGTTCAGGCGCGTGGCTCGGGGGACGACGCGATCGTGGCGGTGGTGCGCGAACTGCCCGGGCGGCGCGTGGTCGTGACCGCCGATCGCGGGCTGCGCGAGCGGTGCGTGGCGGCCGGCGCGGAGATCCTCGGCCCCAGCTGGCTGCTCGGCCTGCTGCGCGGCTGAGCCGGACCCGCGTCGATCCTGGTCGCGAGGGGTGTTCGGGCCACCCGGCCCGTTCAACCGGGTGGCCCCACTTCCCCTTTCAGGCCGGCACACTCGGGCGCCGGAGCGAGCATCGTAGCAGTCAGAAAGCCGCACCCGCCCGAGTTAGGCGCATAAGTGCGGTTTGGAAAATCCTGTGAGCACCGGCTTTACTGGGCTCATCACCGTGGCCCGGAAGCCGGAACGGAAGATGCCCGTGCGAATCCTGATCGCTGTCCTTGTTGTCCTCTTCGTTTGCCTGCTGGCCGCCGCCGTCGACCGGGCGATCAAGGCGATCAAACGCGAGCGCCGCCGCATGGATGCCACCCGGCGGCTCTACGCCGCCGCGGCGAGCGCGGAGGTCAAGCACAGACGGCGGAAGGCGGCCGAACAGGTCAGCGGGGCGCTCACCTCGGTCATGCCGACGATCCACGACGTCGACACCCGCCACGTGGACGAGCCAGGAGATACTACGCCGACATGACGTCGCGCCGCCCGGAAGAACCGCGCGAGGAGAAGCCGCGCGAGGAGAAGCCGCGCGAGTAACAAGCGCGATGCCGGCGTGGGAGGCCCGAGCAGGCGACCAGCGAGAATGGTGCCGTGCAGGTCGTCGTCCTGGCTGACACTCACGCGCCGCGGCGGTGGCGGGTCTGCCCGCCCCGGGTGGCCGAACACCTGCGCCTAGCCGATCGCATCCTGCACGCGGGCGACGTCTGCACCGCCGTGGTCCTCACCGAACTGGCGGAGTACGCCCCGGTCACGGCCGTGCTCGGCAACAACGACGGCCCCGACGTTGCCGAATGGGGCGCGCCGCGGACCGCCGAACTCGACCTGGACGGCCTCAGCGTGGCGATGGTGCACGACAGCGGAGCGGCGGCCGGGCGGCTGACGCGGCTGCGCCGCAGGTTCCCCGTGGCGAACCTCGTGGTGTTCGGGCACTCCCACATCCCGCTCGACGAGTCCTCACCGGGGCTGCGGATCTTCAACCCGGGATCGCCTACCGACCGCAGGCGCCAGCCGCGCGGCACGCTCGGCCTGCTCCGGATCGAGGACTGCCGCCTGATCGAGGCCAGCATCGTCCCGGTCACCTGAGCAGCAAGCGAAGGCGCGCGCCGGTCCGGCGCGCGCCTTCGTCAAAGGCGGTTACTCAGTCCACCAGTCCTCGTCGTCTTCCTTGCCGTTGACGGCCTGCTTGGCGTTGGCCTGGGTCGCGGCGGGCGAGCCGCCGTTGGCGGGCCGCTGCTGCGCCGCGGTGGGCGGCGCCGAGACCTGGGTAACCTGGTGCGCGGCCGACTGGGCGGGCTGCACGGCGGTGGGGGCCGCCGGGCCGCCGTTGCCGTTGCGCGGCGCGCTGGCCGGAACCGCCTGGGTCACGGGAGCGACCGGGGTCGGCTCGGCCGCGATGGCGGGCTTGGGCGCCGATGCCTGCATCGCGGCGGCGGCGTCCATGCCGGGCAGCTGGCCGCCGAGCAGCTGGCGCACCTGCGCCAGGTGGGTGGCGATGCTGTCCTTCTGCCTGGTGAGCTCGTCGACCTCGCGCTGCGCGGCCACGCGCCTGCGCTCGGCGTCGGCCTTGGTCTCGGCGAGCAGCTGATCGGCCTGGGACTTGGCCCCGCTGACGATCTGGTCGGCGTTCTTCTTGGCGTTGCTGACCAGTTGCCGGGCGTGCGAGTCGGCGTCGCGCCGGGTCTGGTCGGCCTGCGCGGAAGCCTTGGCGGCCCGCTGCTCGGCGGTCGACGCCCGCTGCTCAGCCTCGGACACGAGCTTCTGCGTGGCGGACTGGGCGGCGGAGAGCCGCTCGGCCTCCTGGCGCTCGGCCTCTTCGCGGCGCGCCGCGAGCTGGATCTCGAACTCGGCCTCGGACTGGGCCCGCTGGGCTTCGCTCTCCTCCAGGATCCGCTGCGCCTGGCTGCGCATCTCGTCAGCCTGCCGCTTGGAGGTGGTGAGGATCTCGTCCCGCTCCCGCTTGGCGGTCGCCTTCAGCTGGGCCACTTCGCGCTCGGTGCTGGTCCGCAGCTTGGCGATGTCACGCTCGGCCCCGGCCCGCTTGTCCGCGACCTCGTGGTCCGCCGTGGCCCGGAGCTTGGCCACCTCGCGCTCGGTAGTGTTGGTCAACTCGTCGGCCTCGCGCCGGGCAGTGGTCCGGATCGAGTCGGCCTCCCGCTCGGCCGCGCCCCGCAGATCGTCGGTCTCACGCTTGGCGTTGGCACGCAGCTCGGAGGCCTCGTTCTCGGCGGCGGCGCGGAACTCAGCCGCGTCGACCTTGGCCGCGGCCTTGATCTCGTTCGCTTCCGACCTGGCCGCCTGGACGAGCTCGGTGGCCTGCTCCTCGGCCAGCCTGAGCAGCTGCTCAATGCGGGCACCAAGACCGGAGTAGGTCGGGCGTTCCTGCTCCTGGATCTGGCGGTGCGCGTCCGTCAGCTGCTGCTTCATGGACTGGGTTTGCTCGCGGTGCTGGCGCACTTCGGCTTCGATCTGCCTGATGTGCTCATCGACCTGATGGCGGTCGTAGCCCCGCATCACCGTCGCGAACTCGCGCGGCGGGGCCTCCTCGAAGAAGTTGGTCAGCTGGGCGTCAATGTCCGATTGCATATGGCCTAATCCTGGCTAGACGTGAAGGCGACGGAATTTTTACGGCGGGTGTCAGCCATGGCGGGTACGACTCTCGCCCGGTGACAGGCAGACTACTCTTACTCGGGTGATTTGGCGGGCCCTTCGGAGTTCTCTATCCTATCCGTCCTGTTAAATCACCTTATCGACAGTATGGGGCATCACAGTGCGGCGGCGCACTGTACGAGCTCGGTCAGCACGCCCCCCAGATCGGCCGGGTGCAGGAAGGCGATGGAGGCCCCCATGGAGCCGTGCCTGGGCCGCTCGTCGACCAGCCTGATGCCGGTCCCTGCCACCTCGGCGAGGGCCTGCCCGATGTCGCTGACCTCGTATCCGACGTGGTGGAGCCCCTCGCCGCGCCGGGCCAGGAACTTGCCGACAGGGGTGTCGGGCGACAGCGGCTCGAGCAGCTGGACGTAACCAGGCCGCACGCCCGCCACGGACACCGCCGGGGCCCCCACCCGGAGCATGGCCTCGCGTACGCCCTGCTCCTCGTGGACCTCCAGGCTCGCCACCTCGAGGCCGAACGTGGCCTGGTACAACGCCACCGTCCGGTCCAGGTCACGGCAGGCGATGCCGACGTGATCGATGCGGGTCAGCAGAGGTAGCACCATATTTCCTTCCGGATACCACTAGGTATCGTTGCAGACATGAGCGACTCACGTCAGCCGGTCATTGTCGGCGCGGCGAGGACACCGGTAGGCCGCCTGCTCGGAGCCCTCGCCAGCAAGTCTGCCACCGAGCTCGGCGGCGTCGCGATCGCCGCGGCGCTCGAGCGGGCCGGCCTCGCACCGGGGAAGGTCGAGTACGTGATCATGGGACAGGTGCTGCAGGCGGGCGCGGGCCAGATCACCGCCCGGCAGGCCGCGGTGGCGGCCGGCCTCCCGATGACCATCCCCGCGCTCACCGTGAACAAGGTGTGCCTGTCCGGCCTGGACGCCATCGCGCTCGCGTCGCAGCTGGTCCGGCTGGGCGAGTGCGATGTCGTGGTGGCCGGCGGGATGGAGTCCATGACCAGGGCGCCGCACCTGCTGCTGAACTCCCGGGCCGGCTACAAGTACGGGCCGGTCACGATGGAGGACTCCATGGCGCTGGATGGCCTGACCGACGCGTTCGACCACCTGTCCATGGGCGAGTCCACCGATCGGAGCGGGCGCCGGCTCGGCATCACCCGCGAGCAGCAGGACGAGTTCGCGGCCATGTCCCACCAGCGGGCGGCCGCGGCCGCCAAGAACGGCCTGTTCGCCGCCGAGATCGTCGGCGTCCCCGTGTCCAGCAAAGGCGAGACGCTCACCGTGACCGGGGACGAGGGCATCCGCCCGGGCGCCACGGCCGAGACGCTGGCCAAGCTCAGGCCGGCCTTCGGCAAGGACGGCACGATCACCGCCGGGACCTCGTCGCAGATCTCGGACGGTGCGGCCGCCGTCGTGGTGACGTCCGCGGAATATGCCGAACGGGCCGGGTTGCCCGCCCTGGCGCAGATCGGGACGCACGGCAGCGTGGCAGGCCCGGACAACTCGCTGCACTCCCAGCCGGCCAATGCCATCAAGCAGGCCCTGGCCAAGGCGGGCCTTGGCGTCTCCGACCTCGACCTGATCGAGATCAACGAGGCCTTCGCGGTGGTGGCCCTGCAGTCCATGCGCGAGCTGGGGGTCGGTACGGACGTGGTGAACGTGAACGGCGGCGCGATCGCGATCGGCCACCCGATCGGGGCCTCCGGCGCCCGGCTCGCGGTGCACCTGTGTTACGAACTCGGCCGCCGCGGCGGCGGGCTCGGCGCGGCCGGCCTGTGCGGCGGTGGCGGCCAGGGCGAGGCGCTGCTGCTCCGGGTGCGCGGCTAGCCGGCCAGTGGACGAGACTAGCGCCGCCGAGCTGGGCAAGGCCCGGGCCGGGGACGTCCGCGCCCTCGCCCGGCTCATCTCGCTGGTCGAAGACGAGTCACCTCAGGTCCGTATCGTCATCAAGGAACTTCTGCCGGACACCGGCAGGGCCAGGATCATCGGCCTGACCGGGTCCCCCGGCGTGGGCAAGTCCACGGTGACCGGCGCGCTGCTGAGCGCGTTCCGCGCCCAGGGTCACCGCATCGCCGTGCTCGCGGTCGACCCGTCGTCGCCGTTCACCGGCGGTGCGCTGCTCGGCGACCGGATCCGCATGCAGGAGCACGCCACCGACGGCCACGTGTTCATCAGGTCGATGGCGAGCCGGGGCCATCTGGGCGGGCTGGCCGCCTCGACGCCGCAGGCCATCCGGGTGCTCGACGCGGCCGGGTTCGACCTGATCCTGATCGAGACGGTCGGGGTGGGGCAGGCCGAGGTGGCGATCGCCTCGCTGGCGGACTCGGTGCTCGTGCTGCTCGCGCCGGGGATGGGCGACGCGATCCAGGCGGCCAAGGCCGGCATCCTCGAGGTCGCCGATCTGTTCGTGGTGAACAAGGCGGACAAGCCGGACGCCCAGCAGGTGATCAGGGACCTGCGCAACATGATCGCGCTGGCCGACCACGCCGAAGGCGACTGGAAGCCGCCGATCGTCACCACGGTGGCGGTCAAGGGGGAAGGGATCGAGGAGCTCGTGGGCCGCCTGGACCAGCACTGGTCCTGGCTGAACTCGGCCGGCGAGCTGAAGAAACGGCGCCAGGCCCGGGCGCGCGAGGAGCTCACCGCGCTGGCCTTCGCGGCGCTGCGCGGGCGGCTGGCGGCGAGCCGGCTCGACGAGCTGGCCGGCCAGGTCGCCGACGGCACCCTGGACCCGTTCCAGGCCGCGGATGAGCTGCTCGGTCCCTAAGAGTAGTAAGCGTAGTAAGCAGAGAGCCGTGAGCAGGTCATACGGTGTACCCGTGGGCAAGCCACTGGAATTGCCGTTTGACCCCATCGACCGGGCGGCGCAGATCTGGGAACGCAGGTTCGGTCCCTCGCCGTCGATGGCCGCGGTCACCTCGATCATGCGCGCCCAGCAGATCCTGCTCGGCGAGCTCGACGCGCTGCTGCGGCCGTACGGGCTGACGTTCGCGCGGTACGAGGCGCTGGTCCTGCTCACCTTCAGCCGCCGCGGCGTACTGCCGCTCGGGGTGATCGGCGAGCGGCTGATGGTGCACCCCACCAGCGTCACCAACATCATCAGCCGCCTGGAACGCCAGCAGATGGTGGTCCGCAGGCCGAACCCGGCCGACGGCCGGGGCCGTCTCGCCGAGATCACCGACGCGGGCCGGGAGGTGGTCGAGCGGGCCACCCGGGACCTGATGGCGGCGGAGTTCGGCCTCGGCGGCTACGAGCCCGGCCAGCTCAAGGAGATCTTCGACCTGTTCAGGGAGCTGCGGCTGGCGGCCGGCGACTTCGTCCCTGAGACAGTTCCCAACCAGGCCTAGGGCGGCCAGACCTAGGCGCCCGGACCCACGGGAGCCCTGCTCTCCCGGAGCCCGGGCCCCTAGGAGCCGTTGAGCCGGGAAGCCGTCCAGGTCTGCCCGCCGTCGAAGGTGAACCAGACCGTGCCGGCCGACGGGTCGGCGGGCAGCGCGATGCCCTGCTCGCTGGTGGTCATGCCGATGTAGCCGAACCCGCCGGCCGGCGCGCCCCCCCGCAGCGTCGCCGTCTGCCAGCTGGTCTCGCCCTTGGGCAGCAGGTCGATGCCCTGGTCGGTGGCGAGCACCACGTTCTCCTTCGGGCTGGCGGCCAGCCCGAAGGCCACCCCGGCGGCCGGCGCCGTGGCCTCCTGTATCCAGCTCACCCCGCCATCGGACGAGGAGTAGATGAACTTCTGCTGGGTCGAGACCGACGGGTTCGTCCCGCTGCTGGCCGAGGCGCAGGCCAGCAGGAGGTCGCGGGCGTTGACCGCGCCGAGCAGGGCCCCGGTCGGCTGGCCGTCGGCCCGGGCCTGCCCGACGGGGCACGAGGAGACCAGCGTGCTCACCTGCTTCCACGGCCCGCCGCCGTCGACCGGGCCGGCGTACAGCGCCCCGCCCGGCGCGAGCAGGTAGCCGCGGGTGCCGGTGAGCACAAGCTCGGCGGCCTCGCTGGCCGCGCCGTCGGTCAGCCCTGTGGTCGAGGTCCCCACCGGCGCCCAGGCCCCGCCCGCGGCGGACGCCGAATAGAGCGTGAACCTGGTGCAGTTGACGGCGTAGGCGGGGCCGGTGCCAGTGCACGACGCCCACAGCGCGAACACCCGGTCGCCCACCGTCTCCAGCGCCGTCACCCGCAGCCCGCCGGTGCCGACCCGGGCCCACGTCTTGCTGCCGTCGTGGGTGGCGTACAACTGGGGCCCGTACGCCCAGCCGTCGTACAGGTTGAGGAACCTGATCTGGCTCAGCCCGGTCGCCCCGTCCGCCGCGCCGGCCATCGGCGCGGGCCTGCCGGCCCAGGTGCGGCCCGCGTCGTCGGTGCGCGCCACCGAGGTGCAGACCTGGGTGGCGCAGTGGCCCGGGGTGAGGGCCTGGCCGATCACCCAGCCGGTCCGGGTGCCGACGAAGGTGACCGAGGTGGGCCGGAAGTTACCCGGCACCGGCGCCGGCGCCGGCGTCGGCCCGGCCGGTGCGGCCGGGCTCGTCGCCGGCGAGGCCTTACCGAAGGTGCTCTGCCCGGGCGAGTGGAGGGACTGCGAGTTCTGGGCCCCGGCCGGGGCCGCCGTAGGGTTTGGGTTCAGCACCGGCAGGTTGACCACCTGCGGGACGGTCACCGCCGCGGCAACGATCACCGCCGCCGAGCCCGCGGCGATGGCCAGCTTGCGGTACTTGCGGCGCCGGGCCCTGCGCTTGATCAGCTCGAACGTGCCCGGCGGCGGCGAGAGCGGCTCGATCCGCTCGCTCAGCCAGGCGTCCACGTCGTCGTGACGGTCAGCCATCGCGTTGCCCCAGCGCCGTCTTCAGCCTGGCCCGCGCCGCGAACAGGTCCGCCTTGATGGTGCCCTCCGGCCGCCGCAGCAGCGTCGCGACCTCCCGGATCCCGAATCCCCCGTAGTAGTGCAGCAGGAACGGGTCGCGCAGCCGCGGCGGCAGCGAGGCGATGAGGTTGCGCACGTCCACGTCCTGTACCGGGTAGGCCACCGGGTCCAGGGCGGCGCGCGCGGTGACGTTGCGGATGGCCCTCCGCTCCCGTTCGGTCTTGCGCCAGTGGTCGCGTATCAGGTTGGTCGCGATCATATAGAGGTAGCTCTGCGGGCTGTCCACCTTGGTCCACCGGGACAGCAGCCGGACGAATGCCTCTGACGCGATCTCGTGCGCGGTGTCGTCGTCGTCGACCAGCCGCCTGACCCAGCCGGCCAGCTTGGGGTAGACCCCTTTGAACAGCTCTTCGACGGCGTTTGCGTCAACCCCTTGAACATCGCCAGCGGTGCCCACCGGATCTCCCTCGATGAAGTTCCCGGCAGGTGGGAACGACGCGGCCTGGCGTCCCGCGCGTCCGCCCGGCATGAGGATCATGTCGGGGCCGGTCGGGGCGTCCTCAAGAACACCCGTGTGATACGGCAACTTCTACCACATTCCTGTCCGGCGAGGCTGCTCGCCGGAGCCTGCTCGTTGCCTACGGCTCTGCTGGGTTCCTGCTGGTTTTCCGGGGCTTCCTAGGCGACTGGCCCGGGCGCGCCCCCGTGACGTCCGGGCCCCGCTTCGCGCCAGGCCGTTCCCGGCCTCGCGCTCTTAAGAGACGACGTAACCCGCTCATCGGTTGCACAGAAATTTCTTTTTTTCCGAACGGCCCGTTGTGTCCGCCCCCGCGCCGTGCCTCAGTTGCCCATGGCGCCAGCCCACCCCGAGCCCGCGCCACACCTCCCTGGCCCACCCCCGAGCCCGCGCTACACTCAAAGTAGTAGGACGTCCTACTACTTTGACCACGCGCATTTTCCGAAGGCGGGATCATGGACGCTCAGCAGGCCGGGCCCTCAGACACCAGCAGGGACCGCTGGCAGCGCCGCTTCGACCAGGCGGCCAAACGCGACGCGGATTTCACCACGCTCTCCGGGCTCGAGGTCGATCCGGTCTACGGACCGCCGGACGACGCTGCGGCGCCGGACTTCGACCGGATCGGCTGGCCGGGGGAGTTCCCGTTCACCCGGGGCATCCACGCCACCGGCTACCGCGGCAAGCCGTGGACGATCCGTCAGTTTTCCGGGTTCGGCAACGCGCGGCAGACCAACGAGCGGTACAAGATGCTGCTGGCAGCCGGGGGAGCGGGCCTCTCCGTGGCCTTCGACATGCCCACCCTGATGGGGCGTGACTCTGACGAGTCGCGCTCGCTGGGCGAGGTGGGCCACTGCGGTGTGGCCATCGACTCGGCCGCCGACATGGACGTGCTGTTCGATGGCATCCCGCTGGCCGGCACCACCACCTCGATGACGATCAGCGGGCCGGCCGTGCCGGTCTTCTGCATGTACCTGGTAGCCGCGGAACGCCAGGGCGCGGACCTGTCCAAGCTGGACGGGACCCTGCAGACCGACATCTTCAAGGAGTACATCGCGCAGAAGGAGTGGCTGTTCGAGCCCAAGCCGCACCTGCGCCTCATCGGTGACCTGATGCAGTACTGCGGCCAGGAGATCCCCCGCTACAAGCCGCTGTCCGTGTCCGGCTACCACATCAGGGAGGCGGGTTCGACCGCCGCCCAGGAGCTGGCGTTCACGCTGGCCGACGGGTTCGGCTACGTGGAGCTTGGCCTGTCGCGCGGCCTGGACGTGGACGAGTTCGCGCCCGGTCTCTCCTTCTTCTTTGACGCGCACATCGACTTCTTCGAGGAGATCGCCAAGTTCCGCGCCGCCCGCCGGATCTGGGCCCGCTGGCTGCGCGATGTGTACGGCTCGAAGACCGCGCGAGCGCAGTGGCTGCGCTTCCACACCCAGACCGCGGGCGTCTCGCTGACCGCGCCGCAGCCGGACAACAACATCGTCCGCACCGCGGTCGAGGCTCTGGCCGCGGTGCTGGGCGGGACCAACTCCCTGCACACCAACGCCCTGGACGAGGTGCTCGCGCTGCCCGGCGAGGCGGCCGCCGAGACCGCTCTGCGCACCCAGCAGGTGATCATGGAGGAGACCGGCGTGCTGAACGTCTCCGACCCGCTCGGCGGTTCCTGGTACGTGGAGGCGCTGACCGACCGGATGGAGGCCGAAGCCGAGGCGATCTTCGCCCGGATCCGCGAGATGAGCGCGGACGGCTCGATGACCGACGGGATCCTGCAGGGCATCGAGAACGGCTGGTTCACCGGCGAGATCGCCGAGGCCGCGTTCGCCTACCAGCAGAAGCTCGAAAAAGGCGAGAAGAAGATCGTCGGCGTGAACACCCACACCGGCACGGTGGCCCAGCCGCTCGAGATCCTGCGGATCAGCCCCGAGGTCGAGCGCGAGCAGGTCAAACTGCTCGCCGCCCGCCGCGCCGAACGTGACCAGCGAGCCGTTGACGCGACCCTGTCCGCCCTGGTCGCCGCCGCGCGCACCGACGCGAACCTGGTCCCGCCCATGCTGGACGCCGCCCGCGCCGAAGCCACCCTCGGCGAGATCTGCGGCGTCCTCCGCACCGAATGGGGCGTCTACACCGAACCCGCCGCCTTCTAACCCGCCGCCTTCTAACCCCGCCCCTGACGTCAGCTGCCCAGGCGGATCGCCCTCGGCACGTGCTCGCCGGCGCGCGATCCACTTGCCGGCCTCCCAACCCAGGAGCAGCACGACGGCGGCGAGGAACGCGAATCCCCACTGCGCGGCCGTCAGCTGATTGGTGCCGAGCAGCCGATTCATGAAGTTCGCCTGCGTGATGAGGAACGCCCCGGCGACCTCGGCCGCAGCGATGACGTTCATCTTCGAACTGTTGAAGATGTCCGTGTCGAAAGCGGTCGTGGTCTCGCTGCGGGCCTCGAAGGCAGCGACCACCAGCATCAGGGAGAAGGCGACTAGGCCCATCGACTGGCCGGTCTTGACGCTGCCGTAGTGGTTCTTCCCGGTCGCGATCAGCGCCAGGTTGGCGACGGCGATGAACAGCCCGACGAGGCCACAGGTGATCATCACGCCGCGGGTCAGGAGCGGTTCCCCGCGAGGCCGGGGCTGGCGGCTCATCAAGCCAGGCGTCTGCTTGTCGAAGCCGAGCGCGACCCCGAACGGGGCGTTGACCAGGAAGTTGATCCACAGGATCTGCGCCGGCGTGAACGGCTGGCCGGCCGCGATGTTGAACAAGGTCGCGCCGAGGAAGGTGAGAACGAACGCGACCAGCTCGAGCAGAACGAAGCGGATGTACTTGCTGAGGTTGTCATACAGCTTGCGGCCCTGCTCGACGGCGTAGACGATCGTCGCGAAGTTGTCGTCGGACAGGATCATGCGGCCGGCGTTCTTCGCGACCTCGGTGCCGCTTCCCATGGCCACGCCGATGTCGGCTGCCTTGATGGCCGGCGCGTCGTTTACGCCGTCGCCGGTCATCGCGACGACGTGGCCCTTTTTCTTCAGCGTCTCGGCAAGCAGCACCTTGTGCTCGGGCGCGACCCGCCCGACGACGCCGATGTGGTCGATCCGGTCGAGCCGCTCGGCTTCGGAGAGCGCAGCGAAGTCGGCACCGAGGATCGCCTCGCCGGGAATGTTGAGCTGCTTGGCGATCGCGGCGCCGGTGATGACGTCATCGCCGGTCACCATCCGCACCCGGATGTGCGCCTGCTGCGCATCGGCGACCGCAGCCTTGGACTGCTCCCGAGGCGGATCGACCATCCCGACGAGGCTTGTCATCTCCACGTCCTGGACGTAGGCGAGCAGGTCGCCGCCGGGGTCGAAGCTGGCCGTATCGAGGTCGCGGAAGGCGCCGGCCATGACCCGCAGACCCGATTCCTCCATCCGCTGGACGTGCTGCTCGGCCTGCTGCCTGAGGGCGTCGTCCCAGGGGATGCTGGTGCCGTTGGAGAGCGCGGTCGCCGCCCGGGCCATCACCGCCGGCGCCGCCCCCTTGACGAAGCAGCGCACGACGTCGCGCCCCGACGCGTCCTTGGCCTGGTTGAAGGTGGCCATCAGCTTGTAGCCGGGGTCGAACGGCAGCGTCGCGAGCCGGGGCAGTTCCGCACGCGTCCCGTCGATGTACACGCCTGCCTTGTGCGCCAGCACCAGCAGCGCGCCCTCGGTCGGATCGCCGACGACCTTTCCGTCGACGAGCTTCGCGTCGCTCGCCACGATGTACGGCAGGATGGCGCCGTCGAGGGTATCGGTCTTGCCGGCCGGGTGGATGATCTTCCCTTCCAGGCTGTAGCCGGTGCCCGTGATGGCGTAGCGGTCGGTCGGGTCGACGACCTCGACCGCCGTCATCTGGTTCATCGTCAGCGTCCCGGTCTTGTCCGAGTTGACCGCCGAGGTGAACCCGAGCGTCTCGACCGACGGCAGGTCCTTGACGATCGCCTTCTGCTTGGCGAGTTCGACGCTGCCCAGCGAGAGGACGACCTGGACGACCATCGGCAGGGCGAGCGGGATCGCCGCGATCGCGAGCGCCACCGCCGTGTCGAACAGCACCTTCCACGACTGCCCGCGGGCCAGGCCGAGCGCGAACATCACGACCATCGTGACTCCCGCCGCGCCCACGATCCACAGCGTCAGCGTGTTCATCTGCCTGGTGAGCGGCGTCTCCTCCTTCGCCGTCGAGGTGAGCATGTGCGCGATCTTCCCGACCTGGGTGTCGCTCCCCGTCCCGGTGACGACCAGCACCCCGCTCCCGTGCGTGACCGGAGTATGCATAAACGCCATGTTCGACTGCTCGCCAGGTCCGATCCCGCCACCGGACAGCGTTTCCGCGTCCTTCGCCGCCGGAACGCTCTCGCCGGTCAGCGCCGACTCATCGATCTGGAGGGCGCTGGAGGTCACGATCCGTCCGTCGGCGGGCACTTCGTCCCCGGCCGCGATCAGCACGACGTCGCCGACCACGACCTGCTCGGCCGGGATCTGCGCCTCCGCGCCGTCACGCCGCACCCGCGCGGTGGCCTTCATCATCGACTGCAGCGCGTTCATCGCGCTCTCCGCCTTGCCCTGCTGGCGCAGCCCGACGAGGGCGTTGAAGAGCGTGATCACGATCAGCACGATGGCCGTGGCCCACTGCTGGATCACCAGCGAGACGACCGCCGCCCCGACCAGGATGATCTGCATGTAGCTCGCGTACTGGGCCAGGAAGCGGCGGATGGCCTGCGGTGGCTTCTCCACCGGGAGAGCGTTCGGCCCGTTCTTGGCGAGCAATTCGGCGGCGCGCGCCGCGGCCAGGCCCGCGGCCGGGTCGACGCCCAGCCTGGCGGTGACCTCATCCCCTGACAGCGAGTACCACGCCGTAACCGCCTTGTCCGCCGGGCTGCCCGGCGCCTGGACCTGGTCACTGATGGCCATGACTTGGTGCCCTCACATCCTGATGACCGGCTGCGCTTGCCGCCTGGACCGTTCGGCCTCGGCCAGCTTCTTCCTGATCTTTTTCATCCGCTTGCGCTGCTTGCGGGCCTGCTTGGTCTCCCTGGCGGCCTGCTCCTCCCGCGCCTTGGCCGCCAGTTCGGCCCGGGCCGGGTCCGCCGCCGCGCCCTCGGGCGCCTCGGCCTCCAGCACCGACCTGGTCTCGGCCAGGTCCTCGCGCCGGGCCTTATCAACGGCGGGGTACTTCGGATCGATCTCCACCAAGGTGTGCGCCAGCACCGCCGACACGCAGACCCGGGCGAACCACTTGTGATCAGCCGGGATCACGTACCACGGCGCCCACCCGGTGGAGGTGCTCGACAGCATCTCCGAAAACGCGGCCTGGTAGTCATCCCAGTACTTGCGCTCCCGGGCATCAGCCGCGGAGAACTTCCAGTTCTTCTCCGGCGCGTCCACCCGCCGCAGGAACCGGATCCGCTGCTCCTCCTTGGACAGGTTCAAGAACAGCTTGTCCTGCGCCGCCAGCCGGGCCTGATACTCCGCCAGCATCCTCACCCCGGCATCGAGCACCGCGGCCCCGTCCTTCTTCTTCAGGAAGCCTGCCTTATACCCCGGGTCGAAATCCCTGGCCAGCTTCACCTTCGACCCCGGCTTCACTCGCAACGGCTCAATGAACTCAGCCAGCAGCCTGGCCGTGTCATCCGCCATCAGGTACCTCCCAGATAGGTATCCCGGAGCGCGAGATCCGCGCACCATCCGGCCGCCCTCACCCGACGGCAGAGGCCCCACCCGGTACAGGCCCGACGCCTTGCATTCATCTCCGGTTCATTCACCAGTCCATTCGAGTACACGGGTCCGCCCGCCGCATAACCCGACAAGGATGATTCCTGCGCCGGTCATGACGCAGGCGAGCGCGGCCGTTCCACGATCAGTTCGTCAGGGCGAACCGGGCGAGGCCACCGGGAGCCCGGCGATCCTGGCCGCGGCGAGCAGGGGCTCGTCGTAGCTCACGAACGCGCTCAGGTCCCGCTTCACCGCCAGCGCCGAGGCGAGGTGGATGGCCTGGGCCGGGCTCAGTTCCTGCGGCGGCAGGGTGGCCGACTCGTCCAGCACGTCCGCGCTCAGCGCCACCCGCGCGATCCGCTTGATCACCTTGTAGCTACGCGGCAGCGCGCCGGGTTCGGCCTGCCAGACGGCCCTGGGCACCTCGGCCCGGTGCAGCGCGCTGGATACCAGCGGCTGGCCCGCCCTTTCGGCCAGCCAGCGGGCCAACTCCGCCGACTCGGGTCCGGTCAGGGCCAGCTTGACCAGCGCGGAGGAGTCGAGGTAGATCACCGCCGGGCCTCCGGCCGCACGGCTGGCGACGGATAAGGCTCGAGGTCGCCGACGCCGCCAGGTTCCTCGGCCGGCTCGATGATCCCGGCCGCGATCAGGCGTTCCAGCGGACTGCCAGGTTCCCTGACCGGGATGAGCTGGGCCACCAGCCGCCCCCGGTTGGTGATGTCCACCGTGTAGCCCTTCTCCGCGAGGTCGACGTAGACGCTCGCGTGCTGGCGAAGCTCCCTGATCCCGATGCGGTGCCGGGACCCGCCCCGCCCGGCGGCCTCGGCGCGCGACGCGGGCCGACCGGGTTCCCTGGTCCGGGCCGCGGCCCGGCTCCCGGCGTCCGCGCCCCGGCCACCTTGCCCCGCGCTTATCGGCCGTGAATCCCGCTCGTCTTCGGGAGCGTCACTCATCGTGTCACCGTAGCACAAGAGATGCTACCGGGGCCGGTGGTGCGTCCGCCGCTGGTCGATCTGGCGCTGCGCCTCGGCGACGACATGACCCACATCCCGGCCGAACCTCACGTCACACGGATGCTCGGTCCGCCCGGCTCGGATGTTCCCGGCGAGTTCGGTCAGCGCGGTGCTCAGCGGCGGCACCGGGTCGGACGTCAGACGCGGTGCCACCGACCGGCCGCGATCGCTCCACAGGTACGCCTCGAAGCCCGCGGCCGCCTCGCCCCCGTTCTGCGACACGGTCACCGCGCTGCTCGCCCCGCCCTCGTGGTGCAGGATCAGGTGGCTGACGTCGACCGGGCCCGCGTCGGCGGTCACCGACGTGACCGCGCCGAGCGCGGCCCACAGCAGCGAGATCACGTGCGGGGCGATGTCCCATAGCCCGCCCTTGTCGCGCCGCCACGGGGTGTTGAACGGGCTGGACTCCAGCAGCGACGAGCCGAACCACGAGGCCAGGCCGCCCACCCAGCCGCCGCGGGCCGTGACGTCGGCCAGCCAGGCCCGCATCTCCGCCCGGAACAACAGGGTGAAGAAGACGACCGAGGCGACCTGCCCCTCGCCGACCGCCGCCACGAGCTCGTCCGCCTCGGCCTCCGCGATGGCGATGGGCTTCTCCAGCATCAGGTGCTTGCCGGCCCGCGCGGCGGCCGTGGCGATGGGCGCCTGCACGTCCGGCGGGACCGCGAACGCGACGCCGTCCACGGCGGCCAGCAGCGCGTCGATCTCCTCATAAGCGGTGGCCCCATGCTCCGCCGCGAGCGCGGCCGCGGCCCGCGGGTCCCGGCCCCAGACCGCGGCCAGGTCGATGCCCTCGGTCGAAGCGAGCGCGGGCGCGTGCGCGATGCGCGCCCAGTAACCGGTGCCGACCAGGCCGAACCTCAGCGGTGCCGATGCCATCCCTCTCCCGTTCACCGTGCCAGAACCGTGCCAGAACCGTGCCAGAACCATGAAAGGACCAGGCCATGACCAAGGCTAGCCCCGGGCACAGCGAAGTGCCCCGCGGGGCCGGTAACCGGCTCCGCGGGGCACTACCCCGTCGGCTGACGTCAGCGGGCGCTGACCGCGTGGCTCGTTCCGGTCACCCCGGCCGCGATCCCGGCTTGCCGGCCGCGGGCCGTGACCGTGCGGGCCTTGGCCGCGAGAACCCCGGTCCGGGCGAGCAGCATGGCGATGGCCAGGAAGATGAGGCTGTCGGTCAGGGCGCCCACGCTAACGTGGGTGGTCGCCATCCAGCTACCGAGCGAGGCGCCGAAGACGTGGTTGGCGCCGTAGGCGAAGTACAGGCGCCCGGCCACCACCGCGATCCAGACCAGCGCGTACGGCAGGCCGGCGTGGGAGACGGCCTGGCCGGACTGCGCGTCGTAACGCACCCGGATCAGCGCGGCGGCGAGCACGCCGAGGGCCAGGCCCGCGGCCGCCCCGGCGATCTCGAGCGCCAGGCCGTTGCCGGAGACCGCGGCGCCCTTGATGAAGAACGGCACCACGACGGCCGCGGTGATGAACGGGCGCAGCAGCCGCAGCGGGCCGACCTTGCGCTGGCCCATGTCGCTGAACAGGACAGCGGCCAGGATGACGAGGTTGAGGATCCAGACGCTGGCGTCCACTTCGAGCTCCTTGATGAGGTGTTTAGCTGATGTCTGCCACGCTAGGGACCGGACGGTTGGAACCGCGTCGGCCTGCGGCTTGATCGTGGGTGCAGCGAAGGTGCAGCCCGGGTGGAGACCGCCGGAGGCCGCCGCGTCCACCCGGTGTCAACCTCGGGTCAACCCGGTCGGCCAGCCGCGCGCGGGCCGCGCCGAGCTACGTTGATATCGGCAGGCAGGCAGATAGGCCAGCCGGGAGCAGGCCAGCCGGGAGCAGGCCAGCCAGGAGCAGGCCAGCCAGGAGCAGGCCAGCCAGGAGCAGGTGAGTCAGGAGCGACGAGCGTGTTCGGTTTCGCGACGCGGAGGGATCCGGCTACGGGCACCGGCGTGGTCAGCGTCACCCGGGTGATCGACCTGATCCGGGCCTGCGGCCTCGTCGTGGTGATCGTCACCGTCTCGCTGGCCAGCCCGGGTCCCAGTTCGGACGACGCCCGCGGCCTGGCCATCGCGATCACGCTCGGCCTGTCCGCCGCGGCGTGGGTCGCCTGGATGCTGTCCGGCAGTACCGGGAAAAGGCGCTGGCTGAACGTCGGCAGCCTGATCGTGATGGGCGGGGCGGGCGGCGCGCTGGCCGGGCTGTCGCCGAACAGCCCGGCCGTCGCCGTCGGCTGCGCGGCGACGTTCAGCGCCGGCGTCCGGCTGCGAACCGAGGGGTCGCTAGCCATCACGGCCGAGACCGTGGCTGCGTTCCTGATCACAGGGCTGGTCACCGGGGCCCCGGCTGGCGCGCTCCTGGGCTACACGTTCGCCTACGCCGGCCTGTGGAGCGTGGCCCTGACCCGGCGCGAGTTCCTGGTCAGGGCCGAACAAGCCGAGCGCATGCTCGCCGAGACCCAGCGAGCCCTGGAGGCAGAAACCCAGGCGGCCGCGCTCGCCGAGCGGGCCAGGATCGCCAGGGACATCCACGACGTGCTGGCCCACTCGCTGGCCGCGGTGTCGGTCAACCTGCAGGCCGCCGAGGGCCTGCTGGCCTCGGACACGCTGCCCGCGGACAACCCCGAGCTGGCCAAGGCGGTCGAATGTATCGACCGGGCCGGGACGCTGACCCGGGAGGGGCTGGCCGCGGCCCGCCGGGCCATCCTGGCCCTGCGCGAGGACGCGGCGCCGCTGCCCGACCAGCTGGCCTCGATGGCCGCCCAGTACCGCGCGGACGGCGACCAGGCGGTGGACTTCACCGTCACCGGCGCGCCGCGGCCGCTGTCCGAGCAGGTCAGCCAGGTCGCGTACCGGGCGGCGCAGGAGGGGCTGACCAACGCCCGCAAGCACGCGCCCGGCCAGCCGGTGGCGTTCGGCCTCGGCTTCGAGCCCGGCCACGTCACGGTCAGCGTGGCCAACCCCTTGCCGCCAGCCGGCGCCGAGGCCCCGCTCGCCGCCACCGGCGCCGGAGCTGGCCTGACCGGACTGAAAGAGCGCGCCGCGCTGGCCGGCGGCACCCTCGAGGCGGGGCCGGCCGACGGCACCTGGCGGGTATGCCTGAGGATTCCGTCATGACCGAGAACTCCGAGGCGGTGACCGTCGTCGTGGCCGACGACCAGTCCGCCGTCCGCGAGGGCCTGGTGCTGCTCCTCGGCACCCTGCCCGGGATCGCGGTGATCGGCGAGGCCGAGGACGGCGAGGCCGCCGTCGAGGCGGCCGCGGCCAAGAACCCGCGGGTCGTGCTCATGGACCTGAACATGCCGCGGTGCGACGGGGTGGAGGCGACCCGGCGTATCCGGGCCAGCCACCCGCAGACCCAGGTAGTCGTGCTGACCACCTACGCCGATGACGACTCGATCATCGGCGCCCTGCAGGCCGGTGCGCTCGGCTACCTGACCAAGGACGCCACCCGGGCCGAGATCGGCCGGGCCGTACTGGCCGCCGCGGCCGGCCAGGCGGTGCTCGACCCGGCGGTGCAGCAGCGGCTGCTGTCGGCCGCCGTCCGCGCGCCCGCCGCCGCGCCTGCCGGGCCGGCGACGGCCACCGACGACCTGACCCCGCGCGAGGCCGAGGTGCTCCGCCTCATCGCGGCGGGCAAGTCCAACCGGGAGATCGCCCGGACCCTGTTCGTCAGCGAAGCCACGGTGAAGACGCACGTCAACCGGATCTTCGCCAAGACCGGCTCACGCGACCGCGGCCAGGCCGTGCACTATGCCTACACCCGCGGCTACGCCGACCCGCCGGAGCCGCGGTAGCCGCTAGTCCTCGCGGTGCACCTCGGCGGGCTCCTTGTCGATCCGCAGCCCGCGCCAGCTCGGCTGGCGCAGGATCCCGTCCGTGGTCCACTCGGCGAAGGCCACCTCACCGACCAGGCTGGGCTCCACCCAGCGAGCATCCCGGGCGGCCGGGTTCGGGATCTTGGTACCGAACGGGCTCGTTTCACGCCCCAGCGGCGCCAGTTGCTCCATCAATTCGGTGAGCATGTCCTGGGTGAATCCGGTACCGACGTGTCCGGCGTAGCGCAGTCGGCCGTCGTCGTCGTTGACGCCGAGCAGCAGCGACCCGATCATGTCCGCCCGGCGGCCCTCGCCCTGCTTCCAGCCGGCGATGATGACCTCCTGCTGCCGGACGTTCTTGACCTTGAGCCAGTCCCGCCGCTGGCCAGGATGGTAGGCCGAACCCAGCGGCTTGCCCACCACTCCCTCCAGGCCCTTGGCGATGCTCTCGGCCAGCACCTTGTCCGCACCGCCGCGGTGCCACGGCGGCGTGTGGACCGGGTCGGAGTCCAGGCCGAGGTCCTCCAGCCGCGCCCGGCGCTCGGTGTAGGGCGAGCCGAGCAGTGACTCCTCGCCGTGGTGCAGCAGGTCGAACACGTAGTACTGGACCGGCGCGGAGCGGAGCAGTTTGTCCTCCGGCCGCAGCACGTGCATCCGGGACTGCAGCAGGCCGAAGTCGGGCCTCCCGTGGCGCAGCGCCACGATCTCCCCGTCCAGGATCACCGGCGGGCCGGCCCGCTCGGTGAGCACGCCCAGCTCGGGATAGCTCGCCGCCATGTCCTTGTCGTTGCGCGAGATCAGCCGGACCTTTCCGTCCTCGACGTAGGCGACCGCGCGCAGGCCGTCCCACTTCAGCTCCCAGCCGTACGATTCCTCATCGGCCGGGAACTCGTGGCGCAGGCTGGCCAGCATCGGCTTGATCAAACGCGGCAGACCCATCCCGCCCCCTTCACAAGTGCCCGTCCCTGTGACGCTATACCGCGGTCCAAGGGCCCGCTGCCCCCGGCTACGGCTCGGCGCGCATCGTTACCTGCCAGCGTCTGGGTGCCCTCGGCGGCGAACGTGACCGTTACGTAGCAGGCCCGCCCGGCCGGCTGGCCGGAGTGCCAGGTGAACGCCACCGCGGCGGGCGGCTCCCCGCGGGTGATGGTGCCCCAGACGACGGCCTCCCCATCGCCCCGCCATCGGCCCCGCCATTGGTACGGCGCTCCACGATCCGCCCCTCGTCGAGGGCCACCGCGGCGCCCTTGCCGTGCACGCTGTGCTCCTCCACCGGCCACCACTGGCCGATCCCTGCGGTGAACACCTCGAACGCGACGGCTGGCTCGGCGTCGACGAGGATCTCCCTGCGGATCGGCGGGACGGTGCTCACGGACGACTCCTCGGCTCGCTGCTCTTCTGGTGGGGCGCGGGCGGCTCGTGCCGACGCCGGCTGACCTCGGCGGCGTAGGGCGGCCAGCGCGGTATTCCAGGTCCTGACCAGCCAGTAGAGCACCCGCCGACTACGACTCAAGGCCTGAACAGCCTCCGGCCGGGCCGTGTGCGGATCACCGCGTCCGGGCCGCTAGATGAGGGCTTTGCATCAGCCCCGTCAGCCTCTCCAGCACATCTATCCGCTCACCAGTGCGATGATCGCGACCTTTTACGGGGTAGATTCGGGCCTTCGGGTGATTTTGGGGCACTATAGTGCACAAAAATCACCCAGGAGCCCCGATCCACCCGGATCTTTCGCCAGTCTCTGTCTCACCGTGCACATCCGCACCGGGCACCCCGGCAACACGGCCCGGGCCCGCAACCCGGCCAGGAGTCACTCATCTAGGCTCGCTTTCATGGTGTCCGGGCCGCGCCTCGAAACCCCGGCCGGGCTGCTCGCCGGCTGGGGCATCCCGGCGGACGCGGAGCTGTCCCGGGCCGAGCGCGGCAGCAACAACCAGACCTTCGCGGTGGCGCACGGCGGCGTCCGCTGGGTGCTGCGGATCAGCCAGAACCTGTCCGCGGCCCAGGCCCGCGCCGAGCACCGCCTGCTCGGCAGGGTGCGCGCGGCCGGGCTGCCGTTCGGCGTCCCCGAACCGGTCGCCACGCTATCCGGAGACACGCTCGCGGAGACGCCGGCGGGCCCCGCGACGCTGTGCCGGTGGATCCCCGGGGTGCGGCCCGACCTGGTCGCCGAGCCCGCGCTGGAGCGGTTCGGGCAGGCGATCGGGCTGCTCAGCCGGGCGCTGGCGCCGGTGCCCTGGTCCGACGCCCCGCAGGATTGGCGCGGTGATCCGCTGCGGGCGCACCCCGACGCCCCGCAGGCCGCCGAACTGGTCCGGGCGCTGCGTGGCGCGGGCGTCCCCGCGGCCCGGGTGCGGCGGCTCGAGATGGCCGCCCGGCACGTCCTGCCGTGGGCGCCGGAGACCGGCGGCGACCTGCCGGTCCAGGTCGTGCACGGAGACCTGGGCGCCTCGAACGTGCTCGTGGACGAGCGCACCGGCGAGGTGACCGGGGTGCTCGACTTCGAGCTCGCCGGGCCGGGCCGGCGAATCCAGGACCTCATGGCCGCGCTGCTGCTCTCCGGCGCGCTGGCCGGACCCGGATGGGCGCTCCGCACCGCCGCCCTGGTCCGCGGGCACGCCACGGTGCTCCGCCTGAAGCAGGCCGAGATCGCGGCCGTGCCGGACCTGCTCGTCTCCCGCTGCGTCGGCTCGGTGTTCTGGCGGGCAGGCCGGTGGCACCGCGGCCAGTCGGCGCTGAGCGACGTGGCCGATCGGGTGGCGGTCCTGGAAGCCACCGAGACATGGCTGGCCGTGAACCGCGGGCGGCTGCTGTCCGCGCTCGCCGCCGCCGGCTGACGGACCTGTAACGACAGGAACTCGCGCAGCTCGAAGACGCCGCCGCCGCGCTCCCGCACTGTCCGGCCTTCGCGCGACGGCCGCAGCGCGGCGCCGAACACCGTGACGCCGCTCGCCTCCATCTCGGCTACCCAGTCCTGCATCTCGATCGCGGCGGCCGAACCCTCCGCGTCCGGGTCCCGCGCCGGGTCGAGCGCGGCGTTCTCGTCCAGGTAGTGGATCATCAGGTACCGCATCAGGCCTCCAGGGCCGCGCCGACCAGGGCCGAAAGCTCCTCGTCGGGGATGGCCGCCGCGTCCTGCGGGCGCAGCCTGATCGTCCCCTTGCCGGTCTGCAGCCCGGGATGGCGCTCGGTGAAGCCGCCGTCGCGGCCCTGCCCCCAGCCGTAGATCGAGATCCCGTGCTGCCAGACGCCGACGTAGAGCCGACGCTTGCCGACCTTGTAGGCGGGGATCTGGTAGGACAGCACCAGGCCGGCCTCCGGGTAGGCGGCCATGATCAGCCGGTGCACCCGGTCGAACAGCGGGCGGTACGCGGGGTCGATCCCGTCGACATAGCTCCGCACCGCCTCGTCCATGAACCCAGTATCCGCCGGCATGCAGTCCTCCTGACGTCGCGAATCTGCCCCGCACCGATGCTCACGACCGGGCCGGGCCGAAATCATCGTCGCGGCGGATTCCGTCATAGGGTCCCCGCGGTCAGATCGTCTTCTCGAACCAGTGGTGCGCGTAGGGCTCGTCGTTGAAGGCCGGCACCTCGCGGTAGCCGGCCGCCCGGTACAGCGAGATCGCCTCGGTCAGCGTCCGGTTGGTCTCCAGCCGCAGCACCCCGGCGCCGTGCGCGGCGGCGCGGTCCTCCAGTTCGGCCAGTAGCCGGCGGCCCAGGCCGAGCCCGCGGACCGCCGGAGCGACCCACATCCGCTTGATCTCGGCGGGCGCGCCGGGGTGGAACTTCAGCGCGCCGCAGCCGGCGGCTCCCCGTGCAGCGTCGCGACCAGGAACAGCCCCGCGGGCGGGGTCATCTCGTGGTCGGCGGCGGAGATGCTCAGGGCCGGGTCGAAGCCGCCGTCGAAGCGCCTGGAGAGCTCGTCCACGTAGGCGCGCAGGCAGCGCCGTGCGTCCGGGTCCCCGGGGTCGCGCACGCCGGTCACGATGGCCGAGGCGGCCAGCAGCCGCTCCACCTCCGCCATGGCGGTGACGAGCCGGCCACGCTGCCGCTCGGACAGCGGACCAAGCAGCGAGGCGGCCGCGTCGTCGGAGAGGCGGTCCAGCTCGGCCCGTTCGGCCCTTCCGGCGACCGTGAGCCGCGCGGTCCTGATCCTGCCGTCCGCCTCGTTTACCTCGACGGTGACCAGCCCGTCCCGCTCCAGCGCCCGCAGCAGCCTGCTCAGGTAGCCGGAGTCCAGGCCCAGCCGGGCACGCAGGTCCCTGACGTCGCGGCCGTCCTGGCCGATCTCCCACAGCACCCGGGCCTGCCCGAGCGGGCGGCCGCGAGCCAGGAACGCGTCGTCGAGCGCGCCGGCCCGCTGGGTGACGGTCCGGTTGAACCGCCGGACCCGATCGATCATGGTCCGCTCCACTCTCTGACTATAGTCAGAGAATGCCAGAGACAACAGCCGTGATCCGTCCGTACCGCGAGACCGATCACGCCGCGGTCTATGACGTCTGCGTCCGGACCGCCGACGCCGGCGGGGACGCCCGGGGCAAGTACCGCAGCGACGACCTGATGCCCGACCTGTTCGCCGGCCCCTACGTGTTCCTCGAGCCCGATTTCGCCTTCGTCCTCGACGACGGGCACCGGGCGGTCGGCTACGTGATCGGGACGCCGGACACGGCCGCGTTCGCCCGCGCCTACCGGGCGCGCTGGATCCCCCGCCTGGCCGGCCGCTACCAGGTTTCGCCGGACCCGCCGGCCAGCCATGAGGAGGAGCTGCTCGCCCTGCATTACCAGCCGGAGCGGCTGGTGTGGCGCGGCCTGGAGGAGTACCCGGCGCACCTGCACATCGACCTGCTGCCGCCCTTCCAGGGGGCCGGCCACGGGCGCGCCCTGATGGAGACGTTCTACGCCGCCGCGGCGCAGGCCGGCGCGCCCGGGGTGCACGTCACCGTGACCACGGCCAACACCAGGGCCCTCGGCTTCTACCACCGCCTGGGCTTCCGCCCGCTTGAGATCACAGAGCCGGGCGAGGCCACCGTCACCTGCCTCGGCCGCAAGCTCTGACGCGTTAGGACCGGCCCTGGATCAGCTACTAGCGCCCATGCGGCAGGATAGAGCCATGCAGCCGCGAGATTTTTCGCTTTACGGAGCCGTCGATCTGGGCGCGCGGCAGGCGGCCGCGCAGCGCAGGCAGCAGGCGGCCGAGTCCCCGTCCCAGCCCGGCAACGACCCCGGCCCGGCCGGCGGCGGCGGGCTTGTCATCGACGTCACCGAGGAAACCTTCAACACCGACGTTGTGGAGCGCTCCCGCACCACGCCCGTGATCATGGATCTGTGGGCGGAGTGGTGCGGCCCGTGCAAGCAGCTCTCGCCGGTTCTGGAGAAGCTCGCCGCCGAGGCGGCCGGCCAGTGGATCCTCGCCAAGGTCGACGTGGACGCCAACCCGCAGCTGAGCGCCGCACTGCAGGTACAGAGCATCCCCATGGTGGTGGCGGTCGTCGGCGGCCAGCTGGTGGACGGCTTCCTCGGCGCCATGCCCGAGGCCCAGGTCCGGCAGTGGATCGACCAGGTCGTTGAGGTCGCGGACAAGATGGGCATGCAGCTGCAGGCCCCGGGCGAGGCGGCCGATGCGGACGACGCCCAGGACGCCGGCGTCGCCGGGGAAGCCGGCGTGCCCCCGGCCCCGGGGATCCCGCCGGCCTACGCCGATGCCCGCGCGGCCATGGAGCGCGGCGACCTCGACGGCGCGGCCAAGGCGTTCGAGCAGGAGCTGGCGGCCAACCCCGCCGACCCGGTGGCCAAGACCGGGCTGGCCCAGGTCAACCTGATCCGCCGCGTCAGCTCCTACGACCAGGCCAAGGCCCGCAGGGACGCGGCCGAGCAGCCCGGCGACGTCGAGGCCCAGACCCGGGTGGCGGACATCGACGTGGCGACCGGCCGGATCGAGGAGGCGTTCAACCGGCTGCTCGGCGTGGTGCGGCGGACCTCGGGCGAGGAACGCGACCAGGCCCGCGTGCATCTGGTCAGCCTGTTCGAGCTCCTCCCGCCGAACGATCCCCAGGTCAAGAAGGCCCGTTCGGCCTTGTCCGCGCTCCTGTTCTGAGGACAGGAAACATTTCTCCCTGAACTCAGGGAATATGCAACTCTAGTTGTAAGTTAGTTGCTACTGGAGGGTGCGAAAACCGGCGTGCCGGCCAAATCCTCCGTCATATTCATTTCGGAGGTGAGGCAAGGATGTACTACACGAGGTTTGACCCGTTCACGCGGGACTTCCAGCGTCAGTTCGACCGGCTCGCCCGCCACGCGTCCGGCCAGGCTTCGGCCCTGCCGCTGGATGTCGTGCGGCACGAGAACGACGTCACGCTGCGGCTTGACGTGCCCGGCATCGACCCGGGGCAGCTCGAGGTCACCGTGGACCGCGGGATCCTGGCGATCAGCGGCAAGCGCGAGGAGGAGCGGACCGAGAACGACAAGTTCTTCGTGCGCGAGCGCACGATGGGCACGTTCACCCGCCGCCTGCGGCTGCCGGAGACCCTGAACGGCGACGCGGTCGAGGCCAGCTACGCCAACGGCGTCCTCGAGGTCCGGATCCCGGTCCTGGAGCAGGCGAAGCCGCGCAAGATCGAGGTCCGCAAGGTCGAGATCGCCCAGGCGGACGACAAGCAGGAGATCCCCGCCTGACGAACGTCAGCGGAGCTCACTGAATCGACGAGCGGCCGGCCGGCGCGGATGCGCCCGGCCGGCCGCTTACCATCTGCGGCAGCCTACTATCTGGCCAGGAGGTGAGAACACCATGGCACCCTCGCCGCTCGACGACGAGCACGCCCCGCTGTTCACGGTCGGGCAGGTCGCCGAGATGCTCGCGATCAAGCAGGCCTTCCTGCGCCGCGTGGACGACCTGCGGGTGGTCTCGCCGCAGCGGTCGGCCGGCGGCCAGCGCCGCTACACCCGCTACGAGATCCGGGTCATCCAGCAGGTGGTCTCGATGGCGGACGAGGGCATCACGCTGCAGGCCATCCGCCGCATCATTGAGCTGGAGCGGCAGCTCGCCGCGGTTACCTCCGAACGCGACGAACTGGCCCGCCGCCTGGCCGAACTACTTCACGATCATTAGTACCTAACGGGCCCGGCGCGTGCCCCTGTGTCAGGTAGGGGCCGTCTGTTACCGGCCCCTCACCCGCGCGCCCCGGCCTGGTCCGCGCCGGGCGCCTCGGCCAGCAGCTCGAGCACCGGCAGCGCCTCGGCCAGCGCGGAGCGCTGCGCCGGGGTGAGCACCCGCAGGCTCGCCGCCAGCTCCAGGGTGGTCTCGGTGCGCAGCCGCTCCAGCATGTCGTGGCCGCGCGGGGTGATGACCATGGTGCTGGCGCGCGCGTCGCTCGGGTCGGCGTGCCTGCGCACGTAGCCGCTCTCCTCGAGCGCGGTCACCAGCCGGGTCAGCGTCGACGGCGCGATGCCCTCGATCGCGGCCAGGTCGCCGAGCCGCATCGGCCCGGACCGCTCGACCGTGGCCAGCGCGGCGAGCTGGGTGGGGGTCAGCCCGGCCAGCTCGTGCTTGCGCAGCCGGCGGGACAGCCGGGCCAGGGCGACCCGGAGCCTGGTGACGTCGACCGCGGGCGCATCGCCGCGCGTCTCGTCAGGAGTCGTCGCGATGACCGATTCCGTGCTCACCTTCCCAGCCTACGCGGTGCGGGCCGTACCCTGGGTTCCGGCGGAAAGGCGGGACAACGTGGCGATGGGGCCGAGCGTCTCCTACTCGATCACCGTGCGGCTCGAGGTGGCCAGCCGCGGCCGGGCGGTCAGCGCGATCACCCGGGCGGTGGAGCAGGCCGGCGGCGTGGTGACCGCCCTGGACGTGACCGCCGGACGCGGCGACAAGCTGCGGGTCGACGTCACCTGCGCCGCGCGGGGCGAGGAGCACAGCGAGGCCCTCGTGAACGCGCTGGCCGGCATCGACGGCGTGACCGTGCACAAGGTCAGCGACCGCACGTTCCTGCTGCACCTGGGCGGGAAGATCGAGATGCGGTCCAAGGTGCCGCTGCGGAACCGGGACGACCTGTCCATGGCGTACACCCCGGGGGTGGGCCGGGTCGCGATGGCGATCGCCGGGAACCGCGAGGACGCCCGCCGCCTCACCATCAAGCGGAACTCGGTGGCCGTCGTCACCGACGGCTCGGCCGTGCTCGGCCTGGGCAACATCGGGCCGTACGCCGCGCTGCCCGTGATGGAGGGCAAGGCCGCCCTGTTCAAGCGGTTCGCGGACATCGACGCCTGGCCGATCTGCCTGGACAGCCAGGACACCGACGAGATCGTCCGGGCGGTGCAGCTGATCGCGCCCGGGTTCGGCGGCATCAACCTGGAGGACATCAGCGCGCCGCGCTGCTTCGAGGTGGAGCGCAGGCTGCGCGGGCTGCTCGACATCCCGGTGTTCCACGACGACCAGCACGGCACGGCGATCGTGGTGATGGCCGCGCTGACCAACGCGCTGCGGGTGGTGGGCAAGAAGCTGCCCGAGGTGCGCGTGGCCATGGCCGGGGCGGGCGCGGCGGGCACCGCCGTGCTCAGGCTGCTGCTCGCTGCTCGTAACGGGGCGGGCGCCGCCAACGTCGTGGTCTGTGACGACAGGGGCGCCGTGCACCTGGCCCGGCCAGGGCTGGACGACAGCCTGCGCTGGATCGCGGAGAATACCAACTCCGGCGGCTACGCCGGGGACCTGGCCGGGGCGGTCCGGGACGCCGACGTGTTCATCGGGCTGTCCGCTCCGGGCATCCTGTCCGGCGCCGACGTCGCCGCCATGGCCCGCAACGCCATCGTGTTCGCCCTGGCCAACCCCGATCCCGAGGTGGACCCCGAGGCGGCCATGGAGCACGCCGCCGTGGTGGCCACAGGCCGCAGCGACTACCCGAACCAGATCAACAACGTGCTCGCCTTCCCCGGCGTGTTCCGCGGGCTGCTCGACGCGCAGAGCCGGCACGTGAGCGACGAGATGCTGATCGCGGCCGCGCAGGCGCTCGCGGACGTGGTGTCGCCGGACGAGATCGGGCCGCACTACATCATCCCGTCGGTGTTCCACCCGGACGTGGCCTCGTCGGTGGCCGCGGCGGTGCGGGATGCCGCCACCCAGAACCCCGACCAGCCTGACCGATGATAGAAATATGACCGAAATGGCATCGGAAGCTCGGGCCGGCCTGCTGCTCGTCGCCACCCCGATGCTCGGCGACCCCAACTTCCGCCGTACCGTCGTCCTCGTCGTCGAGCACGAGGCCGAGCAGGGCACGCTCGGCGTGGTGCTGAACCGGCCGACCAAGGTCCCGGTGGGCCAGGTGCTCGAGCCGTGGACCGAACTGGCCACCGACCCGTCCGTGGTGTTCACCGGCGGCCCGGTCTCGCCGAACAGCGCGCTTGCCCTGGCCCACGTGCCCGGCACCGACGAGCCGGTGGGCTGGCATCCGCTGGAGGGCGGTGCCCAGCCCATTCCCGGCGCCGTGGCCCGGCTCGGCCTGGTCGACCTGGACGCCCCGCCCGGCCTGCTCGCCGCGGCGATCGTCTCGCTGCGGGTCTACGCGGGCTACGCCGGCTGGGCGCCGGCCAGCTCCAGGCGGAGATCGCCGACGGCGCCTGGTACGTGCTGCCCGCCGAGCCCGCCGACGCGTTCTGCCCCGAGCCGGAGCAGCTGTGGCCCGCCGTCCTGCGCCGCCAGGGCGGCGAGCTCGCCTACGTGGCCACGTATCCTGACGACCCCGGCCTCAATTGAGCCAGCACTGAAATTGAGCCAACACTGAACTAGACTCGTCAAGCGTGAGTGATACTGAGGTTCTTCCGGAGCAGGAGACGCGCGTCCACGAGGACGTCCGGCCCGACCTGTCGCACGGCGACGGCGATCACGAGCGGTTCGCTCACTACGTGCAGAAAAACAAGATCGTCGAGAGTTCGGTCATGGGCACGCCGATGGTCGCGCTGTGCGGCAAGGTGTGGGTGCCCAGCCGCGACCCCAAGCGCTACCCGGTCTGCCCCACCTGCAAGGAGATCTACGAAGGGCTCCCGCCGGGCGGCGACGAGGGCGAGTGACTCCCTCTTTTCTGGGGGCCGGGGGGTCGTCCCCCCTGGGGCCAACACTGCCACCCCGGCGCGCCTTGCCGGTGCAGAGCAGCGGCGCCGGTAGCATTTCGGCCCCGTGACCACCCCTCGATCTGACGCGGCCCAAACCCAGACCGTTCGGGATGATCTCCTTCCTGGTCTTCGCGGCTGGCAGAAGGATGCCTACCACGAGTACTTCAGGTTGCCGAGACGTGACTTCCTGCTGGTCGCCACGCCCGGCGCGGGCAAGACGGCGTACGCGCTGACGGTGGCGGCCGAACTGCTGGCCCGGCGCGAGGTCGCGTTCCTCACCATCGTCACCCCGACCGAGCACCTTAAGCACCAGTGGGCGGCCGCGGCGGCACGCTTCGGCATCGCGATCGACTCGGCCTACCGCAACGCCCAGGGCCGGGCCGGAGCCGACTTCGCCGGGGTGGCCGTCACCTACGCCCAGGTCGCCGCGCACCCGGTGCTGCACAGGCAGCGCACCGAGAACCGGCGCACGCTGGTCGTCTTCGACGAGGTCCACCACGCGGGCGACGCGCTGTCCTGGGGAGACGCGGTCAAGGAGGCGTTCGACCCGGCGCGGTACAGGCTCGCGCTGACCGGCACTCCATTCCGCAGCGACGCGAACCCGATCCCTTTCGTTACCTACACCGACGAGCCGGGCGGCGGCAAGCGCAGCGCCTCGGACTACGTCTACGGCTACGGTCCCGCGCTCGAGGACGGCGTGGTCCGGCCGGTGATCTTCCTGGCCTACTCGGGCGAGATGCGCTGGCGTACCCGGGCCGGGGACGAGATCACCGCCACCCTGGGCACGCCGATGACCAAGGACCAGATCGCGCAGGCCTGGCGGACCGCCCTGGACCCGGCGGGGGAGTGGGTCAGCCGGGTGATCGAGGCCGCCGACAAGCGACTGACCGAGGTGCGCCGCGGCATGCCCGACGCCGCCGGCCTGGTCATCGCGGGCGATCACGAGGACGCCCGGGCCTACGCCGGGCTGCTGCGCGGGCTCACCGGAAAGCGCCCGGTCGTGGTGCTGTCCGACGACAAGACCGCGAGCAAGAAGATCGCCGCGTTCGCCACCTCGGACGACCGGTGGATGGTCGCGGTGCGGATGGTGTCCGAGGGCGTCGACATCCCGCGCCTGGCCGTCGGCGTGTACGCGACCAGCGTGTCCACCGCGCTGTTCTTCGCCCAGGCGGTCGGCCGGTTCGTCCGGGCCCGGCAGCGCGGCGAGACCGCGTTGGTCTTCCTCCCGTCGGTGCCCGTGCTGCTGTCCTACGCTGCCGAACTCGAGGCCGAACGGGACCATGTGCTTCGCGCCCCCGGCGCGGCCGGCGAGGAGGACGAGCTCGCGCTGGCCGAAGCGCAGCGGGAGCGCGACACCCCGGACGCCCCGCTCGACGAGCCCGCCTTCACCGCCCTCAACGCGTCCGCGCACTTCGACCGGGTGCTGTACGACGGCGGCGAGTTCGGCACCGCCACGGCGGCAGGCTCGCCGGAGGAAGAGGACTTCCTCGGCCTGCCCGGCCTGCTCGACCCGGACCAGGTCCGCGCCCTGCTCCGCAAGCGCCAGGATGCCCAGCTAGCCGCCCGCTCCCGCGGTGTCCACGTCACCGCCACGGCCGCCCCGGCCCCCGCCTCCGTTACTCGCACCCCATCCGCCTCACTAGCCTCACGAGTCCCTGAGGCACCTCCCGCCGCGCCCGTCGTGAGCCGCCAGGCCCTCGCCGCGCTGCGGAAGGAACTCAACGGCCTGGTCGGGGCCTGGAGTCACCGCACCGGTCAGCCGCACGGCGTCATCCACAACGACCTGCGCCGGACCTGCGGCGGCCCGCCCTTGCCGCAGGCGACCGCGGAGCAGATCCGCGCCCGCATCGATACGATCCGCCGCTGGGCCATCGCCGGCCGCTAGCCCGCGCGCCAAGGCGCGCTGCCGCCCACCCGCATCGCCACTCTCATGACAAAGCCGTCGGCGGGGCGGCGGTTCTGGGTCGAAGTGCCGGTGGTCCGGTTCTAGCCGGACCAGCGGCACATCGACCCAGCGGTTAGCGCATCAGCGCGCCAGAATCCCGAGGCGACGGGTTATTTAAGACGCGCGCTCCTGACCGTGTCAATGTCACATCGTGGCGGTTGCGCGGGTCGGCGTCCCGCTAACGGGTGAGGCCGGGGAGGCACGTGTGCCAGCCGGGGACCGCACGACGCACGGCAGCGGCCCGGTGCCAGGCTGATCACCGTTACACGGCTCAAAGACCGGGCACACGTGACATGCCATGGCACTAGGACGCGCTCGCAGGGGTGCCGGTGAGGCTGACGTTGAGGGTGCGCAGGTCCTCGATGGCGTTGGCTGTCGAGTCCGGCGCCACGCCCGCGGTGAGGCCGAGCAGGACCCGGGTGGCGAAGCCCGCCCGGGCCGCGTCCGCGGCGGTGGCGTGCACGCAGTAGTCGGTGGCGATGCCGACCACGTCGACCTCGTCCACGCCGTGCGCGCGCAGCCAGTCGGCCAGCGGCGTCCCGGCCTCGTCGGCACCCTCGAACCCGCTGTAGGCGGCCGCGTGCGCGCCCTTCAGGAACACCGCCTCCACGGCCCCGGTGTCGAGGTCCGGGTGGAAGTCCGAGCCGGCCGTCCCGGCCACGCAGTGCGGGGGCCAGGACGCCGCGTAGTCCGGATGGTCGGAGAAGTGGGCACCCGGGTCGATGTGGAAGTCCTTGGTCGCCACCACGTGCCCGTAGCCGGGTTCGCTCGCCACGTGCCCGCTGACCGCGCGCGCCACCGCGGCGCCGCCGGCCACGGCGAGCGAGCCGCCCTCGCAGAAGTCGTTCTGGACATCGACGATGATGAGTGCGCGCATGGGGCCAACGGTATCCTCCGGACCCGGAGGCGTGACGCGGGAGGCGTGATGGCGCGGGCCGGGCACTGGAACCACAACGTGCACTATCAGCCGGTCATCCTCGGCGCCGTCCCGGCGGGCTGCGGCGCCGCGCTGGAGGTCGGCTGCGGGGACGGCCTGCTCGCCAGCAAGCTCGCCGAACGCTGCGCGGAAGTCACCGCGATCGACCGGGACTCGCGGATGACCGCGCTGGCACGGGCCCGGGCGCGGAGGGCCCGCCCCGGCCGGGTGACGGTGATCGAATCGGACTACCTGGCCCACCCGATAGCCGACGCCAGCTTCGACTTCGCCTGCGCGAACACCTCGCTGCACCACATGGACTTCGCCGCTGCCCTGACCGCCATGGCCCGCGCGCTCCGTCCCGGCGGCCGCCTCGCGGTCATCGGGCTCGCCGCGAACCAGTCGGTAGGCGACTACCTCGCGGACGCGCCCGGGATCGCTGTCGGCCTCGCCTACCGGGCCGTTTACGGCAAGGGCGATCCCGGCGCGCCCATCAAGGACCCGGAGATGACCTGGACCGAGGTCCGGGCGGCCGCGCGCCGCCTGCTGCCGGGCGTGCGCTACCGCCGCCACCTGCTATTCCGCTACTCCCTGCTCTGGACCAAACCGCGCCGCTAGGGCAGTTACTCGCCGACGTCGGCCGGGGTGCCGTTGGTGATGCGGATGAGTTCGGCGTACGAGGTGGGGAAGACGGTGTGCGGGTGGCCCCCGGCCGCCCAGATCTCGTCGCAGGAGTCCAGCCAGGTGTCCACCAGGGTGCGGATCGGGCTGGGGTGGCCGACCGGCGCGACGCCGCCGATGGCCTGACCAGTCCACTCACGGACCGAACGGGCGTCGGCTCGTCCCACCTCGGAAGCGCCGATAAGCCCCGCCACCCTGGCCGTGTCCACGCGGTGAGCGCCGCTGGTCATGACCAGGAGCGGCGCCCCGTCCGCGCTGAACACGAGGCTGTTCGCGATCGCCCCGAGCTCACAGCCGAGCTGCGCGGCCGCGGCGGCGGCCGTCGGCGCGCTTTCCGGCAGTTCCCTCACCTCGCCCGCGACGCCCAGGTCGCGGAGCACGGCTGCGAATCTCGAGAAGTCGACTGGCATGGGGTGCAGGCTAGCCGGGGCGCCGCCGCCCGGCGAACCATTATTAAGACGGGTAGCAGTAGGAGTCGCAGGACGCGTCGCCGCCCCCAGCCGGACCTGATGCACCCGGCGGCCGCGGAACACGTCGTCGCCGTCCGGGTAGAACTGGTCGTCCCGCGACCCGACGTGCTAACGATGCCGCCAGGCGCCACGCGAGGATCACGCCACGACCGCCCGCGCCCCCGCCGCGGTGAACTGGTTGTCCGGTCGCGGAATTCCGTAGTGCTCGCGCAGCGTGCGCCCGGTGTAATCGGTCCGGAATACCCCGCGCTTGCGCAGCAGCGGGATCACGTGCTCGACGAACGCTTCGAGCCCGGACGGCAGGGCGGCCGGCATCACGTTGAACCCGTCGGCGGCTCCGGCCTCCGCCCAGTCGCCGATGGTGTCGGCCACCTGCTCCGGCGTCCCGGCGAAGGTGCGGTGCCCCCGGCCGCCGCCGAGCCGCCCGATGAGCTGGCGCACGGTGAGGTCGTCCCGGCGGGCCAGCTCGGTGATCAGCTGGTAACGGCTCTGCGCGCCCTCCACCGCAGGGCGCGCGAACACGTTCTCTGGCAGCCCTCGGTCGAGCTCGAGCGTCCCGGCGGGTACCTCGAGCACCCGGGCCAGCTGGGCCAGGCCGTACTCGGGGACGATCAGCTCCTCGAGTTCGTCCTCCAGGGCCCGGGCCTCCGCCTCGGTCGAGCCGATGAGCGGGACGATCCCCGGCAGGATCTTGACCAGCTCCGGGTCGCGGCCCAGCCGCCGGGCCCGGGCCTTCAGGTCGGCGTAGAACTCCTGCGCGTCCGCCAGCGTCTGCTGGGCGGTGAACACCGCCTCGGCGTACCAGGCCGCGAACTCCCGGCCGTCCGGCGAGGAACCCGCCTGGACCAGCAGCGGACGGCCCTGCGGCGGGCGCGGGACGTTGAGCGGCCCGCGGACCCGGAAGAACTCACCCTGGTAGTCCACCGGGTGGATGCGGCTGTCGTCGGCGTAGATACCCGCCGCCTTGTCCCCGAGCTCCGCGCCGTCCTCCCAGCTATCCCAGAGCCGGATCGACACGTCGACGAACTCCGCCGCCCGCCGGTAGCGCTCCCTGTGGGCCGGATTGTCATCGAGCCCGAAGTTCTGCGCGGCGTCCCGCCCGGCCGTGGTCACGATGTTCCAGCCGGCCCGGCCACCGCTGATGTGGTCCAGCGAGGCGAACCTGCGGGCCAGGTTGTACGGCTCGTTGTAGGTGGTCGACGCGGTGGCGATGAGCCCGATCCGGCTGGTCACCCCGGCCAGCGCGGTGAGCAGCACCGTCGGCTCGAGCGCCCCGCCCGGCCGGTACCTGGCGTGCCCCCACAGCGCGGGCCCGTCGGCCAGGAAGATCGAGTCGAAGGTGCCGCGTTCGGCGATCCGCGCCAGGTTCGTCCAGTGGCCCAGGTCGAGGCCGGCGAACGGGTCGCTGCCGGGCAGCCGCCACGCCGCCTCGTGGTGCCCGCAGCTCATCAGGAACGCGTTGAAGTGCAGCTGCCGCCCGGTGCTAGCCAAGTCAGCGTGGACCATACCCGGCCTCCTCAAGCTCGCGCTCACCCGCAGGCAAGGGCGCGCCCGGCGCCCAGCGGCCGCGCCGGCGCAGCTCGGGCAGCACGCCCTCGCCGAACCAGTACGCCTCCTCCAGGTGCGGGTACCCGGACAGGATGAACTCCGAGATGCCCAGCGCCGCGTACTCCTCGATCAGGTCGGCCACCTGCTCGTGGCTGCCGACCAGCGCGGTGCCCGCGCCGCCGCGCACCAGCCCGACCCCGGCCCACAGATGCGGGTAGACCTCCAGGTCCCTGGCGACGCCGCTGTGCCGGTACGACGCGTGCAGCGCGTGCATCCGGTCCTGGCCGGTCGACTCGGTGCGGCCAAGGATCTGCTGGGCGCTCGCGATCTCCTCCGGGTCCAGCTGATCGAGCAGCGCGCCCGCCACCGCCCAGGCCTCCCGCTCGGTGTCCCTGGTGATCACGTGCAGCCGGATGCCGAACCTCAGCTCCCGGCCTTCCGCCGCGGCCAGGCCGCGCATCCAGGCCAGCTTCTCCGCCACCTGGGCCGGCGGCTCGCCCCAGGTCAGGTACGTGTCGACGTAGCGGGCCGCGACCGGGCCTGCGGCCGCTGACGAGCCGCCGAAGTAGATGCCGGGTACCGGGTCCGGCGGCCGCATGACGGTGGCCTGCTCGACCTGGTAATACCGGCCGGAGAAGTCGAACAGCTGCCCGCTCCAGGCGCCCCGCACGATGGCCAGGAATTCGCCGGTGCGGGCGTACCGCTCGTCGTGCGACAGGTGGTCGCCGAATCGCCGCTGCTCCTCGGCCTGACCGCCGGTCACCACGTTGAGCAGCAGCCTGCCGCGGGAGATTCGCTGGTAGCTGGCGGCCATCTGGGCCGCCAGGGTGGGGGAGATCAGCCCGGGCCGGAAGGCCACCAGGAACTTCAGCCTGCTGGTGGCGGTGATCAGCGCGGCCGTCGTCAGCCAGGCGTCCTCGCACCAGGTGCCGGTCGGGGTGAGCACCGCCGCGAACCCGAGCTGCTCGGCGGCCCTGGCCACCTGGCCCAGGTACTCGATGTCCGGTGGCCGGTCGCCGGGAATGGGCAGGGCCTGTGCCTGGGCTATCGGCAGGCTGTGCCCCCGGCCGTAGATCGTCCGGCCGTCGCCCGAGGTGGGCAGGAACCAGTCGAAGGTCAGCGTCATAACCCCACGCTCGCCGTGTTGTTGAACGAGGTGACCACGTAGTCGTTGAAGTCCACGTGCACCGGGATCAGCCCCGCCTTGGTGAACGCGTCGGAGACCTGCTGTTCGGAGGTGATGACCGCGGGCGTGATCGGCACGGCCAGCGAGGAGTCGTCACTGGCCGCCTTGACCATCACGGCATCCGGCAGCCCGCTCGCCTTGGCCCACACACTTGCCCAGGCCGACTGATGGCTGGTGGCCCAGGCGTGCGCCTGCGCCACCAGCGCGAGGTAGTCCTTGATCGCGGCGGCCCTGGCCGGGTCGTCCAGCGCGGCGCGGGACGCGACCGCGAACGAGTACGGGCTGCCGTACCCGTTCCCGGTGACCAGCGCCTTGGCGTTCTTCTGCACCTCGGCCTGCTCGACGAACGGCGACCAGATGTCCCGCGCGTCGACGTGTCCCGAGATCAGCGCGGCCAGCCCTTCGGCCGGCTGCAGGTAGGTCAGCGTCACGTCGTGCACGCTCAGGCCCGCCTTGTTCAGCACGGTGAGCAGGTGGTAGTCGGCCGAGCTCCCCTGCGCAACCGCGATCCGCTTCCCCTTCAGCTGCGCCACCGAGGTGATCGGCGAGCCCTTCGGCACCAGCAGCGCGGACCCGAGCGGGTTGGCCTGGTAGGCGCCGACGATGGCGATCTTGCTGCCGCCGGCCGCGGCGAACACCGGCGGCGCGTTGCCCACGCCGCCGACGTCGACCGACCCGGCCCCCATGGCCTGGAGCATCGGCGGCCCCGAGGTGAAGTCGGACCAGGCCACCTTGAACGGCAGCTTGCCGATCAGCCCGGCCGCGGTCAGCAGCGCCTGCGCCCCGGTGCCGGCCTGGTCGCCGACGTGCAGCGTCACCCCGGACACGCTGGCCTGGTTCGCGCTTCTCGTCCCGGACGAGCTCGCCGTGGCCCCGCCGCCCGCGGCCGAGGATGACGAGGACGACGAGCACGCGGTCAGCACGGCCAGGCTCGCGGCCGCCGCTAGGGCGAGCACCCGGTTCGTTCGGTTCATTATTGTCCTTCCGTATTGACGCCGAGCTCCGTCAGCAGCCGATGCCGCAGCGCGGTGAGCCCGGGGTTGTCTCGGTCGCGCGGGCGGGAGACCTCCACCGGCCCGCTGAAGACGATCCGGCCGCTGGCCAGGACCAGCACCCGGTCGGCGAGGATGAGCGCCTCATCCACGTCGTGGGTGACCAGCAGCACCGCGGGCCGGTGGCGCTCCCACAGCCGCAGCACCAGGCGGTGCATGGCGATCCTGGTCAGTGCGTCGAGCGCGCTGAACGGCTCGTCCAGCAGGAGCAGGCTGGGCTCGCGGACCAGGGCCCGGGCCAGCGCCGCCCGCTGGGCCTCGCCGCCGGACAGGGTCAGCGGCCAGGCGTCCGCCCGTTCGGTCAGGCCGACCTCCTCCAGCGCCCGGCCGGCCACCGCGCCGGCGTCCGGCACGCGCAGCCCGAGGGCCACGTTGGCCAGCACCCGGCGCCACGGCAGCAGCCGCGGCTCCTGGAACGCGACCGCGACCGGTCCGGGCACGCTCAGCTCGCCGGTGACCTCGCGGTCGAGCCCGGCCAGCGCGCGCAGCAGCGTCGACTTGCCGGTCCCGCTCACGCCGAGCATGGCCACGAACTCGCCAGGGGCGATGTCCAGGTCGACGCCGTCGAGCACCACCCGGCCGCCGAACGCCCGGCTCAGCCCGCGCACCCGCGCGGCCAGCCCACCCGGGCCGGCCGGGCCGGCCGGGCCCGGCCGCAACCCGCAGGCTGGCTACCCCAGGATCCCGCGTCGCCATGCCAGCGCCCTCCTCTCCAGCAGCCGGACCAGGGCGTCGGTGATGAGGCCGAGCACCGCGTAGACGGCCAGCGCGACCAGGATCACGTCGTTGCGCAGGAACTGCGTGGCCTGGCTGATCATGAAGCCGAGGCCCGCGTTGGCGTTGACCTGTTCGGCCACGACCAGGGCCAGCCAGGCCACGCCGAGGCTCTGCCGCAGCCCGGTCAGCGCCTGCGGCAGCGCGCCGGGCAGCACGATGTGCCGGATCGTCTCGGTCCGGGTGAGCCGTTGCACCCGGCCGACCTCGGCGAGCTTGGCGTCGACGCTGCGGATGCCGGCGAACGTGTTCAGGTAGAGCGGGATGGCGGCGCCCAGCGCGATCAGGATGATCTTCGGCAGCTCGCCGATCCCGAACCACACGATGAACACCGGGATCAGCCCGAACAGGGGCAGCATCCGGACGATCTGCAGCAGCGGGTCGACGGCGTTCTCGCCGAGCCGGCTCAGCCCGGCGACCAGGGCGAGCAGCACCGCGATCGTGCCGCCGACAGCGAAGCCGATCGCCATCCGCTGCAGCGAGACGCCCATCGCGCCCTGCAGCGTGCCGTAGGCGGGGGAGCTAGTCGTTACCAGGCTGACGGCGGTGTGCCAGACGGTCGTCGGCGGCGGGAGCTTGTCCGCCGGGATCAGCCCGGCCGAGCTGAGCAGCTGCCACAGCGCGACCACCGCCACCGGGCTGATCAGCCGGTACCAGCCCTGGTGCCGACGCCGACGCCGGCGGCGTTCGGCCGGCGGCGGGGCGGCGAAGGGAAGCCCGCGGTTGCAGCGCTCAACGGTGAGCAGTCCGGAGGGCTAACAGGACGCGCTGGCCTGCCGCCCGAGATCGGTGTACAGGCGCGCTACGAGCGGCTCGCGGTGACCCATGCCACAACCTTAAGCCAATTACCTACTTTGTCAATAGGTTTTATTGACAAAGTCCGATGTCACCGTGCCAAGCGCCCTGCCTCACCCGGCTTCCCCGGGACTTCCCGGGGCTTCCCCGGGGCTTCCCCGGGGCTTCCCCCGGGGTCGATGGCACATCGGGTCGCCTAGAACCGGACCAACGGCACATCGACCCACGCGAAAGGCGACCCACGCGAAAGGCGACCACGCGAAAGGCGACCCACGCGAAAAGCTATGCGGGCTGCCGCCGCTAGACGTCGTCCCCGTTGGGGTCGAAGACGGTGGGGATGGCGGGGTAGCCGCGCGACAGCTGCAGCGCGTACGGCGGCAGCTCGGCCAGCGCCGCGCGGTGCCGCGCCCGCGCCTCCTCGGCCCCGTGCCGTCCCACCACCTCGCCGTCCGCCACCAGCGGCACGAGCAGCTCCCGATCCAGCGGCCCCGGCTCCGGCGACGTCAGGCTGACCCGCTCCGACAGTGCCGTGCCCTGCTGGTCCCGGTGCCGCACGGCCCACTTGCGCCCGCCGCGACCCGGCTTGCCCACCGAGCGCTTGGCCACCGGCTCCATTACCCCCTCCTCCGACGCCGAAGCCCGCGCCACCAGCTTGTACACCAGCGCCGCCGTCGGCGCCCCCGAACCCGTCACCAGCGACGTGCCCACCCCGTAGCCGTCTACCGGGACCGTGCCGAGCGCCGCGATGGAGTACTCGTCCAGGTCGCCGGTGAGCACGATCCTGGTCTTGGTCGCGCCCAGCTCGTCCAGCAGCGCCCGGACCTGCCGGGCCAGCACCTGCAGGTCGCCGCTGTCGATCCGTATCGCGCCAAGCTCGCTGCCCGCCACCTCGACCGCCGTGCGCACCGCGCGCGGCACGTCGTACGTGTCCACCAGCAGCGTCGTCCCCTTGCCCAGCGACTCGAGCTGGCTCGCGAACGCGTGCCGCTCGCTGTCGTGGATCAGGGTGAAGGCGTGCGCGCTGGTCCCCGCGCTCGGGATGCCGAACTCGTACCGCGCCCGCAGGTTCGAGGTCGACGCGAAGCCGGCGATGTAGGCCGCCCGGGCGCTGGCCACCGCGGCCCGCTCGTGGGTCCGCCGCGAGCCCATCTCGATCAGCGGCCGGTCGCCGGCCGCGGTCACCATCCGGGACGCGGCGGACGCGATCGCGCAGTCGTGGTTGAGGATGGACAGGGACACGGTCTCCAGCAGCACCGCCTCGGCGAACGTGCCCTCCACGACGAGAATGGGGGAGCCGGGGAAGTAGCAATCCCCTTCGGAGTAACCCCAGATGTTTCCGCTGAAACGGTAGGATTCGAGAAAAGAAAGCGTCGGCTCGTCCACGATGCCCGCGCCGCCAAGGAACTCCAGGTCGGCCGGGCCGAAGCGGAACCGCTCAATCGCGTCGAGAAGTCGCCCGGTGCCCGCCACGACGCCGTATCTTCGGCCGTGCGGCAGGTGCCTGGCGAACACCTCGAAGACGGCTTTGCGGTCGGCCGCCCCGCTGCGCAGCGATGCCTGCAGCATGGTGAGCTCGTAGTGGTCGGTGAGCAGCGCCGTCCCGAGCGGGGCTGTCCCGGTCTGGGCCGTGCCCAGCTCGGCGGCGGCCGGTTCGGAACCGGGCGGAGGCTGGTGGTTCACGGGATTGGTCACAGGTGGAAGACTACGGAGTAGGAGGTGGATGGTTGTGAGCGCGGCGCCTGCAGAGGTCGAAGTTCCACGATCCGCAGACAATCCGGTGTCGGACAAGCCCTGGGTCACGATCGTCTGGAACGACCCGGTCAACCTGATGTCCTACGTGACGTACGTGTTCCAGCACGTCTTCGGCTACCCGAAGAAAAAGGCCACCAAGCTGATGCTCGACGTGCACCACAAGGGCAAGGCGGTGGTCGCCGCCGGGGCGAGGGAAGCCATGGAGCACAACGTCGAGGTCCTGCACGGCTACGGCCTATGGGCCACGGTGAAGCAGGACAAGTAGCCAGCCCATATGGAGCCATTCCGGTCGGTTCGCGGTGGCGGCGCGCGCGCCTGGCTCGCCGCGGCTGAAGCATCCCTGCTGCGCAGCCTGGTCGGCCAGGTCATGTCGCTGGTCGAGCCGGAGGACATCGAGGGCCCCGCCCCGGGCGAGGACGCCGAACTGGCCGCGCTGGAGGCGATGGTGCAGGGGCCGGGGGCGGACAAGCCTCCCGAGGACCCGGTTCTGGCCCGGCTGCTGCCGGACGGCTATCGCGACGATCCGGAGGCGGCCGGGGAGTTCCGCAAGTACACCGAGCCCGCGCTGCGCAGCGCCAAGCACCAGGCCGCCCAGGAGATGCTGGACACGCTGCCCGAGGCGGGCGGGCGCATCCAGCTGACCCAGGACCAGGCCGCGAGCTGGCTCAAGGCGCTGAACGACGTCAGGCTCGCGCTCGGCGTCAGGCTCGGCGTTACCGAGGAGTTCGAGGAGCAGTGGGGGCGGCTGAAGCCGGACGACCCGCAGTGGAGCGCGTTCGAGGTGTACGCCTGGCTCGGCGCCGTCCAGGAATCCCTGGTCCAAGCGCTCAACTAACCCGCGGGGGGCTCCGCCCCCCGCGAACCCCCCGGGCTCCGCCCCCCGCGAACCCCCCGGCCCGTATGCTCGTCGATCATGCTGACGATCCCGCGTTCGCTATACGACAAGATCGTGGCCCACGCCCGCGCCGATCACCCGGACGAGGCCTGCGGCGTGATCGCCGGGCCGGCCGGAAGCGACCACCCAGAACGCTTCATCGCCATGATGAACGCCGAACGGTCCCCGACCTTCTACCGTTTCGACTCGGCCGAGCAGTTCCGGGTATGGCGGGAGATGGACGACAACGACGAGGAACCCGTCGTCATCTACCACTCGCACACCGCCACCGAGGCCTACCCGTCCCGCACCGACATCTCCTACGCCAGCGAGCCGCACGCGCACTACGTGCTGGTCTCGACCCGGGAGGAGGACGCGACCGAGTTCCGCTCCTTCCGGATCACCGATGGCGTCGTCACCGAGGAGCCGGTTTCCGTGGTGGAATGATCCGGCCGGAATGATTCAGGCTGGCGGCGGGTTGGACGCCAAGGACCGACCAGATAACCCAGTGGAGCGTTGTTCAATGGCCATCGAGGTTCGCATCCCGACGATCCTGCGTACGTACACCGACGGCGCCAAGCAAGTCGAGGGGAGCGGATCCACGCTCGACGAGCTGTTCACCGACCTGGAGCAGCGGCACGGCGGCCTGCGCGAACGGCTGGTCGACAACGGTGGCGGCCTGCGGCGCTTTGTCAACGTGTACCTCAACGACGAGGACGTCCGCTTCCTGTCCGGCCTGGACACGCCGGTCAAGGACGGGGACACGGTGACCGTCCTGCCCGCGGTGGCCGGCGGTGCACTTTAATTCTCCCGAACGGACCGGGGTTCATGCGTTACGAGAACCTGCTCGACTCCCTCGGCCGTACGCCCCTGGTCGGACTGCCCCGCCTGTCGCCCTCGGCCGAGGTACGGCTGTGGGCCAAGCTCGAGGACAGGAACCCGACGGGTTCGGTCAAGGACCGCGCCGCGTTCTTCATGGTCGCGCAGGCGGAGAAGGAAGGCCTGCTGCAGCCGGGTTCGGTGATCCTGGAGCCCACCTCAGGCAACACCGGCATCTCCCTGGCCATGGTGGCCAAGCTGCGCGGCTACCGGCTGATCGTGGTCATGCCTGAGAACACCAGCGAGGAGCGCCGCCAGCTGCTGCGGATGTACGGGGCCGAGATCATCGGCTCGCCCGCCGCGGGCGGCTCCAACGAGGCGGTCCGGGTCGCCAGGCAGATCGCCGCCGAACACCCCGACTGGATCATGCTCTACCAGTACGGCAACGAGGCCAACGCCCGCGCGCACTACGAGACGACCGGGCCTGAGGTCCTGGCCGACCTGCCCGAGATCACCCACTTCGTGGCGGGCCTGGGTACCACCGGCACGCTCATGGGGGTGGGCCGCTACCTGCGCGAGCACAAGCCCGACGTGAAGATCGTCGCGGCGGAGCCGCGGTACGGCGAGCTCGTCTACGGGCTCCGCAACGTGGATGAGGGCTTCGTCCCCGAACTCTACGACGAGTCCGTGCTGACCACCAGGTTCTCGGTCTCCTCGGCCGACGCGCTGCGCCGGACCAGGGAGTTCATCTCCGCCGAGGGCATATTCGCGGGCATCTCGGCCGGCGCCGCGCTGCACGCGGGGCTGGGCATGGCGGCCAAGGCCATGGTCGCCGGCAAGCGCGCCGACATCGTGATCCTGGTCGCCGACGGTGGCTGGAAGTACTTGTCCACCGGCGCCTACTCCGGCACCCTCGACGAAGCCGAAGCCCAGCTGGAAGGCCAGCTCTGGGCCTAAGTCTCCAGCCTCGCTCGCCCCCCGGGGGCGCCCACCCACCTCCCTTCCCCTTCACTGCCACCTTCCCTCCTCGCTCCTTCGTCGCTCGTCAGTCCGGGCGGCACCCGCGCCCCTTTGGCTCGCTCGCGCCGGGCGCCCCTTTGGCTCGCCGTCCCGCGCCGGGTGGGTCGATGTGCCGTTGGTCACGCTCTAACCGGACCGATGTGCCATCGACCCGGTTCCGGGCTGCCGCCTGCCTGGATAATGGCTGGCATGCGCGTGACCGTGGTCGGATGTGCGGGGAGCTTTCCCGGACCGGACAGCCCGGCGTCCTGCTACCTGCTGGAGGCCGAGGGGTTCCGGCTCGTCATCGACCTGGGCAACGGCGCGCTCGGGGTGCTCCAGCGATACGCCGCATTGTTCAGCATCGACGCGATCTGCCTGAGCCACCTGCACGCCGACCACTGCATCGACCTGGGCGCCTACTGGGTGGCGCGGCAGTACGCGCCGGACGGCTCCCGGCCGCCCATCCCGGTATACGGGCCGCCGGGCACCGCCGTACGGGTGGCGCCCGACCTCGGTCCCGGCGCTGAGGTGCCCGACGGGCCGCCGCGCTTCGGGTTCCATGACCTCGAGCCGGGAACGTTCGAGATCGGGCCGTTCCTGGTCACCGCCGACCGCATGAACCACCCGGTGGAGACGTTCGGCTTCCGGGTGGAGCACGCGGGCTGGCGGCTGGCCTACTCGGCCGATACGGGGGAGTCCGAGGCGCTGGTGCGGCTGGCCGCGGACGCGGACACGCTGCTCTGCGAGGCGTCGTTCCTCGATGGCCAGGACACCCGGCCGGACCTGCACCTGACCGCGCGGCAGGCGGCCGCGCACGCGGCCCGGGCCGGGGTCGGCCAGCTCGTGCTCACCCACCTGGTGCCGTGGAACGACCGGGACCGGACGCTGGCCGAGGCGGACGGGATCTACCGGGGGCCGCTGTCGCTGGCCACCTCCGGCCTGGTGCTCGACTCCGCCGCTTCACCCCCCGCAGGCCGATAGGCTGAGCGTCATGTCACGACCCGACGGACGATCCGTCACCGAACTGCGGCCGGTGAAGCTCTCCCGGGGCTGGCTCGACCACGCCGAGGGATCGGTCCTGGTGGAATTCGGCCGCACCCGGGTACTGTGCGCGGCGAGCGTCACTGAGGATGTGCCGCGCTGGCGCCGCGGCAGCGGGCTCGGCTGGGTGACCGCCGAGTACGCCATGCTGCCCCGGGCGACCAACACCCGCGGTGACCGCGAGTCGGTCAAGGGGCGCCTGGGCGGCCGCACCCAGGAGATATCCCGGCTGGTCGGGCGCTCGCTGCGGGCCTGCGTGGACTACAAGGCGCTCGGCGAGAACACCATCGTCATCGACTGCGATGTGCTCCAGGCCGACGGCGGCACCAGGACCGCGGCCGTGACCGGCGGGTACGTCGCGCTGGCCGAGGCGGTCGCCTGGCTCAAGAACCGCAAGCGGACCAAGGGCGACCCGCTGCTCACCTCGGTTTCCGCGGTCAGCGTCGGCATCGTGGACGGCGAGCCCCGGCTCGACCTGTGCTACGAGGAAGACGTGGCCGCGCAGACCGACATGAACGTGGTCTGCACCGCCAGCGGCGACTTCGTGGAGATCCAGGGCACCGCCGAGCGTGAGCCGTTCAGCCGCGACCTGCTCGGCCAGCTGCTCGACCTCGCCGTCGCGGGTTGCGGCGAGCTGACCAGGCTGCAAGATGCCGCCCTGGCGTTATCGCCGGGCGTTCCGTGGCCGCCGCCCAGCCGGATGTGACCACGGTGGCCGCTGACACCGTCGTGCTGGCCACGCGGAATGCCGCCAAGCTGCGCGAGCTGGCCCGGATCCTGGGCGCGGAGGACCAGGGCAGCCAGATCAGGCTGGCCGGCCTCGACGAGTACCCGGGCGCGCCCGACGTGCCGGAGACCGGGGCCACCTTCGAGGAGAACGCGCTGCTCAAGGCGCGCGCGATCGCGGACTACGCCGGCCTGCCCGCGGTTGCCGATGACTCCGGGCTCTGCGTGGACGCGCTCAGCGGCATGCCCGGCGTGCTGTCCGCCCGCTGGGCGGGCGGGCACGGCGACGACAAGGCCAACCTGGAACTGGTCCTGGCGCAGGTGGCCGACGTGCCTGACGCCCGGCTCGGCGCCCGGTTCGTCTGCGCCGCCGCGCTGGTCGTGCCCGGAGACGGCGCTCTTTCTCTCCCCGGGGGGCCCATCCCCCCGGACCCCCCTGGGGGAGGCACGACCCCCCCGAACCTCCCCGGCACCAAGGAGTGGGTGGTGACCGGGCGGGTCGAGGGCCGGCTGATCCGGGCGCCACGCGGCAGCGGCGGGTTCGGCTACGACCCGATCTTCCTGCCCGACGGGTTCGACCAGACCACCGCCGAGATGACCGCGGCGGCCAAGGACGCGATCAGCCACCGCGGCCGGGCCTTCCGCGCGCTGACGCCGTTCATCACGGCGGCGTGCCACGCGGCCTAAGCCCCTCATCTGACTCCCGCGTGCGCTCAGCCCTCTCGGTCCCCGCACGTCCCCTACCCGCCTTGACCCCGTCGCCAGCCCTGGCGTACGACGGTTCTGGGGTGGGTCGGCGCGGGGAGGTTTGGAGTGTTCAGCTACGACGGACGGCGCTTCCGGCCCGAAGGCGAAGCCGGGCCCATGCTCACCTACCGCCAGGACGGCAACCTGCTCTGGGCCGAACTCCCCGTCGGCCGCGGCGTGCGCCGCGGTTCCCTGGCCGGGCTGTGCTCAGCCGACGGCGCCTTCGACTACGCCTACTGCATGGTGCTCGACGACGGCGCGGTGGTGGCCGGCCGGTGCCACGGCACACCGGTCCGCCGACGCGGTGGCGGCGGCATCAGGATCCGGGAGGAATGGGAACGCTTCGCACCCGAAGCCGCCACCGGCGTGTCCTACCTGGAAGAGGTCGACCCACCGCCCGGGATCGGCCTGGAACCCTGACCGGTTCGGCCGTTGACGGTCCCGGGCGGTAGCGTTGGTTTCCCGCTCGCGGATATAGGGAGGCAGGTCGTTGACCGAAAAACGGCTCGCGCCGGGCGATCCGGCGCCCGAGTTCACCTTGCTGGACGCCGACGGCAAGGAGGTCTCGCTGTCCTCGTTCCGCGGCCAGCGGGTGATCGTCTACTTCTACCCGGCCGCGCTGACGCCCGGCTGCACCAAGGAAGCCTGCGACTTCCGTGACAGCCTGGCCGACCTGAACTCCGCGGGCATCACCGTCCTGGGCATCTCACCCGACCAGCCGGCCAAGCTGGCCAAGTTCCGGGACTCCGAGAGCCTGACCTTCCCGCTGCTCTCCGATCCCGATCACGCCGTGCTCGAGGCCTACGGCGCCTACGGCGAGAAGAAGCTGTACGGCAAGACCATCGTCGGCGTGATCAGGTCCACGTTCGTGGTCGACGCGAACGGTGCCATCGAGAAAGCCCTGTACGGCGTCAAGGCCACCGGCCACGTCGCCCGCCTGCGGGCCGAGGTCGGCGCCTAGGCGGTACCGTTACAAACGGCCAGCCCCGCGCTGGCCCCTAGCGGGCGTGGCGAAATGGCATACGCGGCAGGTTTAGGTCCTGTTGGTGGCGACACCGTGGGGGTTCGAATCCCCCCGCCCGCACCGAAATCCTCCGCATGCTGGCACCCTCAAAACGGGGCCCCGCTGTCCCCCCGGGCGCGCTCCGTTCGTCATGGGCACGACAAGATAGCTACCAGGAGGAAGGAGCCGCAGATGCAGTACGCCTTGCTCATCTACAGCAAGCCGGGGGCCGCCGAGGCGCTGAGCGCGGACGAGCGGGAAGCTAACCACCGCGAGTACCTGGACATCAAGAAGCTGCCCGGGGTGGTGGGCGGCGCCGCCCTGCACCCGGTCGAGACCGCCACCACCGTCCGGGTCCAGGGCGGGCAGACGATGGTTACCGACGGCCCGTTCGCGGACACCAAGGAAGTCTTCGCCGGCTTCTACCTGATCGAGGCCGGCGACCTGGACCAGGCGACCGAACTCGCGGCGCGGATCCCGGCCACCCGGATCGGCGGCTCGGTGGAGATCCGCCCCGTCGTCGTCGACCGCGCGTAACCGGGGCCGGAACTGATCGAGCAAGTCTTCCGCGACGAGTGGGGCCGGGTGCTGGCGTGCCTGATCGGCTACTTCGGCGATTTCGACCTGGCCGAGGAGGCCGCCGCCGAGGCGTTCGCGGCCGCCGCGCAGCGCTGGCCGGGCACCGGGATGCCGGACAATCCCGGTGCCTGGCTGGTCACCACGGCCCGGCACCGGGCCATCGACCGGCTGCGCCGCGACCGCGTGCTGGCCGCGAAGCTGCCCCTGCTCGCCGAGCCGGAACCGCGAGCACCAGGGGAGGACGCCATGGCCGGCCCGCCGATCCCTGACGAGCGGCTCGAGCTCGTCTTCATGTGCTGCCACCCGGCGCTGGCCATCGAGGCGCAGGTGGCGCTGACGCTGCGCGCGGTGGCCGGGCTGACCACGGAGGAGATCGCCCGGGCCTTCCTGGTCCCGGCCGAGACGATGAAGCGCCGGCTGACCCGGGCCAAGTCCAAGATCAAGGTGGCCGGCATCCCGTTCGGCGTCCCGGCCGCGTCGCAGCTGCCTGAGCGGCTCGCGGCGGTGCTCGCCGTCGTCTACCTCATCTTCAACGAGGGCTATAGCGACGCGATACCGAAGTCCCCGAAGTCCCCGCGGGACCGGGAAAACGGCCTGGCCGCCGAGGCGATCAGGCTCGGCCGGGTGCTGGCCGCTCTGCTCCCTGCCGAGCCCGACGTGCTCGGGCTGCTGGCGCTGATGCTGCTGCACGACGCGCGCCGCGAGGCCCGGTTCGACGGCCAGGACCTGGTGCTGCTGCCGGACCAGGACCGGTCGCGGTGGGACTGGCGGCAGATCACCGAGGCCAGGGACCTGCTCGACCGCGCCCTTCTCGACCCGGCCTCGCAGAAGGCCCCGACCACGCGCGGCCCGTACGCCTTGCAGGCCGCCGTCGCCTCCCTGCAGGCGGAAACTCCCCTCGACTGGCCGCAGATCGCCGCGCTCTACGGCGAGCTCGCCGACCGGACCGGTTCGGACGTGGTCCGGCTGAACCGGGCCGTGGCGATCGCCGAGGCCGACGGCCCGGCCGCCGCCCTGGCCATCGTGGACGGCCTGGACCTGCCCGGATACCAGTACTGGTACTCGACGCGGGCCGAACTCCTCCGCCGCCTCGGCCGCACCGCCGAGGCCAGGGCCGCCTACCGCGAGGCGCTCGCGCTGGCCCGCACCGTCCCCGAGCGCCGCTTCCTCGAACGCCGGATCGCGGAAACTTAAGCACAGCAGGCTGTCCCCTCCGAAGCCACCCGCTCGTCGTGCCGGTGATAGAAGGAGGAACCGATGGCCTTGCCCACCCGGACGACCCGGCCGGCGCCCGTCTACGGCCAGGAAACGGCCGCGCCCGCACCGCCAGGCAACCGGCTCATGCTGGCCGTGCTGCTGCTCGGCCAGTTCATGTGCATCATCGACGTCCTGGTGACCAACGTGGCCATGCCGTCCATCGCTGCCAGCCTGCACGCCTCCGGCGCGTCCCTGCAGCTGGTCGTGGGCGGCTACACGATCGCGTACGCGATGCTGCTGATCACCGGCGCCCGGCTCGGCGACCGCTACGGGCGGCGCCGGACTTACCTGGCCGGCGTGCTCATCTTCACCACCGCGTCGCTGGCCTGCGCGCTGGCGCCGGATAGCCAGGCGCTGATCGGCTTCCGGCTGGTCCAGGGCGCGGGCGCCGCGGTGCTGGTGCCGCAGGTGTTCAGCATCATCCAGCTGAACTTCACCGGCCCGGCCCGGGCCCGGGCGCTGTCCGCCTACGCGGCGGTGCTCTCCGCGGGTGCCGTGACCGGGCTGGTGCTGGGCGGCGTGATGGTGACCGCGAACCTGTTCGGCACCGGCTGGCGCCCGGTGTTCGCCATCAACGTGCCGATCGGGATCGTGCTCGCCGCCGCCGTGCCCCGCCTGGTCCCGCCCGATGAAACCGGCACCGATACCCCCGGTGCGGGCCGGACCAAGAAGTTCGACCTGGCGGGCCTGGCCGCCGCGGCCTGCGCGGTGCTGCTGATCGTGCTGCCGCTGGTGCTCGGGCGTGAGGAGGGCTGGCCGGCCTGGTGCTTCGGCTGCATCGCGGCCGGCGCCGTTCTGGCGGCCGGCTTCGTGCTGATCGAGCGCCGGGCGGCCGCCCGCGGCGGGGACCCGCTGCTGAACCTGGCCGTGCTGCGCGCCCCGGCCCTGCCGTCCGGGCTGGTCACCCTGGCCGCGACGCAGATCGCGTACGGCGGGCTGCTGTTCGCTTACACACTGCACCTGCAGGCGGGCCTGGGCGAGAGCGCGCTGCGGGCCGGGCTGTCCTACCTGCCGTTCGCGGCAGTGTTCGGGCTGGCCGGGTACAACTGGCGGAGGCTGCCCGCCGCGGCGCGCCGGGTCCTCGTCCCGGCCGGGCTGACCGTCGGCATCCTCGCCTACCTGGCCCTCGCGGCGGGCCTGCATGCCAGCATCGGCGCGCTCACCTGGATCGGCCTGGCCGCGGTGGGCCTCGGCCTGGGGCTGTCGGTCAGCCCGCTGCTCACCCAGTCCCTGACGCACGTGCCCGCGGCCCGGGCGGCCGATGCGTCCGGCCTGCTCACCACCACCGTGCAGCTGGGCCAGCTACTGGGGGTGGCCGCTGTCGGCTCGGCCTACCTGTCCCGTGCGGGCTCCGGTGCCGGGTCCCGCATTTCCACCACGGGGCGCGCGGCCGCCTCGGCCGCGGCGATGTCCGGAACGGCCTGCTGGCTGGCCGCCCTGTCCGCCGCCGGCCTGGTGGCCGCCGTGGTCATGGTCAGGGCCGCACGGGCCCAGCGTGCGTAGCTAAGCTGCCGGGTCGGGTGCCGGGCATCAGCATCGTGTCGATGTTGAACTTGGGGAACCCGATGAACTGCTGCATCACGTTCACCACGCGCTCCAGCCGGATCTTGTCCACGCTGCCGACCGGGCCGAGGCTGACCGGATAGTTGTCCAGGGCCAGGACGGCCGCGGTCTGCCTGGACACGCCGAACGGGGCGGGTATGTCCATCATCGCCTCCTCGACGTCGGCGCGGTTGGTGTCCGCGATCTGCTGGCCCTCCTCTATCGCCTTGTAGAAGGCGGCCAGCGTGCGCGGGTACTTTGCCGCCCACTGCTTGGTGACCACGTAGCCCGCGACCGGGAAGGCCGTGGTCGCGCCCTGGTTCAGGTCCGCCAGCGGCACGGCGCCCTGCCCCTCCTCCGCGCCGCTGGCGAAGGGCTCGGGCAGCAGGGCCGCGCTGACGGCGCCGGACTGGAGTCTGGCGGTCATGCTCGGGAACGGGATGCTGGCGAAGTGGACCAGGCTGGGCTTGATGCCGTGCTCGGCCAGGACCGACGCGGCCAGCAGGTACAGGATGTTCTTGGGTGCGTTGATGGCGATGGTCTTGCCCGCGAGGCCGGAGAGGTCCGTGACCTTCGAGCCCGGCATCGTGTAGATGCCCTGGGTGGCCGGGCCCATCACCGATGCCTCGGCGAAGATGTACAGGTCGGCCGCGCGCCGCTGCTGCGCCTGGATATAGGAGACGTAGTTGCCGAGGGTTATGTCGAACTGGCCCTTGACCTGGTCGGCGATCACCGTCTCGCTGCTGGTGGCCGGGGTGAAGTGCACGTTCAGCCCTTCGGCCTTGAACAGGCCCCCGTAGAGCGCGACGAAGAAGCCCGCCGAATCCAGCGCCGGAACCACGGCGACGTTCAGGTCCGTCTTTTCCAGTCGCGGCGCCGCCGTCGCGGCCCCCCGGCTCGAACAGCCGGCCGCCAGCACCAACGCCACGGCGCTGACCAATAGAGCACGCTTGTGCCAACCCCTGGTTCTCATTTCCCCAGCCCTCTCTCACCACAGGAGGGGCTGTTCACGGACGGTACATACCCGTTCACTTCAGAGCGTGCGAGTACCAGGCCAGTCGCAGTCCCCTCCTTATCCCGTGGCAGCATAAAGCACTAGAACCAGTCCATTCAGGAAATCGCAGAAAGTCAGACTTAGCGGACACTAGGGCCGCGAGAGTGTCATCCAGTAGGAGAAGGGTCATCCTCCGTCACACCCGTCCGAATGGGCAGCGGGTGGCCCATAGCTCCCCCGCGTACCGCGGCTCCTGGCGGTCCACCCCGCCACTAGAGGGACGGGCCTGACTGGATAAATTCACTGACCATGAAGGCGATGAGCGTGACCCCGGGCTGTCCAGGCTCGGAGCTGGTCGCCGAGCTGCCCGACCCGCCGCCTGCGGAAGGCTCCGTCCTGGTCGAGGGGTTGCTGGCCGGCATCTGCGGGACCGACGCGGAGATCCTGCGAGGCGGCGGGCAACCGCCGGACGAAGGCCCGCGGCTGGTGATCGGGCACGAATCCCTCGGCCGGGTCCTCGAGGCCCCCGCGGACGCGCCGGTCCGGCCCGGTGACCTGGTGACCGGCGTGGTGCGCCGCCCGGACCCGGTCCCCTGCCCGGCCTGCGCGGACGGCCAGCCCGGCCCCATCGGCATGCTCGCCGCCCTGCTCGGCCGCCAGCGCGGCTACCAGGTGCACGTCTTCGACCGGGTCACCGCCGGGCCCAAGCCGGTCCTGGTCGCGGCGCTCGGCGCGACCTACCACCACGGTCCGGTCGGCGCTCTGGACCTGCGCCCGGATGTCGTGCTCGAGTGCACCGGCGCCGGCGAGCTGGTGGTCGAGCTGTCAGGAAAGCTCGCCCAGGCGGGCGTGATGTGCCTGATCGGCATCTCCTCCGGCCAGCGCCGCATGCCGGTGAACATGAGCCGGGTCGGCCGGTCGATGGTGCTGGGAAACTCGCTGATCTTCGGCACGGTGAGCGCCGCGCGCCGTCACTACGAGCAGGCCGTCGAGGCGCTGGCGCGGGCCGACCCGGCCTGGCTCGGCGCCCTGATCAGCCGGCGCGTGCCGCTGTCCGGCTGGCAGGAAGGGCTTGCCAGGCAGCCAGGTGATGTAAAGGTTGTGGTGGACCTGACACAATGAACCCTTCATCCCGAACGGGCGGGGTGACTGCGGCAGTAAAGGAACGGAGCATCACATGGCGGACGCGGAGACCGACGCCAAGCCCGTCAATCAGGACGCGCTGGTGGCGGACATCGACCGCACCCGCGCGGAGCTGGCGCGCACCATCGACGCCATCTCCGACCGGGTGAGCCCGAAGAGGAACGTGCGCAGGGCGATGGAGCAGGCCCGCCAGCGCGCCGGCCAGGTCGACCCGCTGATAGCGGGCGCCGCCGCCGCGGCCGTCCTCATCAGCGTCAGCGTGATATTTCTCGTGCGCCGCCGCAAGCGCTAAACCCCGGAGGGCCGGCCGCCGAGCGCGAGCTTTCAGCCGGCGCTCTTGGTCAGCTCTTCGTACTCCGCGGCCGACAGCAGGTCGGGCGGCAGCACCGCGTCCCCTTTGCCGTCCTTGGCGACGCGGACCCTGAACATCCAGCCGGCCGTGAAAGGTTCGGCGTTGACCAGGGACGGGTCGTCCTCGAGCTCGCTGTTGACCTCGATGACCTCGCCGTCCACCGGGGAGTACAGGTCGCTCACGGACTTGACCGACTCCACCTCCCCGCAGGGCTCGCCGGCGGTGACGCTCGCGCCGGCGGTCGGCAGTGAGAGGTAGACCACGTTGCCGAGCTGCTGGGCCGCGTACTCGGTGATGCCGACCGAGACGGTGGTCCCCTCGATCGAGACCCACTCGTGCTCGGGGGTGTAGCGCAGATCGGCTGGAACGCTCATCGTTATTGTCTCCTCCGGTAAAACGGCAAGTCAGTCAGCTGGGCTGGCACTTGTGTACCCCTGACGTCCACGGCCAGCTCATGATCATCCCCGTCGGCCCCCGGCTCGAGGTACGCCATCGCGATCGGCACGCCGAGGGTGGGGGACGGGGCCCCGCTCGTGACGGTCCCGCAGGCTTTCCCGTCGGCGAGGACAGGGTAGCCGTGCCTGGCGATCCGGCGGGACTGGACGGTCAGGCCGACCAGGCGCCGGAGAGGGCCGGAGGAAGCGCGGGCGGCCAGGGCCTCGCGGCCGACGAACTCGCCCGGCTTGTCGAACTTCACCACCCGCCCTAGGCCCGCCTCGAAAGGTGTCACGTCCCGGCCGAGCTCGTTGCCGTACAGCGGCATGCCGGCCTCTAGCCGGAGCGTATCGCGGGCGGCCAGGCCGGCCGGGGCCAGGCCGGCCCCGGCGTCGGCCCCGGCGCCGCCCTCGGTCAGCGCCTCCCAGACAGGCACGGCGTCCTCCGGGCGGCAGAACACCTCGAAGCCGTCCTCGCCGGTGTACCCGGTCCGCGCCACCCAGGCCCGGCGCCCGGCCACCTCGCCGAACGCCCCCGCGTAGTACCTGATCGCGCCGAGGTCCAGGTCGCCGGCCAGCGGGGCGAGGATGCCGGCCGCCTCCGGGCCCTGGATGGCAACCAGGGCGTAGTCGCCGGTCGCGTCGGCGACCCGGGCGTCGTGCCCCGCCGCCCGGTCGCGGACCGCCTCGAACACCACGTCCGTGTTGGACGCGTTGGCGATGACCAGGAACTCGTCCTCGTCCAGCCGGTACACCACCAGGTCGTCGAGGACGCCGCCGTCCTCGGCGCAGATCATCGTGTACCTGGCCCGCCCGGGCCGCAGCGCGGACAGGTTGCCGACGAGCGCGTAGTCCAGGGCCGCCCCCGCCTCCGGGCCGGCCACCGCTATCTCGCCCATGTGGGATAGGTCGAATAGGCCGGCCGCGCGGCGCACCGCCTGGTGCTCGGCGGTCTCGCTGGCGTAGCGCAGCGGCATCTGCCAGCCGGCGAAGGAGGTCATCGTCGCTCCGAGGCGCTCGTGCACCGCGTGCAGCGGGGTCTGCCTCGGCCGTTCGCCTGATGATGTCACCAGCGAATGGTATGCCGTAAGCATGAGCCTGCTCACCGAGACCCAGATCAGCGAAGAGCTCGCCACGGTCCCCGCGTGGACCCGCGACGGCAGCTCCATCACCACGGTCACCGAACGTGCCGACTTCCGCGACGCCCTGCTCTACCTCGGTGCCGTCGCCTACCTGGCCGAGACCGCCAACCATCACCCCGACGTCACCATCAACTGGAACAAGGTGACGCTGACCCTCAGCACCCACTCGGCCGGCGGCCTCACCGCCAGCGACTTCGCCCTGGCCCGCCAGATCGCCGCGCTCTGAAGGAGCGCCGCGCTCCTCATGAAACCCGTGCCGCGCCGGGCCGGCGCCGGGGGGCGATCGGCCGCACCCGTTAGGACTTGTTTGGACGTTCAAACAAAACAGTGACCGTTGTTTCACCAGATTTACACAAAAAGACTCCTCAAAGCTTCTTCTGAGCGTGATCAAAGCGTGGCATCGTGGGCTCTCGCGCGGTGCCGGATTGGCGGCCCGCGCTTGAAGCGTGAGAGGAAAGCTCATGAGGAAAGGACGGGACGCGCACCGGCGCGCAGGCCGCCACGCGGCCTGGTTCCGCGTCAGCGCGGCCGCCAGCTCGGCGACGCTGCTCGGCACGCTGGGCCTGGCGGGGACCTCGATGGCCGCGACCGGCGCCGCGGCGAGAGCCGCGGAGCCCGCGGCGGCAACCGCCGGCACGTCGTGCCAGCTGGGCAACGGCGTCAAGCACGTGGTCACGCTCGTGTTCGACAACGTGCATTACTTCAGGGACAACCCGAACGTCCCGTCCGACCTGGAGCAGATACCGAACCTGCTGAACTTCTTCACCAGCAACGGCACGTTCCTGTCCAACAACCACACGCCGCTCATCGCGCATACCGGCGACAACATCCTGACCACGCTCACCGGCCTGTACGGCGACCGGCACGGCATGCCGATCTCCAACAGCTACCAGGCCTACAACACGGACGGGACCACCGACCCCGCGGGCTCCTTCGCCTACTGGACCGATCCTGTCTTCGACACCAAGAGCCCGCCGAGCGCCGGCCACGACACCAACCCGAGCATGGTCTACTCGCCGGTCCCGCCGGCCACCGCGGCGCACCCCGCCGCGCCGGACACCGTCACCCCGGCGCCCTGGGTGCCGTACACCCGGGCCGGCTGCGACGTCGGCGAGGTGGCCACGGCCAACCAGGAGCTGGAGAACACCGGGGTCGACATCCCCAAGGTCTTCGGCGCCGGGTCGCCGGAAGACCAGCAGCTGAACGCCGACACCGACTCGTTCAAGGACGCAGAGACCGCGGACTACGTTGGCATCGGCGTGCACTGCGCCCAGGGCAACGCGTTCTGCGCCACCGCCAAGGGCGTGAAGTTCGGGCAGACTGACGCGTCGGCGACCGCGGTGTCCGACCTGCTGCCGGACGAGCCGGGCGGATACGGCGGGTTCCAGGCGCTGTTCGGCCACCGGTACGTGGCGCCGCAGCTCGGCGCGGGCACGCCCGACCTGAGCCGCAACGGGTTCCAGGTCACCAACGCGGCCGGGAACCTGGTGGACGAGAACGGCAACCAGATCAACGGCGCGTTCCTCACCAACCACCCCGGCTTCCCCGGGTTCGGCCCGATCAACGCGTCCCAGTCGCTGGCCTACATGGCGGACATGCTGGAGTCCGGCGTCCCCGTGGTGAACGGCTACGTTGCCGACATCCACGGCAACGAGAACATCCCGGGCCTGGCCGCGTGCAAGGGCGCGCCCGCCGCGCTCGGCCCGGGCACTGCGTGCTACATCGCCCAGGCGCAGTACTACAACACCGCGTTCGGCGCGTTCTTCCAGCGGCTGGCCAAGGACGGCATCACCCCGGCCAACACGCTGTTCGAGCTCAGCTCGGACGAGGGCGACCACGTGGCCGGCGCCAACGTGGGCCGGGCCATCCAGCCGACCCCGGCCAGCTGCGACGGCGTGACCACGCCGTGCTCTTACCCGGCCGGGTCGTTCGGCGAACTGGCGGGCAACATGACCGGCCTGCTGGCCACGCAGAAGAACAACACCACGCCGTTCAGCCTGGAGAACGACAGCGCGCCGGAGTTCTACGTCACCGGCAAGCCGGGGCCGAACGTCCCGCAGGTGCGCACGCTGGAACGGGACGTGGCCGGGCTGACCGCGGCCAACCCCTACACGGGCACCACCCAGAAGATCGCGAACTACCTGGCCGACCCGGCCGAGGAGGCGATCCTGCACATGGTCAACGCCGACCCGGCCAGGACGCCGACGTTCGCGCTGTTCGCCAAGCCGGACTACTTCCTGTCCTCGGGCTCGACCACCTGCCCGGCGGCCGGCTGCGTGACGCAGAACCCCGGCTTCGCCTACAACCACGGTGACTACGCCGCGGAGATCAACACGAACTACACGGCCTTCGCCGGTCCCGGCGTCAGGCATCTCGGCCTCGACGGCACCTCGGCGGCCAACGGACCGAACTCGGCCGGCCCGAACAGCGGCCAGACCGAAGTGGTCAACAGCGGCACCACCGGTACCTGGGTGGACGAGACCGACATCCGGCCGACGCTGATCTACCTGACCGGGCTGAAGGACGACTACGAGCACGACGGCCGGGTGATCACCGAGATCCTGACCGCGCCGAACCGCGCGCTGGCCGCGCCGGGCGTGGCCAGCCTGGGGGCCTGCTACAAGCAGCTCAACTCCAGCGTCGGCCAGTTCGGGGCCTTCACCCTGCATGCCTCGACGGCCGCCATCGAGTCGAGCACCCCGGGTGACGCCAGGTACCGGGCGGTCGACGCCAGCCTCGCCGGGCTCGACAAGCTCCGTGACTCGCTCGCGCTGCGGGTCAAGGGCGAGCTCGAGGCGGCCGCCTTCGGCGGCCGGCCGATCGCCGGCGCGGCCGGCCAGACGGCCGCCTGCAAGGGCATCATCGCCGCCGCGGGGTTGCTGGCCAGGCACCTGTAGAGAACGACGGCCGCGCCGCCGCCCCGACACTAATGTCAGGGCGGCGGCGCGGCCAGCGGTGCGGGTAGCGGACAATGGTCCGGTGGAATCCCAGCCCCGCGAGGTCGTGATCCTCGGCTCGACCGGCTCGATCGGTACCCAGGCGCTTGACATTATCCGGCGCAATCCGGACCGGTTCCTGGTGGTGGCGCTGGCCGCCGGCGGCGGCCAGCCGGACCTGCTGGCCCGGCAGGCGGCCGAGTTCGGGCCGGCCGCGGTCGCCGTTGCCAGCCCGGCCGCCGCGGCCGGGGTCCGGTCCCACCTCCAGCACCATCACCACCTCCAGCCCCACCGCCACCCGCAGCCCCAGATCCTCTCCGGGCCGGACGCGGTCAGCGAGGTGGCGGCGTGGCCGTGCGACGTGGTGCTCAACGGGGTGACCGGCGCGGCCGGGCTGCAGGCCACGCTGGCCGCGCTGGACGCCGGCCGGGTGCTGGCCCTGGCCAACAAGGAGTCGCTGATCATCGGCGGCCCGCTGGTCACCAGCCGGGCCAAACCGGGGCAGATCGTCCCGGTCGACTCCGAACACTCCACGATCGCGCAGTGCCTGCGCGCCGGGCGCGAGTCCGAGGTGCTCCGCCTGGTGCTCACCGCGAGCGGCGGCCCGTTCCGCGGCTGGAGCCGGGACAAGCTGGAGAACGTCACGCCGGAGCAGGCGCTCGCCCACCCCACGTGGAACATGGGCCCGCTGGTCACGATCAACTCCGCCACGCTGGTGAACAAGGGACTCGAGGTGATCGAGGCCCACCTGCTGTTCGGCTTCGGGCTTGACCGGATCGACGTGGTGGTGCACCCCCAGTCGATCGTGCACTCGATGGTGGAGTTCTCCGACGGCGCGACGATCATCCAGGCGTCCCCGCCGGACATGCGGCTGCCGATCTCGCTCGGCATGGCATGGCCCGACCGGGTGCCGGGGGCCGCGCCGGGCCTGGACTGGTCCACGGCGGCGACGTGGACCTTCGAGCCGCTCGACGACGCGGCCTTCCCCGCGGTCGCGCTGGCCCGGGAGGCGGCCGCGGCCGGGGGCACCGCGCCCGCGGTGTACAACGCGGCGAACGAGGCGTGCGTGGCGGATTTCCAGGCGGGAAGGATCGGCTTTCCCCGGATTGTTGACACCGTGGCCCGGATAGTCTCAGAGCATGACGCCGCGCGCACGGCCGTCACCACCGTGGCGGACGTGCTGGCCGTCGACGACTGGGCCCGGCGGCGGGCGCGTGAACTTAACCCCTGAGGGAAGGACGGCTGGATGGAGCTGATCGGCTGGGTCATCTTCATCGTCGCCCTGCTCTTTTCCGTGATGCTGCACGAGGCCGGGCACTTCGTCATGGCCAAGAAGTTCGGCATGAAGGTGACCAGGTTCTTCGTCGGCTTCGGGCCAACCCTGTGGTCTACCTGGCGGGGAGAGACCGAGTACGGGATCAAGGCGCTGCCGTTCGGCGGCTTCGTCAAGATCATCGGGATGCACTCGCTCGACGACGTGGAAGACCCGGCCGACGAGCCGAGGTCGTTCCGCCGCCAGCCGGCCTGGCAGCGGATCGTGGTGCTCTGCGCGGGCTCGTTCATGCACTTCGCGCTCGCCTTCGTTCTGATCTTCGGCCTGGCGCTCGGCATCGGCATCGAGAACGACCACACCACCCAGCTGGGCACGGTCAGCTCCTGCGTGGCCGCGAACACCACCCAGCTGAACAAGGGCACCTGCACCGCGTCGGACAAGCCGTCCCCGGCCAAGCTGGCCGGGCTGCGGACCGGTGACCAGGTGAAGGCCTTCGACGGCGCGCCGGTGAGCAACTGGGACCAGCTCGGCAACGCGATCCGCCGCGTGCGGCCCGGGTCGCCCGTGACCATCACCGTGGTGCGCGACGGCAAGACGCTGACCCTGCACACCACGCTGGCCACCGTCAGCGGCCGCAGCGGCGGCTACCTGGGCATCGCGCCGACCGTGGTGTTCTCGCCGGCCAACCCGTTCCGCGCCGTCCAGTACGCGGGGTCGGCGTTCGGGCAGGTCATCGTCGGCTCGGGCCAGGCGGCCGCGGCTCTGCCCGGGGCGCTGCCGAAGCTGTTCGGCAGCGCCAGGGAACGGGCGAGCACGCCTGGCGGCCAGGTCACCAGCGTGGTCGGCTTGGCCAACGACACCGGCCAGGCGGTGGCCGCCAGCGTCGGCTGGCAGTACAAGGTCAGCTTCGTGCTGCTCCTCATCGCCTCGCTCAACATCTTCGTCGGCGTCTTCAACCTGCTCCCGCTGCTGCCGATGGACGGCGGGCACGTCGCCGCGATCGTCTGGGAGCGGATCCGGGCCTGGTTCGCCCGGCGGCGCGGACGCCCCGACCCCGGCCTGGTGGACATCACCAAGCTGTTGCCGGTCAGCTTCAGCATCTTCGCGATCCTGATCCTCTTCAGCCTCGCGGTGGGCGTGGCCGACATCGTGAACCCACTGAATATCGCGGGTTAACAGTCGGTTTATCCCCGACGCGCCCGTCAGCGTCGGGCTCCGGGCGGTCGCCGGGGGATGGTTCAATGGCGGGGTAGAAGGTCCGGAGTCTGCCCAAAGAAACGGATGAGCGCTATGAGTATCGAGCTGGGTATGCCGCCTGTGCCGCCGGCGCCGCTCGCCGAGCGCAGGCTTTCCCGCCAGATCATGGTGGGCTCGGTACCCGTTGGCGGGGGAGCACCGGTGTCGGTGCAGTCGATGACGACGACCCTCACCGCCAACGTGAACGCGACGCTGCAGCAGATCGCCGAGCTGACCGCCTCAGGCTGCCAGATCGTCCGGGTCGCCGTGCCGTCTCAGGACGACGCCGAGGCGCTGCCCGCCATCGCGAAGAAGTCGCAGATCCCGGTCATCGCCGACATCCACTTCCAGCCGAAGTATGTCTTCGCGGCCATCGAGGCCGGCTGTGCCGCGGTCCGGGTGAACCCGGGCAACATCAAGCAGTTCGACGACAAGGTGGCAGAGATCGCCCGCGCGGCCAGTGACGCCGGGGTCCCGATCAGGATCGGCGTCAACGCGGGCTCGCTGGACAAGCGGCTGCTGGCCAAGTACGGCAAGGCCACCCCGGAGGCGCTGGTCGAGTCGGCGCTGTGGGAGTGCTCCCTGTTCGAGGAGCACGGGTTCCGCGACATCAAGATCTCGGTGAAGCACCACGACCCGGTGGTGATGATCAACGCCTACCGGCTGCTCGCCAGGCAGTGCGACTATCCCCTGCACCTCGGCGTGACCGAGGCCGGCCCCGCGTTCCAGGGCACGGTCAAGTCGGCGGTCGCCTTCGGCGCCCTGCTGGCCGAGGGCATCGGCGACACGATCCGGGTATCCCTGTCGGCCCCCCCGGTCGAGGAGGTCAAGGTCGGCATCTCGATCCTGGAGTCGCTCGGCATGCGCCAGCGCCGCCTCGAGATCGTCTCCTGCCCGTCCTGCGGCCGGGCCCAGGTTGACGTGTACAAGCTGGCCGAAGAGGTGACGGCAGGCCTGGAGGGCATGGAGGTGCCGCTGCGGGTCGCGGTCATGGGGTGCGTGGTCAACGGCCCGGGCGAGGCCCGCGAGGCCGACCTGGGTGTCGCCTCGGGCAACGGCAAGGGCCAGATCTTCGTGCGCGGCAAGGTGATCGCCACCGTGCCAGAATCCAAGATCGTGGAGACGCTGATCGAGGAGGCCATGCGCCTCGCCGAACAGGGCGCCGTGCTCGGCGATGGGGCCGAGGGGGCCGAGGGTCAGCCGGTCGTTACGACCTACTGAGCCCCCGTCCCGCCCCGGCGCGGGCGTCTTACCTCAGGCCGACTGCCTCGTCACGTGGCTGGGAACCATGCCCTCGGCGTAGACGACCTCTCCAGCCTGCTCCTGCACCTGGTTCCTGGCGTCGCCGGGCAGCATGTCATCGGTGATGAGCACGTCCACCTCGCTCAGCCGGGCGAACGAGCTCAGGCCGACCAGGCCCCACTTGGTGTGGTCGGCCAGCACGACGACCCGGCGGGCGACCCGGATCAGGGTCCGGTTGGTCTCCGCTTCTGCCAGGTTCGGCGTGGTCAGGCCGGCGTTGACGTCGAAGCCGTAGCAGCCGAGGAAGAGCAGGTCGAAGTGGAGTGATCTGATGGTCAGGTCAGCCACCGGGCCGACCAGGGCGTCCGAGGGGGTGCGGACGCCGCCGGTCAGCACGACAGAATCGGCCGTGCCGTCGAGGCCGCGGGTCCCGCTGAACAGGTTGGTAACCCGCAGCGAGTTGGTGACGATGGTGAGCCCGGGTACGTCGAGCAGGCACTGGGCCAGCGCGAACGTGGTTGTCCCTGATCCGATCGCGATCGCGGTGCCCGGCGTGACCATGCTCGCGGCGGCGCGGGCGATCGCGGTCTTCTCCGGCCGCTCGAGCGCCAGCTTCGCCTCGAAACCCGGCTCATGACTGGCGGGCGTCCCGGGCAGGACCGCGCCGCCGTGTACCTTCTCGACCAGGCCATCCCTGGCCAGGACCTCGAGATCGCGGCGGATGGTCATGTCCGAGACTCCGAGCCGCTGGGTGAGGTCGCTGACACGTGCGCTGCCGTCGCTCCTGACGGCCTGCAGGATGAGCGATTGGCGGTGTCTGGCAAGCATTACGTGCTTCCCCTCCTTCATGCCGGATGGCGCCGGGGGCGGGCGGTCGCCCCCGGGTTGCGTCATCCGTACCAAGTGAGACGTTTGCGATCCGTGTTCGGTTCCGGGCGCGCATGTCGGAACAGCTGTGATTTCCGTCAGTCCGCGCGCCCAACGCGGCGTAAGCCACCCCGGGAGCTGACCCGTGACTCGAGGCGCTCACCACCGGGCAACCCCCGTCTATACCCCTCCCGCCAGGCGCCGGCTATTGCTCCTGTCGCATCACGGCCATCGTGGCCGTGCACCGCCTCACCCGCCTTATATCACGCCTAGCCCTCAAACCCCACCTTTCTCCCACATCATCACCGACGCGCCCGCGCCCCTCACCGCCCTCGCACCCCAAAAATTCGCGGCAAACCTTTTCTCACAGCCAGTAACGACCCCCGCGATCACAGCGCGTGGCCGGCCAGCCCGGCGACCTGCGAGCGTATCGAGGGTGTTTCGCGTTCGTTGCCATATAGTGACTTGTTAACGCTAACATCGTCGCACATGCTCTTCTCTGTGATGAATTGATAACCGTGGTGCGGACGAGGTTGTGGTTGCGGCGGGTTACCAGTGAGGCATAATCTCGCGCGGCCGTGGAAATGATCCGTACCAGTCCGTCCGGCTGCGGCGCGAGGGGGGAGGCGGCAAACGGAGGCTCACAGCGGCAATTGCTCGTTTTGCTCAGCGGGCAGGTACCGGCGTGTATGGGCTCGTGCCGAGGCCGATATCGAAACTTGCTCGTTCGATTCTCGGGCCTGCGTGGTGCCTTGACAGGTGATCGTGAACAGACTTAACGTCAGCGGCGGTTGGCCAGTTTGCGCTGAATGCTGGTCGCATTATGGCCACAGCGCAGTCACGCTGGGCGATCCGCCGAACCAGAAATCGGGATAAGAGTTTCTTCGCGTTATCTCTCTCGCGACGAAGTTGACGGGACTCGCCGCGCAGGCTGCGGGCTTGGCTCGGGAGAGCACCCCGTCCCAGGGAAAATTCCATGGAGGTCCTTAGATGAGGAAAAAGATCGACCCAGTTGTCGACGAAGCGATTGAGACCCTGAACATGAAGGATGGGCCTTCCCGCCGTCGGCTGCTCGAGGGGGCTGGCCTGTTCAGCGCGACGGCCGCCGCCTCGGCGCTTATCGCGGCGTGCAGTTCATCGAGTTCCAGCAGCGCCGCCCCGTCGGGGTCGGCGGCGGCGGTCGCGGGCAACTTCCCGACCACGCCCAAGTGGAAGTTCACGTTCGTGAACCACGTCACGGACAACTCCTTCTTCACCCCGACCCAGTACGGCATGGCCGACGCCGCCGCGCTGCTCGGCCTGCCCACGCCGGCCTGGACCGGTGCCCTGTCCACCCAGCCGACGAACTCCACCATGCTGTCGGCCTTCCAGGCCGCCGTCACGGCGGGTTCTCCCGGCATCGCGACCACCGTGGTCTCGGCCACCGCGTTCGTCGCGCCCATCAACAGCGCGCTGCAGGCGGGCACCCCGGTGGTCACCTACAACGCGAACGGTGCCTCCGGCAACCCCACCAACGGCATGGCCTACATCGGCCAGGAGCTGCTCATCTCGGGGCAGGAGGTCGGCAAGCGGCTCGCCTCGCTGATGAAGAAGGGCGACACGGCGGTCGGCGTCATCGCCCAGCCAGGCTCGCTGAACATCCAGCCGCGCATGGACGGCGCCACGCAGGCCCTGGAGGCGGCGGGCATGAAGGTCATGTTCGGCAACAAGGGCCTGGACTCGGGCGCCTCGGCGACGCAGGAAGCCCAGGTCATCCCCCAGTTCCTCCAGGCGAACGGGTCTAAGATCCAGGGCATCTTCGCCGTCGACGGCGGCAGCACCGCCCTGCTCGGCACCTCGCTGGCGAAGTACAACCTGGTCGGCAAGGTGCAAGCCGGCGGCTTCGACCTGGAGCCGCAGACCCTGGCCGCCATCAAGGCCGGCCAGATCTCCTTCACCATCGACCAGTCGCCGTACCTGCAGGGCTTCCTGCCCACCATGTACCTCTACCTCTTCCAGCTCTCCGGCGGCCTGGTGTCGCCGCCGACCACGGACACCGGCCTGAAGTTCGTCGTCAAGGGCAACGTGGATCCGTACACCGCGACGCCGACCCGGTACGAGGGCTCCACGAAGAACCAGGTGTACATCAAGCACACCGGGGCCATCTCCGTCTGACCGGATTGCGGGGATTGTGGCACGCTGGAAATAGCAGGCCCGTGGCGGTTCACCGGTGCTACGAGCGACGGTGCATCGCCACGGTGCCTGGGTATGACACCCTGGACACAGGCATCCGGTGACGCAGCAGGATAGGCAGGATTAGGGATGAGCGACGTGAGTGAGACTGCCGAACGCAGCCCGGAGATCATCGCCGCGCCTGGCGGGCAAAAAGGCCCAAGCGTCCTCAGCCGCGCCGGCATTATCTTCCTGAAACAGCGCGAGGCCAGCGTCCTGGCGATCGCCGTGGTGCTGTTCATCTACTTCGCGGTGACCACCCCCGCCTTCGTCAGCCACGGCAGCTTCGTCAACATCGCCCAGTACATGGCCCCGTACGTGATCATCGGCATCGGCCTGGTCCTGCTGATGGTCTGCGGCGAGATCGACCTGTCGGTCGGGTTCGTCTGGACGCTGTCGCCGTACGTCATGCACTTCTTCGTCGACTCCGGCGTCCCCACGTTCCTCGCCATCGTGATCACGATCCTGCTGCTGGCGGTCGTCATCGGGGGAATCAACGGCGTCGTCACGACGATCTTCGGCGTCCCGTCGCTGATCACCACGCTCGCCACCGGCTTCATCATCTACGGCTACGCGCTGACGATCTCCGCCGCGCAGCAGATAAACCTCCCCCCGGAGTCACTGGGGCTCGGCCGCTGGTTCGGCGCCGAGGCGTGGTCGGAGATCATCTGGGCCAGCGTCCTGGTCCTGATCTTCCACGTCATCCTGACCAGGACCCGGTGGGGCCTGTACACGGTCTCGGTCGGCGGCAACCTGCTCGGCGCGAGGGAAGCCGGGATCAAGGTCAACCGGATCAAGATCGGCAACTTCATGATGTGCGCCGGGTTCGGCGCGCTAGCCGGGATCCTGGAAGCCTTCAAGAACAACATCATCGACCCGAGCGCCGGCCAGCTCACGGTAGTCCTCTATGCCCTGGCCGGAGTGGTCATCGGCGGCACGGCCATGCTGGGCGGCTCCGGCACGGTGATCGGGCTGTGGCTCGGCGTGCTCGTGCTCGCCATCTTGCAGGACGGCTTCAACCTGCGCGGCATCAGCTCGAACAAGTTCCAGATCATCCTGGGCGCGGCGATCCTGCTCGCGATGATCGCGAACACCTATCTCACCCGGCTGCGGACCGCGGGCCGATTGCAGTCCAAGGCATGACGCGGAGCCGGACCCGACCCACGGAGGCAGCCAAGTGAGCACACCGGAAACCGGCGACGTGGCGATGACGGAGTCGTCGGCCGACGACATCCTGCGGGTGGAGCACATCTCCAAGCGTTACGGCGCCGTGACGGCGCTGGTCGACGTGAACCTGCACCTGGGGCGCGGTGAGGTGCTCGGCCTGATCGGCGACAACGGCGCGGGCAAGTCCACTTTGCTGAAGATCATCTGCGGCTTCCAGCCGCCGACCGGCGGGCGGATCCTGCTCAACGGCGAGGAGGTGCACCTCACCTCGGTGACGCACGCCCGCTCGCTCGGCATCGACATCGTCTACCAGGACCTCGCGCTGGTCCCCCAGCTCACCGTGTACCACAACATGTTCCTGAACCGCGAGCCGGTGCGCTGGCCGCTGCTCCGCAACAAGGTCATGCGGAAGAAGGCCCAGGAGCAGCTGGACGCCATGGGGATCAAGACCCTGAAGTCGGTGGACCTCGAGGTGGCCAGCCTGTCCGGCGGGCAGCGGCAGGCCATCGCGGTGGCCCGCTCGGTCTACTCGGACGCGAAGGTCCTGCTGCTCGACGAGCCGCTGGCCGCCATGGGCGTCAAGGAAGGCGCGATGATCCTCGACCTGGTGCGCGATCTCAAGGAGAAGGGCATCTCCATCATCATCATCGCGCACAACTACGGCCAGGTCTTCCCGGTGTGCGACCGGGTGAACCTGCTGCAGGGCGGCAAGGTCACCTTCGACAAGCACAGCCGGGACACCTCGGTCGAGGAACTGACCGAGATCGTCATCGCCGAGTACCGCAAGGCGCTCGAGGAGCGCCACCGCTCCGCCGCGTCCTGACCGTTACCGGTAGCTGACGGATCCCGCCGCGCCGGGCGGCGCGGCGGATCTTGTCGGGCATGATGGGGGACATGTCGATATCACCCGTGGCCGTCCGCGGCGCTGGAGGCCGCCGAAGGGGCCGAACGGGCTGGGTCTCCGCCACGGCGCTCACGGTGGCGGCGCTCCTCGGGGTCGGCGCCTGTTCCGCGGGCAGCACACCCTCCGGCCAGGCCATCCCTTCGGCCACCGGGAGCACGGCGCCAGGAAGCACGGCGCCAGGAAGCACGGGGGCCGGCGGCGCGCCGCAGGCCACCGGGCCGGTCGTGCCCGGGCACAGCACGCTGCACTGGCATCCCTGCACGGGCCTGCTGGCCCAGGAGGGCGTGCCGGACTGCACCATGCTGAGCGTCCCCGTGGACTACGCCAAACCCGGCGGCAGGCACATCAGCCTGGCCCTCGACATGATCCCGGCCACCGCGCCGAAGAGTCGGCAGCAGGGAATCCTGCTGGTCAACCCGGGCGGCCCCGGCGGCTCCGGGCTGCCGCTCGCGGCCGAGGTGGCGCAGGGCCTCAGCCCGGGCGTGGCCGCCCAGTACGACATCGTCGGCTTCGACCCGCGCGGCGTCGGGTCCTCGGTACCCGCGCTCAGCTGCGATCCGGGTTTCTTCGCCGGCGTGCGCCCGAACTACATCCCGGCCAATCCCGCCGCCGAGCAGGTACTCATCAATAGGGCGAAAACCTACGCCACCGATTGCGGGCAAAGGTTCGGCTGGCTGCTGCCCCATATGACGACCCAGGACGTGGCGCGCGACATGGACTCCATCCGCGCGGCGTTCGGCGTGTCGAAGATCAACTATTACGCGTTCTCCTACGGCACCTATATCGGCCAGGTTTACGCAACCCTTTTCCCGGGCCGGGTGCGGCGGATGGTGCTGGATAGCGTGGTCGATCCCGCCGGAGTCTGGTATGCCGACAATGTCGATCAGGACTACGCGTTCCAGGGCCGGATGCAGGCATTCTTCGCCTGGGTGGCGAAATACGACGGCACCTACCATCTCGGCACCACCGCCGCGCAGGTGCAGGCCGCCTGGTACCGGGCCAGGAACCGGCTGCTGGCGCACCCGGTCAACGGGACCATCGGGGCCGACGAGTTCGACGACACCTTCCTGCAGGGCGGCTACCTCGACGAACTCTGGCCCGGGTTCGCGCAGGCGCTGTCGTCCTACCTGAACGACGGGCAGGCCGGCGACCTGATCACCCAGTACCAGGGGTACGGCAAGCAGGGCGAGAACGAGTTCGCCGTCTACAACGCGGTGCAGTGCTCCGACGTCAACTGGCCGCGCAACTGGTCCTTCTGGACCTCGGATACCGAACGGGTCTACCGCAAGGCCCCGTTCCAGGCCTGGGACAACGCCTGGTTCAACGCCGCGTGCGCGTTCTGGCCGGTGAAGGGGCCGGCCAAGCCGCTGCAGATCAAGGGGACCGGGCTGCCGGGCATCCTGATGCTGCAGGGCACGCTGGACCCCGCCACCCCGTACGCGGGGGCGCAGGACGCGCACAAGCTGCTGCCGTCCGCGCGGATGATCGTGGTCAAGGGCGGCGGCAACCACGGGCAGTCCATGGAACAGCCCTCGAACTCCTGCGTGCAGGCGTACCTGAACGCCTACCTCGGCACGGGCGCGCTGCCCGGAACGCCGGGGCTGGTCAACGCCACCTGCCCGGCCGTGCCCGCGCCGACGCCTGGATCGTGACGCAGGGGCGGCCGTGATCATAGTTTTTCAGTGCGATTGCCCCGTGTAGGCTGAGGCTATGTTGCGGGTGAAGCCGCCGTGGTCCGCCTCGGTGCGGCTGCTCGACGAGCGGGATCGCGGGGCCGTGCTTGCCATCTGCGACCGCGATCCGGTGACTAACGTCTTCGTCAGTTCCCGGGTCCGCTCCCTCGGCCTCGAGCCCGGCCGGCTCGGCGCGCAGATGTGGGGCCACGCGCCCGGCGGGCGGCTGGAATCGCTGTGCTACTCCGGCGCCAACCTGGTCCCCGTCGCCGCCACCCCGGACGCCGTGGTGGCCTTCGCGGACCGCGCGCTTCGCCAGGGGCGGCGGTGCTCGTCCGTAGTCGGGTCGGCGTCCGCGGTCCAGGGCCTGTGGGGGCTGCTGCGGCCGCACTGGGGACCGGCCAGGGAGATCCGCCCGGTGCAGCCGGTCATGGTCACCTCGGGGCCGCCGCTAGTGCCGCCGGACCCGCTGGTCCGGCGGGTCAGGCCGGACGAGATCGATATCCTGTGGCCGGCCTGCGTGGCCATGTTCACCGAGGAGGTCGGCGTCTCGCCGACCATCGGCGACGGCGGCGCGTCCTACCGGGCCCGGCTGGAGCAGCTCATCCGCGGCGGCCGGGCCTTCGCCAGGATCGAGGGCGGCGAGGTGATCTTCAAGGCGGAGATCGGCGCGGTCACGCCGCAGGTGTGCCAGGTGCAGGGGGTCTGGGTGCGGCCGCGCTCCCGCGGCCAGGGCCTGGCCGCGCCGGGCATGGCCGCGGTCGTCGCCGAGGCGGCCCGCTCGATCGCCCCGCTGGTCTCGCTGTACGTCAACGACTTCAACGCGCCGGCGCGCGCGGCCTACCGCCGGGTGGGCTTCACCGAGACCGGCCAGCTGATGAGCGTGATGTTCTAGCGCCGTGGCGCGTCACATGTGTCCGGCTCTTTGGGCCGCGTGAGGGGTGATCAGCCTGCGATCTGGCCGTTGTCCTCTCTGCCGGGCGGTGCGGGGGCGGCGGTTCTGGGTCGATGTGCCGCTGGTCCGCATAGAACAGGACCAGCGGCACATCGACCCAACGGTTAACACATCAGCGCGCCAACCGCGCGGGCAAACGTACTCTGATGCGGCTGTGCTAGCCCGGGAGGGGCCCCCCGGAACCCCCGATTCCCGCTGTGGTGCTCGCCGTAGTTAGCGCGGCCGGAGGGGCCTGCGGGCCCTCGCGGGCCGCGAGTTAGTCCCTGTCGCGGATCTTACGCAGATACTCGACGATGGGGGCGAAGGCGTCGCTGATCTCCTCGAGCTGGCGCGGCGACAGCCGGTCGATGAAATGCCGCCGGACGTTCTCCACGTGATCGGGCGCGACCCGCTCGATGGCGGCCATGCCCTCCGCGGTCAGCACGGCGAACGTGCCCCGCTTGTCGCCCTCGCAGTCGTCCCGCCGGACCAGGCCGCGGTTCTCCATCCGCGAGATCTGGTGGGATAGCCGGCTCCGCGACTGGCTGGTGGCGTCGGCCAGCTCGGTCATCCGCATCCGGCGGTCCGGTGCCTCGGACAACTCGACCAGGATCTCGTAGTCGTGCCCGTTCAGCCCGTGCGCGTTCAGGTCGCGGTCGAGCTGGCGCATGAGCAGCTGGGACAGGTTGACGGTAGCGCGCCACGCCTGCTGTTCGTCGGCGCTCAGCCAGCGCGTCCGTCCGTCGGTCCCGGGCATAACAAGAATCTACCCTTGCCGCGCGGATACGGCGACAGTGTTTCGGCTGGCCCGCCCGGCAAGGCTAACCGCGCCCCGGCCAGCTCGGCCTGGCAGTGCGCCAGCCGCTGGCGCGCGAGCGCCTGGTGCCTGGTCAGTCCCAGTTCGTCCAGCAGCGGCAGGCAGGCCTCGAGGTAGCCGAGAGCGTGCCAGGGCTCACCGAGGGAAAGATGGCTCTCCGCTATCTTGAACAGGCACAATGCATAGGAGCAGTGGGCTTCGGAAGACCTGAATCCCTTCGCCGCCTGCCGGTAGGCCTCGATGGCCGCCTCGTGGCGGCCCAGGCCATTGTGGCTGTCGCCGAGCAAGTCGAGGAAGTAGGGCTTGTCATGCAGCTGCCGTCCGGCAGGCCCACCCCAGGAACCTCGCCAACCTTCCTGCGTTGTCATGGCGGCCCTTCTGCGGGCAGATGTTCCCCTCCATCGGCCCGGTGTCCGTAACCAATTTGTCCACCATGCCGATCTCGCCCCCCTCAGCGAGAACAGGCATACCATAGCTGGCAAATGTCGCGCTTAGTTCTCAGCCCAGCGAATCGGCCCAGTAAATAGGGCCAGCGCCGACAAGCACAGAGGAGACAAGCACAGAGGAGACAAGCACAGAGGAGACCGTGGCCCAGCTAAAGCCAGGAGACTCAGCTATGCCGAATGGCGTGCAGGCCGCAGCGGCATACCTGCGCGAGCTGCTTCTGCGTCCCGGCCGGTACCGGCGTAGGTGGGAGCAATACGCCGAGCGCAGCAGGCTCGGGCAAGTGAACCAGCTCGCGGTCGCCGAAGTACTCGCCCACTACCTGTGGGACCACCCGAGGACGCAGGGCGACGTCGACGTGCTGCCCAGGCAGCTCAAGGACACCGCCTCGCGGGCCCTGTCCGGCAAGCTGCTCAGCAAGGCCACGCTGACCTTGTTCACCGACGCGTTCGGGTTCGACGCGTTCGAGCGGGAACGGCTGCTGAAGCTCTGGGAGGGCTCCGCCCACGTCCGCGTGCTTTCCGGCCCGCGGGCGATCCGCGAGGACCAGGCCACCGCGCTAGGCCCTCCGCAGGTCAAGACGCTCGCCCTGCACGATCATCACTATCTCGGCCCGGACGGGCTGCCGCAGCGGCACCGGGTCATCCACGTCATCGAGGCGGTCGTCAACGGCGTGGACCGGCTGCCCTACCGGGCCGACACCAACGCCCTGACCATTGAGGTCGGGCAGGGGTTCAGCGGCCTGGCCGGGGATGTCTACCAGCCCACCGCCGAACTCTTCGTCGTGGACATGCTCCTGGCCAAGCCGCTGGCGGCCGGGGAAACGGCCACCCTGGAGTACTCGGCCAGCTTGCACTATCCGGCGCCCCCCCAGCCCGAATTCCGGCGCATCGTCCAGTCCTTCGTGGAGAACCTGGATATTCGCGTCGAGTTCCATCCCGCCAAGCTGCCAGGCAACGTCGTGTGGGCGGTGTGGGACGGGATGGACGGCCCCATCATCGAGCGGGAGAACGTCGCGCTGGACAGCCAGTTCGCCGTCCACCGGTACCTGCGCCTGGCCGAGAAGACCGTCGTCGGCTTCCACTGGGACTGGTAGCCCTGATGGACACCGCGCGCCGCGAGGGGGACCGGGCGTGGCACGATCGGAGTGTGCGGAACCACGAAGGCGCGGCGACCACTAGTGCCGACTTGCGCGCGCACAATCTGGCCCGGCTGCTGCGCGCGGTCCACGACGGCGGCGGGCAGCTCACCCGGGCCCAGCTCACCAGGCAGCTCAGCCTGGCCAGGGGGACCGCCACCGTGCTGGTCAGGGACCTGGCCGGACGTCAGCTCATCGAGGAGCTGAGCAGCCCGGCCGACGCTCCGGCCGGGATCAAGGTACCGCGCACCCGGGGCCGCCCGACCGGCGTGCCCTCGGCGCACCCGAACGGACCCATCGCGCTGGCGGTCGACCTGCGGGACGACTCGTTCACCATGGCCGCCTTCGAACTGACCGGGCGCAGCACCGTGCTGGACCGCCAGGAGCGGGAGGCCGTGTCCGGCACCGGCATGCTGGCCGACGTCGCGGCCCGGCTCAAGACCCGCCGCCGCGAGTTCGGCGACCGCGTGATCGGCATCGGGGTGGCCGTCCCCTCGCCGGTGAGCGCGGGCCAGATGGTGCAGCCAACCCTGCCGGACTGGCAGGACGTGGACGTGGCCCAGATCCTCGGCGGCGCGGACGAGAGCTACCCGGGGCCGGTGCTGGCCGGGAACGACGCGACGCTGGCCGGCCTGGCCGAGGCCCGCCGCGGGGTGCTCCGCGGCGTCCCGGTCGCCCTGCACCTGCACGTCGCGACCGGCATCGGCGGGGTGCTGCTGGCTGGCGGCCTGCCGGTGAGCGGCGCGCACGGTTCGGCCGGGGAGTTCGGGCACATGCCGCTGACCGGCGGCAGCGAGCCCTGCCGCTGCGGTTCGGTGGGCTGCTGGGAGCTCGACGCCGGCGCCCGCGGGCTGCTCCGCGCGGTCGGCCAGCCGGAGGAGGGGGACCGGATGGTCCGCGCCGAGCAGATCATCGCGGCGGCGGCCACCGACCCCGGCTGCGGCCAGGCCCTGACGCGCGCGGCGCAGGCCCTCGGCCGCGGCATCGGAGCGCTGGTCAACGCCCAGGACCCGGAGGCCGTCGGGCTGTCCGGGCTGGCGGCCGAGGTGTACGAGGCCGCGCCGGACGCGGTCCAGTCCGGTTACCTGGCGGCGCTGATGCGGTTCCGCCGGGCCGCGCCGCCCGCGCTGCTGTCGTCCACCCTCGGCGACCTCGGCGCGCTGACCGGCGCCTCCGAGCTCGTCTTCGACGCCTTCCTCACCCCGCGCGGCCTCGGCGCCTGGCCCGCGCCCGAGCAGAAAACCGCGTGACTTCTCCGTGACTAGCTGGTAGGTTCCCGGCTTTGTGGCTGCGTCAAAAGCACAAGAAAATCAATATGCCGAACGGTCCGGCGGCGACCCCGTCCTGACCGAAGAACGCGACCAATTGCGGCGCTCACGCGAGTTCCTCCGGCTCATGCGCGAAGACGTCCTGTCGCTGCGGGCGATGGGCGGCGACCGGGTCTCCGAGGAGTACCTCAAGGCCGAGCTGTACCACCGGGCCGAAGCCCTCGCAGACATCCCCGATACCCCGCTCTTCTTCGGCCGCCTCGACTACGCCGAACAATCCGCAACCGAACAATCCGCAACCGAACAGTCCAGATCCGGAAATTACGGATCTGGAATATCCGACGACGGCGTGGCCGGGCACAGCTTCCACATCGGCCGCAGGCACGTGCACGCGCCGGACGGCACGCCCGCGGTCATCGACTGGCGGGCGCCGGTGTCGCGGCCGTTCTACCGGGCCAGCGCGGCCGACCCGATGAACCTGGCGCGGCGGCGGCGCTTCGGGTTCTCCGGCGGCGAGCTGACCGCCTACGAGGACGAGCGCTTCGCCGGTGCGGAGCGCGGGGACGGGGCCCCTGGCCCGGGCCGTTCGGCCCCTGCCACGGCCACACGGCCGAGCCGGATCCTGATCGACGAGATCGAGCGGCCGCGGTCGGGACCCATGCGGGACATCGTCGCCACCATCCAGCCCGACCAGGATGACATCGTGCGCGCCGAGGCGGCGCAGACCGTCTGCGTGCAGGGCGCGCCCGGCACCGGGAAGACCGCGGTCGGGCTGCACCGGGTCGCGTATCTGCTGTACGCGTACCGGGAGCAGGTCCGGCGGCGCGGCGTGGTCATGGTCGGGCCGAACCAGGCCTTTCTCTCCTACATCCGCAACGTGCTGCCCGCGCTCGGCGAGCTCGACGTCACCCAGACCACCGTCGGCGAGCTGGTCGCCTCGGTCCCGGTCCGCGGGGCGGACGACGAGCTGGCCGCGATCGTCAAGGGCGACGCGCGGATGGCGGAGGTGCTGCGGCGGGCCCTGTGGGCCTCGGTCCGCACGCCGTCGGCCGCGGTGGTGCTGCCGCGCGGCGCGCGGCGCTGGCGGGTGGCCGCCTGGGAGCTCGAGGAGCTCGTGCACGAGCTGCGGCACCGGGGCGTCCGCTACGGCGCGGCCCGCGAGCTGCTCGAGCACCGGATCGCGCACGTGATCCTGACCATGATGGAGGCCGCCGGGGAGGCCTGCGACGACCGCACCCACGAGGCGGTCCGGCGGTCCCGGCCGGTGCGCGCCGCGGTGGACGCGATCTGGCCGAAAGTTGACGCTGTCCGGCTGGTGTTCGGCCTGCTGTCCTCGGCGGAGGCCCTGGCCGCGGCGGCCGAGGGCGTGCTGACCGCCGGCGAGCAGGCGGCGATCGTGTGGCCGTCGGCACCTCGCGGGCCAGGCTCGGCCCGCTGGTCCGCGGCGGACGCCGTGCTCATCGACGAGGCGCGTGACCTGATCAGCCGGACGCCCAGCCTGGCGCACGTGGTGGTGGACGAGGCCCAGGACCTGTCCCCGATGGAATGCCGGGCGCTCGGCCGCCGGTGTTCCACCGGCTCGGCCACCGTGCTCGGCGACCTCGCCCAGGGCACCACGGCGTGGGCGGCGCCGTCCTGGCTGTCGCTGCTGACCAATCTGGGCAAGCCGGATACCGGGGTGCGGGAGCTCTCGGTCGGCTACCGGGTGCCCCGCCAGATCCTGGACTACGCCTCGACGCTGCTGGCCGTGATCGCCCCGGAGCTGAGCCCGGCCTCCTCGCTGCGCGCCGACCCCGGCGCCCTCGACCTCTCCCGGGTGCCCGCCGCCTCGCTCGGCGCGGCCCTGGTCACCGCGTGCCGGCACGCCTGCGAACGGCCCGGCTCGGTCGCCGTCATCGCCGCCGACCCGCAGGTCCCCGAGCTGGGCCGCGCGCTCGACCAGGCCAGCCTGGCGTACGGCACGCCGGGCACGGACGCCACGCTCACGCTGGTTCCGGTGACGCTGGCCAAGGGCCTCGAATATGATCATGTCATCGTGGTGGAGCCCGCGCGCATCGCCGGCGCGGAGACCAGGGGCCTGCAGCGGCTCTACGTCGCGCTCACCCGGGCGGTGTCGCGGCTGACCGTGCTGTACTCCGAGCCGCTGCCGGAGCCCCTGCCCTCGACGGCATAGCTCCGGACGGCATAGCTCCGGACGGCATAGCTCCGGACGGCATAGCCCCGGACGGTAGCGCGCCCGGCGGCACTGCGGTCATCCTGACGGTGCTATCCCTTTAATGGTCTTATAGTGAACCGATGACCAGCTTGATGCGTCAGTCTGGTAGGGGAAAGTGCGCGGGTTCGCTCGCCAGTTCCCGAGCTGCGAATTTCCCAATGTGCATTGCGCGCGGGTCGCCTCGGCGGCATCCTGGAAGAGGCGGCGACATTTAGTCCTCATCTGACTCCTATAAGTTACAACGGTGATAACGGTGGAAGTCGAACGGACCGGTGATCCGGACCAGATGCAGGCTGTCTATCTGGAGAAACTAGCCGACGAATTGTCCCATCGCGGGCTTGAGGCATGGCTCATGGCGCCGCCGGGGCGCAGGCCCAGCCTTTACGTGGTCAACCCGGCCGCGCGTGCGCTCGAGGAGAATGTCTTCGTCAGTTGCGGTAGAGACGGCATGTGGTGGTTCTGGTGGTCGTGGGCGGAGCGTATCGCCGTGGCCGACGACGTTGACCAGGCCGCCAGCACGATCGTGCGGGTCCTGGCCTCGCTGCTGCCTAAGGACTGACTCAACCCCGAGGAACCGCCCGCTGGGATGGATCTGTGCGCGACCCCGGCCGTTGAGCTCGCCCGGCTGATCGGGGCCAGGGAGCTCTCCGCCGCCGAACTGCTCGCCGCCGTGCTGGCCAGAATCGACGAGGCCAACCCGGCGGTCAACGCGATCGTCACGCTCGCCGCCGAGCAGGCCGCCGCCACGGCCGCCGGGCTCGACGCGCAGGCGGCCCGCGGCTCGTTCGCCGGGCCGCTGCACGGCCTGCCGATCGCGGTGAAGGACCTGGCCGAGACGGCGGGCATCAGGACGACGTTCGGCTCGCCGCTGTTCGCCTCCTTCGTCCCCGACTTCGACGCGCCGCACGTGGCCCGGCTCAAGCAGGCAGGCGCGGTGGTGATCGGGAAGACCAACACGCCGGAGTTCGGCGCGGGATCGCAGACGTTCAACCGGGTGTTCGGGCCTACCAGGAACCCGTACGACACGCGGCTCACTCCCGGCGGCAGCAGCGGCGGCGCCGCCGCGGCCGTCGCGGCCGGCCTGATCCCGTTCGCGGACGGTTCCGACCTGGCGGCCAGCGTGCGCAACCCGGCCTCCTTCTGCGGATTGGTCGGCCTGCGGACCACTCCGGGCTTGGTGCCCGCCGACCCGTTCGACCCGCTGGGCGTGGTGGGCCCGATCGCCCGCACCGCGCCGGACGCCGCCCTCCTGCTGGCCGGGATGTGCGGAACCGATCCCGGGCTGCCCATGACCCGCCCCGATACGCCGAACGACTTCCTCGGCCTCCGGCCGGCGCCCCTGCGCGGGTTGCGCGTGGCCTGGACCTTCGACCTGGGCGACCTGCCGGTGCAGCCGGAGGTCCTGGCCGTGCTCGCGGCGTGCCGCCGGTCGCTGGAGGACGCCGGGTGCGCGGTGACCGACGCCGCGCCCGCGCTGGCCGACGCGGACGAGGTCTTCCAGGTGCTGAGGGCCGCCCGGATGGCCAGGCTGGCGCCGCTGCTGCGCGACCACCGCGACCAGGTCAAGGCCACCTTGGCCTGGAATATCGAGAAGGGCGTCGCCCTGGGCGGCGAGCAGATCGCGGCGGCGCGGGCCGGGCACGCCGAGATCTTCCAGCGGTTCAGCTCGTTCCTGGCCGACGGGGGGTTCGAGGTGCTCGCGCTGCCCACGGCGCAGGTGGTCCCGTTCCCGGTCGAGCAGGAGTGGGTGACGGAGATCAACGGCGAGCCGATGGCCACCTACATCGACTGGATGCGCTCATGCTCGCGGATCACGGTGACCGTGCACCCGGCCGTCTCCGTGCCGGCCGGGCTGACGCCGGCCGGGCTGCCGGTGGGCCTGCAGCTGGTGGGCCGCTACGGCGCCGACCGCCGGCTCCTCGAGATCGCCGCCGCGATCATGGAGCTAGCCGGGCTGAAGGGTCTCAAGGGGTGAGGCCGGGGAAGGCCTGGGTGCTGCCGCGCCAGGACGCGGCCCGCTGCGCGGCGCCCTGCATGGCCATCGCGCCGAACCGGCGCAGCCGCTGGTCGCTGACCGCGACCAGGCCCAGGTAGGCCCGGGTCACGCCGTCCTCGAGGTAGGCCGCCAGCCGGATCGCGCTCGACGCGTCGTGTACCCGGAAGGGCAGCCGGTAGAAAGCCTGGGCGGCGGCCGGCGCGGCGCCCCGCGCGGAGATCATCGCGGCCAGCGCGTCGCGGGCCTGGTTGTGCCCGGTCCAGTCCTGTTCGGCCGCGGCCTGGCTGATCCCGGTCAGGTGCGCCCCCGCCACCCCGTAGCCGAAGATGGCCGCGTTCTCGGCCGCGAGCGCGGCCTGCAGCGCGGCCACAGCGCCTGTGTTCGCCATGGTGCCTGCCCGCCCTCAGCCGCCCAGCGCGGTCACGTGCGTGGCATCGGAGGCGGCGATGCTCGCGAGCAGCTGGGCCAGGGCGGGCGGCGCGGTGGCCAGCCGCTGCACCAGGTCCGCTGCCGACGCGCGCTCGGCCGCCCGCAACTGGGCCACCCCGACGGTCTTGCCCCGGGGGGGACGACCGCCCCCAGACCCCCCCTGCGCATGGGGGGACTGCCCGTCCCCCCATACCCCCCTGGGCAGGATGAGCCTGGCCTTGAGCCGAACCAGGTGCTGCTCGTGCTGGGCCAGCAGCGACCGGAGCGTCCGTGCCCGGGACGCCCCGCGGATCGGCGAATCGCCGCTGATGGCCCTCCGGTACAAATCGATCATGTTTTCTTCCGCCGCGATGACCGCCTGCAGGGTCAGCACGTCATGGCCGAGGGGCGGGCGGCCCGCCAGCGGATCGGGGCCGGTGAATGCGTCCGAGGACCGGCATCCCGCGCTGCCGAGGAGCAACGGCAGCGCCACCGCCGAGGCGACGAGCACGCGGCGCCTCGGCACAATGTCGGACACACGGGCAAGCTACCACGTGGGTTTGAAGGGCTGCGCCTGTCCTATCCGCGAGATGCGCCAACCCCGGATAGGCTAGGTCCCAATCCCGCAGGTCGTGGACGAGGAGGTCGTGATGCCAGGAGGCCAGCGTCACGCGCCCAGGCCCGGCCAGTCCCAGTCCGGCCAGCACCAGCCTAGTCAGCACCGCCCCCGCCAGGCAGCGAAGAGGGCTGGGGAGGTGGGTGGGGGGTCGGTCGACGAGGGCAGCGTCGCGGACGTCATCCGTCCGTTGATCGCTGCCGCCGGAATGGACCTCGAGTCCGTCCGGGTCAGCGCCGCGGGCAGGCGGCGGCTGCTGAGGGTGGTGGTGGACAGCGACCAGGGTGTCAGCCTGGACGACGCCGCTGCGATCAGCCGCAAGCTGTCCGCCGTGCTCGACGCGGCGCCGGTGATGGGTGACTTCCCCTACACGCTGGAAGTCTCCTCGCCCGGCGTGGACCGTCCGCTGACCGACCCGAGGCACTGGCGCCGCGCGGTGGGACGCCTGGTCCAGGTGACCGCCGCGGACGCCGGGTCCATCTCCGGCCGGGTCCTCGCGGCCGATGCCGACGAGGTGACCCTCGACGTGGGGGGCGACCGCCGCCGCTTCGGCTACGCCGCGCTGGGCGCCGGTGCCGTCCAGGTGGAGTTCGGGCATCCGCACACCGAGCTTGGAGCGACCGGCGATGGACATTGACCTGAGCGTGCTGCGCAGCCTGGAGAGCGAGAAGGACATCTCGCTGGAGCAGGCCATCAAGGCTATCGAGGACGCCCTGCTCGTCGCCTACCACAAGTCCGAGGGCGCCTCGTCGTCGGCGCGCGTCGAAGTGGACAGGAAGAGCGGGCACGTCACCGTGTGGGCCATCCAGGCCGGCCCGGACGGGACCGCGGTGCGGGAGTACGACGACACTCCGGCCGGCTTCGGCCGGATCGCCGCGACCACCGCCCGGCAGGTGATCCTGCAGCGGCTCCGCGACGTCGAGGACGAGCTGACCTTCGGTGAGTACGCCGGCCGCGAGGGCGACATCGTGGCCGGGGTGATCCAGCAGGGCAAGGACCCCAGGACGGTGCTGGTCGACCTGGGCAAGCTGGAGGCGGTGCTGCCGCCCGCCGAGCAGGTGCCCGGCGAGCGGTACGTCCATGGCGAGCGGATCCGCTGCTACGTGCTGCACGTGCGCAAGGGGCACCGCGGACCCTCGGTCACCCTGTCGCGCACCCACCCGGGCCTGGTAAAGAAGCTGTTCGCGCTGGAGGTGCCGGAGATCGCCGCCGGTGATGTGGAGATCGTCGCGATCGCCCGCGAGGCCGGGCACCGCACCAAGATCGCGGTCCGCTCGCACCGGCAGGGCGTCAACGCCAAGGGCGCCTGCATCGGCCCGGTGGGCAGCCGGGTCCGGAACGTGATGAACGAGCTTCACGGCGAGAAGATCGACATCGTGGACTTCTCCGACGACCCGGCCGGCTTCGTGGCCAACGCGCTATCGCCGGCCCGGGTCAGCCGGGTCCACGTGGTGGACGCCGCGGCCCGGGAAGCTCAGGTCATCGTGCCCGACTACCAGCTGTCGCTGGCGATCGGCAAGGAGGGCCAGAACGCCAGGCTGGCGGCCAGGCTCACCGGCTGGCGCATCGACATCAGGTCCGACGCCGCGGTCCAGGCCCGGGAACCCAAGGAACCCGTTGAAGCCGGCGGGCCGGCCGTGCCGTCGTCCGCCGGGCCGGCGGCGCAGGCGCCCGAATAGGCCGGGCGCCGGAATAGCTCAGCCGCCCCGCGCGTTCTCCCTGTGCTGCACCATCCTCAGCGGTCCCGTCGGCTCGGTTCCCGGCCGTAATCTACGGACCCTGCGGACGCGGTAGACTAATGGCTGTAATGGCCACGCGAGCCAAGCGGCATGTCCCGGGTATGCCCGCGATGCGTACCTGTGTAGGCTGCAAGGAGCGTGCGGTCAAGTCCAGTCTGCTTCGCCTCGTAACTGCTGGGGACGTCATCCAGCCTGACCCGCGGGCCCGGCTGCCTGGCCGGGGTGCGTACCTGCATCCCAGCCTGGCTTGCCTGGACCTCGCGCGGCGGCGCCGGGCGTTTCCCCGGGCCTTGCGCGCCGCGGGACAGCTCAGCCTCGAACCACTGGCTGAGTATCTTTGCGGCGAACAATCCCCGGAATAGCATTACTGCGGCGGAACAACCTGGCTGGGCAGCAGGCTTAACGCGAGAAGGAACACCTGTCGGAAAGCAGGTCGAGAAGCTGATGAGCGCTCGATGAGCACGCGGCGATGATCACCATAGGCTGAGGCCGGCCCGGAGCACGCTCTGCCCGGGCCGGGGTCCGGTAAGGGGTCCAGGAGACTGGGCCGAGAAGGAGCGTAGTGGCGAAGGTCCGGGTTTACGAACTCGCGAAGGAGTTCGGTGTCGAGAGCAAGGCCGTCATGGACCAGCTCAAGGAAATGGGCGAGTTCGTAAGGTCCGCATCCTCGACGATAGAGGCGCCTGTGGTCCGGCGGCTCAAGGAAGCATTTACTACCAAGGCGACAGATCAGCCCGCCCAGGGGACTCAGGGTTCCAGGCCCAGGCCGGGCGGTCCGGCCGCGCCGCGCGACGGCGCGGCCGCGGGCGGTGGTCAGGGTTCCAGGCCCAGGCCGGACAGTGGCGTGGCGACTGCGCCTCAGGGTGTCCGCGGCGACGCCCCGGCGGCCGCGGCCGCTGCGGCCGCCGCGGCCCCGAGGACTGCGCCCGACGGGACGGCCAACGGCTCCGCGGAGCGGGCTGCCGCGCCCGACGGTGCCGCCGCGAGCGGCACCGCGCCGGCGCCCGACGTGGCGGCCAGGCCGCTGCCGCCGGTCCCGGAGTCGCCGGCCTCCCGGCCGGCCGAGCCGCGGCCCCAGGACGGTCCCGCCGCCCCGCGGGTGCCAGGGCCGCCGCGCACCCCGGCCACTCCGGCCGACTTCCGCAGCCCGGGCGGTGGCCAGGGAACGGGCAGTGCCCGGCCCCCGGCGCCGCGCCCCAGCACGCCGGGCGGTGCTCCCGGGCAGCGCCCCGGTGGCTCCGCGGGTCGTCAGGACCAGGGCGGTCAGGGTTCCAGGCCGTCCGCGCCACGGCCGCAGGGACCAGGTGCCCCCCGTCCGGGAGCGCCAAGGCCCGGCGGATCGGGTCCGCGCTCCGGCGCCCCGCGTCCCGGCCCCAGGCCGGGTAACAACCCGTTCAGCTCGACCGCGACCGGTATGGGTTCGGCGCCGCCGGCCCGGCCCCAGGGTCCGGGCGCGCCCAGCCGGGAAGGTCGTCCTGGTCCTGCGGGCGGCGGCCCCGGCGGCCCCGGCAGCCCCGGCGGCCCCGGTGGGCCCGGTGGGCCCGGTGGGCCTCGCCCGGGCGGACGCGGCCCCGGCCGGCCCCGGGGGCCGGCATGTCCGATGGTGGTCCGCGTCCCGGCGGGTTCGCGGGCCCGCGTCCCGGCGGTCCCCGGCCGAGCCCGATGAACATGCCCTCTCGCCCCGCACCGTCCGGCGCAGGCCGGGGTGGTCCCGGCGCAGGCCGGGGCGGTCCTGGTGCCGGGGCGGGTACCCGGCCCGGCGGCGGCGGCGGTGGCGGCGGTGGCCGCGGCCCCGGTGGCGGCGGCGGCGCCCCGCGTCCCGGTGGCGGCGGTCCCGGTGGTGGTGGCGGCGGCGCGCCCCGCGCCGGAGCGGGCGGTGGTCCGCCTCGTCCGGGCGGCGGCCGTGGCCGCAGCGGCACCCAGGGTGCCTTCGGGCGGCCGGGCGGGCGTCCGTCGCGAGGCCGTAAGTCGAAGAAGCAGCGGCGCCAGGAGTTTGACAACATGCAGGCGCCGACGATCGGCGGCGTGCAGGTTCCGCGCGGCAACGGCCAGGTGGTCCGGCTTTCCCGGGGCGCCTCGCTGGCCGACTTCGCCGACAAGATCGGGGCCAACCCCGCGTCGCTGGTGCAGGTCATGCTGCACCTCGGCGAGATGGTGACCGCGACCCAGTCGGTTAACGACGAGACGCTCCAGCTGCTCGGTGCCGAGCTGAACTACAACATCCAGGTGGTATCGCCCGAGGAAGAGGACCGCGAGCTGCTCGAGTCGTTCGACATCGAGTTCGGCGAGGACGAGGGCGGCGAGGGCGACCTGGTGGCCCGGCCGCCGGTGGTCACCGTCATGGGTCACGTCGACCACGGCAAGACCAAGCTGCTCGACGCGATCAGGCACACCAACCTGGTGGCGCGCGAGGCCGGCGGCATCACCCAGCACATCGGCGCGTACCAGGTGACCACCGAGGTGGACGGCGAAGAGCGCAAGATCACCTTCATCGACACCCCGGGTCACGAGGCCTTCACGGCCATGCGGGCCCGAGGCGCCGAGACCACCGACCTGGTTGTCCTGGTGGTGGCGGCCGACGACGGCGTGAAGCCGCAGACCACCGAGGCGCTGAACCACGCGCAGGCGGCGGGCGTGCCCATCGTCGTGGCGGTCAACAAGGTCGACAAGGAGGGCGCCGACCCGCAGCGGGTGCGCGCCCAGCTCACCGAGTACGGGCTCGTGGCCGAGGAGTTCGGCGGCGACACCCAGTTCGTGGACGTGTCCGCCACCAAGCGGATCGGCCTGGAGAGCCTGCTCGAGGCGATCGTCCTGACCGCTGACGCCTCGCTCGACCTGCGGGCCAACCCGCACCAGGACGCCCAGGGCGTGGCCATCGAGGCGCACCTGGACAAGGGCCGCGGCCCGGTGGCCACGGTGCTGGTGCAGCGCGGCACGCTGAACGTCGGCGACTCCATCGTCTGCGGTGAGGCGTACGGCCGGGTCCGGGCCATGCTGGACGAGAACTACGACCCCATCTCCGAGGCTCTGCCATCCCGTCCGGTCCAGGTGCTCGGCCTGACCGCCGTGCCCGGCGCGGGTGACAACTTCCTGGTCGTCTCCGATGACCGGATGGCCAGGCAGATCGCCGAGCGCCGCGAGGCCCGCGAGCGCGTCGCCCAGTTCGCCCAGGGTCGGCGGCGGGTCACGCTCGAGGACCTGGACCAGGCGTTCAAGGCGGGCGAGCGCGAGGAACTGCTCCTCATCATCAAGGGTGACGTGTCCGGTTCGGTCGAAGCCCTCGAGGACGCGCTGCTCAAGCTCGATGTCGGCGAAGAGGTCAGCCTGCGCGTGATTGGCCGCGGCGTCGGCGCGATCACCCAGGATGACGTCAACCTGGCCATCGCCTCCGACGCGGTGATCATCGGCTTCAACGTCCGGCCGGCCGAACGGGCCGGCGAGCTGGCCCGCCGCGAGGGCGTCGACATCCGCTACTACTCGATCATCTACCAGGCGATCGAAGAGGTCGAGGCCGCGCTCAAGGGCATGCTCAAGCCCGAGTTCGAGGAAGTCCAGCTCGGCACCGCGGAGATCAGGGAGGTCTTCCGGGTGCCGCGGGTCGGCAACGTCGCCGGGTCCATCGTGCGCAGTGGCCTGATCCGCCGCGGCGGCAAGGCGCGGCTGATCCGGGACGGCGTGGTCATCTCCGACAACCTGACGGTGGATTCGCTGCGCCGGTTCAAGGAGGACGCGACCGAGGTCCGCGAGGGCTTCGAGTGCGGTATCGGCATCGGCTACAACGACATCAGGCTCGGGGACACGATCGAGACCTTCGAGGTGAGGGAGAAGCCGCGGACCTGACCAGGGGCCTGGCGCTGTGTACGTTGCGGCGCTGACGCTGGACGTGCTGCTGGGCGACGTGCACTCGCTGAAGGCCAAGCGGGGCGTCGTCCGGCCGCTCGTCGCCGAGCTGCGCCGGTGTTATCCAGGTGTCGCGGTCGCCGAGACCGGGCACCTGGATCTGCACCGGCGGGCCGAGATCGGCGTGGCCGTGGTGTCGGCCACGGCAGCCAACGCGATGAGCGTGCTCACTGAGTGCGAACGGCTCGTGGCCCGGCACCCGGAGATCGAGCTGCTGTCGGCCCGGCAGCGGCTCTTCAATGAAGAGGAGTGACCGAGCATGGATGCCGCGAGGGCACGCAAGCTGGCCGACCGGATCAGCCAGATCGTCGCGGAGATGCTGGAGCGCCGGATCAAGGACCCCAGGCTCGGCTTCGCCACCGTCACCGAGGCCCGGCTGACCAACGACCTGCGCGAGGCCACCGTGTTCTACACGGTGTACGGAACCGACGCCGAACGGGCCGACACGGCCACGGCGCTGGACAGCGCCACCGGCATCATCAGGTCCGAGGTGGGCCGGCAGCTCGGCCTGCGGCACACCCCCTCGCTCGAGTTCGTCGCGGACGTGCTGCCGGAAAACGCCCAGCGGATCGAGGAACTGGTCACCCAGGCCCGGCACGCCGACACCGAGCTCGCCCGCGCCCGCGAGGGGGCGACCTACGCCGGCGACCCCGATCCTTACCGCAAGCCCGCCGAGGACGCCGACGAGGACGAATCCGGCGAATGAGCGCTGCCAGCGCCGGCGGTCTGGTCATCGTGGACAAGCCCGGCGGCATGACCTCGCATGACGTCGTGGCGCGGGTCCGGCGGCTGGCCGGGACGCGGAAGGTTGGTCACGCCGGGACCCTGGACCCGATGGCGACCGGCGTCCTGGTGATCGGCGTGGAGAAGGCCACCAGGCTGCTTGGCTACCTGACGCTGACCGAGAAGGAGTACGCGGGCACGATCAGGCTGGGCCAGTCGACCAGCACCGACGACGCGGAAGGCGAGATCACCGGCGGCACGCCGGCGGCGGACGTTTCCGCGGAAACGTTGCCGGCCGCCATCGCCGGGCTGACCGGTGAGATCGAGCAGGTGCCGCCGGCGGTCAGCGCGGTCAAGGTCGACGGCCAGCGCGCCTACCGGCTGACCCGCGCGGGCGCGGCGCCGGAGCTCAAGCCCCGCCCGGTGACGGTCTACGAGTTCACCGTGACCGGCTTGCGCCGGGAAGGCCCGCTGCTCGACCTCGACGTCACCGTGCGCTGCTCCAGCGGCACCTACATCCGGGCGCTGGCGCGCGATCTTGGCGCCGCCCTGGGCACCGGCGGCCATCTGACCCGGCTGCGCCGCACCAGGGTGGGCGGGTACCGGATAGAGGATGCCCGCACCCTGGAGCAGCTGGCCGAACGGTTCGAGGTGCTGCCGCTGGCCCAGGCGGCCGCGGCCGCCTTCCCGAGCCGGACGCTGACCGCGGACGAGGCCCGCCGGCTGGCCCACGGCGGCCGCCTGGCCGCGGCCCCGGCCGGGCAGGTCACGGCGCCGGCGGCCGGGCAGGTCACGGCGTCGGCGGCCGGGGCCGCCGCCGCCTACGCGCCCGACGGTACCCTGATCGCCCTGGTCACCGAGGAGTCCGGACAGGCCAGGCCGCTCGTCGTCTTCGCCTGAGGCCATAGGCTTGTGCACTGACGCCACGTAAGGCAGCAGCGAGGGAGGAACACCGAACGTGTACCGCTGGTACGGCTTGGCCGAAGTGCCTTCCGACTGGGGTGCGTGCGTCGCGACGATCGGCGTGTTCGACGGCGTGCATCGCGGTCACCAGCGCATCATCGGCCGGGCCGAGCAGATCGCGCGGGCGAGGCACCTGCCGGTCGTGGTGATCACCTTCGATCCGCACCCGGACGAGGTTGTCCGGCCGGGTTCGCATCCGCCGTTCCTGAACACGCCCCGGCGCCGGGCCGAACTCCTCGCCGGCCTCGGCGCCGACGCCGTCTGCGTGCTCCCGTTCAACCTGGAATTCTCCCGGCTCAGCCCGGACGAGTTCGTCCGCGTGGTCCTGTCCGAACGGCTGCACTCCGCCGCCGTGGTGGTGGGGGAGAACTTCAGGTTCGGCCACAAGGCCGTCGGCGACGTGCCGCTGCTGGCCCGGCTGGGGGAGAAGTACGACTTCACCGCCGAGGGCGTGCCGCTGCTGGTGGCCGACGGCGTGACGATCTCCTCGTCCTACATCAGGGAGCAGCTGGCCGCGGGCGACGTGGCCGCCGCCGCCCGCGCGCTGGGCCGCCCGCACCGGGTGGAGGGCGTCGTCGTCCGCGGCCACATGCGCGGCCGCGGTCTCGGCTTCCCGACCGCCAACCTGGAGACCGCGCCGCACACCGCGACCCCCGCCGACGGCGTCTACGCCGGCTGGCTGACCAGCCTGGACCTGGACGGCACGGAGACGGCCCGCTGGCCGGCCGCGATCTCGGTCGGCACCAACCCGACGTTCGGCATCGGCGACCGCACCGTGGAGGCGTATGCGCTCGACCGCGACGACCTGGACCTGTACGGCGTCCACGCCGCCATCGACTTCACCGCCCGGCTGCGCGGCACGGAGCGGTTCGACTCCGTCGAGGCCCTCGTCACCCAGATGCGAGAGGATGTGATTCAGGCCCGAGCCCTCACCGCTGGCTAGCGGGCCCGGACCGGGTCACAGCGACGCGTAGAGCGCCAGCTCGAAGTCGTTGTACAGCTTGAAGGCCTCGGGTGTCACGAACGGCAGGAAGTTGCTGTAGATGGCGCCGGCGACGCCGGTGGTGCGGTCCACCCAGAACTGGGTGTTGCACAGGCCGGCCCAGGCTCCGGACCAGGCCCGTCGCATGCCGGGGAAATCCGAGGTGTTGAGCAGCAGCCCGTAGCCCCACTTCCAGCCCGGGCCGGCGTTGAAATCGCAGGTCGCGGCGGGGTCACTGGTCGGCAGCTCGGCGGGGAAGTCCAGCTCGCCGATCTGGTTGGTGAAGGCCTCGTCCACCGTGGACTGGCGCAAGATCCTGGTGCCGTCGAGCTCGCCGCCGCGGAGCAGCGCCCGCTGGAACTTGATGTAGTCGCTCGGCGGCCCGTAGAGCCCGTGTCCGCCGGCCCACCAGTCCGGCGCCTGATTCAGGATCTCCCCGACGGACACCCAGGTGCCGTCCTCGCCCTTGACGTGGACCGGGGTCGAGTTCGGCCGCTGGTCGTCGTTCATCAGGAACGTGGTCTGGTCCATGCCGAGCGGCCCGGTGACGCCCTGCTTGATCGCCACGTCCAGGCCGACGCCGGTGACCGCCTCCACCACCTTGCCCAGCCAGTCGATGTTGATGCCGTACCTGAACGCCTCGCCTGGGTCGCCCAGCATCGGGGCGGTGAAGGACGCGTTCGATCCCGCGACCACGTTCGGGACGCCGGTCACCTTCTCCCACTGGATCAGCAGATCGCTGAAGAACCAGTAGCTCAGGCCGCTGGTGTGTGTGATCAGGTTCTTGATGGTGGCCTGGCGGGACGGCGGCCGCAGCACCGGGGTGTCCCCGTCGAAGCCGGTCAGCACCTGGATCTCGGCGAACTCGGGACAGTAGTCCGCGACGGGCGCGTCCAGGTCGAGGTGGCCCTGCTCCACCTGCTGGAGCGCGGTCACGGTAGCCGGCATCTTGGTCATCGACATGATCCGGAACAGCGTGTCCACGGTGACCGGGTCGCTCTCGCCGACCGCCCGCGGCCCGGCCGCGCCCTGGTAGATGACGCCATCGCGGTCGGCCGCGATCGCGGCCACGTGCGGGACCCCGCCGGAGTCCACCGCGTCCCGCAGTACCTTGTCGATGGCCGTCCCGTCGATAGATGCGCTCATCGATGACCTCCCCTGTGCGGTGGACAACGTCGTCGTTCCCCTGGCTATCACGCCCGGGGCGGGGTTGCTTGTCTCATTCTGATGTAATACCGGCGGGAAGGACAGCACAGTTCGGGAGGAATCGTGGACTTGGCCAAGCGCGACCTCGACCTGTTCATCGCCGCGGACCGGGATGAGGCCCTGCGCCGCGCCTTCGCGGCCTAGGCCGCGGCCAGCAGCGCCTGAAGCGCGGCCCGCAGCGGGGCCAGCCGCGCCGCCGCGGCCTCCCGGGCCGCCGCCAGCGAGCGGCCCGCGGTCGGCTCGGTGATCTCGATGTAGCACTTGATCTTCGGCTCGGTCCCGCTGGGGCGCAGCACCACCCGTCCGCCGGCTAGCCGGAAGACCAGCACGTCGGCCCGCGGTACCGTCCCGGAGCCCGCGGCCAGGTCGGTCAAGCCGGACACCGGCTCGCCGCCGAACGCTTCCGGCGGTACCGCCCGGAGCCGGCTCATGACCTGTGCCTGGTCGGTCGTTCGCAGGGTCAGCTGGGAGGTCAGGTGCACGCCGTAGGCCCGCTCCAGGTCATCGTAGACATCGAGTACCGAACGGCCCGCCGATTTCGCCCCCTCCGCCAGCCGGAGCATCGCCAGCGCGGCGCCGAACCCGTCCTTGTCACGCACCACGTCGCCGACGGCGTAGCCGAGAGCCTCCTCGTAGCCGAAGACGAACCGCGCCCCCGGCACGCCGTCGGCGGCCCGGGCGATCCACTTGAACCCGGTCAGCGTCTCGGCGTACCGGACGCCGGCCGCCGCCGCGATCTTGGACAGCAGCGTGGAGGAGACCACGGTGGAGGCCACCAGCCGCGCCTCCGGCGCCGCCTGCCCGGCCGTCCGCTCCAGCAAGCTCGCCCCGAGCAGCGCGCCCACCTGGTCCCCGGTCAGCACCCGCCAGCCGCTCCCGCCGCCCGCCGCCGCGCCGCCCGCCGCCGCGCCGCCGCCGCGCCGCCCGCGCGATCGGGCACGGCCACCGCGAGCCGGTCCCCGTCCGGGTCGCTGGCCACCACCAGGTCGGCGCCGAGCCGCCGCGCGTCGGCCAGCGCCAGGTCCAGGGCGCCCGGCTCCTCGGGGTTGGGGAAGGCGACCGTCGGGAAGTCCGGGTCGGGTTCGGCCTGAGCGGCCACCACATGCGGCGCCGCGAAGCCTGCCAGCTTCAGGGCCCGCAGCATGAGCCGGCCCGCCACCCCGTGCATCGGCGTGTAGACCACGCTCAGCTCGGGGGCGCCGGTGACCGCGGGCCCGGCGGCGGCCACGATGGCGGCCAGGTAGGCCTCGGCGATCTCGTCGCCGTGCCGGGTGATCAGCGGGCTCCCGGCCTCGGCGACCGGGACCCGCGCCAGCGGCCCGAGGCCGGCGATGCGCTTCTCGATCTCGGCGTCGGCGGGCGGGATGACCTGGGCGCCGTCGCTCAGGTAGAGCTTGTACCCGTTGTCGGCGGCCGGGTTGTGGCTGGCGGTGATCATCACCCCGGCCGCCGAGCCCAGCTGGCGGACCGCGAACGCGAGCAGGGGAGTGGGGCAGGGCCGCGGCAGCATGTGCACCGCGATGCCCGCGCCCGCCAGCACCCCGGCCGCCTCCTCGATGAACTCGGCCGACCGGTGCCGCGCGTCGCACCCCACCACCACGCCCGGCCCCGCGGCACCCGACCCGCCGCCCGAGCCTGCGGCACCCTCGCTGGCCAGCCAGCCGGCCACCGCGGCGGTCGCCGCCCTGACCACGGCGCGGTTCATCCGGTTCGGCCCCGCCGCGACCACGCCGCGCAGCCCCGCCGTCCCGAAGTGCAGCCGGTCCGCGAACCGATCCCGCAGCTCATCCGCGGCAGCAGCGGCGTCCGCCCCCGCGCGGGCCCCTCCGGCCAGGAACGCGCGGTCGAGCAGCGCCTGCAGTTCGGCCCGGTCGCCCGGATCCGGGTCGTCCGCGATCCACGCTTCGACCATGGCCCGCAACTCAGCCTCACCCGTCACTTAGCCCACATACCTCGCTCTGCCCTCATCACTTCCCCAGGATCTGGGTGGATTGGGGCTTGTGGGTGAGTTTGGTGCACTATAGGGCCCCAAATCCACCCAGGAGCCCCAATCCACCCGGCAAATGCCGCTCGCCGACCGCACACGGCTCACTGCCGCCACGTGAACCACTCCCGCCCGGACCGCACGCCTTGCCGCCGTGGCGACGCGCCGCTACCGAGCGCGCGACGCCCGCCCGTTCGGCATGAATCATGCCTTGACGTAGGGGATTCCCTCGGCCTTGGGCGGACGGACCTTGCCGACTAGCCCGGCCACCACGATGATCGTCACCACGTACGGGGTCGCCAGCAGCAGGTTGGACTGGATCGGCACGTTCATGGTGGACAGGATCGACTGAAGCTGGGTGGAGAAACCGAACAGCAGCGCCGCCCCGATCGCGCCGAACGGCGTGTACCGTCCGAAGATCATCGCGGCGAGCGCGATGTATCCCTCACCGGACGACATGCCCTTGGCGAAGCTCCCGACCGACCCGATCGTCAGGTAGGCGCCCCCGATGCCGGCCAGCACGCCCGCCCCGATGACGTTGCGGTACCGGGTGGCGAATACCCGGATGCCGACGGTGTCCGCCGCGACAGGGTGCTCGCCGACGGCGCGGGTGCGCAGCCCCCACCGGGTGTTGAACAGGCCCACCTGGACCAGGGCCAGGGCCAGGTACGTCAGGTAGAGGAAGATCGTCGCCTGGAAGAAGACCGGCCCGATGATCGGGATGTCGGCCAGCAGCGGGATCTTGACCGCGCTGAAGGTCGGCGGTGAGTTCAGCGTGTTGGCGTAGGGCACCATCAGGTCGTCGTACAGGTATCCCGGTGAGGCCGAGGATGAGGCCATTCAGGACCACGCCGAGGATGATCTGGTCGACGGTGTACTGGATGGCGAACACCGCGAGCAGCGCGCCGACCACGCAGCCGGCTGCCGCGCCGGCGATCAGGCCCAGCCACAGGTTTCCGGAGGCGCTGGCTACCATGGCGGCGACGAACGCGCCGAGCAGCAGCTGGCCCTCGATGCCGATGTTCACCACCCCGGACCGCGAGCAGATCACGCCGGTGAGCGCGCCCAGCATGATCGGGATGGACTGGCTGAGCGTGCCCTGCAGCAGGTTCACCACGTTGAACGAAGTGGTCTGGCCGGCCCCCGCCCAGCAGAGCAGGGCCAGCACGAACAGGAACACCACGACGGCGATGCTCACCCGCCGCCAGAGGGTGCTCAGCTTCACCACGGCCCGCACCGCCGCCAGCACCAGCGTCAGCGCGCCGCACGCGAAGCAGGTCTCGGCGGCTGGCAGCGACAGGTTAGGGATCGTGACCTTGGCGAACGGCTGGGAGAACGCGAAGGTCACGTCGCCGTGGTGCGCGAACAAGCCGAACACGAAGATGTCCACCAGGCCGAACACCGCGAACGTCGCCGGCCCCAGCCAGCGGCGCCACGGACTGACCGGGGCGGCCTCGGCCTTCACCACCGGGGCGCGCTCGGTGATCGTCATGCCAACCCCCTTCCGGACAGGCCCTCGACGCCCGCGGCCCGGGCCGCGCGCAGCCGGTATATGGCCCGGATCAGCGGCGGCGCCGCCACGAACAGCACGATGAGCGCCTGCAGCACCTGCAACGATTTCCACCGGGGTGGAGGTCTGAGCCTGCATCAGCGGGGCGCCGGCGTGCAGCGCTCCGAACAGCAGCGCCGCGAGCACCACCCCGAGCGGTCGGCCCAGGCCGAGCAGTGCGACCGTGATCGCGTCGATGCCGTAGGTGCCGTAGCTCTGGAAGTTGAGGCTGAAGTCGGTGCCCTGGATCACCCCGGAACCCGCCAGCCCGGCCAGCCCTCCGGCGATCAGCATCACCAGCACCCAGGAACGCTCCACGTTCATGCCCGCCACCCTGGCCGCGCTCGGGTTCTTGCCGATGGCCCGGAACTCGAACCCGGGCGTGGTCCGGTACAGCAGCCACCACAAGCCGAACGCGCAGGCCAGGGCGACGAGGAACCCCACGTTGATCCGCAGCGTCGAGCCGAACAGGTGCGGCAATTGCGCGTCGCCGGCGATGAACGGGCTGATCAGGTCGCTCCGGCCGGGCCGCTGCATGACGTTGCCCAGCAGGAAGGAGAGCAGGTAGGCCATGATGTAGTTGAGCATGATCGTGGTGATCACCTCGTGCGCGCCCGTCCTGGCCTTGAGCTCGCCGACCACCCAGCCGAGCGCGGCGCCACCAACGAAGCCGCCGAGCACGCAGACGATTACGTGCACCACGGGTGGCAGGCTGACCCCGTAGCCGAGGTAGGTGGCCAGGATCGCGCCGCCGATGAACTGGCTTTGCGCGCCGATGTTGAACATGCCGGCCTGGTAAGGCAGCGCGACCGCCAGCCCGGCCAGCAGCAGCGGCGTGGCCTGCACGCAGGTCTCCGACAGCGGGTTGAACACGGCGGCCAGGTAGCCGTTGTGAATGGCGGTGCTGAGCGAGGCCTGCTGGAACAGCGCCGCCACCGTGTGCGGGTTGAAGATCGAGCCCTCGAACAGCGCCACGTAGGCGCCGATGGCCGTGTTCCAGGCCTGGCTGATGGCGGTGCCCGGCGCGGAGAAGAAGTTGCCCCACGCGTGCAGCACCGTCGTGTTGGTGAACGCGTTCAGCAGGCCGCCTATCACGATGGCGGTGAAGATGGCCAGGAAGATCACCGTGACCGAGTTGCCCTCGAGGATCGATTCCCTGAGGGTCTGGCCGAACGACCTGCGGCTCTCCCTGCTCTTTTCCTCCTGCTTCGTCGCGGTGGCCGGCCCGGAATCCCCGGAGAACCCGGGGATTCCCCGGATTCCGGGGGACCCGGCGGCGCCTGCTCGCTCATGAGCTCTCTCCCGCTCCTGCCTGCTCCCCTTCCGGGGCCCGTGCGGCGGCTCCGGGGGCTTCCGATCCGGCCATCAGCAGGCCCAGTTCCTCCACCGGCACCGAAGGCGGCCGGAAGCCGGTGATCCGGCCCTCGTAGATGACCGCGATCCGGTCCGCGAGCGCGTAGATCTCGTCCAGTTCGGACGAGACGATGAGCACGGCCACGCCGTGGTCGCGCTGCTGCACGATGCGGCGGTGCACGAACTCGATGGAGCCCACGTCCAGGCCCCGGGTTGGCTGGCTGGCCACCAGCACCTTGTGGTCCCGCCCTAGTTCCCTGGCCAGGATGACCTTCTGCTGGTTCCCGCCGGACAGCGTGCCCACCGGCGTGTCCGCGGACTGGGTGCGGACGTCGAACTCCTGCACCCTCATCGGCCGCGTTGCTGGCGATGGCGCCCAGGTCGAGGTTGATGCCCGAGGAGAACGGCGGCTGGTCGTAGGCGTCCAGGACCATGTTGTCGGCCACCGAGAAGGCGCTGACCAGCCCGTCTTCCTGCCGGTCCTCGGGGATGTAGGCGACCCCCGCGTGCAGCCGCTGCCTGGGCGTGCTGTGGGTTAGGTCGCGGTCGTTCAGCCGGATATGCCCGGACGAGACCGGCCGCAGCCCGAGCAGCGCCTCGCACAGCTCGGTCTGCCCGTTGCCCTGCACGCCGGCCAGGCCGAGGATCTCGCCCGCGCGGACCTGGAACGACATCTCGTTCACCCAGATCCGGCCGGTCTCGTCCGCGACCGTCAGGTCGTCCACGTCGAGCACCACCTCGCCGGGCTTGGCCGGGTCCTTGCTGACCTTCAGCTGCACGCTCCGGCCGACCATCAACGCGGCGAGCTCGTCCTCGGTGGCGGACGGCGGCTTCTCTCCGACGCTCGCGCCCCGGCGCAGCACGGTGATCGTGTCCGCGATGGACTGGACTTCCTTGAGCTTGTGCGAGATGAAGACGATGGACGTGCCGCCGCCCTTGAGCTGCCTGATGATGCGGAACAGGTCTTCGGTCTCGGCCGGGGTGAGCACCGCGGTCGGCTCATCGAGGATCAGCACGGACGCGTCCCTGACCAGCGCCTTGATGATCTCGACCCGCTGCTGGATGCCGACCGGCAGGTTCTCCACCAGTGCGTCCGGGTCGACCTCCAGCCCGTAGCGCCGGGACAGCTCCCGCACGTCGCGGCGGGCCTTGCGCCGGTCGAGCAGGCCGGACGGGCGGGTTTCCTCCATGCCCAGGGTGACGTTCTCCGCCACCGTGAACACGGGCACGAGCATGAAGTGCTGGTGCACCATCCCGATGCCGGCCGCGATGGCGTCCTTTGGCGAGGCGAACTGGGCCTTCTTACCGTCGAGCAGGATCTCGCCCTCGTCGGGTTGGAGCAGCCCGTAGAGCACGTTCATCAGGGTCGATTTGCCGGCGCCGTTCTCGCCGAGCAGGGCGTGCACCTGGCCCGGGGACACCGACAGATCGATCCGGTCGTTGGCCACCAGCGAACCGAACCGCTTGGTGATGCCCTTCAGCTCTAGTTCCACGTCGACCCTCAGAAGCCTTGGATCCGTTAGCGCCGTTGTGGCAGCGGTACGGCGTCATGCCGCACCGCTGCCACATTCGCGTTTGCCCGAAGATTAAGCCGGGCTCTTGGTCGCTACCGTGATCGAGCCGTCCTCGATGCCCTGCCTTGATCTGCGCCAGCTCGCTCTTCAGCGCGGCCGGCACCTTGCTGTCCAAGTCGTGGAACGGGGCCAGCGCGACGCCGCCGTTGGCCAGCGTGCCGATGTAGTTGCCGCCCTTGAACGAGCCGTTGGCCGTGCCCGCACCGCGGTGCTTCACCGCCGCGTACGATCGCCCTTCTGCACGCTGGTGATGAAGTACTTGCAGTACTGCGGCGCGCTGACGCATCCGTCGACGTCGACCCACATCCATGTTGACCTTCTGGCTGCCGGCCGCGGCGTCCGCCTGCTGGACCGCCTTGGCGGCGCCGAGGCCCGACGTTGCCGGCGACCGGGAAGATGATGTCCGCGCCTTCGCTGATGAACGTCTGGGTGAGCGTCTGGCCCTTGGTCTGGTTGGTGAAGTCGCCAGTGAACGAGCCGTTCTGGGTCTTCTCGTTCCAGCCGAGCACCTGCACGTTCTTGCCGTGCTTCTGGTTGTAGTACTGCACGCCGTCCCAGAAGCCGTCCATGTAGATCGTCACGGTCGGCAGCTTCTGCCCGCCGAACGTCGCGACCTTGCCGGTCTTGGTCATGCCCGCGGCCAGGTAGCCGCCCTGGAAGGCGTCCTGCGCCGTGTTGAACACCAGCGCGTTCACGTTCGACAGCGGCGGAGTGTAGGCGTAGTCGACGATCGCGAACTTCTGGCTCGGATGGGCCTTCGCCGCCGCCTTCGTCGCGTCGCCCATCAGCGAACCCGACGGTGACGATGATTTTGCACTTCTGGCTGATGAACGTATTGATGTTCGGCACGTAGTCGGCCTGGCGTCGTCGACTGCGAGAACTTGACGGTGACGTTGCTGCTCGCCTTCGCGGCCGCCTGCATGCCAGCCCACGCCGAGGCGTTGAACGACCTGTCGTCGATGCCTCCGGTGTCGGTGACCATGCAGCCGAGGGCTTGCCGGTGGTCCCGGCCGCGGCTGCAGACGAACCCGGCCGGCGCGCTCGACGAGGTGGCCGCCGGCGGACGGGGCCGAGCTGTTGCTGCTGCCGCACGCGGCGATGACCACCGTCGCTGACACGGCCAGCGCCGCTGTGGCCCATGCGCTGTGTTTCACGCTTACCTCCACTGGGCCAGCACGCCACAGCGCCTGGCCTCGCAATCGTCCTAGGTTGTCCCGCAGGCTATGCCTGGCCGTCTCCGCTGGGAAGAGGACACGCGGCCATCTGGCCTGCTCGTTGCCGAATCGGAACCCGGACATGGTGACATTCCTGGCAGGGCAGACATAGACGCACGTCTCCGCGCCGGGTCTTTGGTGCCTTCGTACAAGGCCTCGGGGCCCGAGGGCTCGGGGGAGTCGTTCCCCCCGGAGCCAGCGGAGCTACAGGCTGGCGAGGTCCTGCGCCGACGAAGGGTACTCCGCGCTCGTGTTCGGCCCTGGCGCGCCGGGGAAGTCGAGGATGGCGGTCAGCCCGCCGCCTGGTGTCTCGACCAGCCGGGCCGTGCCGCCGTTCGAGGTGACCAGGCGGTGCACGATGGCCAGGCCGAGCCCGGTGCCGTTCGGGTTCGAAGTGGTGAAGCGCAGGAAGGCGCGCTCCCTTTCCTCGGCGCTCATGCCTGGGCCGTCGTCGGCCACGGTGATCCGCGCCCCGGCCACGGTGGTCGTCGCGGTAACCGTGACGTGACCGCCCGCGCTCAGCGCGTCGAGCGCGTTGGCCACGAGGTTGTCGAGGACCTGCTCCAGGTGGCCTTCGCCCATCCAGGCCAGCACCGACGGGCACGGCCTGCCACCGCCTTCTACGAGCGCCTCGAGCGCGATGCTGCGGTCGTCGGCCACCGGGTGCCACGCCACGACCCGTTCTCTGGCCACCTCGGCCACGTCCACCGCGGCGGGCACCGGCACCACATTCTCCGCGCGGGCCACCGCCAGCAGGCCGTCTACCAGGCGGGATAGCCGGGCCAGTTCCTCGAGCGCGCCGGCCAGCTCGTGCCCGGTGGTCTCCGGGTCCGGGTCCGGGTCCGCGGCGAGCAGGTCGAGCCGCAGCCGCAGCGCGGCCAGCGGGGTGCGCAGCTGGTGCGACACGTCCGCGATCACGGCGCGGTTCCCGTGGACCAGGGCCTCCAGCCGCCCGGCCATGGTGTTGAACGTCGTCGCCAGGCGGCGCAGCTCCGGGGGCCCGGAATCGACCACGGCCCGGCTGTCCAGGTCGCCGTCGGCCAGCCGGCGCGCCGTGGCGTCCAGCCCGGCCAGCGGCCTGCTCACCCACCGGGCCAGGCCGAAGGCCAGCAGGGTCGCGGCGATCATGGCTACCACGGCGATCGTGCCGAGGATGACCCAGAGCTCGACGATGTCGCCGTTCAGCGGCTTGCTCGACCGGGCCAGGATCACGGTGCCCACCAGGCCGTACTTGCCGCGCAAGAAGACGGGCATGGCCGCGGCGACCCGCGATCCCTCGACCTCAGCGGTTGCCTGGATCGGCTGGTTCGCCTTCCGCGAGAGCTGGCCCGCGGCATTGGCCTTGACGGCCAGCTGGATCCAGTTGCCGGCCGGCATGCCCTTGTTGACCAGCTGGTTGTTGCCCCGCGGGTCGCCCCTGAAGATCAGCAGGCCGTCGCCGGCCTGCTCCGTCTGGGTGATGAGGATGACCAGCGGGGCATCGGCCCCGCCGTTTTCGCCGTCGCTGGCCGAATCGTTCGCCGGGGACTGGGCCAGGCTGTCCAGCCGCGACTGGGCGATCGCGGCGTCGGTGCGCGCCATGCCCGCGGTGGCCTGGATGAACGAAGTCCGGTCGTGCCCGGCCGCGTCGAGCGTCAGCGGCACCACCGCGCCCACCAGCACCGCGGCGGTGAAGGCCAGCAGGACAAGCAGGATCCGCCTGGTCACGACGCGCCACCTTGATCCGCGAGCCGGAAGCCGTGCCCGTAGACGGTCTCGATCAGGCCGGGGTCGCCGAGCTTCTTCCGCAGCGCCGCCATGTGCACGTCGAGCACCTTGGTCGGGCCGTACCAGTGCTCGTCCCAGGCGCGCTCGAGCATCTCCTGGCGGCTGACCACCCGGCCCGGGTCGCTGGCCAGGCACTCCAGGATGGCGAACTCCTTGGGGGTCACGGCGATCTGGTTCCCGTTCACGCTGACCTTGTGCGTGCGCGGGTCGACGGTGAGCGGGCCGTGCTGCAGCACCTGGGCGTGGCCGGCCGGCTGCTTGCTGCGGCGGAGCACGGCCCTGATCCTGGCCAGCAGCTCCTGCAGCCCGAAAGGCTTGATCAGGTAGTCATCGGCGCCCTCGTCTAGGGCTAGCACCCGGTCGGTTTCCTCGCCCCGCGCCGTCACGATGATGATGGCCGCGTCGCAGGCCTGCCGGAGCCGCCGGCAGACCTCCACGCCGTCCATGTCGGGCAGCCCGAGATCGAGCAGAAAAACGTCGGGGACCGGCCAGTCGAGCGCCGCCTTGCCGGTCGTGACGCTGCCGGTCTCGTAGCCGGCCCTAGTCAGGCCGCGGACCAGCTGAGTGGCGATACCAGGGTCGTCTTCCACCACAAGGACCCGGCCTAGACGCGCGTTCACGGGCTCCACGTTAAGCACGAAACCCGCCAGCACCGAATCCGGCGCAGATCTTAACCACATCTGAACTCGTTCCAGTGTGGGTCCTAGCAACTCGTTGGGCATGATTCATAGCAGAGTTCCTTGCTCTTAGCGCGAACCGCCTCCCTGCCGCGGCCGCGCAGGACGTGAGAAGGGTCCGGTCGGATAAGGCAACCCTGCAGCCTTATCCGACCGGACCCTAGTCCTTTTCATGCGTGCTTTAGAGTCGTCACGTGATCATCGACTGGCCAGGACTCCGCGCGGCCGCCGTGGCCGCGGCCGGACGTGCTTACGCTCCCTATTCCGGGCTCAGGGTCGGCGCGGCCGGCCTGGCCGCTGACGGGCAGGTCGTCACCGGCTGCAACGTGGAGAACGCCTCCTACGGCCTGACCCTGTGCGCCGAATGCGGCCTGGTCTCTGCTCTGTTCGCCTCCGGCGCCGGGGCTCTCCACGACTCCGGCGCCGGGGCTCTGGCCGCCTCCGGCGCCGGGACGCTGCGGGCGGTCGCCGTCGTGGCGGGCGATGGCCAGCCGCTGCTGCCCTGCGGCCGCTGCCGCCAGCTGCTGCTCGAGGCCGGCGGCGGCGACCTCCTGGTCGACACTGCGGAAGGCCCAGTCGAGCTAAAGGTCCTGCTCCCGGCCGCCTTCACCGGCACCGATCTCGCCGCCCGCCGGGAGGAGCGGTGACCGACGCGGTCTCGCTCATCAGAGCCAAACGGGACGGGCAGCGGCTCGCCGACGACGAGATCAGGTGGCTGTTCGAGGCGTACGCCCGGCACGAGGTCGCCGACGAGCAGATGTCGGCGCTGCTGATGGCGATCTACTTCCGCGGCCTCGACCGCACCGAGCTGCGGACCTGGACCGCGGCCATGATCGCCTCGGGGGACCGGCTGGACCTGTCGTCTGTCGGCAGGCCAACCGTGGACAAGCACTCGACCGGCGGGGTGGGCGACAAGGTCAGCCTGATCCTCGCTCCGCTGGTCGCGGCGTGCGGCGCCGCGGTGCCGCAACTGTCGGGCCGCGGGCTCGGCCACACCGGCGGCACCCTGGACAAGCTCGAGTCGATCCCCGGATTCCGCGCCGGGCTGACCCCGGACGAGACGATCGCCGTGCTGGCCAGCGTCGGCTGCGTGATCTGCGCGGCCGGCTCCGGCCTGGCGCCCGCGGACCGCAGGCTCTACGCGCTGCGCGACGTCACCGGGACGGTCGAGTCCATCCCGCTCATCGCCAGCTCGATCATGTCCAAGAAGATCGCCGAGGGAACTAGCGCGCTCGTCCTCGACGTCAAGGTCGGCAGCGGCGCCTTCATGACCAGCTACGACCGGGCGCGCGAGCTCGCCGAGACGATGGTCGCGCTCGGCGAGGAGCACGGCGTGCGCACCAGGGCGCTGCTGACCAGGATGGACGCCCCGCTGGGCCGCGCGGTCGGCAACGCCGTGGAGGTAGCGGAGTCGGTCGCGGCGCTGCAGGGAGACGGGCCCGCGGACCTGATGGAGGTCACCCTCGCGCTGGCCGGGCAGATGCTCGCGCTGGCAGGCATCGCTGGCGATCCAGCCGGCGATCCCGCCGCGGCCATCGCCGACGGCCGGGCGCTGGATGCCTACCGGGCGATGGTCCGCGCGCAGGGCGGCGACCCGGACGCCCCGCTGCCTCAGGCGGCGCACACCCAGGTGCTGACGGCGCCCGCCTCCGGCTGGCTCACCGGCCTGGATGCCCTGGCGGTCGGCATCGCGGCCTGGCGGCTCGGCGCGGGCCGCGCGCGCAAGGAAGACGACGTCAGCGCGTCCGCGGGAATCATCTGCCTGGCCAAGCCGGGCGACCGGGTGCAGGCCGGCCAGCCGCTGCTGGAGCTCCGCGCCGACGAGCCGGAGCGCTTCGGCCCGGCCCTGGCCGCCCTTGAGGGCGCGGCCGCGGTCAGCGACCAGGGCCCGCCGCCGCCGGTCTCCCCGGTCATCGAGCAGGTCAGCCCCACGTAGCAGAATAGGGAGATGCCGACACTTGCCGAGGTCAGGACCGTCCCGAAGGTCCTGCTGCACGACCATCTGGACGGCGGCCTGCGCCCGCGGACCGTCCTCGAGCTGGCCCTCCAGACGGGCTACCAGGGCCTGCCCGCCGACAACGAAGAAGAGCTGACGCAGCGGCTCACCGAGGGTGCGCACCGTGGTCACCTGGAGATATACCTGGACGCCTTCCGGCACACGGTCGGGGTGATGCAGACCCCGGACGCGCTGCGCCGGGTAGCCGCCGAATGCGCCGAGGACCTGGCCGCCGACGGGATCGTGTACGCCGAGGTGCGGTTCGCGCCCGAGCTGCACACCGAGCGCGGGCTCAGCCTGGACGAGGTGGTAGAGGCCGTACTCGACGGTTTCCTGCAGGGCAGCGAGGGACGCGGCATCACGGTGTACGCCCTGCTCACGGCCATGCGGACGGCGGCCAGGTCGCTGGAGATCGCCGAGCTCGCGGTGCGCTACCGGGACCGGGGCGTGGTCGGGTTCGACATCGCGGGGGCCGAGGCGGGCTGGCCGCCGAGCCGGCACCTGGACGCGTTCCAGTACATCAAGCGGGAGAACTTCCACATCACGATTCACGCGGGCGAGGGGTTCGGGCTGCCGTCGATCTGGGAGGCGGTGCAGTGGTGCGGCACCGAACGGCTGGGCCACGGCGTCCGCATCGTGGACGACATCCAGATCAGCCAGGAGGGCAACGTCCGGCTCGGGCGGCTGTCGGCCTACATCCGGGACCGCCGGATCCCGCTGGAGATGTGCCCGACCTCGAACGTGCAGACCGGCGCGGCGCCGTCGATCGCGCTGCACCCGATCCGGCTGCTCCGCCAGCTGTCGTTCCGGGTCACGGTGAACACCGACAACCGGCTAATGAGCCAGGTCACGCTCAGCTCGGAGTTCCACCGGCTGGTCACGGAGTTCGGTTACGGCTGGACGGACATCGAATGGCTGACGGTCAACGCCATGAAGAGCGCGTTCGCCGGCTTCGACGAGCGCCTGCACCTGATCAACACGGTGATCAAGCCGGGCTTCGCCACCGCCCGCGCGATCAGCGACGCGGTGGTTCCGGTCAGCCTGCTCGGAGGCCCGCCACCGGACTAAACGTTAAAAAAATCATCCCGAACGGGTGCGGTTTTCTCTCCATCCCCACCCGTCACAGAACGCGGGGAAGACGCTGCACGTTGCCGGAGCGGTTCGGCATGATGGAAGCTGGCCACTGTTCGGAGTCGTGCACTTGCGAACGGGGGTGAGGGAGGGCCGAGATGGGATCGCAGCAGGGCCGTGTGCCCCGCGACGAGCAGGCACTGCGTAGGTGGGATCCGGAGCGGATCGGGCCGTACGTGGTTCTCGGTCGCCTTGGCTCCGGGTCGATGGGCCAGGTCTACCTGGGACGTTCGGCGGCCGGGCGGCTGGTCGCGGTCAAGACGATCAGGGTGGAGCTGGCCGAGGAGGCCGGCTTCCGTACCCGGTTCGCGCAGGAAGTGGCGGCCGCGCGGAAGGTGAGCGGGGTGTTCACCGCCGCGGTGGTGGAGGCCGATCCCGAGGCGGACCTGCCCTGGCTGGCCACGGCGTACGTGCCGGCCCCGTCGCTGTCCCGGCTGGTGCTGGCCTGCGGGCCGCTGCCGGTGACCACGGTACGCTGGCTGGCGGCCGGGTGCGCCGAGGCGCTGGCCTCGATTCACGGGGCCGGGCTGGTGCACAGGGACCTCAAGCCCTCCAACGTGCTGGTCGCTCCGGACGGGCCGCGGGTGATCGACTTCGGCGTGGCCCGGGCGGCCGAGCGGATGGGCCGCACCACCGCGCGCGGCGCGGTCGGCACTCCGGCGTACATGGCGCCGGAGCAGGCCAGGGACACCCGTGAGGCGTCGGTGGCCAGCGACGTGTACTCGCTCGGCGCGACGCTGCTGTTCGCGGCCACCGGGCACCCGCCGTACTCCGGCGCCTCGGTGATGGACGTGCTGGCCCGGCTGGCGACCGAGGAACCGGACCTGTCCGGCCTGCCCGGGGAGCTGTCCGAGGTCATCACCGCGTGCCTGCACCGGGTGCCGCGGCAGCGGCCGACCTCCTCGGCCATGCTGGTCCAGCTGGGAGACTTCACCGTGGCCCAGGCCGGCCCGGACGAGGAGCACTCCTACCTGCCGGACAAGGTGATGGCCCTGATCGCCGAGTACCAGCGCAGCCCCCAGATCGGCCCGCTCGGCGAGTTCGCCGACGAGCGCGCCGAGGACGCCACCTCCGCCTCCTACACCGAACTTCCCGCCTCCTACCGCCCCGCCCCCCGGCGCAAGCCCGGGCACGGCCGCGCCGGCACCGGAACCGGGCCCGGGGGCGGGCGTCAGGGAACCGGCTGGCGGCGGTGGCTGCGAGGGCACATGGCCTGGGCCGGCTGGGCCTCCGTCGGCGCGGCCCTGGTCGTGGTCGGCGTCATCCTCGGTTCCGCGCTCAGCAGCTCAAGCGTTCCCGCTCCGGTAACGTCCAATCCGGGCGCGCCCGTGCCACCCCCGGCGCCGCTGACCGTGTGCACGTCGTCGGATCACGCCGCCAGCGGCCCCGACGCGTGCATGGTGAAGCAGAGCCGGGGCACCGCCGATGGCGCCTGGGCCGTCCGGGTCAGCGGCTTCACGCCGGGTAAGCCGGTCACCGTCGCGCTGCGCTTCGACAGCCCGCCTCAGGTCGTGCCGACCCGGACGTTTACTCGCAGCGTCCGCCTGACCCCGTCCGCCGGGACGTTCCAGCTGGACATCAACAAGCTCTTCCCAGGCACGCTTCAGCTCGGCGCGTTCGGCGTCCGGGTGACCGGACCGGGCGGCCGCGTGGCTACCACCACGTTCATCGTGGTGCCGCCCGGCGTTTAACCCTGAGTCCACCAGAGGTCTTCCTGGCGGGAACGCCAGGCGGGGTCGTCCAGCCTGCTCAGGTCGGCGGAGGTGATGATCCCGTGCTCGATGAGGATCCGCACGGCCACCTCGTCAGAGAGCCGGACATCGGCGGCGGCCAGGCCGCGGTCGGCGATCTTGCGCCGGAGCACCTTGATGTGCTCGGCCACCCGGGCCGAGAGCAGGTCACGGTATTCCGGGTCGGCGTCGAACCGCTCCAGCTCGTGGTAAGCGCCGGTGACCTCCAGGGCACCCCGGGCGATCTCCGGCGTACGGGGCAGTGGCCTGGCCGCGCTCGGATCGTCCAGCCACGGGCGGCACCAGATCAGCGCGACGAGGAAGAGCTTCGTCATCGGGTCCAGGTAGAACGGCAGCAGCGTCCCGTCGCCGTCCCTGGCCGCCAGGCCCGGCCCGTCCGCCTCTTCGGCTCCGTCCGCCGCGGCCTGCCCCGCATGGCCCGCCCCCGAGTACCCCGCCCCCGAGTACCCCGCCCCGGCGTGTCCAGCCCCCGAGTGCCCCAGGCCGGCGTGACCCTGCCCGGGGACTTTGACCCCGGCCATGGCCGCCTGCCCCGCCCCAGTCAGCACCGCTCCGCCTCGTCCGGCGTCCTCCAGGTCCGGCCGGGCTGCCGCGCCCGCGGCAAAGACCTCGTCGGTCCACTCGCCCTCGTCGGCCAGCCCGGTGGCGGCCAGCCTTCCCCCGGTCAGCCCCGTGGCAGCCAGTCCGGCGCTCTCGGCCCAGCCAGCCCGGTGCTGGGCGGCCTGCTCCTCGTACTGGCCGGTGACCGTCACCATCAGCGACTGCCGATCGTCGAGCATGGCGCGCGAGCCGACCAGCGCCGTGCCCGTGTGTACGAACCAGCCGTTGGCGGGCTCGCCGTCATGCTCCATCCGGGGCAGCCTGACCTGGTAGCCCTCGCCCTCTACGTAGAGCGCGTGGGTGCGGCTGATGTTGGCGATCCAGACGCCGGACGCCATCGCGGTTACCAGGCCCGCCCGCCGGGACAGTCCCCGGCCAGCCGCGACGATCAGATCGACCCCCGGACCCCGGCCGAAGACCAGCCGGGTGCCCTCGGCGACCAGCATCTTCTGCCCTGACGCCGTGCTGACGTGCGAGTTCAGTGGCATAGTAAGGTCCCGGCAATCTGGCACAACATCGATTTAGTCTAGGCCGGATTCTCTTCGCCGTGCGGATCGGAGGTAACCCCGGACTCGGGGATACCCCGGGTAGATACGTCCTGATTAGCTGTAGTCGGCAGGGTGCCGGGTTCGGCGGTAGAGCATCACCCACTGTGGACGTGGGGGGGAGCCAGTCTAGAGCGCTGGTGGTGCCTACGGGAACCGCTTCAGAGCCCGGTGCCCTGCCCGAAAGACCAGGCCAGAAAGACGGGCCAGAGAGCCGCTAGATCTCGCCGAACAAGCGGTCGCCCGCATCCCCGAGGCCGGGCACGATGTACCCCCGGTCGTTCAGCCGCTCGTCGACGGCGGCGGTGACCACCCGCACCTCGTCGGCGGCGAAGGCCGCCTCTACGTGCCGCAGGCCCTCGGGCGCGGCAAGCAGGCAGATGGCGGTGATCGAGGCCGCCCCGCGGTTGGCCAGCATGCTGATGACGGTGGCCAGCGTTCCGCCGGTGGCCAGCATCGGGTCGAGCACGAACGTGTCCCGCCCGGTCAGGTCGGTCGGCAGCCGGTCCGCGTAGGTGGACGCGACCAGTGACTCCTCGTCCCGGCGCAGCCCGACGAAGCCGACGTTGGCCATCGGCAGGAGCCGGGTCATGCCGTCGAGCATGCCGATCCCGGCCCGCAGCACGGGCACGATCAGCGGTACCGGCCGGGCCAGCTTGACGCCGCTGGCCATGCCCACCGGGGTGGCGACCGACACTGGCTGCACCCGCATCTCACGCGTCGCCTCGTACGCGAGCAAGGTAACCAGTTCGGCCGTCAGGCTGCGGAACGTGGCAGTGTCGCTGGCGGCGTCGCGCAGCGCGGTGAGCTTGTGGGTGACCAGGGGATGGTCGATGACGAGCGTACGCATAGAAAGCTAGTGTGGCAGGCGAGTCCTCCCGGGGCCACTGCCCCCCGTCCTCATCGACCGCCCCTCGGCATCGCTGCCCCCCACGCTCATCGAGCTTCCCCTCCGCACTACCGCCCCCGCGCCCTCGCTCGCATCACCCCGTGCCCGCGCCCGCCGACCGCGCCCGCCGACCGCGCCCGCCCCCCGCGCCCGCCCCCCGCGCCCTCGCTCGCCGCCCGCGCCCGCCGACCCCGCCGCCCTCCGCCTTGGCTACCGAGCTCTCACCCACCGCAACCCCATTGGCCTCGCCTTTCACAGCTGCATCCGCCCGCCCTCCGACCGATGGGGTGAGGGGGCCCTCGCCCCCGTCTATTGGGGGCGGGGGCCCCCTCACCCCGAACGATCCCGGTCCGCCCCTGCCCGCCCTAGCCCCAGCGACCCCAGTCTGCACCACCGCCACACCAGCACCATCGCCCCAACCGCCGGTTGCCCCCTGGGGTCGCGCCGCACGGATCACGCGCCCTGCAGGGATCACGCGTCCCGCACGGTCGCGCGTCCGCAGGATCACGCGTCCCGCACGGATCACGCGTCCCGCACGGATTACGCGCCCCCCGCAGCGGGGCGCAGGTCAGGCGTCGGGGCGGGCGCGGACCGAGGCGCGGGAGCGAGCCAGGTCCAGCTCGATGCGGCGGGCGGTGGCAAGCAGCGGCTGCAGCAGGTCCTCGACGATGCTGTTCAGGGTGCGCCGGCCGGCGTGGGTCGAGACGTTGACGGCCGCGATGACCTGGCCGTCGGCGTCGCGGATGGGGGCCGCGATCGACCGGAGCCCTTCCTCGAGTTCCTGGTCCACCAGGGCCCAGCCCTGAGCGCGGATCTTGCGCAGCTCGCGGCGCAGCGCGGTCGCGCTGGTGATGGTGTGCCCGGTAAGGCCGCGCAGGCGGGCCGATTCCAGGTACTCGTCGAGCCGTTCGTCGGACTGCGCGGCCAGCAGCACCCGGCCCATCGAGGTCGCGTAGGCCGGGAACCTGGTCCCGACGCTGATCGTCACGGTCATGATCCGCTTGGTCGGGACACGGGCGATGTAGACGACCTCGTTGCCGTCGAGCTCGCACACCGAAGAGGACTCGTGCACCTGCTCGACCAGCTGCTCCAGGTGCGGCATGGCTACCTCGGGCAGGGTGAGGCTGGACAGGTACGCGTAGCCGAGTTCGAGGATCTTGGGCCGCAGCGAAAACCTGCTCCCGTCGCTGCGCATGTAGCCGAGCTGAACCAGGGTGCGCAGGAACCGCCGGGCCGCGGCCCGGCTCAGTCCGGTGCTCGTGGCTACCTCGCTGAGCGTCAGCTTCGGGTGCTCGGCGTCGAAGGCACGGATCACCGACAGGCCGCGCTCGAGTGACTGGACGAAGTCCCCGTCATGACTTTGATCCTGGTTGTCAGTCAAGGAGGGCCTCCTGGCTCGGTCGATGACATCATAGACCCGGCATTACCCGTTCGCTTTCTGAACTATCGTGCGTCTTACGTACATGTGAATCCAAGGAGCGGTCATGGCACTCATGGACGAGTCTGTCTGGCGCGGCAAGATCTACTCCGGCGGATGGGTCAGCGGGGCCGCCAACCTGGAGGCGTTTACGGATACCCGCTGGGTAACCGTCCGTGGCGACATCGCGCCCTATCCCTTCTAGGCAGGTACCGGTGGCTTCGAGATGACCGTTACCTCACGTACGCAAGTCGGAATCGTCGGGGCCGGCCCGGCCGGCCTGCTGCTATCCCACCTGCTCGCCTTGCGCGGCATCGACTCCATCGTGGTGGAGAACCGCAGCCGGGCCTACTGCGAGGCGCGGCAGCGGGCCGGCCTGCTCGAGGCGGGCACGGTGGAACTGCTCCGAGCGGTCGGTCTGGGCGGGCGGATGGACGTCGAGGGCCTCGAACACGGCGGGATCTACCTGCAGTTCGAGGGCGAGCGCCACCACCTCGACTTCCGCGAGCTGACCGGCGGCCGCTGGGTGACGATCTACGCCCAGACCGAGATCGTCAAGGACCTGATCCAGGCCAGGCTCGCGGCCGGGGCGATGATCGAGTTCGAGGTCTCCGACACCGAGGTCAGAGAGCTTGATACCGAACGGCCGGTCCTCTGCTTCACCGACGCCGGGGGCACCCGTCATGAGGTCGCCTGCGACGCCATCGCCGGGTGTGACGGGTTCCACGGCATCTGCCGCGACTCCATGCCGCCCGGCCTCGTCCAGGTGGCCGAGCGCGAGTACCCCTACTCCTGGCTCGGCATCCTGGCCTCCGTGCCGCCGTCCACCGACGAGCTCATCTACTGCCGGCACGAGGACGGCTTCGCGCTGCATACCATGCGCACCCCGCAGGTCAGCCGGCTCTACCTGCAGGTCCCCGCAGACGAGGAGATCGAACACTGGCCTGACGACCGGATCTGGGCCGAGCTCAAGCACCGGCTAGAGGTGCCGGGGTGGGAGCTGAAGGACGGCCACATCAGCGAGAAGGCCATCTCGCCGATGCGCAGCTTCGTGGCCTCGCCCATGCGCTACCGGAGGCTGTTCCTGGCCGGTGACGCGGCGCACATCGTGCCGCCTACCGGGGCCAAGGGCCTCAACCTGGCCCTCGCCGACGTGACCGCCCTGGCCAAGGCGCTGACCAGCCTGCTCAAGGACGGGCAGGCCGGGCCGGCCGACGCGTACTCGGACACCGCGCTGAGCCGGGTCTGGCGGGCCACCCACTTCTCCTGGTGGATGACGTCCATGTTGCACGTCGACCCGCATTCGGACCAGTTCGGGGCCGCGCTGCAGCTCTCCCAGCTGCGGTACGTCATCTCATCCCGGGCGGCCGCCACCACGCTGGCTGAGAACTACACCGGGTATTTCCCGCTGACGTTCCGGGACTGACCAGGAGTTACCCGAGGCCCAGGTGGTGGCGCGGGCGCAGGGCCCGGGCGAGCAGGGCGGACAGTGCCGCGGTCACTCCGGTTTCTGTCAGCGACAGCGGCGCGCTGAAGCTGCGTTCGGTACCGAGCAGGTGCAGCGCCCATAGCCGGTGCCGCAGCGCGTACAGCTCGGTGCGGACGGCGCTGGCCAGCCCGGTGTTGTGCAGTCCCGTCCCGTGCCGTCCGGTGCCGGCCCGGCCGCCGCCCGCGACGCCCGCGGCCGCCCAGCCCTCCACGCCGTGCATGTCGGTCAGCTGCTTAGTCAGTTCGTCGTACCCGGTCGGTCCGCTGGTCAGGATGACCATCAGGGCGGCCTCGCGGACCGCGACCGGGAAGTCCGGCTGCGGGCCGTCGTCCGGGCCGATCAGCGCCGCGGTGCCGATATGCCAGCGGGCGGCGGGATCGGCCACCATGAGCTTGCCCGTCTTGGTGAGCACGAGGCTGGTGCTTCTGCGCCGGATGGCGCCCATCTCGCTCTGCGCCATGCCGCGCAGCGTGTGCAGCGGGAACACGTCGAGTTCCTGGCGCAGCGTGCCGACGAGCTGCTCGCGCCAGCCGAACTCCTCGACCGCCTCGGTGACCAGGGCGGGCGCTATGTAGTTCCTGGCGGTCAGGCGAATGCCCGCGCCGGCGTGGCTGAGCAGCCAGCGCAGCGTGGGCAGCGGGTCGTCGGGGACCGCGGGCGGTTCGAGCAGGCGCGGGATGAGGCCGCGGGCCAGCCGTGACCGCTCACCGGGCCGGCCGTGCGCCCAGGCGTCGATCCGCTCCGCGCTGATCCGGCCCAGCCAGGTGTCGGTCCCCGGCGAGCCGTCCTGGGCCTGGCCCGGCTCCGCGCCGCCGTCCAGATCTCCCGCCGGGCGGCCGGTCAGCCAGCGGTTCACGATGTCCACGCGCTTGGTCCGCCAGCCGCGGGCGCCCACGCTCAGCTCGCCGGAGGCGAAGGCGAGTTCCACCGCGGCCGCGCAGGCGTCGTAGGCGGCGCGCTCCTGCGATCCCATGACCGAACCCCAGGCGAGCAGTTCGGTGTCCGGCGGGGCCGCGTTCGACTCCTCGATGGCCTCGGTGTAGGCGGTGATCCCGTCCTCGTGCCCGTCCGCGTAGGCGGTGATGATCTTCTCGGTGCCCGCCGAGGAGCACACCCCGGCGTACCGGTCCAGGCCCGCCAGCAGGAACAGCCGGCCCAGCGCCTTCGCCACGCCGACCCGGCCCGGGGTGGACATCGGCCACTTCACCGGGAGCGCGTACCAGAGGAACTCCTGCAGGCGCAGCAGCGAGATCGTCTCCAGGCCCTCGTCTCCGGTCAGCCAGGCCAGAGCGGCCCGCGCGTCGCCGGCCGCTTCTGGATCCTCCTGGGAGAGGGTCTCCAGCGCCTGGCTCTCAGACATCATGCGGACAGTCTGCCGCAGGCCGATGCTCCAGGCTAGTGCACGTCATCTTGCACCGTCTCTAGCTGCGCCAATGCGACCGGGGTAACGCCGGGCAATGCTGGCTCCGGGGGACGACCCTCGTGCTGGCCCGGAGGCGCCGTGCTGGCCCGGGAGGGCGAAACCCTGATCCCCCCGTTCCCCCGAGGCGCGTAGCGTCCGGCATCATGGTCGGGTGCCTGGTATCTATGACGAGCCGAAGTTCTACGAGGCTGCCTGCGCCTACCGCGACGTCCCGGCCGAGGTGGACGCGCTGCTGCGCTGGTCCGGCAAGCATCACCAACCGCCCAGGTCGGTTCTTGAGCTCGCCGCAGGCCCGGCCGAGCACGCGCGCGACCTGGCGCGGCGCGGCCTGGAGGCCACCGCGCTCGACCTCAGCCCGGCGATGTGCGCCCGGGCCGGCGAACTGGCGGCCGCCGCCGGGATCCCGCTCACCGTGGCCCACGCCGACATGCGGGACTTCAGCCTGCCCGGCCCCTTCGACCTGGCCATCACCATGCTCAACTCGCTGTGCCACCTTCTGACGCTGGACGACATGCTGCGCCATCTGACCGCGGTCGGGCGTCACCTGAACCCGAACGGCCTGTACATCATGGAGCTCGCGCATCCCGCGGACTTCTTCGGCGCCGAGCGCCGGACCAGCAGCGAATGGAGCACCGAGACCGGCGAGGGGACGGTCAGCGTACGCTGGGGCGCGCAAGACCAGATCGACCCGGTCACACAGGTCACCAGGGAACACGTCAGCGTCACCTTCCACCAGCGCGGCGGCGCGGTGCGGACCGTCACCGACGTCGTGCCGAACCGCTTCTGGACCGCGACCGAGCTGACCGCGGCCATCAGGCTGGCCGGCGGCTTCACCGTCGCGGCCAGCTACGGCGACTTCGAAGGCGACTTGCCCGTCGACGCGTCCGGCGCGTGGCGGATGATCCTCGTCCTGCGCCGCGAGTAGGCGGCCTGCGGCGTCCGGCCCGTGACCGCGACCACCACGCCGGTCAGTATCAGGGCCACGCCGCCCAGCTGGAGCGGCGAGGGGCGTTCGCTCAGGATCACGTAGCTGAGCGCCACCGAGCCTGCGGGCTGGATCAGCAGCAGCGCGCCGATCGTCCCCGCGGCCAGCCGCGGCATGGACACCGTGATCAGCAGCCAGCCGATGACCTGCGAGGTCAGCGCGAGCAGCACGATCCAGCCGAGAGCCGGCCAGGGCGGACCGAGGCGCAGGTCACCCAGGACCAGCCCGAGCAGCAGCGAACCCGCCACGCCTCCGGCCGTCGCCTCGAACAGCGGGCCGGCCACCGCCGTGCCTTCGCCGGCCACCGCCGTGCCCGCGCTCGCCGACGAGGTGGCCTGGCGCAGCATCAGGATGAAGACGGCGTACAGAACGGCCACGCCGACGCCGTACACCACGCCGAGGGCGGGATCGGTGCCGTAGGCGCGGGACCCGCCCACGTCGGCCAGCCCGCCCACCAGGACCAGGCCGGCCAGCATGACAGGGGAGGCCAGCACCAGCGACCGGCTTGGCCGCTCGCCCAGGACAAGCCAGGCGAGCAGGGAGATGATCAGCACCTCGAGGTTGCCCACCACGGTGCCGAGTCCGGCGCCGATCAGGGCGATCGTGTGGCTCCACAAGATGAGGTCGGCGGCCAGGAACACCCCGGCCAGGCGGGCCAGCCAGCGGCTGCGGGACGGCATCGGCGGCAGGGCGGCGGTCCTGCTGCCGCCGCGCCTGCGCTCGCGCAGCGCCAGGGCACCGAGCAGCGGCAGGGCGAACGCGCACCGGCCGAACGCGACGACGCTGGGCGAGGCCGTGCTTGCCAGCTTCATCAACACGGCCGAGCTCGAGATGCAGACCGCACCGGCGGCAGCCGCCGCCACCGGCGGCATCGTCGCAACCCGCACCGAGCACATCCTTCCCGCCGATGTCATGACCAGGCGCAGCTACGACGCTAGCCGCCGGGCTACTCCGCGCCCCCGGCGCCCGCCCGGGCCCCCGCCCGGGCCCCCGCCCGGGCACTTGCCCGGGAGGCGGACCGGGGCGCGTGGTCCCCGTCCGCCATGCCGTGCGTGAGGTAGCGGTCCAGGATGGACTCCACCACCTGGGTGAGGGAGCTGCCCTCGTCGGCCGCGGCCCGGTGCGCCGACGCGCGCAGCGTGTGGTCGATCTTGATCGTCAGGTGCGGCCGCAGGCCAGCCTGGCTGGCCACCCGCCGCTGCGGGAACGGCGGAGGCGGCTCGCAGGGCACCCCGGGGTCGCGCAGGCCGGCCAGCGCCCGGCGGCGGACCCGGGCCTGCACCGCCTGGCGGCTGATGCCGAGGGCATCGGCGAGCGAGCGCAGCGGCCAGCCGACCTCGTTCAGCGCCGCCAGTGTCCCGGAAAGCAGTTCGCTGCGCCCGGAGGAGCGCAGCTCGCGCAGCCGCGCGGCGACCCGGTCCGGCAGTCGGGGCACGGGGGGCCGGGGGGTATGGGGGGCGGGCAGCCCCCCATGACCGGGGGGTTCCGGGGGGTCGCCCCCCCGGGCCAGCACACTATCCACGTACTGTCGCAGCCCATGCGTCACGACCTCGGACATCGTCCGGCCCTCGCGCGCCAGGCGTGCCCGCAGCCGCTGCCGTTGCTCCTGGTCCAGGCGGAACGTCAGCAGCCGCCGGGCGCCCTGCGTGTTCATCTCGCCGCGGCGAGGGCCAGGCCGGGCACCGGGACGGTATCCATCGCGGGCAGCGTACGCTCGGCCGCGACCAGGTCGAGGTACCGGCGCGTCTCGGCCGCGCGCCGCCGCCGGCTCCAGCCGAGCAGGCGCCCCATGAGCGTGGCCACCTCGGCCGCCGCCGCGGCGCCCGAGTCGGCTGCCTCCATGAACAGCCGCGTCCGCCGCATCAGCACGTCCTCGACGTGCAGCGCGCCCTCGTGGCTGACCGCGTAGGCGACCTCCGCCCGCAGGTAGGGATGCCGCTGCGCCAGCGGGCGACCCAGCGAAGCGTCGGACCGGATCAGGTCGAGCACTTCGGTCGCGAGCGTCCCGTACCGCCCGAGCAGGTGCTCCACCGCCGCCTGGGGCACCCCGTAGTCCTCGGCCAGCCGCCCCACCGCGGGCTGCACCGCGGCCAGCCCGTCCGCGCCGAGCAGCGGCACCTGGTCGGTGACGGAGCCGGGCACCTCGCGGCCGAAGTCCGCCACGGCCGCGTCCACCACGTCCCTGGCCATCAGCCGGTAGGTGGTGAACTTGCCGCCCGCGATGCTGGCCAGGCCGGGAACCGGCGTGTCGACCACGTGCTCACGGGACAGCTTGGTGGTGGGCTTGGAGCCGTTCCCCACGTTCGGGTCGACCAGCGGCCGCAGCCCGGCGTATACCGCGATGACGTCGGAGCGGATCAGCGGCCGGGCCAGCACCCGGTTCGCGGCGGCCAGGATGTACTCAAGGTCCTCCTCGGTCGCGACGGGTCCGGCCCGGTCGCCGGAGAAGTCGGTATCGGTGGTCCCGACGATCCAGTGCTCCCCCCACGGGATGAAGAACAGCACGCTCTTCTCCGCACGCAGGATCATCCCGGTGTCCGCGTCGACCGCCGCCCTCGGCACCACGATGTGCACGCCCTTGGACATCCGGACCCGGTAGCCGGCCTGCACGCCCGCCAGTTCGTGCACCAGGTCGGTCCACACCCCGGCGCAGATCACCACGGCCTCGGCGGACACCTCGAAAACCCGCCCGGACTCCTCGTCGCGCACCCGGGCGCCTGTGACCCGCTCCCCGTCCGCCGAACGCAGCAGCCCGACCGCGCTGGCCCTGGTGGCCACGACCGCGCTGTGCGCCGCCGCGGTGCGGGCCACGGTGAGGGTGTACCGCGCGTCGTCGACCTGGGCGTCGTAGTACAGCATGGCCCCGGCGAGCCGGTCCGGCGATAGCGCCGGGGCGCGCTTCAGCGCGCCGCGGGCGGACAGGTGCCGGTGCCGCGGCACCGGCCGCCGCGTGCCCTCCATCGAGTCGTACAGCACCAGGCCCGCCCCCACGTAGGGCCTCTCGACCACCTTCTTGTACAGCGGGTACAGGAACGAGACCGGCTTGACCAGGTGCGGGGCGAGCCTGGACACGAGCAGGTCGCGCTCCCGCAGCGCCTCGTAGACGAGCTTGAAGTCGAACTGCTCCAGGTAGCGCAGGCCCCCGTGGATGAGCTTGCTCGACCGGCTCGAGGTGCCCGAGGCCAGGTCCCGTGCCTCCACCAGGGCCACCCGCAGGCCGCGGGACGCCGCGTCCAGGGCCGTCCCGGCTCCGGTCACGCCGCCGCCGATGACCAGCACGTCGAACCGCTCGGTCGCCAGCCTGCTGAACACCGCGCCCCGGTCGCGGGCGTCGAGAGCGCCGCTACTCGCCATCCCCATCCCCCAGATTTCGCTATGGTCGCAGTTCTACAGTATGTACATCGTCAACCTACCCGCCGACCGTGGCATTCCGGTGAACTGCCACTAAAGGGAGATTGAGTGTCCGATTTCGTCGGGGCCATCGATCAGGGCACCACGAGCACCCGGTTCATGGTCTTCGACCACTCCGGCGCCGAAGTGGCCAGGCACCAGCTGGAACACGAGCAGATCATGCCCAGGCCCGGCTGGGTCGAGCACGACCCCGCCGAGATCTGGGAGCGCACCCAAGCCGTCATCGGGCAGGCGCTGCACCAGGCCAGCCTGCGCACCAGCGACCTGGCCGCCCTGGGCCTGACCAACCAGCGGGAAACCACGCTGGTGTGGAACCGGCACACCGGGCGGACCTACGGGAACGCCATCGTCTGGCAGGACACCAGGACCGACCGGATCGCCGCCGCCCTGGACCGGGATGGCCGGGGCGACGTGATCAGGCACAAGGCCGGCCTGCCCCCGGCCACCTACTTCTCCGGCGGCAAGCTGCAGTGGATGCTCGACCACGTCGACGGCCTGCGCGCCGACGCCGAACGCGGCGAGGCCATCTTCGGCACCGTCGACACCTGGCTGCTGTGGAACCTCACCGGCGGCGCCCGTGGCGGCGTGCACGTGACCGACGTCACCAACGCCAGCCGCACGATGCTGATGGACCTGGTGACGCTGGACTGGGACGACGAGCTGCTCGGCTTCTTCACCGTGCCGCGGCCGATGCTGCCGGAGATCAAGCCCTCCTCGGCCCCCGAACCCTACGGGCTCACGTCACGGGACGGCCCGTTCGGCGCCCATCTGCCTATCACCGGCGCGCTGGGCGACCAGCAGGCGGCCACCGTCGGGCAGGTCTGCCTCGACCCCGGCGAGGCCAAGAACACCTACGGCACGGGTAACTTCCTGCTGCTGAACACCGGGACCGAGATCGTCAGGTCCGAGGCCGGGCTGCTCACCACGGTGTGCTTCAAGTTCGGCGCGGAGCCCGCCGTCTTCGCGCTCGAAGGGTCGATCGCGGTGACCGGCGCGGCCGTGCAGTGGCTGCGCGACCAGCTCGGCCTCATCAGCGACGCGGCGGAGAGCGAGGCGCTCGCCGCCGAGGTCGACGACACCGAGTGGCGTCTACTTCGTGCCGGCCTTCTCCGGGCTGTTCGCGCCGTACTGGCGGGCCGACGCGCGCGGCGCGATCGTCGGGCTGTCCCGCTTCCACACCCGCGCGCACCTGGCCCGGGCCACCCTGGAGGCCATCGCGTACCAGACCAGGGACGTGGCCGAGGCGATGGAGCGTGACTCGGGTGTCCACCTGGAGGTGCTCAAGGTGGACGGCGGCGTGACCGCCAACGACCTGGCCATGCAGCTGCAGGCCGACATCCTCGGCGTCCCGGTCAGCCGTCCGGTGGTGGCCGAGACCACCGCGCTCGGCGCCGCGTACGCGGCCGGGCTGGCCACCGGGTTCTGGCGCGACGCGGCCGAGCTGCGCGCCAACTGGCACGAGTCGAAGCGCTGGGCGCCGTCGTGGTCGGCGGACCGCCGCGAGGGCGGCTACGCCGGCTGGCGTAAGGCGGTCCAGCGCACCCTGGACTGGGTTGACGTCGGTTAGTATCCGGAACGACCCCGGCTCGTGCCCCCGCGCCGCCCAGCGAGCTAACCGGGGCGGAAGCCCGCCCAGGGGTCGTAGTCGACCTCGAGGGGCTCCTGCGGCGGGCGCTCGGCCTCGGGCACGTGCCGCAGGTTGAGCCGGATCCGGTACCAGAGCGAGCTGCGCCCGCGCATCGCGTCGACCAGCACGTCGGCCGGCTCGAGCAGCGGCCATACCTGCGCGTGCCGGGCCTTCCAGCGCTCCAGGCCCGTCATCGCCTCGTCCTTGGTCTGCGCGCGGGCGATCTCGATCAGCGGCATCGTGCTCTGCCTGCGCCCTGTCGGGCTCTTGGCGCCCGCCGACCCGGAGCTCCGGCGCTTGGACGGCTGCACCCTAGGTGCCTCGCCGGTCTGCTTCTCGTAATGCGGCGGCCACGGCGCGTCGGGCAGCCCCGCCGCTTCGTCCCTGGCCGCCAGCTCCAGCAGCCCGGCCAGCGACCCGGCCGCCTCGTCCATCTGCTCCCACGGGTCGCCGATCCGGGCGAACCGCTGCGGGACGGTGCCGATGGTGTGCTCCGCCGGATCGCACGACGGCACCTCATCCCAGGTCAGCGGCGTCGACACCCGCGCGTCTGGAACCGGGCGGAGGGAGTAGGCGGACGCGACCGTTCGGTCCTTGGCGTTCTGGTTGTAGTCCACGAAGACGCCGTGCCGCTCCTCCTTCCACCACTTGGAGGTGGCAATCTCGGGCGCCCGCCGCTCGATCTCCCGCGCCACCGCGACCGCCGCGCGCCGCACGTCGCCGAACTCCCAGCGCGGCTCGATCCGGGCGTAGATGTGTATGCCGCGCGACCCGGACGTCTTCGGCCAGCCGACCAGGCCGTAGTCGGCCAGCACGTCCCTGGCCACCATGGCCACGTCCCTGATCTGCGGCCATTGCACCCCGGGCACCGGGTCGAGGTCGACACGGAGCTCGTCCGGGTGGTCCAGGTCGGCGGCGCGCACCGGGTGCGGGTTGAGGTCGATGCAGCCGAGGTTGATCACCCAGGCCAGTGCGGCCTCGTCGGCGACGACCACCTCGTCCGCGGTGCGGCCGGAGGGGAAGCTGAGCTCGACGGTCTGGACAAAGCCGGGCCGTTTGTCCGGCGCCCGCTTCTGGAAGAACGGCTCGCCCTCGGCGCCGTTCACGAAGCGCTTCAGCGCCATCGGCCGGCCGCGCACGCCCCCCAGCGCCCCCGGCGCCACCGCCAGGTAGTAGCGCACCATATCCAGCTTGGTGACCCCGGCCCGCGGGAAGTAGACCTTGCTCGGGTTGCTGACCGCGACCTCGTGCCCCGCCAGTTCCAGCACTACCTTCGGCTCAGCCACTGTGCCCCCCGTGCAGGATGTCGGCGAGGTCGAAGCTGACCGGCTCCTCCAGCTGGGCGTAGGTGCACGAACGCGGCTCGCGGTCGGGCCTCCAGCGGACGAACTGCGCGGTGTGCCGGAACCGCGGGCCCTCCATGTGGTCGTAGCGGATCTCCACCACGCGCTCCGGGCGCAGCGGGATGAACGACAGGTCCTTGGCCGCGTTCCACCGGCTGGCCATGGCCGCCCGCGGGGTCCGCTGGCCGGACTGGTGCTCGGCCCAGTTCCACGGGTGCTGGTCGAACGTGGTGACCAGCGGCTGCATCTCGGTGAACAGCTCGATCCGCTTCTCCATCGGGAACGCGCCGATCACGCCGACGCTGGCCAGCTTGCCGTCGTCGCGGTACAGGCCGAGCAGCAGGGACCCGATCCGGTCCTCCCCGCTCTTGTGCACCCGGTAGCCGGCCACCACGCAGTCCGCCGTGCGCTCGTGCTTGATCTTCTTCATCACCCGCTTGTCCGGCTCGTAGATACTCATCGCGGCCTTGGCGATCAGCCCGTCCAGGCCGGCCCCCTCGAACTGGCTGAACCAGCCGGTGGCCACCTCCCGGTCGGTGGTCGTCTGAGTCAGGTGGATGGATGTGCCTGCGTTGGCCAGGGCGCCCTCGAGCGCGGCCCTGCGCTCGGCGAACGGCCGCTCCATGTAGTCGGTGTCGCCGAGCGCGAGCAGGTCGAACGCCATGAAGTGCCCCGGCGTCTGGGTCGCCAGCAGCTCGACCCGGCTGGCCGCCGGGTGGATCCGCAACTGCAGCGCCTCGAAGTCCAGCCGCCTGCCCTCGCCGTCGGGGATCACGATCTCCCCGTCGATCACGCACCGCTGCGGGAGTTCGGCCTTGATCGCGGCCACCAGCTCGGGAAAATAGCGCGTCATCGGCCGCTCGTTCCGGCTGCCGATCTCGACCTCGTCGCCGTCGCGGAACACGATCGAGCGGAAGCCGTCCCACTTCGGCTCGAACACGTAATCCCCGTCCGGGATCGCGTCCACCGGCTTGGCCAGCATCGGCGCCACCGGCGGATTCACAGGAAGATGCATGCCCCCAGCTTCCTTCACCATCGCCACTACGCGAGATTATTGCCCGCTACTGGCAACGATCATGCCGCACCGGCCAGCGCGTAGAAGGCGGTGCCCTCCACCCAGGCAACTGGTGCACCATCTGCGCCACGCCGTCGGCCAGCCCGGATCCCGCCACCCCGGCGGCGCCCTCGATACTGCAGATGTAGTACGCACGGAGGCGATGATGATGAGCAGGCGCGCGGTGGTGGCGGGCGGGGGTATCGGCGGGCTGACCGCGGCTGTGGCGCTCCGGCGCCGGGGCTGGGACGTAGCGGTCCTCGAACGCGCCCCGGCGCTCGAGCCGGTCGGGGCGGGCCTGGGCATCGGCCCGAACGCACTGCACGCGCTCGACGCCATCGGCCTCGGCGAGGAGGTGCGGCGGTTTTCCGCGGTCCAGGGCCACGGCGGGCTGCGCCGCTCCGGCGGCGGCTGGCTGGTCCGCACCAACCTGGGCGCGGTGGCCACCCGCTTCGGCGATCCGCAGCTCGTCGCGCTGCGTGCGGACGTGGTTGGCCTGCTGGCGGGTAGCCTTCCGGCGGGTGTGCTGCGCACCGGTGTCACCGTCACCGGCGTAGACGCCGGGGGCGCGGACCGGCGAGCCCGCGTCGCCACCAGCGACGGCGACCTGGACGCCGACCTCGTCGTGGCCGCGGACGGCATCGGCTCGCGCATCCGCGCGACACTCTTCCCCGATTCCCCTGGCCCGCGCTACTCCGGCTTCACCACCTGGCGGTTCGTCGCCCCGGCGCTACCCGAGGGCGCCGGCCGGGCCGAGCCCGCCGAGACGTGGGGGAGGGGCGAGGTGTTCGGCGTCCTCCCGCTGGCCAGCGGCCAGGTGTACTGCTACGCCAGCGCCCCCGCGCCGCCCGGCCTCCGGCACGACGACGAGGCCGCCGAGCTGAAGCGGAGGTTCGGCCGCTGGCACGACCCGATCCCCGGCCTGATCGGCGCGATCTCCCCGGACCGCGTGCTGCACGACGACGTGTACTGGATCGCCGAGCCGCTGCCGGCCTACCACCGCGGCCGGGTAGCCATCCTCGGTGACGCGGCGCACGCGATGACGCCGCACCTGGGCCAGGGCGCCTGCCAGGCCATCGAGGACGCGGTCGTCCTGGCCAGCGTGGCGCCGGACCTGGCCGCCTACACCTCTGCCCGGCTAGCCCGGACCCGGATGGTGGCGAACGGCTCCTACCGGGCCACCCGCCTGAGCGGGATGACCTCTCCGGCCGCTATCGCCCTGCGGAACACCGGGCTCCGCCTGGCCGGCCGTCTCGCCCCGGGCCTGATGCTCCGCCAGATGGACCCGCTAGCCTCCTGGGCGCCACCCCGTGACCTCGCCTCGTAACTCACGTCCCGTCGCTTCGGGATTTCTGGCGCGCTGATGTGGTAACCGCTGGGTCGATGTGCCGTTGGTCCGTCTCTTACCGGACCAACGGCACATCGACCCCAAAACCGCCGCGCTGTGCGTTCCGACAGCATGAACGCAGCATTCACGCGAGGAGCTCGTTGTGGCTGGTGCGCGCGTGACTGAAGTCCGTTTCCGCTCCCGCGACACCCCCGCCTACGCGCCCCGCCCGCGATGCCCCCGCCCGCGATGCCCCCGCCCGCGCGCCGTCCCGGCCGATGCCCTTCCCCGGCCCTAGGACCCCGCCGTCCACTCCTCGCTGCGCTTCCACAACTCCGCGGCCAGTTCCGGGGTGGCGACCTTACTCGGCGCGCGTTCGGCACACTTGTCGTAGAACTTGCCGCTGTCCTGCGCCACGTCCGGTGAGGTCGCGCAGTACAGCGACGTGGCGGCGCCCTGATCCACGGTGAGCATGCGCCGCATCATCAGCGGCCGGACCGGCCACGGCACCCGCCGCCAGATATCCGAGGCCACCATGCCCGGGTGTAGCGCGTAGGTGGTGACCCCGGAACCAGCCGTCCGGCGGGCGAGTTCCTGACTGAACAGCACGTTGCACAGCTTGGAGACCCCGTACCCGTGCATGCCGGTGACGCCGCGCTCCGGCCGGCGCAGCGCCTCGAAGTCGATCCCGCTCGCCGCGTAGTGGGAATCACTGGATACCGTCACCACCCTGGCCGGCGCGCTGGCGGTCAGGCAGTCGAGCAGGGCGTTCGTCAGCACGAAATGGCCGAGGTGGTTGACCCCGAACATCAGCTCGAAACCCTGCTTGGTCAGCCCACGGGCCCGGACCACGCCGGCGTTGTTCACCAGCCCGTGCAGCGGCTCACCCCGGGCCAGGAAGGCCGAAGCGCAGGTCCGCACCGAGTCCAGGTCGGCCAGGTCGAGCGGCAGGTACCAGACCGCGTCGTTTCCGGTCGAGGCCTTGATCCCGGCCACCGCCTCCTCGCCCTTTTCCCGTGACCTGGACGCGACGAAGACGCGGCCGCCCTGCCGGGCCAGCCCGGCCGCGGTGGCCCGCCCGATCCCGGTGTTGGCCCCGGTGACCAGGAATGTCCGCCCCGCCGCCTGGTCAGCGTCAGCGTCTCCCGTTTCGCCCGGGTGCGCCGCAGCGCCCTCCGGCTCGCTCACTGTGCCTCCAAAACGATGATCGCGAAGACTGCGCTACGCCAGGCGGTAACACAGTCTTCGCGATCATGAAACCCGGGCGGCTACTCGACCGGGATCTCCTTGTTGATCAGGGACAGGTCGATGCCCTGGCGGTTACGGATGATGCGGGCCCCCACGAAGATGACGATGGCGAGCACGTAGTTCGCGGCCATGTAGACGAGGGAGGACGTATTGTTCACGAAATACAGTTTGTTCGACAGCCACTCGATGAGGCAATACACGAGCAGCGCGATCGTGATTACCCCGGCCACCGGCACGATGGGCACGCCGAACAACTTCACCTTGCTGGCTGGCGAGGCGAACCAAAGCTCCGGCTTGCGCAGCGGCAGGATGACCACCGCGATCGCGCTGAACAGGTACGTCACCGCGATGACGAGCGTGGCGTCCAGCGTGTAGGTGTGGAAGTCGGTGTTGTACGCGTACAGCGCCGACAGCCCGACCGCGGGCAGCAGCATCAGCAGCAGCGAATAGACCGGCACCCTGCGCCTCTCCGAGACCTCAGCCGCCCGGTCGGGGAGTACGCGGTCGAACGCGGCCGCGAAGATGACCCGGGTCGAGGACAGGAACAGGGTTCCTACCCAGCCGAAGAACCACAGGCTGAGCACCAGGATCAGCACCACCTGGAAGGCGGTGTTGTTCACTAGCCAGCCCGCGAACATGAACGGGTACGGCCAGATGCCGAACTGCGGGGTGAGGTTGTAGTCCAGCGAGTTGAGGTTCTGGTAGAAGCCCCAGCCGACGGTCTTCGCCATCAGCAGGAAGAAGATGATCGTGAAGGCGACCGTGAGCCACAGGCCAAAGAACATGCCGGCGAACACCCGCTTGAAGTCGCTCGCGCCGCGGACCTCTCCGTACAGGGTGGTGCCCCAGTTCGGCCACAGCAGGAAGAACATGAACGCCGGGATGAGCAGCATCGTCGGCCCGAGCGGGCCGAAGCCGATCGGCGATGTGGTGTAGCCGGCCTTGACGGCCGCCGCGTTGGTGGCCGCGTACGCATGGTTGACGCCGAACAGGTTCTGCCCTTCCCGGTTGAACGCGGCGACGAAGTCGGCGTGCGAGTTGATCAGCAGCAGGATCACCACGACGGCGAAGCCGACCACGCCGCCGATGAAGCACCAGCGCTGGACCTTGGCGTAACCGGCCATGCCGATGGAGACCAGGAGGCCGGCCGCCGCGATCGTGATCAAGGTCACGATGAAGATCCCGTTGTGCGTGCCGAACCACGCGTAGCCGCCGCCAGGCCAGGTCCACTTGAGCGTCGCCCACAGCGGCTGGAACAGCTGGACCGCCAGGATGTTGCCGTAGATCGGCGCCCACAGCCAGAGAATGAACCACCAGCCGGTCGCGGCCATCACGAAGCCGACGCCGCTGCCCAGGATCCGGGTCTGCCAGACGTAATCGCCGCCGGCCCGCGGGATGGTAACGACAAGCCCGCTGTAGGCGATCACCAGGAACGAAACCCAGATGCCCCCGATGATCGTCGCCGTTATGAACTGGCCCTTCGGGAACGCCGGCCCGGCGAAGGTGAACTCGTAGATGCCGAGCGTCACGAAGTTGGTCGCCAGGCACGCGTAGATCAACGAGTCCCGGACGGACCAGCCGCGGACCAGGCCGGTCGCCTTGCGGAGGAAGAGGGTGGGTCTCTCTTCGCCCAGTGCTCCTGCCGTCATATGCATTCCTCCGGTTATCCTGATTGTCCAGTAATGCCCGTTTGGGCGGGATAAGAAGGCTACATCTGGTTTGTCGGTGTTCATCAGGCGTCAATATAGGCCGTCGGTGCTTTCCGGCACTGCCGTTTATGAAGTTGAGGCCTGACGCTCTGCTATTCCAATGGCTGGCCAGCTCAAGTCTCAGTTAGTGAGAGCCGGCCGGGATACCTCAGCCGTTCACGAGTAGGTACCTGGTGACTTTCCCCTTCTTCTCGTTCAGGTCGAGCACCGCACCCTGCAGTACGCCGTCGGTGTAGGAACTCCCGGGGTTCATGGACAGGGTCCGGCCGAGCTTGGCCGTGCCCCGGCTCTCGTGGATGTGCCCGTGCACGGAAAGCATCGGCTCGTACTTGAGGATGGCTTCCCTGACCGCCTTGGAGCCGACCGGCTTCATGACCGCGCCGCCATGTGTCGGCCGCATGTTCTCGTCCAGGGCGGGGGCCTCGTCCAGGCCGGTGCCGTAGGGCGGCGCGTGGAAGTTGAACACCGCCCGGCCCATGTCCGGAATCTGCGACACGACCGCGTCGATCTTGGTGGCCAGCACGTCCTCGGGCGCCTCGCGGAAGGTATTCCACGGCGTCGGGTTGGTCCAGCCCATCGAGGCCAGGTAGAAGCCGCCGATGTCGATCACCCTGCTCTCGGCGAAGCTGACGCAGGGAGACTGCTCGATGATGTCGTCGATCTCCCAGATGTCGTCGTTGCCGCCGTTGAGGATGCACGGGATGTCGCCGCCGCGCAGCTTGCCGTCGGCCATGTCCAGCCACCGGTCCAGGCCGCGGGTCATCTCCAGGGTGAACCGGCGGTCGACCGAGCCGTCCTCCTCGCTCAGCGCGTCGAGTTCGTCGGGGGCCATCACCGAGGGGTAGGAGCCACGGTCGCGGATCTTGCGCTGGATCTCGTCGAGTTCGGTCTTGGTCTCCAGCCGCAGCCGCTGGCCGCCGAACGACACTTCCCAGTAGCCAGGCATCGCCAGGATCGGCACGAGGACCTTACCGGTCACGTCGCCGCCGAGTATCACCATGTCGGCCTTATAGAAGGCAGCGGCGTTGAGGAATTTCCGCCAGCAGATCTCGGAGCCATGGATGTCCGTGGCGAAGAAGACTTTCATCGCGGCCTCAAGTGCCTTTCTTAAACATTCACTCATCCAGGGGACGAGAGATCAGTGATCCACTTCTTCGGGTAGTTCGTACCAGCGGACCCGGTTGCCGACCCTGGCCCTGGTCTTCCACTTCAGGCCCTTCGGCACCGTCTCCGCGACCTCCTGCAGTTGCTTGGCCTGGGTCAGGGCGTCGAACCTCGGGTACGGCGGGGCCAGGCCGGGCTGGGACGAGAGCAGGTCGGGCAGCTTGCCCAGGTTGCGCGTCACCGTCCGCCACCAGCCCCAGTCGGTGGCGAGGACCCCGCCGAACCGGTCCGGGTCGATGGCCGGGCGGGCGGAGTCCCGGCCTACCCGCAGCCCGGACAGCAGGTGGAAGATGTCGTGCGCGTCCTTGGCGTTGAGCTCGACGATCTGCAGCTTGGACAACAGCAGGTCGGCGGGGTCAAGGGTCATCGAGGAGGAGCCGAACGAGGACTTGAAGTCCAGCGTGTGGCACATCGACAGCCGGTCCACCATGACGTCGACCGGCCGCCCGGACGGGGCGTTGAAGTACATCTGCCGGTCCCCGTTCAGGTTGTTGAACCGCTTGTCCGGCTGGCAGCCCGCGCCCTCCAGGTAGTCGGCGACCTTACGCCGGCTCTTGCCCAGGCAGGCCAGGTCGATATCCTGCCCGGCGCGCAGCCGCGGCGGGAAGTCGGGGCACAGCACCCGGACCCCGAGGCCACCGAGGATCTTGAGCTGGTGGCCCGCCTCCGCCGCGCCCCGCACCAGCGTGGTTGCCTCGGGCAGCGGGTCGCCCGCGGCACTGTCCCCGAAGCCGCCAGGCCCGTTCGGTGTGGTCATGCCAGGTCGCTCCTCGTCTTACCCCGTGCCAGTTCGATCATGGTGACGGATAGCCGGTCTGTCTAGTTTTCTCGGGAATAATCCCACGTTGTGGGGTCGGTCATTTAACCATCAGAACGGGCCTGGTTCTCGCTGGTCCGCACCGGATCGCGGTCCCGGCGGAAGAACTCCACCGGCTCGGGCGGCAGCGGCGTATTGCCCAGAATCAGGTCGGCCGCCTTTTCGGCGGTCATCATCACCGGCGCGTAAATGTTGCCGTTGGTGACGTAGGGCATGACCGAGGCGTCGACGACCCGCAGTCCCTGCAGTCCGTGCACCCGCAAGCTCGCCGGGTCGGTGACCGCCATCGGCCCGGTGCCCATCCTGGCCGTGCAGGACGGGTGCAGCGCGGTCTCGGCGTCCCTGGCCACCCAGGCCAGGATCTCCTCGTCGGTCTGCACCGAGGGCCCGGGCGACACCTCGCCCGCGTTGAAGTCGTCGAAGGCCGGCTGGGTCAGGATCTTCCTGGCGACCTGGATCGCCTCCACCCACTCCCGCTGGTCGGTCGGCGTGGACAGGTAGTTGAACCGGAGCGCCGGGTGCACCGCCGGGTCGGTCGAGACGATCTTGCAGGTACCGCGGGAGTCCGAGTACATCGGGCCGATGTGCACCTGGTACCCGTGCCCGCCCGCGGGCTGCGAGCCGTCGTAGCGGATCGCGATCGGCAGGAAGTGGAACATCAGGTTCGGGTAGATCACGTCGTCGTTGCTGCGGGCGAAGCCGCCGCCCTCGAAGTGGTTAGTGGCTCCGGGCCCGGTCCGGCCGAACAGCCACTTCGCGCCGACCATGGGGCGGTTGCGCCACTTCAGCGCGGGCGCGACCGACACCGGCAGCTTCGAGCCGTACTGGACATACACCTCCAGGTGGTCCTGCAGGTTCTCGCCCACGCCGGGCAGGTCGGCGACCACGTTGATGCCGAGCGCGGAGAGCTCACCGGCGGCGCCGACCCCGGACAACTGGAGCAACTGCGGGGAGTTGATCGCCCCGCCGCACAAGATGAGCTCGCCGGACTTGACCCGCTTGTTCTTGCCCTCGTGCCGGAACTCGACGCCGACCGCGCGGTTGCCGTCGAAGACGATCCTGGTGACGAAGGCCCGGGTGGCCACGGTGAGGTTGGGCCGGCTCATCACCGGATACAGGTAGGCCCGCGAGGCGGACAGCCGGCGGCCGCGGTGGACGTTCCGGTCGAACGGGGCGAAGCCCTCCTGCCGGTAGCCGTTCACGTCGTCGGTGAGCTGGTAGCCGGCCTGCTGCACGGCGGAGAAGAACGCGCCGAACAGCGGGTTGGTGGCCGGGCCCCGCTCGAGCACCAGCGGCCCGGTATGCCCGCGGAACGGGTCATTCTCGTCCGCGGCCAGGCAGTTCTCCATCCGCTTGAAGTACGGCAGGCAGTGGGCGTAGTCCCAGTCGGCCATGCCCGCATCCGCCGCCCAGCGCTCGTAGTCCAGCGGGTTGCCGCGCTGGAAGATCATCCCGTTGATGCTGCTCGACCCGCCGAGGACCTTGCCGCGGGCGTGGTAGATGCGCCGCCCGTTCATGTGCGGCTCAGGCTCGCTGGAGTACTTCCAGTCGTAGAAGCGGTTGCCGATCGGGATGGTGAGCGCGGCGGGCATGTGGATGAACGGGTCCCAGATGTAGTCCGGCCGGCCGGCCTCGAGCACCAGCACCCGGGAGCCAGGGTCGGCGGACAGCCGGTTCGCCAGAGCGCTGCCCGCCGACCCGCCGCCGACGATGACGAAGTCATACCCACGCGATACCATGATGCCTCCACGCTTCTTGCGGCCCTCGTACCCTCTTTCCTGCGCCATCAGACCTCGGTGGCCGCCTCGAGGTTCGCGCGCACGGTATCGGTCATCTGATGATCAGGTCCCAGGTAGCGCTCGCAGTCGGTGAGGGCCCGCTGCAAGACCGCGACGACGTCGGTGAGCCGCCCGGCCGTGTAGTAGGCGGACGCGAGGTTGCACCGGGTGGTCAGCGTCTCCATATCGCCGGGCCCGAGCATCCGCTCGCTGTCGGCCAGCGCCTTCTCGTACTGCGGGATGGCGTCGGTGAGCCGGCGGGCCTGCTGGTAGCACGCGGCCAGGTTGGAGCGCGCGGTGAGGGTGTCCCTGTGGTCCGCCCCCTGGACCCGCATCCGGTCGGCGAGGGTGCGCTCGTAGAGCGGCACGGCCTCGCGCAGCCGTCCCGCGCCGCGGAAGGCGAAGGCCAGGTTGGCCCGGGCCGCGATGGTGTCCGGGTGGTCCGCGCCCGAAATCCGCTCGCGGTCGGCCAGCACCCGCTCGTACTGCCCGATGGCGTCCTTCTGCTTTCCGGCCGAGCGGTACGCCGAGGCCAGGCTGGCACGCGCCGCGATGGTGTCCGGGTGGTCCGGCCCGCGCATCCGCTCCTGGTCGGACAGGGCCCGCTGGTACTGCCCGATGGCGTCCTTGGCCCGCCCGCCGGCCGCGTAGGCGGCGCCGAGGCTGGCCCGGGCGCCCAGCGTGGTGGGGTGGCCGACGCCGAGGTGGTGTTCGGCGTCGGCGAGCAGCATCTCGTAGGCCGCGATCGCGTCCCGCGGGTCTCCGGAGGCCCGGTACGTCTCGGCCAGGCTGGCCCGGGCGTCCAGGGTGACCGGGTGGGCCAGGCCGAGCAGCCGGGCCGAATCGGCCACCGTGCGCTCGTACAGGGCGATCGCGTCGGCGGGCCGCCCGGCCGACTGGTAGGCGTGGGCCAGGTGGGCCCGGGCCGCGATGGTCTCGGGGTGCTCGGCGCCCTGGTGCTGCTCCCGCTCCGCCAGGGCGGCCTGGAACACCGCGATGGCGTCGGCGGACTTCCCGGCCGCCTCGTAGGCCGCGGCCAGCCGGTCCCTGGCCACCACGGCGTTGGCGTGGTCCGGGCCGAGCAGCCGGGTGCTGGTCGCCACCATGGACTTCCAGTACGTGATGGCCGCGTCGGACAGCCTGCTGTGCTCCAGCGACAGCCCAGCGCGGAACAGCAGCGGGTGAGCCTCCGGCTTCCACAGCAGGCCGCCGTCGGACGTCCGCAGCGTCGCGGCGCAGTCGCGCAGCGCCTGCTCGAGCTGGGCCTGCGCCGGATGGCTCGCGCCCCTTTCCGCCGCGCCGTCGCCGTCCGGCCAGGTCTCCAGCAGCGCGTCCGCGGTGGCCAGCACCACCTGCTCAAGGTCCGCGGCCGGCAGGTAGGCCCGCACGGCGGCTTGCACGCTGGCGTGCATCTGCACGGTGCGCACCGGGCTGCCAGGGTCGATGGTGACCAGGCCAGCCTGGGCCAGGCTGTTGATGGCGGCGCGGACCATGTTCTGGTCGGCCGCGTTGGCGGTGCTCGGCCGGCCGGCGATGTAGCCGCAGGCGGCTGGGCTGGTCAGCACGGCGCCGGGCACGCCGTGGTGATCGAGCATCGCGGCCAGCACCAGCGTCGGCCAGGCCAGCCCGGCGGGCGGCAGTTCGTGCGCGCATTCCGCGGCGATGGACCAGGTGGCCAGCACCGCGGGCGAGGCGCCCGGAACCGCGGGCATGTGCGGGATCCGCTCGGCCAGCTGCGCGCGGTACTCCCGGCAGCCCTGCTGGCGAGCCTTCATCGCCGCCGTGGCCTGGGCCAGCGCGAGAGGCAGCCCGTCGAGGTCCTCGCCCAGATCCAGCGCCTCGATCCGCTGGTCGGGGTAATCGGTGAGCCGGGAGGTCACGTAGTCTAGGGCCTCACGCCGGTTCAGGCCGGGCACCGGGACGATCCGCAGGTCCATGCCCTCGGCCGCGCCGCCCTCGGCCGCGGCATCTTCGAACGCGCTGGCTGGCAGCCGAGAGGTGATCAGGACCCGGCCGGACGTGCCAGACGGCCACAGGTCCTCGAGGTCACTCAGCTCGGCCAGGTCGTCGATGACCAGCGCCCACGGCCGCGTGGTGTGGGCCAGCCAGGAGACGAACCTGGCCGCGGCGGCCTCGGCGCCCTCGTCCGGCTGGCTCGCGTCGACCGTGTTCGCCGCCTGGGCGAAGCCGGTGATGATCGATTCCCGGCTGGCCGCGTTGACCCAGATCAGGATCTCCACCACCCGGGTGTTCCACATGGCGTGGGTGAAATTCACCGCCAGCTGCGTCTTGCCCGTCCCGCCCTGGGCGGCCGGGACCCTTGAAGCCTGCCCGGTCTCTTCGCCGTGGGTGAGCACCGCGGTTTCCCCGGCACGCAAGCTGCTGGCCAGGTCTGGCCCGCTCTGCTCGCGCGGGTAGTAGGCATCGGCGAGCGGCGGCACGATCCCGGCCAGCAGCACCCCAGAGCCCGAACTAGCTACGGTTCCCGCTTGCTGCGTGACCATAATGGACAGCCTTCCTCGCCCCCTCGCTCACGACTTAGTTGAATCGGGCAATAAGCAAGGTCACATGCCCATGACGGCCCTGCGGACCAATGTAAATGGCATGATAATCAGTTCTCCGCTTGATGGCTATATGTCGCCATAAGTCACATAATGCGACTATTAAGGACGAATTTGTAACTATCTGTACACTCTCCGTATCTAAGGGCGCGTTGCGATTCTAGTTCGCCCGAGCCTCCCGTATCAGGTTTTACCGGACACGCGGGGGGCTCCGCCCCGCGGACCCCCAGAAACCCGAGCCCGCGCCCCCCGCGAAGCCCCGAACCCGAGCCCGAGCCCGAGTCCGAGCCCCCAAGGCGGGCCCGCCTCCGGCTTTCGCTCAGCCACCGGCGGCCGCGTCCAGGTTCTCCCGTGTGGCCAGCGTGTCCTGGTGCCGCGCGCCCAGCAGTCGTTCGGCGTCGGCCAGCAGCATCTGGTACGCGGTAAGCGCCTCCTTGCCCCGGGCGGCCGTCTGGTATGCGCCCGCCAGCTTGGCCCGCGCGGCCAGCGTGACCGGATGCCCGGCGCCGAGGTGCCGGCGGCGCTGGCCGTCACCTGCTCGTACAGCGCGACCGCCTCGGCCGGCCTGCCCGCGCTCGAGTAGGCGTGGGCGAGGTTCCCGCGCGCGGTGAGCGTGTCAGGGTGCTCGGGTCCCTGGTTGCGCTCGCGGTCGGCCAGCGCGGTGGAGAACACCGCGATCGCCTCGCCGAACCGTCCGGCCGACTCGTAGGCGGCGGCCAGCCGGTCCCGGGCCGTCACCGCGTTGGCGTGGCCGTTGCCGAGCAGCCTGGTGCTGGTGACCAGCATGTCCTGCCAGTGCGTGATGGCCGCTTCGGCCAGCCCGTCCGCCTCCAGGCTCAGCCCCCGGCGGAACGGCACCGGATGGGCCTCGGGCTTCCACAGGACGCTCTGCCGGGCGTGCGTGCCTTGATACGCCCCGCCCGCGGCCAGCACGGCGGGGGAGACGCCATCCACCTGGACCGAGGACATGTGCTCACGCCGCTCCCCGGGCCGGCCACGGTGGGTCAGCACCACGGTGTCGCCAGGGTACAGACCCGCCCGCAGGTCCAGCCCGGTTTCCGGGCGCTGGTGGAAGGATTCGGCAAGCGGCGGGATGGACCCGGACAGCTTGACCGCAGAAAGCGGGCCGGTCCGTTCCGCCACCACGTCGACAGCCTCTCCCGCGTTGCCCCGGCGGCCAGGATCAGGCTTCCTGGCGCGGCCGCTTCCCAGTTCCGGCAGGCCGCCACTGCCCCGCAGTCATGACCACCCGCGACGAACGCGATCCGTCCGCCGGCGCCGGGGGACTCGCTGAGTGCCCGGAGCTGGCGACGGGCACCGTGCTGCACGTGCACCACAGTCCGGTATAACGGAATGCTAGTGGCCTTCCCCGGACATGACCCGGAATCCGGGGGTAAAGGCACCCGGTCAGGTCCCCCCGTGGCCTAAGGCCACGCAGAACTCGTTGTCCTCGGGGTCGCGCATCACGATCGAGTGGCCCCGCATGGTGTCGTTCACCCAGGCGATGCTGGCGCCCGCCTCCACCAATTGCTCCACCTTCTCGCTAACCAGACGCTTACGTTCCTCCCCGCCCACCTCGCGGTCGGCCACCCGGACATCGAGGTGAACCCGGTTCTTGGCGATCTTGCGTTCGGGCACGCGCTGAAAATACAGCCGGGGACCCTCGTCCGCCGGGTCGATAATGGCCGCCTGGTCGCCGAACTCCTCTTCGGGCATTCCGATGGACCGGCCGAAATCCTCCCAGGTCTCGAAGCTCTTCGGCGGCGGCTCGAGCACGTAGTCCAGTGCCAGGGCCCAGAATTCGGCCAGCCTGGCCGGGTCGGCGGCGTCGAGTACCACCTGGATCTTGAAATACACGGTCAGGCTCCTAATAAGAGTCGAACTGCCATCGGTACAGGTCGCGCAGCAGCGCGATTTCGGCGCCGTGATGCAGCATCTCCCGGTTGATGTGCAGCACGAGCTCGGCCATGGAATGGTCGGCCCACGGGCCCTCGGCGGATCCGCACGGCCTGGCCAGCCCGTCAGGACCGAGGTCGCGCACCCCGCCGATCCACCCGGCGTAGGTCGCGTCGAGCTCGGCCAGCGCCGTTGCCGTGTCGCCGGGATAGCGGTGGGTGGCGTAGTCGAACGGCGGGCCGCCGAAGTGCGAGGCCACCCGCATGCCGAGGACCCCGACGACAATGTGCCCGAGCCGCCAGGCGATCGTGGTCACCGGCGGCGGGTCGGGCTCGGGCATGGCGAAGTCGATGGTGAACTCGCCCGCTCCCACCGCGACCGGCGCCGTCCCCGTCCCGCGCGGCCGCACGTTCCACGCGCCGGGCACCGGCTCCCACCGGTACTCCTCGTCGGTCATCCCGTTCAGCCGCGGCCGCAGCTGCTCGCGCCAGTGCCAGTCGAGCTGCTCTGCCAGCTGGAAGCTCCAGTCAAGATCGTTCACAAGCCCACCTTCTTTCTCCCGGAGCCCACCCTAGAGAGCATCCAGGACAGGTCCGGTCCGCAAAGGCACGGCATGATGGGCAGGTGACCGATACCGCCGGCAGGCTGCTCCGGTTGCTGCCGATGCTGACGGCCAGGCCGAGCTGGCGCGGCGATGAACTGGCGGCCCGGCTGGGCGTCACCACGCGCACCATCCGCCGCGACATCGACCGGCTCAGGGAGCTGGGGTACCAGGTGCACGCGATCCCCGGCCGCCAGGGCGGCTACGCGCTGGGTCCGGGCGGCACCCGGCTGCCGCCGCTGCTGCTGGACGAGGATTCCGCCGTCGCGGTCGCGCTCGGCCTGCGGGCCGCCGCGGCCGACCCGGGGCTGCGCGGCAGCCAGGAGGCGGCCGACCGTGCCGCGGCCGCCATCGACCAGGTCCTGCCGCCCCGGCTGCGCCTGCGGGTGGAGGCCCTCACCGCCGCGACCGTGCCCCTGGTCCCGGCCGAGCCATCGATAGAGCCGAACGACCTCGCGCTCATCGCCCTGGCGTGCCAGCACTGCGAGCGGCTGCGTTTCCGCTACCGGAACGGCTCCGGGCAGGACAGCCGCCGCCACGCCGAGCCGCACCGCCTCGTCTACACCGGGCGGCGCTGGTACCTGGTGGCGCACGACCTGGATAAGGGGGAGTGGCGCAGCTTCCGGCTGGACCGGATGGAGGACATCCGGCCTACCGGCGCCAGGTCTCGCCCGGCCGACCCTCCGGACGCCGCCAGGTTCGTCAGCGAGGGCCTTTCCTCCGGGCCGTACCGCTGGCGGGCCCGGGTGCTGCTGGACGCGCCGGCCGGCACGATCGCGGCCATGGTGCCGTCCACGGTCGCTGTGGTCGAGGCGATCGGCGAGGGGCAGTGCCTGTTCACCTCGGGCTCGGACTCCCTCGACATGATCGCGCTGCACCTGGCCCGGCTGGGCGTCCCGTTCACCCCGCTGGAGCCTGCCGAGCTCCGCGACCGCTGCGCCGTGCTCGCCGAACGCCTGAATCAGGCCGCCCATCGCTATCCAGCCGAGGAGCCAGCCCATGATTGACCTGGAGATCGCCGACGGCGTCGCGTTCATCACCGTGAACGCGCCCGCGACCAGGAACGCCCTGAACAACGAGCTGGCGGGCCAGTTCGTCGCGGCCTGCGACGAGGCCGACCGCGATCGGAAGGTAGGCGCCGCCGTGATCAGCGGCGCGGGCGGCACTTTCTGCTCCGGGGCCGAGCGCGGCCACCTGGACGAGGTCGGCCGCGACCCGGCCGAGGAGAACCGGTACGCCGCCCTCGGCGGCATCTACCGGGCCTTCACCAGGGTCGGCCAGATGGAGATGCCGACCATAGCCGCGGTCCGCGGCGCCGCGGTCGGCGCCGGGATCAACCTGATGCTCGCCACCGACCTGCGCATCGTCGCCGAGGACGCCAGGCTGATCAGCGGTTTCCTGCGTATCGGGCTGCATCCGGGCGGCGGGCACTTCGGTCTGCTGGCCGGGCACGCTGGCGCCGAGGCCGCCGCCGCTGCCGGGATCTTCGGCGAGGAGATTTCCGGCCTGAGGGCCGTGCAACTCGGCCTGGCCTGGGAGGCCCTTCCGTCGGAGCGGGTCGAGGAGCGGGCCGCCGAACTCGCCCGCCGAGCCGCCCGCGATCCGCAGCTAGCCAGGAAGGCTGCGGCCAGCCTGCGCATCGAGCTGGGGCCGCCCCGGCTGCCGTGGGCCGCCGCCCTTGAGGTAGAGCGGGGCGCCCAGCTCTGGTCGCTGCGCCGCCGGGTCTCCCAATAGCCGATCCTGGCTGTATGCAGGGTCGCCTGCCATTACCGTGTCACATTGAGCGGGTCAATTCCCTTAAATTCCGGCTGCATTTTACGCGGTCATGCTGCCGCCCGGCAGTGCTGCGCATACACTCCCAGCAGCCGGCAGCAATCGAATGCAGCGGGGTCTGCTGGCTATAATATATTTACGGCCCTAGGGGGAGGTGCAGGTGCCCGTGCCGCTCTCTCGCGAGCGCCGTCAGGATCAGCCTGAGGCCCTGCTGTCATACATCGAGAAGCGAATCAAACAGGCGGTTGTTTCTGGTGAGCTAAAACCCGGGGCCAAGCTATCACCCAGTGCGGTCGCGGCTGATCTGGGAGTGTCACATATCCCGGTGCGCGAGGCGCTCACCTCGCTGGCCGCGTCCGGATACCTGGAGCACAAGCCGCGGGTCGGCTTCTTCGTCCGCGTCCTGTCGTCCGATGACCTGGCCGATATCTACCACTGGCGCGAGATACTCGAGCGGGAGGCATTCACCATGGCCATCCCCAGGCTCACCGGTGACGATATCGAGGAAATGCGCAGGCTGTGCGGCCAGATGCGGAAGCTGACCGCGCCCGTGCAGCGGCGTGAATACCTGAACCTTAATCGCCAGTTCCATTTCATCGCCTTCCGCCGGGCCGGGAGCGACCGGCTGCTGCGCTTCCTCGCCTATCTGTGGGATGTCGCCGCTCCTTATACTTTTACCGGCCTTGTAGATATCGACGAAGCGCGTCACGACCACGAGCGGATGATGGACCTGTTCGAGGCGCGTGACCTGGACGGGATCATCGAGATGATGACGCAGCACCGCGGCCTGGCCGTCGAGGCTGTCGCCCGCTGGGAGGCTCACTCGCGTCCCTGACGCGAAGGCCCGCCGCCCGCCGCCCGCCCGCCGCCAAGTGGGTCGATGTGCCGCTGGTCCGGCTAGAACCGACCCAAGGTGCCATCGACCCCGTTCCGACCCCGTTCCGGCCCCGTTCCGGTCGGCCCGCGCCCTCGATGTCCCCCTTCTGTGGTTTTTCAGCTATTCTCGGCCGCCCTCGTCCACATGGCCGCCCGGTTCTCCACAGCCCCCGTCGCCGCCCTGCTAAGGGGAGTCCGTGATCGTGTCCACAGCACAAAGATCGTCTTCCCCGCCTCGTCCACAGGTTGGCTCGGCTTGTGCACATGGCGATCCACAGACCCGCGGAGGTACCGTGCTTGTTCCTGGGCAGTGCGTATGCAACCGATTATGCGCCGGGCAGGGGCCCAGGTAGGGGTTGGGGCGCGCGGCGAGGCGGTCATTATGAGCAGAGCCGGCGACACCGCGATCGCTGGGGAGGTCCCGCATCGCCGCAGGGTCGTCGTGGACGTCATCCTCTTGCTGATGAAGAGCGGACGTATCCTGTTGCGGGAGCGGGCCAACACTGGCTACGGGGACGGCGCTTACGAGCCTCCGACCGGCCAGCTGGCCGACCGGGAGACGATCGTCGAGACGGCGATCCGGGTCGCCTCGGCCGAGGCCGGCATCGCCATCCGCGCCGAGAACGTATCGCTCGCGCACGTCATGCACGACGTCTCCGGCAGCGGGCGGATCGCCTTCTTCCTCACCGTGTCCGGCTGGCAGGGCGAGTACACCTCGCCGGACGCGCACTGGTTCGGTGTCGAGAACCTGCCCACCAACATGCTCGACCGGTCCCGGGTGGCGCTGCGGAGCTACGCCGAGGGGATGCGTTTTTCCACCTACCCGGCGTTCGGCCCGGCGGGCCCCGCGCTGCTGCGCGCCTCTGGATGGCAGGACGCCTTCAGCGCCTGACGCCGTGCATACGCTGGGGGATAGGCTGTTTATGTGGCCGAGATCCTGAACGCGCACGGCTCGAAGAACGACATCTTCGTGATCCCGATGACGCCGCGCGACTTCGCCTCCGACGAGGATCTGCGCGGCTTCGTCCGCCGCCTGTGCGACCGGGCCGGGCCGTTCGGCGGGGACGGGATCTACTTCTACGACGCCGGCCCCAGGGTCCCCGAGGCCTGGTTCTTCAACCCGGACGGGTCGTCCGCGGAATTCTGCGGGAACGGCATGCGCTGCCTGGGCCGGGTCGTGCTGGAGCGGCGCGGCGCCGGCACCGCCGTGATCCGCAGCGGGCAGGCCGATTACACCGTCCGCCGCGCGGCCACCACCGGTGAAGGCGTGTACCAGATCAGCCTCGAGCAGCCGCCGGCCGAATTCATCCGCCGGCCCCCGTGGTGGCCGGCCGGAATCCGCTGACCGAGGCCAGGCTGCCCGAACTCGACCCGGCGCTGGAGTTCACCGCGGTCACCATCGGCAACCCCCATCTGGTCGCCCTGGCCGATAAGTACGTCGAGTCCGACCTGATCGCGATGGGGGAGCGGGTCGCGGCCCGGCCGGACGTGTTCCCGGCCGGGGCCAACCTGTCGGTGCTGGTCCCGCTGGAGCCCGCCGAGGTCTTCGTCCGGACGTTCGAGCGCGGGGCTGGCCTCACCGCCTCCTGCGGCTCCGGCATGGCCGCCTCCCGCGCGGTCTACTCCCGCGTCACCCTGGTCGACCCCGAGCGCCGGGTGACCGTGCGCAACGCCGGCGGCATGGCCACGGTGTCGCTCAAGGTCCGCCAGGGACGGTGGCACCCGGTGCTGGAGGGCAACGCCACGTTCGTCTACCGCGCCGAGGTCGACCCGGCCGCGCTCACGCCCGACGCCATCGAGTCCTGCGACGACGAGGTGCGCGCCTACGCCGCCCTCGACGAGCAGAACGCCGCCCGGCTGCGCGTGGCCGGCATCCCCGTCTAGATCCCGGGCTAGATCACGTACGCCTCGCGGGTCTCCGGCGCGAACAGTTCGGCCGGCTGACGCTCCCGGCTCACCAGGCCCTGCTCGAAGGAGTACCGGACGAACGTGCGCAGCGTGGCCTCGTTCCCGGCCAGGCCGTAGGTCCAGCTGTCCGCCCCCATCACGTCCCTGGTCCGCTCCGCCTCGGCGTAGGCCCAGGGCAGCAGCGAGGCGCCCGCCGCCGTCTCCGCCAGCCGCGCCGCCGCCTCCCGCCTGGCCTGCTCGAACGCCTTGAACAGCGACTGAGCCAGCCACGGCCGCTGCTCGTACACCTCGCGCCTGAGCACCACCACGTGCATGACGGGGAAGACGCGGGTCTCGGCGAAGTAGCGCTCCTCCTCCCGGCGGGCATCGGCGAACAGCCGCCGCACCCGTCCCTCGCGGAACCCGCGCGGTACCCGCGGCGTGTACAGCGCGTCGATCTGGCCGTCCGCGAGCAGGTCCGCCAGCGTGGCGCCGGGCGGGATCGGCTCGATCTCCACCCCGGGCGGCGGGTCGTGCGCCAGCTTGGCTACCCGCCCGGGTTCGTGCAGCCCGCCGGTGCGGTACCGGACGGAGGTGACGGGCAGCCCATGCCGTTCGGCCAGTATTCCCCGGATCCAGACGTTGGCGGTGAGCTGGTACTCGGCCACCCCCACCACCCCGCCGGCCAGCCCCGCCGGGTCGACGGCCCCGCTGGCCGCTCCGACGTAGATCCCGTTGTGCCGGAACGCGCGGGAGACGAAGGCCGGGATCGCGACGAACGGCGCGCCCTGGTCCAGGCTGATCAGGTAGGAGGACAGCGACATCTCGGCCGCGTCGAACTCCCGGTGCCTCGTCATCCGGAAGAAGGTCTCCTCCACCGGCAGCGCGAGGAAGGTCAGGTCGACCCCCTCCGGCCGGATGTCGCCGCTGGCCAGCGCCGCGGTACGGTCGTAGGCCCCGCAGGCCAGGCTCAGCGGCACGCGCATCGGCACAGTCCCCATTATTACGGCAGCCGAACGACCAGGGTTCCCGGGCACACGCAGACGCTGAGGGCGCGACCGGGCGGGACGATCTCGCCGTCGACCTGCCGCGGCAGGACGGCATCCGCGCTGACCTGGACGCAGCAGGCCTGCAGGCTCTCTAGCGCGCGGTCCTGGCGCGCGCCCCGGACCAGCACCCGCCCGGCCAGCCGGAGCCAGTCCCAGCCGCCGGACGGCGCGAGGATGCCCACGTCGAGCAGGCCGTCGTCGAGCCTGGCCGCGGGCAGCAGGGTGAACCCGCCGGGCAGCAGCCCGGCGTTGGCCACCACCACGGACCGCGCCCGGCGGCGCAGCGGTGCGGCGCTGTCCAGGCGGATGATGAACTCGTGCGGCGGAAGCGCCAGCCGCCTCACCCCGGCCACCGCGTAAGCGGCCCAGCCGAACCGCCGCTTCAGCCGCTCACCCGCCGACGCCACCACGGCGGCGTCCAGGCCGATGCCGGCCATGGCGGCGAACCAGGTCCCGCCCGCGCCCGGACCGTCCGCGCGGGCAAGGTCGATGGTCCGGTCCCGGCCGTCGAAGCCTGCCTCCACCGCCCGGCCCTCCCGGTCGGGCACGCCAAGCGCCCGCGCGGTCAGGTTCGCGGTGCCCAGCGGCACGATCGCCAGCGGCACCCCGGTGCTGGCCAGCGCCTCGGCGCAGGCCCGGACGGTGCCGTCGCCGCCTGCCGCGAACACCAGGCGCGCCCCGGCGGCCACCGCACGGCGTGCCAACTCCAGGCTGTCCTGCGAGCCGCTGGCCGGGCCGAACCACGGAACCCAGCCGCGGTCCTCGGCCGCGCCCCGGCAGCGCTGCAGGAACCGCCGCGGATCGCGGAGCAACGTGCGGTTGACCACGAACGCGACCAAGGCCATGTCCCATTGTCCGTCGCCGTCCCGTCGGCCACCGGCGGCGGCCTGCCGCGCGATCGTCCTCGCCTGGTGCTGGGCCGCCTGGTGCTAGGCCGCGCCATCCTCCTGCAGGTGCCAGTGGTACGGCGCGATCAGCTCGTCGACCGACGCCGGGCCCCACGACCCTGGTTCGTAGGGCTCGGCCGGCGGCGGCTTGTCCAGCAGCGGCGCGGAGATCTCCCACACCCGCTCGACCCCGTCCGACCTGGTGAACAGCGACTGATCGCCGAGCATGGCGAGCAGGATGAGCCGTTCGTAGCCCTCGAGCGCGTTGGCGGCGGCGAACGAGTCCTTGTAGCGGAACACCATGTCGGAGTGGCCCAGGCTCAGCTCGGGGCCCGGCACCTTGGCCAGGAACTCGATGGTGATCGAGCCGGGGTCGGCGAAGTCGATGACGATCTCGTTCAGCCGGCCGTCGGGGATGTCGTGCCGGTGCGCGCGGAACATGCGCAGTGGCGGCTCGCGGAAGCCGAGCGTCACGACCTGGCGCGACTCGCCCATGGACTTGCCCGACCGCAGGAAGAAAGGCACGCCGTGCCAGCGCCAGTTCTCCACCTCGACCCGCACCGCCGCCATGGTCTCGGTATCGGAGTCGGCCGGCACGCCGCGCTCTGAGCGGTAGCCCCGGTACTGCCCGCGCACCACGTGCCTGGTGTCGAGCGGCTTCAGCGCCTCGTAGACCTTCTCCTTCTCGTCCCGCAGGTGCTTGGCGGACAGCGACACCGGCGGTTCCATCGCCACAAACGCCAGCACCTGGAACAGGTGCGTGACCACCATGTCCCGGTAGGCGCCGGTCGCGTCGTAGAACGCGGCCCGGCCCTCGATGGACAGCTTCTCCGGCACGTCGATCTGCACGTACCTGATGTGATCACGGTTCCAGACCGGCTCGAACAGCCCGTTCGCGAAGCGGAACGCGAGGATGTTGTCGACCGATTCCTTGCCCAGGAAGTGGTCGATGCGGAAGACCTGCGACTCGTCGAAGACCGCGTGCACCGCCTGGTTCAGCGCGCGCGCCGACTCCAGGTCGGTCCCGAACGGCTTCTCGACGATCACCCTGGTTTCGCCGGTGGCCAGGCCCGCGGCGCCGAGCATGCCGACGACCGAGGTGAACGCGGCCGGCGGGACAGCAAGATGAAACAGACGCCGAACGGGCCCGCCAATCTCCTTCTCCGCCCGCTGGATTGCGGCGGTGAGGTCGTCGGTGTTCCCTGGTTCGGCCGGTGCGAACGACAGGCGCTCGACAAAGGAGGGCCACGACGGATCCGTCGGCTTGGTGATGCAGAAATCGGAGCAGGCCTGCTCGGCCCGCGCGCGGAACTGCTCGTCGGTCAGCGCGAACTGCGGCGGCGCGGAGCCGATGGCGCGGTACTCGCGCGGCAGCAGGCCGGCCGCGTGCAGGTGGAACAGGCCGGGCAGCAGCTTGCGCTTGGCCAGGTCACCGGTGGCCCCGAACAGTACGAAGACATGGTTATCCGGCTTCGGGGATGCGTGCTCGTTCATCGGGAGCTCAGGCCTTCTTCTCCGCGTGCCCGCCGAACTCCGAGCGCATCGCGGACAGGATCTTCCCGGTGAACGCGCCCATGTCCCTGGACTCGAACCGCTCGTACAGCGAGGCGGCGATGACCGAGGCGGGCACCCCCTCGTCCACCGCGGCCAGCACCGTCCACCGGCCTTCGCCGGAATCGGACACCCGGCCGCTGAAGTCGGCCAGGTCGGGCGACTTGGCGAAGGCGGCCGCGGTCAGGTCGACCAGCCACGAGCTGACCACCGAGCCGCGCCGCCACACCTCGGCGACCTCGCCGACGTCGATCGTGTACTGGTAGGCCCAGGGGTCGCGCAGCGGCGCGGTCTCCGCGTCGATCTCCCCCTGGTGCAGGCCCTCGTCGGCGTGCTTGATGATGGACAGGCCCTCGGCGATCGCGGCCATCATGCCGTACTCGATGCCGTTGTGCACCATCTTGACGAAGTGCCCGGCGCCGTTCGGCCCGCAGTGCAGGTAACCCTGCTCGGCCGTGCCGCCCTTGGCCAGGCCCGGTGTGGGCTCCGCGCTCCCGCGACCCGGTGCGATGGTCAAGAAGATCGGGTTCAGCCGCTGCACCGGCGCGTCCTCGCCGCCGATCATCAGGCAGTAGCCGCGCTCAAGACCCCATACGCCGCCGCTGGTCCCGACGTCCACGAAATGGATCCCGTCGCGCTTGAGGTCCTTGGCCCGGGTGATGTCGTCCCGGTAGTAGGAGTTCCCCCCGTCGATCACGATGTCGTCGGCTTCCAGCAGCGGACGCAGCTGCTCGAGAGTGGACTGCACGACGCCGGCCGGCACCATGATCCATATGGCCCGCGGCTTGTCCAGCTTGGCCACGAAGTCCGCGAGGCTCTCCGCCCCGGTGGCACCCTCGGCGGCCAGCGACCTGACCACGTCCGGGTTCCGGTCGTAGGCCACGCAGCGGTGGCCATCGCGCATGAGCCTGCGGACCAGGTTCGCGCCCATCCGGCCGAGCCCGATCATCCCCAGTTGCGTCGGCGTGTCAGTTGGCATGGCCGATCAGTCCTCCATCGTTGTCAGCACGCGTTGTCAGCGCGAGGTCAGCGAGCCTTGAGCGCGCGGTAGCGGCGGATGAGCGCGTTGGTCGACGAGTCGTGGTCGAGCGCGGGCTCCTGCGCGCTCGTCAGCTCGGGAATAATCTTGACCGCGAGGACCTTCCCGAGCTCCACTCCCCACTGGTCGAACGAGTCGATGTCCCAGATCGTCCCCTGGGTGAACACGCTGTGCTCGTACAGGGCGACCAGCGCGCCGAGGATCCGCGGGGTGAGGATCTCGGCGAGCAGCACGCTGGACGGCCGGTTGCCCTCCATCACCCGGTGCGGCACCACGTGCTCGGGCGTCCCCTCGGCCCTGACCTCCTCCTCGGTCTTGCCGAAGGCCAGCCCCTGCGCCTGGGCGAACACGTTGGAGGACAGGATGTCATGGTGATCGCGGATCGGGTTCAGCGTCTTGCCGAAGCCGATCAGGTCGACCGGGATGATCGTGGTGCCCTGATGGATGAGCTGGTAGAAGCTGTGCTGCCCGTTGGTGCCCGGCTCGCCCCAGAAGACCGTGCCGGTGTCGTGCCGGACGTGCTCCCCGGTCAGCGTGACGTGCTTGCCGTTGGACTCCATGGTGAGCTGCTGCAGGTAGGCAGGGAACCGCTTCAGGTACTGCTCGTATGGCATCACGCCGTAGCTCTGCAGGCCGAAGAAGTCGCGGTACCACACCGCGAGCAGGCCCATCAGCACCGGCAGGTTCTGCTCCAGCGGCGCGGTGCGGAAGTGCTCGTCCATCTCGTAGAACCCGGCCAGCATCTCGTAGAAGCCCTCGGGCCCGAGCGCGACCATGTTGGACAGCCCGATGGCCGAGTCCATCGAGTACCGGCCGCCGACCCAGTCCCAGAAGCCGAACATGTTCGCGGTGTCGATGCCGAACTTCGCGACCCGTTCGGCGTTGGTGGAGACCGCCACGAAATGCCTGGCCACCGCCTCCTGGGAGCCGAGCGCCGAGACGATCCAGTCCCGGGCCGAGGTGGCGTTGGTCAGCGTCTCCAGCGTGCCGAACGTCTTGGACGAGATGATGAACAGCGTCTCGGCGGGGTCCAGGTCGCGCGTCGCCTCGGCGAAGTCGGTGGAGTCCACGTTGGACACGAACCGGAACGTGATGTCCCGCGTGGTGTAGTGCCGCAGCGCCTCGTACGCCATCACCGGGCCGAGGTCGGACCCGCCGATGCCGACGTTGACCACGTTCCTGACCGGCTTGCCGGTATGTCCCTTCCACTCCCCGGACCTGACCCGGTTGGCGAAGTCCGCCATCCGGCCGAGCACCTCGTGCACCTGCGCCACTACGTCGGTGCCGTCCACCACCAGCTGCTGGTCCGCGGGCATCCGCAGCGCCACGTGCAGCACGGCCCGGTCCTCAGACACGTTGATGTGCTCGCCGCGGAACATGGCGTCCCGGCGCTCGGGCACACCGGACTCCTCGGCCAGCGCGACGAGCAGCCGCATGGTCTCGTCGGTGACCCGGTTCTTGGAGTAGTCCAGGTAGAGGCCGGCCGCCTCCGCGGTGAGCCTGTCGCCCCGGCCCGGGTCGGCGGCGAACAGGTCGCGCAGATGCTGGCCGGAGATCTCCTCGTAGTGCCGCTTGAGCGCCTGCCACGACTTCCGCTCGGGCAGTGGTGTCCCTGGCATGTGCCGTCTCCTCCGCGTCGTGCCGCTTTCCCCGGGCCTTTCCCCACGGAATCGTTTCATGCCCGCGTCCGCGGTCGCCCCCGGCCCGGGGATAACAATGCCCGAATCGCGGATCAGCTCATCGTCACCAGCAGCAGGAGGATGTCATCGCAGCCGCGGTCGCCGACGTGCTCGTCCAGGCGGGAGACCAGGATGTCGAGCAGGGGAGCGCGGTCAGGTCCGGCGCCTCGGACCGCGTCGGCGGTGACCTGGGCCAGCGGGAAGAACCGGCCGGCCTCGTCCCTGGCCTCGGAGACACCGTTGGTGTACAGCAGCAACTGGTCGCCGTCGCCGACCGGGAGCATGCTCGCCCGGCACCACCCGTCGGTCAGGTCGAGCAGCCCGAGCGGGGGCGCGGCGTACGGCTCGATGAACGCCGCAGTGCGCATTATCGGGCCGTCGCGAAGCAGCAGCGGCGGAGGGTGGCCGCAGCAGACCATCTCGGCCCTGGATCCGCCGGCCGGGACGCCACCATCGGCGGAGTCGGCGATCGGGAAGTTCACCAGCAGCGCGGTGACGAACCGCTCCGGGTGGCCGGAGCGGGCGATCAGCGCGTGCAGCCGGACCGCGATGCCGGCCAGGCTCGGCTCGGTGCAGGCCAGGTCGCGCCAGGCGTTCAGCACGGACAGGCCGGTCCGGTTGGCCGGCAGGCCGGTGCCCATCACGTCGCCGACGAGCAGGCGGACACCGAACGGCGTGGCCATGACGTCGTGGATATCGCCGCCTCCGCCCTGGGTGGCGGGCAGATGGCGCGATTCGACATACAGCCGGCCGACATGTGTCGAGGTCGGAAGGTTCATGGTGAAATCTCCGGGAGGGAACACCCTTGATTGTAGTCAGCCAATGACAAGCTGTTGCGCAAACCTGGATGTTCTCTGCGCTGCTGCGTAGCTATGTCGCAGCGCTTACTTCCCCGCAGGGGCGCCCTGGTGCGGGCGGCGGCCGTCCTGCCAGCGCTTATGCCGTGCGGCGAACTCCTCGTCCTGGCCCAGCCGACGCAGCATCTGGTGACCGTATGCGCGCAGCGTGACCGGGAGCAGGAAGCACGGTCCGCCGTCGCCCTGCTGGTCGGCCAGCAGCAGCGAGCGCTCGGTGAGCAGGCTCAGGCCGGCCGCGACCGCCTCCGCGGGCAGTTCCTCGCCGGCGCATACGTCCGCCGCGTCCCGCGGGCCGAACGAGCCGGTGAACACCGACAGCCGGGCCCACAGCAGGCGCTCGGACGGCGTGCACAGCTCATGGCTCCAGCCGATCGCGGCCCGCAGTGTCCGGTGCCTGCCGGGTTCGCCGGGCAACGCGCCGCCCAGGCCGGTGCCGTCTGGGCTGGCGTGACCTGTCTCCAGCCGGGCGAGCAGCTCGGCCAGCGCCGCGGCCGGCGGCAGATCCTCGCCGAGCCGGGCCAGTTCGGCCGCCGCCAGCTCGATGGCCAGCGGCAGCTTGTCCAGCTGCACGCAGATCGAGGCCACGGCGGCACTGCTCTGCGGCGCGATCTCGGCCCCGGCCTGCGCGGCGCGCCGGCCGAACAGTTCCACCGCGTCCGTCAGCCGCAACGGGCGGATCGCCAACGTCGCCTCACCCGGCACCCGGAGCGGTTCCCGGCTGGTCGCCAGGACCTGCATCTTGGGGCACGGCGGCAGCAGCGCCGCGACCAGCGCGGCGCAGGCGCCGAGCAGGTGCTCGCAGGTGTCCAGGATGAGCAGCAGGTGCCGGTCGCGCAGCTGGTCGACCAGCACGTCGAGGCGGCTGCTGGTGTACTTGTCGGGCAGCCGCAGCGCCGCCGCGATCGTGTGCGGCAGCAGCGCCTCGTCCCGCAGCGTGTCGATCCGCAGCAGCAGGCTGCCGTCGGCGAAGCCCGCCGCGGCCGCGCGCGCCGCCGCCAGGCTCACCGCGGTCTTGCCCACCCCGGGCAGCCCGGTCACGGTGACCAGCGGGGCGCCGTCCAGCATGCGCCGGATCGCGGCGGCCTCGGCGGCACGGCCCACGAGGTCAGCCGGGTCGAGCGGGTCAGCAGACCCCGGCGGCGCGGCTGGCATCGGCCGTCCCCTCCAATACGTACCGGAACCCCGTGTTCGCGGGGAGTACACAATTCCGCAGGATAATAGTCCCGCATCGGCCGCCAGGGTGACATCTGTACTAATGCCTACTCCGCATACCTAAAACCAGGGCCGCACCGCGCTGGCGCGACGCTGGAACGGGGCGGAACGGCGCGGAACCTTATCACCTGCTGAGACGTGACTGTAGAAATGCTGAGACGCATTTGAACCGCAGGCCGTCGCCGAACGTGCCTAACCGGGGAGCAAATTTGCCCGCATGAGAACGGGGAGCGTCATGCGAGTTCGGCTACTGGGACCAGTCGATGTCATGTCCGGGGGCGAGATCCTGCCGCTCAGCGGCCTGCGGCGGAAGGCCGTCCTGGCCACCCTGGCGCTGCACGTCGGCCAGGTCGTCGGTACCGGCCGCCTGGTCGACGCGGTCTGGGGCGGGACCGCCCCCGCCGCACTGAACACGCTGCAAAGTCACGTGTCGTACCTGCGCACCGTGCTCGGCAAGGCCACCATCGTGGCCCGGCCGCCCGGCTACATGCTGGACCTCGACGGCGACGGTACCGACGTGCTGCTGGCCGAGCGGCTGCTCCGCCAGGGCGCGCAGTCCGCCGACCCGGCCCGCGCGGCGGCGGACTTGCGGGAGGCGCTGGCCCTGTGGCGCGGGCGGCCGCTGGCCGACCTGGCCGGGCTGGCCTGGCTGGAGCAGCAAGCGGGGCGGCTGGACCTGCTCCGCGAGCAGATCAGGCACGCGCTGTCCGACGCGAGGCTGGCCGCAGGCGAACACCGGCAGCTGATACCCGAACTCGAGCAGGCGGCGGCCGACCACCCGCTCGACGAGCAGGTCCACGCCCAGCTGATGACCGCGCTGTACCGCGGCGGGCGCCAGGCCGACGCGCTGGCCGTCTACCAGCGGCTACGATCCACCCTGGCCGAGGAGCTCGGGCTAGCGCCCAGCCCGGCGCTGCGCGAGCTGGAGACCGCCATCCTGCGGCAGGACGCGTCGCTGGACGCGTCCGCCGCCGGCGGCGGTGCCAGCCTGAGGCCGGCCGCGCCGCCCGCGGCGCCAGTGCCCGCTGTGCCCGTCCCGGCGCAGCTGCCGCCGCCGGTGGCGGCGTTCGCCGGAAGGGACACGGAGCTGGCCCGCCTCGACGCGATCCTGGACGGCCAGGCGGACCAGGCCTCCGCCGTCACCATCGCGGTGATCACCGGCACCGCCGGAGTGGGCAAGACGGCCCTGGCGGTGAGCTGGGCGCACCGGGCCGCCGCGCGGTTTCCCGGCGGGCAGCTGTACTTCGACCTGCGCGGCTTCGACCCGGCCGGGCCCGCGCTCGATCCTGGCCGGGCGCTGCGCGGCTTCTTCGAGGCGCTCGCGGTGCCACCGGAGCGGATCCCGGAAGACCTGGACGACCAGGTGGCGCTCTACCGCAGCCTGCTGGCCGGCCAGCGGGTGCTCGTGCTGCTCGACAACGCCCGCGACGCCGCGCAGGTGCGCCCGCTGCTGCCCGGTTCGCCCGGGTGCCTGGCCGTCGTGACCAGCCGCAACCACCTCACCGGCCTGATCGCCGGGCACGGCGCGCACCCTCTGGGCCTGGACCTGCTCACCCCGGAGGGCGCGCGCGAGCTGCTGGCCCGCCGGGTGGGCGCCGACCGGGCCGGCCGCGAACCCGGCGCGGTCGACGAGATCATCGTCGGCTGTGCCCGCCTCCCGCTGGCGCTGACCATCGCCGCGGCCCGCGCCGCCACCAGCCCGGGGTTCCCGCTCGCCGTCTTCGCGGCTGACCTGCGCGAGGTGGGCCACGCGCTCGACTCGCTCGACGGCGATGACGCGGCCACCGACATCAGGGCGGTATTCTCCTGGTCCTACCGCGCGCTGAGCCCGGACACGGCGCGGATGTTCCGGCTCCTGGGCTTGCATCCCGGCCCGGACATAACCGTGTCCGCCGCGGCCAGCCTGGCCGGGATCGCCCCGGACCAGGCCCGTGCCCTGCTGGTCGAGTTGACCCGCGGGCACCTGCTCAGCGAGCACCGTCCCGGCCGCTACGCCTCCCACGACCTGCTCCGCGCCTACGCCACGGAACAGGCGCTGGACTACGACGACGACGCCGGCCGGCGGGCCGCGGTGGGCAGGCTGCTCGACCACTGGCTGCACACCGCGTGCGCCGCCGCGGCGCTGCTCGACCCGTTCTTCGCTCCGGAGCCCCAGGACCCGCCGTTGCCGGGGGCCGCCGTCGGCGCGCCCGCCACCGCCGATGAGGCGCTGCGGTGGTTCACCGCCGAACAGGCCACGCTGCTGGCCGCGGTGCCGCTGGCGGTCTGGTCCGGCCTGCCCGGCCACGCCTGGCGGCTCGCCTGGGCGCTGAGCACCTTCCTGCTGCGCCGCGGATGCTGGGATGACTATGCCCGGGCGTGCCAGATCAGCCTCGACGCCGCCCGCCGGGCCGGCGACACAGCCGGGGAAGCCCACGCGCTGCTGCTGCTCGCGCTCGGCGATGCCCGGTCCGGCCGCCGCGACGCCACCGCGCGGTTCCGCGAGTCGCTGCGCCTGTTCGAGACGGTGGACGGCTATCACCGCAGCCAGGTGACCGCGCACAGCAGCCTGATCTGGATCGCCGAGCAGCAGGAGCGCTACGGCGACATGCTCGGTCACGCGGTGCGGGCGCTCAAGCTGTCCCGGGCGTCCGGCGACCAGACCCTGGAGATCATGAGCCTCAACGACGTCGGCTACAGCCACGCGCGGCTCGGGAACTACGGGCAGGCCGTCGTCTACTGCGGGCAGGCGCTGGCGGGCAGCCGGGCCGCCGGGGAACGCAACTGGGAGTCCGCCGCCTGGGACAGCCTCGGCTACATCCACCACAAGCTCGGCGACCACCATCGCGCCGTCACCTGCTACGAGCGGTCCCTGGACCTGTGCCGGGAGCTCGCCGACCGGTACAACGAGGCGGGCACGCTCGATCGCCTCGGCGACGTCCACCACAGCACGGGCGACGCGCGCGCGGCCCGCTGGGCGTGGACTCAGGCGCTGCGCACGCTGGACGAACTTGGGCACCCGGACAGCGACCGGGTCCGGGCCAAGCTCCAGGTGTCCGACGGCAGGCTGCCCGCCGTCATCTAGCCTCGTTCCCGTCCAGCAGCGTGGCGGCGTGGTCGGGCACGTAGGCCTGCATTTCCCTGGGCGCGCGGACGTACCCCTGGGCCGGCGGCCGCGGCGGCAGCTTCAGCGCCGGCTGCCGCACCTGGTGGTAGGGGATCGTGCTGAGCAGGTGGGCGATCATGTTGATGCGGGCGCGCCGCTTGTCCTCGCTCTCCACCACGTGCCACGGCGCCTCGGGGATGTCGGTGTGCACGAACATCTCGTCCTTGGCCCGGGAGTAGTCTTCCCACCTGGTGATGGACTCCAGGTCCATCGGCGAGAGCTTCCAGCGGCGCATCGGGTCGTCAAGCCGGGACTTGAAGCGGCGCTGCTGCTCCTCGTCGCTGACCGAGAACCAGTACTTGCGCAGCAGGATGCCGTCCTCGACGAGCAGCCGCTCGAAGATCGGGCACTGGTGCAGGAACCTGCTGTACTCCTCCTTGGTGCAGAACCCCATGACGTGCTCCACGCCTGCCCGGTTGTACCAGCTGCGGTCGAACATGACGAGCTCGCCCGCGGCGGGCAGGTGGTCGGTGTAGCGCTGGAAGTACCACTGGCTGCGTTCCCGCTCGGTCGGGGCGGGCAGGGCCGTGATCCGGGCCACGCGGGGATTCAGGTACTCGGTCACCCGCTTGATCGTGCTGCCCTTGCCGGCCGCGTCGCGGCCCTCGAAGACGATCACGATCCTGGCGCCCTCGGCGCGCACCCACTCCTGCATCTCCACCAGCTCGCCCTGCAGCCGGAACAGCTCGGTCTCGTACAGGTGCCTGGGCAGCTTCGGCGGGCCTCCGGGCTGCTGCGCCGCCTTCTTGCCGTGCCCGTTCCCGCCGTCCTTGAGCTTGCCTGGCATCCCCGCGTTCTCCCTTGTCCGCGCCCTCTCACCGGTGCCCCAGGGTATTCCCGCGATAGCATGGCCGGCGTGAGCGACGACGATGAGCTTTACCGCCAGTATGAGACGGTCAACCTGTACCGTCGCGGCCCGGGGGCGAAGGTTGAGCTGAACCGCCCCGAGCGGATGAACGCGTGGAGCCGGCAGTTCTCCGCCGACCTGTTCGACGCGATCACGGAGGTCACCGAGAACCCCGAGGTCCGGGCGATCCTCATCACCGGTGCCGGGCGGGCCTTCTCCAGCGGCGCCGACCTGAAGGAAGCCGCCGAGGACACTGGCGGCGGCCCCGTCGACGTCTACAAGATCCTGACCGAGCGGTACCACCCGCTGATCACCGGCATCCGGCGGATGCCCAAGCCGGTCATCGCCGGAGTCAACGGCCCCGCGGCCGGGATCGGGCTCTCCCTCGCGCTGGCCTGTGACCTGGTGGTGGCGGCCGAGTCCGCGTACTTCTCGCTCGCCTTCGTCAACATCGGGCTTGTGCCCGACGGCGGCTCGTCGCTGTTCGTGCCGTCCCGGGTGGGCTTCGCCCGGGCCGCCGAGCTGGCCATGCTGGGGGAGCGGCTGGACGCCCGCACGGCGCTCGACTGGGGCCTGATCAACCGGGTCTGGCCGGACGTGGAGTACCAGGCGCAGGCGCTGGCGCTGCTCGACCGGATGGCGGCCGGCGCCACCAGGTCCTACGCCGGGACCAAGCGCCAGCTCAACAAGTGGCTGTACGAGCACATGGACGCCCAGCTCGAGTTCGAGGCGGGCATCCAGAAGGAGATGGCTGCCTCCGGCGACTTCGCCGAGGGCCTGGCGGCCTTCGCCGAGAAGCGGCCGCCCCGGTTCAGCGGGGCCTGAGCCCGCCGGCCTCAGCGATCGTGGACACGGCTCAGCTCGAGCGGGTCTACCGGGCCGAAGCGCCCCGCATCACCGCCGCGCTGGCCGCGCGGATCGGCGACGTCGGGCTAGCTGCCGACGCCGTCCAGGACGCGTTCGTCGAGGCCCTCGAGCACTGGCGGGACGCGCCGCCGCCCAACCCGGGCGGCTGGCTGGCCACCACCGCCCGGCGCAAGGCGATCGACAGGCTGCGCCGGGCCCGGGCCGGCCAGGAGAAGCTGGTCCTGCTGGCGGCGACCGCCACCGATGCCTGCCCCGAGACCGAGGCGGCCGACGACGAACTGCTCGGCATGATCTTCGCCTGCTGCCATCCCGCGCTGCCGCGCGAGTCGCAGATCGCGCTCACCCTGCGCGCCGTCTGCGGCCTGACCACGGCCGAGATCGCGGCCGCCTTCCTGGCCGCCGAGCCCGCCATGACCCAGCGGCTGCTGCGGGCGCGCAAGACGCTCCGCGCCGCCGATGCGGACATGCGCGTGCCCGACCCCGACCAGCTCGCGGACCGGCTGGCCGAGGTGCTGGCCGTGGTGTACCTGGTCTTCAACGAGGGCTACCTGGCCAGCGCGGGTCGGCAGCCGGCCCGCCGTGACCTGGCCGCCCAGGCGGTGACGCTGACCAGGCTGCTGCACCGGCTGATGCCGCGCGAGCCAGAGGTCCTCGGCCTGCTCGCGCTGCTCTTGCTGCACGAGTCCCGGGCCGCGACCAGGTTCGACGGATGGGGCCGCCTGGTCAGGCTCGCCGATCAGGACCGCACCCGGTGGAACCGGACGCTGATCGCCGAGGCCACCGGGTTGCTCGACCGCGCGCTGGCGCTGCGCGACCCCGGGCCCTATCAGGTCCAGGCGGCCATCGCCGCGCTGCACGCGGACGCGCCCGACTACGAGCACACCGACTGGCGGCAGATCCGGATACTGTACGACCGGCTGCACGAGCTGACCCCGTTGCCGGTGGTGCTGCTTAACCGGGCCGTGGCCACCCGTTACGTCGTCGGCCCCGAGGCCGCGCTGGCCGAGATCACGCCGCTAGCCGCCGAGCTCGACGGGTACCGGCTGTTCCACGCGCTCCGGGCCGGCCTGCTGACCGGTCTCGGCCGCGACGACGAGGCCCGCGAGGCCAGCGAGCGAGCGCTCGCGCTGGCCGGCAACCCGGCCGAGCGCGAGCTTCTCGCCCGCCGCCTGTCCTTCTGACCGCCCTATCTGACCGGCCCGGTCACATCTCCACGACGGGGCGGACCTCGACCGTCATCCAGCCCCGGTCCACCCCGGGCCAGGTCTGCGCGATCTCGATGGCCTCCTCGAGGGTGTCGGTCTCCAGGACCGAGTACCCGCCGAGCGCCTCCTTGGTCTCCATGAACGGGCCGTCGGTGACGCCGCTGGCACGCACCGTCCTGGCCGTGGCCGGCGGGGCCAGCTGGTACCCGGTCTCGACGAGCTTGCCGCCGCCGCCCTTCTCGTACCAGGCCCCGATCTCGGCGTACCAGGCCTGGCCCTCCGCCTCGGACATGTTCCTGGCCGCCTCGGTGTTCAGCAGCAGGATGACGTACTTCACGGTTGCCTCCAGGTTTCTCCGGTCATTTCCGCCGGGACGCCCCCGATGGGGTCCCGGCATCAGTTCCACGAACGGGGCGCCGCCGATTCCGACAACGCCGCAAAAAAGTCTCAGGCATTCCGCCCCGTGGCGGTCATTCTCGACTCCACCGTGAGGACGGCCTCGTAACGCCGCTGGATGTCGGCCCGGTCGCCGGCCTCGGGCACCGAGCGCTCGCACGCGCGGTTGATCATCTCCGCCTGCTCGAGTAGCACCCGGCGCTGGCCCTCACTGGTCGTCTCCCCCATGATCCTGGCCAGCGCCTCGAGCATGCGGATCATCACGGCCGGCTGGCCGAGGCCCGACTGCCTGATCTTCTCGAAGGAGCGCTGCACCAGCCGTTCGTAGGAAGGCTCGGCCGCGATGACCCTGATGTACCCGCGGTCGTCCCGGTGCACGCGCGCCGGATGCCACTGGGCGACGATCTTACACAGGTTGTCGCCGAGCCAGTCGATGCAGGTCAGCGCGGTGAAGGTGTCGTTGACCGCGGCGGACAGGGCGCGGAGCGCGATCTCCACCAGCTGGTCGACGCCGAACGACGCGTCCTGGCTGAGGGTCCGGTGCGGGCCGACGATGTGCGCGCCTCCCAGTGCCTTCCGTATCACCGGCGCCGCCTCCGGCGGCCAGACCGTCGCGAACCGGTGCCCGCGCACGAGAAAGTGCCCGGGCCGGTGCTCCAGGCTGATCACCGCGTCCGCCTCGGTGGCCAGCCTAACCAGCTTCTGGTGCTGGATGAACTGCAGGTACCCGCTGGTCGGCGCGAGCAGCATCACGCCATCCGCCTCGACCTTGGCCACCAGCTCTACGGCGGTCGGGCCCGCCTTCGGATGCGGCTCGGGGTTGCCGCTGCCCTGCTCCTTGATCGCGTCGGTCAGGTCGGCGGCAATGCTCGCGATCACCTGGGGCAGCTGGATCGAGACGGCGGTGTGGTGGATGAAGTAGATGAGCACGGCCAGGTCGGCGATCATCAGCCCGAGCGTGACCGTCACGCCGATGTGCGGTACGAATTCCCCGTGCGATCCCACCCCGATCGAGCCCAGCACCAGCACCGCGTAGACGAACGTGGCGACGAACGTGCCCAGCGTCAGCTGAGTGCCTCGGTCGCGGATGAAGTTGCGCAGCATCCGCGGCCCGAACTGGTTCGAGGCCAGCGTCAGGGTGAGCAGGATGATGGAGAAGACCACGCCGATCACGGTGATGATGGCGGCGGCGATGGTGGTGAGGATCTGCCGGGCCGCGTCCGCGCTGCCGCTGATCACCCAGCCCGGCACGGTAAAGTCGCCGTGGTAGGCGGCCCGGTCCGCGGCGAGCGTGCCGACGAACAGCACGACCGCTACCCCGACCTCCAGGGCGGGCACGAACCACAGGCTGGTCCGCAGCACCTCCCGGCGCCAGTGCGAGCCCAGCCCCGATGACAGAACGCCACGGTACATGTTCGCCAATCTTGTCACGGCTACGGCCATGCCGTTAGATGGTGGCACCATGCCGCGGCCAATCGCTCACCTGGCCAATCTCGACCTGAACCTGCTCGTGGCGCTGCGCGAGCTGCTGCGCGAGCGGAGCGTGACGCGCGCCGCCGAACGGATGGGCGTGACCCAGCCCGCGGCCAGCGCGGCGTTGTCCAGGCTTCGCCGTCACTTCGGCGACGAGCTGCTGGTCCGGGACCGGGGCGAGTACACGCTGACGGCGCTCGGCGCCCAGCTGGCCGAACAGGCCGACGCGGTCTGCACCGCGGCGGAGCGGCTGTTCGCGGCCAGCGCGGATTTCGACCCGGCCACCTCGGAGCGCGAGTTCACCCTGGTCATGGCGGACTACACGATCGTGGTCATGGGTGAGGCCCTATCCCAGGTCATCGCGCGCGCCGCGCCGCGGGCGCGGCTGCACATCCGGCTGGTCAGGGAGACGCTGTCGGCCGAGTACGCCGATGGCATCCGGTTCATCGACGGGATGGTCGCCCCGCCCACGCACGGCTTCGCCCTGCCGGACACCCGCTCGGCCGAGCTGTTCAGGGACCGCTGGGTGTGCCTGGTGGACGCGCGCAACCCGGCGCTCGACGCCGGGCGGCTGAAGCTGGAGGACCTGGCCCGGCTGCCCTGGGTGGCGCCGTACTACCGCAGCAGGCCCAACCCGTCGGCGGCGCCGATCATGCACCAGCTTGAGCTGCTCGACATCCGGCCGCGGGTCGCGGTGCGGGTGGAGAGCTACCTGGCCGTGCCCCACTTCGTGGCCGGAACCGACCGGATCGCGCTGATGCAGGAGCGGCTGGCCGCCCGGCTCGCCGACCGGATGGACCTGCGGGTGCTCGAATGCCCCGGCCAGCAAGAACCCATCACCGAGGCGCTGTGGTGGCACCGCCAGTACGAGGACGACATCGCGCACGCCTGGCTTCGCCGCCTCATCGTGGAGACCGCCCGCCGCCTGTGACCCATACCGCTGTGAAAGGCGTGGCGGCTGAGGTCGTCGGGGCTCCAGTGGACACGCGCGTTCGGGGTGAGGGTGCCCCCGCCCCCGATAGCTCTTTAATATTCATTTCTTTTATCTTTCTTTCTGGGGGCATGTTCTTGCGGGGCCAGTGAGGGGGATGCCGTTGTCGGCGGCGTAGTCGCGGTTGAGGTGGCCAGGGTGACGGGGCCGGGCGGGATGGTGGTGGCGGTGGCGGCCAGGAGCTGGGCGGTGCGGGGCAGTTCGTGGCCGATGGTGGAGCGGTCGCAGCCAGGGCGGCGATGGCGCGGGCGGGCAGGGCGAACCGCTGGTGGAGGATGGCGGCCAGGACGTAGCCGGGGAAGGTCATCTTGTGCCGGGGGTCGTTGCGGGGCTTGTCGGCGCGCTTGCGGGGGCGGCCGCGGCGGTTGGCGTGCAGCCGGGCTGCGCGGTGGGCGGCGTGCGGGATGGCCAGGGCCGCGGCCAGGGCGGCGGCGCCGCCGGCGGCAGCCCGGTCGCGCGGGCTGGTCCAAGATGGCAGGGTCCAGGCGCGCCGGGGGCGGGGCGGGCGCGGGGCCGGGTCCGGGTCCGGGGCGGGCCGGGGATCCGGGAGGATGGTGTAGTTCCAGTCGCCGTGGGGCCGTGCCGGGCGATGAAGCGTTCTTCGAGGTGCCGCATCTGCGCGTCGCTCACCTCTGCCCCGGCCCGTGCGGCCGGCGTCCAGGACGGCGGTGACGGTCAGCCCGGTGCTGGTGGCCATCGCGGCGATCGTGTTCACCACGACCTCGTGCTGCTCAGCGGGCGGCCCCGCCAGGTGCGGGTGATGTGGCAGCACAGCCGGTGCTCGATCTTGTTCCACTTGGAGGTGCCGGGCGCGAGTGGCTCACCCTGCCTCCAGCCCGCACTGCGCCGCACCCGCCAGTTCCGCCTTCCACGCCCGGAGCCGGTACCCGTTGGAGCCGCGGCGTCGCAGGTGACCAGCAGCCGCGCCGCGCCCGGGTAGCGGTCCTTGCCGATGGCCTGCCACCAGCGGCGGACTGATCCACGGCGAACTGCGCGGTGTCGTGATCGGTGCCGACGTTGACGAACCCGGAATTGTCCCCGGGTCGTAGACCCCGTACGGGATCGCCTTCCCGCCGCGCGGGTCAGGGAGTCTGTCGCGGACCCGCCGCGGGTCCCCCTGGCCCGCCATTCGGTGCCCTTTTGCGCGTACAGCCCGACCAGCTCTTCTTCTTGGTGTCGATGCTGATCACCGGGTCCCCGGCCGCCAGGACTCCTTCGCCGCGTCGTTGATGTGGCTGCATCCCCCGGTCCGCTCCCTGACAGTCCGGAGCCCTGCGGCTGACCTCATGGGGGCAGTGGCACCCTCACCCATTAGACGGCGCCCGGCAGGCCGCCCGGCAGGCCGGGCGGCGAATGGGCGGGGGGCGTTGCGGCGGCCCGGTTCGGCGAGTGCGGTTCCTTGACGCGTGCTAGGCGGCGAGGGTCAGGGCCGCTCCGGCCACCGCGACGACGCGGAATGCCCCGATCGCGCCCGCGAGCACCAGGAGGACTATCGTCCGTGGTTTCATGACCCCACTGTCGGCGGCCGGCCTGGAACCCCGCTGAAATGGCCCTGGAACCGGCCCGGTATAAACCGCGTTTATGCCGCGCAGACGATTTGTTTGTTTGCCCTCCGGGCCGCGCGGATTTTAGCGTGCTGGGCAAGAAGCATTGCACCAGGATTTACGCACTCGTATAAACCGGGAGCGTTGATGCCGCATGCCCTGACGGAGCTCAAGCTCGCCGAGGTCACCCGGCCAGCGTCCGAGCCCGCCCACGAGATCCGCGCCGACGTGTGCGTGGTCGGCGCCGGGATCGCCGGCCTGTCGGCGGCGATCGAGTCGGCCCGGCTGCACCGCGACGTGGTGCTGGTCGACTCGCTGCCGCTCATCGGCGGCCAGATGGTGCATTCCCTGATCGGGCTGTTCTGCGGCGTGTTCGGCAACGGCCCGGAATACCGCCAGCTAACCCACGGCATTTTCGACGACATTTTCCGCGACCTGGGGCCGGCCGGCGACCTGCATTTCCAGCCCGGCCACACCAAGACCGTCTACTACAACGAGGTGGCCCTCGGCCGCTGGCTCGAGCGGACGGTCAGGAGCCTCGGCGTCAAGACGATCCTCGGCACCGTGCTGCAGCGGGCCGACCTCCGGGACGGGCGGATCACCGCGATCGAGCTCGCGTCCCGCTACGGGAACGTCACGATCGCGGCGCACGGCTTCGTCGACGCCAGCGGCGACGCCGCCCTGACCTGGCAGGCCGGGCTGCCATGCTGGGTCCCCGAGCGCCCCATCTACGGCTCCCAGCAGGTCATCGTCGAGAACGTGGACGAGAGCCACCAGCCCGGCTGGGGCGAGATCGACGCCCTGCTGGCCGCCCGCGGCGGCGAACACGGGCTGCTGCGCCGCGGCGGGCTCGCCTTCTTCTTCCCCGGCCGTGGCACCGCCGTGCTGAACGTGACCCATATCGAGGCGCCGATGGACCCGGTCGAAGCCTCGCGGGCCCAGTTCGACGGGCGCGACCAGGCCGACAAGGTGATCGCGCTGCTGCGGTCCGAGTTCCCCAAGGCGTTCGGCGAGGCCAGGGCCCGTGCCTACGGCTATCCGGGCCGGCGGCAGACCCGCTGGATCAAGGGCCGTCACCAGCTGACCGCCGGCCAGGTGCGCCACGGGACCTGGTTCGACGACGCGGTGGCCCGAACGGCCTGGCCTATCGAGCTCCACGACCGCTCCGACGGCTACGTGTGGGAGATGTTCGGCCCGGATCACGTGCACTTCGTGCCGCTGCGCGCCATGACTCCGCCGGGTACGCACAACCTGGTGGCGGCCGGCCGGTGCGTGGACGGCGACGCGGCCGCGCTGTCCAGCGTGCGGGTCATGGGCCCGTGCGCCGCCATGGGCGCGGGCGCCGCGCACGCCCTGGACCTGGCGGGCCGGGACAGCGTGCACGACGTCGACCTGGACCGGCTGCGTGACCGGCTGGCCGCGAACGTAGGCGCCCGGCCATGATCCTCACCGACGAGGAGAAGCGTATGCGCGACGGCGCCGAGGGTGCCGCCATTGCCGCCGCGATGGACCTGCTCATCCGCTACGGCGACGCACTGGCCTGCAGCCGGCTGTGCGACGTCCGCAACGTCGCGGGCACCATGACCCAGCTCTCCCCGGTGAAGGAGCGACTGGTCCGCGAGGGCGGCTGGGACAAGGCGTTCGCGGTCATCAACCTGGACTGCGACACCGACATCGAGGTGCCCGCCATGCGGGTGCCGACCTGCCAGCTGCAGCACGGCTTCGGCCCCGACGCCCGCGGCATCGTCCCCTACCCGGAGCAGCGCATCGAGCTGCAGCAGGACGCCGAGGCCTTCTACGGCCGCCGCGGCGTGAGCATCCTCGCCACCTGCACCCCCTACCAGGTCGGCAACATCCCGGTGCGCGGCGAGCACGTCGCCTGGATGGAGTCCTCCGCGGTGATCTACGCGAACTCCGTACTCGGCGCCAGGACCAATTGCGAGGGCACCGCGTCGGCCGGCGCCGCCTCGCTGACCGGGAAGATCCCCTGCTGGGGCAATCACAGGGACGAGAACAGGTACGGCACGCACCTGATCGACGTGCGCACCCCGACCGATAGCTTCCTCGACTGGGGCATGCTCGGCTACTTCACCGGCGGCGTGGCCGGGGAGGAGCACCCGGTCGTCACCGGCGCCCTCGGACGGCCTGATCTCGTCGACCTGAAGCACTTCGGCGCGGCCGCGGCCACCTCCGGCGGCGTCGAGCTGTACCACATCCCCGGCCTCACCCCCGAGGCCCCGACCCTGGAGGCCGCGTTCGGCGGCGCGAGAGCGCCCGAGCCCGTCTGCTACGGCCCGGCCGAGCGGCGCGCCGTGTACGAGACGCTCAACTCCGCCGGAGACCGAGCCGACGTGGACTTCGTCCTGCTCGGCTGCCCGCACGCCTCGGTGGACCAGGTCCGCCGGGCCGCCGCGGCCCTGGACTGGCCGTTTAACTCCCGGCACCGAGCTGTGGCTGATGCTGCCGCGGGCACTGCGCGACGTGGCCGACCGCAGCGGGTACACCGGGGTGATCGAGCGGGCCGGCGGCCGCCTGCTGGGCGACTCGTGCCCGGCCATGTCCCGGGTCGCGCCGGAGGGGACCAGGGTCTTCGCCACCGATTCGGCCAAGCAGGCGCACTACCTGCCCGCGATCCTCGGCATCGAGGCCTGGTTCGGCACCCTCGAGGACTGCGTCGACGCCGCCGTCACCGGCCGGTGGCACGGGAGGCTTACATGATCACCCTGCACGGCCGCACCGTGGTGCCCGGCTACGCCGAGGGGGAGGCGCTGGTCTCGCCCGAGCCCCTCCCCGGCTGGGGCGGAATCGACCCCGCCGCGGGCCGGATCACCGAGTCAAGGCACGTACTGAACGGGGTTGTCTTCACCGGCAAGGTCCTGGTCTTCCCCTCCGCCAAGGGGAGTTCCGGCTGGTCAGGCTTCTTCCAGAGCACCCGCCTGCTCGGCACGGCGCCGATCGCCATGATCATCACCCGGATCAGCACCAAGTCCGCGCTCGGCGCGGTGGTCACCCGGGTGCCGGCTCTTACCGACCTCGACCAGGACCCGTGCGCGATCATCCGCACCGGCAACTGGGTCCGCGTCGACGCTACCCACGGCCTCATCGAGGTCAAACCCGCCGAGAGGATCTGACCGTCCCATGCCGCTGCGCAGCAACTTCGAGCCGGGGACGTCCCGCTGGGCGACCAGGCGGGCGCAGTGGCGGGCGCTCGGGCTCACCGACGAGGACATGGTCAAGCCCAAGATCGCGATCGTGAACTCCTCCTCTCAGCTGGCTATCTGCTTCAGCCACCTGGACGAGATCGCCCGCCGGGCCAGGCGGGCCGTCCAGCGGGCCGGCGGCGTGGCCTTCGAGGTGCGCACCGCGGCGCCGAGCGACTTCATCACCAGCGCCGGGCACCGCGGCGGGTACATCCTGTCCGCCCGCGACCTGATCACCAACGACATCGAGGTCGCGGTGGAAGGCGCGCTCCTGGACGGCATGCTCTGCCTGGCCTCCTGCGACAAGACCGCACCTGGCCAGCTCATGGCCGCGGCCAGGCTGAACATCCCGTCGGTCATCGTGGCCTGCGGCTACCAGCCGAGCGGGACCTACCGGGGCCGGCACTGTGACATCGAGGACGTCTTCCTGGCCGCCGGGCACGTCGCCAACGGCAGGCTCACCGTGGCCGAACTGACCGAGATGAGCGAGCAGGCCGTGCTCGGCCCCGGCGTGTGCGCAGGGCTCGGCACGGCCAACACCATGCACCTGGCCTGCGAGGCGCTCGGCATGGCGCTGCCGGGCACGACCCCGGTCCGGGCCAACAGCGAGCCGATGTGGCGGGCGGTCGAGCAGGCCGCGCGCCGCGTGGTCGAGATGACGGCCGAGGACCTGCGGCCGCGCGACATCCTCACCCCTGGCGCCTTCGCCAATGCGGTGACGACGAGCCTGGCGGTCAGCGGCTCGATCAACTCGGTCATGCACCTGCAGGGGTCGCGGCCGAAGCCGAGTGCGGCGCGGACGTGTACCGGATGTTCGAGGAGCTGGCCGGCCGGGTGCCGCTGCTGGCCGCGGTCCGGCCCAACGGCGAGGTGCCGATCGAGGCGTTCGAGGACGCCGGCGGCGCCCGCGCCGTGATGAAGCAGCTCGAGCCGCTGCTGGAGGTCGGCGCGCTGACCGTCACCGGCCGCACCGTCGGGCAGAACCTGGCCGGCGTCACCGTGGCCGATGAGGACGTCATCCGCCCGCCGGAGCGGGCACTCGGGCACCGCCCCACGATCGTGCTGATCCGCGGCAGCCTGGCCCCGGACGGCGGCATCGTCAAGCTTGCCGTGGCCGACGACCGCCGCCTCGATTTCGCCGGTCCCGCGGTCGTCTTCGACTCCCCGCCCCAGGCGCTCGACGCGGTCCGCGGCGGCCAGGTCCGCGCGGGCCAGGTCGTGGTGCTGCGCGGCCAGGGCCCCACCGGGTCGCCGGGCATGGGCATGGCCTCCCAGCTCGTCTTCGCCCTGGACGGCGCGGGCCTGACCGGCCAGGTGGCGGTGGTCACCGACGGCCAGCTTTCCGGCCTGGTCAACAAGGGCATCGTGGTCGGCGAGGTGTCGCCGGAGGCGGCCCGCGGCGGCCCGCTCGCGCTGGTCCGCGACGGCGACCCCATCCGCATCGACGTTCCGGCCCGGACCGCCGATCTAGACGTCCCCGCGGCTGAGCTCCAGCGCCGCCGGAGCGCGCTGCGAGCGCCGGCTCGCAGCGAAGAGCGGGGCTGGCTCTCCATCTACCAGCGCCTGGTCCGTCCCCTCCCGGAGGGCGCCGTGCTGCGAGAGCCAGCCCCATGAGCCCAGGGGCAGTGCCCATCACCGGGCCCATCACCGGCGGTACTCCGGCCCTGGCCGTCCGCGGCCTGTCGGTGGCGTACGGCCAGATGGTCGCGGTGCGCGACGCCACCTTCAGCATCGCCCCTGGCGAGGCCTGCGCCATCACGGGGCCGAACGGCAACGGCAAGTCCAGCCTGCTGATGGGCATCGCCGGCCTGGTCCGGCGCCGCGGCGGCGTGGAGATATTCGGCCGGGCTGTGCCAGCCGGGGACGCCGGTGGACCGCGCGGCACGGCCTGACGCTGGTGCCGGAGCGCCGTCAGCTCTACCCGGGCCTGTCCGCGGCGGACAACATCGTGCTTGGCTGCTAGTGCTGGACGTCAAGCATCCGCAAGGCTCGCAACTCAGGACCGTTCGGCCAGGCCCTTGAACTCTTCCCGGAGATCGGGCCGCACCTGAAACAGCCGGCCGGCACCTTGTCCGGCGGCCAGCAGCAGATGGTCGCGATCATGCGGGGGCTGGCCAGTGATCCGAAGATCCTCGCCGTCGACGAGCCCTGCCTGGGCCTGGCCGAGGCGGTGAGCCGGCGGGTATACGACGCGCTGGCCCGGATCCACCAGGCCGGGACCACGCTCATCGTGGTCGAGGAGGCACCCAGGCGGGCGCTCACCATCTGCGACCGGCGGGTCGAGGTGCGCAACGGCGTGGTTCACGGGACGAGCCCGCGATGAAATTCGGCAACCTCGTCATCGCCGGCCTGGTGACCGGGTCGATCTACGCCGTCTTCGCGGTCTGCGTGTCGGTCTTGTACCGGGTCAGCAACATCCTGAACCTGGCCGTCGGGGACTTCGCCATGGTCGGCGCGCTCGGCGTGGACGACCTGGTGCGGGTCAGGAACTGGCCGCTGCCCGCGGCCATCGCCACCACGCTGGCGGTGGTGGCCGCGTTCGGATACGTCTACGACCGGGTGGTGCTGCGCCTGGCCACCGAGGGCCGGTGCGCGCAAGAAGGCATCGTCGTCACGTTCTTCTTCACCTTCGCCCTGTCGTTCTTCATCGACGGGGTGGCGAAGGTGCTGTTCGGCACCGACGTGCACGCCGCCCCGGCGCTGTGGAGCGGCAGGTCCATGACCATCTTGTCCAGCCTGCACCTGGAACGGGCCGGCGTCCTGGTGCTGGCCTGCGCCGTCATCTGCGGCTCGATGTTCTGGCTGTACATCAGGTACACCCTGGGCGGCAAGGCCATGGAGGCCTGCGGCGAGAACCCGTTCGGCGCGCGCATCGCGGGCATCGACACCCGGCGCTACCGGCGGATCATCTTCACCGGTACGGCCGTGCTGGCCGCGGTGTTCGGCATCATCGAGTCGCCGATCACCGGCTACACCTATCTCTCCGGCGCGACGATCTCGCTGACCGGGTTCATCGCCGCCGCCTACGGCGGGTTCCGTAAACCGGGCCGGGCACTGCTGGCCGGCCTGGTCATCGGCATGGTCGAGGCGCTGCTCGGCGGGTACGTGAGCGCCGAGTACGGCGACACCGTGCTGTACGCGATCCTCGCCGCGCTGTGCTGGCCTGGCCGCGCGGGCTCGGGTCCGGCTGGCGGTGAGCGGATGAGAGCCCTCCGTCCAGCCAGCCCCTTCGCGCCCTTCGCCCTCGTCGTCGTGCTGGGCGTCGTGGTCGTGCTGGTGTTCGGGCAGCAGTACGCGGGATCGGTCTTCGTGCTCGCGCTGTCCTACGGCATCGTGACCGCGGGGATGGCGGTGCAGATCGGCTTCAGCCAGCAGATCGTATTCAGCCAGTGCGTGTTCATGGGCTTCGGCGCTTACGCGGTGGCCATGCTGAACACGCACTTCTCGGTGCCGTCGCTGCTGGCCACGCCGGTGGTGATGGCGGCCAGCGGGCTGGCCGCGCTGCTGCTCGGCGCAGTGTCACCCGCGCGTCGGGGCTGGCGCTCGCGGTGGCCGCGCTGGGGCTGCCGCTGATCGCCATCGGCTACATCAGCTCGGCGGGCTACCTCGGCGGTTCGGTCGGCGCGCCGCTGACCGGCAACCTGTGGCCAGGGTCGGACACCCAGTCCATCGCCATCGGCAACGGCCTGATCACCGTGGCCGTGCTCGGCCTGGTGGTGCTGGCCGCGACCCGGATACTGTCCTCCGACATCGGGCTCGAGCTCTACGTGCTCGGCGTGGACGAGCCGACCGCGGCCGCCATCGGGGTGCGTACCCCGCGCCGGCGGCTCGAGCTGTTCGTGCTCGGCTCCGTGTTCGCCGCGCTCGGCGGCGCGATCTACGCCGGCACTCAGCTGTTCGTGCCGGCCACGCTGGCCAGCCCGACCGCCGAGCTCGCCCTGCTGATGATGCTGTTCGTCGGCGGCCGCCGCAGCGTCCTGGGCGCGGTGGCCGGCGCGGTGGCCATCCAGTACCTGTCCGGCGCCAGCAGCTGGGTTAGCGTGAACATCCTCATCGTCGAGGGCGTCCTGCTCACCGCGGTGCTGCTGATCGACCCCGACGGCCTGGCCGGCATCGTCGCCACCCTGGTGCCCCGCGTCTCCCGCCGCCTCCGCCTCCGCCTCCGCCCGCGCCCGCCGGCCGTCGCGCGCGCCGATCCCGCCGCCCCGGCCGTCCCCGCGTCCCCGGCTGTTTCCGCCGCCCCGGCCTTCCCCGCGTCCCCGGCTGTTTCCGCCGCCCCGGCCGTCCCCGCGTCCCCGGCCATCCTCGCGGCCCCGATCGCCCCGTTCGCGGCCGCCGTCCCTGCGTCCCCCGCCCCCGGCGCCCCGCTACTGGAGTGTGCCGGGATCAGCAAGGAGTACGGCGGGCTGACCGTGCTGGACGACGTCACGGTGACGCTGCCGGCGCGCGGCTTGTTCGGGTTGTGCGGGCCGAACGGAGCGGGGAAAACCACGCTCCTCAACATCATCGGGGGCAGCGTGCCGCCAACCCGCGGCCGGATCCTGCTCGACGGCACCGACGTGACCCGGCTGCCACCGCAGCAGCGCTTCGGCCTCGGGGTCAGCCGGACCTTCCAGGCGGTGCACCTGATCCGCGGTCGCACCGTGCTGGACAACGTTGCGGTCGCCTGCCTGACCTCGCACCGGTCAGGCATCGTGACCCGGCTGTTCCGCAGCGAGCTCGCCGCGGCCAGGCAGGAGGCCGCGCAGACCCTCGGCCGTCTCGGCATGGCCGCGCTGAGCGACCGGGACGTGTCGTCACTGACGCTGGAAAGCCAGCGGATGGTCGAGCTCGCCCGCGCCGTCGCCGCGGGTCCCCGGCTGCTGCTGCTCGACGAGCCCGCCTCGGGGCTCAGCGATCCTGAGCGCAGGCGGCTCGGCGACCTGCTGACCGAACTCGCCGGCCTGACCTGCGTGCTGCTCGTGGAACACGACCTGGACCTGGTCGCGCAGGTCAGCCAGCGAATCTTCGTCCTGGCCGGCGGGCGGCTCGTCTTTGACGGCGACCCCGCCGGTTTCCGCGCTTCCCCCCTCGTGAATTCGCTCCTCGTCGGCCTCTAGGAGGTTGAGCACTGTGCTACGAAGACGAACCATCTTCCCCTTCGCCGGCCCTATCGCCGGCACCGCGCTGCTGGCGTGCGCCCTGGCCGCCTGCGGGTCCAGCGGGTCCCCTGGATCGTCCGGGGCCGGGGCGGCCGCGAAGTCGCCCATCGTCGCCTGCGGCGACCTGGCCCTGTCCGGGCCCTACGCCCAGATCGGCGAGACGGACAACTGGGGCGCGACGGCGTACTTCCATCACGTCAACGCGACCGGCGGCATCCTCGGCCACAAGGTCAACTACATCGTGATGAACAACCAGTCCTCGGCGTCGGAGGCCGAGCTGATCGCCCGTAAGTGCATCCTGAGCGACCACGCCCAGTTCATCGTCGGCCCGGAGTCCGGCGCGGACACCGAGGCCGCCCTGCCGATCGCCATCGCGTACCACACCGTCCTGATCAGCCTGTCCTCCGGCTGGCAGACCAACGGCTACCCGGCCAGCGAACTCACTTCCTGGGGGTTCCCCGGCTTCTACGACGTGTTCTACGAGGATCAGCTGGCCTCGGTGCAGCAGCTCATCGTGCCCAGGCACTACACCAGCGTGGCGCTGCTCGAGGACAACTGCGGCTCGGTCTGCCTGGCCAACCAGGGGAGCGTGCGGCAGCTGGCGGCCCAGTATGGCTTCAAGCTCGTCTCGACCCAGATCGATCAGGTCGGCGCCACCGACGTCACCCCGCAGGTGCTGGCCATGCTGGCGGCCAAGCCGCAGATCATCCTGTTCGGCCTGGTGCCGGGCACCGACTCGATCACCGCGATCCGGGCCATCCGGGCGCAGAACGCGAACATCCCCATCAGCGAGTGCTCCGCGTGTGAGCTGCCCAGCTTCGTCGCCGCGGCGGGCGGGGCCTCGGCGATGCACAACATCTACATCCTCGGCTCGATGCAGTCCTGGCTGAACGCCGCCTCGAAGGGCACCTCGGCACAGGCCAGACAGACGGCGGCCGGGCTGAAGGACTACTTCGCCGGCATGAAGGCGGCCGGCTACACCAGCGAGAACCAGCTGGACAACAGCCAGGAGGGCTGGGACGCCGGGCTAGAGATCAACTGGGCGGTGACCAGCGCGGGAACGCTCGACGAGACCGCGGTCATGCACAAACTCCAGCACCTGGACATCAATACCCTGGGCATCGTGTGGTCGCGCACCCCGGCGAACTACGAGAACATCTCCCAGGTACTCGCCGCCATGGAGACCATCGGCCCCGACGGTGGCGTCGCCCTCTACGATGCGACCAAATAGCTCGTGCTGGTAGCGCCGGGGCAGCGGCCGCGCTGCGCACTGCCCCGGCGCTAGTCGTGCGGCCTAGCCGAGCTCCAGGATCTCCGCGGCGTTGCCGAAGCCCTGGCAGGTCGCGGCCACGAGCGGGGTCTGGTTGTCGTCGCTGAGGTTGCCCGCCGCCAGGCACAGGCCGGTGCCGTTGGCGATCAGCTCGAAGAGCGGATCGGTGCCGTTCGCGTTCTGCACGTGCAGCGCCCAGAAGGTGGCCTGGCCGCAGGGTTCCTGCACGGCCCTCGCCCCGCTGGCACCGCTCGTCAGGGTGATGCACATGCCGCTGTCCAGGTTCTTGATCAGGTACAGCGGGCCGACACCGGGCCAGGCGTTCCCGTTCCCGTTCAGCAGGTGCCATCGCTGCGGGCCCCCATCGGATCCGTAGCCGTGGCAGTGGAACAGCTGGAGCGCCTGGCCGGTCGACTTGGCGCCGCCAGGCACGTCCGCGCACAGCGGGTTGCCGCGGGCGTTGTCGAACGGTGCGACGATCTCGTTCCAGTTATCGGATGGAACCGTGGGGTCGGCCCGCGCGGTTCCGGCCAGGCCAGTGCCGAGCCCCGCGGCCAGCACGCCCGCCAGGAGAAACGTGATTGTCCTGCGCATGCGATCACCCCAGTTCCAGGATCTGCTCCGCGTCCTGGAACCCGTCGCAGGGCAAGGCCACGAGCGGCGCATGGTTGTCGTTGCTCAGCCTGGCCGTCGCCATGCATAGCGCAGGGCTGCCCGGGCCACTGGTCTCCAGCTGGAAGAGCGGATCGGCGCCGTCCCTGCTCTGCGGGACCAGTTGCCAGCCCGGGACCTGGTCACACCGCTCCTGCACCAGCCGGGCACCGGTGACCGGCGGGCCGCCATCCGGGAAGCCGATGCACAGGCCGCTGCGGGCGTTCGACATCTGGTAGAAGCGCGCCCCGGAGAAGTGCCAGTGCTGCGGCGTGCCGTTCGGCGCGTACCCGTGGCAGTGGGACAACTGCAGCCGCGCGCCCGCCGCGGTGCCGCCGTCGGGCACGCCCACGCACCCGGTACTGCCCTTGCCGTTGCCGAACGGCAGGAAGATCTCGTTCCAGGCCTCGCTGAGCCTGGTCGGGCCGGAGGCGTGCGCGATCCCGGTCATGCCGGCGCCCAGGCCGGCCGCCAGCCCGCCCGCGGCGAGCAGGGCCGCCATCCGGCGCGTTCTCATCAGGTGCCTTTCGTGGATGTCCGTGCTGGGTCCATCCACTGTCGGCGCCCGCCCTGCAACCTCGCTGACGCGGCGCTGCAACGCCAAGGCAGCTCCAGCCCACGCCAGCTCCACGCCTCCAGGCACCACGGCCCCACGCCTCCAGGCACCACGGCCCCACGCCTCCAGGCACCACGGCCCCGTTGTTGGCGCTGCCCGACGGCCCCGCTCACCGTCGAGATGTGGTGCCATTGTGCTTCCGGCACGCCGCCGTGACTCGTGATTCCCGGATCGGTCTTTCCCGACGGCGCCGATGCGTTCCGGCGTCAGTCTCTGACCGCCACGATGTACATCGTGGCGGTCATAAGCGCGCGTCTTAAAATAACCCGTCGCTTCGGGATTTCTGGCGCGCTGATGTGCTAACCGCTGGGTCGATGGGCCGCTGGTCCGGCTAGAACCGGACCACCGGCACTTTGACCCAGAACCGCCGCCGAGAACCGCCGCCCCGTACCGCCGCCGCGGCTATCGCCCGCCCGCTCGCACCAGGCCGCGCCGAGCCGGGTGAGGCTAGCGTGACAGAAGTCCGTTTCTTCCCCCGCGCGACGCTCAACCGGCGGCTCCGGGCTGAAAACCGGCGGCTCCGGGCTGAAAACCGGCGGCTCCGGGGTGAAACGGCTGCGGCCCGGGTCCGCTCAGAGCGGGAGCCCGGCCTCGAGCAGGTTCAGGGCCTGGTCGATGCGCTCGAACATGTTCACGATGGCCTGCCGGTCGCTGGACCAGCCCTCCCACGGCATGGTGATGGACATGATGACGCCGATGACCGCGCCGGCTACCGTCCGGACGGCCAGGTCGTCCGGCGGGCGTCCGGCCCGCTTGGCCACGGCCTCGCTGATTACCGCGATCGTCCGGCCGAACTCGTCCATGGCGCGGGCCCGTACCTCTGGCACCGTCATGGTGAGCGTCGTGGTCTGCCGGATCACGTCGAGGTCGGCCTCGCTGTAGGACTCGAATACCTCCCGGGCGGCGGCCCGGACGGCGGCGACCGGGCCGAGCCCGGGTGGCTGCCGCTCGAACGCCTCGACCATCCGGGTGTCCATGTCGTCCTGCAGGACGAGGTCTTCCTTGGTGGGGAAGTACCGGAAGAACGTGCTCGGCGACACCTCCGCCGCCGCCGCGATCTGCTCCACGGTGGTGCGCTGGTAGCCGTTCTCGCCGAAGAGCCGGAGCGCGTGCTCCCTGATGGAAGCACGCGTCCTGGCCTTCTTCCGCTCGCGCAGGCCGTCGGGCCGGGCCTGGCTCACGGTGGGCAACTCTGTCACATTTCCAATTCTGCCCGCTGCGCGCGGTTTTCACCGGGAACGACCTCCGCCGCGCCGGCGACCGCGGGCTGGGCGACCGCGGGCTGGGCGACCGCGCCGTCGGCCCGCCGCGGCAGGAAGATGAGCGCCAGTATGGCGCTGGCCAGCGCGATCCCGGCGCAGGCCCAGAGCATGGTGTCCATCCCGGCGACGAACGCGTGCCGCACCGAGTCGAGCAGTGTCGCCGAGCCGGTCTTGTGCGCGATCGTGACGCCGGCCACGACGCTACTCTTGGCGGCCGACGCGGCCGCGTCGGGCAGGCCGGTCACGACCAGGTGGCTGCGGTACACCGAGCTGAGCACGGTGCCGAGGACCGCCACCCCGATGGTGGCGCCCACCTGCCGCAAGGCCGAGATGAGGGCCGAACCCGAGCCGCTGCGCTCGGCCGACAGGGCGCCCAGCGCCGCGTTCATCGTCTGCGGCATGGCCAGCCCCAGGCCGAGGCCGAACACCGCGAACCAGGCGGCCGCGAACCCCGTCCCGCTGCTGACCGTGGTGGTGGCGCCGACCCCGAGGGTGACCGCCATGATCGCGAATCCCACCGTGACCAGACCCTTCACGCTGGCCAGCGGCGAACTGGCGGTGCCGTCGGCAGCCTGCCGCGGCGAAGCCAGCCGGGTGCTGCCGATCATGCCGATCACCATGCCGCCGATCATCGGCAGCAGCCGGAGCCCGCTGCCCATCGCGTCCGCGCCGCGGACCTCCTGGAAGTACTGCGGCATCGCGAAGAAGATGCCGAACATCGCGAACGAGACCAGTGTGGACAGCGTGGTGCCCCAGGTGAAGCCGGCTGACCGGAACAACCGCAGTTCGATCAGCGGGCGGATCACGCCCCCGTGGAGTGGTCCGCCGGAACCGGCCGGGCTGCGTCCGGTCAGCCAGCGCTCCCAGGCCACCAGCACGGCGAGCACCGCCGCCCCCGCGGCGATGGCGCCGAGCGCCGTGGCGTCGGTCCAGCCGTCCTGGCCTGCCCTGATGAACCCGTAGGTCAGCGCGGCCAGCCCTGCGCTGGACAGGATCACGCCCGCGACGTCGATCCGCGGCCGCTCCGCGCTGCGCGACTCGGGCAGCAGGACCGCGACGGCGATTACGGCCAGCACCACCACCGGCACGTTGATAAGGAAGACCGAGCCCCACCAGAAGTGGTCGAGCAGGTAACCGCCGACGATCGGGCCGATCGGGAAGCTGATGAAGGTGGCCGACGCCATCAGCGCGATCGCCCGCTGCCGCTCCTCCGGGGCGAACAGCACCGGGATCACCGAGAGCGACAGCGGGAAGATAGCCGCGGCACCGATCCCGAGCACCGCCCGCGCGGCGATCAGCTCGCCGGTGCCGGACGCGTACGCGCACGCCGCCGAGCTGGCGCCGAACAGGACGAGCGCGGCCAGCAGCACCTTCTTGCGCCCCAGCCGGTCGCCGAGCATGCCCGCGGGCAGCATCGCCGCCGCCAGCACCAGGCTGTAGGAGTCGGAGATCCACTGCAAGTCGCTGGTCGAGGCGTGCAGATCGGTCGAAATCGTGGGCAACGCCAGGTTGAGCACGGTCAGGTCGAGCCCGACGACGAGCACGCTCGCCGCGATGGCGACCAGCGCCCACCACTTGCGAGCCGGGTTCCCCGCCATGACAGTCACATCCCTTCGGCAGTCACATCTTTTTGGAAGTCACTGTCAAAAGTATGCGTCCATCATTTGGAAGTGTCAACCGTAAAACCCCGGGCCTCGCCCGGCCGGTATGGATGACCCGACCCGGGGCATTCCTGCTAGCCGGTAGTCGGATTCGGGGGTCTGCCGTGAGGCCGGGAACACCGATCGCGTGCGATCGTCATGAGATGCGACACGAACCTGCCTGCCAGCATGGGCCGCGGTGTCCTGGCGCGTCAGCGCGGGACCGGGCGGCCGCGTGCGTGGTGGCCTCCCACCCCGAGCAAGGCTGGAGCCTGCTCTGCAACGGCGTCGTGCTCTTCGACGACGCGGGGGTCCTGGTGCTGGCCGCCCCCGTCATGATTTCCGGCCATGCCCCCGCACTACCGAGGGCAGCGTGAGCGGCAGATGGTAACGTCTAGGCCGGTGATGTTTTGTGAGCGCTAACATTCAGGCTAAGTACGAGCGGGCCAGGGACAACCGGGCCTACGTGCGCGAGCTGCTGGCCGAACGCCAGCCCGGGCTCGCCGCTCTCCTGCGGGCGGTTGAACGGCAGCTGGATGCGCCGCTGCCGCATGATCGAAGTGACTGGAGGCGCACCATGAACACGGCCTGGCTCTATCACCGGGACGGTTCGGAATGCGTCGACCGCTGGTCCTGCCAGGAACAGGACCACACCAGCGTCCCGCCGCGCTGCGGCGCCGGGGCCGGGGCCGGGGCCGGGGCCGGGGCCGCAGGCCGGCCGATCGGCTGTGAGCTCCCGAAGGGCCACCCCGGCCCGCACCTGCACTTCGCGGACCTGGAGCGCTGCGGCGCCGGAGAAGAGCATCCCGCCGCCCTGGTGTCATAGCAAGCCTGCGGCTGAACCGCGAAGATCAGTAAGCTCCCAGGCTGACCGATGATAGTAAGGGTGACCGAAACCGGCATCCAGGGTCAGCCCTGGAGCCGGCTGCAGCAGGGCGGTGCCGTCGGGGCTGCCGAGTCCCGAGCAGGCGTCCCAGCCCGGGCCCGCCGAGTAGGCGCCGTTGTTCCCGCTGGTGATGTCGCGGAAGCCGGACACCGCGGTGCCCGGCGTCACCCCGGCGTACAGGAGCGTCTGGACCAGGCCGAACCGCTGGCCGGTCGCCTCCGCCAGCCGGCTGATCAGCGCCGCCCATAGCGGGGCGACCGCGCTAGTGCCGCCGACGACCTGGGCCTTGCCGCCGGAGTAGATCTGGTAGCCGGTGGCCGGGTCGGCGTTGCCCGCCACATCCGGCACGCCCCGCCCGCCAGAGCCAGAGCCAGAGCCAGAGCCGCCAGCCCGGGCCGGTACCCCGGCGTCCGCCTGCCAGGACGGCAGGGCGTACGTGTCGCTGACCCCGCCGCCGCCCGCCCCCTCGTTGGCGGCCGTCTCGTTCCAGACCACCTCGGAGCTGATCACGCCGGTGGTTCCGTCGGCGAGGAGCTTCGTCCCGCCGCAGGCCAGCGCGTGCGGGCTCGACGCGGGGAAGTCCACGTGCGGCTGGCCGTCATTGACCGCGTCGCCGCTGCCGTTGTCGCCGGAGGCGACGCAGACCGTGATGCCCAGCGCGGCCGCGTCGGCCATCGCCGCGTCCATGGCCGAACGTCCCTGCGCGGTCCACGAGTCCTCGGACTGCCCCCAGCTGATCGAGATCGCGATCGGGGCCGGGGTGGCCTGTGCGGCCTCGGAGATCGCGTCGATGAAGCCGCTGTCGCTGTTCGGCGCGAAGTAGACCACCTGCGCCGCGCCCGGCGCGGCCGCGCCGATGACGTCGACGTCGAGCGCGACCTCGATGTCGGCTCCGTTCGGATCCGAACCGGGCGCGTTGGACCCGCCGTCCACGCTGGCCGCGGTGACGGACGGGACATCGATACCGAGCCCGCCGAAGTAGGTGTCGAGGTCGTTGGCGGAATAGCCGCCGCCGAGCTCGATGACCGCGACGGTCTGGCCCGAGCCGGTGGTTCCGGCCGGGAACTTGTAGATGCCGGCCACCTGGTTCGGCGGGTAGGTCTGGCCCTGGGCGGCCGCGGCGGCGCTGCCGTCTCTCGGGGCCCGGAAGTGCGGCCTGGCCTGCGGCCGGTCATCCAGGCCTAGTACCGCGAGCACCACGCCGTCCAGCGGGGCCGGCACGAACAGCGGGCCCTCCCGGTAGCGGTGGGTGACCGTCCCGGGGCCGTTCGGAGCCGGGCTGCTGACCTGCCGCAGCTCTGCGCCGAACACGCTGGACAGTTGCCCGAGTGTGCCCGCCACCTTGACCCGCCGGCTGGCCGGGTGCACCTCGGTGATCTCAAGCCCCAGGGCGGTGAGCGTCCGCCGGACCAGGTCCACGTCGGCGGGGTCGGCCCCGTACTGCTCGGCCAGCTGGTCGCTGGTCAGGACGGTGGGACCCTCGACGATCTCGGCCGGGATCTCGGCCCGCCGGCGCAGCACCAGCGTCAGCTCGGCCCGCTCGGAGGTGTCCAGCTGCCCGGCCGGCGTGGCGCCCGCGAGCGGCGCGCGCTCGCTGCCGGCCAGCTGGACCAGGGGATGGGATTGTTCAGGCATGGTCAGCTCCTGCTTTAAGTAGTGCCGGGGGGCAGCGGGCAATAAGCCCCGCCGGGCGGATTCTTCCTTGCGCGAAGCACGTACTGCCCGCCCGTTCGGAATGAATTTTTATACCTAACGGACGTGGGTGCCAGTTCCCGAGAATAGGGAAAAAATGCCGTCCGTGTGCTTTCGCCAGGAAATGCGCCTGCGCGGAATTCCTAAGGTGCCCGCCCTCCGGGCCGGTTCGCAGGTGTGGTGGCGGCGGCGCCAGCGACGGCGGTGGCCGGCGCCACCACCACCACGTTCGCGGGTCAGGCGCTCACGGGGCTCCGGGGTCCGGAGCGTACCTGACGATCCCGCCCGCCGGCCCGGCGCCGGGCGAGCCACGTCCCGGTGATGATCAGCGCGGTCAGCAGCAGCGGCGGGAGGTAGAGCATGGGGATCGAGGACGAGATGATGGCCGAGCCGTCGCCGGGCTGCCCGAACAGGTCGACGGCCAGCTTCTCCTGCCACAGGAACGCGTAGGGGATGACCGGGACGGCCAGCAGCGCGAGGACCCGGCGGCTGACCGGGGCACGCAGGCTCGCGGCCGCGACGCCGACCAGGACCGCGGCAATCAGCAGGTCGGCGGGCAGGCCGGCCACCTTGCCGCCGATGTCGTCGAACCGGTGCGGCGCGGAACCGAACCACACGTCGCCGCCCACGCTGAACCCGCCGAGGATCAGTGCCCCGGCGCCGACCAGGGCGGTGCCGCTCCGGGTCAGAAGGGCTAGGCCGCGGTCCGGGCCGGGGGAGAGCAGCAGCGCCACCGCGGCGGTGCAGGAGAGCAGGACGGTGAACGCCACCGCCGGGTCGGCGTACCCGGTGAAGGCCGGGACGGCGCCCGCGGCGACCTGCCCGATCGCGGTGGCCAGCGCGCCAAGCCCGGCGAGCCGCCGCAGCCGCAGGAACACAAGCAAGGTGACCACGGGGGCGCCGGCCGCCATCGGGAGGTCGGCCAGGCCCAGGCTCGCGGTGAGCCCCCAGTGCGGGTGCCCGGTGAGGCTGCTCGCCACCGCCTGCGGGATGCGGAACTCGGTCAGCGCGGCCACCAGCAGCAGCAGCGGCGCGATCACGCTGACCACGGCCAGGGCGTCGCTCCAGCGCTGATCGCGCACCGTCCAGGCGAGCCAGCGCGTCCGCTGGAGGCGGTCCAGCGCCATCCGGCCGCGGATCCGCAGCGCGCCGCCGACGAGGTTGGCGCTGTCGGCGGCGCGCTGGCCGAAGCGCAGCGCCCAGGCCACCGGCTTGGGCGCCCGGACCTGCGTGTCACCGTCGGCGGCGAGCAGCACGCCCACCATCTCCTCGGCGTGCTCGCGCCGGTGGTCTTTGGGGTAGAGGGCCAGCAGCCGCCGGTACCGCTTCTCCATCCGGCTGTCCCTGGTCGCGGTCACGCAGTCCCCCCGGCCAGGCCCAGACGGCTCGCAGCGGCAGCGGCGTTGGCGCGCAAACGGCCCACCTCGGCCGCGAGTTCGGCGGTTCCCTCGTCGGTGATCCGGTAGTAGCGGCGCAGTCGCCCGTCCACGATCTCCTGTTTGTCGCCGGTGACCAGGCCATCGGCCTTTAGCCGGTCCAGGGCCGCGTACAAGGTGCCCGCACGAAGCCTGACCCGGCCGTCGGAGATCCGCGCGACATCGGTCATGATCCCGTAACCGTGCTGGGCCCCCGCGGCCAGCGCGGTCAGGATGAGGAACGTCGGCTCCTGCATGGACTGCTTGCTCACAGGACTTGTATATGCCGATGAACGGCACATATCAACTCCAGTGCCTGACAAGGGTCGGCCAAGAACCAGGCAAGAACCAGGCAGGAACCAGGCAAGAACCAAGGGTGACCGTTTCCGTACAACTTGTTGCGATTTATTCGACGGCTGGGTCATGATGAAGCTGTCAGCCATGCCCACCTGAAAGGGCGCCGTGCCGCCGCGAGCTACGTTCCGCGACGTGTTCGCGGTCCGCGAGTTCCGGGCGCTGTGGTTCTCCGAGATCCTGTCGGTGGCGGGCGACCGTCTCGCCCTGGTCGCGCTCACCCTGCTGGTTTACAACCGGACCGGGTTGCCGCTGCTCGCGGCCATTACGTACGCGGCCGGCTACCTGCCGTGGGTGATCGGCGGGCTGTTCCTGGCCGACGTGGCCGACAGGCGGCCGCGCCGCACGGTCATGGTCGTCTGCGACGTCGTGCGGGCCGTCCTGGTCGCGGCCATGGCGGTGCCGGGGGTGCCGATCCTTGCCCTGGTGGCGCTGCTGTTCGCGACCACGATGTTCACGCCCCCGTTCGAGTCGGCGCGGGCCGCTATCACCCCGGACATCCTGCAGGGCGAGCGCTACGTCCTCGGCACCGCGGTGACCCAGACGACGTTCCTGGCCGCCCAGGTGGCCGGCGCGGCCGGCGGGGGAGTGGCGGTGGCCTTCCTCGGCACCCGTCCGGCGCTCGCCATCGACGCCGCCACGTTCGTGCTCTCCGGCTTGTTAATAGCGTTCGGCATCCGGGCCAGGCCCGCCGCCGCGAGGCCGGAAACCGTCCATTCGTCCCCGCTGGCGCGCACCCGCCAGGGCTTCCGCCTGGTTTTCGGCGACCCGGCGCTGCGCACCCTGCTGCTGTTCGGCTGGCTGGTGGCCTTCTACACGGTCCCCGAGGGGGTCGCCGCCCCGTATGCGACCAGACTCGGCGGAGGGCCGATCGCGACCGGCCTGGTGCTGGCGTCCACGGTGTTCGCCACCACGATCGCGACGCCGCTGTTCACCCGCTTCGTGCGAGCGCGTCAGCGGCTCGCCCTGATGGGGCCGCTCGCCGCGGCGACCTGCGCGGTGCTGGTCCTGACGGCCCTCCACCCGGGTCTGGTCGTCTCACTTGTGATTTTTTCCCTGTCGGCCGCGTTCGGCACTTACCAGATCGCAGCCAATACCGCCTTTGTCGTCAGGGTGCCGAACGAGCGGCGGTCTCAGGCTTTCGGCCTGGCCAACATGGGTGTGGTGGTTGGCCAGGGGGCCGCATTCGTGGCGGCCGGCGCCGCGGCCGAGGTGATTTCCCCGGCGGCGGTTATTGCTATTAGCGGAGCTATCGGGGCTGTAATTGCCATTGTGCTGACGTTCAGGTGGCGTCACGTGTCGCCACCAGGAGGACGTCATGCGGCCAGACGGCGTCCCGGCCACGCCGCGACCAGGAAGTCGGTGCCGCTACCTGGATCCCCATAGCGGCTCGGGCTGCGGACCAGCACAAAGGGGCTGAATGGTTCAAGTCCACGTGTCGCGCATCGCGAACGCTCCTCTCGGGTCGAGATGACTGGTGCGATCGGGACGAACTCAGGTCCACTGGGCGCGCATGAGCCGTCTCCCTCCGGCAGTAGATGAACCCATGCCACAGCCACCCGGCACATGTACACCGGGTAATCGCGGCTCGTCAGACACCATTTAGCGCCTCTTTATGTGGTCATGTACGCGAATCGGGGGCAATAGTGCCCAAGATGGGCATAGATGGGTTAAGGTAGCTATACGGAGCTAGTCCTTTACGGTGAGCTGCCGACTAGACAGGAGCCTGTCGAGTCCCATCCGGAACGGTGGACCATGGAAGCCTCGTCCGTCACTCGGCGCCCGTTCGGGTACGCCGTCGTCCGGGACTGGGCATGGTGGCAGCTTCCCCCGGTGCTCCGCTCCTACGTCGGGGCCGTTCCGGTCGTCGCGTTCGTCATGATCGTGTTCGCGGCGTCGCGGACCATCTGGACCGCTCCGGACCTGCTCGAGTTCCTGCTGCTGCTGGCCTGCGGCGTGGTCTCGGTCGCGGCCACCCCGCGGGTCGCATACGTCACGCCCGGCGTGACCAGGGACTTCCTCACCGCCTGGGTGCTCCCGGTGGCGATCCTGCTGCCGCCGGTCTACGCCATGCTCACCCCGATCCCGCTGCAGGTGCTCACCCAGTGGCGGGTGCACAAGGGCGTGGTCTACCGCCGGGTCTTCACCGCCGGCGCCATCAGCCTGACCTACGGGGCGGCGTCCCTGCTGTTCCGCCAGTTTCCCGACTCCTTCGCGGGCGGCTCGATCGGCTCGGGGGCGCACGCCATCACCTGGGTCCTGGCCGTCGCCATATGCGAGCTGGTCGGGGGCTTCGGCCACAAGTTCCTGATCATGGCGGCGATCAAGCTGAGCGACCCTTCGGTGAAGCTGCCCGAGCTGGCGCTGAACCGCGAGGCGCTGCAGGCCGACTTCGCCGAGTTCGATCTCAGCCTCCTGATCACCGTGGTGGTCGCCGTCACCCCGGTGCTCGCCATCGCCGCCGTCCCGACCGTGCTGCTGGCCCGCCGGTTCATCATGCACGCCGGGCTGTTGGCCGCCTCACGGATCGACACCAAGACCGGGCTGCTCAACGCGTCCACCTGGGAACGGGAAGCCGAGATCGAGATCGCCCGGGCGGTCCGGATGCACATCCCGCTGGCCGTGGCCCTGGTGGACATCGATCATTTCAAGGTGGTCAACGACACCTACGGGCACCTGATCGGCGACAAGGCGCTCCGCGCGGTCACCGACGCCCTGCAAAGCCAGTTGCGCGGCTACGACCTGGCCGGGCGGTTCGGCGGCGAGGAGTTCGTGGTGCTGCTGCCGCAGGCGCGCGAGCAGGACGCGCTCAACGTGGCCGAGCGCCTGCGCGCGCACATCGCCGGGCTGTCCGTCCCCGTCGACGACGGGGACGAGTCGGCCGGCTGCGTCCGGCTCACCATCTCGGTCGGCGTCGCGTCCCTGGACGGCGAGAGCCGCGAGCTGACCGACCTGCTCGCCGCGGCCGACGCCGCCCTGTACCACGCCAAGGAAACCGGCAGGAACAAGACGCACGTGATCTCCGCGAGCTCCCAGACCGCCTAGCATGGCGCCCGGCCCTGTCCCGTCGGCCCGCTCTGTCCCGCCACCACCCCTATAACCGCATCAATGTCACATCGTGGCGGTTCCGCGGGAGCGCTGATGCTGCCGATCCCATCGCTTACGGGCCGGTTACCACCGGTATGGGTTCTAAATTAAGGCAGTTTCTGCCCGGCAGCGGGCAGGGTCCTTGCCCTAACCGCCGTCTGGCTAGTAAGAAGGAGGCGTGACCGGTCCCGGTGGCCCCAGAGAACCGGCGGATCCTGTCCCTCAGGACCTCGCGCGCTATCTCGCGGCCTCGACGGGCCTGCCGCAGCCGACCGTCGTCCGGGTCATCGCCGACGTGGCGACGTACTTCGGCGAAACGGTCGAGGAGTTCGTCAGCCGACGGCACGCCGAACTCCGGCGACGCCAGTACAAGAACGACGAGATCTGGCCGGTGATCATGGCCGAGCTCGGGCAGCGCAGATTCCCTGCGCCCGCCTTGTCGGAGCGCCAGCTCCGCCGCATCGTCTACAGCTGACGCCATCCGCCTACCACCAGCGCAGGGGAGCTCGAAGTGTGCGGAATCGTGGGATACATCGGCCGCAGGGACGCGGTGCCGGTGCTGCTCGAGGGCCTGCGGAGCCTGGAGTACCGCGGCTACGACTCGGCCGGCCTGGCCGTCATCCACCGGAACCGGCTCCAGGTCACCAAGACGGCCGGCCGCGTCCAGGACCTCAGGGACCGGGTCGGCGACCGCGCCCGGGCCACCGCCCGGGCCACCATCGGCATCGGCCACACCAGGTGGGCTACCCACGGTGAGCCGAACGAGGTGAACGCTCATCCGCACACCGACGCGGCGGGGCGCATCGCCATCGTGCACAACGGCATCATCGAAAACGCCGAGCTGCTCAGGGACGCGCTCTCGGCCCGGGGCGTCAAGCTGGTCAGCGACACCGACACCGAGGCGCTCGCCCACATGATCGCCGCCGAGGCGACCGCCGGGGTCAGCCTGGAGGACGCGGTCCGCCGGACGCTGCGCCACGTGGAGGGCACGTACGGCCTGGTGGTGCTGGACACCAAGAACCCGAACGAGCTGGTCGTGGCGCGCAACGGCAGCCCGATCGTGCTCGGCATCGGGGACTCGGAGATGTTCGTCGCCTCCGACGTGGCGGCGCTGGTGCGCTACACCAAGCAGGTCGTGTACCTCGACGACGCCGAAGTGGCCACGGTGCACGCCGCCGACTACCTCACCTCGGCGATCGATGAGCGGGACCGGCGCGGGCCCGGCGAGGCGCAGGGCAAGCAGAGCAAGGAGCCGACCACGGTTGAGGCCGAGGCAGGCGACTACGAGCTCGGCGCGTACGAGAACTTCATGCACAAGGAGATCCACGAGCAGCCGGAGGCACTGCGCCGGGCGCTGCGCGGCCGTCTCGATGAGCGGTTCGCCACCGCCAGGCTGGGCGGCGTCAACCTGGACGCGCGCCAGCTCAGGTCGATCAGGCAGGTGAAGTTCCTGGGCTGCGGCTCGGCCTACTACGCCGGACAGATGGGCGCGGTGCTGACCGAGGAACTGGCCCGCATCCCGTCCGACGCCGAGCCGGCCTCGGAGTTCAGGTACCGCAACCCGGTGGTGGATCCGGACACGCTCTACGTGGCCGTCAGCCAGTCAGGCGAGACGCTCGACACGCTGATGGCCGTGCAGGAACTGCGCCGGAAGGGCGGGCAGGTCATCGGCGCGGTCAACGTGGTGGGCAGCGCGATCGGCCGGGAGTGCGGCCACGGGGTCTTCCTGCACGCGGGGCCGGAGATCGCCGTCTGCTCGACCAAGGCGCTAACCAACATGGCGGCCACGTTCACCCTGCTCGCGCTGCTGCTCGGCCGGGTCAGGGACATGTCAGCGGCATCCGGCCAGCGGATCGTGACCGGGATGCGCGCGGTGCCCGGGCAGATCGAGGAGATCCTGGCCACAGAGGAGGATATCGCCGAGATCGCGCGCCGGTTCGCCTCGGCCGAGCACATGTTCTTCATCGGCCGCGTCCGCGGCTGGCCGGTGGCCCGCGAGGGCGCGCAGAAGCTGAAGGAGGTCTCCTACGTCCACGCCGAGGCCTATCAGGCGGCCGAACTGAAGCACGGCCCGCTCGCCCTGATCAACTCGTCGATGCCGAGCGTGGTCATAGTGCCCGGCGACGACCTGCTGGCGAAGAACATTTCCACGATCGAGCAGATCAAGGCGCGCGGCGGCCCTGTCATCGCGGTGACGAGCGCCGAACTGCCGGCCGGCCTGGCCGACGCGATCATCGCGGTGCCCCGCGGCGAGCCCGAGCTCGAGCCGCTGCTGCTGAACGTCCCGCTGCAACTGCTGGCCTACCACGTGGCGGCCACCCTGGGCCGGGACATCGACAAGCCGCGCAACCTGGCCAAGAGCGTCACCGTGGAGTAGCGACCCGGCGTTTTCGCGCCCTCGGCCCGCTCACCGCAGTGAGCGGGCCGGGGGCGTGTGTCTATGGGGCCGTGCCTGGCTTATACCGGCCCGGCCGCGCCGTTATGCGCAACTAGCTGGCGGCAAATTAAGGAAGCTGCGCTGGATCCTAATGCCGCCTTGAGATCGCTGCCTAATTGGCAATGATTAACCCCACCACGTGTTCCGCATGACCCGCCCTCCTCTCGCGCGCTGGCGTGCTTGTTTACGGCCGCCGACGGAAGTACCCGCGTAATTGTGACCAGTCAGTTCCCATTTAGCGCTTACTGCGCGGGGCGATGTCGGCGAATCTGCCGCTATGACTCACAAATCGGCATAGATGAGCTAAGATAGCTATGCGGAACTAGTCCTTTACGGTGAGTTGTCGCCTGGTCCGCTGGTCCGTCGCGTCTCATCCGGAACGGTGGTGCATGGAAGCCTCTTCGGCCACCCGGCGCCTGCTCGCAGTCGTCATGGTCAGGGACTGGGCCTGGTGGCGGCTTCCGTGGCTGCTCCGCTGTTACGTCGGCGCCGTGCCGCTGGCCGCGCTTGTGCTGATCGGCGTCACCGCCGCCCGAACCTCGACCAGTCCCGCTGACCTGGGAAAGTTCCTGGTCCTTCTGGGCTGCGGCGCGATCTCGGTGGTGGCCACCCCGCGTATCGCCCGCGGGCAGGCCGCCGTGGTGCGGGACTTCCTCACCGTCTGGGTGCTGCCGGTGGCCATCCTGTTGCCGCCGGTATACGCGATGGTGATGCCCTTCCCCCTGCTGATGCTGACCCAGTGGCACATGCGCTGGGGGATTATCTACCGCCGCGTGTTCACCGGCGCCGCCATCGGCCTGGCCTACGGGGTGGCCTCGATCGCCTTCCACGCGATCCCCGCCTCCTTCGCGGGTCCCGCGCTCGGCACCGGCGTGCACGCGCTGACCTGGACCGTGTCGGTCCTCATGGCCGAGGTCATCGGCTGGCTGGGGCACCACGTCCTGCTGGTGACCGCGGTCAAGATGTCTGATCCGACGGCACGCCTGGCCGACCTGCTACTGAACCGGGAGGCACTGCAGGGCGACTTGGCGCAGATCGACCTCGGCATCGTGATCACGGTGGTGGTGGCGGTCAACACGGTGCTGGTCGTGTTCGCCGTGCCCACCGTGCTGCTGGCCCGGCGGTTCATGATGCACGCGCAACTGCTGGCCAAGTCCCGGATCGACACCAAGACCGGCCTGCTCAACGTGTCCACCTGGGAGAGCGAGGCCGAGCGGGAGATCGCACGGGCGGTAAGGACCAGGAGTCCGCTCGCGATCGCCATGGTCGACATCGACCACTTCAAGGTGGTCAACGACACGCACGGGCACCTGGTCGGGGACAAGGCGCTGCGCGCGGTCACCGGCGCCCTGCGTGAGCAGTTGCGCAGCTACGACCTGGCCGGCCGGTTCGGCGGCGAGGAATTCGCGATCCTGCTGCCGCAGACGCGAGAGCCCCAGGCGCTGCGCATAGCCGAACGGCTCCGCACCCACATCGCCGGGCTGACCATCGGTGTCGGCGAGGACGCCGCCACCGAACCGGTCATCAGGCTGACCGTCTCGGTCGGGGTGGCCTCGCTCGACCGGATCGGTTCCGAGCTCACCGACCTGCTGGCCGCGGCCGACGCCGCGCTGTACCTCGCCAAGCAGGCCGGCCGGAACCAGACGCGCATCGCGACCGCGGGCACACCGACCCCGCTGGCCCAGGCCATCCCGGCCGCGCGGCCGGCACCATCCGCCTAGGCACCGGTCAGTGGAAGGGCTGCGCCTCCTCCATGGAGAGCCTGCCCGGCAGCGGCTGCTCGCACCAGACGACCTTGCCGGTCGCCGTCCGGCGGGCGCCCCAGCGCTGGGAGAGCTGGCGCACGACCTGCAGGCCGCGTCCGCTTTCGTCGTCGCTGTTGGCCTGGCGCAGCCTCGGCAGTGCGCCGGAGGAGTCGAGCACCTCGCAGACCAGCGCCTTCTCGTTGACCAGCCGGAGCGTGACCTCGCCGCGCGAGTACTTGACCGCGTTGGTCACCAGCTCGGAGACGAGCAGCTCGGTGGTGGGGATCAGGTCCTCCAGGTCCCACCGCTTCATCGGCTCGGCCAGCACCGAACGAGCCTCGCGCACCGAGGTCAGCTTCGGCGCGAGCGTCCATGAGGCGTAGCTGTCCTCGGGCAGCCGCCGCAGCCGGGCGATGAGCACCGCGATGTCGTCGCGCTGGTGATCGGAGTACACCCCGTCCAGCGTGGCCTTGCACAGGTCCTCGAGCGGCCGTGTCGGCGAGCCGGGGCCGAAGATGCCGCGCAGCCGGGCCAGCCCGTCGCTGATGTCCTGGCCCTTGTTCTCCACCAGGCCGTCGGTGTACAGCACGAAGAGGCTGCCGTCCTCGATCTTGAACTGGCGGCTCTCCACTTCGCCGTTGCCGATGCCGAGCGGCGGCGAGGGCGGCACGTCCAGCAGCTCGTTGCTGCCGTCCGGGTGCACGAGCAGCGGCGGCAGGTGGCCGGCCACCGCCACCTCGCACACCCCGCTGACCGCGTTGTAGACGGCGTAGGCGCAGGTGGCGAAGTGGGGCTCGCGCTCGCCGAGGGTGTGCATGAGCTCGTCGAGCTGCAGCAGGGAGTCGGCGGGCGGCAGCTCGAGCATGGCCAGGGTCTGGATCGCGGTGCGCAGCCGGCCCATGGTGACGGCGGCCCGCACGCCGTGCCCGGCCACGTCCCCGACCACCAGCGCGACCCGGCCCCCGGGCAGCGCGATTGACTCGTACCAGTCCCCGCCGACCTCGATCATCTTGCTGCCGGGCAGGTAGCGGTGCCTGACCTCGACCGAGGAGGGCGCGGAGAGCCCGGTCGGCAGCATGCTCCGCTGCAGCGTCAGCGCGGTGGCATGCTCCCGGCTGTACCGGCGGGCGTTGTCGATGAACACGGCGGCCCTGGTGGCGAAGTCCATGCCGATCTCGACGTCGTACGGGTCGAACCGCCGGAACCCTTCCTGCCGCGTGCAGACGAAGAAGCCGAGCATGGTGCCGCGCGCGATGAGCGGCAGTACCACCATGGAGGCGCCGGAGAGCAGCTTGGCCACCGGCTTGCGCCGCCAGGACTTCGCGATCTCGCCCGCCTGGCTCTTGCTGATTGTCGCCTCGAGCACCGGCGCGCCGGTGTCCATGCACCGGTAGTACGGGGTGTTCTTCGGGTATCGCAGGATCTCGCCGGTCGGGAAGGTCGCCTCCCAGGCCGGATCCTTCCCGTCGTGCAGCAGTGCGATCCGGCGCAGCGGTAGCGACCCCTCGGGCCCGTGCGACGGCAGTTCGTCGTCCCCGGCCAGGCTCTCCAGCAGGAGCAGGCCGGCCACGTTGCAGAAGTGCGGCACGATCGCGTCGAGCAGGACGCGGGCTACGTCGTCGATGTCGAGCGTGTCGCCGATCCTGGTGAGCGCGTCGTCCAGCATCTGCCTGCGCATGAGCGCGGGATCGACGAATCGCTCGGAGTTGGGTGCCGGGATGCGGAGCAGCGCGAGCGCGGCCAGGCTGGTCCCGCCGGCCCGCATGGGGTAGACGGTCACCACCGCTTCGGCTGGGGGACCGTCGCGGGTGTCGATCGTGAGCATCGCACTGCCCTCACGATCCGAACGGATGGCTTCCAGCAGCCCGGCCACCGCGGCCGCGGCGTCGACAGGCCGGCCCGTGTGCGAGTTGCCCTGGGCCTCGTCCGCCTTGACGTGGTTCCCGTGCGGACCCGAGGTCAGATCGATCAGCTGCGCGCCGAGCAGGTCCTCCGGCTTGCGCGCCAGGATCAGGCCCGCGTTCCTGTCGTGCTGCACGACGCGCCCGTCGTAGTCGATCCCGAGGATCAGCGTCCGCACGGACGAGGAAAGGGCCGGATGCGAGGTCTCCGGGGTGTCGGTGATCCCGGCCTCCTCGAGGTTCGTGCCGGAGTTGGATTCACGGCTTCGCTTGGTCCCATTGCCAGGAGCCCGCGGTATCGGGGCACGACTCGGCACGACACCGCCCTCGGGAACGCCAGCCCCGAGAGCGCTGCCTTTGGCCGACATGCCGGATGTCACGTGCGGTCTCCTGATGGCATCGCTGCGCTCCTGTCAATTATGGGCCACGGACGGCACGTTCAGACAGGAGTTCCGATGACTCACCTTTCTCCCGAAACGTCACTTTTTATGGTTTGTTGAGGCAATCCTAGTGACGAACTGATGCTGGAGTGACCACGGAGCTCGTCTGAAATGCGGATCATTCCGGCTTCCCGGCCATCCCGGGCCAACTTCTTGACTCATCGATTATGGCTAGTTACTAAAAGTAGCCAATATTAGTGCCGGTCAAGTCAGGCGTGCCACCGCGAGCGCGGCGGCGAGCAGGATGATCGCCCAGGAAGCCGCGCGCAGCGCCCGCTCCAGCGGCTGGAGCAGCCCGTCGGCGGTGACCGGCACGGTCCGGCCGTCGGCGTAGGTGATGCTGCCCTCCACCCGCTCCGCCCGCCGCCTGAGGTTCCTGGCCGGGGTGCTCAGCTGGCGCTGCGCCGCGGACAGCGCGAACGCCCCGGCCGCAGCCAGGACGGGCGCCAGGGCCAGCGTCCCGGTCTGCGCCACGTACCCGGTCAGTACGGGAAACGCGCCCCAGGCGAGGGCGAAGCCGAAGTCGGTGTGCATCAGGCCGCCGAACAGCTCCGCGTTGTACGCGATCACCAGCACCGGGCCCGCCACCATGAACGGGATCAGCGCCCAGCCCACCCGCATCACCCCGAACACGCCGAGCACCAGCGCCCCCAGCAGGCCGGCCGTCACCACGGCGACCAGCGCGGCGGACGGGATGGCCGTGCGGAGCGGACGGCCGCGCAGCTCGTCGAGCGCGTGCGCGGCCAGCCCGACCGCGAGGAAGAACGCGAGCACGGTCGCGATCATGTTGCTGGCCAGCACCTGCGGCGCGAGCGCGGCGCCGATCACCGCGTAAGACAGGTGCCACGCCGTGTACGGCGGGTGCAGCAGCGTCCACCAATCCCGCCACCGCCCGGGCTTCGCCGCGTAATACGCCGGCTTGGACTGGCTATCCGCCTGCACGCGTGCCCCACATCACGAGCCCACCGCCGAGGCTCATCACGCGGGTTCCGACGTCGGTCATGCCCGCCTTCTCCCATGCCTGCACCGTCCAGGCGACCGGGTACCTGCGGTAGTGCGCGGAGATGTTGGGGCCGAGGAAGCGGCCCACCCGGAACCACTCCCGGCCGCCGAGCAGCATCCCGCCGGCCGGCAGCACCGTCCTGGTGTACGCCCACCAGGCCGGATGCCACAGCGGCCCGGACGGCACGCAGAACTCCAGGCTGGCCATGACCCCGCGCGGCTTGAGCACGCGGGCCAGCTCGGCCAGCGTCGCCTGCGGGTCCCGCACGTACCTGAGCAGGTAGGTGAAGGTCAGTGCGTCGACGCTGGCGTCGGGAAGGGGCAGCTGCTCGCCCCGCGCCACGGCCAGCGAGATCCGGTCCCGCATCCCGGCCGCGGCCACCCGGCGCTGCCCCTGGCGCAGCATCGGCTCGGTCAGGTCCACGCCCACCACCCGGGCGCGCCCGTGCTCGCGAACATTGCGTTCGGCTAGTTGCAGCGCCACGCCGGCGGTACCGGAGGCGACGTCGAGGATCACGCCGTCCGCCGGGACGACGTGGCCTACCATCTCGGCCCGCCACCGCCCGTTCTGCCCGAACGAGAGGAGCTCAGCGAGCCGGTCGTACCGGGCGGGGAGCCCGTCGAACAGGTCACGCGCGAAGCCGTTGGGATCGTCGGGCATTAGGGTTCTCTCCCGGGGCTGGTGGCTACTTACCCAACCGTAACGCCGGGATACGTCCTGCGGTTCAGCCTGGCCCATTCAGCTTGGCAGGGCTGCCCTGATCTTCTCCGCGTATGCCTGCGCCGGGTGAGCGTCGTCGTACGGGTGCCGCGGCCCGAGCCAGAACCGCAGGCCATCGCGCTTGTTCCGGGGGATCACGTGCAGGTGCAGGTGAGGGACGGACTGGCTCACCACATTGTTGATCAGGATCATCGAGCCGTCGGCGCCCAGGCCGTCCTCGACCGCGCGCTCCAGCCGCTGCGCCGTGGTGAAGAACTCCGGCACCTGCTCGGCCGGCAGTTCGCTGAGCAGCCGCACATGCTGTTTCGGCACCAGCAGCGTGTGCCCGTGAAATAGCGGCCGGTGATCGAGGAACGCGATCAGCCGCTCCGTCTCCAGGATGGTCACGGCCGGCTGCTCGCCGTTGATGATGGTGCAGAAGGCACAGGTGGCAGGCATCAGCCGAGAGCCTACCGCCGCCTAGATGAGTGATTCCTGATCGGGTTGCGGGCTTAGGCGGTCTTTGCCGGGGGTGCCCGGTGCGGACGTGCACGGTGGGGCAGGCAGCGGCGAAAGATCCGGGTGGATCGGGGCTCCCGGGTGATTTTGGTGCACTATAGTACCCCTAATTCACCCGCAAGCCCGAATCCACCCCGTAAAAGTCACGATTATCGTACTGGCGAGCGAAAAGACGTGCGGGAGAGGCTGACGGGACTGATGCAGCCCTCATCAGCGGCCCGGACAGGGTGATCCGCGCGGCCCGCCGGAGGCTATTCAGGCCGTGAGCCGCACCCCGGCACGCCGCACTCACCGGAATCAGGAATCACTCATCCAGACAGGCTTCGCCCCTGACCGCCGAGGTTGACGGTTCTATCTGCTCAGCGGTGCTGCCTGGTTCAGGCTGGGATCGTAATGCTGGCTGAGCAGGGCGGTTGTCATGTCGCATGTGGTCACGGTCCCGGAGCTGCTCGATGGGCACACGGTGCTGGACATTGAGTGCCCGGATCGCATCTACCTCAACGGCTACGTGCCGAAGCTGCAGGTCGGCGGGCAGGTGGTCACGTTCCTGCACGATCACCGCGGCATGCCGATCGCCTCCCCGGCGGTGTTCGAGCAGATCGGCACCCGCTTCCGCCAGGCGGTGGCGCGGTTCGCTGAGAGCAACGACGTCCCGATGGTCAAGTTCAAGAAGGGCATCCGGAAGGCCACCGTGATGGAACCGCTGCTGCGGCGGGCTGCCCGGGCGGGCAGGTCCCGCGTGGTGGCGATCGGCTGGGCCCAGGAGTTCCAGCTGGTGTGGACCGCCCGCAAGCGCGACACCGACCCGGCCAGGCCCCCGCAGTTCTCCTCCGCCAAGACTGACCGCCGCGTGACCTGCTACTACTTCTATATCTGGGACGAGTTCCGGGGGCCTGGGTTCATCAAGGTCTGCGCGTACTTCCCGTACCCGGCCAAGGTCTGGCTCAACGGACATGAGCACTCCAAGCAGGCCGCGGCCAGTGCCGGGATCGGCTTCACCGAGCTGTCCAACGGGTTCGCCCGCTGCGATGATCCGGACGGCCTGCAGGTGATCTGCGACCGGCTCGGGCCGCCGGACATCCAGGCGTTCTTCGACCGGCGGACCGCGGTCATCCCGGTCCCGTTCACCGCCGCTGACCGGGCCGCCGGGTACTGGCGGGAGCTGTCAATGCGCCAGGTCGAGGTCTCCCGGACCCTGGTGTTCGACGCGCCGCGGCAGGCCCGGGCCTTCTTCGAGGCCCTCATCGCCGACAACCTGGACCTGGGCCGCCCGGAGAACGTCGAGGTGCTGTTCAAGCGCGATCCGCGGGGCCGCAAGCCCAAAGACCAGGCCGGCGGGGTGTTCAAGACCGCCATCGACCGGAACAACCAGGGCGTCACCATCAACGCGTTCTGGCGCCATTCCCGCGTGAAACAGTACCTGAAGGACGGCCGGGCCCTGCGGGTGGAGACCGTGGTGAACTCACCCGATGACCTCGGGGTCGCCCGCCGCCTGCCCAACCTCCCCGAACTGCAGGCCCGGGCGCGTGCGGTCAACACCCGCCTGCTGCACACTGAAAGAGCCGGCCAGGGATGTGTCTTCGATAGTCCAGCCTTTGCGCGGATATCGCAGCCCACCCTCACCGGTGATGGCCGGAGGGCCCCAGGACTACGGTTCGGCGACCCTCGAGTCATGGCCCTGGCCGGCGCCCTGGCCAACATGCCGTGCGCCGTCACCGGCATCACGAACAAGAGCCTGCGCGCCTTGATGACCGGCCTGCCCGGCGTCCCGTACAGCATGAACCAGGCCAGCTACGATCTGGCCCGGCTGTCCCGCAACGGCCTGATCACCCGGATCCCGCACCGCAACCTGTATGCCCTCACCGGCGACGGCCTGCGGTTCGCGATCTTCTACACCAAGGCCCACGACCGCGTCCTGCGCCCGCTCATGGCGTGCGACCAGCCTCAGGCTCCGCCCCCGCTCCGCGCCGCCCTCCGCGTCATCGATGGTGAGGTCACCCGCCGCATCGCCGCCGCACGGCTGCCAGCAGCCGCCTGACCAGCAACGGCCCGCCGTTCATGCCTACATATCCGGCTTGAAAACTCAAGACCGATGTCAAAGTTCTAATAGCCAAGCGCGGCTAGGGTCCCGTCCTCAAAATTTTCCGAACGGCCCGCCACCCTGCCCCGGCGCCCGGTCCTGCCTGGCTGGCTGGGCGCTAGTCCTCCGGCGCGAGCTCGAACCAGACGCAGGTACCGGCCCGCTCGCGCAGGAACCCCCAGCGCTGCGCGATCTCGTTGACTAGCTGGAAGCCGCGGCCGCCCTCGTCCTGCCCGGTGGCCTCGCGCCAGTGCGGAAGGCCGCTCCGGCCGTCGTCGATGACGTCCACGTGCACCACTGTGCCGCGGCGCATCACCGCGACCGTCACCCAGCCGGCGTCGGCGGCGTGCTGAACCGCGTTCGTGACGAGCTCGCAGGTCAGCAGCTCGGCATCGAACGAGGAGGGGTGACCGTCCAGGGCGTCCCTGATGAACCGCCGGGCGACCGGTACCTCGTCCGTACAGCGGCCGAACGTCCGGGTAGCCGTCGCCGGGATCGTGCACTCCACGCTCGGCAGTTCCAGCGTGTCGGCGACGGTGTAGGGCACACCCGGCATATCGGGCCTCCGCATCCTGAGATACTACTGTCCGTATCAACAATGTAACTCTCTGCTGACAATAGGTCACCTAGGACGCGGGCTGCCACGGCTAAAACTTCGCTGATATCACTCCGTTACTGGCTCAGCGTGGTGTTCTGGCCGCTGGCGGTGATCCGGAGTCCTTGCTGCGTGATGCTGATGCTCTGGATCTTCACCCCGGCCGGGAGCTTCGGGATGCTGATGTTGAAGTCCGTCAGGCTGCCGAGGACGTCGGCCGGCACCCCGCCGAAGTTGGTGATCTTGACGTTGATCTTGTCGTTGCCGACCTGGGTGACCTTGGCGGTGGCCTCGCTGCTGAAGCCCAGGATGTCGACGGTCGCCTTGATCTGGTTCGGGCCGTCGGGGGCCAGCGTGATGCCCTGCGGGATGCCGCCGGCGTGGGCCAGCGCGGTGAACGTGACCAGCGCCGACGCCGTGAACTGGTCGACCGTGGCGCTCTTGGTCCCGTGGATGTGCATCCCGTGCAGCGTCGCGGTCAGGCTGGCGATCTGGAGCTGCCCGCCCGGTCCCGCGGTCTCGTTGCTCGCGTTGACGTTGACCGTGTTGAAGGTACGCGCGGCGGCCTGGGTCAGGAACGGGAAGCCCGCGATGGTCACGTCCGGCTTGCCGGATAGGGCCAGCGACGACTGGATCTGGCTGGCCATCTGGTCCTCGGCGTAGGCCTTGGCGGCCCGGTCCCCGCCCACCAGCACCACGACGATCACGATCAGGGTGATCCACGGCCACCGGCGCCGTCGCCGCCGCCGCGTCCGCGCGGGCGGTCCCTGATAACCCTGAGCTGCCGGGAAGCCCTGGTTAGCGGGATACGTCTGGGCTCCCGAAGGCCCCTGGTAGCCCTGGTTCCCCCGGTAGTCCTGATCTTGCTGATACGCCTGGCCCGACGGGCCGGAAGCGGGCTGGTAGCCCTGGCTGGAGGGGAACTCCTGGCCGGAAGGGAATCCCGAGGCCGGCGGCTGGTACCCCTGCTGGGATTCGTACCCCTGCTGGGACTGGTACCCCTGGTCGGACTGGCCCCCCTGGTTGGGCGTGAAGGTCGGCCCAGCCGGGGATCCCCGGTTCGTCGGATACTGCCGCGTCGCCTGGGAGTCCTGGGTGTCCCGGTATCCCTGGCCCGCAGGAGATTCCTGCGCCCCCTCGTAATCCTGGTAACCCTGCTCCCGCTGTGGTTCCTCGTCTTCCTTCTTGGGAACCTTCGGCTGCTGCCACCACTCGGGGACGGGCTGAGTGTGATCAGAGCTCATGCCGCGCTCCGCGTGGTGCGGGCCATGATGACCATTTCCCCGCCATGCCTGCCAACGATCATCATTTCCCCACCTTTGTGGTGTCATCTAGTTACTGGGGATAGCAGTGAGTCACATGTAGTGTTCAACAGGAGTGCGGAGCGGGTTTCAGACGCTCAGTTTCGGACGCAGTGCCGGACGTTCTAGTATCAGGGTGTCCGTCCCCCAATATGTCAAACGCGCGGTCAACCTGGATGGTTCTCCTGATTCCGGTTTACCCGTGTCGGCCCTACACTTTGTAAACATGCCACCCGAGCGTTTTGACTGGTCTGACCGTCGCCCGCCGCAGGCCAGTCCGTCCCCAGCCGGGCTCGCGCCCGCCGGGATAGCCGAAGCCGCCCCGCCCGCGGGCCCGTCTGCCGCGCCCGACCTGGAAGTACGCACCAGGCGCTCGGTCCATCAGCTGACGGCAGGGACCACGTACCGTATCGGCAGGGATCCTAAGTCCAACATCGTCATGACCGACTCGCGCGTGTCGTGGGGGCACGGGACGATGCGGGCCGAAGGTGACGCCTGGGTCATAGAAGATCTCGGCAGCACCAACGGAACGTTTCTCGGGCTGCAGCGGCTCGACCGGATCGAGATCCGCGAGGAATGCGTGGTGCGGCTGGGCAACCCGGACGACGGCCCGGTCCTGCGCTGCGTGCCCCAGGTGGCCGCGGCCGCGGCCCCGCCGGCCGCCGCGCCCCCGCCCGATCACCCGGGTACCGCGCTGTCGATGCCTGCCGCTCCGCCCGCGGCCGCCGCTCTGGCCCCCGAGCCCGCCCCGCCCGAGGCGTTCCTGCCCGGGCACGCCGCGCCGCCCGAGCGCTCCGCCCCGCGCGACTACGCCCCGCGTCACGGCCCGGGAGCCCCGCCCCGCGACTATCAGCCGGCCCAGCCCGCAGTGGCGCCCCGGCCCGCCGCGCCGGTGCCGCCCGCCCAGCCGCCCGCCCAGCCGGCCGCGGCGGTCCAGCCCGAGATGCTGCCCAGCGTGGACCGCAGGCCCACCGCCCGGATGCCGCTGCCGGCCAAGGCCATGCGCATCGGCCGGATACCCGACAACGACCTGGTCCTGTCCGACCTCAACGTGTCGCGGCACCACGCGGAACTGCGCAAGTCACCGACCGGCAGCTACGAGATCGTCGACCTCAGCAGCCACAACGGGACGTTCGTCAACGGCCAGCGGGTGACCAGCCAGGTGCTGACCGAACAGGACCTGGTCAGCATCGGCAGTTCCACGTTCCGGCTCACCGGCGGCGAGCTCAGGCAGTTCGTCGACGACGGCAACATCACCTTCACCGCCCAGGAACTGGTGGTCAAGGCCGGCAGCAAGGTGCTGCTGGACCACGTCACGTTCCCGATCCCGGAAAAGTGCCTGCTCGGCGTCATCGGCCCCAGTGGCGCGGGCAAGTCCACCCTGCTCGGCGCGCTGACCGGGATGCGCCCCGCGACCACCGGCACGGTGCTCTACGACAACCGCGACCTGTACCAGAACTACAACGAGCTCAGGTACCGGATCGGCCTGGTCCCGCAGGAGAGCGTGCTGCACACCCAGCTGACCGCGCGACGCGCGCTGCAGTACTCGGCCGAACTCAGGTTCCCGGCGGACATCAAGCCCGCCGAGCGCGACGGCAGGGTCGACGAGGTGATGGGCGAGCTCGGCCTGACCAGGCACGCGAATACCCGGGCCGACCGGCTGTCCGGCGGCCAGCTCAAGCGGGTCAACGTGGCGCAGGAACTGCTGACCAAGCCGTCGCTGCTGTTCCTGGACGAGCCGACCTCCGGCCTGGACCCCGGCCTGGACAAGTCGGTCATGGAGCAGATGCGGGACCTGGCCCACGACGGCCGGACGGTCATCGTCGTCACCCACAGCGTGGACAACCTGGACACCTGCGACCGGCTGCTCGTCCTTGTCCCCGGCGGGCGGATCGCCTACTACGGGCCGCCCGAGGAAGGACTCGCCTACTTCGGCCAGGCCCGCTGGGCCGAGGTGTTCCAGGCCTTCGACCGGTACCCGGACCGCGACTGGGCCGGCGAGTACGCCGCCTCGCCCGCGTACACCCAGTACGTGCTGGGCCAGCGGGCGCAGGTGCCCCCGGTGCAGGACGGCCAGGGACTGGCGGCCACCCCGCCGCCGCAGCGGCGCAGCGCGTTCAGCCAGATGGCCACGCTGACCCGGCGGTACGTGCGGGTGATCGCGTCCGACCGCGGCTACCTGACCTTCATGGCCCTGCTGCCCGTCCTCCTCGGCGCGCTGATCTCTCAGGTGCCGGCCAAGCATGGCCTGGGAGGCGCGCGGGGGACCAACCTGGACGCGGGGACCCTGCTGCTGATCCTGGTGATCTGCGCGTGCCTGGCCGGCATGGCCAGCTCGGTGCGGGAACTGGTCAAGGAACGCTCCATCCTGACCCGAGAACGGGCCGCCGGCCTGTCGTCCGGCGCGTACCTGGTTTCCAAGCTGATCGTCCTGGGCGTCATCAGCGTCCTGCAGTCGACCTTGCTGGTGCTGATCGGCGTGTCCTGGCGGAAGATGCCAGCCCAGGGCGCATTCCTCACCGGCGTTCCGCTCATCGAGCTGATCCTGGGCATCGCCATGCTCGCGGTCGCCTCGATGTGCCTGGGCTTGTTGGTGTCGGCCATGGTCAGCACGTCGGAGAAGGCGATGCCGTTCCTGGTGCTGTTCACCATGGTTCAGGTCGTCCTGTCCGGCTACGTGGTGCCGCTGGCCACCAACCCGGGGCTCAAGCAGTTCTCGATGATAGCGCCGTCCCGCTGGGGGTTCGCCGCGGCCGCGTCCACGGTGAATCTCAACCAGATCACCCCGCTGGGGCAAGGGGTCGTCGACCCGCTGTGGACCCAGACCGCCAGCCACTGGCTCCGCGACATGGGCGTCATGCTGGGGCTGGCGGTGATCTTCACGCTGCTCGCGTACATCAAGCTGCGCACCCTCGGCCCGCGCCGCCGTAAGTAAGCTGCCCTAAGCTTGCCGCGCGTCTTAAAATAGCCCGTCGCTTCGGGAGTTCTGGCGCGCTGGTGTGCTGACCGCTGGGTCGATGTGCCGCTGGTCCGCATAGAACCGGACCACCGGCACTTTGACCCAGAACCGCCGCCCCGTACCGCCGCCCCGTACCGCCGCCCCGTACCGCCGCCCAGCACCGCCGCCGCGGCTACCGCCCCGCCTGCTCGTACCCGAGATCAAACCCGCGTGTTAGTAACTGACGCGCACTAAGTGAGCCGCCGTGAATGAAGGGGACAGGGGAGGTGGGTGGAGGCCGGGAGTTAACGGCACGGGCTCCGGCGGCACCAGGTCGCCGAGCAGCGCGCGCCGCAGTCCGGTGAGCATGGCCTCGCTGACCTCAAGTCCGTAGGCCAGGAAGCGGCCGAACGACCCGTATTGCCGGTCCGCCTCCTCGAACGCGGCGCCCAGGTAGGTGGCGCTCAGCTCGAGGACGGGCCGGAGCAGCTCAGGGTCGGCCACGATCCCGGTCTTGACCAGGTCGAGGCGGAGCTTGGCGTAGCCCGTGCGGTGGAAGTCGTTGGACAGCAGGTAGTCGCGGAGCACCAGTTCACGCGGAACGCCGAGCGCGGTGAGCACGATGGCGGTCATCCACCCGGTACGGTCCTTGCCGCCGGTGCAGTGGTAGAGCAGGGGCAGCCGCCCGGGCGAGCACAGCAGCCGCAGCGCGTCCCCGAACGCCTCGCGCTGCCTGGCGTCGGCGACGAACCCCCGGTTCATCTCGACCATGAACGAGGCGGCACGCCCGCCGCCAAGCGCGCGCCACTGCCGCTCGTGGTCGCCGCTGGCGATGAGCTCGTAGACGGCGCCGAGGTCGCCGCCGCTGACCGGCAGGTGGGCGTATTCGACGGCGAAGGGCAGGCGGTCGTCCCCGCCGAGCAGGACCTCGCCCGGAGTCCTGAAGTCGATCACGGTACGCAGTCCGAGCCGGTCGAGCCGTTCGGTGCCGGCGCTGGTCAGCTGGCTGAGCGAGTCGCCGCGGAACAGCCGGCCGCGGACCACTTCCGGCCCGCCCACGATGCGGTAGCCGCCGATGTCCCGCACGTTCACCGCGCCGTCGAGGGCGACGTGACGCGACGGGGCCCGCTCTCCAGTCATCGGACCAGGCCCATAGCGCACCGCCTTACGTCCCCCAACCACCATAAGAGTAACTCCCGTACGCCATTTCACCAGCATGGATGCCAGCTATCTGGGCTCGGGCCCTGGCGGCCGGCCGCCCGTCAGGACCCGGCCAGCCCGTAGGCTGGCGAGGTGCCAGACCTCAACCATGCTGACCTCAACCTTGCTGACCTCAACCTCAGGGCGCGGGACATGCTCGGGCGCTTTCCGCTGATCGACGGGCACAACGACCTGCCGTGGGCGCTGCGCGAGCGGGCCAGGCGCAACGGCGCGGACGTGAGCCAGGTGGTCTTCGACCTGGAGGCGCCGGCCGCCGGCCTGCACACCGACCTGCCCAGGCTCGCGGCGGGCGGTATCGGGGCGCAGTTCTGGTCCGTCTACGTGCCGGCCTCGCTGGCCGGAGACGGCACTGAGGGCAATGGCGCGGTCGCGGCCGTGCTCGAGCAGATCGACCTGGCCCGCCGGATGATCGCGCGCTACCCGGGGTCGTTCGGGCTCGCGCTGACCGCGGACGACGTGGAGCAGGTCTTCGCTTCCGGCCGGGTGGCCTCGCTGCTCGGCGCCGAGGGCGGTCACGCGATCGCCGGGTCGCTGGGCGTGCTGCGGATGCTGTACGCGCTCGGTGTGCGGTACCTGACCCTGACCCACAACGCCAACGTCGGCTGGGCCGATTCGGCCACCGACGAGCCGCAGGCCGGCGGGCTGACCGCGTTCGGCCGGGACGTGGTCCGCGAGATGCAGCGGATCGGCATGCTCGTCGACCTGTCGCATGTCTCGGTTTCCACCATGAACGACGCACTGGACATAGCCCAGGCGCCGGTGATCTTCTCCCACTCAAGTGCCCGCGCGCTCACCGGCAGCCCGCGCAACGTCCCCGACGAGGTCCTGGAAAGGCTCACGGCCAATGGCGGTGTCGCCATGCTGACCTTCGTGCCGGCGTTCGTGTCCCAGGAGTGCGCGGACTGGTTCGCCGGGCTGAAGGAATTCACCGCGAGCAAAGGGCTGGACCCGCGAAGCTTCACTGACATCAGGAGCGTCGAACCCGAGTGGACGGCGGCCCATCCCACTCCGCGCGCCACGCTCAGCCAGGTCGCCGACCACATCGAGCACGTTCGCGAGGTGGCCGGGGTCGAGCATGTGGGCTTGGGCGGCGACTTCGACGGCACCGACGAGGTCGCGGCCGGCCTGGAGGACGTGTCCACCTACCCCGCCCTGTTCGCCGAACTGCTCCGCCGCGGCTGGACCGAACCGGACTGCGCTGCCCTGGCCGGCGGAAACCTGCTGCGCGCCCTGCGCTCCGCCGAGGGTGCAGCCTCTGCGGCTGCCGCCGCTCTGTAGCTTCTGCGGCTGCCGCCGCGGGTGCGGGCCGCTAAGCTCACACGCGATGACCTCCTATGCGCAGTCCCCCCGGCCGCCGCGTTCCGCGCGGCCGGTGGCCTGAGCCTGCTGACCTGGCCCGCCCTGGACGCGTCCGGCGCCGACGCCGCCGTCACCGCGCGCTCGGGCGGGGTGTCGTCGGGGCCCTACGCGACGCTGAACCTGAGCCTGACCGTGGGCGATGACCCGGGCCACGTGCTGGAGAACCGGCGCCGGTTGGCGACCGCTTTCGGCGCGGACCCCGGCGATTTCGTCTTCGCCCGCCAGGTGCACGGCGCCGGGGTCAGCGTGGTGGCCGGGCCCGACCGGGGGAGCGGCGCGTTCTCGCTCGACGACGCCATCGGCGGTGCTGGCGAGGCCGGCCGGGCCGGCCGGGGGGCCGGGGCCGACGCGCTGGTCACCGCCTCACCGGGGGTGGTACTCGCGATCCTGACCGCGGACTGCGTGCCGATCGTGCTGCATGACCCGGTGGCCCGCGTGCTCGCCTGCGTGCACGCGGGCTGGCGCGGCACCGTGGCCGGGGTGACCGCCGCGGCCCTCGCCGCCATGCAAGGCCTGGGCGCCCTCCCGTCCGACGTCGTCGCCGGGATCGGCCCGGCCGTCGGGGCGGACCGCTATCAAGTCGGTCCCGACGTCCACGAGCCTGTCATCCGGTCGTTCGGCCCGGCCGCGGCGGAGTTCATCCGCCCCGACCCGTCGGCCCCCGGCCGCTGGCTACTCGACCTGGTGTCCGCCAACCGCCATGCCCTCCGCCAGGCCGGCGTCCCCGGTGCCAGGATCCACGCCGCCGGCATCCCCACCGGCCCCGTCCCTGGCCAATTCTTCAGCGACCGCACCGCGCGCCCCTGCGGCCGCCTCGCCCTGGTCGCCCGGCTGCGGCCCGGAGGTGCGCGATGAGCACGCCGCGCGGAAGTGTCTTCCGCTACTGCGACTACGCCATGGACGCCGAGCGCGGGGTGCTGACCTGCCGCTACGAGCTGGACGGCCGCGAGTTCACCGAGCGCGTCACGCTGCCATCCGGCGCGCGCTGGCACACAGAACAGGCCCGCGCCGCCGCTCGCCTGGTGTTCCTGCTGTCGGGGGTCTCGTACTACAAGACCGCGGCGCCCCCGGTCATCGATTTCGGCGCGACCGCACTGACCAAAACCGAGGAAGCCTTCCTCCGCGACTTCTACCTCCACGGCCTGGCCGAGTTCGCTTACCGCAACAACCTCGACCTAAGCAGTATTGGCCTCGGGGGGGACGACCCCCCCCAGACCCCCGCTCTTTCTCCCGGGGGGACGACCCCCCCAGACCCTCCCCGCTCACGGGGGGCTGCCCGCCCCCCGTACCCCCCGGCCCTCCGGCCCCCCTCCGGGGGAATCGCGGCGCGCGCTGGTGCCGTTCGGGGGCGGGATCGACTCGATCGTGACGGTGGAGCAGGTCCGGCAGCAGGCTGACGTGGCGCTGTTCGTGGTCAGCAGGCCCGCCGACCGGTTTGACGCGATCGAGCAGCCGGCCGCGGTGACCGGGCTGCCGGTCGTCCGCGCCGAACGCGAGATCGACCCGCAGCTGCTGCGTTCGGCCGAACTCGGTTTCCTCAACGGCCACGTGCCGGTGACCGGCATCCTGTCCGCGATCGCCGTGCTGGCCGCCGTGCTCACCGGCAGGGACGCCGTGGTCATGTCCAACGAATGGTCGGCGTCCATCCCGACCCTGGAGTTCGGCGGCCGCCCGGTCAACCACCAGTTCTCCAAGAGCGAGGAGTTCGAGGCGGCCTTCCGCGGCGTGCTGGCGGATCAGGGTTCCGGCCCGGCGCGGAGCCCTGATCTGCCGGACTACTTCTCCTGGCTCAGGGACCGGACCGAGCTGTGGGTAGGGGAGAGGTTCGCGGCGCTCGGGCAGTATCACGCCTCGTTCCGCAGCTGTAACAAGGCTTTTTATACCGAACGGGCCCGGCGATTCGCCCACTGGTGTGGTCAATGCGACAAGTGCGCTTTCATAGACCTCATCCTCGCGCCCTTCCTGCCGGCCGAGACGCTGCGGCAGATCTTCGCGGTGGCCGGGGAACCCCTCGCGGATCCGGCGCTCAAGCCCAAGTTCCGGTCCCTGCTCGGCGCGGGCGCCAAACCCTTCGAGTGCGTCGGCGAGGTCACCGAGTGCCGGGCCGCGGCGCTGCTGGCCGCGCGGCGGGACGACCGCGCGGGCTCCGGCCTGCTGCAGGAACTGGCGGCCGAAGTGGCCAGCTGGCCGGACGCGCCGTCCGAGGCGGAGATCGGCGCCATGCTCCGGCCGGTCGGCCGGAACTTCATCCCGCCCGGGTACCGATGACGGCCCCCAAGCTTTCCTGGTCTGACCTGGCCGGCGCTCAGGTGGGGATCTGGGGCCTGGGCCGGGAGGGCCACGCCAACCTGCGCAAGCTGCTGGCGCTGGGGGTCGAGCCGGTCCTGGTCGACGACCGGCCGGCCGGGCCGGCGGACGGGCGCCCGGTGCTCGCCACCGGCGACGGCGGCCTGGCTGCCCTCCAGCGCTGCGACGTGGTGGTGAAGACCCCGGGCCTGTCCCGGTACCGGCCCGAGGTGGCCCGGCTGTCCGCGGCGGGCATCCCGGTAGCGGGCGGCCTGGGCCTGTGGCTCGCCGAGGCGGACCTGCGCCGCGTCCTGTGCGTGACCGGCACCAAGGGCAAGAGCACCACCTCCTCGCTGACCGGGCACCTGCTCACCGGGCTGGGCTACCGGTGCATGGTCGGCGGCAACATCGGCGCCGTGCCCTACGACCCGGACAACGCGGGCGACTTCGATTTCTGGGTTATCGAGGTGTCCAGCTACCAGGCCACCGACCTGCCGGTCTCACCGCCCCTGGTCGCGGCCACCTCGCTGCACCCGGACCACCTGGACTGGCACGGGGGAGTAGAGCAGTACTACCGCGACAAGCTGTCCGCGTGCTCCCGGCCCGGCGCCGACCTCACCGTGGCCAACGGCGACAGCGCCCTGCTCCGCGAGCACGCCGCGCTGCTCGGCCCGCGGGTCGAGTGGGTCAGCGAACACGACGACCCCGCCGCCACCTGGATGGAGCCGCTCGGCCTGCCCGGCCGCCATAACCGCCGCAACGCCCTCATCGCCCGCCGCTGCCTGGCCGCCCTCGGCGTGCCGGGCGCCGCCGATGACGCCGTGCTGCGCGCGGCCGCGGCCGGTTACCAGCCGCTGCCGAGCCGGCTCACCCCGGCCGGCACGGTCGGCGGCGTCACCTTCGTCGACGACAGCTTGTCCACGAACGTGCTGCCCACCCTGGCCGCGCTGGACGCCTTCCCCGGCCGCCGCATCGCCCTGATCGTCGGCGGCCATGACCGCGGCATCGACTACGCCCCGCTGGCCGCCGGCGTCGTGGCCCGCGACGCGCCCACCTACGTGCTCACCCTCCCCGGCAGCGGCCCCCGCATCCGCGCCCAGATCGAAGCCGCCGCCCCGCCACCGGAGCCGGCCGCCTTCGCGGGCGTGACCGACTGCCCGGACCTGCCCGCCGCCGTCGAGGCGGGATTCCGCTGGGCCCAGCCCGACGGCATCGTCCTGCTGTCGCCGGCCGCGCCGAGCTTCGGGGCGTTCAAGGACTACCGCGACCGCGCCGAGGCCTTCGCCCGCGCGGTTCGCGCCCTCGGCGTGGTTTCACGGGGAGGCCGGAACTTGGTCTAGCCGCATGAAGGTGCTCGCTATCAGGAGCACGGAGATCACGCGGCCGTCGGCGCGACGATGGAAGGTGACGTTCTCTCCCGAGAAGTAGGAGCCCTGTTCGGCGACGAAGGTGTCAGGGGTGCGGGTCGGCTCTAGGGCTAGACGGAAGGGGGCCGGTTCTTGGTTGACGAAGGCCAGCTTCCCGTCGCGCCACTCAAGTCGTAGCATCCCGCCGGCCAGGCCGGACCCGGCATAAATGCCGAGCAGTGGCCGGTACTGTTCGGGCACCGGCGCGGCCGTCTGGGTCGCTGGCGGAGCGGAGGGGGCCAGGCGGCGGGCGACCGATGCGAGCTCGGGGGCAAGGTCTACGTTGCGGCTGGTTCCGTTGATCAAGACGATAGCTCCGGTCTGCTTCCGGGGATCGAAGCAGACGGTGCTGGTGAATCCCGGGAGTCCTCCGGAGTGCTGGATCCAGGTGACGCGATCGTGGCGGGTCGCGCACCAGGAGATGCCCCAGGCGCTAGTCCAGTGATCGTCGGCCAGGTAGCGGGGTTTATGCATCTCCCGCAGTGAGGCTGCCGACAGGACCGGTGAATCCGCAGACAGCTGCCCGTAGGCGCGGAGCTGGAACGAGAGCCACCGGCCCATGTCCTGCGCGCAGGACCACAGGCCGCCCTCGGCCCACACCGGTGACATCGCGGGCGCCGGGTCAAGCTGATCAGATGCCGTCCGCCAGTCATAGCCGGTCGCCCGGCGGTCAGGCAGCCGCTGCCCGAGCGGTTCGAAGGCCGTCGCTGACATGCCGAGAGGATCAAGAATCGACTCCTGCACGTACCGCGGATACGGGGTGCCGCTCACGCGGGTCACGATCTCGCCGAGCAGTTGATAGGCAATGTCGGAGTATTTATGCTGGCGGTTCGGCGGCAACGTCAGGACGATGTCGCCGGCCTGCGCGAGAGTCACCTCCGGTGCTCCCTGGTAGAGCGGGACGGACCAGTCCGTTCCTGGAGGCTCGGTGGCCAGCCCTGACTCGTGCGAGAGCATCCGGCGGATAGTCACGGTCTCGATAGCCGCGAACGGGCTGACGGCGTTGCGCAGCTCGGGAAGGTAAGCGACGGCAGGATCGTCCAGGTCCAGGCGGCCCGCGTCGCGCAGTTGCATGACGGCTGTTCCCGTGAATGTCTTGGTGATGGAGGCGATCCGGTACAGCGTGTCTGGCTGGCTAGGCCGCCGCGTGTCCTGGTCAGCGAAGCCGGTGCCAGCTATCCAGGCAAGCTCGTCTCCCTGAACGACAGCCGCGGTCGCGCCCGGCAAACGGTTCTCCGTTACGAAGTCGTTCAGCTTCGCCGCCAGCTCAGCAGCGCCTGCCGACATGAGGCCGCTCATCACTCACCTCCAGATAGCCTCCCCCAGCTGACGCGGGGGCACGCGCCCGGGCCGTTCGGGACTAATTCTTGCTGCCGGTCACCGAACGCAGGCCGGCCGGGAGCTCCGCGTCCCCGAACGCGGTCCCGACCGTAGCCCTGGTCGTGAATGAGCGCCAGGTCGCGCTGGTAGTAGTGCACCGGCTCACTCCGCGACGATGATGCCGAGGTGACGGGCCAGCAGCGGGGCCAGCCCGACGAGCTGGACGCTGTCGATGGTAGCGCCGCGCAGCGACTCGTACCCGCCGCTGATGCCGAGCTCGGCACCGCGCAGGTCCACCTCGTCGCAGCTCGCCTTGGTGAAATCCGCGCGGGCCAGCGTGCAGCCGCCGAAGCTGACCCGGCGCAGCGTCGCGCCGCCGAACTCCGCGTCTCGCAGCACGCAGTCCTCGAACCTCACCTCGGTGAGCGTACCGCTGCGGAAATTCACCGAGTCGAGCTTGCAGTTGCGGAACTTGACCCGGCGCATCGAGGCGGAGAAGGCCTGCACCCCGGCCAGCGCGCAGCCGTCCAGCGTGACGTCCTGCCAGCCGGTTTCGGCCAGGTCGCTGCCCACGAACCTGCTCTCGCGCAGCGTGACGTCGGTGAACCTGGCCTTCCTCAGCCGGCCGCCGTCGAAGCTGACGTTGAGAAAGGAGCTGTCCAGGAAGTGGCAGTGCCCGGCGTCGGCGTCGGCGAACGAGGCGCCGTCGAACAGCATGCCCTCGTAGTCCTCGTCCGGCTCCAGGTCGCCCTCGTGCGGGAATAGATCGCCGGCCATGCCCCGACCCTACCGGCGCGGCGCCAGGCAGGCCGGGCAGAACCGGCGCGGCGGTATCGGCTAGCCCTGGCGGCGGTGGCGAGCTAGCCGGCCAATAGGATCCTGGTTGAAAAATCACGAACCTCGGAAAGGGGCCGGCATGGCGGATGGCGACGACTTCAACGGAAAGATCATCGCGGAATTCCGCGCGAACGGCGGGAAGGCCGGGGGGTTCTTCGAGGGGCAGCCACTGCTGCTGCTGCACCACGCCGGGGCCAAGACAGGTACCGAACGGGTCAACCCGCTCGTCTACCTGCAGGTCGGGGGCAGTTACGCGGTGTTCGCTACGGCCGGAGGGCAGCCGCGCGACCCGCAGTGGTTCCGCAACCTGGTCGCCGGGCCGGACGTCACCATCGAGGTCGGCACGTCCACCGTCGGGGCCCGGGCCCGGGTGGCCGCGGGCGACGAGCGCGCCGCGATCTGGGCCACGCAGAAGGAACGCATGCCCCATTTCGCAGATTATGAGAAGAACGCCGCGCCTCGCGAAATTCCAGTCGTCCTGCTCGACCCGGTGGCGTAACCTCCTTCCTGGCGGCCACGGCGGTCCGCATCCGGATATTTCCGGCTCATCCCTTGGAGGGGTGTGCGCATGGATGTGACCGAGCCCGTGGTCCGCACGGTCGCCGGGCAGGTACGCGGGCGGGCGGAGAACGGCGTGGCCGTCTTCCGCGGCATACCGTTCGCCCAGCCCCCCGTCGGCGCCCTGCGGTTCGCCGCCCCGGAGCCGGCCAGGGCATGGGACGGCGTGCGGGAGGCGGCCATGTTCGGGCCGCCCCCGCCGCAGTCCGCGCTCGTGCTCGCGCCCTCGGAGCCGGTCGCGCCCGGCGCCGACCCCGACGACTGGCTGACCGTCAACGTGTTCTCGCCGGACCCGGGCGGGGCCGCGCTCCCGGTCATGGTCTGGATCTACGGCGGCGGCTACCAGGTCGGCGCCTCCAGCCTGGTCGGCTACGACGGCACGACGCTGGCCCGGCAGAACGTCGTGGTGGTGACCTTCAACCACCGGGTCGGCGTGGAGGGCTACGCCTACCTGCCCGGCGTCCCGGCCAACCGGGGGCTGCTCGACCAGGTGGCGGCGCTGCGCTGGGTCCGGGAGAACATCGCGGTATTTGGCGGCGACCCAGACCAGGTGACCGTGTTCGGCGAGTCGTCGGGCGCGGGCGCGATCGCGTCGCTGCTGGTCATGCCGGCCGCGGCCGGCCTGTTCCGGCGCGCGATCGCACAGAGCGTGACCGGCACGTTTTTCTCGCCGACGCTGGCCGCCGACGTCACCGCCGCCATTGCCGCAGAAGCCGGGCTGCCCCCGGCCGCCGAGGCGTTCGCCGCCGCGGACCCGGCCTGGCTGACCGCCGCATCGGACGCGGTGAACCCCCCGGACCACCAGGACCGGTGGGGGCCGGCGGGCCGCACCGGCGTGGCGTTCTCGCCGGTCGTGGACGGCGAGGTGCTGCCCGCGGCGCCGTGGCAGGCGCTCGCGGCCGGCGCCGGGCGCGGCGTGGACCTGCTCACCGGGCACACTCGGGACGAGTACCGGCTGTTCACCGTGCTGAGCGGGCAGCACGGGAAGATCACCGACGAGGCGGCCAGCGACGCGCTGCGCGGGCTCGCGGGCGCGCAGGGTGAGGCCGTCTACCGCGAGGCCTATCCGGACGCGGACGCCGACACGCTGTTCGAGCTGGTCAACTCCGACTGGCTGTTCCGGATGCCGACCCTGCACCTGGCCCAGGCGCACGCCGCGGCGGGCGGGCGGACGTTCCTCTACCAGGTCAGCTACCCGGCCTCGGGTGGCCTCGGCGCCTGCCACGGCATCGACGTGCCGCTGGTGTTCGACGTGTCCTCCGGCCTCGGGCAGCTGCTGTTCGGTCCCGAGCCGCCCGCCAGCGCAGTGGCGCTGGGCGAGCTGATGCGCTCGCAGTGGGCCGCGTTCGCCGCCAGCGGCGACCCCGGCTGGCCGCAGTACACGCCGGGCAGCCGGCTGACCCGCATCTTCGACGACCCGCCGGACGTCATCCCCTATCCGGAAAAGGCATCCATGCACATCTGGGACCAGCACCGGTTCGGCGTCCTCGACCTGCGGGGCTGAGGCCCCCCGCCAGGTCACGATAGGCTCCGAGGGTGCCGATATACGCGCTGGGCGAGTACGAGCCTCAGATCCACCAGAGCGCCTTCGTCCACCCCGACGCCGTCGTCATCGGCCGGGTCAGCATCGGACCAGAGGCCTCCGTCTGGCCGTGCGCCGTGCTGCGCGGCGACCACGGCAGGATCGAGGTCGGCGCGCGGACGTCGGTGCAGGACGGAACCGTGGTGCACTGCACGCATGAGTGGCCGACGCTGATCGGCGCGGACTGCGTGGTCGGGCACAACGCGCACCTCGAGGGCTGCGTGGTCGCGGACGGCTGCCTGATCGGCTCCGGCTCGATCACCCTGAACGGGGTCACGGTCGGGGAGGGCGCGATCGTGGCCGCGGCGTGCCTGGTGCCGGAGGGTTTCGAGGTGCCCCCCGCCGCCCTGGTGGCCGGGGTGCCCGCGAAGATCAAGAGGACCGGGGTGCCGGCCGGTTACGCCGCGGAGGCGGTGCGGACCTACATGGAGTCCGGCCGCCTCCACCGGGCCGGCCTGCGGCGTCTCGATCAGCCGTAATCCTCATGATCGACGGCATGGCGGTCACCGACGCCCACATGCACGTGCCCCGGCTGAGCACGGTGTCGCCCGCGTGGATGCAGTGGGCGGCCGACTTCGGCAAGGGCTCCGGCTGGCAGACGGTGTTCGGCCCGGACGGCGACCCGGTGCCGGCCCGGCTCGACGCCATGCTGGAGGCCGAGGGCGTCGAGGTCGCGCTGCTGTTCGCCGAGTACAGCCCGCGGACGACCGGGATCCAGCCGATCGAGGACCTGCTGCCGCTGATCGAGCACAACCCGGACCGGTTCCGCCTGGTGGCCAACGTGAACCCGGCCGTGCACGCCGACCCGGCCACCGAAGCCGCCCGTCAGCTCGGCCTCGGCGCCGTCGCGGTCAAGCTGCACCCGGTGCACGGCGCGTTCCGGCCCGGCGCCGGGGCCCTGTACGCGCTCTACGACCTGTGCGCCGAACGCGGCGTGCCGGTGATCGTGCACACCGGCGGCAGCATCTTCCCCGGCTCGGAACCCGAAGCGGGCGACCCTGAGTTGATGCGCCAGGTCATCGCCGACTTCCCCGCGGTCACGTTCGTGCTGGCGCACGGCGGGCGGGGCCAGTGGTACGCCGACGCCGCCGCACTGGCGCTGGCCGAACCCAACGTCTGGCTCGACCTGGCCGGGCTGCCGCCGAAGCGGCTGCCCGACTACTACGCCGGTTTCGACCTGCCCGCGCTCGCCCGCAAGTGGATCTTCGGCACCGACTGGCCCGGCGTCCCCGGCGTGGCCAGGAACGCGCGCGAGATCGCGGCCCTCGACCTGGCCGGCGACATCCTGGCCGGCGTGCTCAGTGGCAACGCCGCCCGGGTCTACCTGCGCGGCTAGCCGCGTTGAGCGTGGCTGGCCCCAGCCAGCGAGCCGAGCGATGGCGGCGCTCTCCCCCTGCATCGCAGCCCGCTCCGGTCGGAAACCGCGTAGCTGCCGCCCTGACCAGCCGGACTCCTAGCCAGCCGCCTCCGCGCCGGTGGACCTGGCCAGCAGGTCCGGCGCTTGGGCGTCGTCGCCGTCCATACCCTCCGGGGCCGGCGCCGGGGTGAGCAGCCGCTGCAGGAGCACGACCTCGCCGTCGTTCAGGTCTGCGTCGGCCGGCAGCCGGCGGACCTGCTCGGCGGCCAGCGCCAGCGACCGCTGCGCGGCCTTGAGCTGCTCCCGCAGCCGGACGTTCTCCTCGGCCAGCTTGCCGTGCTTGGTCCACGCCGTGGCCAGCTCATACTCCAGGCCGGTGACCGTCTCCTGCAAGGCCAGCCGATCAAGGGCGGCCGCCTGATCCGGAGCGGCCGGTGTCTCGGTCGGGGCCGAACGGTCTGGCGTGCTCGCCCCGGCGTCCGTCGCCGCCAGCCGCCTGACCACTTGCACCAGCAGCCGGCGGGCCAGTTCGTCGTAGTCGAACCCGGCCGCCCCCGGACCTGCCTCACCGACTGCGGAGACCCCGGGGACACCGGGAACCGCCGAGGCAGCGTGAACCCCAGGGATAACCCCGGCGACGACCCGTGCCGGGCCCGCGTGCGCCGGGCCGAGGCGGATCCGGTACGTCCGCTTACCCCGCACCTCGCGGTCAATCAGCCCCGAACGCTCCATACCCGACAGCAGCTGCGCGAACGCCACGCTCGACCCCGGGTAACCAACGGCCGCGGCCAGCTGTGTGCTGGCCATCCCGTTCGCGTCGAAGAGCTCGCCCGCTTCCGTCAGGTACGCGATGATGCGCTCGCGCGTCCCTACGGCCCGCTTTCTGACAGCCTTATGCCCGACCCCCACGTCAGCACCCTTTCCCCAGCCATGGCAATCATGCCTGCCGACGACCTCATGATAGTACTCCCGCCCGTTAGCAGCAGGGATTGCGTTTCGCCGACCGCTTCGTCCCGATAACGGTTAGGTGCCAATCACGTCGCCTGGGGCGCTATGAGGTTCTGGGAGGTTTGACGGGTCGGCGCGGCGGGAGTAATGCGGGCTTGCAGCTAACGTACGATCAAAGGGCAGTCGCCGCACCTGCGTCATGCTGCCAGCCGAAACTAGCCGTCAGCTGTGCACGTTGTCAGACCTTAGGCACCTAGTTAGACAGAGCACGTGGACCTGGATGTGGACTACGCGACCACTCTTGTAGCGGCCGTCCTGCTCGGGATCGGTTTCGTCCTGCAGCAGTACGCCGCGCGGCAGGAGCCCGAGTGCCGCTTCCTGAGCCCGCGGATCCTGACTGACCTGCTGCGCAAGCCCCGGTGGCTGATCGGCATCGGCTGCATGGTGGCCGGCCAGCTGCTCGCGGCCTGGTCGATCGGCCACGCCGCGCTGACGCTGGTGGAGCCGCTGCTGACCACCTACCTGCTGTTCGCGCTGCTGCTGGCCGTCCCGATGGCGAAGCAGGCGATGCGCTGGACCGAGGTGGCCGGCGCGCTGCTCCTGTGCGCGGGCGTGGCCCTGCTGTCGGTATCCCGGTCGACCAAGCCCATCGGCCTGTCGTTCGGCTCGTTCTCGCATTGGTACGCGGCCGCGATCATCGCCGGCGTTGCCTACGTTGCGGTGCTGGCCGGAGTGGCCCGGCGCGGCCCGGCGCGAGCCACCTTGATCGGCCTGGCGGCGGGCCTGGTGTTCGGTATCCAGGACGCGCTGACCAGGCAGACGCTGGAGATCCTGCAGGGACAGCCGGTCACCGTCCTGTTCACCAACTGGGCGCCGTACTGCCTGCTCGGCGCCGGGATCGTCGGCCTGTGGCTGATGCAGAACGCGTTCAGCGCGGGTCCGCTGCACGCCTCGCTGCCCACCATCGCGGCGGGCGAACCGGTGGCCGGCATCGCGCTGGGCATCGTGGTGTTCGGCGACCGGATCCAGATCTCGCCGGGGATGCTCGCGATCGAGGCCGGCGGCATCGCCGCGCTAATCGTCGGCGTGGTGGCGGTGGCGCGCTCGTCGGCCTTCACCAGCCTGCGCAAGATCACCGAGGTGATCACGCCGCTCACCGCGCACGGAGAAGGCTCCGCTCATCGCCACGAGCACCAGGACCGGCACGAGCACCAGGACCGGCACGAGCACCAGGACCAGCCCGAGCACCAGGACCGCTTCGGGCGCGGCCCGGACAACCCGAGGACCCACCGGCGCGAGGACCTCAACGGCCTGCGGCCGGACCCAGTGGACGCGGCCAGCCCGCGAGACCAGCCCGCGCCGCTCGACACTGGCCCGCTTGACACTGGCCCGCTTGATACTGGCCCGCTTGACACTGGCCCGCTCGACACTGGCCCGCTTGACACTGGCCCGATCGATGTGGCCCGGCCTCGCCGCGTGCACCGGCGCCCGTTTCACGGCCCGGCCTCCGGCGAGGAAGGCGGCTGAGCCCGCAGCTCGGCCAGTGCCCCCGGCCGTTCCCAGCCCCACGAACCCGGCCGGCGTCCCGGGGCCGAGCCGCGATAGCCCCGGCTGAGGATCTTGTCCACCGCCGCGCTCATGCTGCCCTCGGTGGCCACCATCCGCCTGACGATCACGACCATCGACGGCATGGCCCAGAAGTCCCCGCACACCCACAATATGGCCGCGCCGATCTGCTGGTCCGCGAACGGCGGCAGGGTGACACCGGGGATGTGGTCGTAGACCGGATACACCGAACCCTGTACGAAGATGCTCAGCGTCATCGCGATGCCGATCATCACGACGTTGGTGCCCAGCAGCGCGCCCGCCTGGGATAGCAGGGGCATCCGGCGCCGGAACGGCGGCGACGGGATGAACTGCAGCCAGAACAGCACCCCGGCGCCGAACATGGTCCCGTGCATCAGCCAGATGTGCACGGCCTGGTTCTCCTCGGCCAGGCCGAACGGCCCGGGCAGGTGCCACACGATCATCGCCGCGTTGAACAGGCCTACCGATACCCAGGGCCGCAGCAGCAGGCCGCCGAGCCCGCGCAGCGGCCGCGACCAGCCGCTCGCCAGCACCCCGCGGGTCACGCTCCGGCCGGACCGGCCCGGCAGCGCATCCAGCAGCGGCTGCCACGGCGCGCCCGCGACGATCAGCGACGGCGCGGCGAACATCAGCAGCAGGTGCTGGATCATGTGCGCGAAGAAGTAGTCGTCGGCCCAGTAGTCGACCGGCGACTCCACCGCGAGCAGCAGCACGACCAGGCCGGCGTAGAACCACAGGGACCGGAGCCGCCGCTGCCGGGTCCGGTCCGGGCGGGACCGGCGGGCCAGCCGCCGCAGCCCGATCTCGTGCCAGGCCGCGATGGCCAGGGCCAGGATCAGGAACGGGTCGAAGGACCAGTGACCGGTGAGGTAGGTCATGGCGCCCCTAACCCGAGGACCCGTACTGGACCGGCACGGTGATCTGCTGGACCTTGGCCCACGCTCCCCGGGTAAGCCGCCAGACGGTGAGCCTGGACCCGGCCACGGCCAGCGCGTCGTAGGATCCGCCGGTCCCCGGCGCTAGCGTCCCGGTTCCCTGGGGCACCGGCGGCAGCGCCCGCCAGGCGCCCCCCGCCGCCCCGGCGATGGTCTCGGCCCGTCCGCCGCCCGGCAGCAACCACGCGCTCCCGCCGGGCCCGAACCCGATCGCCCGCACCCCGTCCGCCGTCACCGGTGCCGATACCGTCCAGCGAGTCCCGTCCCACCAGGCTGCGAGCAGGCTGTTCCCGCCGGGTAGGGACACCGCCAGCAGCGCCGCGGCCCCGCCGGGGAGGGCGGTCAGGCCGAGCACCCGCACCCGGGCAGACCCGGGCAGCGTAAGCCCCGCCGATCGCCAGGTCCCGTCGGCGTCGGTGAAGACCCCGGCCGCACCCGGCCGTGCGCAGCTCCCCGCCGCCATCGGATTTTCATCAGGGCCGAACGAGACGGCGGTCACGCCCTCCAGCCCGCAGGCGCGACCCGGGGCGGACGCCTCCAGGGCCTTGAGCGTGGTCAGCGGCGCCCACCGCCCGGCGGCTGCGGAACCCCCGCCCACCTCCCCATCCCCTTTCATCTGCGCCACCTCGATCGTGCCGTCCTCCAGCAGCGCGAGGGTGCGCCCCGACGGCCCGACCGCGATGGAACCGGGCGTGTCGGCCAGCCCGGCGCCGAGCAGGCCCGGCGTCCAGTTCCGGCCGGTGTCGGTGCTGGTGGCCAGCGGGGAGAAGGTCAGGTTCTGGCTCGGGCGGAATCCCACGACCAGGTAGGCGCCTCCGCCCGCCGCGACCAGGCCGCCGTTGTCGGCCACGCCTTGCGGGGTGACCAGCGACCAGCGGTCGCCTGTCACGGGCCGGAAGAAGAGCTGCCAGAACTTGTCGCCGGCGTCCGGGCCGCCCATGACCGCGACGGCCCAGGTACCCTGCGCGGTGACCAGCGAGGTGGATAGCGGTGCGGTCAGCCGTGGCGGGACGGTGCCGGTCACCCTGGCCGGATGCGACCCGCAGCCGGCGATCAGGCCCAAACAGGCCAGCACCGCGCAGGCCAGCACCGCGCGAGCCAGCACCGCGCAGGCCAGGCCCGCGCGAGCCAGCACCGCGGTCGTTCCCGTCCGCCGCCGGCTCACGACTGCCTCAGCGCCTGCCGGGCGTACTGGCTGAGCAGCACCGAGAACGAGGACCGCGTGCCGCTGGTAGCGGGACCCGGGTCGGCGTCCACCTCCTGCCGGATGCGGCCGGCCGGGTCGATGACCACGGCCAGGTCGTTGTGCGCCGACATGGCCCCGGCGGGCAGGTTCTGCACGGTGACCCCGTAGTGCCGCCAGACCGCGCCAAGCTGGCCGAGCGAGCCGGTCAGGTACAGCCAGTTCGGCACCGTGGTCAGCCCTTCCTGCCGGTCGAAGGCCCGGGTGAAAGCGGTGGAGCGGTAGGTCGGGTTGGCCACCACGGCGACCAGCTCGACGTTCCTGGCCTGCGCGCCGAGCATCCGCCCGGCCTGCTTGAACTCCTGCGCGATGATCGGGCAGTCGGTGGTGCACACCGGGTCGAGGAAGGTCATCAGCACGACCTTGCCGCGCAGGCTGGCCAGCGATACCGCCCGGCCGTCCTGGTCGGTGAGCGAGAAGTCCGGCGCCGGGACGTCGAGTCTGCTGCTGTCGCCGGAGATGGCCAGGGCCAGGATCGGGTCCGCCGTCCGGTTCGCCGCCGCCGCGGCCATCGGCGCCGCCCCGAGCAGGATCACCGCCAGCGCCCCCACCGCCGCGACCGACCCTGCCCGCGCCGACGCGACCGCATCCCCGACCCTCGCCACAATCCCAGAAACCCCCAGCCGTCCACCCACCCCCAGCCGTCCACCCACCCCCAGCGGTCCACGCACCCCCGGCGCCCGCGCCCCGGCCCCGCCCAGCGCCCCCGGCGCCCGCGCCCCGGCCCCGCCCAGCGCCCCCGGCGCCCGCGCACCGGCCCCGCCCAGCGCCCCAGCCCCGCCCAGCGCCCCGGCCCCGCCCAGCGCCCCCGGCCGATCCCGGCGCCAATCGAGTCGATGTGCCGTTGGTCCGGTTCTAGCCGACCCAATGTGCCATCGACTCAGGGACAGCTTCTCCTCACCTGCCCCAGCCGGGGCTTCCGCCTCTCGCGTCGCAGGAACGAGGGCCAGATAACCGGCCGAGAACAGCAGGATCAGCGGGATCATGCTGTTCGGGTCCGTGCCGAGACCGCCCAGGAAGCCGAGATCTTGGACCAGCACCCAGTCGGCCAGGCAGAACACGATTCCGGACCACATCGCGTACCTGACCAGCTGGGGCCGCCCGGTCAGGAAGGCCGCGCCCATCGCGGCCAGTGCGATCACCACGACCAGGTTGACCGCGAAGCCGTAGCGGATCGCGAACGACGCGAAGCCGGAGAGCAGCGAGGACAGGAAGTGCGGCTGCGCAGTGGCGGACATCTCCTTGACCATTCCGGAGAGGGTTCCCGGCTTGCCGCCCACGGTGCCCTGCCAGAAACCCCGGCCGGGCCAGGCTTGGAGCACCGCCATCCCGGCGAAGAACACGCCGAGCCCGGCCAGCAGCAGCCGCCCGGACCGCGGGCTGCGCCAGGCTTCCTCGGGCAGCGCGATGAGCACCCCGGCCGCCAGGTAGAGCAGGACGCCGCCGGGGGCACCGGTCAGCCAGCTCAGGCCGGGAGCGAAGATCCCGCCGAACGACTCGCCGAACACCCACACGATCAATCCCCACGCCGCGCTGGCCGCCCCCGCCAGCCTGGACCAGGGGCCGCGGGCCGCGACGATGAGCCAGGCGCCGATCCCCACCTGGATCCAGACGCTGGCCGCCCCGGCCTGGATCGGGTGATACGACCAGATCGTGCCGCCCCAGTTGACCAGGTGCTGGACCCAGCCGGGGGAGGAGGTCGCGACGGGCTCGATGACCTGCGTAGCCAGCCCGCCGGCCATCTTCGGCTGCGCCTGCAGGATTCCGTCGAAGATCCACAGCACCCCGAACCCGGTGCGGAGCAGCCACCGCGCCCGCGCCTCCGCCGTTCCGCCCGCGGTCGCCCCGCCCGCCCCGCCCGTCCCGCCCGTCCCGGGCGCCGTGGCGGACCGCCAGGTACGCGCGGTCGCCCACAGGAGCCAGACGAAGACCAGCATGAGGAGCGCGATCGCGCCCTGGTGCAGCAGGGCAGACCTGAACGCGGCGACTAGCGTCGGGTCGCCGGGGCTCAGGCCTGAGTTCATGCCGGGCACGGGATCCGGCTCCTCTCTGTACCTGCCTGATCCGAAGGCTAGTGCGTCCCGGCCCGCCGGGCTCTAGCCCGACGCCAACATGAACAAGATGTCATGCGCAGGTCAGTATGTTCAGGTCAGCATGTTCAGCTCGGGCGCTCGCTGATCAGGCCGTGCCGGCCGGCTGCCAGCGGGTGCCCTCCGGGGTGTCGCTGACGTCGAACCCGGCCCCGGTCAGCGCGTCCCTGATGGCGTCGGCGGCGGCGAAATTGCCCGCGCCGCGCAGCGTCGCCCGCAGCTCCAGCAGCGGCTCAACGGCCGGCCGCAGCCGGTCCCTGGGATCGGCGAGCCCGTCCTGGGCCGCCCGCCCGAGCCGGCCGATGAGGCTGCGCAGCAGCGCCCGCGCCTGCTCGGTGCCCTGGTCCTCGTCCATGTCGGCCTCCCACTGGCCGATCGCGGTCTCGAGCTCCAGGATCACCCCGACCATGGCGTCGGCGTCCCGGCCGCTGGCCGCCGCCTCGAACCGCCGCTCCGCCGCCGCCATGATCTCCGGCAGCGGCAGCAACTCCCCGTCTCCGGCGTCATCTCCGCCGCCCGGCTCGGCCAGGTCTCCGCCGCCCGGCTCGGCCAGGTCTCCGCCGCCCGCCGCGTCCTCGTCACCCGCCGGGCCGCGCCCGCCGCCCGCCGCCCGCCGGATGCCCTGGACCAGGTCGCGCAGCTCTGCCACGGAAAGCCGGGTGCCCGCGGGCAGGACGACGCTCTGCCCGGACCGCCGGACCGTCACGCCGCCCCGGCCGCGGATCTCGACGTCGCTGGTCCGCAGGTCGATCAGCATCGCGGTGTGCTCGTCCACGCCCAGCACGGCGGCGTCGTCTCCAAGCTCGCGCTCCATCACCGCCAGTCGGCGTTCGCCGAGGTAGCAGTGCCTGGTGTCGTAGCGGCCGCCCTCGGCGTTGTCGTAGTGCGGGATGAGCGCGACGGTGACGCCGAGCGGGCCGAGCAGGTCGAGCCCGTCCAGCCAGCGCGGCGCGCCGCCAGCCTTGTAGATCTCGTAGACCGGAAGGGTGAACCGTCCCGCGGTCGCGGCGGCCGCCGAGGCCAGCACGGTCAGCCCGTCCCCGGCCAGCACCCGGTCCCGCAGCCCGGCCGCGACCGGCCCGGCGTGCCAGTGCGCCAGCGCGTAAGACGGGCTCCCCGGCCCGGCGAACACCCAGTCCGCCGCCCTGAGGCCGGCCGCCTGCCGCGCCTCGTCCTCCGCGTCCGGCGGGATCAGTGGCGGCGCCATCCCGGGGTTCGCGTTCGGGCTGGTGCCCGCCACGACCCGCACCTGCAGGCCGACGCTCTCCGCGAAGTAGCGCTGCGTCCGCGCCGAGACATCGGCGGCGTTCTCCTGGAACGCGTACGGTGTCGCGAGCACCATCGCCTGCGGGCTTGCCGGCCCGAGCCGCGATACGAGATCCCGGTGCACGGTGACCATCGTCGGGCTGGTCTCGCCGGACCCGATGATCGCCAGCACGCGTGCCGTAACCACCCGCCGCGACCCCCTTACGCCGTTTCCTGAGCCCAGGTCGCACTATTCACTACGTTGCCACAATCACGCCCGGTTCACCCATACGGGCAGGTGCGCAGAGTAAGCGTTCTGCTACCTAGACGAACTCGCAGTAGCCGGTTATCTTCGGTGTATGTGCGATCTGAGCCGTGCGGAACAGGGTTCGCTGACCGGCTTGCTCGGTGAACTGCAGGAAGCCGAGGCCCGCTTGTCGGCGACGTATCCCGAGATCTTCACCCGCGCCTGGGCCGACCACGAGACCATGCTGGCCGCGCTGGACGACCTGACCGCCGCCGCCGACCGCGTACGCGCCTGGGTCACCGCCAAGCACCACGCCGCCATGGCCTAATCCGCCCCGCTAACCCCAGCCGCCCCATCGAATTCAATGAATGAACGATGCTGGTGCGGCAGCCGCATTTCGTGTTGTGAGCTGGGCGAAGATGCCTAGCGTGGTTGATGCGGGGTTGTACTCGTGATCGGCCGCGTTGCGGCAGCCATGGGTCTTGCCCGCTTCGCAGGCACACTAGCACTGCACCGGGGGTCTGCCGGGGCAGGTGCCCCGGCGATCGCCTGGAGTCCGAAGGGTAGACGGTAACGTCCGGCTGCGGAACCGCACTACGCAGTGTAGTGCGGGCAGCGCCTGCGTAGTGCGGGGTAAGGCGTGCTCCATCGCCCGCGTCAGTGACGGCGGGCGTGATGGCAACGCCTGTATCTCAGCACCCAGTTACCATCTCGAGGGCGAGGGCCCGGGACGAAGGCTGGTCTTACCAGGGAGCTGAAATTCCAAGCACGCTAACGGCTCTGGTTAGAGGCGATCTGGAGGTGATCGGTGAAGACGACGGGCCCGGCGGCGAGTTCGGGCTGATACACCTCCTCGAACCTCCGCACCGCGGCGGAGGCGCCGTGCGCCTTGTGCGCCTCCTCGTCGGCGAACTCAAAAAGGTGGACGAACTTCGTCGGGTCGCTCTCCTGCTGCCACGCTGTGTAGATCCGGGTGCCGGGCTCATGTTTGGTCACGTACTCGACGAACTCCACGATGGCCGCCTTGACCTTGTCCACCGCACCTAGGTTCACCTGGTAATGGGCGGTCTGATAAATGGGCACGAGCATCCTCCTTTGCTTGCCTCTGCAGCCTGGTGGCTAGCTGAGCTGGGGACCTCCAGCAGGCCACAACTCCGTGATCTGGCCGTCGGCCACGCGGTAGATGTGGTTCTCCACCCACCTCATCGGCGACCCGGTGTCGGCGCGGACGCCGGCTGCCTCGATCCGGTCGGCGACCAGATCGCCTTCGGTGAGAATGAGCGGGATCTCGATGTGGATGTCATGGATCGCGCTGATGACGAGCTCGCCCACGGCCCGCATCCCGGCTCGCCCCGGCGGTAGTCCCTGGTAGGGCAGGTGGTGGACGAAGTCTTCACTCATGAGCTCGTCGACGATCCCGTGGTTCGCGTTGTTCTTGAACTCGTGCTCGAACCGGCGTACCACCTGCGCGCTGTCCATCCACTCTCCAGAGTCATCGCTCAACAGGTTTATTGAATATCATGGCCGTGCGGTAAGGTCAACAAGGTGGTTGAAGATCTGGTGCTCGACCGCACCTATGCCGCGCTCGCCGATCCGACCCGGCGGGCGCTGCTCGTCGCGCTGCGCAATGGCGAGGCGCGCATCACTGACCTCGCGGCTCCGCTGCCCATGACCTTCGCCGGCGTGTCGCGCCACGTCGGTGTGCTCGAGACGGCAGGGCTAGTGAAACGGGAGGTCCGGGGCCGCGAGCACTGGCTGTCGCTTCAGCCGGATGCGCTCAGCCTGGCGGAGCGGTGGATCAGCGAGCAAACTTCGTTCTGGGCCCGTCGTGCGGAGGCCCTGGCACAGCGGCTGGAACGGAGGAAGGGCCCCCGGTGAACGATTCCGCGGCACAGGCAGCGGTAGTGCGCCGGCGCCTGCCAGCACCGGCAGATGTCGTCTTCGACGAGTGGACCGATGCGGCCAGGCTGGCCGAGTGGATGTGCCCCCGCCCTGCCCGGTGCCTGAACATGGAGGCAGATCCCCGTATCGGCGGTACGGTTGCGTTCGACGTCGAGGAAGCGGGCAGGACCTTCCGGGTCAGCGGGAACTACGTGACACTGGAACGACCGCACCGGGTGGCGTTCACCTGGAGCTGCTCGACATGGCCGGATCCGGCCATCCAATCCGTTGTCACGGTGACGATCGAGCCTGACGGCGCTGAGGCGTCGATCATGACGATCGAGCATCAACTGCTCCCTCCGGCCCTGGTACAGCAGCACGCACAGGGCTGGGCCGTTATCACAACGCAACTCGAATCGCACCTCCGCTCTACCGCAGGGAGCCGCAGGCGCGGAACACTATGACCCCGCAAGCCCGCCGTGAAAGCAGGCTGCGCCTTCGCGGCTTGCGGGCCATTTCAGAGAGTCAGTCCGTGAAGGTTCAATTCGGCGACTGCCAAAAACTAGCTGACCAGGGCGATCTCGGTGTCGAGGGCGAGTCTGGCGCGTCTGTGGAACCATCGCGAACGGGCGTGGTGACGGCGGGTCCATGCGTCCCGGTGGATCGATAATTGCTGCCTTCCCCGATGGCGCGGGCCGTGGTGGGGCCGCACTGTGTGCTGACCAGCTATCTGGCGTCGGCAGCATGGCGTGATGCGCCGCGTGCTTAGGACGCAGCCTCGTTGGACACCATAGCGGGAGATCTGGGCGGTGGGCCGTTACCCGGCCCGGGCGGGGGGTCCGTGGCTGTGCAGGACTTTCGTCTTGTCCTTGTTCCAGGCGGTCGTCGTCCCGTCCGGGTTCAGGACCAGGGTCCAGCCCTGCTGGTGGATGACGATCTGGTGGTGGAAAAAACACAACAGCACGCAGTCCCTGGTGCTGGTCTTGCCGCCGTTGGCCTTGTGCTTGGTGTGGTGGACGTCGCAGGCGGAGGCGGGCTGGTTGCAGCCGCCGGCCCACCGGCACTTGCGGTCCCGCAGCACCACCGCGTTGCGGATCCCGGCGGGGATCGATTCGGCGTAGCCGATGTCCAGCGGCAGGCTCGGCCCGCCCAGCCGCGCGCCGAGCTGCCGCCGCCGCAAGAAGCTGGCCAGCCCGCCCGGGCCGGAGAGCAGGTCGACGGCCTTGCCGATGACGGCCTGCTCCAGCGCCGCCCACGCCGCCGTCCTGTCCGGAGCCGTGCTGTCCGGAGCCGTGGTGTCCGGAGCCGGGGTGCCCGGGGCCGGGGTCTCCGGGCGGCCGGCGTCGCCGGCCCGGCGGTGCCGGTCCAGTTCCACGCACAGCCGGATCAGGTCTTCCAGGGCGTCGATGTTCACGTCGCCGGTGACGATTGGGGCCATCGCCGCGTCGCACGCGATGCCCTCGGCGTCCTGCCCGTCGAGCCAGGCGCCGCCGTCGCTGCCGGTCTCGGACGCGAACGCCCGGCACCCGGCCCACCGCTCCCGCACCCGCGCCGTCCATTCCTGCTGCAGCGCGGAGTCGCCGTCGAGCAGCAGCAGGTCGGCCAGCGACAGGTGCACCCACGCCTTCACCGGCTGCCCGGCCCGCTCCGGCACCAGGTTACTGGCGACCAGCCGCCGCATGGCTTCGGCCAGCGCGTCGTGGTAGCGCTGCTCCTTGGTCCGGTCATCGTCCTTCCCGGCCGGGGCGCCCAGCGCGTCCAGCACCCGCCCGACCACCTCCGCGCACTCCGCCGTCAGCTCCCCGTGCAGCACCCCGGCCCCGCCGAACGTGACCGCCAGCTTCAGCCCCCGGTCCGCCAGATCCCGGCCCGGATCCTCATCCGGCAGGTCACCGCGGGCCCGCTCGTACATCTGCGCGAACAGCCCGGCAAGCTCCTCCAAACCCAGCCCCGCCGCCGCGGCCGCCAGCAGCAGCTCGTCGGACTCCTCCCGGAACTTCTCCGGCAGCCGGCTCGTCCACAAGCAGATCAGCCGCCCGACCGATTCGGAGACCTGCCGGGCGGCCAGCGCCGCCACCACCGTCGGATGGGTACGGGTCCGCCCGGCCCAGGCGGCATGCCCGACGGCGGCGCCCCTCGTGATCCCGGTCCGGTGCATCAGCCACGACACCGCGCTGTACTCCGCGTCCCCGGCGCAGCCCTGCCCGGCGGTGAACCCGGCCAGGATCGACGCCCGGGCGGCCGTCGCGACCGCATCGGCCTGCTCGAGCTCCCGCAGGCACTCCGCCTGGGTCGCGGTAGATAGCTGGTTAGCGTCGGCGGCGGCCAGGTAGCCCAGCCCGGAGCGGACCATGTCCAGCGCCTCACGAGCACACGCCGGGGCAGTACCCACCGGGGTCACCTCCCTCCACTCGGGCTTGTCGCTGCTGCTGCCGCTCCTGCTCCTTCCCGGAAACATCTCTAGGATCTGATTTCGATTCTACCGCCGGGCTACGACATTTCCGGGGATATCCACGCCGCTCCGCGAATTAGGTACACATGGTCGAAACGGGGTTCGTGATGTCATGACAGATCAGTGAGGTGAACTCAGTGATGGGCTCACCGCAGATGCTGAGGACCTTCTCCCGGCACCGGCCGGTGCGGATCAGCGTGCCGTCCGGCACTATGTGCGGCGGGCCCAGGTCATCGCCCGGCCTGCCTGTCCGACCTGCTCGCCGAGATCACCTCAATGAAAGTGGCGCTCTACCGCACCTATTGGGTAGAACGCCACTCTCACTGAAAACGGGCTATTCCGGCTGGCGGGCGGGAACGAGCTTCCAGGGCGCGCCGGGCTTCAGGCCCCAGGCCGCGGCCGCGAACGCGGTCAGAACGAACAGCACGAACGTGATGGCGTGCACGCTGGTGCAGTAGAGGCAAATGCTTCCGATGATGAACAACTCGGCGTAGATAAGGTAGAGCACGAAGCCGATGCCGACCACCAGCGACGCCATCCGGACCAGGTGGATCTCGCGCCGGGAGGCCCGCCAAGCCCACGGGCTCATGATGACCACCGCGAACACGAAGAAGGCCAGCCCGAGCACCGCCACCGGGATACCGAACACGTAAGACTGCGGGCTCGTGGTCACCTTGGTGCAGTTCACCAGGCCCGATTCCGAGCACCCGGCCAGCGCGGACTCGGTGAAGTGCGCGATGGTCAGGTAGATGGACACGCCCAGCCCGGCCAGGGCCAGCACGAAGGTGGCGATCTGCATCCAGGGCGCGGGCCCGCGTTCTTCAGGCTCGTCCCGGACCTTTATCGTCCGCTGCCCGCGTGCGGCCGCGCCGTTCCGCCCTGCCCCGTTGCGCGCCGCGCCGTTCGGGTCCCTGGCCGCGGTGCCGTTGGGCTTCGCGGTGCCTTTGCGGGCCGCGCTCCCGTTCTTGACCGCGGTGCCGCCCTTGGCCGCGCTGGCCTGGGCGCCGGTCCGGGCGTTGCGGGCCCGGCTTGACTTCGAAGCGGTCATCGCAAGCTTCGCCTCCGGTGATTTCACGGGCTGGAGCTGTGCGCGCGGTCACGGGTATTCAGCGCGGCCGGCACCTGCCGCAAGATTGTACCCCGCGCGTCTCCGCTCGCATCCTTAGAGTCAGCTCAGGATTTACTTCAGGCTGTTTTCCAGGGACTGGACGGTGGACGTGCAGGCACTGGCCGGCTGGTTACCGGTCATCTTGCAGATCGCGGCCGTGATGTAGTTGGCCGTCCCGCCGACAGCCTTGGCGATGTCGCTGCTCGGGTTGGTCAGGGCCGACGCGATCTGGTCCCAGCTCTTGCCGGCGAGCACCTGCGGGTTGTAGCTGGCCCCGGCGATTATGTACTTGCCGCCGAAGTAGATGAACGGGATCGCGCCCTCGCTGCCCGAGGGGACGTACGGCGGGACGTCGAACTTGGTCAGCAAGGCCGTCTGGGCCGAGGTCGGCGTCTCCAGGTTGGTGTAGGTGCCGGTCGACTTGTCCGGGATGTTGGTCTGCGACTCGACCGGGGTGAACGTCAGGTACTTGCTGGTGTACGAGGAGCCATGGAACGTCCAGGTCGGCGTGTTCGGATAGGGCTCGGCCTGGCCGGCGCTGTTCGCGGCCGCGGAGTGTATGGTGCTGAGCCCGGAGAACGTGCCGAACCGGCTCAGGGCCACGATCATCGCCCAGCGCTCGGCCGCGCAGTAGGGGCAGTACTCGGCACCCATGTACAGCATCTCTGGCTTGCCGTTGGCCGTCAGCGGCGTCCCGCCCTTGACCGCCTGGGGCTTCCCAGTGACCTGCCCGCTGCCTTCCCCGATCTTGTCGAGCGTGCTGGTCGGCACGCTCGTGACCTTTGTCACCACGCTGGCCAGGGCCGAGCCGGTGGGGCCGTTCGACGAAGCGGTCGTAGCCGGCTTGTTGTTCGCCTTGATCACGATGAACGCGACGACGATCGCTATCACGGCGATGATGCTGCCTGACGCGATGAGAATCCGCCGGCGCTGCTCGGAGCGGCGTTCGGCCGCGCGCTGGGCGGCGATCCTCTCCCGGCGGCTGGCGTCGACCTTCGTTCTGCTTGCCTTGCCCATGCTCGCTTCGTCCAACCCTTGCGTCAGCCAGCTGGCGGTCTGGCCGTATGCCTGCTGGTTCCAAGCCTGCGCCGACGCGCAGGAGTAGTCCGTCGTCCCGGGTACCGGGCTCTATGTTAGGCGCTCCGCCGAACCGGCGCGCCCATGCCCGGCGACTCGGCCGGCCCGCCACGAAACCTGCTCTTTGTCTTGCCCGGCGAGTCTCCGTCCGCGCCGACCACGGGCTGACCACGGGCTGACCTGATTGGGTGTCCTATTTGCCCTGAGTCGAGCGAAAAAGGCTAATAGTGAAGTGATGGCCAAGATAGCCTGACAATTCTATAAAGGGGGGCCAGTTGATCATCGAAGCCGGATACGGCTAGACCGTAGCCGTCCGCATCGGTCGGCACCGAGGGGCCGGCCCCCACGGCAGGTAGTGAGGGGGGTGCCGTGGGGGCCGGCGGCTCCGGGTCACGTGGTGCCCGGAGGCTTCGGCCGCAGGCGCCGGGCTAGACTCGGCGCCTGCGGAGGTAGGTCACGGTGCCGCCGGGGCCGGTGAAACCGGGAACGCCGAAGGAGGCATCAGGACGCGGGCCGGCGGTTGGCGCGGCGGAAATGATTGCGGCGCCGTCCATCGGGCCTCAGAACACCCAGCAGCACGGGCAGTAACAACGGTCCCGGCCCTCAACAGCCATTTTCCGGCCTCCCCGCAACTTTTGCACGTCCGGCGCGTCTTACCTGCGAAGGCCGGACATCAGGCCCCGCCGCAGGCACCCTCGTGACGCGCGATCAACTATGAAAGGGCCGTCTCTATACGATCTAGATTTTTTCTGGAGGACCCGCGCAAATCACTGTAACCTTAATAGGAAGCTCCGGCCCTGGAGGGGGGGCGGGCCTTCGGGTCTGAAGGGTTATCTAGCGAGCGGAAGGATCGGCGAAGCCGTGGCGTTGCGCGTCGGCGTGCTTGGTCCCGTGATGGCCTGGTATGGCGACCAGGAACTACCGGTGGGGCAGCCTAGACAGCAGGCTGTACTTGGCATTCTAGCGATGCGGGCCAACCGCGTGATCTCCCGTGGTGAGCTCGTTGATGCCGTCTGGGGACAGGATCCCCCGGCCAGCGCCGAGGGCGGTATCTACACCTACGTGGCCGGCCTGCGCCGGGTCATCGAGCCGAACCGGTCGCTGCGCGGCCCGGGCCGCGTCCTGGTCTCGTCCGGCGCCGGCTACGTGCTGCACCTGGTGCCGGGTCAGCCGGACGCGGTCGCCTTCGAGCAGGACCTGGGGCGTGCGCGCCAGTTGCGCAAGGCCGGCGACGCGGCCGCCGCGGTGTCCGCGCTCAACTCCGCGCTCTCGTTGTGGCGGGGCATCGCGTTCGCCGGGGTCCCCGGGCCATTCGCGGAGACCGAGCGGGTCAGGCTCGGCGAGCTGCGCTCTGCCGCCGCCGAAGAGCGCGCCGACGTGCTCCTGTCGCTCGGCCGGCACGAAGAGGTCGTGCCCGACCTGACCGCGATGGTGGCCGACCACCCGCTGCGCGAGCGGATGCGCGGGCTGCTGATGGTCGCGCTGTACCGCTGCGGGCGGCACGCCGAGGCGCTGCGGGTGTTCGCCGAGGGCCGCCGGGTGCTGGCCGAGGAACTGGGCATCGATCCCGGCGGCGAACTGTCCCGCATCCACCAGCAGGTGCTGACCATGGATCCCGGCCTGGCCGTCCCGGACAGCCCGGCGGTGATCACGCTAGACGGTGAGGCGGCAGGAGCCGGGCCCGCGCCCGACGGCGGGCAGCGGCGCCCCAGGCCCGAGGGCAGGAGGACGCCGGTGCCGGCCCAGCTGCCGCTGGACGCGCCGGGTTTCTCCGGCCGCCGTGAAGAACTCAGCATGCTGCAGGCGATGCTGCCCGCGAAGCCTGGCGGGTCCGGCCACCCCGGCCGGGCCGAGGCCGGCCAGCAGGGCTCGAATCAGCCGGATCAGAGAGATCAGACGGATCAGACGGTCCCGATCGTGGTCATCTCGGGCACGGCGGGGACGGGGAAGACCGCGCTCGCCATCAGGTTCGGCCATCAGGTCGCCAAGCGGTTCCCCGGCGGCCAGCTGTACGTCAACCTGCGCGGTCTTGACCCGGCCACCCCGCCGATGGAACCGGCCGAGGCGCTGCGCTTCTTCCTCGACGCGCTCGGCGTGCCGCCGTACCGGATCCCGGCCGACACCGACTGCCGGTCCGCGCTGTTCCGCAGCCTGCTCGACGACAGGCAGATGCTGATCGTCTTGGACAACGCGCGCAACGTCGCCCAGGTGCGGCCCCTGCTGCCCGGCGCGCCGGGTTCCCTGGTCGTGGTGACCAGCAGGAACGAGATGACCGGGCTGGTGGCGGCCGAGGGCGCGGTGCCGCTCACGCTGGACGTGCTCGGCGAGGCCGAGGCGCACGAGATGCTCGTCCGCCGGCTCGGCCAGGCACGGGTCGCGGCCGAACCCGGCGCGGCCGACGAGATCATCGCCGCGTGCGCCCGCCTCCCGCTGGCCCTGGGCATCGCGGTCGGCCGCGCGGCCGGACGGCCGAAGCGTCCGCTGACGGAGCTGGCCGCGGAGCTGCACGACGCCCGGGGAAGACTGGACGCGCTCGAGGCCGGGGACGCGGTGACCAACGTGCGGGCCGTGCTCTCCTGGTCCTACGACCAGCTCTCCGAGCCGGCGGCGCGGATGTTCCGCCTGCTCGGCGTGCACCCGGGCCCAGACATCTCGTTGTCGGCGGCGGCCAGCCTGGCCGGCCTGCCGCGCGCCGACGCGGGCACCGCCCTGCGCGAGCTGGCCAGGACCCATATGGTCGCCGAGTACCTGCCGGCCCGGTTCACGTTCCACGACCTGCTCCGGGCGTATGCCGCCGATCAGGCCGAACGGATTGACCCGGAGCCAGAGCGCCGGGCCGCGGCGCACCGGGTGCTCGACCACTACCTGCATACGGCGATGGCGGCGTCCAACCGGTTCAGCCCGTTCCGGTCGCCGCTGCAGCTGGCCGGCCCGCAGCCGGGCGTGCTGCCCGCCGACGTGACGGACAAGGACCAGGCGATGGCCTGGTTCGACACCGAAGTCCCGGTGCTGCTCGCGCTGATCGCCTACGCCGACGCCAGTGGATTCGACACCCACGCCTGGCAGATCCCCTGGACGCTCGGCCCGTTCTTCAACCGGCGGGGCCGGTGGCAGGACTACACCGCGACCCAGCAGACCGCGCTGGCCGCGGCCACCCGGCTGGCTGACACGCTCGCCCTGGCCCACGCGCACCACCTGCTCGGCCACGTCCAGTCGCAGACCGGCGCGTACGCCGACGCCGACCCGAACTTCCGGCGGGCGCTCGATGAGTTCCGCGAGCTCGGCGACCGGGCCAACGAGGCCGTGGTGCTCAACGGCCTGGCCGGCATGCTGGAGAAGCAGGAACGCTACCCCGAGGCGCTGGCCGTCGCGCTGGACGCGCTGCGGATGCTCAAGGCCGTCGGGCACTGGTGGACCCAGGCCACCCTGGAGAACGGTGTCGGCTGGCTGTACGCCCACCTGGGCCAGTACGACCGGGCGCTGACTCACTGCCAGCGGGCGCTGAGCCTGCACCGCGATTCCGGCCACCGCGGCGGCACCGCCGACACCCTGGACAGCGTCGGCTTCGTCTACCTGCACCTGGGTGATACCGCCCAGGCCAAGGCGAATTACACCAAGGCCATCGAGGCTTACCGCGAGATCGGCGCGCCGTTCGGCGAGGGCAACTCGCTGGCCGGGCTCGGCGACGCCCTGCTGGCCGAGGGCGACCGGGAGGCCGCCAGGAAGGCCTGGCACGAGGCCGTCGTCATCCTGGACCGGCTCCCGCACCCGCTCGCCGACGATATCCGGGCCAAGCTCAATGACCTTGGCCCGGGGGAGCCCGGTCATCTGACCGGGACAGCCACCGCGGCCCGTTAGGTATAAAGGAAAGGGACTCTGTTACGGGGATGAGCCCTGTCCGCCTACGGGACCTGGGCAAGTAGTGCGAAAGGTACGGACTGGCGTGACGACGAAAGCGCTGCTGCTCGAGAACATCCACCCCGATGCGTCGGCGCGGCTGGCCAAGCAGGGCTATCAGGTCGGGACGCTTTCGCGCGCGCTCGGTGAGGACGAGCTCATCGAGGCCATCGCCGACGTGAACCTGCTCGGTATCAGGTCGGGGACGCAGATCACCGAGCGCGTCCTGAAGGCGGCCCCGGAGCTGGTGGCGATCGGCGCTTTCTGCATCGGCGTCAACCAGATCGACCTGGCCGCCGCGAGCCGGCGCGGCGTAGCGGTGTTCAACGCGCCGTTCTCGAACACCCGCAGCGTGGTGGAGCTCGCGCTGGCCGAGATCATCGCCATGGCCCGCCGGCTTCCGGAGAAGACCACCCAGATGCACGCGGGCCAGTGGGACAAGTCCGCGTCGGGCAGCCACGAGGTGCGCGGCCGCAAGCTCGGCATCGTCGGCTACGGCAACATCGGCACCCAGCTGTCGGTGCTCGCCGAGAACCTCGGCATGTCCGTGTACTTCTACGACATCGCCGATAAGCTCGCGCTCGGCAACGCCAGGCGCTGCTCCACCCTGACCGAGCTGCTCGGGTCGGTGGAGACCGTCACCCTGCACGTCGACGGCCGGGACGGCAACCGCGGCTTCTTCGGCGAGGCCGAGTTCGCCACGATGCGCCCCCGGTCGCTGTTCCTGAACCTGTCGCGCGGCTTCGTGGTCGACCACGCTGCGCTGCGCCGAAACATCGAGTCCGGGCACATCGCCGGGGCGGCCATCGACGTGTTCCCTGACGAGCCGAAGGGCAAGGGCGACGAGTTCGTCTCCGAGCTGCGCGGGCTGCCGAACGTCATCCTCACCCCGCACATCGGCGGCTCGACCGAGGAGGCCCAGCAGGACATCGGCGAGTTCGTGGCGGGCAAGCTGGCCGACTACATGGCCTCCGGCGCCACCTCGCTCAGCGTCAACCTGCCGGGGATCGCGCTGCCCGTGGGCAGCGGCACGCACCGGCTCATGCACCTGCACCAGAACGTGCCCGGCGTGCTCGCCTCGATCAACCGGGTGCTGGCCGAGCACGGCGTCAACGTCGAGGGCCAGCTGCTGGGGACCAGGGACGAGTACGGTTACGTGCTGACCGACACCGGCTCGGAGTACAGCGAGGACGTGCTGGCCCAGCTGAGCGCGATGCCCGTCACCATCACGCTGCGCACCCTCCGCTCGCCCTGAGTCCCGCTACAACGGCGTCACGTAGGCGCCGGAGATCCCGCCGTCGACCAGGAAGGTCGACGCGGTGATGAACGAGGCGTCGTCGCTGGCCAGGAACGCGACCGCGGCGGCGATCTCCTCCGGCTCGGCGAACCGGCCCATCGGCACGTGCACCAGGCGGCGCTGCGCCCGCTCCGGGTCGGCCGCGAACAGCTCGCGCAGCAGCGGCGTGTTCACCGGCCCCGGACACAGCGCGTTGACCCGGATGCCCTCGCGAGCGAACTGCACGCCGAGCTCGCGAGACATGGCGAGCACGCCGCCCTTGGACGCGGTGTAGGAGATCTGCGAGGTGGCCGAGCCCATCACCGCGACGAACGAGGCGGTGTTCACGATGGCCCCGCGACCCTGCGCCCGCATGTAGCCGATCGCTTCCTTGCAGCACAGGTACACCGAGGTCAGGTTGACCTCCTGGACCCGGCGCCAGGCGTCCAGGCCGGTGTCCAGGATCGAGTCGTCGTCGGGCGGGGAGATGCCGGCGTTGTTGAACGCGACGTCCACCGAGCCGTAGGTGTCGTGCGCCGCGCGAAAGGCGGCGGCCACGTCGGTTTCTGATGTCACGTCGGCGTGCACGTACAGGCCGCCCGTCTCCGCCGCGGCCTTCTCCCCGGCCGCGTCGTCGATATCCACCGCGACCACGTGCGCGCCGTCCGCCGAGAACCGCCGCGCGGCGGCCAGCCCGATCCCGCTGCCGGCGCCGGTGATGACAACCGTCCTGCCCTCGAACCTCACCCGAATCAGCCCTCCGTAGAGATGAACACGTTCTTGGTTTCCGTGAATGCGTCGGGGGCGTCCGGGCCGAGCTCGCGGCCGAGACCGGACTGCTTGAAGCCGCCGAACGGCGTCCAGTAGCGCACCGAGGAATGCGAGTTCACCGACAGGTTCCCGGCCTCCACCGCCCGGGCCACCCGGATCGCGCGGCCCACGTCGCGGGTCCAGATCGAGCCGGACAGGCCGTAGGGCGTGTCGTTGGCGATCGCCACCGCCTCGGCCTCGTCCGAGAACGGGGTCACGGTCACCACCGGGCCGAACACCTCCTCGGTGTACGCCGGGTCGTCCGGGCGCACCGGCGCGAGCACCGTCGGCGGGTACCAGAATCCGGGCCCGTCCGGCGTGTGGCCGCGGAAAGCCACCGGGGCGCCGGATGGCACGTAGGAGGCCACGTGCTCACGGTGCGCCGCCGAGATCAGCGGCCCCATCTCGGTCGCCGCCGAGGCGGGATCGCCGACCACCAAACCGCGAACCGCGGGCTCGAACAGCTCCATGAACTTGTCCAGGACCGAGCGCTGGACCAGGATCCGGGACCGGGCGCAGCAGTCCTGCCCGGCGTTGTCGAACACCGCGTAGGGCGCGGTCGCCGCGGCCTTCTCCAGGTCGGCGTCGGCGAAGACGATGTTGGCGCTCTTGCCGCCGAGCTCCAGGGTGAGCCGCTTGACCTGGCGCGAGCAGTCGGCCATGATCCGCTGGCCCACCTCGGTGGACCCGGTGAAGACGATCTTCCGCACCGCGGGGTGGTCGACCAGGCGCTGGCCGACGACGCTGCCCTTGCCCGGCAGCACGGTGAACACCCCGGGAGGCAGGCCCGCCTCCAGCGCCAGCTCGCCGATCCGCATCGCGGTCAGCGGCGTCACCTCGGCGGGCTTGGCCACGACGGTGCACCCCGCGGCCAGCGCGGGCGCCATGCCCCAGGACAGGATCGGCATCGGGAAGTTCCACGGCACGATCAGGCCGACCACGCCGACCGGCTCGTGGAAGGTGACGTTGAGCCCGCCGGGCACCGGGATCTGCTTGCCGCTCAGCCGCTCCGGCGCCGCCGAGTAGTACAGCAGCACGTCGCGGACCTGCCCGGCCTCCCACCGGGCCGCCCCGATGGGATGCCCCGAGCCGCTCACCTCAAGACCGGCCAGCTCCTCGGACGCGGCGTCCACCGCCGCCGCGAACGCGCGCAGCATCCGGGCGCGGTCCCCGGGCGCGACCGCCCGCCACGCGGCCGACGCGGCCGAGGCCCGGGCGATCGCGAGATCGGCTTCCTCGGCCGAGGCCTGGGTCAGCGTGGTGACCGGTTCCTCGGTCGCGGGGTTGAGCACGGTAAACGTGGACATTCGTCAAGCACCCCCGATCAGAGCGTCTATGTCAAAGCCGTTCGAAGCCGCGCCGCAGCTCCCAGTCGGTCACCGCGGCGTCGTAGGCGGTCAGCTCCACCCGTGCGTAGTTGGCGTAGTGCTCCACCACCTCCGCGCCGAACGCCTCCCGGGCCAGCTCGCTCTTCTCCCACAGATCCAGTGCGTCGCGCAGGGTGTGCGGGACGCGCGCGGAGGTGTCGGCGTAGGCGTTGCCGGTCAGCGGCGGCTCGAGCGGCAGCTCGTTGTCGATGCCGTGCAGCCCGGCCGCGATCATCGCGGCGACGGCCAGGTACGGGTTCACGTCGCCGCCGGGCACCCGGTTCTCCACCCGGAGCGAGTGACCGTGGCCGACCAGCCGCAGCGCGCAGGTGCGGTTGTCCGGGCCCCAGCGGACCGAGGTGGGGGCGAAGCTGCCCGGCACGTAGCGCTTGTAGGAGTTGACGTTCGGCGCGTAGCACAGCGCCAGCTCACGCATGGCGGCGAGCTGGCCGGCCAGGAAGTGCTCACCCAGCTTCGACAGGCCGTAAGCGCCGTCCCCCGCCATCACCGGAGCCCCGTCCGAGACGGAACGCAGGGACAGGTGGATGTGGCAGGAGTTTCCCTCGCGGGCGTTCGGCTTGGCCATGAACGTGATGCTGTTTCCGTCCTGGGCCGCGATCTCCTTCGCCCCGGTCTTGTAGATCGAGTGGTTGTCGCAGGTGGTCACCGCCTCCGCGTAGCGGAACGCGATCTCGTGCTGGCCGAGGTTGCACTCGCCCTTGGCCGACTCCACGTACAGCCCGGCCCCGGCCATCTCGTTGCGGATCCGGCGCAGCAGCGGCTCGATCCTGGCGGTGCCCAGGATCGAGTAGTCCACGTTGTACTGGTTGGCCGGGGTCAGGTCGCGGTAGTCGCGCGCCGCGGCCTGCTCGTAGGAGTCCAGGTAGACGATGAACTCCAGCTCGGTCCCGGCCATCGCGGTCCATCCGCGTGCCGCCAGCCGCGCGGTCTGCGCGGCCAGGATCTGCCGCGGCGAGGCCACCACCGGCGCGCCGTCCAGCCAGGTCAGGTCGGCGATCACCAGGGCCGAACCAGGCTGCCACGGCACCCGGCGCAGCGTGTCCATGTCCGGCGCCATGACGAAGTTGCCGTAGCCGCGGTCCCAGGACGACATGGCGTACCCGTCCACCGTGTTCATGTCCACGTCCACGGCGAGCAGGTAGTTGCAGCCCTCGGAGAAGTGCTCGGCCACTTCTTCCAGGAAGAACTCCGCCGACAGCCGCTTGCCCGCGAGCCGGCCCTGCATGTCGGTGAAGGCGAGCACGACGGTGTTGATCTCGCCCTCGCCGATCGCGACCCGCAGCTGCTCGATGCTCAGCATCCCGCGCCGTGCGCCGTGGGCCCCCGTGTGCGACGGCATCAGCTGGAAAGCTCCCGCTCGATCGCGGCCAGTTCCTCAGCCGTGCCCTGGACCTTCGGGCCCTTGAACCAGTTCTTCGCCGAGACTAGCCAGTAGATGCCGGCGAAGCCGAGCACCACGATCACGGCCACGACGGTGTAGTTGAAGTTGACCCAGCCGATCGGGCTGGCGGTGGGCAGCATGAACAAGATCGTGATGAAGACCACCCAGACGACCGCGATGGTGCCGACCAGGTAGCTCCACCGGCCCAGGTGCCAGGGCCCGCGCTTGAAGCTCTCGCCCTGCCGCAGCCTCAGGAACGTGGGTATCACGTAGGCGATGTACAGGCCGATGACCGCGATCGAGGTAACCGCGGCGTAGGCCGCGCTGTTCCACAGGTACGGCAGGCCCAGGATCAGCGCCCCGGCCGCCGCCAGCCAGATCGCGTTGGTCGGCGTCCTGGTCCGCTTGTTCACCTGGTGCCAGATATTCGAGCCGGGCAGCGCCCCGTCCCGGGAGAATGCGTAGATCATCCGCGAGTTCGCGGTGACCGAAGACATCCCGCAGAACAGCTGAGCGCCGATGACCACGAGCAGCAGCAGCTTGGCGCCGGTGTCCCCGATCGCGGTGACCCAGATCTGGGCCGGCGGCACCAGCGCGCTGGTGTAGAGCGTGTAGTGGCCCTTCTGGATCGCGAACGTGATCCCGATCAGCAGCACCCAGCCGGCGATGAGCGACACCACGATCGACATCACGATGCCGCGCGGGCCGCTGCGCGAGGCGTCGTGCGTCTCCTCGGTCATGTGCGCCGAGGCGTCGTACCCGGTGAACGTGTACTGGGCCAGCAGCAGGCCGAGCAGCAGCACGTAGAACGTGCTGTGCCACCCGGTGTTGTTGACGATATTGGTGAACACGTAACTGGCGGACGCGTGCTTGGAGGGCACGAACGCGAGCACCGCCACGATGATCAGCACGCCGAGGATGTGCCACCAGACGCTAATGTCATTCAGCAGCGCGACCAGCCGGATGCCGAACTGGTTCATCACCCCGTGTACGAACAGCACGGCCGCGAAGATCAGGATCGTGACCCAGTGCGCCGTGCTGACCCCCCAGACCAGGTTCAGCAGCGCGTTGATGAAGAACGCGGCGCCGAAGTCGATGCCCGCGGTGACCGCGACCTGGCCGAGGAAGTTGAACCAGCCGGTGAACCAGGACCAGGCAGGCCCGTTCTTGCGGGCCAGCTTGGCCGACCAGTAGTACAGGCCGCCGGCCGTCGGGAAGCTGGAGCAGACCTCGGCCATAGCCAGTCCGACCATCAGCGTCATGATCCCGACGATGGGCCAGCCCCAGACGATGATCGCGGGCCCGCCGGTGTTCATGCCGTACCCGTACAGGGTCAGGCAGCCGGACAGGATCGAGATGATCGTGAACGATACGGCGAAGTTCGAGAATCCGGACATTCGCCGGCGAAGCTCCTGTGCGTAGCCAAGCTCGTGCAGGCGTTGCTCGTCCTCACCTGCCGTCGTCGCGGCGGCAGTATCGTCGGCCATGCGATCTCCCTATGGGGAAGCAAGCACATATGGATGGGACTGATCCATTGAATGAAGGTATTCACCCACCGGGGCGGGGAGCGTGTCAAGGGGTGCGTAAGGGGCGTTACCCGCCTGCTGCGCGGGCGTTACGCGGATTCGCCGAGGAAGCCGCGGAGCAGCGCCGCCGTCCCCGCCACGTGCTCTTCCATCGCCCGCCTCGCCCGCTCGGGATCGCCGGCCAGGATGGCCCGGACGATGCTGGCGTGCTGGACGTTCGCGTGCTCGAGATTGCGCCCGAGCATGGGGATGGCGTTGAGCAGGTCGACCAGCTGTACCCGGGCCTCGACCACGCTCGCGGTCAGCATCGGCGATCCCGCCGCGTCGGCGATGGCCAGGTGCAGCCGGGTGTCGGCGGGACGGTAGCCGGAAGGGCCGCAGACGTACATGGCGGCCAGGCTCTCGGCCAGGCTCTCCCGCTGCTGCATGGTCAGGCTGGCCCGCGCCGCCATCTCGGCCGCTCCGGTCTCCACCACCCGGCGGAACGTCAGCGCGTCGTCGAGCTGGGCGCCCATGTCCCTGGCGGTCCTGGTGAGCTCGTCGTGCACCATCGGCTCGGGCTGGCGCAAGATGAAGGTGCCGCCGAACCGGCCGCGTTTGGTCTCGACATACCCGGCGGCGGCCAGTTCGCGCAGCGCTTCTCGCAAGGTGATACGGCTGATGCCGAGCCTGCGGGTGAGTTCCCGCTCAGGCGGCAGCCGGTCACCGGGCGAGTAGACGCCCAGCTTGACCCCCTCGAGCAGCCGTTCGACGGTCTCCTCGAAGGCGTTGCCCGTGCGAACCGCGCGGAATACCGCTGCGGTGATGGCGGGCGACCCTCCCGGCACGGTTCTTATCTCCTGATAACCCGATGTTGCCACTTTGAGGCAACGGTAACGCAGAAAGACTAGATCATAGGCGCAAGTACCGTGCCCTCGGTGGTGGCTCGTTCGGCCGCGGCACGCTCGGCGGCGGCCTCGGCGAGCGCGCCGAACACGCGGAGGTCGCTGCCCTGCTCGGGGTGCCACTGCACGCCGAGCACGAAGCCGGAGAAGCCGTCGAGTTCGGAAGGGCCGGCCTCGACCGCCTCGATGGTGCCGTCTTCTTCCCAGGCCACCGCCTTGAGCCCGTCGCCGAGCAGGTTGACCGACTGGTGGTGGTGCGTGGGCACTTCGAAAAAGCCGTTCTCTGGCAGGATCGCGGCCAGCGTGCTGTCCGGGCTGATCCGCACCCGGTGCAGGCCGAACCCGTACGGCGGCCCGTCGTGCCGCCCGTGGCCGACCAGGTTGGGCAGGTGCTGGTGCAGCGTGCCGCCCCGGCAGACGTTCAGTACCTGCATGCCCCGGCAGATGGCGAGCAGTGGCACGCCGAGGCGCAGCGCGTGGCCGGTGACGGACAGGTCCCACGCGTCCCGCAGCGTCGCGGGAGCCTGCGTGCGCGGGTGTCGCGCCGCACCGTACCTGACCGGGTCGATGTCAGGGCCGCCCGTGACGACCAGGCCGTCCAGGCTCGCCACGGTGGCGCTGGCCTCCTCGTCGTCGCCGCCCGGCGGCAGCAGGATCGCCCGCCCGCCGCTGCGCCGCACCACGTCCACGTAAACGTACGGAAGCATTGCCGCCCGGGCCGACCAGCCGCGCCAGGACGCTTGATCCTCGTACGTGGTAATGCCAATAACCGGCGTCATAGTTCCCCTTTGAACTGCTTCCTCCGTGGCCCCGCTACCCCACAGAACACAGGAAAATCACGATCATTCCGAACGAACCGTGGTCCCTGCTCACCCTCCGTGCCAGTGCTCACCCGCCGTGTTTCCGGATCGCGTGACTGATGAGATGACTGGTAGCGGTGTTGTGATTAGGGTAGCAGCGTTCCATCCGGTGTTCCGGAACATTACTTCTGTAACAACCTGTGCCTACAAGATGATTCATTGTAGATCTGTGGTCGCTGGTTCGCGTGACGAACGACGAAATTGGTGACTCACAGTTATTTTGGGTCATCTTGTCCCGGTCTGCCTGCCGTCTGGCTGGGACGTTCCTAGATCGTAAGAAGATCTCGGGTCCGCGCCCGGTGGGCGGGCCAGCAGGGGAAGTGGTGCTGGACCGGGTCCGCGACGAGCCGTTCCATGGCCGTGCGGGTGGCCTCGTTGTCCGGGGTGCAGACGACCAGCCGGGTGCCGGGCACGCTCTGCACCGCGAAGCTCGTGGAGGTCATCTCCAGCCGCGGGTAGAGCGGGTGCCGGAATACCTTGGCGTGGTACGCCGGCTGGGCCACGTCCTGGGTCGCCCACGTGGCCGCGAACTCGGGGCTGGTCGCCTCCATCCGCCGGATGAAGCCGGTCCAGGCCGGGTTCCCGATGTGGTGCCCGTAGCCCGCGCGCAACTGGGCGACCATGGCGGCGCGCTGCTGGGCCCGGTTCTCGATCACGCTGCAGCATTCCGGCCGGGTAAAGGCCTGCAGCAGCGTGTTCCGCTCTGCCGCCGGAACCTCCGCGGTGCGCGGGAACAGTACCTCGTAGGCGGTGTTCCAGGCCAGGATGTCGAACCGCTCGGTCATCACGCTGGCCGGCATCGGGTTCAGCCCGTCCAGGATGACCTGGACCTGGGGCGGCAACGGCGGGCCGCTGCCGCCCGGCCGCGTTATATCGGGTACCTCGGCCAGCCGGAACAGGTGCTGCCGCTCGATCGTGTCCAGCTGGAGCGTCCTGGCCACCGCCTCGAGCACCTGGACGCTGGCCCGGATCGGGCGGCCCTGTTCCAGCCAGGTGTACCAGGTCACGCCCACGCCGGACAGCTGCGCGACCTCCTCGCGCCGCAGCCCGGCCGTCCGGCGCCGGTACCCGCTGGGCAGACCGGCGTCCTCCGGTGCGATCCGCTCGCGCCGGCTGCGCAAGAACGCCGCCAGCTCATGCCGCCTGAGCGCCGTATTGCTCATGCTCCTGTCATCCCCGTCACTACCTCCCGGGCCGCTGCCTCCATACTGCCCGCCCTCTCGCCAGCCTGCCAGGTGGTGTCAGTACCAGGATAACTAGTGTCTTGGTACCCGGATAACACAGGCGCCAGGCTTGAGTCATGACCAACATCTTGACCCGTGATGCCCGCGCCGGCCTGCTGGCCGGCCGTGAACGTCCGGTACGTCCCGGTCTCGTCCTGGCCGTTGTCCTCATCGGCCAGTTCATGGCCGTGCTCGATGCCTCTATCGTCAACGTCGCCGCACCCTCGATCCACGCCAGCCTGAACGCCTCCGGCGCGGGCCTGCAGCTGGTAGTGGCCGGCTACACGATCACCTACGCGGTCCTGCTGGTGACGGGGGCCCGGCTGGGCGACATCGTCGGCCACCGGCGGGTCTTCCTTGGCGGTCTCGTCCTGTTCACGCTGGCCTCGCTCGGCTGCGGCCTGGCCGGTACGGCGGCCTTGCTGATCGCCCTGCGCTTTGTCCAGGGGGCGGGCGCCGCGGTGATGATCCCGCAGGTGCTCAGCCTGATCCAGCGCACCCATGCGGGCCCGGCCCGGGCCGGCGCGATGAGCCGGTACTCCGCGGTGATAGCCGGCGGCGCGGTGGTCGGGCAGCTCGCGGGCGGCCTGCTGATCAGCGCGAACCTGTTCGGCTCGAGCTGGCGGCCGGTGTTCCTGGTGAACGTGCCCATCGGCGTGGCCCTGCTGGCTATCGGCGCCCGGGCGCTGCCGCACGGCCGGGGCGAGCCCGGCCGCACCCTCGACCTGCCCGGCCTGGCCCTGCTGACGCCGGCCGTGCTCGCGTTCGTCCTCCCGCTCGTGCTCGGCCAGCCCGAACACTGGCCGCGGTGGGGCTGGATCCTGATGGCGGCGAGCGTGCCCCTGGTCGCCGCGTTCGTCGCGGCCGAGCGCCGGGTCGCCGGGGCCGGCGGCACGCCGCTGATTCCGGCCCGGGTGCTGCGTGTGCCGGGGATCCCGGTCGCGATCGCCGCCCTGTTCACGGTGATGACCGTCTTCAGCGGGTTCTTCTTCACCCTCGCCCTGCATCTGCAGGACGGCCTGGGCTACACTCCGCTGCGCGCGGGCCTGGCCTTCGCCCCGGCCGCGGCGGCCTTCGCCCTGGTCAGCCTCAACTGGCGGCGGCTGCAGGCCCGCTGGCACGGCGCCCTTATCGTCGGCGGCTTCGTCCTGTTCGCGGCGGCCATGGCCGGCCTGGCCTGGGTGCTCCACTCCGGCGGGACCGGGGGAGCGGGCCTCTACCTGTTCGGCGGCCTCAGCGGCGCGGGCATGGCGGCCGCGTTCAGCCCGCTGATGACCCGCGTGCTGCTGGGCGTCCCGGTGGAACTGGCCGCGGACGCGACCGGGGTGGTGGTCACGGTAAACCAGCTTGGCCTGCTCGTCGGCGTGGCCACGTTCGGCACCCTGTACCTGAACCTGGCCGGGCGCCTGCCTGGGGCTCTGCCTGCCCATGCTGGCCTCGGCGCGTTCCGTCACGTGTCCGCGCACGCCGAGGCGGTCACCTTCCTCGTCCTGGCGGGCCTGGCCGTCGTCGGCGTGGCCCTGGCCATCACCCACGTCATCGAGCGCCACCGCGCCCCCGCCTAAGGGCGTGTCCCGCTGGTCGGCCCGGGTGGCCGGGCTGGTACGGGTGGGCTGTGCGGGGCTGGCGGGGGAGGGCAGGTTGCAGGCTGGTTCGCGGTCATTTCCAGCCGAACGGGCGGGCCGCCTGCCCCCGCACCACGGCACGCACGGGCATCACAGATCACGCGGGCATCGCCCGGCCGGAGCGCCCGGCCCGGCGGGAACCGCCACGATGTCACATCGTGGCGGTCCTGAGCGCGCGTCCTAAAATAACCCGTCGCCTCGGGATTTCTGGCGCGCTGATGTGCTAACCGCTGGGTCGATGTGCCGCTGGTCCGGCTAGAACCGGACCACCGGCACTTCGACCCAGAACCGCCGCCCAGAACCGCCGCCCCGTACCGCCGCCGCGGCTACCACCGCGCCCGCTCGCAGCCTGGGTGCGCGGGTCGGCTAGCCCACCGGCCCCCGTCGCTCCCTCACCGCAGGACCCCCCCGGGTTCGTGTCGCCCTAGCGCCACGTGAGCCGCATCGTCGACAGTTACCCCCCGGATTCCGCGGGTAACTGTCCACGGTCATTACCGGCCGGCGATCCGCGATCATTGGTCAACCCCGGAGCCGCCGCGCGGCACGTGCCGGGCGGCGCGGTCACGTTCAGGTTGCTCGGGTACATTCGGGCCTGCGGAGAGGAGGGGCAGTGGCCATCGTGGTGCTGGTGCTCTGGCTGTTGACCGCCGGCGCCGGGTTCTACCTGCTGGTGACCAGCAACCTCGGCCGCGCCCGCCCCGCGGCCGCGGGCCTTGCCGCTGAACCCGCCGCCGCTGAACCCGCCGCCGTTGAACCCGCCGCCGCGGCCTCGGTCGCGACTCCCGCCACGCAAGCCGCTCCCTCCGCGGCCGCCTCCTCCGCCACGCAAGCCGCGGCGGCGCCGCCCGCCTCGAGGCGTGAGATGCGGCGGGCGGCGCGGGACCGGTTCGATCCGCCCTCGCTGACCGCGGCCAAGAACGCGCCAGTGCTGCCGGGGCTGCGGTCCCTGCTGGAGTTCGCGCATCCGGCGTCGGCGATCGTCGGCCTCGGGTTCTGGCTGGGCTTCACGCTCGTGCACAACCGGGCACTGGGCTGGATCGCGTTCGGGCTGGTGACGGTCACCGTCTGCCTGGGACTGACCTGGTACACGGCCAACGCCCGCGCGGCCAGGAGGAAAGGCTCACCCGCGGGCGAGCCAGCGCCGTCGTTCAGCACCCGTCTCGTCATCTTGCACGGCAGCGCGGCCGGGGTGACCTTCGTGCTAGCCGCCCTGGCCGCCCTCGTCCTGAGCCGGTAGGACGGCGTAACGCAGAAAGTGGCCAGTGCACCCGACCGCCTGCACGGATAAGGGGGAGACGAGCGACCACCGAGCCTGGGAGCGTTTGGTTGTTGGCTCGATGATCTCGGCCGCCGTGTGCACTGACCACTACCCATGACTACGGACTGCCGCGCCCGGCGGCTCACTCGTCAGTACCCGTGTAAGCAGTCGGTAAGAATTTCTGCCCGCGGACATGAACCGGGGCCCGGCGAGGGACGGTTACATGGACAGGTACCCCTACATGCGATCTTCCGCGATGTACTGACCGGGCAAAGGACCTCGGATTTGAAGAAGGTGGACGGTAACGGGGAAAGCCTGGATACCCCGGAAACCCAGGTGACCCCTGATCCGGAAACCCCGGACGCGCAAGAGACCCCGGACGAGCCGCAGGCCGCGGATGAGCCCGAGGCCGCGGATGAGGTCAAGGCCGCAGAGCCCCAGACCCCAGAGGAGTTGGCTACCCCGGACGAGGCTACCCCGGACGAGCGGCTACCCCGGACGAGCCGGCTACCCCGGACGAGCCGGCTACCCCGGACGAGGCTACCCCGGACGAGCCGGCCAGCCCGGACGAGCCGGCCACTCAGGCCAAGCTGCCCGAGCCGAAGACCCGCAAGGGCCTGAGCCGGCGCCAGGCTCTCACCGTGCTCGGCATCGGCGCCGGCGCCCTGATCGCCGAACAGGCCCTGGTCGCCGACGGGATCCCCCCGGCCGCAGGCCCGACGGCCGAGGCCAGGTCCGCACCGCCAGAACCGAGCGGATACGCCCCCGACGGCACCGCGGGGCGCGCCGCGGCGCTGCCCCTCGATTCGGTCCAGCTGCTCGACAGCCCGTTCCGCCAGAACCAGGCCAGGAACACCACGTACCTGCTCTTCCTCGACCCCGAACGGATGCTCCGCTCCTTCCGCCTCAACTACGGCGAGCCCTCGACCGCCGAGCCGCTCGGCGGCTGGGAGAAGCCGGACTCGCAGATCCGCGGCCACATGACCGGCCACCTGCTGTCCGGTCTCGCGCTCACCTACGCCAACACGGGTGACGCCGACGCGAGGGCTCGCGGCCGGTACCTGGTGAGCCAGCTCGCCGCGCTCCAGGCGAAGGACTCCAGCCGCGGTTTCCACGCCGGCTACCTGTCCGGGTTCCCCGAGGGCTACTTCGACATCCTGGAGCAGGGCAAGTCGGTCTGGTCTCCGTACTACATGATCCACAAATACCTGGCCGGGATGATCGACCAGTATCAGCTGGCAGGCGACGACCAGGCGCTCGACGTGGCGAAGAAGCTGGCCGACTGGGTGGAGTGGCGCACCGGCAGGCTGTCGTACGGCCAGATGCAGATGGTCCTGCAGACCGAGTTCGGCGGTCTGCCCGAGGCGCTGGCCAACCTGTACACGATCACCGGCCAGGAGCGGTACCTGGCCACCGCGCAGCGCTTCTACCACGCCATAGTCCTCGACCCGCTGGCCGAAGGGATGGACAACCTGCCCGGCCTGCAGGCCAACGTGACCACGCCGAAGATCATCGCCTGCGTCCGGATGTGGGAGGAGACCGGCAGTTCCAGGTATCGCGATATCGCCAGGAACTTCTGGGACATCGTGACCGGCCACCACGTGTACGCCATCGGCGGCGTCGGCAACTACGAGCACTTCCAGCAGCCCGACACCGTGGCCGCCCAGCTGTCCAACTTCACCTGCGAGAACTGCGTCAGCTACAACATGCTCAAGCTGACCAGGCTGCTGCACTTTCATCAGCCGCGCCGGGTGGACCTGCTCGACTACTACGAGCGCACGCTGCTCAACCAGATGCTGGGGGAGCAGGACCCGGGCACGCCGCACGGCTTTAACTGCTACTACACCGGCCTGTCGGCCGCCGCGTTCAAGCGCCAGCCGCTCAACTACTTCCCCCAGGGCAACCCGGACATCTACGCCACCGACTGGGACACCTTCACCTGCGACACCGCCACCGGCCTCGAGACCCAGGCCAAGTTCGCCGACACCATCTACAGCCGGGACGCGAACGGCCTGTACGTCAACCTGTTCGTCCCGTCCCAGGTGACAGTCGGCGGCCTGGTCCTGAAGCAGGACACCGGGTTCCCCGACGACCCGGTCATCCGCCTGTCCGCGGTGTCCGGCGCCGCCACCTTGACGCTGCGGGTCCGGGTGCCGAAGTGGGTGGCGGGCCTCCCGGTGGTCTCGCTCAACGGCGCGCCGCTGACCGGCCTGCCGGTAGCAGCCCCGAGCGGCTGGGTCGTGCTCAGGCGGCGCTGGCAGGCGGGCGACGTGCTCCAGGTGACGCTGCCCATGCAGCTGGCCGTCGAGCCGACGCCGGACCACCCGGCGGTGCAGGCGCTGACCTACGGTCCCGTCGTGCTGAGCGGCGTGCACACCAGCGACCCCGGGTTGCTGACGCCGCAGCTCGAGATGGCCTCGATCGGCCGGACGGCCGCCCAGCCGATGACGTTCGAGGGCGTCTCCAACCACAAGCCGGTCACGCTGCTCCCGATCGCCAGGGTCGCACACGAGTACTACACCACCTATTTCCAGATGATGTAGTACTCGCGGTGCTGGCGCGTTCAGCCGCGGGCCGCCTCCAGCACCCGGGCTTGCGCAGGCGCCTCAGCCGGAGCGGTGACCCGCGCCGGGCGGAACGTGCGGAACGCGACCACCAGGCCGGCCGCCACCACGATCGCCCCGGCCAGCACGGCCCGGTCCGCGCCGGTCACGAACGCGCTCGCCGCCGCGTGCAGGATGGCCTCCCCGCCCGGCCGGTGACCGGCCGCCGCGGCCGCGCCCAGGGACCCGCCGCTCATGCGGCTGGCGAACACCGACGCCGTGATGCTGCCGAACACCGCCACGCCCAGCACGCTGCCCATGTTGCGCGTCGTGTCGTTGACGGCCGAACCCACCCCGGCCATGGCCGGCGGCAGCTCCCGCATCGACGCCGAGGTCGCGGCCGACATGGCCAGCCCGATGCCCGCGCTGTCGATGACCATGGCCAGCACGTAGTGCCCGTAACCGGACGAGCCGGTCGCGGTGGCGAAGAACACCATCCCGGCGGCCAGCATGGCCAGCCCAGCCGTTACCGGGACCCGCACCCCGGCCCGCTTGGCCAGCGCCGCCCCGACCGGGCTGAAGACGGCCAGCGCGGCCGCGGAGGGCAGCGCCCGCACCCCGGCCGCCAGCGGGCTGTAGCCCAGCACGAACTGGTAGATCTGCGAGCTCAGGAAGGTCACGCCGGACAGGGCGAAGAACAGCACGGTGATGGACAGGCCGGCCCCGGTGAAGCGCGGGTTGCGGAACAGCCGCAGCGGCAGCATCGGGTGCTCGGCGCGTGCCTGGAAGGCCACGAACAGCGCCAGCAGCGCGAGCGACGCGGCCCCCAGGCCGAGCGTCCTGGCGGACAGCCAGCCGTTGTCCGGCGCCTCGATGATCGTGTAGGTGAGCCCGGTGAACGCCGCGACCGACAGCGCCGCCCCGGCCAGGTCGAGCCGCCCGGACCCGGCCGAACGCGACGCCGGGACCAGCCAGTACCCGGCGACCAGGGCGACCGCCACGATGGGCAGGTTGACCAGGAAGATCGAGTCCCAGTTGAAGTGGGCCAGCAGCCAGCCGCCCGCCACCGGGCCGATCGCCACGCCCAGGCCGCTGACCGCGGACCACAGGCCGATCGCCTTGGTCCGTTCGGTGTGATCGGTGAAGGTCGCCGTGATGATGGACAGCGTGGCCGGCATGATGAACGCGCCGCCGATGCCCATGACCGCGCGGGCCGCGATGAGCTCACTAGTCGTCTGCGTGAACGCCGCGGCCAGCGAGCCGGCGGCGAAGACGGCCAGCCCGGCGGCCAGCGCGCGCTGCCGGCCGAACCGGTCCGCGATCGCCCCGGCCAGCAGCAGCAGCGCGGCGAAGGTGAGGGTGTAGGCGTCCACGATCCACTGCAGCCCGCTGGTGCCGGCGTGCAAGTCCCGGGCGAGCGTCGGCAGCGCCACGTTCACGATCGTGGTGTCCACCACGATGACCAGCAGGCTGAGGCACAACACCGCCAGCGTGTACCAGCGCCGCGAGTAGGCCCGCTCCTCGGTAAGTGTCCTGATCATGACCGCATCTCCATCTGTACATCTGTAAGGCTACGTCTGTTTTGTTAAACTGACTGTACGAGTGTAGCCTTACGAGTGTCAACCCCTAACAACCGAGAGAGTTCACCTGTAGCGCAACGGGTGTAGTCTCAAGCAGGAACGAGGAGGTCACGATGCCGATGACCAAGACCCGGCAGCGGAACCCGCGCGGCCAGGGCGAGCGGCTGCGCGACGACATCATCGATGCGGCCAGTCGGCTGCTGGCCGACCCGGCCGCGCCGCCGCTGACGCTGCGCGCGGTCGCCCGCGAGGTCGGCGTCGCCGCGACCTCTGTGTACCTGCACTTCGACAGCATCGAGTCGCTCACCCTGGCGGTCGCGAACCACCTCTTCGGCGAGCTGACCAGGCGGCAGGACGAGATCACCGAATCCGACCCGCGCCGGCGGGTCCTGGCCGGGGCCCTGGTCTACTGCGAGTTCGGGCTGGCCTCCCCGGGGCACTATCAGCTGATGTTCGCCACCCCGCTGCCGCTGCCCGAGTACACGCCGGAGCACTTTCCCGGCTGGAAGGCGTTCCAGCAGCTGATCGGGCGGGTAGCCGCGTATATCGGCACGGAGCCGGAAGATCCGCAGGCGTTCTTCACCGCCCAGCTGATCTGGCAGCAGCTGCACGGCATCGTCAGCCTGCGCATCTCCCGCTCCAAGTTTCCCTGGCCCCCGCTGGAGGAGACGGTGGTGACCGCGGTCGACCGCCTGCTGGGCCCGGTCCGCTGATGGACGTGGCCCGGCTGACGCCCTCGCCGCCGGTCGCCGCGCCCGATGCGGCCGAAGCCATGAGGTCCTGCTTCGGCCTGTCCGGCGAGCTCGCCCGGCTGCCCGGCGAGGCCGACGACAACTTCCTGCTTCGGGTTTCGGGGGGGCACGGGGGGGTCGTCCTCCCCGGAGCCAGCAGAGTCGGCGACGGCCGGCGCTACGTGGTGAAGTTCGCGCACCTGCGCGCCGACCCGGCGGTGGTTGACGTCCAGGTCCGGGTGCTGCGGCACATCCAGTCGGCCGCGCCAGGGCTGCCGGTCCCGCGGGTGGTGCGCGCCGTCGACGGGGGGCTGTGGACCACGGCACCAGACGGGCCGCTGCGCGGCCGCGCCGTGCACGTGCTCAGCTACCTCGACGGCGCGCTGCTCCGCTCCGTGACCACGGACGCGCCGCTGCGCCGCCAACTCGGGGGCACCCTGGCCGAGCTCGGCCGGGCGCTGCGCGGCTTCGACGACCCGCTGGTGCACCGGCCGCTGCTGTGGGACCTCGCCCAGCTGCCCCGGCTGCGCCCCCTGCTCGCCGGACGGCCCCCGGGCCCGGCGATCGAGGAACAGTTCGGCAGGCTCGAGGCGACCTTGCCGCCGCGCCTGGCCGGCCAGCGAACCCAGCTCGTACACAACGACTTCAGCCCGGACAACACGCTGATCTCGGCCGACGGCAGCCACGTGAGCGGGATCATCGACTTCGGCGATGTCACGGTAACCGCGCTCTGCAACGACCTCGCCATCGCGGTCGCCAACATGCTGGGCGATGGACCCGACCCGTTCGGTCCCGGGCTTGACCTGATCGCCGGGTACCACGCCGTCACCCCGCTCACCGCGGCCGAGGTGAACCTGCTCCCTGACCTGATCCTGGGCCGGATCGTGGCCCGGATCATCATCAGCGAATGGCGGGCCGAACGGTTCCCCGAGAACCGTGCCTACGTCCTGCGTAACACCCCCAGGGCGTGGGAGCACCTGCACCGGTTGCTTAGCATCCCTGGTGAGCAGACCGCCGCGCGCATCCAGGAGGCAGCCCGTGCGTGACACCGCGACCATGGTCAACGGCTTCGACATGAGCTCCGTCGACGCCCTCGACCCCGAGCTGCGCCAGATCGTCAAACGGCGGGCCAGCCTGCTCGGCCCGGCCTACAAGCTGTTCTACTCCAACCCGGTGCGGATCGTGCGCGGCGAGGGCGTACACCTGTACGACGCGGACGGGCAGGCCTACCTGGACGCCTACAACAACGTCCCGTCGGTCGGGCACTGCCATCCGCGGGTGGCGGAGGCGATCGCCCGCCAGGCGGCCACCCTGAACACGCACACCAGGTACGCCAGCGAGCTGATCCTCGACTACGCCGAGCGGCTGCTCGGCACGTACCCGGACGGGATCGGCCACGTCATGTTCACCTGCACCGGCAGCGAGGCGGTCGACCTGGCGCTGCGCGTCGCGCGCTTCTACACCAGCGGCGAGGGGATCGTCATCACCTCCAACGCCTATCACGGCGTGACCACGGCCGCCGCCGAGATCTCGCCCAGCCTCGGCCCGGCCGTCCCGCTGGGCCGTTCGGTCTGGACGGTCGCGGCACCGGGGCCGCGGGACACGAGCCAGTCACTGGCCGAACGGGTGCGGACGGCATTCGCCGACATGAACCGGCACGGCGTCCGGCCGGCCGCGTTCATCGCGGACAGCCTGTTCTCCTCCGACGGGATCCGGCCCGACCCCGTCGGCTTCCTGCAGCCGGTGGCCGACGCCGTGCGCGAGGCGGGCGGGCTGTACATCGCGGACGAGGTCCAGCCCGGGTTCGGCCGCACCGGCGCGGCGATGTGGGGCTTCCAGCGCCACGGCATCGTGCCGGACCTGATCGTCATGGGCAAGCCGATGGGCAACGGCATGCCGATCGCCGGGGTCGCGGCCCGCCCGGAGATCCTCGAGGAGTTCGGTAACAAGATCAGGTACTTCAACACGTTCGGCGGCAACTCGGTCTGCATCGCCGCCGCGGCCGCGGTCCTGGACGTGATCGAGACCGAGGGCCTGCGGCAGAACGCCCTGGCCGTGGGCGCATACCTGCGTGACACGCTGGTGGCGATCGCGAACGACACACCCCGGATCAGCGCCGTGCGAGGGTGCGGCCTGTACGCCGCGGCCGATTTCACCGACCCCGCCACCGGCGAGCCCGACGGCGATGCCGCGATCCGCGTCGTCAACGGCCTGCGCGACCGCCGCGTCCTGATCAGCGCGACCGGTCCCGACGGCAGCTCCCTCAAGATCCGCCCCCCGCTCCCCTTCGCCCGCCCCCACGTAGACCACCTAGCCGAAGCCCTAACCGACACCCTGCGCACCCTCCGACCCTTATTGTCGGTCGCCCAGGGCCCAGGACAGTACGGCGGAACGGACAAGGTCAGGGCAACAGCAGAAGCTGCGGCTCGACCGGGTCACGCCTTCCACGCTGGCTGGCGGCCGAGGTAGCACAGCAGCGCGGCCGCGTCATCGGCGTCGGCCCGGGGCTCCACTGCCGCGGCGTACACGCCATACTGGCGCAGCGGCTCGACGATGCTCCTCGCCACCGGGGTCAGCGCCCGGGCCAGTTCCGGCGTGAGCTGCGAGCCCTGCCCGGTCGCCACCGCGATGTCCCAGGCGTGGATGGCCGCGTCGAGCGCCGCCGCCGCGGCCGCGTCCGCGGGCGGCATCGGGCCCGAAGGCAGCGGGGTCGGTACCCGGTCGGCGTCCGCGCTGACCGCGGCCCAGGCCGGGGCGGACGCGTCCAGCGCCGCCTCGGCGTAGGCCAGCGGCTCCGCGCCCAGCTCACCCGACGGGGCGAACGGGTTCTCGCCCGGCGGCTGCGTCCCGGAGATGACCGCCGCCCACGCCCCCTGGTCGAGCGCGGCGTGCTGAAGCACCTGGGCGACGTTCCACTCGCTGCACGGCGTGGGCCGCTGCCAGCCGTCCGCGGGCACCCCGAGCACCGCCGCCCGCAGCACCGCCCGCGCCTCGTCCAGCACGTCCCAGCCGGTCCTGGTGATCTCGTTCATGACAGCTCCTCCCTTTCGCTTTCTTTCCCCGAAGTGTGCGCGCCCGCTCAGGACCGGGCCCGCCGCGGCAGCCAGAACCCGATCACGAACGAGCCTGCCAGCAGGACGATCGTGGCGAGCGCGGTCCACTCGGCGGCGTGCAGGTACACCGGCACGTGCCGGCCGTGCCCGCCCGCCAGGGCGAAGAAGATCGCGCCGATCCCGGCGATGCCGAGCGACATGCCCAGCGAATTCACCGTCTGCAGCACGCCGGAGGCCGAACCCATCTCCTGCGGCCGGACGCCCGCCATCACGATGTCGAACAGCGGCACGAACACCATGCCCATCCCGATTCCGCCGATCACCATCGGCGCCAGCAGGTCCACGGTAGAGACGCCGCCGCCGGCGACGCGCATCACCGCGTAGATCCCGGCCAGCCCGGCCGCCTCGACGACCAGCCCGGCGAGCAGCACCCGCCGGCCCAGCCTGGCCATTGCGATCCCGCCGACCGCGGAGCCGACGAACGCGCCCGCCGCCCATGGCGCGGTGGTGACGGCCGAGTGCCACGGCGTGAAGCCGAGCCCGTTCTGCAGGAACACGTTGAAGATCATCACGATGCCGCCCAGCGAGCCGGTGAACACGATGGAGAACACGATGCCCGCGCTGTACGGGCGGTGCCGGAACACGGACGGCTCGACCAGCGGGTCGCGGCCCGCGCGCTGCCGGCGCACCTGGTACCAGCCGAATCCGGCGAGCACCAGCACCGACGCGGCCAGCATCCCGAACAGCCAGGCCGGCCAGCCCAGCGAGTGACCCTGCGCCAGCGGGAAGACGAGCAGGAACATGGCCGCCCCGGCCAGCAGTGCGCCCGGCAGGTCCAGCCGCCTGGGCCGCGCCCCGCCCGTCCCGGCGCCAGCAGAGCCGGGCAGCGTCCGCGCGCCCAGCGCCAGCGCGGCCAGCCCGACGGGCACGTTCACCAGGAAGATCATCCGCCAGCCGGTGCCGAGCACGTTGGCGCTGATCAGCCCGCCGGCCGCGATCGGCCCGAGCATCGCGGACAAGCCCATCACCGGCCCGTAGACGCCGAACGCCTTGCCCATCTCGTGCGCCTCGAACATGTCCCTGATCAGGCCGAACACCTGCGGCAGCATGATCGCCCCGAGCAGGCCCTGGGCGGCCCGGGCGTCGATCAGCTCACCCGCGCTCTGCGCGGCGGCGCATGCCGCCGACGCGAGCACGAACCCGGCCATCCCGGTCAGCAGCACGCGCCGCCGCCCGAAGATGTCACCGAGCCGCCCGCCGGTCAGCAGCCCGACCGCCATCGCCAGCGCGTAGGCCGCGGTGACCCACTCGATGACGGCGTAGGAGCCGCCCAGCTCGCGCCGGATCGTCGGCGCGGCGACCTGCGCGATGGTCGAGTCGAGAAGGTCCATCACCGCCGCCGTGATCACCGCGCCGAACGCCACCCAGCGCAACTTTCGCCCCGCAGGTCGCGCACCCCCCGCAGGCCCCGCGTCCCCGGCACCGTCGCCCGCGTCTGCAGTGGGTCGATGTGCCGTTGGGTCGGTTCTAACCTGACCAACGGCACGGCGACCCATTTGGCCCGGAGCCGCGGCCGCTGCGCCTGCCCCGTCAGCGCTCTTGGTTTCGGATGCTGATGACATCTGATCCTCCCGTGGTCTCGCCGGTCTCGCCGGTCTCGCGCATCTCTCGCCATACGCTCTACCGGAACGAAATCTTCTGTTCCAAGGCTATCAGAACGGAATGGTTTGTTCCAGTCGCTGCTACACTCTTTTCATGACCGAGACGAACGCACGGCCGGGCAGCCCCAGCCAACCGGGCAGCCCCAGCCAACCGGGCAGCCCCAGCCAACCGGGCGGCTCCCGCCAACCGGGCGGCCCCAGCCAACCGGGCAGCCCCAGCCAACCGGGCGGCCGCGGCAGGCCGGGGCGGCACGGCCCGATGAGCGGCCGCCAGGCCGAAGCAGCCCGCAACGACCAGCGCATCCTCGAATCGGCCCGGGCCGTGTTCGTCGCCGACCCCGGCGCGCCGATCACCGCGGTGGCCAAGCACGCCGGCGTCGGCATCAGCGCCCTGTACACGCGCTACGGCAGCAAGGAAGAGCTCCTCCGCACGCTATGCACCGACGGCCTGCAGACCGTCGTGCGGGAGACCGAGGCCGCCATCGAGCGCGTCAAGCAAGGCGACGACCACTGGCAGGTCTTCGCCCACTTCATGCGGAACCTGACCGACGCCGACACCAGCTCCCTGACCCGCGCCTTCGCCGGCAAGTTCACCCCCGCGCCGGAGATGTTCGCGCTGGCCAACCGGTCAGCCGAGCTGTCCGAGGAGTTCTTCGGCGTGATCCGCGACGTGCTGCGGCCCGACCTGGTGCTGCATGATGTCTCGCTGGCGTTCGAGCTGGTGGCCGCGATCAAGTTCGCCGACCCCGCGCGCACCACCGAGCTGCGGCGCAGGTACCTGGCACTCATCCTGGACGGCATGCGGGCGGACGGCCGCGGTGAGCTGCCCGGCCCGCCGCCGGCCTGGCAGGAAATCAGCGAGCGCTGGAACGCCAGCTGAGCAGCCAAACCGCCAGACGGCCAAACCGCCAGACGGCCAAACCGCCAGACGGCCAAACCGCCAGACGGCCCAGCCGCCTACTGGGCCTCCCGGGCCCGCTTGCGCCGCTTGCCCTCGTGCATGGCCTGCACCCGGGCGACCGGGATCGCCCGGCCCTCCTCCACCAGTGCGGGCGGCAGCACCTGCGGCGCGGGCAGTTCGCCCGCCCAAGCCGCGTGCCGGTCAAGCAGCGCCAGCACGCTGTGCACGGTGAAGTCACCCGGCGCGGCGGAGTCCAGGTCGTCCCAGCGGACCGGGAACGACACCGGCACCCCGGGCCGCACCCGCGGGCTGTACGCCGCCGCCACGGTCGCGCCGAAGGCGCGGGTTGAGTCCAGGAACACCTTGCCTTCCCGGTCTTCCTTGATAAAGGCCGTCGTCGCCAGGTCAGGATCAAGGCGCGCAGCCCGCTCGGAGATGGCCCGGGTGGCCGCGGCGGCCTCCTCGCCGCTCGCGCGCACCGGCACGTAGATGTGCAGCCCCTTGGCCCCGCTGGTCTTGACCGCTCCGGTCAGGCCCACATCACAGAGCGCCGTCCGGATCAGCTTCGCGGCCGCCACCGCCTGCCCGAACGGCCCGCCGGGCGGCGGGTCGATGTCCAGCACGAGGTGGGTCGGCCGGCCCAGGTCCCCGGCCAGGCTCAGCGTCGGGTGGTACTCCACCGCCCGCTGGTTGGCCAGCCAGAGCAGCGCGCGCCGGTCGTCGCAGAGCGCGTAGCGCACCTCGCGCCGGGAGGATTCGGCCCACAGCGTGACCGAACCGACCCACGGCGGCGCGTAGTCCGGCAGGTTCTTCTGCATGAACGGCTGCTGGCCCGCGCGTACCCTGATCACCGACAGCGGCCGCCCGCGCAGCTCCGGCAGGATCAGCCCCGACACCGCGTCCAGGTAGTCCACCAGGTCCCGCTTGGTGGCGCCCGCCCCGTCGAACAGCGGCTCATCGAGATGGGTCAGCGAGACGCTGTCTCTCTCTTCTCCCGCTCGCCTCCGGGCCGCCTTCGAGGCGCCTCCTTCCCTCGTCGCTCCTTCGTCGCTCCTCGGTCCAGGCGAGGCCGCGGCCCTTTGGCTCGCGGGGGGAGGCTCCTGCTCGCTCATGGATCCGGTCTATCACGGCTAGGGTGAGAACCGGCAGGAAGGAGCCGGGACGATGGCGTTCAGCGGGTGGCCGGAGGAGGCCCTGGACTTCTACGACGGGCTCGCGGCCGACAACACCAAGACCTACTGGACGGAGCACAAGGCCGTCTACACCGAGAAGGTCCTGGGGCCGATGACCGAGCTGACCGAGGAGCTGGCCACCGAGTTCGGCGAGCCGAAGATCTTCCGGCCGTACCGCGACATCAGGTTCAGCAAGGACAAGACCCCGTACAAGACGCACATCGGGGCGACCGTCGGCGACTCCTGCTACGTCCAGCTGTCCGTCGAGGGCCTGGGCGCCGGCGCCGGAATGTGGGAGATGAACCCGGAGCAGCTGGCCAGGTACCGCGACGCGGTGGCCGGCGACCGGGCAGGCGCCGAGCTCGAGGAGATCGTGGCCGGGATCGAGAAGGCGGACATCACCGTGCACGGGCACGGCGCGCTCAAGTCCGCGCCGCGCGGCTACCCGGCCGACCACCCGCGCATCACGCTGCTCCGCTACAAGGGACTGACCGCCTGGCAGCAGTGGCCGGCCGGCCCATGGCTGGAAGGTGCCAGGGCCAAGGACCGCGTCGTCTCATTCTTCCGAACGACCCGGCCTCTCTGCTCCTGGCTCCGGTCCAACGCCCGGATGTGAGGTCGCCCCGGTAGCGGTAAGGCCCGATCACTGGGACGGCGGGGGCGGAACAGGCTGCCCGGCTCGTCCGCCCCTGGCTCGTCCCGGGGTGCCTGGTACGGCTGGTAAGGCTGGGCCGGCGGAGGCCGCCAGCCCTGGGGCCCGTGCCGCGTGGCCTGGCCCTGTGCTACCTGGACCTGTGCTACCTGGACCTGTGCTACCTGGACCTGTGCTGCCTGGCTTTGGGCTGCCTGGCTTTGGCCGATCCGCTTCATCAGCTCGCTTTCCTCCACGATCTCGGCCGCCGTCGGCGACAGCGCGATGATCGCGGAGAAGATGAACCCGACGCCGCTCAGGCCGATGATCAGCGGCAGCAGGAACGCCGTCGCGCTCGCGGTATCCGCGGTGCTCACGACCAGGCCCGGGGCGGCCTGCGCCTGCACCGCGGCCATGCCCGTGTAGTGCATGCCGTTGACCGCCACACCCGCGATCAGGGAGGCGATGAACGTGGACCAGACGCTGTCGAGCCGCAGCGCCATCCACAGCGCCGCGGTGCCGGCGATCACCGCGATGATCACGGAGGCGGCCACGAGCCCGTAGTTGTAGCTCAGCGAGGCCTGCACCCGCACGGCGCCCATGCCGAGGTAGTGCATGCTGGCCACGCCGAGCCCGATGATCGTGCCGCCGAGCAGCAGCGGCCCGTTTCCCGCCCGGCTGAACCCGACGATGAACACCCCGATCCCCACCACGGCCACCGCGATCACCATGGACAAGATGGTGAAGGGCACGTTGTAGCGGATGGTCTCGCCCGGGATGGCGAACCCGAGCATCGCGATGAAATGCATCACCCAGATACCGGTGGTCCCGATGGACAAGGCCGCCAGGGTCAGCCAGCGGGCCCGGGCCGCGCCCTGGTAGGCCCGCGCCCTGGTGGTGCACCGGAGTCCGAGGAAGCAGCCCACGCACGACACCACGTACGAGAAGGCCGGGTTCAGGGCACCGTTGGCGAAGTTATTGACGTGAATCATGAGAAGGCCGCTCCCCCAGGGCCGCGTGGGACATAAGTGTCTTATTTGAACCATTTATTACGACATGTATGGTATAGCCGCTGGTAGTCTGCGGGTGCTCTTTTCATCGCGTCGTGACCAGCGAATATTCTTCGCGGGCTCCGGCGCGTCAGGCCCAGGAGGTTTCAGCGCTGGCGCGGACCTTCAGCTCGATGATCGGTGACCGGACCGGGGAGGCCCGATGCTCGATGTGCCGACGGCGTCGGCGCAGTCCGCGGCGCGCACGGTCGAGCTGTCGATCAGCGGCATGACCTGCACCGCGTGCGCGGCACGGGTCGAGAAGAAGCTCACCAGGATCGGCCCCGGCGTCGTCGCCGCGGTCAACTTCGCGACCGAGCAGGCGACGGTTACCGCGCCGGAGGACGTCCCGGTGCGGGCGATGGTCGCGGCGGTCGAGGACGCGGGGTACACGGCCGGCCTGATCGAGCCCGCCACCCACCTGCATCCCGCGCCAGCCGGTGACCAGGTCGCCTATCTGCGCCGCCGGCTGCTCCTGGCGCTGGTGTTCTTCGTCCCGCTCAGCGACCTGTCCGTCACGCTGTCGCTGTTTCCCGGCTATCGGTTCACCGGGTGGCAATGGGTCCTGATCGCGCTGACCGCGCCGGTGGCGCTGTGGGCCGCCTGGCCGTTCCACCGCGCCGCGCTCAAGAACGCCCGGCACGGCGCGTGCTCGATGGACACGCTGGTGTCCCTCGGCGTGGTCGCCGCCTGCGGCTGGTCGGTCTACGCGATGTTCCGGCTGGATCAGGGGCCGGGCAGCCTGGGAGCGAGCGCGCTGCCGGGATTGACGCACCCCGCGGGCGGCGGCATCTACCTCGAGGTCGCGGCCGCGGTCACCACGTTCCTGCTGGCCGGCCGGTACTACGAGGCCCGGGCGCGCGACTCGGCGGCCGGCGCGATGCGCAAGCTCGCCGCGGCGGCCGCCAGGGACGTCTGCGTGCTCGGCGCCGACGGCCAGGAGCGGCGCATACCGGCCGCCCAGCTACGGCGCGGGGACACCTTCGTGGTCCGCCCGGGGGAGAAGATCGCGGCGGACGGCGAGGTGCTGTCCGGCGAATCGGCGGTGGACCGGAGCATGATGACCGGCGAGCCCGTTCCGGTGGAGACCGCGGCCGGCGACACCGTCACCGGCGGCACGATCGCGCTGTCCGGGCGGCTTTTCGTCCGGGCCGTCCAGGTCGGCGAGCACACCCAGCTGGCCCAGCTGATCGCGCTGGTCAGCCGGGCCCAGGCCGACAAGGCCGCCATCCAGCGGCTGGCCGACCGGATCTGCGGGGTCTTCGTCCCGGTGGTGCTGGCGGCCGCGGCGCTGACCCTGGCCGGCTGGCTGGCCGCCGGGGCCGCCGCCGGGCAGGCGTTCAGCGCGGGCCTGGCCGTGCTCATCATCGCGTGCCCGTGCGCGCTGGGCCTGGCCACGCCGGCCGCGCTGGTGGCGGCCTGCGGCCGCGGCGCGCAGCTCGGCATCTTCATCAAGGGGCACCAGGCGCTGGAGTCGTCCGGGCTGATCGACACCGTCGTGTTCGACAAGACCGGCACCGTCACCAGCGGCCGGATGACCGTGACCGCGCTGGCCGCAGCGCCCGGCACCGAACCCGCCGAACTGCTCCGCCACGCCGCCGCGGTCGAGCATGCCTCGGAGCACCCGGTCGCCGCCGCGATCTGCGCCGCCTGGGAGGGAGCCGCCACCGAAGGGCTCGCCGGCGGGGACGGATCCCCGCCCGGGGTGGACGCCTTCCGGGCGCTGCCGGGTCTGGGCGCGCGCGGCGTGGTGGAGGGCCGCCAGATCGTGGTCGGCCGCGAGCGGCTGCTGCGCGACCTCGGGATCGCGATCCCGCCCCGGCTGGCCAGCCAGTGGGCGCAGTGGGAGCGGGCCGGCCAGACCGCGGTCCTGGTCGGCTGGGACGGCCGGCTGCGCGGCGCGGTCGCCGTCGGTGACGCGATCAAGCCGTCGGCCGCGGCCGCCGTCGCCGGGCTGCGCCGCCTCGGCCTGCGGCCGGTCCTGCTCACCGGGGACAACGAGGCGACCGCCCGGGCGGTCGCCGCGGCCGTGGGCATCGACGAGGTAATCGCCGGGATCCTGCCCGCCGCCAAGGCCGCGGCAATCCGCGACCTGCAGGCCCGCGGTCACCGGGTGGCGATGGTGGGCGACGGGGTGAACGACGGCCCCGCGCTGGCAGCGGCCGACCTGGGCATGGCCATCGGCGCGGGCACCGACGTGGCGATCTCCGCGGCCGACCTGATCCTGCTCCGCGAGGACCTGCGGGTGGTGCCCGAGGCGATCCAGCTGGCCCGGGCCGCCCGCGCCACGATCAGGCGGAACCTCGCCTGGGCCTTCGGTTACAACGTCGCGGCGGTGCCGCTGGCCGCCCTGGGCTTCCTCAACCCGCTGATCGCGGCCGCCGCGATGACGCTGTCGTCGGTCCTGGTGGTGGCCAACAGCCTGCGGCTGCGGCGGTTCCGGCCCCTTGGCCCCTTGACCCCTTGAATCCCTTGAATCCCTTGCACCCCTTCGAGCCGGGCGGTCCCGGCCTCCCTTGGAACCCGTCCCTGGCGCGGGCGTAGCCTGGCCGGATGACCGAGCCTGACGCATCCCTCCGCGTCTCCGACGCCGAACGGGACCAGACACTGCGCGTCCTCGGCGAGCACGCCGCCGTGGGCCGGCTCACCCTGGACGAGCTCGAGGAGCGGTCCAGCCGGGCGCTGGCCGCCAAGACGCGCGGCGAGCTCGCCACGCTGACCGGCGACCTGCCGCAGGAGGCGGGCCAGGACAGGCCCGCGCCGACCCTGGCCAAGAAGCCGGTGCGCTGGATGGTCGCCATCATGTCCGGCTCGCAGCGGCGCGGCCGGTTCCGCGCGGTCGGCAGCATCAACGCCATCGCGATCATGGGCGGCGACGAGATCGACCTGCGCGAGGCCGAGATCGAGGGCGGCGAGCTCACTCTCAACCTGGTCGCGGTCATGGGCGGCGCGACCCTCTATATTCCGGACTCGGTCGAGCTGGACGTGGGCGGCTTCTCGCTGATGGGCGGCAACACCGAGATCGGCTCCGAGCGCCTGCCGCGCCCCGGCGCGCCGGTGATCAAGCTCCGCACCTGGAACCTGATGGGCGGCGCCACCATCTACCGGGTCCCGCCGCAGGCCCGCGGCCTGGGCCTGAAGGATGCCCGTCGGCTGGCCAAGGCGGCCGGCCGCGGCGAGCTGCCCCCGCCCGGTTAGCGCTGGCCGGTTAGCGCTGCCCGGTCCAGCGGTCCTGCTTAGCGGTACTGCGTCAGCACGTCCCGCAGGTAGCCGCGCTCAGTCTCGTACACGTGCGCCGACTTGACGATCATCAGCAGCCGCCCGGCCGACCTGCCGAGCTGCCCGGCCACGTGCTGCTGCAGCGAGGCCAGCTCGACCAGGTTGCCGTAGCCCTTGGCGCCGAAGTCGATGCTGTGCGCGTAGGCGACCAGCTCGACCTCGCCGCCCGGCAGCCAGAAGTCCAGCAGGCTGACGCAAGGGACATAGCTGGTGTCGGTGTGCGGCTGGAACGTGGTGATGGCCGCTGACCTGGTAGCCGGGTCACGGCGCAGCCGGCCGACGACCCAGGCGACCTGGTCCCGGCCGGAGTGCTCGTAGTCGAACAGCCGGGTCGCGTAGCTGTCTGCGTCGCCGAGGGCGGCCACCGCGGCGTGGTCGGTGAAGTTGGCGTGCATCCAGGCCAGCCGCTCCGGTTCGGCGTGCCTGGCGATGATCTCGTCCGCCGGCGCCGGATGCTCCACGACGAGCGTCACCAGCGAGATCTCGCGCACCGCCAGGCCGTCGTAGCGGCTCTCGACGCCCTCGGCCAGGATCCGCCCGGCCACCGCGAGCCAGGCCGCCCCGATGGTGTCCGCCCGCACCGTCTGCGGGCCGTCGCCGGCCAGTCGTATCGTCACCCCGGCATGCTACGGGCCTCCGCCGGATCCAGGATGTCCCCGGGGACGCAGTCCCTTACGACACCGTGGCCCGGGGACGTGGCGCGGTGATCATCGGGTACTGCGATCAGGGGTCGCCGGAACCGGCGCGGATGGTGCTGCAGTCGATGGCCCGGGGCGTGCCGGGGCTGTTACCCGGCCCGGGCGGGGGGTCCGTGGCTGTGCAGGACTTTCGTCTTGTCCTTGTTCCAGGCGGTCGTGGTCCCGTCGGGGTTGAGGACCAGGGTCCAGCCCTGCTGGTGGATGACGATCTGGTGGTGGAAAAAGCACAACAGGACGCAGTCCCTGGTGCTGGTCTTGCCGCCGTTGGCCTTGTGCGTGGTGTGGTGGACGTCGCAGGCGGAGGCGGGCTGGTTGCACCCGCCGGCCCACCGGCACTTGCGGTCCCGCAGCACCACCGCGTTGCGGATCCCGGCGGGGATCGACTCGGCGTAGCCGATGTCCAGCGGCAGGCTCGGCCCGCCCAGCCGCGCCCCGAGCTGCCGCCGCCGCAAGAAGCTGGCCAGCCCGCCCGGACCGGACAGCAGGTCCACGGCCTTGCCGATGACGGCCTGCTCCAGCGCCGCCCACGCCGCCGTCCTGTCCGGAGCCGCCGGAGTGCCCGGAGCCGCCGTGCTGTCCGGAGCCGCCGGGCCCGGAGCCGTGCTGCCCGGGGCCGTGGCGTCCGGGGCCGGGGTGTCCGGGTGTCCGGCGTCGCCGGCCCGGCGGTGCCGGTCCAGTTCCACGCACAGCCGGACCAGGTCTTCCAAGGCGTCCACGTTCACGTCGCCGGTGACCAGCGGGGCCATCGCCGCGTCGCAGGCGACGCCCTCGGCGGCGTCGCCGTCGAGCCAGGCGCCGCCGTCGCTGCCGGTCTCGGACGCGAACGCCCGGCACCCGGCCCACCGCTCCCGCACCCGCGCCGTCCACCGCTCCTGCAGCGCCGAGTCGCCGTCCAGCAGCAGCAGGTCCGCCAGGGAGATGTGCACCCAGGCCTTCACCGGCTGCCCGGCCCGCCCCGGCACCAGGTCACTGGCGACGAGCCGGCGCATGGCCTCCTGGAGGGCGTCGTGGTACCGCTGCTCCTTCGTCCGGTCATCGTCCTTCCCGGCCGGGGCGCCCAGCGCGTCCAGCACCCGCCCGACCACCTCCGCGCACTCCGCCGTCAGCTCCCCGCGCAGCACCCCGGCCCCGCCGAACGTCGTCGCCAGCTTCAGCCCCCGGTCGGCGAAGTCCCGGCCCGGGTCCTCGTCCGGGAGGTCGCCGCGGGCCCGCTCGTACATCTGCGCGAACAGCGACGCCAGCTCCTCCACCCCCAACCCGCCCGCCGCCGCGGCCAGCAGCAGCTCATCGGACTCGTCCCGGAACTTCTCCGGCAGCCGGCTCGTCCACAGGCAGATCAGCCGCCCGACCGGTTCGGAGACCCGCCGGGCGGCCAGCGCCGCGACCACCGTCGGGTGGGTCCGGGTCCGCTTCGCCCAGGCCGCGTGCCCGACGGCGGCGCCCCGGGTGATCCCGGTCCGGTGGATCAGCCACGACACCGCGCTGTACTCCGCGTCCCCGGCGTACCCCTGCCCCGCGGTGAACGAGGACAAGAACGAGGCCCGGGCGGCGGTGGCGACCGCGCCGGCCTGCTCGAGCTCCCGCAGGCACTCGGCCTGGGTCGCGGTAGATAGCTGGTTAGCGTCGGCGGCGGCGAGGTAGCCCAGCCCGGCGCGGACCATGTCCAGCGCCTCACGGGCACACGCCGGGGCGTTACCCATCTGGGGTCACCTCCCTCCACTCGGGCTTGTCGCTGCTGCTGCCGGTCCCTGCTCCTTCCCGGGAACATCTCTAGGATCTGATTTCGATTCTACCGCCGGGCTACGACATTTCCCGGGAGAAAAACGCCGCTCGACGAAATAGGTACGCATGGTTGAAATGTGGTCCGTGGTGTCATGAGAACGTTAATGAATGTGACTCTCTACCGGTTCTATCGGTGTTGGTCAGATCCCACATAGGGGCGGGCCGCCGGGGTCGGCTTGGGTGCTGGTGTCGTGGTATCCGTCCTGGCCGGGGTTGCAGAGATGCAGGTTCCGACCTCAGCCTCCTGCTCTTTGAGTGGTTGAGGTCAGGAACGCGGAGGCGGCGCGGAGTGAGCACGACCGTGCAGGCAGCAGGGGGACCGGGACGGAATCGCGGCGTACAGCGCCCGCACGCTCGGGCGCTGTACAGTACAGCGGCTGTGCGAGAACTGTACGCCGCGGGTCTGGAGCAGGGCTTATGGTGCGTAACGCATTTTGATGTGGGATTATCCGCGTCATGACTTGGACCGCACCCAGCGTGCAACGGATTGAGCCGCCGTATCTCGCTGATGAGCGGACCAGACTCGACGCCTGGCTGGACTATCACCGGACAACGTTGCTGCACAAGTGCGCGGGGCTGACCGGGGAGCAACTCGCTCAGCGGCCGGTCGCCTCCTCGGCGCTGTCGCTGCTCGGCCTGGTACGACATATGGCGGGCAACGAGCGCATCTGGTTCCGGATCCGGTTCGCTGGCGCGGATGTTGAGGATCTGTACCAGTCGCCGGAGCACCCGGAAGGTGGAGAGTTCGCGCTGGCCGGCCCGGCCAGCGGCGAGGCGGATTTCGCGACCTACGCGGAGGAGATCGCGCAGGCACGGACGGCCGTCCTGGGTAAGTCCCTAGATGAGAGGTTCGGGGACGAGACTGTCACCGTAGACCTGCGCTGGCTCTATGCCCACATGATTGACGAGTACGCGCGCCACAACGGTCATGCCGACCTGATACGCGAGCTAATCGACGGAGCTACTGGTCTATAGGTTCGTACCTAGATGATCCGTACGGCCGGTGTGGTGTGCCGGGCTCGCCCGCACACCATCCGTTTTGCGGCGCGTGCCCCTTGGCTAAGTGTCAGAGCTGCATCGTCGCCTCAATTGTGAGCCGGCGGGCTCAGTGCACATTCTTTGGTGCACGGCGCCACTCTCATGACATTCCCGCCGGCCGCCTGGCCGGGCCCGCGGGACCGGACCCGTGACGCCAGGGGCGGACGTGGCGGAGGATCACAGGGAGTACGCCGCCTCGATCCTCAGCCGGTGCGCCAAGGCACCGGGATCGATGTGGGACTTAGGCACACCGCTCTAGCGGGCAGAGAGGGACATTCATTGACTGCCCGGGTTTACTGCCGGGATTGGCGTGGTGGGTGAGGTTCACGACGCTCCGCCCTGGAGCTCCCGCACTGCAGTCTGTG
>CAVWBQ010000046.1:0-44467 GCA_963753225.1 uncultured Actinomycetota bacterium | reverse complement strand
CCGGACGTGAACGCGGCAGGGCCAGGCGGCGGCATCGCCCCATGGGTGTTTGGGCACGCAATCCTGGATTGGCCTGGGAATTTGGCACTGCCGCCGGCCCGCGCGGCCTTCTACACTCGGCGTGTGCCTCGTAAATTCCGTCAGGTGGACGTCTTTACCGATACCCCGTACTCCGGCAACCCGGTCGCGGTCGTGCTCGGCGCCGACGGGCTCTCCGGCGAGCAGATGCAGGCGTTCGCACGCTGGACGAACCTGTCGGAGACCACGTTCGTGCTGGCGCCGCGGGCCAGCGGGGCCGACTACCTGGTCCGGATCTTCACGCCCGCGCGGGAACTGCCCTTCGCCGGACATCCCACGCTGGGCACCTGCCACGCCTGGCTGGAGGCCGGCGGCCGCCCCGCCGGCACGGGCGCCATCGTGCAGGAATGCGAGGCCGGCCTGATTACGGTGCGGCGGACTGATGCGGGGCTGGCGTTCGCCGCGCCGCCGCTGGTGCGCAGCGGGCCGGTGGAGGAGGCGGTGGCCGAGCGGGTGACGCGGGCGCTGGACATCCCCCGGTCCGACATCGTCGACATCGCGTGGGCCGACAACGGCCCCGGCTGGGTGGCCGTCCTGCTGGCCAGCGCCGAGGCGGTGCTCGCGGTCCGGCGCCCCGCGGTGGTGGACCTGGACGTGGGCGTGGTCGGCCCCTACCCGGACGGCTCCCCCGAGGCCTTCGAGGTGCGCGCATTCAGCCCGATGATCACGTCGATCGAGGACCCGGTCACGGGCAGCCTGAACGCCTCGCTCGGGCAGTGGCTGCTGGCGTCCGGCCGGGCAACCGCGCCGTACGTGGCCAGCCAGGGCACGGCGATGGGCCGCCGCGGCCGGGTGCACGTCTCCCGCGACGCCAACGGCCAGGTGTGGATCGGCGGCGGCACCGTGACCTGCGTCAGCGGCACGGTCGAGCTGTGATGTATTTTCGCGCGGCAGCCCGGCTCTTACCCGGCGAGGGGGCGCCTGCCGACGGCGTCCCGCCACGATGATGAGGGGCTGGGGTGGGCGGATCCAGCTGAAGCTGGCCTGGCCGGGAGAACTGGACCAGGCCATGGCCACGCGGGAGAGGCCAGCGCCGCCGCTGGGGCCCCGAACCCGGCTCGTTCGGTAAATCAGCCTTCCTGGATGACACGTAGCGCGAGCCTGCGGTTCCCGCCGTTCTGCTGGACCAGCGCGAACCACAGCGGCAGCAGGGCGTCGACGGTCGCGGTCGCGCCGGCGTCGCCGACGTAGGCCGGGTCCAGGCCGACGGCCCTGATGAGTTCCTCGGCGGTGGCCCTGGCGTCCGGGTCCGCCGCGAAGAACAGGTTCGTGCCGGGCATCGGGTTCGCGAAGTTCTCCCAGCCCAGCGTGTTGAACGCGCGTACGTACCTGGCCTGCGGCGCGGCGCCCGTGATGATCTCCCGGCTGTCGAACTCCGGCGCGCCGATCCGGTTCACCGCGTCGATCACGGTCTTTCCGGCCAGCGTGGCGCTGTGCTCGCTCACCACGTCCGCGACGACCTTGCCCGGCACGGCCAGCACCACCACGTCGGCGTCCTTCAGCGCGTCGCCGATGCCGGTCACCGGCGCCCCGCCCGGTCCTTCGCCGGACCCGTCCCTGGCTCCGTAGACCACGTCATGTCCGGCGGCGCGCCACTTGCTGCCGAGCGAGCCGCCGATGTTGCCCTTGCCGATCACCGCGATCCTCATGCCGCGCTGCAACCGATGTGACCGCGGTCTCATTCCCGGTCCGGGTCCTTGGTCCGGCGGGAGCCGCGGCCGGAGCCGCGGCGGCGGGGCGGGGCGTTCACCGGGACCAGCGGCAGCCGGGACGGGGGCTTGACCTCGGCCAGCCGCAGGTACGTCACCAGCCGCTGGCCTCCCCGGGTCGCCAGGCTGGCCAGCACGTTCTGCAGTTCGGTCACGTCGCGGGCGACCACGGTGAGCAGGTAGTCGGTCTCGCCGGCCACATTGTCCGCCGCGATGACCTGCGGCAGGGACCTGATCATGTCGTCGAACACCCGGCTGGACCGCGGGTCGTGCCGGGCCAGCATGGCCGTGACGTACACCTGCAGCGGGAAGCCCGCCGCGGCCGGGTCAACGTCAGCGCGGATCACCCGGATGACGCCGGTCTCCTTCAGCCGCCGCACCCGGTGCAGGGTGGCGGCCGGCGAGAGTCCGGTCAGCCGGGCGAGTTCGACGTTGGTACGGTCCGCATCCTCCTGCAGCGCGGTCAGCAGCTGAACGTCAACTTCATCAAGCGAAATGGTCACAAAGCTAAATTATATATCGTTAGTGACGTTGAAGAGCGAATACTGTATGTCTACCGGCGAGTATGAATATATGAACACCAACCGCCGTCACGCCGTGGCAGCCCTCATCGCGGCCGGGCTGCTTTGGGGCACCACCGTGCCGCTGTCGAAGGTGGCCCTGGAGTGGCTGTCGCCGGGCTGGCTCACCGTCGTGCGCTTCGGCCTGGCGGCCGCGGTGCTGCTGGCCGTGGCCCGCCGGCGTGGGCACGGGGCTGGCCAGCGGTCGGCCCGGCAACCGGCCCGGCAACCGGCCCGGCAATCGGCCCGGCAATCGGCCCGGCAATCGGCACTGCGGCAGGCGTTCACGCCCGCCGTGCTGGCCGCGGGCGCGCTCGGCTACGGCGGTTCGGTCATGGTGCAGAACATCGGCATCAGCCGGACCAGCGTCACCCACGCGGCCCTGCTCATCGGGGCGGTGCCGGTGCTGGTCGCGATCATCGCCGCGGTGTGGTACCGGGCCGTGGCCCGGCCGGTGGCCTGGTTCGGCTTCGCGGTCTCGCTCGGCGGCGTCGGGCTGGTCACCACGGGCGGCGGAGGAGGCGGCGCGACCATGGCCGGCGACGGCCTGGTGCTGGTGTCGCTGCTTCTGTCAGCCACGGTCACGGTGGCGCAGGGCCGGCTGCTGGCCGGCCGCGACCCGGTCGCGGTCACCGCCGTGCAGTTCCTGGGCGCGACGCTGGGCTCGCTGCCGGTCGCCATGGTGACCGAGGGCGTGCCCGCCGCGCCGGCCGGCGCGGGTGTGGTGCTGGCGGTCGTCGCGCTGGCACTGGCCGGGACGCTGGCGCCCTTCACCCTGTTCGCGTTCGGCCAGAGCCGGGTGTCGGCCGAGGTTGCCGGGGCGTTCCTGAACCTCGAGCCGCTGGTCGGCGCCATCGCAGGCACTGTGGTGTTCGGCGACCCGGTCGGGCTGGTACAGGTCGCGGGCGGCCTGGCCATCCTGGCGGGCATCGCGCTCAGCAGCCTGCCGCTGATCGCCGCCGGCCGGATGGCCCGGCGCGCGGCGGCGGCTGTGGCCGTGGGCGCCGGGACCGGCGCCGGCGCCCGGACCGCGCCCGTGCCGGCGGGCAGCAGCGCCGGGCAGGTGGGCGCGGGCATTGGCGCCGGACGTGCGGGCGCGGAACTGGCCCGGCGTAGGAAGCCGCCTTCACCGGAGCCGACGGCGGTGGAGGCGCGAGTCAATGAATGTGGCGCTCTACCCGAAAGAGTGGTCTTTGATAAATCCCACAACCATCAGGCCAGGTCAGGCCGCCGTCTGGTGATCGAGGCTGTTTATCAGCTCTGACACCGCCGACCCCGTTACCTCACCATCGAGGCCACGGTACAGCCTTGACACCGCAAGGGTAGGACCGCTTCCCCGTCGCGTAGCGGGGAAGCGGCCCGGTTGGTATACGGTCCTAAGCGCGTTACCGGACGCGGCGATGCCCGCGCGGTGTGCCGGGCAGAGCCCGGCACACCCACACACAACTCACCGTGCAAGCGGTCGGCCCCTCACGCTTGGCGCCACGGCCAACCTCCCACGTCTCCGGCCTTGGCCGACGGCACACCCAGCCACCCGCCGCGCGGCCGAGCGCGGAAGCAGCAACCATGGGGAGGCGGCCCGCCCGCCCGCCCGCCCCCCTGGCGGCGGTCACGCCGCGCCAGCCTGCACCGAGCCACTTCCGCCGTCGACGCGGCGAACCCTGCGAGGTCCGCTCTGGCTGGTCCGCCGCTATGGGATGTCTCGCCGACGGGTCATGATGACCGGGAGCGCGAGGCAGGCCAGGGCGTACGCGGCGAGGGTGGCGAAGGCGACCGGCAACGCGACCTCGCCGAGGGTGAGCTGGCCCCCGAAGTAGCCAGCCTGCCCGAACAGGTTCGTGACCGTGCCGGTAGCGGCGTCCGGTAGCAGGTCGTAGACGGCATGTACCGGCCCGGGCATCTCCGGCGCGAACTGGTCCAGTTGCAGCTGCACGACCGTGATCCACAGCAGGATGGCAGCGAACGCGCCGGCCGCGTTCTTCAGCAAGGTACCGGCGGTCCAGCCGACGGCACCCCAGGCCAGGCTGACGACGACCGCGATGCCGACCCCGGCGGCCAGCCGGCCTAGTCCCGGCAGCGGGCTGGCCGCCGGGGAGACCGACCCGGTCGCGGTGACCGCGATCAGAACGCTGCACAGGCCCGCGACCGCGAACGTCAGGACCACGCTGATCACGAGGATGATCGTGATGGCGAGCGCCTGCCCGGTGGCGGTGCGGACCCTGGTCGGGGCCTGCAGCAGGGAGGTCTTGATCGTGCCGCTAGCCCAGGTGGTCCCGGCGGCGAGCGCGCCGATAAGGAAGAACGCGGCCGTGCCGGGCAGGGTCGGGTCGTACCCGATGCTGTTGAGCGCGGACGGGACATACTGGCCGGGGAGGATCTTGGTCAGCACCAGGGCCGGCGAGGACGAGACGACGGCACTGGTGCCAGCCCGGTACAGGACGTACTGCAAGACGTAACCATCGATCAGCGTGACCACGGGTGGAATGAGGACGAAGACCCACATGGCCGGCCACCTGCGCATGACCAGCAGCTCGGCCCGCGCCGACGCCAGCACGCCCGCGCGGCGGCCACTGTCCTGGACAACCGGCGGTCCGGTGCCCTGGCTGCCCCCGGCGGTGGGCCGGACGTCCCGGGGCCGCATGAACCAGGCGCGGCTGGCCGTGACGACGTCACGCCGCCACACCAGGATCAGGGCCAGGCCCAGGAACGCTGCGGTGTACCCGGCCAGGATCGCGGTCGCGGCCCAAGGGCTGACCGGCTGGTACGTAGCCGAGCTCCCCCCGCCGCCGGCTGACCCGAACATGCTGGTAAGCGTGATGACGCTGGTCCCGGGGAAGGCGTTGTACACGTGCTGGACTTCCCCGCCGGCGTTGAGGCTCAGGTCATAGAGCACGTCCTCGACCAGGACATACCAGGCCAGCGCTGCGGCGACGCCGCCGGCCGCGCTGCGGCACAGCGTGCCCAGCGCGATCCCCAGCGCCCCGTACGCCAGGCCGATGAGCAGGCCCGCCCCGACCCCCTCGCCGGTGACGCTCCAGGCCGGAAAGGCGTCGTTGTGGGCCGCGCCCGGCGCTGCGGGTCCCGTGTACCAGCGGATCGCGACCGAAGCCAGGGCGGCCAGCGCGAAACACAGCACGACACTAAGGGCGCAGGCGATCATGATGGCCAGCGCCTGCCCGGCGAACGTGCGGGCCCGGCCCGACCGCTGCAGCAGCGAGGTCTTGATCGTTCCCCGCCCCCAGTCGCCGCCGGCGATGACCGCGCCGAGCACGATAAACGGCGCCGTCAAGCCGATGCTCCCGGCGGCCTGGATGACGAACTGGCTGGGCAGCAGGCCCGGCAGGTTCTGGGTCGGCGTGCCCCGCTCGGCGTACATCGCGGGGGTGTCCCCGAGATAGTCCAGGAACTGGAACAAGTACGTCGTCACCAGCGTCAGCAGCGGCGCAGTCAGCACCAGCGCCCAGGCCACCTTGGACTTGCGCAGGACCAGCAGCTCGGCGCGCAGCGAGGCGAGCACGGGCCCTACCGGACCTGGTCCGGTGTTCGCCTGGTCCGGCGCCTGCGCTTGCCTGCGGCCGGGCGCAGCGAGTCGGCACCGCCGCTGCGGCCGCCGGTCAGTTCCAGGAACACCTCCTGGAGCGGCCGCCGCCGCGTCCGGATCTCGCTCACCTCCAGGCCGGCCTCAACGAGCTGCCGGTTGACCCATGCTGCCCGGCTCGGGCCGGCCTCGGGCATGACCATGCTGAGCATTTCACCCTCAGGTTCTATCCCCTCAATGCCGGCCAGCCCGGCGGCCACCGAAGCGGCCCGCCCGGCCGGTTCAGCCCGCAGCCACAGGCGGGCCTGGCCGCGAAGCTGCCCGGGAGTTCCCTCCGCCAGCATCGTGCCGCCGCCGATCATCGCCACCCGGCCGCACAGCTCCTCCACCTCGCCCATATCGTGGCTGCTCAGCAGGATCGTCCGGCCCCCGCCGGCCAGCTCGCGGATCAGCCGGCGCATCTCAAGCTGGCCGGCCGGGTCCAGGCCGTTGGAGGGTTCGTCCAGGATCAGCAGCTCAGGGTCTTTCAGCAGGGCCATAGCCACCGCCAGCCGCTGCCGCATTCCCAGGCTGTAAGCGGAAACCCGGTCACCCGCCCGCGCGGTCAGGCCCGCGACGTCCAAGACGGCCTCCACCCGAACATCCGGTACCCGGCAGCGGCGGGCCGCTGCCCGCAGGTTGTCCCGGCCCGACAGGAACGGGTAGAACGCCGTCTCCCCCATAGCCCCGGTCCGGCGCAGGCCCGCAGGATCTCCCGGCGACAGGCCCAGCACGCGGATCACTCCCGCGCTCGGGCTTACCAGCCCCAGCAGCATCCGAAGAGTGGTCGTCTTACCAGCCCCATTGGGGCCCAGCAGGCCATAGGTCTCACCGTGCCGGACCGACAGGTCCAGCCCGTCCACCGCCGTCACGCGACCGCCGAACCGCTTCACCAGGCGACGCACCTCGACCGCGAACTCACCGGCCATGCTGCCGCCGCCTCGCTTCCCGCCCTGACACCCTTGCAACCGTAACACCGCTCCCGCCACCGCACGGTGAGCGGACCATCCACTGAAACCCCCGGCGCGTCGCGCGCCTGGCGGCGAGCGACGCAACCCCGCCCGCGCGCAAACCCCGCTCCGCCTGGCTTTAGTTACGTCTTATGGTTTCGTCGCTCAATACGTATTGAGCGACGAAACCATAGACGCCGTAAATGCGGGACAGGACACGCCGCGCGCCGCTCGCGCGGCGCGCGGCCTACCCACACAAACCCTCGACGCAACCCGCACACCGGCCGCTCAGCGCAGCGCCCGCGCGTGCGGGAACACTACGGCTCTACTCCACGAGTAAACAGACAGAAGAGGAGACCAATCCGGAAACGCACTGGGGAACCCGGAACCGCCCCCGCCCCCACAAAAACCACGGCCCCGGTTCCAGGTTCCCCAGACCCCTCCTGCCTCCCCCCGAAACAACGACGGACCCCGCCGCACCAATAACCGTGGAAATGGCATGGACCTCGGTCCCGTAGGCTCCGGGTTACCGGGGAAATGTGTTGTCCAGGGCGCCGCGCTCCGCGCGGCCCACGCGCATATCGGCCCGCGCCTGCCGCCCGTGGAAGCCTGCAAGCATCGCGGGGGACACCCGGGGCAACCCCCCCAAAGCCCGGGTTTCCCCCGGTTTCCCCCGCACCCCCTTCCGGCCCCTTCCCCCCGCCCGAGGGCGCGCTCCGCGCGCCACAATCGACTCGCATACCGCGCCGACCCCGGCACCGGCGGAAACCAGCACACTGCCACGCCGACACCTCAGCACCGCGCCGCACTGGCCAGCGAGGAACAGCCCCGGCCAGCCCAAGGGGCACTCTCCGACACGAGAGTGCCCCTTGTGGGCGTGGTTTCCCCGAAGCTAGCCGCCTACGGCAGGCGGCTATGCCCGGCCCGGTCGAACTCTCCATTGCGCACGCCCGCCACGAACGCGCGCCACCTGGCCGCCGGGAACTGGTGAACGTGGCCGTTGCCGTGGTCCTTGGTGTCCCGCACCAGGATCATCCCGTCATGGCCGGCCACTTCGACGCACGCGCCGCCGTTGCCGCCGCTGTAACTGGACGTGCGCCAGTTCAGGCCGTCTATATGTTCCATTGCTCGTTTGCCACCTTCAGGATCAGGTCCCGGGACGCGCCACGGGGCAGCGCATCCCGCGTCAGCCGGTCGAAGGTCAGCGCTGCCCGCTCCCGAACCGGGTCATCCCCCGTGATCTGCGCTTCCACGGCCGTCTCCAGGTAAACCGTACCTGACGGGCCCGCCAGGATGAATGCTCCCAGCAGCCCGCCATGAGCGCCGAGTTCGGCGGGAATGACCTGCACCGTGACCATCGGGCGGCAGCTCGCATCGGCCAGGTGCTCTAGCTGGTCATGCATGATCTTGGGAGACCCGATCAGCCGGTGCAGCACCGGTTCATCCAGCACGACCCGCAGGTCCGGCGGATCGTCCCGGTCCAGGATGCCCTGGCGCTCAAGCCGGCCGGTGACCAGCGCGTCCAGGTCATCCTCCGAGCTGGCGGGCTGCCACGCCTGGAACAGTGCCCGCGCGTAGTCGCCCGTCTGGAGCAAGCCGGGGATGAGGATCGGTTCCCACCACCGCAGGGACGTGGCCTCTCGCTCGACCGGCAGCCAGTCCCGCTCGAACCACCCGGGGAACTTCCCGTTCGCCCGGCGGGCAACCTCCGCCAGCTCGGCGAACCTGCCCCCGCCCAGATCAGGGAACATTGTCAGCAGCGCGGCGGCGACATCGGCCGACGGCGGCCGGTCGCCTGTCTCGATCTTGGTGATGACGGTCCGCTCGAACCCCAGCCTGCGCGCAAGCTGATCCTGGCTCCTGAAGCCAGCCGCGACCCGGACGCGGCGAAGCTCCTCGCCAAGCCAGGCCCCCAGATCACTTCGGGGATCACGATCGTTCGCCATGGGCCAGGGGCCTCCTGTCGTGGCATCACAACGGCAAGGTGTGACCGAATGTGGCGGCCAGCGCCTGCCACGTAGCCTAACGATCCCCCCGACAGCAAGAGTGGGCAAGGAGGATCACTCATCCGGCGCCTTCCCCAGCCGTTAGGACCAGCACCGATGCCCACCGAACCCGTAACCGTCGAACCGCCGAAACACCCTCTGCCCGCGCTCACCACCTACGAACTGCGGGACCGGCGGCACGAGCTTGAGCGCGCCATCAAGGGAATCGCCCCCGACGCCCCGGTCCAGGCTGACCTGCGCCGCCAGCTCGACGCCGTGCTAGCCGAACAAGAAGACCGCGCGAGGATCGCCCGTGCATGACCCCGGCCGCGACCTTGAGCGAGGACCAGACGCGCCCTGCCCGGCTTGCCCGCCGGGCGCTGCCGTGACGGCCGTGCCTGACGATCACCGTCACCAGCTCGGCCAGCTCACGGCCCGCGAGCTGGACCTGTACGGCGGCCAGCTAGCGCGGTGCCTGAAAGCCCTGGGGACCGGCGCCCCGATACGCGCTAATGTCCAGCGCGAGCTAGCCACAGTCCGCGCCGAACAAGACTCCCGCGCGAGACCCGGCCAGCCCCGCACCCCCGGCCGCCCGCCCGATGTCAGCGGGCTAACGACCGGCGAGCTTGAACGCACCCGGCGGGAGCTACGGGCAAGCCTGGCCCTGGCCAGGTGTTGAGAGGCGCTCAGGATTCCCATGGCAGGAGGCTGTAGCGGCACCGGGCACGCCGATGGCGACCACGGGCCAGGCAGGTTCGTCGGCGGCGGCACCGTGCCGATGAGCGATCCGGGGTGTCAGTGACCTGCGGTCCGGCGTGCGGGCGGCGGGTGTCGGCGTCGGCCAGGTGCCGGTACCGGGCGAGCGGGCCGTCCCGGGTTGCGGGGGGCGCCGCGGGGTGGCAGGGTGCAACACCAGCTGCCCCTGGTGCGGACGAGACGGCCGGGCCGATCCTTGGCGGGATGGACGATGATCGAGGTCTTCGACACCGCGGCGGCCAGGATCGCGCTGGCCCGCCGGATGCTGGGCTGCCCGGGCTGCGATCAGCCGCTGCGGCCGTGGGGGCACGCCCGCGAGCGCACGGTCCGCGACCTGGACGGGGTGTTGCTGACGGCGTGCCCGGACCGGGCGCTGTGCACCGGCTGCGGCGCCACCCACGTGGTGCTCGACGCGGGTCTGCTGCCGCGCCGCGCCTACACGGCCGGGCTGATCGGGCAGGCCCTGGTAGCGTCCGCTCTCGGTCACGGGCACCGGCCCGTCGCCGCCGGCCTGGCCGTCCCGGCCGGCACGGTGCGCGGCTGGATCCGCGCCGCCCGCCGGTCCGCCGTGCAGCTGCGCGTCACGGGCATCCGCGCCGTCCTGGCATCGGGCCATGATGAGCTGCTGTCCTGGGCCCGCACCGGCGAGCTGGGTGCCGCGCTGGAGCACCTGGCGGCCGCAGCGCTGGTCCTCGGCCGCCGCCACGGGCTAGAGCACACCAGCTGGCGGGCGCGGATCAACGTGCTGACCCGCGGCCGGCTGCTGACCATGGCCCCGGCCGGCTGAGCCGCCCGCGCCGTTCCCGGCTCCCGCCTGCCCGCACACAGCAACCACCGCCGAAAATCTGCCTTGAGTCCGGCACCTCGCCCACGTAGCCCGGCACCTTCCCCACGACACCGCCCGAAATGCCCGGTTCTTCATCGGCATCGTGAACGCCGCCAAGATGGGAATCTTGAGAACGGGCAACACCAGGCCGGACTCGCCCACCCGCACGCCGATCATGGCGCACATCAGCGCCATCGACACCGAACTAGCCGGACGAGCCGGCCATCAAGCCTGACGACCGCAATGCCCGCCGCCGGCACCCAGGCCGCCGCCGCACGCCTCGCCGCCCCCTGCCCCCCGGCTCCCGGTCCATCGCTACCGGCAGCGCCGGTAGTCATGACAGCCTCCTTACGGCCGCCGCGCGGCCCGGCCGCGTATCCTCAGCGCCCGGCACAATCATCACATAACGTGCTCTTACAGGCACGTGGGGTATCTGGCCCCTAGTGTGACTGCGGGGAGAGATGAGAATGGCCGCGGGACCGGTCCACGACGCCGCCCGCCGTGCACGGCGGCCGCCGCACGGCCCGTGCCAGGTGCCGCTCTGTGCGGTTCTTTACCCACCTGCCGGGCACGGGTCCCCCGCCGGGCAAGGCCGGAGGGCCAGGCCGGACCCACAAGGGCCGGGCACGAGCGGCCCGGCCTCGCCAGCCAGCGTACGGCCCCCCGGCCATGCCCGGCCCCGCACCAGCCAGGACACCGGCCAAACAACCGCCCGCCGCTCCCGCCCCGCCCATATCTGGCCGCCGCACAAATGCACGCAGGAAAAGAGCCAGCGCCCAGCCCGGAAAAGGAAATGGCCAGGAAAAACACGATCGTAATTCACCGGGAATTGCCGATAAACAGCGAATATCGGTTACAATTTAAGGGGAGGGGACAGCCGGGCGGAATCCAGGCCCGGCGCAAGATTAGGATAGCCACCGGGAAACGCGCGAAGGGAAAACGGGCGCGCCCGGTGATTACGGAGGTATCGCAATGGCCATGCCGGCACAAACACCCATGACGCTAGCCGCCAGCGCGGCAGCCCATGCCCCGGCCGAGCCGGTCCCGGTCGCATTCGTCGGCCGGACCTCCACCCTGGCCCTGCAAGACCCCCGCGCGTCCCTGAACCGGCAGCTCCGCGCCGCCCGGGAATGGCTCCCGCCCGGGTGGTTCCTCGCTGCCGTCTACTGGGACATCGAGTCCGGCGGCATCGACCTGGAACGCCGCAGCCAGGGCGACGCCTACAAGGAGTTCGCCGACACGGACCTGCCCCGCGACGGCGGCATGGCCGACCTGCTGCACGAGGCCGCATCCCCCGCCCCGAAATTCGCCGCCGTGGTGTGTGAGGACGTCGAGCGCTCCGGCCGGGACATGTTCAACGCCCTCAAACTCGAAAAGGAACTCTCAAGGCAGGGCATCCCGCTATTCGCCACCGACGAGCCCGCCGACATCGAAGGCGTCAACGCCACCACCGTCCTCGTCCGGCGGGTCAAGCAAGGCGTCGCCGAATGGTACCGGCTGCAATTGAAGGAAAAGATCTGGAAAGGGCTAGTTGAGCATTCCCTGGACGGCTGGAACATCGGCACCCCGCCCTACGGATACGCCGCCGAGCGGATCCCGCACCCCGTCCCGTTCAAGGCCGCCCAGGGACGCACCAAATCCCGGCTCATCCTGGACCCGGACCGGGCCCCGGTCATCGCCCGCATGTACACGTGGCGGGCGGTCGACAAGCTGGGCTGCCCGGCCATCGCCGCCCGCCTCAACGCCGATCCGGTCTCCTACCCGCCGCCGAACCCGGCCACCGGGTGGACCGCCCAGAACGTGCGGGTCATGCTCGCCAACCCCAAATACACCGGGCACATGGTCTACGGCCGCCACCGCACCCGCAACGGCCGCCGCACCCCCGCCCCCATGGATCAGTGGCTATGGTCACCGGCCCCGGTACACCCCGCGATCGTGGACCGGGCCACCTGGGACGCCGCGCAGGATGTTGCCGCCGGGCACGGCACCAGCCGCGACGGGGAGGAGCCCAACAGCCACCCGGCCACGCTGCGGTTCTACCCCTACCGGTCCCGCATCCGGTGCCGGGACTGCCGCCGCCGGATGACCGGCTCCACCTACGGCAACCCTCAGTCCACCTACTACCGGTGCCCACACAACCCCGCCACCCCCAAGCACGCCGCCAGCTGCCCGGACCACCCCCGCACCGTCCAGGCCCCGGAACTCCTGCTCGACCGGATCGTGGGACGGTTCTTCGCCGACCGCATCTTCGGACCCGGCCGGGCGGAACTCCTGGCCGCCCAGCTCCCCGCCACCGACGCCGACGCCCTAGCTGACCGGGACGCCCAGGCCGCCCGGCTCCAGGCCCGCATCAAGCGGATCGAGACCGCGCAGAACTCCCAGATCCTCGAACTCGAACAACTCCCCGCAGACCCGGCCGACACCGCCGCCGCCGCCATGCGCGCCCGCATCCGCGCCCGCTTCGCCGACCTGCACCACGAGCGCGAGCAGATCGAAACCCAGCTTCAGGCCCTGGCCAAGACCACCCCGGCCGCCGCCGACCCCGCCCTGCTCGATGAACTCCCGGCATTGGGGGACATCCTGCCCGGCCTGCCCCCGGCCCTCAAAGCCCGCCTGTTCGCCGCGTTCGGCCTGGAAATCCTGTGGAACAAGCCCGGCAGCCAGGCCACCGTGTTCGTGGAGATCACCGAGAACACCCTCCAGGCCATCCCCGGCATCACCGACCCCGGACAGGACGGCTACCACGACACCGGCAACACCGACACCCACGCTGACCAGCCCGAACCCATGTGGGATCTGGGCAACACCCCTAGATTCGGTAGAGCGCCACGCTCATTGAATCTGGGGGAACATCGCGGCAGGCGAAATGGGGTACTTGTGGCGATTTCTCGGGGCGCGGGATCGGTGAGGACGCGGCCTGGCGGGCGGGTGGCGGGACGGCCACCCGCCCGCGGGCGGGGTCCGGGGCGCGGGATGGACGGCCCGGCGGCGGGCGGGTCCGGGCGACGGCCGGGCGAGCCTGGGCGAAGACCTGGGGGGTCGCGGGCTACTGCAGGTGGGGGGCTAGGAGGGTCAGGTCGGCGGGCGACAGGCGGTCGCGGGCGGTCTTGGCCTGGTGCCAGTACGGGTAGATCAGCGGCGGTGCGCTGACCTTGTCGAGCTGGGCCCGCTCGTCGTCGCCGAGGACCAGGGACGCGGTGGCTAGGTTGTCGGCCAGCTGCTCGTCGGTTCGCGCTCCGATGATCACCGAGGTCACAGCGGGCTTGCCCAGGGTGTAGGCCAGGGCCGCCTGGGCCGCGGACACGCCGTGCTGCTCGGCGATCTTGACCAGGACCTCGATGGTGTCGTACAGGGCGTCGGTGTCATAGACCGGCGGTTCGCCCCAGTCGGTGAGCTGCCGCGAGCCCGCCGGGGCCTCGTGACCCCTGCGGTACTTGCCGGACAGCAGCCCGCCGGCCAGCGGGCTCCACACCAGCACGCCCAGGCCCTGGTCGACCGCGAGCGGGATGAGCTCGTACTCGGCCTCGCGGGCCTGCAGGGAGTAGTAGATCTGCTGGCTGACGAACTGCGGCAGGCCGAGCCTCTCGGCCGTGCCCAGCGCCTTCATCAGCTGCCAGGAGGCGTAGTTAGACGCGCCGACGTAGCGGACCTTGCCCGAGGCGACGAGCAGGTCCAGCGCCTGCAGGGTCTCCTCGAGCGGTGTATGGCCGTCCCACTCGTGCACCTGGTAGAGGTCGATGTGCTCGGTGCCGAGGCGGCGCAGGCTGGCCTCGCAGCCCGAGATGACGTGGTGGCGGGAAAGCCCGGCGTCGTTCGGCCCTCGGCCCATCGGCATCCGGACCTTGGTGGCCAGCAGCACCTCGTCCCGCCGGCCCTTGAGGACCTCGCCCACGATATCCTCGGCCAGCCCGCCCGAGTAGACGTCGGCGGTGTCGATGAGGTTGACCCCGGCCTCCAGGCACATGTCCACCTGCCGTCTGGCCTGGTCCACGTCGGTCGACCCTACGCTGGCGAATCCCCCGCGGCCGCCGAACGTCATCGTGCCCATGGTGAGCACGGAAACCCGCAGGCCCGATCGGCCTAGTGCGCGATATTCCATGGTTCCGACCCTACGAGGCGGGCGCCGGCGGCATGCCGCCGGGCCAGTTCGCGGTAGACGGCCGGGTTCGTGTCCACCCACTCCCTGGCCCGCCCGGTGACCTCGCCGGCCACCCGGGCCGGGACTCCCACCGCGATCATCCCGTCAGGCACGGCCATCCCGGGCGGCACCGTGGCGCCCGCCGCGATCAGGGCGCGGCGGCCGACGACGGCGCCGTCGAGCACGGTGGCGCCGTTACCCACCAGCGCCTCGGTGCCGATGACGGCGCCGTGGATCACGCACAGATGGCCGACGGTGGCACCCTCGCCGATCTCGGTCGCCGGGTCGTCGCCGCCGTGCAGCACCGAACCATCCTGGATGTTCGCGCCGCGCCGGACGATGATCGGCCCGAAGTCGGCGCGGAGCACGGCGCCGTACCAGACGGAGGCTTCGGCCTCGACCCGTACGTCCCCGACCAGGGTGGCGGTGGGGGCGATCCAGGCCCCGGGACTGACCTGAGGCTCGCGGCCCTCGAAGGCGAATTGAGGCATCCGCCCATCATGCACCCGGGCCCGTCGGAGGGCTCGGGGGGTCGTCCTCCCCAAGGGGGGTCCGGGGGGATGGGTCCCCCCGGAGAAAAAGCCAGCAGGGCCCGGCCGCGGCGGGCGCGGCCGGGCCGACAGGCTGGTTACGCCTGCGGCTGGGAGATGTTGACCAGCCAGGAGATGCCGAGCTTGTCGACGCACATGCCGAACTCGTCGCCCCAGACCTGCTTCTGCAGCGGCATGGCGGTGACTCCGCCCGCAGCGAGCTGCCCGAAGTAACCGCGCAGGGCGTCGCCGTCGTCGCCGGACAGGCTCACCGAGAAGCCGGCCGGGGCCTGGAACTCCATGTGGCTGGGCACGTCGGCGGCCATGATCGTGTAGCCGGCGTCGGTGTCCAGCTGCCCGTGCATGATCTTGCCGGCGTCGGAACCCTCCGCGGCGCCCATGTCACCGAACGTCATGATGTTGAGCTCGCCGCCGAATACGCCCTGGTAGAACTCCAGCGCTTGCCGGGCGGTGCCGTTGAAGTTGAGGTATGGATTCAGCCGAGAGGCCATGGTCTTCTCCCCGAAGTCTCGTCAACGAGCGGAGGTATCCCCCGCAGCCGACGCTACCAGCCGGGCACCGCGGGCTGAGGAACGGTCTTAGGAACGGCCGCGCCCCGTATTGTCCCAATTCGGCTTGCGCTTCTCCAGGAATGCGTGCATCCACTCGCGCGCCTCGGGCAGCTGGCTGGTCGCGGCCATGACCTCGAGGGCGTAGGCGTAGGCCTTGGGCTGGTCCAGGTCGATCTGGGCGTACAGCGCCTGCTTGCCGATGCCCTTACTCTGCGCCGCCCCCCTCGTGACCCGCTCCAGCAGGTGCCGCACCGCGGAGTCGAGCCGGGCCGCGGGCACCACCCGGTTGACCAGGCCCCAGTCCAGCGCGGTGCGCGCGTCGATGACGTCCCCGGACATGGCCAGCTCGGCGGCCCGCTTGCGGCCGACGTTCCTGGCCACGGCCACCATCGGGGTGTGGCAGAACCACCCGCCCTTGCCGCCGGGCGTGGCGAAACCGGCCTCCTCGCTGGCCACGGCCAGGTCGGCGCTCGCCACCAGCTGGCAGCCCGCCGCGGTGGCCAGCCCGTGCACCCGCGCCACCACCGGCTGGGGCACCTGCTGCATCAGCGTCATCAGCTCGGTGCAGGTGGCCAGGAGCGACCGGATCTGGGACAGGTTCGCGTCGGCGACTTCGGCGAGGTCGTGCCCCGAGCTGAATACCGGGCCGTTGCCGGCCAGCACGATGCCGAGGACGTCGCTGCCCCCCAGCTCGCCGAACGCGGTGATCAGCTCGCGCATGTGATCCAGGGACAGGGCGTTACGGCGCCGCGGCCGGTTCATCGTGACGGTGGCGAAGTCGCCGGAACGCTCGACCAGGATGTGCTCGAAACCCATGACACTAAGGTATGTCGAGAAGGATGTCATCGCTAAGGAGGAGCGCGATGTCGCGCAGCCCGCAGGAAGTCTTCCAGCACCACGCAGAGGCCCTGGGGGCCGGTGACCTGGACGGGATCGTCGAGGACTACACCGACGACGCGGTCTTCATCACCCCGGATGGGATTAAGCGGGGCAAGGACGGCATCCGCGAGGCGTTCACCGAGCTGCTGGCCGACGTGCCGAACGCGGACTGGGAGCTGCCGACGCAGATCTACGACGGCGACGTGCTCTTCCTGGAGTGGACCGCGACGGCCGCCGCGACCAAGGTCGAGGACGGGATCGACACGTTCATCTTCCGGGACGGGCAGATCCGGCTGCAGACGGTTCGGTACACAGTGCAGCACACGCGCTTAGGGCCGGGCGGGTAACCAGGCTCGTTAGGCTCTGATGGTCAGCTAGCGGCGCGGACCTGGAACGGCCTCGCGGCGCGCCAGGCCACGGCGGTGGCGGCCAGCGCGGCCAGCGCGGCGGTGAACATCGCGGCGCGGTCCCCGGAGACCCCGCCCCCTTGAATCCCGCCGCTGACGCTCTGCGCCACGGCCGGCAGCAGGGCCGCGCCCACCGCGGCGCCGATCTGGCGGCTGGTGTTGATCATGCCGCCGACCAGGCCCTGGTCGGAGTCGGCCATGCCGCGGCTGGCCAGCACGGTCGAGCCGAGCGCGGTGCCCGCGGTGCCGAAGCCGATCAGCGTGACCACGAACAGCACCGGGCTGTAGCCGGTCGCGGGCAGCCGGGTCAGCACCAGGAATCCTGCCGCGGCGGCGGCGGCGGTCAGCACCAGCAGCCGCCGGACGCCTATCTTGCCCGCCAGCCGTGGCCCGATCACGCCCGCGACGAACCCGACCACGCCCTGCGGGGCGATGATCAGGCCGGTGAACAGCGGCGACTCGTGCAGCACCAGCTGCAGGTACAGGGAGAGCACCAGCATCTCGCCGCCATTCCACAGGCCGAGTAGGAAGGCCAGCGTGGTCCCGTCCCGCAGCCCCTTGCGGTGCAGCAGGGCGGGCCTGATCAGCGGTGCGGGGTGCCTGGTCTCGGCTTTCATGAAGACGGCCGCGGCCGCGGCGGCTGTGACGGCGGCCGCGATGACCAGCGGTGAGGTCCAGCCGAGCGCCACGCCCTGGGACACCGCGAAGACGGCGAGAGTGACCGCGCCCGTGATCAGCAGCGCGCCGCGGACGTCCAGCCGGATCCTGTTTTTCGCCGCCGCGGCCCGGCCCAGGACGGCCGGGGACAGCGCGGCGGCGATCAGGCCGACAGGCACGTTGACCAGGAACACCGCGCGCCAGCTGGTGAACTGCACGAGGACACCGCCGAGGACCTGGCCGGACACGAAGCCGACGCTCGACACGGCGCCGTAGAGACCGATGGCCCGGGTCCTTTCTGCGCCCTCGGGGAAGCCGGTGGTGATGAGGGACAGCGCGGCCGGGGCGACGATGGCGGCGCCCGCGCCCTGCACGACGCGCGCCGCGATCAGCAGCACGGGGTCCTGGGCCAGGCCGCCGGCCAGGCTGGCCAGGGAGAAGGCGATCAGGCCGGCGACGAACATGCGCCGCCGGCCGAGCAGGTCAGCGGCGCGGCCGCCGAGGATCAGGAGGCCGCCGAACGAGATGGCGTATCCCGTCACGATCCACTGGACTGCATCGGCGGGCATGTGCAGTTCGCGCTCGATCGAGGGCAGCGCGACGTTCACGATGCTGAAATCGAGGACGACCATGAACGCGGCGACGAGGATGAGGGCCAGCTGCAGCGGCTGGCGGCGGCGAGGGCTCTGGGTGGGCGCGGGCGTTGCCGTGGTGGGTTCGGGGTGGTTAGAAGGCGCGGTGACGGGCATGATACCAATCAGATACGTTACGGATCGTTTCGGATATCTTCATGATAAAACCGGCTGATGAGCAGTGATATTCCGGGGGGTACCGCGGCGCCGGCGGGCGGCGGGGGCCAGGGTGGCCGCGCGGGGCAAGGTGGCGGCGCGGGGCAAGGTGGCGGCACGGGGCAAGGTGGCGGCGCGGCGCGAGGGCGGCCGCGGAGCCAGGAGGCGGATCGCGCCATCCTGGCCGCGGCCGCGGACCTGCTGGCCGAACGGGGACTGGCCGCGATGTCGATCGAGGAAGTGGCGGCCCGGGCCGGAGTCGGCAAGACGACGATCTACCGCCGCTGGCCGTCCAAGGGCCTGCTCGCGCTGGACGCGTTCGTCGACTCGTTCCGCCAGGAGCAGCCGCTGCCGGACACCGGCACGCTGCGCGGCGACCTGCTCTGGGCGCTGCACGCGTGGGTGCGGGCGGTCACCCAGACAGCGATGGGACCGATGCTGGCCGGGCTGATCGCCGAGGCGCAGCACGACCCTGAGCTGCGCGGGGCGTGGCGGGACCGGGTGCTCGAGCCCCTGCGCACGCAGCACCGGATCATGCTGGACCGGGCCATCGACCGCGGCGAGATCGCTCCGTCGGTGGACCGGGACGTGGTGCTCGACCTGTTCTTCGGCGCGGCCGAGCACCGGCTGCTGCTCGGCCACCTGCCGATGACGGGCGAGTTCATCGCCGAGGTGGTGGACGTGATCCTGACCGGGGTGGCGCGCCCGGAGGACTCGAAGGGTTTGAAGGGGTCGAAGGGTTCAGGGCGCTCCGGGCGTCCCGGGCGTCCCGGGCACTCCGGGTAGCGCCGGGCGTGTCGCCCGTAGCTGTTGGCCACGCTGGGACACGCTGCCAACTCCCGTCACGCTGGCACCTCCAGCAGCAGGCTGCTTCGCGTGGAGGTCCGGATCTGCCGCTTAGATCCTCGCGATCGCGGGGACGCGCCGATCCGCGCTGGATTTCCCATGATCACGGAGGATCTGGTACGGCCAGTGGTGCCAGATCCTCCACGATCATCGAAATCAGCTCCGAAAAGCCGCGTCTACCATGAACGCGAAGGATCTTTAGTCTGCGCAGACTAAAAAGTCTTCAGGCCTCACCGTTTCATGATCGCGGGCAGTCCTGGGCAGATAGACCCGCAAACTGCCCGCGATCATGGTCAGCGCGGGCGGGGGCGGGGGGCACGGGCGGGGTCAGGGGTTAGGGGTCAGGGCTTCGGCCTCGATCTCTACCAGCCAGGCGGGATCGAGCAGGCCGGCCACTATCACCGCGGTGGCGGCGGGCCGCACCGCGGCGAAGGCCTCGCCGTGCGCGCGGGCCACTTCCTCCCAGTACTCCGCGCCGGTCAGGTACATGCGGGTGCGGACCACGTGCTCCAGGCTGGTTCCGGCCTTGGCCAGGGCTTCGCCGATCAGGTCCAGGCAGAGCCTGGCCTGGGCGTACGGGCCGGGCGGGGGCGGCCCGCCGCCGGGCGGCACCGGCGCGGTGCCGGCCACGAGGACCCGGTCGCCGGCGACCAGGGCGCGGGAGAAGCCGAACACCGGCTCGTACGGGGAGTGCCCGCTGATGCGCTGACGTCGCACGCTAGGCATTGTCTCACCCGGTCCGGGTAGAAGGACTTGCCGGTTGCCTATACTTGCGTTATATCGTGTTTACGAGGTTAAGTTTAAGGAGAATCGGCGATGAACGAGATCGAACGGCAGGCCCGGGGCTGGTGGGCCCGGCTGATGGCCTGGCTGCGGGGCGCCCAGAGCGGCGACACGGCCCGCAAGGCGCGAGAGGCGCTGCAGGACGTGCGTACCAGCGACGCGGGCCGCCGGGCCGAGTCGGCGCTGCGCGAGATGCGGGATAGCGACGCCGGGCGCAAGGCCAAGGAGGCCGTGCGTGATCTGCGCGACAGCGAGGCGGTCGGCAAGGCCCGGGACGCCGCCAAGGACGTGCTGCGGGACCTGCGCGAGGGAGACGCCGGGCGCAAGGCCAAGGAAGCCCTGCGCGACCTGCGGGACGGCGCGGCGGGCCGCGGGAAGTCCTGACCTGGGAAGTCCTGACCTCGCCCTGCCCCCGTCCTGACCTCCCGGGACGCCGCCTGCCCGCGGTGCCCCGGGCTACCGCCGTGACCGCGCGGCGGCTACTCTGAGGTAACAGGGAATCCGGGCGGCGGAGGAACAGGTGCATGTCGCTGTCGGGGGCGCCGAAGTGATAGCACCGCCACTCGATGTGCACGGATGTGAACGCTAACGTCGGCACCGGCTGACCGAAGAGGCCCGCGGCGCGGGCGGCAGAGGGAGGCACGGCGTGACGTCGTCACCGGGCGAGAAGGCGAGGAGCCAGGTGCGGGCGCCAGCCAGGCCAGGCAGCCTGTCCCGGCCGCCGGTGATGGCTGACGTGGCCCGGCTGGCCGGGGTGTCGCACCAGACTGTCTCGCGCGTACTTAATGAGCACCCGAACGTTCGCCCACTGACCCGGGAGAGGGTGCTCGCCGCCATCCGCGAGCTCGCCTACCGGCCGAACGCCGCGGCCAGGACACTGGTCACGCGGCGCACCCATACGCTCGGCGTGATCACCGCCGACACCATGCTCTACGGCCCGACCTCCATGCTCTACGGGTTCGAGCGGGCGGCGCACGACGCCTATTTCGTCTCGGTGGCCAGCCTGCCCGCCCTGGACCGGCGGTCGATGCTGGACGCGGTGGACCGGTTTCTCGGCCAGGGCATCGAGGGCATCATCGTCATCGCGACGGTGGATACCGCCGTGGCCGCCCTCGCGCACGTGCCGTCCGAGGTGCCGCTGGTGGCGGTGGGCTGCGGCACCCGCGCCTCGGTGACCTCGGTGGCCATCGACAACGCGGCCGGGGCCGCCGCGGCGACCCGGCACCTGCTCGGCCTGGGGCACCGGACCGTCTACCACGTCGCCGGGCCGTTGTCCTGCCTGGACGCCAAGGAGCGCGTGGACGGCTGGCGGCAGGCGCTGTGCGAGGCCGGCGCGCCCGAGCCCGACGTGCTGGCCGGCGACTGGTCCGCCAGTTCCGGCTACGAGCTTGGCGGCCGGCTCGCCGTCGGCGAGCCGGGCATGAGCGCCGTCTTCTGCGGCAACGACACGATGGCGCTCGGCGTCATCCGGGCGCTGGTCGAGCGGGGCCTGCGAGTGCCCGACGACGTCAGCGTGATCGGCTTCGACGACGTACCCGAGGCGGGATACTACCTGCCGCCGCTGACCACCGTACGGCAGGACTTCGGCGTGCTGGGCCGGCAGGCACTGAGTACGCTTGTCGACCGGATGTCCAGGGCGATCCCGGCCGGGTGCAGGGTCCGGGTGGCACCCGAGCTGATCATCCGGGCGAGCGCCGCCGGCCCGGGCTGACCGTGGACGGGCTGACCGTGGACGGGCTGACCGTGGACGGGCCGGCTGAGCCGGCCGGATGGGCCAGGTCGAGGGGTCCGGCCGGTTGAGGCTGGCCGGGGACGGCAAGAATGCACTGCAAGGAACGTACGATAAGGCGGACAGATGGATGTTAGCGCTAACAAGGGTTCCGGCGATGACGCCTATGTGATTGGCGTTGACTTCGGAACGCTGTCGGCCAGGGCCCTGGTGGTGCGGGTGCGCGACGGCGCCGAGGCCGGCACCGCCGTCAGCGAGTACCCGCACGGCGCGATCGACCGCTCGCTGGACGGGCACGGCGAGCTTCCGCCGGACTGGGCCTTGCAGGACCCGGCCGATTACACCCGCGCGCTGGGCGAGGCGGTCCCGGCCGCGGTCAGGGACGCGGGCATCGACCCGGTCCAGGTGACCGGCATCGCCACCGACTTCACCGCGTCCACATGCATGCCGGTGCTGGCGGACGGAACTCCGCTGTGCCAGCTGCCCGGCCTGGCCGCGCGCCCGCACGCCTACCCCAAGCTGTGGAAGCACCACGCCGCCCAGCCGCACGCGGACCGGATCAACGCGGTCGCGCACGAGCGGGGCGAGAAATGGATCAACCGCTACGGCGGCAAGATCTCCTCGGAGTGGCAGTTCGCCAAGGCATTGCAGCTGCTGGACGAGGATCTCGAGATGTACCAGCGCGCCGACCGGTGGATCGAGGCCGCCGACTGGATCATCTGGCAGCTGTGCGGCACCGAGACCAGGAACGCGTGCACCGCCGGGTACAAGGGCATCTACCAGGACGGCGGCTACCCGTCGCGGGAGTACCTGGCCGCGCTGGACCCGCGCTTCGCCGGCTTCGCCGACGAGAAGCTGGCGCACCCGATCTCCCCGCTCGGCGCCCGGGCCGGCGGGCTGACCCCGGCCGCGGCCGCGCTGACCGGGCTGCCGGAGGGCATCGCGGTGGCCATCGGCAACGTGGACGCGCACGTCACGGTGCCCGCGGCCGGGCCGGTCGCACCAGGCAAGATGGTGGCGATCATGGGCACCTCGACCTGCCACGTTATGAATGGCGCCGAGCTGGCCGAGGTCCCCGGCATGTGCGGGGCGGTCGACGGCGGCATCGTGGCCGGCCTGTGGGGCTACGAGGCGGGACAGAGCGGGGTCGGTGACATCTTCGCCTGGTTCACCGCCAACGGCGTGCCGGGCGTGTTCGCCGAGGAGGCCCGGCGGCGGGGCGTGTCGCTGCCCCAGCTGCTGGACGAGGAGGCCGGCGCGCTGCCGGCCGGGGGGCACGGGCTGATCGCGCTGGACTGGGAGGGGGGCAACCGCTCGGTGCTGGTGGACGGCCGGCTGTCCGGCGTCATCGTAGGCCTGACCCTGGCCACCACGGCGCCGGAGATCTACCGGGCGCTGCTCGAGTCGACCGCGTTCGGCACCCGGATGATCATGGACACGTTCCGCGATTCCGGCGTGCCGGTGACCGACCTGGTGGTGGCGGGCGGACTGACAAAGAGCGCCCCGCTCATGCAGATCTACGCGGACATCACCCGGCGCCCGCTGAGCGTGATCGGGTCCGGGCAGGGACCGGCCCTGGGTTCGGCCATCCACGCGGCGGTAGCCGCGGGCGCCTACCGGGACGTGCCGGCCGCGGCGGCGGTGATGGGCCGCGAGGAGCGGGACGTCTACCGGCCGGATCCGGCGCGCGCCGATGTGTACGACGAGCTCTACGCGGAATACGTGCGGCTGCACGACTACTTCGGCCGGGGCGAGAACAAGGCCATGTACCGGCTGCGGGCGATCAGGGACCGTGTCCTGTCCGAGCGGCCCCAGGAAGGGAAGCGAGAGGCGGCAGACAAGTGACGCCCGCGCCGATGACGGCCACCCAGGCCAGGACACCCGGGAGGACAGCATGAACAGGTCCGTAACAGCAGTGCTCCGCGACGAGGTGCTCCACGCCAACCAGGCGATCCCGCGCGCGCGGCTCGCCACGCTGACGTGGGGCAACGTCAGCGGCATCGACCGCGACGCCGGCGTCTATGTCATCAAGCCCTCGGGCGTGTCCTACGACGACCTGACCGCCGAGCAGCTCGTCGTGGTCGACCTCGAGGACGGGCGGGTAGTGGACGGGCACCTGAGGCCCTCCGTCGACAGCGAAACCCACCGCAGGCTCTACCTGGCGTTTGCCGGCGTCGGCGGCATCACTCACACCCACTCCCCGTCCGCGGTCGCGTTCGCGCAGGCCAAGCGCGATATCCCCGTACTCGGCACCACCCACGCCGACGCCTTCAACGGCCCGATCCGCTGTACGCGGGATCTCACCGAGGCTCAGTGCGCCACGGACTACGAGTACAACACCGGCCAGGTCATCGTCGACTTGTTCGATTCTCATCGCGACGACCCGGCGGAGGTTCCTGGTGCGCTGGTGGCCAACCACGGTCCGTTCGTGTGGGGTGAGGATGCCAGAGCGTCGCTGAAGAACGCGATCATCTGCGAGGCGGTCGCGCAGATGGCTATCCAGACGCTGTCGCTGAACCCGCTCGCCGATGCCCCGCCGTACCTGCTCGAGCGCCACTTCCGCCGCAAACACGGACCGGACGCGTACTACGGAAACCCCCACCGGCCGGCCCGGGGAAAAGCCAGGAGCGCAGCGCTGATGACCACACCGACCGCCCAGGACGACTTCGAGGTCTGGTTCCTGACGGGAAGCCAGCATCTGTACGGGGAAGAGACGCTCCGCCGGGTGGCGGAGCAGTCCCGCGGTATCGCCGCCATGCTCGGGGAAGCCCCGGCCATTCGGGTAAAACTCGTCTGGAAGCCGGTCCTGACCGATCACGACGCGATCCGCAGGACCGTCCTGGAGGCGAACGCCGATGACCGGGTGGTCGGCCTCATGGCGTGGATGCACACGTTCAGCCCGGCGAAGATGTGGATCGCGGGGCTCAGTGCCCTGGACAAGCCGCTGTTGCACCTGCACACGCAGGCCAATGTCGCGCTGCCGTGGGCGTCGATCGATTTCGACTTCATGAACCTGAACCAGGCCGCGCACGGCGACCGGGAGTTCGGCTACGTGCTGACCAGGCTGTCCGTGCCGCGTAAGACCGTCGCCGGGCACGTATCCGATTCACGGGTCGTCGAGCAGGTGGCGACCTGGACCCGGGCGGCGGCAGGGTGGGCGGCGACGCGGTTGCTTCGGCTGGCGCGGTTCGGCGACAACATGCGGTACGTGGCCGTCACCGAAGGCGACAAGACCGAGGCGGAAGCCATCTTCGGCGTCCAGGTCAACACCTGGGGCGTCAACGACCTGGTGGCCGCGGTGGACGCCGCCGCCCCGACGGACGTCGACGCACTGGTGGCGGAGTACGAGGACACCTATGATGTCGCGCCCGAGCTCCGGCGCGGAAAGGAGCGCCATCAGTCGCTGCGCGACGGCGCCGCGATCGAGCTCGGACTCCGGTCCTTCCTCGACGCCGGCGGATTCGGGGCCTTCACGACAAACTTCGAGGACCTGGGCGGGCTGAAGCAGCTGCCCGGCCTGGCGGTGCAGCGGCTGATGGCGGACGGCTACGGATTCGGCGCCGAAGGGGACTGGAAGACGGCGGTGCTGGTCCGGGCGGCAAAGGTCATGGGCACCGGCCTGCCCGGCGGCGCGTCGCTGATGGAGGACTACACCTATGACCTGACGCCGGGCCGCGAGTGCATTCTCGGCGCGCACATGCTCGAGGTATGCCCGTCGCTCACGTCGGCCAGGCAACGGCTAGAGATCCACCCGCTGTCCATCGGCGGCCGCGAGGACCCGGTCCGCCTCGTCTTCACCGCGGATCCCGGGCCGGGCGTCGTCGTCGCGCTGTCCGACATGCGCGACCGCTTCCGGCTCGTCGCCAACGTCGTTGAGGTGATCCCGCCCGCCGAGCCGCTCCCCCGGCTTCCGGTAGGGCGTGCGGTGTGGCGACCGGAGCCGGACTTCCAGACGTCCGTGACCTCCTGGCTCCAGGCAGGCGCAGCGCATCACACATGCATGTCCACGGCGGTGGGCATCGAGGCGTTCGCGGACTACGCGCGGATGGCTGGCACGGAACTGCTGGTCATCGACGAGACAACCACTGCGCCGGAGTTCGAGAACCGGATCCGCGCGAACGCCGCCTACTACCGGCTGGCACGCGGAATCTGACGCTAGCTGAGCTTCTCGGCGAGGAGGGCCAGGTCCCAGGGCAGGATGGCGCCGGGCGGGACGAACTCGCGGACGGCACGCAGGACCAGGCCCGCGTGCAGGAAGGACTGCAGGAAGCCGGCCAGAGTCTTGTGGTGGAAGCCGACCCGGCCGCCGATCCTCGACCCGTCGCCCGAGACGCGGCTGGCCCAGCCGACGGTGCCGTAGCCGGTCGTGAACGTCAGCGACTGGTCCTGCTGCTCGTCCAGGCGGTACACGAAGGGCCCCACGTAACACGGATGAACGCCCAGGTAGGCAAAGCGGCCGCCGGGACGCAGGCAGCGGGCCACCTCGCGCACGACGGCGGCGAAGTCTTCCGTGTCGGTGTGGATGTACATCCCGGTCGCCGCGTCCGCGGACGCGTCAGGCACCGGGAGGCGCCGGGCGTCGGCCCGCACGGCGGCGGCCAGCCGCGGCCGGGCGAACCGCAGCTGATCGGCGGAGATATCGAACCCGACGGCGCGGTAGCCCGCGTCGCGCAGGAGCCGGCCGGAGCGCCCGGTGCCGCACGCCACGTCGAGGCATATCGCTCCCCCGCCGGGACCGAGGCATTCCCGGAGCCAGGCCTCCTCGTCCCCGTGGTGGAAGGCGGAGAAGGTCTCGTCGTACCACTCGGAATGACCGTCATACCGCGCGGTTCCAGGCCTCACGCGGATTAGGCTAGCTCGCCGTTCCGTCACGGCCAAGCCAGAGCGGGCTCAGGCGGGCCGGATATTGCTATCACCAATGTTACTAACATCAATGTTAGTAACATCGATGAGACTAAGGACTAGATGAGTGATTCCTGATCGGGTTGCGGGCTTAGGCGGTCTTTGCCGGGGGTGCCCGGTGCGCACGTGCACGGTGGGGCAGGCAGCGGCGAAAGATCCGGGTGGATTGGGGCTCCCGGGTGATTTTGGTGCACTATAGTACCCCTAATTCACCCGCAAGCCCGAATCCACCCCGTAAAAGTCACGATTATCGTACTGGCGAGCGAAAAGGCGTGCGGGAGAGGCTGACGGGACTGATGTAGCCCTCATCAGCGGCCCGGACGGGGTGATCCGCGCGGCCCGCCGGAGGCTATTCAGGTGAGTGAGCCGCACCCCGGCACGCCGCGCTCACCTGAATCAGGAATCACTCATCTAGGCGTGAGCCCAGCTCGTTCGGTGTCGTGGTCTTACTGGCCGGTGACCTGGCGCCAGTTGGGGATCGAGGGCTGGTGGCGGGCGGCGGGGCCCTGCCCGAAGAGCCTGAGGATGTTGCCGGTGATCCGCTGGATCATGGCGGACTCGCAGACGCCGCCGGGGTGACAGCCGCTGTGGCCGTCGAGGGCGGGGATCCAGTTGTTGGTGCCGGTGTCGAGCACGCCCGCGCCGGTGGCGGCGTTCGTGTAGTAGGTCATGTCGGAGAAGAAGGCGCCGATACTGGTCTGGCCCAGGCCGGCCGGGATCGGCGAGTGGCCGAGGATCTGGTCGTCGGCGGGCTGGCCGTAGGCCACGTCGAACTTGTCCACGTCGGAGGCGACGACGCCGGGGATGACCTCGTCGTCGCGCAGGCCGGTGCCGGCGAAGACCCAGGCCGAGGCGTCGGCGACCCGGAACCCGACGTGCAGGCCGGGCTCGAGGAAGCCGGCGTAGGTGTCGCCGACGAAGCCGTACTCCGGCCAGCTGGAGGGCGGGCTCGACCACTCGTTGCCGGTGACCTGCCGCGGGTTGCCCTTCCCGTCGAGCGGGTCGGCGGCCGAGTCACGGTAGTCGACGAGCTCGCGGTCGGCGGCGAACGGCGACGGCTGGGTGCGGACGTGCCGCAGTACGGGGCTGGCGGCGAAGAAGACGATGTTGGCGCCGTGGTCGTAGGCGGTGACGGCGGCCTGGCGTTCGGCCAGCGACCAGCACTCGTCGTGACCCAGGGACAGCAGGACATTGTGCCGCAGCAGGTAGCCGGGATGCTCCTGGACGGTCAGGTCGGTGGCGTAGGTGACGTCGAGGCCATGCTGTTCGGCCCACCTGACCAGCGGGTACTCCAGGCCGAGGAAGTTGCCCGAGCCCTCCTCGGCGGCGTAGGGCCTGTCGTAGGAGACCACCAGGGCCCGGTTGCAGATGGGGTACACGTCCGGTGGGCAGCTGCCCAGGCCCTGGTAGTAGTCGTAGCCCCCGTAGAAGTTCCAGGCCTGCCAGGTGAACACGTCGTTCTTGATCACGTAGGTGGCGGTGCTGGCCGGGTCCCAGATCGTCAGCGGGACGTAGCTCTGCCGGTTCCCCGGGCCGGTCAGCTTGATCAGGTAGTCGCCCTGGACGAACGCCGGGGTGACGCGGAAGGTCAGCGACGGGGACCAGTTGTCGCAGGCCACCATGTTGACGCCGCGCCGGACCGGGCAGGCGGGCTGATTGGAGCCCTTGACCTGCGGTGACGCCCAGACCAGGCGGGCGCCCTTGCCCTGGTAGTAGCCCATGCGGAAGGCCTGGGCGCGGAACCAGGGCGCGGCGGTGCTGACGTAGAGGGTGACCTGCTGGCCTGGTCCGGCGTAGACCTGGCTGGCGAAACCGCTGATGCCGCCGTGCGCGCCGTGGATCTCCCAGGCAGTGGTACCGGGCTTGCCGTTCTCCCGGATGACCCAGCGGGCCTCGGTCCCGTCCGCGCCGGGGAAGGTGGCCGGGCCGGCGGGGAGGGCGCTGGCGGTCGCGCGGCCGGAGGCGTGCGGCGCTGGCGACGTCACCGTGGCGCGGGGAGCCTGATGGGTGCAGCCCGCGGCCACGGCGGTGAGCAGGAACACGGCGGCCAGGCCCCGCCTGTTCGGCAATTCGCGACCTCCTCGCCTTAGCAGACAATCTACGGCCAGCGGGGCAACCCGGGCGACGATCGCCGCCGGATAACGGGCGCGAAACATCTTCGATACACCCACTTGACCGGATATGCCGGGAAGATCTAGCGTTTTAGAGCGAACGTTCGCTCACATGGGTGCGGGCAGCAATGAAGGCACCGATAACAGGGCGGATACCAGGACCGGCGGAAGGACGCGATGGCCCAGCGGCGCTACGTGTCGATCAAGGAAGTCGCGGCGCGCGCCGGGGTCAGCTTCCAGACGGCCAGCAAGGTCCTCAACGGCGGTGACGTACGCGTCTCCCCCGAGACCGAGGAGCGGATCCTGGCCGCGGCCTCCGAGCTCGGGTACCGGCCGAACACGATCGCCCGCAGCCTGGTCCAGCGGGCCACCGCCACCATCGGCCTGGTCGCCAGCGACGCCACCGACGTGGCCATCGCGCAGGCCTCGGTGGCGGCCGAGCAGGCGGCGCGCAAGAACGGGCACTCGGTGCTGGTCGGGCACCTGGCCGCGGGCGGCGCGGACGGGGCCGACATCGTGCGGACGCTGATCGAGCGCCGGGTCGACGGCATCATCGCCGCCGCGCCCGAGGTCGAGGAGGACACCGAGGTCGCCGAGCTGCTCCGGCGGTACGTGCCGTCGGTCAGCCTGCAGGCGGTGCCCGGCGGCGGCGTCCCGCTGGTGGGCTCCAACCACCGGGAGACCGGGCGGCTGGCCGCCACCCACCTGCTCGGGCTCGGGCACACCTCGATCGGGACGGTCACCGGCACGTTCCGGCGGCGGGTCACCCGCAGCCGGCTGCACGGCTACGAGGACGCGCTGCGGGACGCGGGCCTGGAACCGAGCGAGGACCTGGTGGCCGAGGGTGACTGGACCCCGCGGGGCGGCGCCAATGCGACCAGGCTGCTGCTCGAACGCTCGCCCGGGCTGACCGCGATCTTCGTGCACAGCGACGTGATGGCCATCGGCGTGCTGTCCGCGCTGTGGCAGGCGGGCCGCCGGGTGCCCGCGGACGTCGCGGTGGTGAGCTGCGACGACATCCCGTTCGCCGAGTTCCTGACGCCGCCGCTGAGCACCGTGCGGATCCCGCTGGCGGAGACCGGGCGGCAGGCGGTCGAGTTGCTGCTGCGCAGCATCGCCGGCGAGCCGGTGCCCGAGCGGACCCCGCTGCTGCCGGTGGAGCTGATCGTCCGCGATTCCTGCGGAGGGCGGAAAATCCCCACGACGAAGGAGCGCCATTGACCCGGATCGCCATTGATCCTGCCCGGTCCGTCGGGCGGGTCGACCGGAAGGTGTTCGGCGGGTTCGTCGAGCACCTCGGACGCTGCATCTACGGCGGGCTGTACGAGGAGGGCTCGCCGCTGTCCGACGACCGCGGCTTCCGCAAGGACGTGCTCGGCCTGCTCCGCGAGCTCAGGCTCGGCGTGCTGCGCTGGCCGGGCGGGAACTTCGTCAGCAACTACCACTGGGCCGACGGGATCGGGCCCATCCACAGCCGGCCGCGCCGCCCCGAGCTGGCCTGGGGCGGGGAGGAATCCAACCGGTTCGGCACCGACGAGTACCTGGCCTACTGCGCCGAGCTCGGCACCGAGCCGTACATCTGCCTGAACATGGGCACCGGGACGCTGGAGGAGGCGCTGGCCTGGGTCGAGTACTGCAACTTGGCCGGCCGCACCGACTGGGCGGAGCGGCGCCGTTCGAACGGCCGCGGCGAGCCGTGGCGGGTCACCTACTGGGGCCTGGGCAACGAGATGTACGGCGACTGGCAGGTCGGGGCGTTCACCGCCGAGGAGTACGTCCGGGAGGCGACCAGGTGGGCGCGGGCCATCCGGATGCTCGATCCGCAGGCCAAGCTGGTCAGCTGCGGGATGAACGGCTGGAACGAGTGGGACCGGGTGGTCATCGACGGGATGGCCTCGCTGGTGGACTACCACTCGCTGCACATCTACACCGGCAGCGACGACTACTGGACCAACGTGCTGCAGCCGCACCAGGCCGAGCGCGCGATCCGGTGCACCAGGGCGCTCATCGAGCGCGCCGCCTACCGGCAGAAGCTCGCCGCGCCGCCGCGGATCGCCTACGACGAGTGGAACGTCTGGTACCGGCAGATGACCGGCGCGCTCGAGGAGCGGTACACCTTCACCGACGCGCTGGCCGTGGGGACCTACCTGAACATCTTCATCAGGAACTGCGACTGGGTGCAGATGGCCAACCTGGCGCAGATGGTGAACGCCATCGCGCCCATCGTCACCAGCCCCGAGGCCGCGGCCGTGCAGCCGATCTGGTACCCGGTGCTGCTGCACAGCCAGGCGGCGCTGGACCTGGCCGTGGACGTTTTCGTCGACGGGCCTGTGGTCAGCCCCGAGCTGCCCGCCGGGGCGAGCCGCTGGCCGTTCCGGGTGGGTGACCTGGGACCGTTCGGCCTGATCGACGCGGCCGCGACCGTCAGCGCGCCCGGTACCAGCGCCGATGTGAACGCTAACAGCGTTAACGCTCACAAGGTCGCGGTGACGCTGGTCAACCGCAGCCCCGAGGAGGAACTGGCCGAGGTACGGCTGCGTGATTACACCTTCGCCGGGCCTGCCCAGGTCAGGACGGTCACCGCGGCCCGCCCCGGCGACCCCCGCACGCTGCCCGACGTGGAGACAGCGCAACTGGAACAGGGATCGGAAAACCCGAAGGACGGGATGGTCGCAATCCGGCTGCCACCCCGGTCGTTCACCGTCATCGAGGCCGAGATGACCGACAGGTAGCAGCCGGAGGTCATCGGAGCCCGCCGCCGCACGACCGGGGGACAGAGCGGCAACCGCACGCAAACACGGCAATACCGGACATAGGAGTTTAACCAATATGTCGTCGAGAACGCGAAGAATGACCACGGCAGTGGCGGGCGCGGCCGCCATCTCCCTGCTCGCCGCGTGCAGCAGTGGCGGCAGCAGTAGCAGCGCCGCCGCCGGCGGCACGACGAGTTCGCCGGCCAGCACCGCGAGCGCGAGCCCCACCGTGACCGTGGTGGCCGGCTCGTGCAGCCCCAACGCCACCAAGGTCTTGTTCTGGGCCTGGGTGCCGGGGATGGGCCGGGCCGTCACCGAGTTCAACAAGACGCACCCGAACATCTGCGTCACCCAGGAGGACGTCGGCGCCGGCAACCCCGAGTACGTGGCGATCACCAACGCGCTGAAGGCGGGCTCGGGCGCGCCCGACGTGGCCGAGGTCGAGTTCGACGAGCTGCCGTCGTTCGAGGTCACGAAGAACGTCGTGAACCTCGCGCCGTACGGCGCCAACACCTACAAGAGCAAGTTCACGACCTGGGCCTGGGACGAGGTCAGCCAGGGCTCGGGCGTCTACGCGATGCCCGGCGACGCCGGCCCGATGGCCTTCTACTACAACACCAAGGAACTGTCCAAGTATGGCCTCACCCCGCCGACCACCTGGGCGGAGTTCGCCACCGACGCGGCCAAGCTGCACAAGGCCAACCCGAACGCGTACATGACCAACTTCTCGGCCATCGACCTGCAGTGGGTGATGAGCCTGATGGCCCAGGACAACGCGTGGCCGTTCGCCTACAGCGGCGGCAGCAACGTCACCATCAACTGGACCGGGCCGAAGCAGATGGCGTTCGCCAGCTACTGGCAGAACCTGCTGGCCGCGCACGAGGTCAACGCCACCACCGACGTGTCCGCCACGTCCTTCGCGGACCTGGACAAGGGCATCGACGCGGCCTGGCTCAGCTCCGCGTGGGGCCCGTCCTACTTCGCTCCCGACGCCAAGACCTCCCTCGGCAACTGGCGGGCCGCCCCGCTGCCGCAGTGGACCGCGGGCGCTAACGTCGCGGCGAACTGGGGCGGCTCGACCTACCCGGTCTTCTCGCAGAGCAAGCACCCGGCCCAGGCAGCCGAGTTCGCCGAGTGGCTGAACGCCACCGACGGGTCGTGGAACATCACCAAGACGGCGCCGTCGTCGCTGTTCCCGACGTACCTGCCGCTGCTCAACAGCTCGTCGTACAAGACCATCACCGTCCCGCTGTCCGGCTCCTCGACCCCGAACGTGCAGTTCACCGCAGCGGCCAGCCAGATCCAGGGCGTGCCGTGGCCGCCCTTCATGACCGAGGCGCTCACCCAGTCGGCGACCGTGTTCGCCGGCGTGATGAACGGCAAGGAGACACTCCAGGCGGCGTTCACGAACTTCCAGAACGTCCTGGTGACCTACGCCAAGGCGCAGGGCTTCACCGTCTCCACCGGATGATCCATGACGTCCTGCCGCCAGCCGTGACCCGGCTGGCGGCAGGGCCGCCCAGAAAGACTCCGACTAGGACGGAAATGACGTGAGTGCAGTAACCGCCACCCAGGACGCCGGCACTGGCACCGGACGCCGGCGGCGCTCGGCCTGGATCCAGCGCCGGGACCGCCGCGGAATCTGGTTCGTGGTGCCCTTCCTCGTCGGCTTCGTGCTGTTCATGATCGTGCCGCTGGTGTACGCGATCTACACGAGCCTGTACACGACCAAGATCATCGGCGGCACCGTCTTCAGCGGGGCCTCGAATTACACCCAGACATTGCAGTCGTCGCAGTTCTGGTCGGGTGTGGTGCGCGTGATCATCTACGCGGCCATCCAGATCCCGGTGATGCTCGCCATCGCGTTCTTCTTCGCCTGCGTCTTCGACCTGGGGGTGGCGAAGTTCGGCCGGACGTTCCGGACGATCTTCTTCATCCCGTTCGCGGTGCCCGCCGTGGTCGGCGCGGTGATGTGGTCGTTCCTGCTCGAGCCGCAGTTCGGGCCGATGGTGCACCTAGCCAACGCGTTCGGCTTCGCCGGAACCAACTTCTTCTCGCCGTCGCTGATCCTGCCCTCGATCATCGTCATCGTGATCTGGGAGTGGACCGGCTACAACATGGTGATCCTGTACACCGCGCTGAAGTCCGTGCCGCGTGATGTCGTGGAGGCGGCGATCCTGGACGACACGCCGCTGTGGCGGATCATCATCCGGATCAAGCTCCCGCTGGTCCGGCCCGCGATCGTGCTGCTCGTCTTCCTCAACACGATCGGCGCGCTGCAGTTGTTCACCGAGCCGCTGATCCTGTCGTACTTCGAGACCGGTTCGGTCTCGGTCAACTACACGCCGACCCTGTACCTCTACAACACGGCCATCGCCGCCGACCAGACCAACCTGGCGGCAGCCGGCGCGGTGATCCTCGGCCTGGTCATCGTGGTGATCTCGACGGCCTCGCTGCTGTTCCGGCGGCGGAGGGGAGAATTCCGATGACCGAGCTGAAGGGGCGCGGCGACCACGCCGCGAGCCAAAGGGCCGCGGTCCTGCCTGGACCGACGAGCGACGAAGGAGCGAGGAGGGAAGGCAGGGCCTCAAGGGCGGCCCGGAGGCGAGCGGCGAGACTAGCGGAGCAGGAGAGCACTATCCCGGTAGAGCTCTACGGGCTGCGCCGCGGCACGGTCTCCCTGCTGACCACGCTCGCCTTCCTGTTCGCGATCTTCACGCTGGTTCCCATCGCCTGGATCGTCATCAACTCGACCAAGACCCAGGCGAACATCTTCGAGACGTTCGGCTTCTGGTTCGCCAGCCCGTTCAGCTTCTTTCACAACTTCTCGCTGCTGTTCCAGAACGTGGACGGCTACGGCACCTACATCCAGTGGTTCGGGAACACGGCGCTATACGCGGTGATCGGCGGCGGCGGCGCGGCGGTGCTGTCCGCCTTCGCCGGGTACGGTTTCTCCCGGTTCTCGTTCCGCAGCTCGAAGGTGCTGTTCTACCTGACCCTCGGCGCCTTGCTGGTGCCGATCACCGCGATCACGCTGCCGCTGTACCTCACCTACGCCAAGGCGCACCTGATCAACTCGATCTGGGGGATGATCCTGCCCAGCATGATCAGCCCGGTCGGCATCTACCTGATGAAGGTGTACACCGACATCTCGGTCCCCCGTGAGCTCATCGACGCGGCCAGGATCGACGGCGGAGGCGAGGCCCGGATCTTCTTCCGGGTCGCCCTGCCACTGATGGTGCCGGGCCTCATGACCGTGCTGCTGATCAGCGTGGTGGCGGTCTGGAACAACTACTTCCTGCCGCTGCTCATCTTCAACATCAACACCAAGTATCCGCTGGTCGTGGGCCTGGGGCTGTGGTCCGAGCGGGCGCAGAACAGCGGCAACGCCCAGCTGTTCCCGATGGTGGTAATCGGCGGCCTGGTAACCATCGTCCCGCTGATCGCGCTGTTCCTGCTCCTGCAGCGGTACTGGCGCGGCGGGCTGCTGCTCGGCAGCATCGCGAACTGATTCCGGAGGCCTGTAATCGTGGCTGCGATTTCCATGCGTGAGCTGACCAAGGTCTACGCGACCGGCGTCAAGGCGCTGGACGCCCTGGACCTGGATGTTGCGGACGGCGAGTTCGTGGTGCTGGTCGGGCCCTCCGGCTGCGGCAAGACGACCGCGCTGCGGATGGTCGCGGGGCTGGAGCGGATCACGTCGGGCACGATCAGCCTCGGCGACCGCGTGGTCAACGACGTGTCGCCCCGGCACCGCGACGTCGCCATGGTCTTCCAGAACTACGCGCTCTACCCGCACCTGTCGGTATACCAGAACATCGGCTTCGCGCTGGAGAACAAGAAGGTCGAGAAGGCCGAACGGGACCGGCGGATCCGCGACGCCGCCGCGATTCTCGGCCTTGGCGAGCTGCTCGGCCGCAAGCCGAAGCAGCTGTCCGGCGGCCAGCGGCAGCGGGTCGCGATGGGCCGGGCCATCGTCCGCGAGCCTTCGGTGTTCCTGATGGACGAGCCGCTGTCCAACCTGGACGCCAAGCTCCGCGTGCAGATGCGCTCGGAGGTGCTGCGGGTGCACCGGTCGATCGGGGCGGCGACGCTGTACGTCACGCACGACCAGACCGAGGCGATGACGATGGGCGACCGGGTGGCGGTGCTGCAGGGCGGGGTGCTGCAGCAGTGCGACACGCCGCGGGTGCTCTACGACCGGCCGGCCAATGTGTTCGTGGCCACGTTCATCGGGTCCCCGGCGATGAACCTGTACGAGGCGGGCCTGTCGGCGGACGGGGCGTCCGGTTCCAGGCCCGCGGTGGTGCTCGGCTCGCAGCGGCTGGACCTGCCCGCCCCGGTGGCCGCGCGGGTCGCGGCCTACCAGGGCCGCAAGGTGATCGTCGGGGTGCGGCCCGAGGACCTCATCGTGTCCTCCGGGCCGGGGCTGGTCACCGAGGCACGCCTCGTCGAGGTGCTGGGCAGCGAGCAGCACGTCTACTTCTGGCTCGACGCGACGCCCGCGGCGCAGGCGGCGGCCGCGGCCGCCGCGGCGGACGAGTCGGCGGAGGCGGGCATCCTGGCTGGCAGCGCCCCCAACGGCATGGCCAGGATCGACCCGCACACTCCGGTCAAGCCCGGCGGGCGCGTCACCTTCACCGTCGACCCGGCCCACCTGTACTTCTTCGACCCGGACACCGGCCAGGCGATTACCGGCTGACTAGATCTCCCACAGGGTCGCGGCCGGCATCGCGCGCATCCGCGGCCCGAACGGCAGCGTCTGGGTGCCGGTGTACAGCACGACGCCGGCGATGAAGTCGTCACCGGTCCTGGCGGCCAGGTGCCGCAGGCCGCGGAAGTCGTCAGGGCCGACGGTGGAAGAGGCCTTGACCTCGATGCCGACGACCTCGCCCCGGCGGTTCTCCAGGACCGCGTCGACCTCCACCTTGTCCTTGGTGCGGTAGTGGAACAGCTCGGCGCGCTGCCGTGACCAGGTGAGCTGGCGGGCCAGTTCCATCAGGACAAACCCCTCGAGCAGCGGGCCGAGCCTGCCGCCGGGTCTCAGCAGGCTCCGGACGTCCGCGCCGAGCAGGTTGGCGGCGATCCCCGAGTCGGTGAAGGCGAGCTTGGGCGTGCCGACGGCACGTGCGCTTACGTTGCGCGACCAGGCCGGGATCCGCTTGACCAGGAAGACCTCTTCCAGCAGGCCCAGGTACCGGTAGACGGTGCTGGCGGGAAGCCCGGCGTCGCTGCCCACCGCGGTCGCGACCAGGAGCTGGCCGGACCGGCCGGCCAGGAGCCTGATCAGCGCCCGCATCTCGGCGGTGCGCTCGATCTCGGATAGCTGGCTGACCTCGCGGGCGACGAGATCGGCCAGGTAGGAGTCGAAGAAGCGCTCGCGACGGGCCGGGTTGGTGCGGGCCAGCGCCTCGGGGAAGCCGCCACGGACGACTCGTTCGGCATAATCCTGCCTGCTCACGGCGGATTCGTGACTCAGTCCCTCACCCTGATCGAAGATGGCGTCCACGAATCGGTCCGCGGTGCCGTCGATCTCTCCCTGGGAGAACGGCCACAGCTCGATCGTCTCGATCCGGCCGGGCAGCGTGTCCGGCAGGCCACGCAGCGTCAGCACGCGCGCCGACCCGGAGAGCAGGTAGCGGCCGGGTCTGGGGTCGGCGTCGACCTGTTCCTTGATCGCGAGCAGGAGGTCCGGCACGCGCTGGATCTCGTCGATCACCATCAGCCCGGGCGAGTCCACGAAGCCGGCCGGATCCGTGGCCGCCGCCTGACGGGTCACCGCGGAGTCGAGGTTGCGCCACTCGGCGTCCCCGCCTTTGGCGACGAGGCCGAGCAGCGTGCTCTTCCCGCACTGGCGGGCCCCGGTGACGAGGACGACCCTGGTGTCCGCCAGCGCCTCGGTGAGGGCGGTTTCTGAGTGCCGGGCAAGCAGCCTGCCCAGCGGGCTCGGATTGATGCGTACCACCTGATCAGGGTGTCACACGGCGTCCTGTCAGGCCATGGTTTCTGTCATTCTCGTGGTGATCTGGTCGCATGATTCGTGGTGATCTGGTCGCTGGTAGCGTGGTGAAACAGTCGCCGGGTTGGTGGTGATCTGGTCGCCGCGGGAAAAATCAGTTGCCCGGGCCGGAGGCGGTGTGGCAACCTGCAGCTGTCCGGCCGGCGCTGTCGGCTGAGCGAAGGGAGGCGCCTCGTGTCTACGACCGTCGCGGGCGTGTTCACGCCTGCCCCCTTGACCGCTCAGCTGAGGAGCACCACCCGTGCACGACTTTTCTTCACGCAGTGGAGAGTTCAGGACCCGCCGCGGTAAGCGGCGTTTCGACGACGACGAGCCTGCCTCGGTCAAACGCGTCCGGCGCCGCGCGCTGCCATCGATCGAGGAATTCGACGCGACCGACGGCCTGCCCGAGGGCGACCGGTGGTCGACCTGGGATCAGTCCATTCCGACCCAGCGCGGCCCGGTGCCGCATCCCGGCTGGCTGGTCACCGACCTGGCCGCCGTCGACACCGAGCTCGGCATCTTGAAGACCGGCAAGGAAGCCGACGTCTTCCTGCTCAGGCGCGGCGTGCCCGGCGGCCGGTCCTGCCTGCTCGCGGCCAAGCGCTACCGCGACGCCGGGCACCGGATGTTCCACCGGGACAGCAGCTACCTGGAAGGGCGCCGGGTCAGGGAGTCCCGGACCAACCGGGCGGTGGCGAGCCGGAGCGCGTTCGGGCGCGAGGCCATCGCCGGCCAGTGGGCGCACGCCGAGTTCAGCGCGCTGTCCCGGCTGTACGCGGCCGGTATACCCGTCCCCTATCCGGCGCAGATCCTGGGCACCGAGCTGCTGCTCGAGTTCATCGGCTCGGCGGACGGGACGGCCGCCCCGCGGCTGGCCGAGACCCGGCCGGGCCCGGCCGAACTGGCCGGGCTCTGGGACCAGCTGGTGCAGGCGCTGACCGCCCTGGCCAGGGACGGCCTGGCTCACGGGGACCTGTCCGCGTACAACCTTCTGGTGCACGACGGGCGGCTGGTGATGATCGACCTGCCCCAGGTGGTCGACGTGATCGCGAACCCGCGCGGCGCCTGGTACCTCACCCGCGACGCGGAGAACATCGGCCGCTGGTTCACGGCGCGCGGCCTGAGCGGAGTCCGTCCGGAACCCGCGGACCTGGCCGGCCTGCTCCGTCGCGAAGCCCTGCTCTAGCCGCAGGCCGGCGGGTCAGCCCGGTTCCTGGCGGATCGTCACCCTGGGCAGCCTGACCGAGACCGGCTCGGCGGTGGCGTCGGGCGCCCAGGCGATCAGGGCCATCTCGTGTCCGCCTGCCGGGACCGGGGCCAGGTCGAACTCGGCCCGGCCCGGCCCGGCCAGGGCCACCGGATCCCGGGGATTCCAGCCGGGCCCGTCCGGGCGCTGGATGCGGGCGACCGCCCGCAGCCGCGTTCCCTTTGGTGCGCCGTCGATGGTGAAGACCACGCGGACCGGCGCGACCAGTTCGGTGCGCGGGTTCGCGGCGAGCATGCCCGCCGTCACCACCTCGGTCCGCCCGGCCGCGTCGATGAGCGCGGCGCTGTCGATACGCAGCTGAGTCCGGGACGCGGGGGCCGGGGGCTCGGCCGGTGCCGGCGGCTCGGCCGGGGCCGGCCGGGGTAGCTGGCCGAGCATCCAGGTGCAGACGGGCTCGCACTCCCAGCCGGACCAGACCTCGGGGTGCCGTTCGGGCTCGACCTCGGTCTGCTCCGCCTCGACGCGGCGTTCCCAGGCGCCGCCCGTCCGCCGCCGGCTGAAGACCACCACGAACGAGGCCGCCGTCTGCCACGGCTGAGTCTCGCCCAGCCTGCCCCTGGCTTCGTCTTGCCAGCGCGATACCTGCTCGAGGGTGGGCCGCGGCCGCAGGTTCGCCATCGCCCGGTAGATGGCGCGCTGGTCGGCCTGGGCGAGACCGCGAAGATCGGTGACCTCCTGCCGGGCGAGAGCCCGCACGTGCTTGTCCGCCAGGCCCTCGATCGAGCTCAGCTCGTCAGGCACGACAAGCTCCTCTCGTCTGTTCGGTCGGGCGGACCCGGGCCCGGTGCCGGGTGCATCGGGCCCCGGTCCGGCTAGACGAACATGTACTCGCCCTGGGGCTCGTGCCCGGCGACGGCCAGGTGACTGTACTCGTCTTCGCAGCCGCCGCAGCAGCGGAGCTCGAACTTCGCCCCGACCTGGTAGAGGGACCCGCAGCGGTCGACGGGGATGGTCCCCGGCGGCACGTTGACGCAGATGTCGAGGTACAGCCCGTCGCAGCCCTTCCAGTCCTTGAGCTGGAGTACCGACCGGTCGGGCAGGACGTCGGACAGGTTGAAGTCCGGGCCGTCGCCTATCGACGTGAAGCAGACGTCGAAGCACCAGTGGCCGCAGATGCACTTCCAGAGGCGCCCCCTGAGGTACACGCGGAACCGGACCTCGAAGGCATCCTTGCGTTCGATGATCGTGTCGTGCTTGTTCTTGTCGTCGACATCGATGATGTCGGCGTCCCAGTAGGCCCGCAGGTGCCGGGCGGACAGCTCGATTTCGGTAGAGCCGTCAAGCCAGTCCGGCTTGTCCTCCACGGTCGATACGGTCTGGGTCGACATGAGCGCCTCCTTTGCTCAGATCGTGTAGCCATGCGTGGCCGGAATCGGCCATCGCGTCCATCGTCAGGACCGACGCTGAGGCGGCACTAAAGACGGCGCATAGGCGGCAGTTATTTTCCGCGAAATATCACGGCTAAGCGATTATTCAGCGCTTAATGCGCTCAGATGAGCTGGCGGAAGAGCTGAGTCGTCTCCTCAGATGGGGAAACACCGAGCTCGTCGCGGAGGGCGGCGACGCAGACGCGGTACTGGCGGCTCACGAGCTGCTGCTGATGCTTCGATGCGTAGCAGCGCATCAGCAACCTATGCGTGGCCTCGGAACACGGGTCATTGCTGATGGCGAGCTGGCCGAACTGCAGCGCCTCGGGAAGCTGGCCGAGTTCGAAGTGGACCTCCGCGACATCCTCGAGCGCCTGCCCGTAGAGGTCTTCCAGGCGGCGCTGTTCCGGCAGGTACCACTCGCTGACGCCGTCGTCTTCGAACAGCGGGCCGCGGTAAAGCCGGATAGCCCGGCGGCACGCCTCGACGACCTGCCTGGGCCGGCCGGCCCGGCGGGCCAGCCGCGCGTCATCGACCGCCGAAAGGAACTCGTTACGGTCGATCCACCAGGTCAGGTCGGGGTTGAGGATGTAGCAACCGTCGCGGTACAAGATGGGCTGCGCGCCCTGGCCTAGCCCGTCCAGGGTGTTGCGCAGGCTGTACAGCGCCACGTTGAGGTTGTTGCGGGCCGAGTTGCGGCTGTGGTCGGGCCACTGCAGCGCCATCAGGACGTCGCGCCGGGTGGGCCGGTCCTGATGGACCAGCAGGTACTGGAACACCGCCCGGGCCTTTGAGCTGTTCCATCGCGGCACCCGCCGGCCGCCGACATGGATCTCGAGTGGCCCTAGCGCCGACGCCGCTATGTCGGCCTCGGCCGGCACCGGCTCGGCACCAGGCTCAGGCATCGGCCCGGGCATCGGCCCGGGCATCGGCCCGGGCTCAGGCATCGGCCCGGGCTCAGCCTGGTGGCGTACGAGCGGCCCGGGTATCAGCGGCTTGGGCGCAAACGGCTCGGACCATACCCGCTCCGGCGCATCCCCGGCGGGACGCGGGCCGGGCCTGCCGCGGCGGAAGATCTGTTTGAGCTGACGTCTGGTCCTGGCCGGCGACTCGTCCAGGAGGGCGTCTACGCGCTGATTGATCTCCCGCTCTACGAGGCGGCAGCACCGGGCGGCGGCCTCGAGTTCGATGGCGACGCGCTGGTGCTCGGCACTCCACTGGCGAAGCCTGCGCACGGTGTCCACGCCGAAACCGGACTTGATCGGCGCGCCGCCGAGGTCGGCCAGCGCTTGTTCCACCCCGTCGGAGAGCGGATCGCTGGTGAGCCGGCGCAGTTCGGTCAGCGCCTCGGAAAGCGCGGTCCTGGCATGCGCCGGCGTGCTATCGATGCCCGCGCGGCGTACTGTGCGCGGCTCGCCCCCGTATGCGCCCATGGTCGACCCCCCACGATCAGTTTTGGAGCAGGGCCGACTTTCTGCGCTTTCGTAGCATTCCTATTCAAAGGGTTCGCATACCCACCGTCAAGTCATATTCCGATTCCCCGGCAGTATGCCGCCCACTTAGTTCACAGCACTAAAGAAATCGCCATGTTGCATAAATCGTCTCCCGGCGGGATTTGCGCCCAGTGGTACGGCGGTGGCCGCGCCGGGCTGGAATCGGCCCGGACCGCCAGGGCCGGGCCGTCGCGAGGTCACTCAGCTGGGACGGAACCGGCAGGCGGCTCCTCCTGCGCCCGGGCCGCCTGCGCCGGGGCCGCCTGGGCCCGGGCCGCCTGCGCCGGGGCCGGCTGCCTAAAGCTCAGGCGGCCGTTCTTCATCACGCCGATCCGCTGGGCGCGGCGGGCCACGGTGCTGTCGTGGGTGACGAACACCATGGTCAGGCCGCGCTCTCGCCACATGGTCTCGAGCAGGCCGATGATCTCGTCCCTGGTGTCCTCGTCGAGGTTGCCGGTCGGCTCGTCGGCCAGCAGGACCATCGGCTCCTTGACCAGGGCCCGGGCGATGGCCACCCGCTGCTGCTGCCCGCCGGACAGCTCGCCGGGCACGTGCCGCAGCCGGTCGCCCAGGCCGACGGTGTCCAGGGCGACCGCGGCCCGCTGACGCCGCGCGGTCGCGGACACGTGCAGCGGGACCAGCGCGGCCTCCACGTTCTCCTGCGCGGACAGCGTCGGCACCAGGTTGAAGGTCTGGAACACGAAGCCGATGGAGGTGGCCCGCACCCTGGTCACCTCGGCCTCGCGCAGCTGCGCGAGGTCACGGCCGTCGAAATCGACGATGCCGCCGGACGGACGGTCCAGGCCGCCGAGGATCTGCAGCAGCGTCGACTTGCCGTGCCCGGTCGGGCCCTGGATGGCCAGCCATTCGCCGTCCTCGATCACCAGGTCGACACCGCACAGCGCGGCTACGGTCTCGCGCCCCTTGACATAGTTCTTGGTCACTCCGGAGAGCTTGTACATCGAGGATTCCCTCCTGCTTATCAGGCGACCTTGGCCAAGGCGGCCGCGGGACGCAGTCGCGCGGCCCGCCAGCCGCCGAACATCCCGGCGATGATGCCGCCCGCCACGGCCAGCACGACCGCGAGCAGGATCACGTTGGCGCTCACCGTGGCGGCCAGGTGCACCGCCACCGTGTGGCTGGCCGGCCCCGGGCGGCTGAAGGTGGCGGCCCCGGGGTTCCTGCCGAAGCCGCCACCTCCGCCCCCTCCTCCCCCGCCGGCCCCGCCGCCTCCACCGCCGAAGTTCCCGGATCCACCGAAGCCGAACTGCCTGGCGCCGCCCGGCGTGGCCGAGCCGGTGGTCTGGCCGACGACCGCGGACAGCTTAGGCGACAGCTTGGAGACCAGCTCCGCGCCGGCCAGGCCGAGCCCGATGCCGATCGCGCCGCCGATGAGGCCGAGGGTGACCGCCTCGCCCATCACCTGGCCGATGATGCGGCGGCTCTTCCAGCCGAGCGCCTTCAGCGTGCCGAACTCACGTACCCGGCGTGACACCGCCGCCATCGTCAGCAGGCTGGCCAGCAGGAACGCCGCGACGAGAACGGCGAGCGCGAGCCACTTGCCCAGGTTGTTGGCCAGGCTGGAGGCGCTGGACAGCGAGCCGGTGACCTCGCTGGCCAGGTCGCTCGAGGTGGTCACGGTCTCGCCAGGCAGCGCCTTGGAGATCTCGGAGGAGACGCTGCTGATGGCCGAGGAACTGCTGGCCGCGACGTAGATGGTGTTCACCTCGTTCTTCATGCCGGCCAGCTTCTGCGCCACCGCGAGCGGGATGTACACGTCCGAGGGGTTGTCGCCGGCAGGCTCGCTGACGATCCCGACGACCTTGAAGTTCGTCGCCTTGCCGCTGCTGTTGCCGATGGCGATGGTGGACCCGGTTGCCAGCTTGTTCTGCGTCGCGTAGGAAGCGTTGACCAGCGCGACGTCGGCGTTCGCGTCCGAGGCGGTGAACGTGCGGCCCGCGCTGAGCTTTCCCGAGCTGAGCGGGCCGAGCTCACCGCCGCCGATGTCCACCCCGTCGACGCCGAAGCTGCTGGTGGTGAAGTTGGCGCGGAAGCTCTGGCCGCCGCCGCCAGAGCTGCCGCTGCCGGAACCGCCGCCTGCGCCGCCGCCGAAGCCGCCGCCGTTGACGTTGACGGCGGGCACGGTGCCGCTGATCGTCCGGTCGTTCAGGGTCAGCCCGCCGGCCGCGGCCGACACGTCGTGCAGGCCGACCACCGAGGTGACCGAGGACGAGCTGATCGAGGCGAGGGTGGGGCCCGCCGCGAGCGTGCTGTCGTTGATTTTGGTGCCGGCTACTGGCCGCGTCCTGGTCCCGGCCCGGAAGCCGAAGCCGAACGACCCGGGGCTGAACGACCCGGCCTTCGGCGTCTTGGTCACGGTGACGTCGGTGCCCACGCCATATAGCGCATGGAGCACGGCGCCCTGGGCGTTCTTGACGCCGGCCGATGCCGCCGTCACGGTGATCACCAGGCCCACGCCGACGGCGAGGCCGAGCGCGATGAAGACGGCCTGGCGCATGCGGCGGCGAAGCTCGCGCCGCAGATAAGTGAAGAACATCCCGCACTCCTCAGGGGGGATTGCCTCCGCACAGATGGCGGCGCGGTGAATCGCCCCGGGAGCGAACGCCGCGCCGGTTCAGAAGCCTGACGGTGATACCTGAACGGGTGCTGAACAGAACCTGCGGGGTTTCCCCGACTAGGCGAACGTTTGCGCGGCTGGGACGCCTGGTACAGCGATGCTTCAGGGAATCCTGAGGATGCCCGGCTCCGCGAGCACAGGTGCGCAGGCGATGGGCCGGATCGC
>CAVWBQ010000045.1:0-464742 GCA_963753225.1 uncultured Actinomycetota bacterium | reverse complement strand
CCGGCGAAGGAGGCAACCAGGGACGCCGGGATGCCCGGATAGGGCCATTCCATGTCCTGGCCCCAGTCCTCGCGCAGCGGCAGCGGCATCATCACGTCCCGCAGCAGCATCGCCACGTCGACCGAGGTCTCGGAGACCAGGGTGAGCCGGAAGGCAACCAGCGAATGGGTGTAGACGTCGAGAGCAAGGGTGAGCGAGGCGGTCACCGGCTCGCCGAACACGTGCTCGCGGACCTTCACCCCCAGCGGGCTGGTGTCCAGCGCGACCACCTGCCCAGGCCGGTGGATCACCACGTGCTCGCCGGTGACCGGCAGCTCCGCCGCCGACCGGGCGTAACGCTGCCGGGCGCCGCCAGGGCCGAACCACTCGATCCACACCGTCCGCAGGGTCTCATAGCACGGGACCGCCGCCTCGGGGCCGAACCGTTCCCGGACGTACTGGCGGATCAGCCGTTCCCTGGTCTTCATCGAGACCCGCGACCGGTGCAAGCACTCGGCACGGACGGCGTAGATAGCCTCGCGGAGCTGCCCGGTGACCGAGTACCGGCCGCCGCCTCGCCGCAGCCAGTGCCCGTCAATGCACCCGGCGATCCCGGACCGGCGGCACTGCCCGGCCCACCGGACCAGGGTGCGCTCGCTGATCCGGGCCAGGCCCAGCATCGCGGCCGAATCAGCTCCCAGCGCGGCCATCTCGGCGACCTTGGCCAGCCGCCGCTCGTGCAGCGTGGTGACCGCCGGATCATAGCCCGGCCGCGGCTCGCCGGGCAGGGCGCGCAGCGGGCTGCCGCTGCGGTAGCCGGTCTCTGCCTCCATCAGGTGGGCGTAGCGCACCGCGACCAGCTCCCGCTGCCGGGCAGTGAGATCCTCCAGCCCGGCCGGCTGACGGCCCCGGCTGCACGCTGTGCTCGCCGCGGCGGACGGGGCAGGCCGGCAGTCACCGTGGCTGACCAGCGCCCGGACAGTGGTGGACAGTTCCTGCCCGTCGTCACGGCGCAGCAGCACCCGCCCCGTATGCGGCTCGAACCAGTCCACCTGCCACTGGGTGCCCGCCAGCACCAGCCGGCAGCCCGCCGACAGCTCGACCGGCCCGCGGTCCGTGCCGCTCACCGTCCGCCCCGCCAGACCAGGGCGCTGTCCCCGAACGGCACGGCCAGGTCGATAGCCAGGACCCGGCGCCAGACCAGGTGAATCGCGAACGCGCGGGCGACCGCCGGGTAGCAAGTGGCCGCCACCAGGTCAGCGAACCGCAGCGGGCCGCCGGCGACCGCGGCGACCAGCACGCCGGCCAGGCCGAGCGGGTCGCTCAGCGGCCGCCGCTGCGCAGACAGCGTGTCCAGGGTAGTCATCACGTGCCGCTGCCAGCCGCCCACCACGCCATACCGCCACCCGCAAGCCAGCGCTGCCTCGGCCGAGGCAGCGAACTTGACCCGGTCGGCCGCCTCGATCCGGTCCGCGGGCCGCACATCCAGCAGCCACGTGCCCTCGGCGGTGACGGCCAGGAAATCGGGAGTATGCTCCCGCGGTCCCGCCGCCGACTCAAACCGCATCCGGTGCGGCTGCGACACCACCTCACGCACGCCCAGGAAATCCAGGGCAAGCAGCAGCCGCTGCTCGGCATGGCTCTCGAACCCGTGCAGCCGCCCGGTCCCGGTAACGCTCTGCAGTCCCGGCCGGTGCCCCTGGCCAGTCCGCCAGGTGAAATGCCGTACCGGCTCGCAGCCGGGCACCGGGAAGCCGCCCATGCCCGCCACCGGGCAGGTCACCTCCCGCCCCTCGACTTTCCACGTGGTCATCCACCGGCTGCTCCACCCGGCGGCCAGGCACAGGGCGCGGCGATCGTCGCCGGTCACCGCACACATCCGGGCCAGGTCCGTCAGGCCGCAGCAATCCGACGCCAGGACCGCCGGCGGCCTCACCGGGAGCCCTTCTCCGAGAGGGCTATAATATCGATCATAAGTGTTCAAAATATAGAACACTCGATGCACCGCGCTACCGTTTCGAAGATGCAGGACGTGAACGACGACAGCCCCGACGCCATCCTCCGGCAGGCCCGCATCGCGCTCGGCAGCCGGCTCCGCGAAATCCGGGAAAGCAGGGGCATGACCCAGACCGCCGTGGCCAGGCAAGCCGGGCTGAGCCGCTCCTTCTACGCCCAGGTCGAGCACGCCCGCCAGGCGATCTCGGTCGACCGGGCATTCGCCATCGCCAACGTCCTCGGCGTCGAGATGACCGAGCTGTTCAACGCCTTCCCGCCGGTCCCGCACGCCCGGCCCTACTGACAGGGCACCACGGCCCGCCTCCTGGATCAGCGAACGAGTCTCGCAGTCACAGCGGACGCCATAAAGAACCGGCAGCACGGCCAGCACGCCAGCTAACGCTGGCAGACCACGCCAGGTAGGGCTGGGAAAGTCAGTAAAACACCACGGACCACACGCCACTTATCGTTGGGAGTCACATCGGTGAGAAGCCGACCGGCGTGGCGCCACCCTGTCCCGCCGCCAGCCGCAGCCGTTACCGTGACCGCATGCCGATCAGCCCGGGCCTCGACGCCACCGCCGCGTGGCAGGCCGCCGCGCTGGCCGCCCAGCTCGGCGGCTCTCAGGCCAACATCTCCGCCCACCTGACCAGGCTCAGGCAATCCGGTGTGATCCCAGCCGGGTGCATGGCCGCGCCGTCTACTACCGCCTCACCCAGCCTGAGCTCGGCGGCCTGCTACAGACCGCTGGGCAGTTGCTCGCCCCGATCGGGCAGCGGGCCGCCGAAGAAAATGACAGAACGGTGAGAAAACCCAGCGGACAAATCGATGAGAACCCGGCAGGTCCGCAGCTCAACGCAGCTTCAGGGGACATCAGAGATGAGAACCTACACCAGGCTTAGGCCTTGGAAAGAATCAGGAGCGAAGGGAAAGGCAAGGTCACATGCGCGCAAATCACAGGCTGCCTCGCGGAGGTAAACCGACGCCCACACGAAGGTTGGCCTGTCATGTGACTAATTGGCCTGCTGAGTTATCCCGAGAATCGGCCGGTTGTCATGGCCTGCTCGTAAGGTGGGGACCGGAGCGTGAGGGGACATCATGAGGCTCGAGGACGTTACTCCTGGTGCGCGTATCGTCGGAATAGACGTGGACGCGCCGGTGAGTGTGGTCGCGGCGACGTGGATCGGCGGGAACGCCCTGCGCCTGACCTACCGCACGGACGCCGGCCGGCTTGACGAGCGCCTGCTGTACCGGGACCACGAGCCGCGGCTCGACCCGGCCAAGCAAGGCGCAGCTTTCGACCTCACTGCCGATGGGGCGAAGTTCAAGCTGGCGGCCGAGGCGCTGCGGATCAGGATGGCGGGCCGGTTTGATCCGATGCTGGCCGTGCACACCTCTGAGCTTGAGCCGCTCCCGCATCAGATCCAGGCTGTCTACGGTGAGCTGATCCAGCGGACCCCGCTGCGGTTCCTCCTGGCCGATGACCCGGGCGCGGGCAGCTCGCTGATGCGACTCCGGCGACTGCGGAGTCATCGGTCTTCACCAGGCACAATCTGCTGATCGCCCGGATGGATCAGCTGTCACGCTCCGATGAGTTCCGGGACCTGCTGGATCGCGCCGAGTGGGACCTGGTCATCGTCGACGAGGCGCACCGGATGTCCGCGCACTACTTCGGCAGCGAGCTGAAGAAGACCAGGCGCTACCAGCTCGGCGAGCTCCTGGGCCGGCACGCGCGGCACTTCCTGCTGATGACCGCGACCCCGCACGCGGGCCGGGAAGAGGATTTCCAGCTGTTCCTCGCGCTGCTCGACACGGACCGGTTCGAGGGCCGGTACCGGGACGGCATCCACGCCATCAGCACCGACGGGCTGATGCGCCGGATGGTCAAGGAGGACCTGAAGACCTTTGACGGCAGGCCGCTGTTCCCCGAGCGCCGCGCCTACACGGTCGCCTACGAGCTGTCCGAGGCGGAGAAGGACCTGTATGAGGCGGTCACCCAGTACGTCCGGGAGGAGATGAGCCGCGCGGACCGGCTCAAGGAGCAGGGCGATTCCAAGCGCGGATTTACCGTCGGCTTCGCCCTCACCGTGCTCCAGCGGCGCCTGGCGTCCAGCCCGGAAGCGATCCTGCAGTCCCTGGTCCGCCGCCACGCCCGGCTGAAGAAGCGGCGCGATGAGATGCGGTTCGGCACGGCGTCCGCCGCCGATAACGACCTGGCCAGGCGGCTGTCGGAGATGCTCGGCCGGGACGTGGCGGACGCCGGCGACGACGAGCTCGACGACGTGCCGAGCACCGAGGCGGAGGAGACCGAGTCCGAGGTCGCCGACGCCGCTACCGCCGCCCGCACGATCGCGGAACTGGACAAGGAACTCGCGATCCTCGCTGACCTGATCGAGGTCGCCCGCCGGGTCCGGCACTCCGGCACCGACAAGAAGTGGACCGAGCTGCGCGACCTGCTCACCAACAACATCCTCACAGCCGGGGGACCGCTGGCAGACGGCGCGGACGCCGGCCCCGTCTTCCCCTCCCCTGCCGGCATGCTCCCGGGGCTTGCGGATGCCCTTCCCGGCAAGGGAGCAATAGCAGGGCAGGGAGTTCTTCCCGCCATGGCGTCACCGGATGCCGCGCCGAAGATCATCATTTTCACTGAGCACCGGGACACCCTGGAGTACCTGGCTGACCGGATCCGCGGCCTGCTCGGCCGCCATGACGCGGTCGTCACGATCCACGGCGGGGTGCGGCGCGAGGAACGCCGGAAGATCACCGAGCTGTTCACCCAGGATGTCGATACCCGGGTGCTGGTCGCGACTGACGCCGCGGGTGAGGGCCTGAACCTGCAGCGCGCTCACCTGATGGTCAACTACGACCTGCCGTGGAATCCCAACAGGATCGAGCAGCGGTTCGGCCGCATCCACCGGATCGGCCAGACCGAGGTCTGCCACTTGTGGAACCTCGTTGCCGCTGGCACCCGTGAGGGCATGGTCTTCACCCAGCTCCTGGGGAAGATCGAGGAGCAGGCCAAGGCCTATCACGGCAAGGTCTTCGACGTCCTCGGCGAGGCCTTCGAGGGTCAGCCGCTGCGGGACCTGCTCCTCCAGGCGATCCGCTACGGCAACGACCCCAGGGTCAAGGCGAGACTGCACCAGGTCATCGACGCCACCGTCGGCGAGGGCCTGGACAAGCTCATCGCCGACCGGGCCGCGCATGCCGACATGTTCGCCGTCGCCGACCTGGAGAAGTGGCGGGCCCGGATGGACGAGGCGAACCGCCGCCGCCTGTCGCCGCACTTCATCAGCGAGTGGTTCACCGACGCGTTCCGCGAACTCGGCGGCCGCCTGTCCGAGCGCGAGCCGGGCCGCTACGAGATCCGCCACGTGCCCAGGGAGATCCGCGACCGGGACCGCCACGTCGGGACCGCCCCGGCCCCGGTCCTGGAGAAATACGAGCGGGTCACCTTCGACAAGGACCGCACCCGCGTCGAGGGCAGGCCCCGCGCCGGTCTCCTGGCGCCCGGTCACCCGCTGCTCAACGCGGTCACGGACCTGATCATCGAACGGCACGGCACGCTGCTCAAGCAGGGCACCATGCTCAAGGACGAGCACGACCCTGGGACCGAGCCGCGGCTGCTGGTCGCGGTCACCCACGAGATCACCGACGGCCACCAGCCCGCCCGCACGGTCGCCAAGAAGTTCGGTTTCGTGGAGGTGGACTCGGACGGGGCAAACGCGGCCGGGGAGGCACGGTACCTCGACTACAAACCCCTGGATGAGTCCGAGCGGATGGCGGCAGTCTCCCTCCGGGAAGCGCCCTGGCTCGCCTCGGGCGTGGAGAACGTCGCGCTTGCCTGGGCTGTCACCGACGGCATGCCCGCCGAACTGGCCCGCACCCGCGATCTGGTCACCGCCCGCGTCGCCCAGGTCCGCCGCCTGGTCAAGCAGCGCCTGGACGGCGAGATCAACTACTGGGACATGCGCGCCACCGAGCTCCTCGACCAGCAGGCCGCAGGCCGGTCCCTGAAGCTGAAGCCGGAGACCGCCCAGGCCCGCGCCCGCGACCTGGAACGCCGCCTGGGCAAGCGGCTCGCCGAACTCGCCAGGGACGAGGAGCTGATCGCCCGCCCCCCGGTCATCTCCGCCGCCGCCCTGGTCATCCCTCAGGGCCTGCTGAACCTGCTCCTCGGCGTCCCTGGCTCCCCCGATGACACCGACAGCCAAGGGCGGTTCGCGGCTGACACGACCGAGACCGACCGCCGCGCTATCACTGCCGTCCTGGCCGCCGAACGCGCCCTCGGCAACGAACCGCGCGAGATGCCGCATAACAATCCGGGCTACGACATCGAGTCCCGCCGCCCTGACGGCCACCTCGTCTACATCGAGGTCAAGGGCCGGATCGAGGGCGCAGAAGAGTTCTGGGTAACCAAGACCGAAGTGCTGCACGGCAAGAACTCAGCGGCCGGATCCCGGCTGGCGATGGTATCCGTATCGCCGCGAGGCCCCGGCTTCAACCAGGTCCGCTATATCGTCGATCCATTCCGGGACGTGACCTTCGGCGACTTCGCCGCGACAGGCATGCTCGGACACTGGCAGCGTGAATGGGAACGGGGAGGACAACCGCAATGACCGCCAAGGACCTCTGGTACAAGCCGAAGCTCATCGAGGTCGCACTGCCGCTGGAAGACATCAACCGCGAGTCAGCCCGGGAGAAATCCATACGCCACGGCCACCCATCCACGCTGCACCTGTGGTGGGCACGACGACCGCTCGCCGCCTGCCGCGCGGTACTGTTCGCCCAGCTCGTCGATGACCCGTCGGCGCACCCGGACATATTCCCGACCGAGCAAGCCCAAGCGGTCGAACGGAAGCGACTCCATGACATCATCTCTCGCCTCGTCGTGTGGGAGAACATCCACGATGAGAAGTTGCTCCGCGAGGCGCATGAGGAGATTCTGAAGTCGACTGGCGGGAACCCGCCGCCGATCCTTGACCCGTTCGCCGGCGGCGGGTCGATCCCGTTGGAGGCGCAACGTCTTGGCCTCAAGGCCCATGCATCGGACCTGAACCCGGTCGCGGTCCTGATCAACAAAGCACTGATCGAGATCCCACCGAAGTGGGCTGGGCACAAGCCGGTATTCCCGGGTGCGGCGAGCGAACGGCTTTCCTGGCCACGAGCTACCGGGCTCGCAGAGGACGCGCGGCGGTACGGCAAGTGGATGCGCGTCGAGGCCGAGAAGCGAATAGGTAACCTTTACCCGAAGGTCAGTATAGGGGGTACCGACTGTACGGTGATCGCCTGGATCTGGGCGCGAACCGTCACCTGCCCCAACCCGGCGTGCGGGGGGACAATGCCACTGGTCAAGTCATTCTGGCTTGGCAAAAAGAAGGGCAAGGAACGCTACATCGTCCCAATCCCAGTCCATGAGGAAAAGCGCGTCCGATTCGAGATCGGTGGCCCGGATGGCGCGCCCCGTGACGGCACGGTCGGACGCACCGGTGCGACATGCCTATTGTGCAGCGCCCCGGTCACGCTGGGCTATATCCGCGATGAGGGAAAATTGGGGCGGATGGGTGATCAACTAATGGCGATCGCTGCCGATGGAAGGCGTCAGCGGTATTACGCCGCACCGACCGAGGAACACGAGCGAACAGCTAACGTGCCACGCCCGGACGACGTTCCGGAGGCGGAACTCTCCAACAGCCCTAGGGATATCAAGGCTCCAATCTATGGCATGCGGACTTGGGACAGTCTATTCACGAACCGCCAGCTAACAGCACTCACCACTTTCAGTGACCTAATCGAGAAAGCCAGACTTCAGCTCATAGAAGACGGTGCCAGTCCAGCCTATGCCAAGGATGTTGTCACATACCTCGCCTTCGCAATAAGCAAGGTTGCTGACAACGATTCGGTTCTCTGCGCATGGCGCCCGGATGCCATCAAGGAAGGCATCAATCATGTCTTCTCGCGGCAAGCATTGCCGATGGTGTGGGACTATGCCGAGGGCAACATATTCAACGAAGGCCCCTGCAGTATATCAACCAGTGCCGACTGGATCGCCAAGGCGGTGGCCGGACTTCCTGCTAACGCCCACGGAGATGCCACACAAGCTAATGCTACTACCAGGGGGCTAATTCATTAATCATTACTGTATTCGGCGAAGAAGAACAGCCCAGCGACGGCTGCGAGCATGCTCTCGAACTTGTCGATCGGGCAGCGGTAGCGGCCGCCTTCCCTGCTGAGCATCCGCCATGTCTTCACCTTTGCCACGGCGTGCTCGACGGCGGCGCGGATCTTGCTGAAGATCGTGTTGAATTCACGCTGCCAGTCCAGGAGTTCCGCTCCGCTGAAGCGCTTGAATGGTACGATCCCGATGCCGTCGACTCCGATGTAGCCGAGGTCGGCACCAGTATTGCCTGCGGCCATGGATTTCTCAAGTATTTCCTTGAGGCCGGAGGCCTCGAACGCATGGGCATCGTGCCGGGCGCCGTGCACGGGAACCGGGCCGATCACGGCCACGTCGCCCTTGAGATTGCACGCGATCTGCACGTTCATTCCCGTGTACTTTGCCTTCCCGGAATACAGGTCCGGGATCGCGTCCCAGTCCCATACCGGGCAGACGGTGCCGTCGACCAGGGCAGTTCCCTCGCGGCCGAGCACCTGGACGGGATCGGGGACATACGGGGCGAGAACCTTGCCGATTACCGGTCGCAGCAAGTCCCACCGCCGGCTGACCGTCGGCTGGCTGCAACGGAAATGCGCTGCTGCGGAGGCCTGGGTTGCATTGCGGCGCATCAGCATGACGACCATGACCACTGAGTCGAGCAGTCCGACCGCCGGCGGCTTTTTCGCGCCGGCCTTGACCAGCGAGCCGATCTCCTGCATGACCAGGAGGCCCAGCTTGTGCAGTTGCCCGGTGGTCAGCCCTGTGAGAGCATAGTGCTCCAACGGTTCCTCCTCGTGATCCTTCCGGTCTTATCAACCATGGATCTAAAAGGAGGGACCGTTGCCATGTCCGGGGTTTCCCGTCATTCTCAGGAAACGTTCATCTTGCCTGTGGAATTGTGGAAAACATTCCGCCGTACCGACCGCCAGAGTTTCGGGGGGCGAGAATTCGAAAATGCGATAAATGAATAATCTCCCAGAAGCTATAGTAACGCGCTTGTATCAACCGATCCACCGTACTACAACAATATCATGAAGCTTATTCAAAATTTAGTTTAAAGAAGTACAGTCCTATAGCCGCCCGATAGGACATGACGTATGTGCGGAGCGGCCGTCGGTAATCGGTATGAAGAATACGCCAGGATTTGAGATGAGCAATCGCGCGCTCGACCGGGGCGCGTAGCTTATTTACCTGGGCGTTGAATTCCTTCTGCCAATCAAGCAACTCCCCGCCTTGCGGCTTCTTAAACGGGGTAATGAAGTCCGAGCCCTGATAGCCCTTGTCGCCGATCCCGCTGTAGGCAGCCGCAATGATATCTGCGGTCTCCGTCCCGGCGAGGGCTGTCATGTCGTGATTATGCCCGGTAATCGGCTCAGATACGAAGAGGAGATCGCCTCGGAGGTTCGCGATGGCCTGGCCGTTAAAGCCGGTCGTTTTATGTTTTCCCGACCATAGTTCTGGTGTATCGCGCCAGGACCAGGTGGGCGCCAGGAAGCCGTCTACCAGCACCGTCTGCTCGCGGGCCGCAGCTTCCTTTGCCTCGTCGACGGTCGGCCGGTCCTCTTCGGTGGACGCCTCGATAAGTGGCGTGAACTTCGCGATTATTCCAGAGATCACCGGCTGCGACGTATCGAATATTTCCGCCCAGACTTCCTGCGTAATGTTCTGTCGCATATAGCCGCATGCCACGACGGCGGCTTCTCGCAGAGTAAGGTCCTTCGGACGCCCGATTCCTTTATGCCAGGGCTCTTCAAGCTGATCTTCGATGCGCCATACCAGTTCGTCGAGTTGCTCTGAGTCAAGGCCTGACATACGATCATAGCGCAACGGCTTCTCCGTTCGTGAAAAGGTTTGGTAGCACATCCCTTCTATCGGATTGAGAAGCCGTTGCCCCGGCAGGCGCGCCGAAGCGTAGAGAGTCTATTTAATGACGATTGTGTATGATGCGGAGCCGCTATCAAACTGACGACTTGTCGGGTCGCCCGGGGGAATCTCACCCCCGGGCTCCCACGGAACGGAACGTGACAGTCTCCCGTCATTCCGCTCTTCTCATCCATTCCAGTTGAACGCGCGCGTTAGTCCCCAGTGGGCGAACAGTCCGGGCTCTCGATCGATGAGTCCGGTCCACCACCGGTGGAACCGCTTGTAGCTGCGCAGCCGTTTGTACTTTCTGCGAGCCCACCGCGTCAGGTAGGTGTTGACGCGGCGGAGGAGCTGATTCAGCGTCTTACGGCCGAAAAGGCCGTAGTAGCTGATCCAGCCCGCCACGATCGGATTGATCGCCCTGGCGAGCTCGTCCAGGCTTATGCCGGTGCGCATGTGCAGCCGCCAGCCGCGGACCATCTGGCCCTTGGCCTTGAGCGCCTCCGGGCTGATCGCGGGCGTGAACGAGGTGAAGATCTTCCCGTTCTTGCCCAGGACCTGCCGAGGGCGGAACGCGTACCCCAGGAACGTGAACGTCACGGTCTCATGCTCACCGCGCCGCAGGGTGTCCTGGCAGTACACGATCTTGGTTTTGCCGGGGTGCAGTTCCAGCCCCAGCTCCGCCAGCCTCGCGGTGAGCGCCTCCCGGACCTGCCGGGCCTGGCGCTCGGTCACGCAATGCACCACCGCGTCGTCGGCGTAGCGCTCGAATTCCACGGCCGGGAATTCCCGTTCCAGGAACATGTCGAACGCGTAATGCAGGAACAGATTCGCCAGTACTGGCGATACCGCGGAACCCTGCGGGGTTCCTTTATCTCGCTCCTGCAAGGTGCCATCAGGTACCTGCAGCGGCGCTTTCAGCCACCGCTTCACATACAGCAGCACCCATTTGTCGGCGGTGTTGGCCTCTACCGTCTTGACGACGAGATCATGATCCAAAGAGTCGAAGAACTTCCGGATATCAAGGTCCAGAACCCAGTCCTTCCGCCAGCACCGTTCGCGGCACTTCCTCAGCGCATCGTGTGCTGACTTCCGCGGCCGGTACCCATAGGAGTCGGGATGGAAAATCAACTCCGTCCGGGCTTCCAGCCGCAGTGCCACCACAGTCTGCGCGATTCTGTCCGCGACAGTGGGCACCCCGAGGATTCTCGTGCCGCCGCCATGTGGTTTCGGTATTTCCACCGCCTTTACCGGAGGCGGAAAGTAAGTCCCCGACGACATCCGATTCCAGATCCTGTAGAGATTATTCCTCAGATCCTCCTCGAAGTCGGCTAGGGACTGCCCGTCCACCCCGGCCGCACCCTTCTTCGCCTTGACCCGCCTGTACGCCTCCCACACCAGCTGCTTCGGTATCTGAAACGACTTGCCTTCCGGTCCTGACTTGCTCACGCGTCTCCTCCCAGGACACCGCCTGGTTGCCCGCAGGAACAAACCAACAGATGAGCCGGCCCCTTCGCTCCGCTCCCATTACAGGAGCTTCACCACTACTACGGGCCGGTCCGCCAGCGGATACCGCATCGGTACTCAACGGCTAACGGTTTCTGCCGCCGCCGCTCTTCCTCTCGGCACTCCTCTCACCGTGAGAGGAGCACCAGTATCGGCACCCGCCTTCCCACGTTCCATGCAGAAGCGGCAGACCGGGCTCGCGCCACCTACACGCCGGACACCGCCTGGCCAGTAAACGGGTTTCCGCCAGGCTTATCCCGGACCCATTCAATCGCTCCGGTTTTGATGCCGTCTAAGATTTTCGACGCTTCATCGGTGGTTCACTCGCGTTCGCCTTCCCGATCCCTATCTGACGCATCACGTGCGCCTTTTCCTCAACGCTCACCACAACAGTCGCTAGCTAATGCAGCTTGAGGTGATTTGACATCTCCCCCCGCAGGGCGACGCCAAAGGGCCACTACCCCTTCATCTTCTGCACAGCACCGCATCAGAGAAACCTCCTACGGTGACTCCCTTCAGCGTTCGTGGCACACTTAAATAATCTTCATAGTGAAAAACGACTCTTCTTGGCATGAACAACGACTAGTAAGAGGTACAAAGGATCGTGCAAGCATTGACGTACCGGTGCGAGATGCTCTGTGGCTGGCAGATCTTCGTTATCGCGCATGGGTACCTTTTCTAGGAGAAGACGACAAGCTGGCGAAGCTTCCGGCTAATGTCACGACGTTGACCTCTCTTCTTGATCCTTTCTGGCTGGACAAGAATGACGATGCCATTCGATTCCTAACCGCCTGCTTCGGGTTCGATGAATTGGACCTAAGACTGCTCGGGATTAGCGCAGATGTGCAACAAGGAGTGCGGCATGGCCTGGCCCGGATTCTTGAATCGGGCGGCGCGGATCCTGGCTTCTACGAATCACTGGCCCAGGAAATTGAGGCTAGAACAGCGTCGTAGTCGAGATATAGAGCGGTCGCGCCGGATGGGTTACGCCGTGCAGGACGCTGTTGGGCAGGCGCTTATAGCCCTGGGGTTGACTGTGGAACTTGTTGATCGCGGCTTCGACTATGAAGTTTCCACGTCAAATGTAGACAATAGCCTCGAAGGTACAGCAGTACGATTCGATGTGGGTCCCTACTTTGTGGAAGTGAAGGCTACATCTACTGGTTCAGCCAAGCTGACGCCAATGCAGGCAGAGATGGCTACTAGCGTTTCACATCGATATGTCCTTTGTGTAGTTGATCTACGAGATGTACCTGAAGAGCGGCTAGATGAAAACTGGAGCCGCGATGACATCGAGCCACTTGCATCGATATTGACTGATGTAGGTGAACGGGTGCCAGATACATGTGTACTTGTACATCGCGCACATGACAGCGAAGTAGGAATCCGTAACGAAGCAGCCCTTCGTTACGAAGTTCTACCTGAGATGTGGATGACCGGTGTTTCGATCACAGGAGATTATTCATTTATCGCATTTTCGAATTCTCGCCCCCCGAAACTCTGGCGGTCGGTACGGCGGAATGTTTTCCACAATTCCACAGGCAAGATGAACGTTTCCTGAGAATGACGGGAAACCCCGGACATGGCAACGGTCCCTCCTTTTAGATCCATGGTTGATAAGACCGGAAGGATCACGAGGAGGAACCGTTGGAGCACTATGCTCTCACAGGGCTGACCACCGGGCAACTGCACAAGCTGGGCCTCCTGGTCATGCAGGAGATCGGCTCGCTGGTCAAGGCCGGCGCGAAAAAGCCGCCGGCGGTCGGACTGCTCGACTCAGTGGTCATGGTCGTCATGCTGATGCGCCGCAATGCAACCCAGGCCTCCGCAGCAGCGCATTTCCGTTGCAGCCAGCCGACGGTCAGCCGGCGGTGGGACTTGCTGCGACCGGTAATCGGCAAGGTTCTCGCCCCGTATGTCCCCGATCCCGTCCAGGTGCTCGGCCGCGAGGGAACTGCCCTGGTCGACGGCACCGTCTGCCCGGTATGGGACTGGGACGCGATCCCGGACCTGTATTCCGGGAAGGCAAAGTACACGGGAATGAACGTGCAGATCGCGTGCAATCTCAAGGGCGACGTGGCCGTGATCGGCCCGGTTCCCGTGCACGGCGCCCGGCACGATGCCCATGCGTTCGAGGCCTCCGGCCTCAAGGAAATACTTGAGAAATCCATGGCCGCAGGCAATACTGGTGCCGACCTCGGCTACATCGGAGTCGACGGCATCGGGATCGTACCATTCAAGCGCTTCAGCGGAGCGGAACTCCTGGACTGGCAGCGTGAATTCAACACGATCTTCAGCAAGATCCGCGCCGCCGTCGAGCACGCCGTGGCAAAGGTGAAGACATGGCGGATGCTCAGCAGGGAAGGCGGCCGCTACCGCTGCCCGATCGACAAGTTCGAGAGCATGCTCGCAGCCGTCGCTGGGCTGTTCTTCTTCGCCGAATACAGTAATGATTAATGAATTAGCCCCACAGAATGGGTGCAGGCGATCTTTAATGAGCCCAATTCATTGCCAGTCAACGAGTAGATCGTTGAATCTACCTTAACAGGCCGAGAAGGGATTGTACGCTGCCCGATTGTCACGATCCACGGGTGGGCGCATACTTAGCGTAGCCTCCGGCGCACACATCGATAGGAGCGACGCTACTGCCCGATTTTGTTGGCTAGCCGAAGATCTTGTCCATCACCTCGGCGCCCTGGGTGAGGGCGGGGCGGATCTCGTGGCGGTAGACCGACTCGGTGGTGGCCGTACGCTCGTGTCCGGCGAGCAGGGCGATGCTTTCCACGGGGACGCCGTTCGCGGACAGGACCGACACGAAGGTATGCCGCATCTCCCGCGGCACCCAGTCCGTCGCCGAGGCCTGCTTTCTTGGTGATGATGCGGAACGCGCGGATCACGTTGTTCGCGGACAGCGGCGTGCCGACCCGGGAGGCGAAGACCAGGCCGTGCTCCTGCCACAGCTCGCCAGCCGACAGCCGGTCCTTGTCCTGCTGCTCCATATGCTGGCGGAGCGCTTCCACGCACCGGCGCGGCAGCGCCAGGGTCCGCCGGGACTTCTCCGTCTTGGTATCGCCGCCATGCCGCTCAGAGCGCCAGACGTAGATCGCGTACCGGTCCTCCCCCGCCCGGGCCGGATCGAAGCCGGCGGTGCTGACAGGCTGCCATCCCGCTGAGTCATCCACCCAGGTCACCACGTGGTCCCACCGCAGCGCACGCGCCTCCTCGGTACGGATGCCGACCAGCAGGCTCAGCACCACGTAGGCATGCAGGCGCGTACCCTCCGCCGCGGCCAGCAGGGCCTTCGCCTGCTCCAGCGTGAAGCTCTTCGACGGCCTGCCGCTGCGGCCCTGCGGCGCTTTCACCAGGGCCGCGACGTTGCGCCCGACCAGGTCGTCGGACTCGGCGTGCCGGATCGCCCGCTCCAGCGAGATCCGGGTGATCTGCAACGACCGGGTGGAATAGCGATCCGCCAGCTTGCCGAGCCCGGACCGGACATCACCCGCGCTCAGGTCGCGCAGCGGCCTGGCGCCGATCGCGTCGAGCAGCGGCCCCAGCAGGCCCTCGTAGAGGGTGCGCGTCCGCTCGGACGTGCCGTCCAGGCCCTCGCGCAGCCAGTCGTCCACGGCCTCGCGCACCGTGTAGGTGCTTCGAGGACTTGACTCCGGCGTTCAGTTCCTTGTGCAGCGCCTTGAGCTTGGTCGCGGACTTCCTGCTTGGTCTTGCCGAAGACCTTGCGCCGGATCCGCTTCCCGTCGGGACCGTAGCCGAGCGAGACCGATCCCATGTACCGGTTCCTCGCCGCGGCGAAGTAGATCGCGTCCTCGCCGCGCGGACGGCGCGCCGGACTGTGGTCTCAGACATGGCGGGAGCGTAACACTTTGGCTCCCAGTTAGGCTCCCCGCCACACTCGCCCGGGAGGCTCTAACCCTCTGACCTGCGCCCCGACCGCGACTCGAACGCGGGACCTACTGCTTAGGAGGCAGTCGCTCTATCCGCTGAGCTATCGGGGCCTGCCAACGCCATAGCGTACCCGGATATGCGGACGGCTGCCGCCGTGAGGTACACGACGGCAGCCGTCTTCCCAGGCAGGCAGGCTCAGCCGCGCCCCTGCTGCGCGGCCGCCAGCACCTGCACGCCGCCGGCGAACTTGGCCAGCTCGGCGCTGTCCCAGCCGAGCGAGACGGGCGCCTGGACGACGACCCACTGCCCGCTGGCGATCTTGAAAGTGAGGATCTGGGTGTCGCCCTGCACGTCGAACTTGCCTGGCCGCTCGTTCACCGGCTGGTTGGCCCAATCGGCGGGCGGGGCAGTAGCGTCCCGGGACTGCAGCATGACCACGAGCTTGCCGATGTAGGAATCCGGGCTCTTGTCCTTGTCATTGGGCGGCGCCATGACCAGCGCGAAGGGTGTGCTGCCCTGGACCACCCAGCCCTTGGGCATCCAGTTCACCCGGTAACCGGGCGGCTGCGTCCCTACCCACGCGACCAGCTTGATCTGGTGAGACTGCTTATCCGGCGCGGCGGTCTGGCCCGATTGAGTGTGGCTCGGCTGCGGGATGCTCGACGCCGCGGTCGCGGGCGCGGGGTGATGACTGGGCGCCGGACCCTGCAGCGCCAGCGGCACCAGCACACCGCACAGCACGGCCGCCGCGGTCACCCCGGCCAGGCCGGTAAGCCTCCTGCGGCGCAGCAGCCGGCGGCCCCGGACCAGGTCCGCGGCGGGGTCGGCGCGCTCGCCGCGGCCGGGAACGTCGCTCAGCGCCAGTTCGAGCAGGTCCTTCAGGTCGTTCACGGGTAAGTCCTTTCCACCGCGGCCGGGCTGAGCAGATCGCGGAGGCGCGCGGTGGCCTTCGCGGTCTGGCTCTTGACCGTGCCCTCGGAGCAGTTCAGCAGTTCGGCGGTCTCCTCGACGCTGAGGTCGAGCCAGTGCCGCAGCACCACGGCCGCGCGCATCCCTGGCGGCAGGGCGCCCAGCGCGGCGCGGACCTCGCCGCCGCCGAGGCCATCGGGGAAGGCCTCGGGCGGCGCGGGCAACTCGGGGAGTTCGGGAACATGACGCTCCCGCCGCCTGCTGGGACGGCGGACCTCGTCGATGTGGGCGTTGACGATGATTCGCCAGACGTAGGCGGACTCGGTACCGGCTCGCCGCACCTTCGGCCAGGCTACGTAGAGCCGGGCGAGGGCCGTCTGGACCAGGTCTTCGGCGAGATGAGTGTCCCCGGCCGTCAGCAGGCAGGCCGAACGTACCAGCCCGGTCCGCCTGGTCTGGACGAACGCGGAGAACTCTTCGTCGCGCGATGATCGTGGCATGCACACCTCCTCACCATCCATACGGGCCAGGACGGCCGGGAGGTTGCCCGCGGACGAGGCGCTTACCGCGGCGTGCTCTGGTCCGGGCGGAACGCCGCGCCGTGACCGGGCACGATCACCGTGGCGAAGGAGAGCAGGAGCTCACGGCTGACGTGCAGGGCGCTGGCGTCGGAACCGAGCGGATCGGTCGGCCGGCCCGTTCGCGCCCCACCACGTGTGGGTGCACGCGAACACGTCGCCGGGCGTGGACGCGACCGTCGAGATGTCCTCGGCGGTGTGCCCAGGAGTGCGCAGCAGCCGCACAGAGGGCCCGAGTTCGGCGCCGTCGGCGTCTCGGTCGATCCAGTGGTCCCCCAGGTACACGGCCCAGTGGTCGTGGATTCGCGCCGCCGGGAACAGTGCGGCGTTGACCGTGTGGTCGGGATGGTGATGGCTGAAGACCACGTCGGTCACGTCCCCGGCCCGCGGCCCGTGCGCGGCCAGCGCGGCCAGCAGGTCCTCGCGCGAGGCGACCATCCCTGGGTCGACGACGATCACCGCGTCGCCGTCCAGGATCAGGGTGACCGTCCCGGCCACCCGCCCGTCGTCGCCGTCCCGGCCGACGTACCCCTCATGCAGCACGAACACCGACGCAGACCCGCCCGGAGCAATCTTCACATCAGCCACAGAGCCGACCCTACCGATACCGGCCGCGGGAAGGGCCAGCGGGATCGCTACGGGAGGGGGAAGGGGAGGGTGATGCCGTCCAGGGCGTGGGCGCAGAGGTCGTCTTCGCGGTCGGCGGGGAGGGTGGCGATGATCGTGACCACCAGGTCGCGCAGGCGCTTGATGTTGGCCGCGAAGACCTCGAAGACTTCGGCCTGGGTGACGCCCTCGCCCTCCTCGAGGCCGGCGTCCAGGTCGGTGACCAGGGCCAGCGGGGTATAGCAGAGGGCCAGCTCACGGGCCAGGACGGCCTCGGGGTGGCCGGTCATGCCGACCAGGGTCCAGCCCTGGGCGGCGAACCACTGCGACTCGGCGCGGCTGGAGAAGCGCGGGCCCTCGATGACGACCAGGGTGCCCGAGCTGGCGGGGACCCAGCCCTGCTCCCGGGCCGTGGCGATGGCGACGGTACGGACCGACGGGCAGTACGGGTCGGCGAACGGCACGTGGCAGGCGCCCTCGTCGTAGTAGGTCTGGTCGCGCGTGCGCGTCCGGTCCACGAGCTGGTCGGGGAAGACCAGCGTGCCCGGACCGTAGGAGGCGGTCAGCGAGCCGACCGCGGTCGGGGCGAGCACCCGCCGTACGCCGAGCGAGCGCAGCGCCCACATGTTGGCCCGGTAGGGGATCTTGTGCGGCGGGAACCGGTGGTCGCGCCCGTGCCTGGGCAGGAAGGCGACCCGGCGGCCGGCCACCTCGCCGACGGTGATCGGGTCGCTCGGCGCGCCGAACGGCGTGTCGAGCTTGACCTCTTCGGCGGCTTCAAGGAACTCATAGAAGCCCGAACCGCCGACGACGGCGATCTCCGCCAGGTCTGCCATGACCGCTTAGCCTAAGCGACCTTCTCGCTCGCGGACGAGGACTTGGCCGGCTCGGTCTTCTTGGCGGCCGCCTTGTCCGCCGAGCCGTTGCCGCTGCCGGAGTCCGACGCGGAAGAAGCGGAAGAAGAGGACTCGCCGGACGACTTGTCCTTCTCCTTGCCCGCCGGGGCGGTGGCGCTGGAGCCGTTCCGGCTGTCGGTGCGGTAGAAGCCCGAGCCCTTGAAGACGATCCCGACCGCGGAGAACACCTTCCTGAGCCTGCCGCCGCAGGCCGTGCACACGGTCAGCGGCGCGTCGGTGAACTTCTGCACCGCCTCGAGCGGCTCGCCGCACTCGGTGCAGGTGTACTGGTATGTGGGCACAGACCCTCCTCGACGCGGGCCTCAGATTAGCACTCGGGACATCCGACTGCTAAGTATATCCAACCCGGGAGAGGGTCCAGGGATTCCAAGCTGGATGATCCCGAACGGGCTTGGCTATCTCGCGCCGGTGACGGTGATTCCGGCTCGCGGGCTAGCGGTGGCGCGGACCGGGACGTCATGGCCCTCGGACGGCACGCGCTCGACCAGTTCCTCGTCGTAGACCAGCGCGATCAGCGGGACCAGCGGGCCGACCCGGGCCAGCGCGCGGTCGTAGCTGCCGCCGCCGCGGCCGAGCCTGCGGCCGGCCCCATCGACCGCCAGCGCGGGCACCAGGACCGCGTCGGCCCTGGCCACGGCGTCGACGCCGCGCGTCGGCTCGCCCGGCTCGCGCAGCCCGCGCGGGCCAGGGACCAGCGAGTCCGGCCCCTCGTAGGAGGCCCAGTCCAGGTCCCCGTCCGGGCGCAGCACCGGCAGCAGCACGTAGCTGCCGCGCTTCCACAGCGCGTACACCAGGCCGCGGGTGTCGGGTTCGGTGCCGATGGAGTAATAGGCCGCGATCGTGCCGGCCATCTGCACCTCCGGCCGGTCGAGCAGGGCATCCCTGATGGCCCGGCCGGCCTTCGCCCGCTGATCCGCGGGCAGCGCGGACCGCCGGGCCAGTACCTGGGCGCGCAGTTCGGCCTTGCTCAGCTGGATATCGGACACGTCACTCACCGTACCTGCGGCCAGGAACACCCCTGGAAGTTCGCTAGTGTTCAGGCATGGCTAGTACCGCCGCCACCGTTAAGGACGTAACCAAGGCCGTGATCCCCGCGGCCGGCCTGGGTACCAGGTTCCTGCCTGCGACCAAGGCGACGCCCAAGGAAATGCTGCCGGTGGTCGACAAGCCGGCCATCCAGTACGTCGTGGAGGAGGCCGTCGCGGCCGGCCTGGACGACGTGCTGATGATCACCGGCCGGAGCAAGGTCTCCATCGAGAACCACTTCGACCGCGCCTACGAGCTCGAGGAGGCGCTGGCCGTCAAGGGTGATGCCGAACGGCTGGCCCAGGTGCGCGAGTCAAGCGAGCTCGCCACCGTGCACTACGTGCGCCAGGGCGACCCGAAGGGCCTCGGCCACGCCGTGCTCTGCGCGGCCCACCACGTCGGCGACGAGCCGTTCGCGGTAATGCTCGGGGACGACCTTATCGACAGCCGCGACCCGCTGCTGACCCGGATGATCGAGGTGCGCAAGCGGCACGGCGGCAGCGTGGTGGCGCTCATGGAGGTCGACCCTGAGCAGGTCTCCCAGTACGGCTGCGCGGCGATCACGCCGACCGCGGAGGACGACGTGGTCACGGTCACCGACCTGGTGGAGAAGCCGGTGCCGGGTTCGGCGCCGAGCAACTGGATCCTGATCGGCCGCTACGTCTGCGACCCGGCCGTGTTCGGCGTGCTGCGCGAGACCCAGCCAGGGCGGGGCGGCGAGATCCAGCTCACCGACGCGCTGCTGACGCTGGCCAAGCGCGGCCCGGGCCAGGGCGGCGGCGTGACCGGCGTGCTGTTCCACGGCCGCCGCTACGATACCGGCAACAAGCTGGACTACCTGCGCACCCTGGTCCAGTTCGCCTGCGAGCGCTCCGACCTGGCCGAGGAGATCGTGCCCTGGCTGCGCAAGTACCTGGACAGCCTCCCGTGAGCGAGCCAAAGGGCCGCCTCGAAACGGCCCAGAGGCGAGGGAACGGGGAAGAACTGACCCCGGTCGAGGACCACCTGGCCGAGATCCTCGGCACGATCACGCCGCTGACGCCCACCAAACTCGGCCTCAGCGACGTGTACGGCCTGGTGCTGGCCGAGGACGTGTCCACGGCCGGCCCGCTGCCCTCGTTCGACAATTCCGGCATGGACGGGTACGCGGTGCGGGTCGAGGACGTCGCCGGCGCTACCGAGGAGAACCCGGTCACGCTGCCGGTGACGGACGAGGTCGCGGCGGGCGATACCGGGGCGTACGCGCTCCAGCCCGGCACCGCCATCAAGATCATGACCGGGGCGATGGTGCCGCACGGCGCCGAGGCCGTGGTGCCGGTGGAGTGGACCGACGGCGGCAGCGCCCGGGTGAGCATCCGCGCCAGGGCCGGGCACGGCAGCGCGATCCGGCTGGCCGGGGAGGACGCCAAGGCCGGCGAGGTGCTGGTCACCGCCGGCACCAGGCTGCGGCCGATGCACGTCGCGGTGATCGCGGCGGCCGGGCGCGGGTCCGTCCTTGTCCGGCCCGCGCCCCGGGTGGTGGTGCTGTCCACCGGCAACGAGCTGGCCGAGCCGGGCACCCCGGTCGTCCCCGGCCGGATCTGGGATTCCAACAGCTTCATGCTGGCCGCGGCGGCCCGGGAGGCGGGCTGCCTGGCCTACCGCCGGGCCATCCTGCCCGACCGCCCGGACGAGGTCCTGCCGGCCATCGAGGACCAGCTGGTCCGGGCCGACCTGATGATCACCACCGGCGGGGTCAGCATGGGCGGCGAGCACGACGTGGTCAAGGCGGCGCTGCAACAGCTCGGCACGATCACGTTCAGGAAGGTGGCCATGCAGCCGGGGATGCCGCAGGGGTTCGGGACCATCGCGCTGCCGGCCGCCGCGGCCCCGGAGGAACGGCGCCGCCGCTTCCGGCGGGACGGGTACGAGGAGGCGGCCGCGCCGGCCCCAGTGCCGGGTGACCGGGTGCCGATCTTCACGCTGCCCGGCAACCCGGTCAGCGCCTACGTCTCGTTCCAGGTCTTCGCCCGGCCCGCCCTCGGCGCCATGCAGGGCTACGACGGGCTCGGCCTGGAGAAGGTGCGGGCCGAGCTGACCGCGCCGCTGCGCTCGCCGGCCGGCCGGCGTTCCTTCCTGCGCGGGGTGCTCGACCGGGCGGGCGGGCTCATCACCCCGCTGACCGGGCAGGGCTCGCACCAGGTGGCCACGCTGGGCAAGGCCAGCGCGCTGGTCGTCGTGCCGGAGTGGGTCGTGCAGATGAGCGCAGGCGACACCGCCGAGGTAATGGTCCTGCCATGACGAGCGAGAGCGCGGGCTCTGGGCTCACGCACGTGGACAGCGCCGGCCACGCACGGATGGTCGACGTGTCCGGCAAGGACGTGACGGCGCGGTCGGCCTGCGCGACCGGGCGGGTGCGGCTCTGCGAGCGGGCGGTCGCGGCGCTGCGCGCCGGGGATGTGCCCAAGGGCGACGCGCTCGCGGTGGCCCGCATCGCCGGGATCGCCGGGGCCAAGCGGACGCCGGACCTGATCCCGCTGTGCCATCCGATCGGGCTGCACGGGGTCACTGTGGACCTGGCGGTGACCGACGAGGGCGTGGACATCACCGCGGTGGCCAGGACCGCGGACCGGACCGGGGTGGAGATGGAGGCGCTCACCTCGGTGTCGGTGGCGGCGCTGGCGCTGATCGACATGGTCAAGGCCATCGACCCGGCCGCAGTGATCACCGACGTGCGGGTCGAGTGGAAGGAAGGCGGGAAGACCGGGCCATGGCGCCGATGAGCGGGGACGGGGCCGTGATCAGGGCGCTAGCGATCACCGCGTCGAACCGGGCCGCGGCGGGCGTGTACGAGGACAGGTCCGGGCCGGTGCTGGCCGGGCTGCTCGGCGCGGCGGGCTGCGCCGTGGATGGGCCGCTGGTGGTGCCGGACGGCGAGCCCGTGGAGGCGGCGCTGCGGTCCGCGCTGGCGGAAGGCTACGACGTCGTCGTGACCACCGGCGGGACCGGGCTGACCCCGGGCGACCTGACGCCGGAGATGACTAGGCGCGTGCTGGAGCGGGAGATCCCCGGGATCGCCGAGGCGCTGCGCGCGGCCGGGGCCGCGGCCGGGGTGCCGTCCGCCATCCTTTCCCGTGGCGTAGCCGGGGTCGCGGGTCGTACCCTGATCGTGAACCTGCCCGGTTCCACCGGGGGCGTTCGGGACGGCATGGCCGTGCTCGGGCCCGTGCTCGGGCATGCGATCTCCCAGATCAACGGGGGCGACCACGCCAGACCGGACTCCGGCACAAACGCTTAGCCTGAGATCGCGTAGCGTCAGCAGCGATACAGGAGAATGATGGGACTGTGGGACGCATGCGCGGCTGGCCGGTTACCCTCACCGAGCCTCACCTGCTCGAACGCCCTGTGAGCCTGCGCCCGGTGCGGGTCAGCGATGCCCGCATGTGGCGCGAGATCCGGGTCAGGAACGCGCCCTGGCTGCGGCCGTGGGAGCCGACCAACCCGGAGACCCCGCTCTACCGGTCCAGCCTGGGGCCGTACATCGCGATGGTCCGGGCCATGCGGCGCGAGGCCCGGGCGGGGCAGGCGGTCCCGTGGGTGGTGACCTACGGCGGGGAGTTCGTCGGGCAGCTGACGATCGGGTCGATCACGTGGGGTTCGGCCAGGTCAGGGCAGGTCGGGTACTGGATCGACGAGGCCTTCGCCGGGCGCGGCATCATCCCCACCACGCTGGCCATGGCGGTGGACCACTGCTTCGGCGCCATCGGGCTGCACCGGCTCGAGGCGTCGATCCGGCCGGAGAACCAAGCCTCGCGGCGGGTGGTCGAGAAGCTGGGCTTCCGCGAGGAGGGCATCCGGGTGCGCCAGCTGCACATCAACGGGGCCTGGCGCGACCACGTGTGCTACGCGCTGACCGCCGAAGAGGTGCCGCAGGGGCTGATGCCCAGGTGGCGGAGCATCCAGATGGCGTCGCGCCCGACCGCGAGCTGAACCCGCGGGCCGCGGCGGTCCGCTGCGATCCGTGCGGCGAATGTTGCGACACGCCGTCCGGGGTGCTCGTTTAAGCCGTCTCCAGCTATTACTTTGCGTCACATGAGCACGCCCGGCGCCGGCCACGCCGAGGGGAGGATTGTTGAGCAGCGCGATACTCTACGTCGCCATCGTCGCCATCTGGGCTGGCGTGCTCATCCCCAGGTGGCTTCGGCGGGACTCGGCGGCTAGCGAGCAGCATAGCGAGGACCTCACCACGGCGGAAGCCGGGCCCGAGGTCGCCGCGGAGCCCGCTCCCCCGCCGCGGCGCCGCGAAGATCCAGCCGGTTTCGAGGCGCGCCCGGCGCGCCACCAGGAGCCGACGGCGCCGCGGGCGCCGGTACGGCCCGAGGCCCGGACGCAGCCCCAGCCGGAAACCCGTGCTGAGGCCCGTGCTGAGGCCCGTGTTGAGGTCCCCGGCGGCGGGCCGCGGGACCAGGAGCACAAGAAGGTGCTGGCCGCGCGGCGGCGGCTGCTCGGCATGCTGCTGGTGCTGGCCATCGGGTCAGGCGCGCTCGCGTTCACCGGGATGGCCGCCTGGTGGGTGGTGGTGCCGCCGACCATCATGGTGCTCGGTTACATGGGCCTGCTCCGGGAGGCCGCCAAGACCGATGCCGAACGGCGTGAGCTGGCTCGCACCCGCGCCGCGGCGGCCGCCGCGGTGACCGCGGCGCGGCGTGACGCGGCCCCGGCCCCGGCGGCGCCCGCTCCTCCCCCGCCCGACGCCGAGGTCATCGCCATCTCCGCCTCGCTCACGCCGGCGGGTCAGGAGTTCTTCGACCAGTACGCGGACGCCAAGCTGCGCGCGGTCGGCGACTTAGCGCGTCGTCTGACGGGCTGAACGGCTGACGGCCTCAGCGGCGGCATTTCGCAGCAGCCTCTTCAGCCCCACAGATCACACGGCCACCGCGAGATCGGAGGCAACTCCGATTAGCGTGGAGGATCGGGCCTGCGCGGAGGATCCGGTACCCCTGGGGCAATTCAGGAGTGCGCTTGGACCAGGAGGACCTGGGGGCCGCGGAACGAGATGTTGGGGTGGAAGCTGAGAGGCTGGTCCGGGGCTAGGCGCAGGGCGGGATAGCGGCGGGCTAGTTCGGTTATCGCGATCTGCGCCTCGAGCTTGCCGAGGTTCGCGCCGAGGCAGTAATGCAGGCCCTTGCCGAAGGCGAGGTGGTGAGCGGCATCCGTTCGGCTCATATCGAAGTCCCCAGGACGGTCGAACGCTTCGGCGTCCCGGCCGGCGGCGGCCAGCCACAGGAAAAGCCTGGCTCCAGCGGGCAGGTCCACGCCGGCCAGGGTGACCGGGCGGGTGGTCACCCGGCGCCAGACGGGAACGGAGGGGTCGTAGCGGAGGGTCTCGTCGATGGCCCCGGGGATGAGATCGGGGTGCGCGACGACCTCGGTCCAGCGTCCGGGGTCCTCGAGCAGGCGGCGCATGGCGTTGCCGATGAGGCCGGTGGTGGTCTCGTGCCCGGCGAACGACAGGGAGAACAGGATCGAGGCGATCTCGTCCAGGGTGAGCCGCTCCGGCGCCTCGCGGTGGATGGCGAGCAGGTCGCTGGCCAGGTCGTCTCCGGGCTCGCGGAGTTTGGCGTCCACCAGGTCGCGCACGTACCCGCGGTACGCCGCCATGCTGGTGGCGATCTCCACCTGGTCCTCCGGCGCGGGCCTCCCCCAGGCCAGCGCGGCGCGGTAACCGCACCACTGCTTGAGCCGGGCGAAGTCTTCGGCGGGCACGCCCATCAGGGAGAACACGATGTTGGCCGGAAGCGGGAAGGCCAGCGTCTGGACCAGGTCGAACTCGTCGCTGCCGTCTACCGCGTCGAGGAGCAGGGCGGTGGTGGCCTCGATGGCGGGGACCATCGCGGTGACCCGCTTCATGCTGAACGCGCGGGCGGCGGGCCTGCGGAGCCTGGCGTGTTCGGGCTCGTCCAGGCTGACCATGCTTGGCTGGGGCTTGTGCCCGCCGGCCAGCAGGATCTGCTGGGCTTCACCGATGATCGGCACCAGCGGCGCCTGCGCCACCGCCGCGGAGTACGCAGCGGGGTCGCCGAAGACCTGGGCCACGGCGTCGTAGCTGGTGACGACGTAGTAGCCGATCGACGGGGCGTAGAAGACGGGCGCCTTGCCGCTGGGCAGCCTGGCCATGATCGTGTAGGGATCGGCGAGGAATTCGGGGGCGAGGGGGTCGAAGGACTCGTCGACCGGGCATCGGTGAGCCGCGCCGGCCGGGGTCATCGGGTTCGGGCGCATGGTGCCCATGATTCCCCGGGGAGGTTCGGCTGTCACCTGGGTATCCGTGGCGATCCGCGGCGATCCGCGGCGCGGGCAGGCCCCTTGGTTTGCTAGGCTGACTCAGGTTCTCGGGGCTGTAGCGCAGTCCGGTAGCGCACCTCGTTCGCATCGAGGGGGTCAGGGGTTCAAATCCCCTCAGCTCCACCGAGATATTGCAGGTCAGTCGGCCTGTTCGAGTTTTTGGCTCTCAGTTGGGGAGCCAATGTGGGAGCCAAGTCGTACAATTTGGGTATGGCTGGGGCTGCGCGCCGTGGCTACGGCGAAGACGGCATCTACTTCGATCACCGGGGTGACTGCCGAGACAGCGCCCTTCATAAGACCTGTGCTGGGCGCTGGCGAGGCGTGGTCTCGCTGGGTTTCGACGCGGACGGGAAGCGTCTGCGCCGGAAGGTCAGCGGCCGGACCAAGGCTGAGGTCAAGGACAAGCTCAAGGCTTTGCACTCCGAGCTGGACGCTGGGCTGCGGACGGCGCAGGGGTACACGGTCGAGAAGGCCGTGGCGGACTGGCTGGAGGAAGGGCTGCCGGGGCGGACGGTTAAGACGGTGGAGGCGAACAGGGACTCGCTGCGGCCGCTGCTGGCGGTGATCGGGCGGATCCCGCTGAGGGACCTGACGGTGCAGGACGTGCGGACGGCGCTGAAGAAGATGGCGGCGACGCATGCGACCCGGACGTTGCAGAAGGGGCATAACTGCCTGACGCGGGCGGTTCGGCATGCGGAGGGGCAGGATCTGGTCCGGCGGAACGTGTCGGCGCTGGTGGACGCGCCGCGCGGGCTGGAGGGGCGGCCGTCGCAGTCGCTGACGCTGGATCAGGCTTCGGCGTTGCTGGAGGCGGCGGAGGCGGCGCGGCTGCATGCCTTCATCGTGCTGTGCCTGCTGACCGGGGTCCGGTCGGAGGAGGCGCGGGCGCTGACGTGGGAGCACGTGGACCTAGAGGCCGGGACGATCTCGGTGTGGCGGTCGGTGCGGGCGCACGGGGACACGAAGACGAACCGGTCGCGGCGAACCCTGAAGCTGCCGGAGATCGCGGTGGAGGCGCTGCGGGTTCAGCGGGAGAGGCAGGCCCGGGAACGGGCCGGTGCCGGGGAGCTGTGGCAGGAGCACGGGCTGGTGTTCACTACGTCTGTGGGGACGGGGTACGAGTCGCATAACCTCCGGCGGGACTTCCGGCGGGTAACCGCGGCGGCCGGGCTCGGGGCGCGGTGGGTGCCGAAGGAACTGCGGACCTCGTTCGTCAGCATGATGAGCTACCAGGGCGTGCCGGTGGAAGAGATCGCGCGGCTGGCCGGGCACGCCAGCTCGCGGACGACCGAGGTGATCTACCGGCGGGAGCGACGCCCGGTGATCACGACCGGGGCCGAGGTCATGGACCAGATCTTCCGGCCGAAGCAGCGGCGGACAAGTACCGCGACGACTGCCGGATGAAGAACCTCGGCAACCGGGTTGAGCGTCATAAGCGGGTTAAGCTTGCATCAGTACGTCGCCCACCGAAGGAGGCGGGATGACAACCAATAGCGCTGGCTATGCGGGAGAGTCGCCGGAAACCCGCCCTGAGTCCATCGATGAGCAGGTGAAGCGCAAGGGTGTCCGGCCGGTCGAGTCGGTCAGGGACATGGCGCAAGACGGCGTTTTCGAGTCCGATGAGGAACTGGAGCAGTTCCTCGCGCACACCTACGCCGCCCGTCACGCTGATCTCGCCTGACCGGGCCGATGCACTACGTCGTCCTGGACACGGACGTGGCATCCCGGGCGATCAAGGACCAGCTCGGTGACCCGCTGGCCGCGAGGCTGACCGGGACGGTGTGGTGCGTGACGTTCGTGACCGTCGGCGAACTGTGGCAGTGGGCGACCACGCGCAGCTGGGGGCCGCGTACCCGGGAGCAGCTGGAGCAATGGCTCGGCCGGGTGGTGGTCCTGAACTCAGATGACGCAACCTCGCGGGCCTGGGGCAGGATCTCGGCGGCGGCCCGGCGGCGGGGACGCCCGCGGCCTGCCAACGATAGCTGGATCGCGGCATGCTGCCTGGCGCACCAGTTCGCTCTGGCGACCTTTAACGTCAAGGACTTCGAGGACTTCGCCGCGCACGACGGGCTGCAGCTGATCAGGGCGTCACGGGTAGCGCCGGAGGGCTGCCGCTGTCGCCGCAGGCGGCCTGGTAGGCCTCGGCGAGCTCGGCGGCTTCGGGCACGCCGCGCTCGGCCACGGCCAGGACGATTTCACGTGCTCGCCGACCGTCCACCGGAGCGAGCCGGCCTGATTTGATCGCTTCCAATGTCACCCCGGCGGCCTCGTCGTGCTTGCCCGCTGCGGTCAGCGCCAGGGCTAGGTCCAGCCGGGCCAGGGCGGCACGCCGGGGCCGGGGCCGTTCCCCTGGGGCCTCGATCGCGGCGAGCACCTGGCGGGCGAGTCCCTCGGCGGCCTTGTCGCCGAGCCACGACAGCGTGGTGGCGACGTACACCTGCGCCTTGGGCGGGTCGTAGCGGTAGTGATGCTCGGGCCGCTCGGGCATGGGCAGCGGAGATACCAGAGCCTCGACACGGCTCAGCGCGCCGCGGGTCTGGGCGCCGGCACCGAGCCTGGCCCAGGCGCGTCCTTCCTGCGCTGTGGCCTGGATGAACGCGCTGCCCGTCTTCGGGGCGATCCGCTGAGCGGCCTGGGAGATGTCCGCGGCCCGCTGGTAGTCCCCGGCGGTAAGCACCTGCCAGGCCTGGGTTTCCAGGCACCACGCGGCGATCTCGGCGTGCTCCGATTCCCGGGCCAGCTGCGCGGCGGTTCGCAGGTGCGCCGCTGCGGCCTGGTCGCGATGCAGGTCGATCAGGGTCGTAGCGGCCAGCAGGGACATCCAGCCGCCCACGACTAGCAGGCGGCGGTGCTCGGCCAGCGTCATGCGGGCGTCGAGCAGCCGGCTGACGTAGCCCAGATATCCGCGCACCCGGCCGTACAGGCCGGCCGATGGCGTACTGGGATAAGCGATGGCCAGCTCGTCCACGGCCAGCTCCAGCCGCTCGACGGTGCCGGTCCCGACCTCGGTGGCCTCGATGAGCCGGCCGAGCTCGACGGCGGCGATCTCGTCGGCGGCAGCGCCGTCGTCCCAGCTCGCGGCCAGCTGGGGTCTGCGCCGCTCATGGGCGGGGATCAGGGCGCGCAGCGACCCGCCCGCCTCCAGCCGCTCATCGAGAGCCTCCGCCAGCTCCGGCGACGGTCGTGCCTTACCGCTGCGCAGGTTGGAGATGTGGCCGGGGTTGCACGGCACCATCCGGGCCAGTTCGCGCACGCCGACGCCGCGCGCGGCCATCAGGCGCGCTAGCTGGGTGCCGAAGTCGCTCATCTGCGTCTACCGGGTCGAAGACGAAGGCCGTTGCCCGTATGGCGTGGCGTTTCCAAACGAGCAACGTCTTCAGGCTACGCCCCGCCTGGGTCTTGACTGCCCGTATCGCTGACGGCACAGACTCCAGGGAGAAGATGATCATGGGCAGGGCAGCTGCAGCCAGCGCGCAGCCAAAAGACCCGTTCGCGGTCGATGAGGACCGGGCTCTGGCCGAGCTCGAGCTGGCATGGTCTGACGGTGGCTACCACGGATTCACCGTCGAGGGTGACACCTGGGGCGCGATCAGCAGCGCGGGGGAGGTACTGACCGGCCGCACGCCAGACGCGCTCAATCGTGCGATCCGGGCGCACTGGCAGGCGATGCGCGGATGAGCGACGATCGGGTAGCGCAGGAAGAGGTGTCAATCCGCGGCCTCCCAGTCGGCGTCGTAGTCCATCACCTGCTGGAGGATCTGCGGGGATGGCGGAATCTCGGGTTCGGGCGGCTGCAAGATGGCACCCCTGGCTGGTCCGGTCCAGGCGGGGAACGCTTGACCGATGTCGCCGTAGTCGGGGTCTTCGGACGGGATGGTCTGGCTCTGCCGGTCTGCCAGCCGGTCGGCGAACGTCCGGCGTCCCGCGGCCAGGTCCTTGATCCACTGGCCTATCTCCGCGGTCTCCCCCGCCGTCATTGTGAGCTCGACGCGCTGGGCGCTGGTGGCGGGCGCGGGCTCGGCCGAGCGCAGCGGCGCGTAGTACTGGCCGGGATGACGGCGGCGCAGTTCGGCGTCGGCCGCCACCGCCAGCTGTCGTTGCTGCCGGGTCGCGGCCTCCCATTCGGTGCGGTCGGCCATGACTGCGGCGAACACGGTCTCGCGCTGTCGGTAGGCCTGCTCCAGGACGTGATAGCTGCGGGACCGTTCCTGGTATTGGGTGGCTTGCCGATGGTCGCCGCGCAGCTGGGCGGCGCGGGCGTCGGCGTCGGCGCGCAGGCTGGTCAGGCGGGCGTCCCAGGCGGCGTCGCGGACCTGGCAGAGCTCGTCTCCGACGTACTGGGGCGCCCAGGCGGTCTCGACGGGATAAGTGTGAGGCTCGAACAGACCATGAACTAAGGGTGGCAAAACGGCTGACCAAGATCAGAAACTAAACAGGACAAGAGGGGACAAAGATTTCACAACGGGCCAAATGATAGAGAGGTGTTATCGTACTGATGATCGAAGCCAGCATCTGTGATCCGGATGAGGTGCTACGGGGTTGGCACTCTGCCAATCGCATCCGATACGTACCACGGCACCCGCGGTGAACCCTTTGGTTCGCCGCTGCCGTGCCAGCGAGCCGCAGCCCTGCAGCAATCCGGCACGGCCTTCACTTGCTGGTTCCGAATACGGCGCCGGGTTTTGTATCGCCTGCGGCGACCAGGACATTGGCTAGCCCCGGCCAAGGCCGTCCCGCACGGCGGGGCAATCCATGGAGCTTGACGCGCCGCCTTTTCTGTGCCTTATCGCAGCCCCAGGGACCCGGCCAGGGTCCGGCCAGGGTAAACGGCCAGGGTAAACGGCCAGGGATGTGACCGGCGCGACGCGCCCGCGCCGGGCGCGACCCTGAGGAGGTTCCGCATAGCATCCGGCCGCTGCCGGATTCCCAGGGAGGCATGGCATGACACATACGGGAAGCGGCGATCCGGCCCTCGCCGACTACTACCCGGCCTGGCTGGACAGCCTGGCCGACGACGTCACCCTGGAGGGCTCAGCGATGGACGGCTTCGTGCAGGGCGCCGAGGCAGTGCGGACCGTGCTGGTGCAGATCCGCGCACTCTATGACTACCAGGAGTTCCACTTCGCTGGCCCATACGGCGACAACGGCTGGCTCGAGGAGTACACCGCCGGGGTCCGCGGCGAGCCGATCGGCAACGTCACCCTGGTGACCCGCGACGCCGCCGGGCAGGCGCAGCAAATCGTGGGCAACTACCGGCCCCGGAGCACACTGCTGCTCTTGTCCCGGCTGATAGGCGAGAAGCTCGTCGGCACCCCCTACGCCGAGCACTTTCTCGCCGGCGAGTCCTGAACCGGATGGACCCACGACCGCCAGTACCCACCTGTGAAAGGGAACCTCATGAACTCACCGTCCACCGCGGAAGGCCCCGGCTCCGTCTCCGGGGCGCCGAACCTGCCGGACGGTTTCACCGGCACGTTCACCAGCCGGTACGTCGACACCGGCGAACTGCGCCAGCACGTGGTCACCGGCGGCGACGGGCCGCCGCTGCTCCTGGTGCACGGCTGGCCGCAGACCTGGTACGCCTGGCGACTGGTCATGCCCGCGCTGGCCCGCCACTTCCAGGTCATCGCGCCCGACCAGCGCGGCACCGGGCTGTCCGGCAGGCTCGAGGACGGGTACGACACCGGCACCCTGGCCGCCGACCTGGCCGCGCTGATGGACGCGCTGGGCCACCGGCGGTTCGCTGTGGCCGGGCACGACACGGGCATGTGGATCGGCTACGCGCTGGCCGCCGACCACCCGGACCGGGTCGCCCGGCTGGCCGTGGCCGAAACCCCCCTCCCGGGTGTGTCCCCATCCCCGCCCCTGTTCGCCAACGCGCACTTGAACAACGCGCTATGGCACTTCGCGTTCAACCGGCTCGCCGAGGTGAACGACCAGCTCGCCGCCGGCCGGGAGGACGTCTACTTCGGCTGGCAGTTCGCCACCAAGGCCGCTAGGCCACTGCCCGATTACGCCGTCCGCCACTACATCGACACCCTCGCCGCCCACCCCGCCGCGCTGCACGCTAGCTTCGCGATCTACCGCGCACTTGATGCCACCATCGCGCAGAACCAGCAGCGCAAGACCCGGCGGCTGAGGATACCCGTGCTGGGCATCGGCGGAGCGCACAGCCTGCGTGAACAGGTCGCGGACACGATGAAGCTCACCGCCGACGACGTGCAGACCCTGGTCATCCCTGGCTGCGGCCACCACCCCGCCGAGGAGACTCCCGATGAGACACTGGACGCGCTGACCGCGTTCCTGGCCCCGTACCGCGATGAGCAGACCGCGGCACACAACCCCGGCCCGCACGCGACCCAGGTCTAGCCGAACTTCCCCGGGGACCAGGCCAGCCCCAAGCACTCACCTCACACGAGGCCATCCCCGCACGTCGCAGCGCAAGGGAACGCCCGTTCCTGACCTGATCAGGCTCACGCTGATCCACCGAGCAGCACACCAGCGCCATGCGCAGAGCACGGCCGTGGTTCACGAAAGGAACTGTCATGTCCATCAAGACCAGGGTGCTCGCCGCCGCGGCGACGCTGACCGTGGCCGGAGGCCTCGGCACGGCGGGAACGCTGCCCGCGAGCGCGGCCACCACGCAATGCGGCTCGTCCTGCATCCAGATCTTCAGCGCCGAATTCGGCACCTACACCAGCCCCAACTTCATCGAGAGCGTGTTCCTGGGGATCCCGCTGGCTGGCGTGCCGACGATCTTGCACCGCGCGAGCAGGTTCGACCCGACGGGGGACTTCATCGTCCCGCCGCCCGGCCGGGTGCCGGTGTCTACGTTCTACGCAGAGGGGATGGTGTCCGCCGCGGTGAACGCCCACTACCACAACGAGCTCGCGGTGCAGGTCGAGTACGCGCCGTACGGGCACCCCGCAGGCCTGTGCGCGGCCGTGGCCACCACCGCGTACCAGGGTGAAGGGCTCAGCCTGCAACCGTGCAGCACTCCGGGCACCACCGTGTTCATCCTCGATTTCGCCGATTCGCCCGGGACCATGGCTGCCCACCTCTTCCCGATCGTCAACGCCTCGACCACGGACTTCACCCACCCGTTCACGATGACCATCAACGGTGACCCGGCCCACGAACTGTTCCCGCAGATCAGGCTCGAGCACATGATCGGCAACCCGACGAACGTGCCAGACAACCAGCTGTGGGGAGCAACATCCGGCCCCGCGAACTAGGAATCCCCGGTCACGCTCAAAGCAACCCAATAGTGGCGCCGTCCCCACCGGGGGCCGGCGCCACGGGTACGCCTTGTGGTGGGCCTGCGGCTGCCTTAGCTGGCACCGGTAAGGAATGCCTCGACGTCGGCGGCGAACTCGGCGTCGGTCCGGGCGTACATGCGCCGCAGCGCCCAGGAGGTCCACCTGGCTGAACTGCATGGCGGTGATGAACGGATGGCGTTGCGGGCATCTGCTCGATGGTGTCCGGGGTGGTGCCGTGGAGCCGCCCACTCCGGCGTTGTCGAACGTGGTGACCCGACGGGCCGGGGCCAGCGCGTCGATCAGCGCCGGGTCCCAGTTGTCCAGGTTTCCGCGGAAGTGCTGGAGCAATACCAGCGGCACCCGCTCGCGCGGCCGCCGGTGTCACGGTAGGCATAGTCAACGCCGTCGGCGGCACAGACCAGTTGATTCCGAAGCTCCGAATATCCCTGCTCATGGCGGCTAACCCATTCGTTTTGGCTGGTTTCCGGTACGTTCGCCGCTCCAGCGAACACCATCTCCACGCTGCCTCCAAGGCGTTCTGGTGACCAGGATCGCGCTAAGTGCGCCAGGTCGCCCTCAATGCCCTGGTTGGTCCCCTGGTGATCACACGGGCGCAGCTGGAGGCTCTTGGACTGGGCTGCTTACGGAACGACGCGGAAACAGGGGTTGGCTGGTCTTTCCTGGCGGGTTAGGCTTCGGCCGAGGTAGTGGTGCGGTTCCGGCGATCCGGGGCCGGTCATCCTGTAAGGCGCGCCTGGGCGCGGTCCGGAGCGGTAGGGCGCGATCCTGACCTGATCAGGCCGGTGATCTGGACCAGCCAGGAGGCCGTGTGAGCGTCCACGCCCAGCCAGGCGGCGGGCGGGGCCGCGCGATCAGACTGACGGACCGGGTTGGGGAACGCGATGTCCTGGACCGGCTAGCCGAGGCGGTTCGGTCCGGTGAGAGCCGGGCCCTGGTGGTGCGCGGTGATCCGGGCGTAGGCAAGACCGTGCTGCTGGACTACCTGGCCGGGCGGGCCGCGGCCGCCGGGTGCCGGGTGGCCCGCGCGCTGGGCGTGCAGTCGGAGATGGAACTCGCATTCGCGGGCCTGCATCAGCTGTGCGGGCCGATGCTGAACCGTGCCGGACGGCTGCCGGTACCGCAGCGGGACGCGCTGCGGACCGCGTTCGGCCTGGCCCCGGGGCCGCCGCCGGACCGGTTCTTCGTGGGGCTGGCCGTGCTCAGCTTGCTGTCCGGAGTGGCCGGGGACCACCCGCTGATCTGCCTGGTCGACGACGAGCAGTGGCTCGATCGGGCCTCGGCGCAGGCGCTGGGGTTCGTGGCGCGGCGGCTGGCGGCCAACCCGGTCGGGCTAGTGTTCGCGGCCCGCGAGCCGGGCGCGGAGCTGGCCGCGCTACCGGAACTCATCGTGGACGGACTGCGGGACGACGACGCCCGGGCGCTGCTTGAGTCGGCGATGCCCGGGCCGCTGGACGCGCGGGTCCGCGACCTGATCATTGCCGAGACTCAGGGTAATCCGCTGGCGTTGCTGGAACTGCCGCGGGGACTGACCCCCGCGCAGCTCGCCGGCGGGTTCGGGCTGCCCGGCGCGGTTCCGCTGATCAGCCGGATCGAGGACAGCTTCCTTCGGCAGCTGGATGCCCTGCCGACCGCGACCCGGCGGATGTTGCTGCTGGCGGCGGCCGATCCGTCTGGCGACCCATCGCTGGTCAGGCGAGCTGCCGGGCAGATGCACCTGCCCATTCAGGCCGGGGAGCCGGCGGTGGAGGCCGACCTGGTGGAGTTCGGCACGCGGGTCCGGTTCCGGCATCCGCTCGTACGCTCGGCGGTTTACCGGTCCGCGTCGTACCCCGACAGGCGAGCAGTACATGCCGCGCTGGCGGAGGTGACCGACCCGAAGGCAGATCCGGACCGGCGGGCATGGCACCGGGCCCAGGCCACGGCCGGGCCAGATGAGGAGGTCGCTGCGGAGCTGGAGCGGTCGGCCGGGCGGGCGCAGGCCCGCGGCGGGCTGGCCGCGGCCGCCGCGTTCTTGGAGCGTTCGGTGGCGCTTACCGCCGATCCGGCCCGGCACGCCGAGCGCATCCTGGCTGCGGCGATGGCCAGCATGCAGGCCGGCGCGTTCGGCAAGGCCCTGGACCTGCTGGCCACGGCGGAGGCCGGCCCGCTGGATGAGCTCCAGGGCGCCCGGGTGGACCTGCTGCGCGGGCAGGTCGTGTTCGCCTCTGGTCATGGCGGCGATGCTGCCCCGTTGCTCCTGAAGGCCGCCGGGCGGCTCGAGCCGCTCAATCTGGAGCTGGCGCGCGAGACGTACCTGAACGCCTGGAACGCGGCGGCTTTCACGGCGCATCTCGACGGGGGAATCGTCCTGCATGAGATCTCCCGCGCCGCCCGGGCCCTGCCTGCGCCAGGCGGTAATTCGCGTCCCCTCGACCTACTGCTTGACGGCCTAGCTTTGCTGATCACCGACGGACGCGCAGCCGCGGCTCCGACGTTGCAGCAGGCAGCGAAAGCCTTTACCGACATCCCTGTGGACGACGTACTGAGGTGGGGCTGGCTGGCCACGGCCCCCAGCGCCCTAATGTGGGACGACTATCGCACGCGCGCGGTGTACGCGCGACAGGTCCAGCTCGTCCGCGACGCCGGCGCGCTCGCACACCTGCCGATTTACCTTTGGAGGTTGGCGATCGCAAGCGCATGGATGGGCGACTTCGCGGATGCTGCCGCGCTCATCGCGGAAAGTGACAGCGTAGCGGAGGCGACCGGTCGCCCGATCGCGCCGAACGCCTTGCTGAGGCTCCGGGCGCTGCAAGGCGCGGAGGCAGAGGCCTCCACGGCTATGGCGAGCGAGATCGAGCAGGGCCAGCCTCATGCACAGTGGGCGGCCGCGGTCCTATACAACGGCCTCGCCCGCTACGAGGAGGCTGCGTCTGCGGCCCGGCAGGCTGCCGGGAGCACCTTCGACCCGTGGATTTCCATGTGGGCGCTGCCCGAGCTGGTCGAGGCGGCGGCGCGCGTAGGCGACGCCGAGCTCGCACGCGACGCGCTCGCGCGGCTGGCGGAGACGACGCAGCCCTGCGGCACCGATCTCGCGCTGGGCATCGAGGCCCGCTGCCGGGCTCTGCTGAGCGATGGGGCGGCCGCCGACGTGTTGTACCGCGAGGCGATCGACCGGCTCGGCCGTACCCGGCTGCGTCCGGAGCTGGCCCGAGCGCATCTGCTGTACGGGGAGTGGCTGCGCCGCGAAGGCCGACGCGTCGACGCGCGCGAGCAGCTGCGCATGGGCCACGACATGCTCGCCGCGATCGGCATGGCGGCGTTCGCCGAGCGCGCGCGGCAGGAACTGATCGCCACTGGCGCGACGGTGCGCAAGCGCAGCATCGAGACCGGCACCACGCTGACCGCGCGGGAGGCCTACATCGCCCGGCTGGCGCGGGACGGCCTGACCAATCCGGAGATCGGCGCGCGGTTGTTCCTGTCCGCGCGCACGGTCGAATGGCACCTGCGCAAGATATTCGCCAAGCTCGGCATCGGCTCCCGCCGGGAACTGCGCGCCGCGCTGGCGAACCTCGGGCAGGACAGCCAGCCAACCTAGTCCACGGGGCTGCGATCTTGGCGTAGTGCACGGGAGGGCGCAGCGACAAAGGGATGACCGGGCCGTAATCTATCCGTTGCATGCCCAGGCCGCGCTCAGCGGTACCGGTGGAAGCTCATGAAGAGGGCTCAATGAGCGGTGACAATGGCCGCCTGGACGGGTTGCGTCAGGGCCAGGCAGAGGTCACGAATCACGTCATAGATGAGTTCGCCGCGGGACGGATCTCACGTCGTGACTTCCTGCGGCGCGGCAGCGTGGTGGGGATCTCGGTGCCGGTGCTCGCCGCCAGCGTGGCGGCCTGCGAGAATTCAGGCACCCCCTCACCGAGGCCCTCCCCGAGGCCTGTCGCTCACAAGGCTGGTGCCACCATCACGGCCGGGATCCTCACCCCGGCCGGGGGGATCAACCCGCTGACCGTGGCCGACGTGGGCGGCGGCATCATGCTCGCCCAGACGGGTGAGTATCTCTGCCTGGCCGATCAGCAGCTGGGCCTGCTGCCGATGCTCGCAGAAAGCTGGACGCCCAATTCAGCTGCGGACGTTTGGACGTTCAAAATCCGCCAGGGGGTCACGTTCCATGACGGCCGCCCGCTCACCGCCGATGACGTGGTGTACACCTACAAGCTGCAGACCAACCCGCACAACTCGGCGAACGCGCTGTCGGCGTTCGGCGGCGTACTCGGCCCATCCGGTGTTACCAAGTTCGACGACCACACCGTCGTCTTCCACCTAGAGGCCCCGAACGGGAACTTCCCGTACCTGACCTCCTCGGAGAACTACAATATGATCATCCTGCCGGATGGCTACGACCCGGCGGAATGGCAACGCTCGTTCGTGGGCACCGGCCCGTTCGTGCTGAGGTCCTACGTCCCAGGGGCCGGCGCGTCGTTCACCCGTAACAGCCAGTACTGGGGACCCAAGGCCCTGCCCGCCGCCACCGAGTTCACCTTCTACGACACCCAGGCGCCGCAGATCCTCGCGCTCAGCAGCGGCACGGTCGACGTCATCGGCCAGTTCGCGGTATCCGGCGCCGAGCAACTGCTAGCCCCCGGCGCCCCGTACAACATCATCAGGCTGCGCTCCAGCGCGCATCACGAACTGTCGATGCGCTGTGACAGGGCGCCATTTGCCGACCGCAGAGTCCGCCAGGCAATCGCGCTCACCCTTGACCGGCCAGCGATCGTCCGGGCGCTATTCAAGGGCTACGCCGACGTCGGCGATGACAGCCCCTTCGCCCCGGTTTTCGCCTCCACCGACACCAGTATTCCCCACCGCGGCAAGGACATCTCCACCGCAAGGGCGCTGATGTCGGCTGCCGGGTACCCGTCAGGGTTCACCGTACGGCTCACCACTTTGCAGTTCCAGGAGGTCCCCCAGTACGCCCAGATCGTGGCGCAGGCCGCGGCGAGCATCGGCGTGACCATCCGCCTGACAGTCGAGAGCCCGGCCGCCTACTACGGCAAAGCCACGTTCGGCAACTCCGACTGGCTCGACGCCACGATGAGCCTGGTCAATTACGCCCACCGCAGCGTGCCGAACGTGTTCCTGTCCGCCCCGCTGCAGGCCACCAATGCCGCGACCGGGACCGGCTCCTGGAACGCGGCGCACTTCAACGACACGCAGTACGACACACTGTCCCAGCAGTACATCGCCGCCGTGGACCTGAGTGCTCAGCGCACCATCGCCGGCCAGATCCAGACCCTCCTGCTCGACCAGACCCCCATCATCTACGGGTACTTCTTCGACCATCTAACGGCAACCGCGGCGAACGTGACCGGCGTCTACCCCACCGCTATCGGCGCCCTCTTCCTGAAGAACGCGGTCAAGACCTGACCGCAACTGCGAACCAACGCAAGGCGAGCGGTGAGCAGGCAAACTGGGTTAGCTCGCCCGCGGGATGCCGGTGGCTGCTGGCGGGGCTGTCGTTAGCGCAGTGACTCGAACGCTGCCCGGATCTCGGTTGCGAACAGTTCGGGCTCTTCCCACGCGGCGAAGTGGCCGCCTCTGTCGACTTCGTGGAAGTAGGCGAGGGTGGGGTAGGCCTTCTGGACCCAGTTGCGCGGGGCCCGGAAGATCTCGCCGGGGAAGACGGTGAAGCCGACCGGGACCGAGACCTGCGGAAGAGCCTGTCCGGCCGCGCGGGCTGCGGCTTGCCCGTTCTCCCAGTACTCCCGGGCGGCCGAGGCGCCGGTGCCGGTCAGCCAGTACAGCGTGATGTTGTCGACGATGTTGTCCCGGGTGAGATGGCCCGAGGGCTGGCCGTCGAGGAAGGCGCGGGAGATCTTGTAGTAGCTGTCGGTGTCGTGGTCGAGCATCCAGGCCGCCAGGGCGACCGGTGAATCCAGCAGGGCGTAGCCGATCGTCTGCGGCCGGGTGGCCTGCTCGAGGAAATAACCGTAGCCGCTGGTCTGCATGGTGGCGATCGCTGCCAGCGCGGCACGTTCCTGCTCGGAGGGTTCCGCGGGCGGAGGGCCGACCAGCGCCGTCTTGAGCAGGTTGAGGTGGATGCCGAGCAGCCCCGCCGGTGCCTGGCGGCCCATCTCGTCGCAGACGTAGGCGCCCAGGTCGCCGCCCTGGGCGACGTAGCGGACGTAGCCGAGGCGGCGCATCAGCTCCGCCCACGCCCGCGCGATGCGGCCGGGGTCCCAGCCGGTCTCGGCCGGCTCGGCGGAGAAGCCAAAGCCGGGCAGGGACGGCAGCACCAGGTCGAAGGCGTCGCTGGCGGCTCCACCGTGGACGGCCGGGTCGGTGAGCGGGCCAACCGTCTCGAGCAACTCCATCACCGAACCCGGCCATCCGTGCGTCATGATCAGCGGCAGAGCGTCGGAATGCGGTGACTTCACGTGGATGAAATGGATGTCCACCCCGTCGATCTCCGTCTTGAACTGCGGCAGCGCGTTCAGCTTCGCCTCGCACCGGCGCCAGTCGTAATCCGTCGCCCAGTAGCGGGCGAGTTCCCGGATCGTCGCCAGCTGCACGCCCTGCGACCGGTCGGCGACGAGTTCCCTGTTGGGCCAGCGGGTAGCCGCGATGCGCTCACGCAGTGCCTTGAGTTCCGCCTCGGGGACTTCGGGGATCGTGAACGGCCGGATCGCAGCCGCGCCCGCCGAGTTCTCGATCGTGACAGGCATGAGGATCTCCTTGGTTCGGTTTGGTCTGGATTGGTGGCCTACACAGAGCTGGCAACCGGCAGCGGGCCGGATGAATTGTGTGCTGCCTCTCAGGGTCGCGCTGGCGCGGGCGCATCGCGCCCGTGACATCCCTGGCTGCCATCCCTGGCATCCATCCCTGGCCACGCCCTGGTCCGCGAGAGGGCGCAGACGGGGACTGCAGCGCCAAGCTCAAGGGTTGTCGCCGCCTGGGGACGGCCCTGGCAGGAGCTAGCCCACCCGCGGGCGCGTGGCGACGCCCGTGGGCCGCCAGCGCCACAGAGCTTTCGGAGCGCCGCGCTGAGTTCCCGGCGCGAGCTGATGCCAAGCTTGGTAAACACCTTGCGCAGGTGCCATTCGACGGTGCGGACGGACACGAGCAGCCGGGCGGGAACACGTGTACTTCGGGTTCCAGTTCGCCAAGGCCGCAAAGACCCTGCCCGGTTATGCCGTCCGGCACTACGTCGATACCCTCGCCACCGACCCCGAGGCCCTGCACGCCAGCTTCGCGATCTACCGCGCGCTGGATGCCACCATCGCGCAGAACGAGGAGCGCAGGACCCGGCGGCTGACCCTGCCGGTGCTGGCCATTGGCGGCGCCGAAGGCATCGGCGAAGGCGCAGCGAACACAATGAGGCTAGCTGCGGACGACGTGCAGAGCGTGGTCATCCCCGGCTCCGGCCACTATTACTCCCGAGGAGGTGCTGGCGGCGCTGACCACGTTCCTGGCCCCCTATCGGGACGAGCCGGCCGCGGCGCGCAACCCCTAAACTGCATTCTGCCGGGAGCAATTGTCATCTCTGGCACGAATCAGCGGCCACACGGCTCCGGCCAGGCAGGGCGTCGGGCCTGTGGTCTGCCCGGCCGGGAGCTGATCCTGACCCAGGACGAGCCCGCAGCCAATTAACAGTTCCCGGCAGGCGGGCGGATCGTGGTTCGGGCCAGTGCTGAGCAGCCGGTAATGCTCAGTGAAACGGTCGCCGCTCACCGCTCGCCCTTGCCTGCACCGTCCCGGTACTGCTCACGCATCTTCAGCAGCGCCAGCTTGGCATCCTGCGACATGACCCACACGAACTGGTCGCCGCTGCGCCACAGGTCCATCTGGTTGATGACACTATCGGTGCCCCCATCAGTAGACGCAGGCGGGATGATCAAGTACAACGTGTCGCGGCGCTGGACCCGGACATCCAGCCGCAGCCCGGCAGGAATCTCGACACCCAGTCGCGGCAATGCAGCGGAGGGATCGTCCGCGAATGCAGGATCGCCCCAGGCAAGCACGGTGAGGGCCTGCTCGAGCTCAATGGCATCGAGGGCGCGCAGGGTATCCCCCGTCACTGGGCTAGCACGCGTATCGTCCGTCACTGGGCCATGGTACTGAACTGCGATTACACCACAGCGACGGCCAGTACCCGTTGTTCTTGGAATGCCGTCGGCGTTACGGGCCGGTCCTCCGCGGCGGAGCCGGAGTCGGTCCCCGGCGTGCTCAAATGACGGGCAGGATGAGCCGCGAGGTGGAATGGATGGTGTTGAGGCTGCTTGTCCCGACTGGGGCGTGACGGAAGCCCATGATCGCTGGTGCGTCCGCAGGCTGGTCATCGCTCGTGATGACCAGCCGGACGCAGTGGCCTGCCGGGAAACGCCGCGCATTCGCGACAATGGGGATCCGGTAGCTGGTCTTCTCGCCGGGCGCCAGGGCCCGGGCGGTCCGGCAGGGAAGTGACGGTGCGCCGACCGGGCTGTGCTCGGTGTCGATTTCCCTCATGCTCGCCCGAAGCCACCCGGCCGTGATGTCGGTGACTGCGCCGTCGGGCGCGACGTCTTGCAGTGTCACGATCCATGCCGTGTCAACAGCGGTTGCGGTGGCGTCGAGTTCGAGTTCGATGTTGCCGACTACCTCGATCGCTTCCGCCAGCGGCACCGTCGTCCAGGTCAGCAGCGCAGGCGGGTCGGCCGGGCTGGGCCGGGCCCGGCCCAGCCCGGCTCCCAGCGCGAGCAACGACCGGGCGCCGGGCGCGTCATCGGCCGCGGCGAGCACCCCATCACTGCGGAGCGCGAGCCGGTGAGCCGACGTTCCCGTGGGCGGCCATACGGAACTGGTGCCCCATTCGTCGGCGCCGGGCATGCGGTACCGGATCGGGGGACCTTCGAGGATCCCGGTATCGCGGCCCTTGAGCCAGTGGTCATACCAAGCGAGGGCTTCGACGTGGAGGCTTTCCCACGGCCAGGTCAGGCCGAACTCGCCGAGCATCCCGACGCGCACGACCGGCGCGCTGGTCAACGCGGCCAGCGCGCGGAACGTCGACGGCAAGTGGAGCGGGACATTCTGCCAATCACAGCCAAGGTAAGTGGGCACCTCGACGTTTCCGAGCAACGGCTGAAGATCACGCTCGTCCCACCAGTCATCGCGCAGGGGATGCTCGACGGCCATTGCCCGCCACAGGTCATCCCACGGATGCGGGTCGTGGTGCAGCTTCAGCAACTCGTGCAGCATCACGACCGACGATTCCCCGTTCATCGTCGCGAACTTCTTATGCACCACCGGTGTCCGCAGCACATGCCGTGCCGCGTCGATGAGCGTGCTGCGCCAGAACCTGTCGCTGCGGCCCGACGTCATGCCGACCATCGCGAGGAACGGCGTGACGAAGCCCGAGCTGAACAGCCCGTGATGCATCGCGGCTTCATACAGGTTGGTCGTGACCGCGACAGGAAAGATCGCGCGCAAGTGCTCGGGGCGTTCAACCGCCGCTTCGAGCTGAGTCATCGCGAAGTAACTGATGCCGATCATCCCGACATTCCCGTCGCACCATGGCTGCGCGGCGGCCCATTCGACGAGGTCGTGAAGATCACGGCGCTCCTGTGAATCGAAGAACCCGAACGTTCCGCCCGACCCCCCGGTCCCTCGCAGGTTGGTGATCACATGGCTGTAGCCGCGGGGGACCCAGAAGTCGGTCGCCCCCGCTTCGATGAACCCCATCGGGGCGCCGAGATCCTGGATCTGCCGCGGGTAAGGGGACGCGGCGATCAGCGCCGGGAACCGTCCGTCGGCATCAGGGCGATGCACGTCCGCCAGCAGCGTGACCCCGTCCCGCATCGGGACCGCGACATCCTCATCGCACCGCATCCCGTACTCAGGACCGGACAGGTTCCGGTAGTCCCGGCCCGTCGTCTGCGGGCCGTTGAGCTGACGCTGACCCGGGTCCACACCCGCGGCTTTGGGCATACTGCTACTCCGATACTGCCAGTGGGCCAACGCCATAGCGCGGCAGAAGCCTACACACCCGCCAACCGCATCAACGACGCCGATCTGGCTCATCAGCCCAGCACCCACCAGAAACGTTGGCCGGGTTGCGGGCCTGTGATCGTGAGGCACCAGGACCCGAGGGACGCTCCCCTCGATTCACGGCGGCGGTCTCGTCGGCGGCAGCGCCGTCGTCCCAGCTCGCGGCACCGCGACGCGGCAACTGCGCAGACGCTCCAGTTCTGTGCGGCCTCCAGCCGAACGGCGTGCCCTCATCGCATGCATGAGCGTGCCTTGTGAAGGGTGACGCAAAGGCTGGTGGCGCGATTAGCCGTCGTGCAGGGGTCTCCGCAGCACTCCAGGACCGGCGGTGGCGGGTGCGGTCATGTGTTCCGGCGCTGAGGAAGGCTGGGGTGTGATCGAAGTTCCTGGGGTTCCATGCGGCTGCTTCGTCCATTTCGCCGACATTCAGATGAATGGGTACCGGGAGCTCCGGGCCGGTCGGCGCGTGCAATTCACTTTCGGGCGTCTCGGCGCCTTGCAGGATGGCTGCGCGTATCGCGCTGCGGTCTGGCCAGACGGCTGTTAGCCGGTCCTCCGAGCCGGAGTCCGCGCGGACTTGCCGCGCACTCGTTCCACCGCCGTGGCCGCGACGAAGACCAGCGGGGCCGCCACGGCACCCGCGCATACCGCAATGAGCGGGATGCCCGGTCTGGGCCGGATATCTGTTCCGGGAGGTGGTGGCGGCGGGTTGAAACGGAGCGATTTCGTCATGTGATGCCAGCGGAAAATCTCAAGGTAGATGGTGCGCCAGGTGAATATCCATATAATGCCGCTGATTCTCCGTAGCCATTTCACGTCAGATCTCCGGTCGCTGCTGCCGGTGCTGCATGGGTCTGGTCTACCACGGATGCTGGCTAGCGGTCTGCTCACCGGCAGTGCCGGATGATCTCCGCAGATTCCGCGTGAAGACCGGGCAAGATGAGCATCTGGGGACATGGCAGAGTTCCCGCCATGAGCAGTGACGGGCCGTGTGTCGAGTTCCCGGTCCAGGATCGCGGGGCAGCCCCATGCGCGGGAGGACTTCGGGATATCGTCCTGCGGGCTTACGCCGCGAAGACCCCGGACGCCGCGCGGCCAGGCTATCTGGCTCGCCGCCGGGCCGCATCGCTGGTGGCTTGCCCTGGACAGACAGGCCCGTCCGTTCGGTGGAAAGCTCTTCTCCATACCGAACGGATCCCCAGCCATCCACCCCCGGTAGCAGGCCGGAATCATCACCGCGGCCGACGCGGCGGACGGCAGCGCAGGGGCACACTGGGGAACCACTTTGACGAAAAGAGGATAGATCCCATGATCGAGGTACGGGGGCTCACGAAACGATACGGCGAGAAGGTGGCCGTCAACGACCTGACGTTCGGCGTCGAGCCGGGTAAGGTGACCGGCTTCCTCGGCCCGAACGGCGCTGGTAAGACCACCACGATGCGATTGATCCTCGGCCTTGACTACCCGGACGCCGGCACGGTCAGCGTGGATGGCCAACGGTACAGAGATCTGGCCAACCCGATGCGCGAGGTCGGCGCCCTGCTCGACGCCAAGGCGGTGCACGGCGGGCGCAGCGCCTACGACCACCTGCTGTGCCTGGCGCAGACCAACAACCTGCCAAAGAAGCGGGTCGACGAGGTGCTCGCCGTTGTCGGGCTATCCGAGGTGGCCCGCAAACGGTCCAAGGGTTTCTCCCTCGGCATGAGCCAGCGGCTCGGGATCGCGGCGACGATGCTCGGCGACCCCGAGGTGCTCATGTTCGACGAACCGGTCAACGGGCTCGACCCTGAGGGCATCTTGTGGATCAGGAACCTGATGAAGGCGCTCGCGGCCGAGGGCCGTACGGTCTTCGTCTCCAGCCACCTGATGTCGGAGATGGAGAACACCGCCGAGCACCTCATCGTGATCGGCAAGGGCAAGCTGATCGCCGACTGCACGATGAATGAGTTCATCGCCCGGTCGTCGGGCGCGGCCTCGCGGGTCCGGACCCCCTCCCCGGATCAGCTCGCGCTCGCGGTCGCCGCCAAGGGCGGTGCGGCTACCGCCGGCAGCGACGGCACGCTGCTGGTGCGCGGGCTGACCACCGACGCGATCGGCGACATCGCCTTCGAGCAGGGCATTCGGGTACACGAACTGAGCGCGCTTCGTGCCTCGCTCGAGGAGGCGTTCATGGAACTGACCGCCGACAGCGTCGAATACCACGCCGGGGTTCCAGGGGCGCCCGCCAGCATCGGAAGCGGGGTCTGACATGGCTACCTCAACTGCTCCCGCCCTGCGGCTTTCGACGCTGCCTCCGGCGACGGGCCGGGCCGGGCTGGGCGGCGCGATCCGCTCGGAGTTCACCAAGCTGCGCTCGGTCCGCTCCACCTACTGGACGATCGCGGCGCTGTTCATCGTCAGCGTCGGCGTCGCGGCCATCGCCGGCTTCGGCATCGCGAATAACCTCCACAACAACCCGTGGAACAAGGCCGGGACGGACGCGACGCAGGCATCGCTGATCGCCTTCTTCGAGATCGGCCAGCTGATCATCGCGATTCTCGGCGTGCTGGTGATCACGTCCGAGTACTCCACCGGGATGATCCGCACCTCGCTGACCGCGATGCCGCGGCGGGGCACGGTCTACGCTGCCAAGCTGATCGTGTTCGGCACGGTGACCCTGATCGTCTCGGTGATTACCTCGTTCGTCTCGTTCTTCGTCGGCCAGGCGGCCCTGTCGGGCTCCGGGGTGAGCGCCTCGCTGTTCCACTCCGTCACGATCCCGCAGGGCGTGAATATGTCGCCTGGCCCACAGGGCCCGAACGGACCGCCGAACTATCATTTCCTCGGCACCATCGTGATCTCCCCGGGGGCCGTGCTCACCGCGATCATCGGCTGCGCGCTGTTCGTGACAGCCGTCGCGCTGATCGCGTTCGCCCTCGGCGCGATCATCAGGCACACGGCGGGCGCGATCACTTCGGCGATCGGCCTGATGTTCGTGCTGCCGATCATCATCCAGGTCCTGCCGGACACCTGGCGCTGGGACGTCATGCGGTTCTTCCCAGATGCGGCCGGCCGGGTGCTCTCGGTGACCATCGGCCAGCACAACCCGCACCTGTGGTCGGCGTGGCCGCAGTTCGGTGTGACACTGGTCTACGCCGCCGTGCTCCTGGGGGCCGGTTCCTACCTGTTCCGCAAGCGCGACGCCTAACCACGAATGTCTCCCGTCAGCGGGGCCCGCCACGACCGTGGCCAGCCCCCGCTGACTCTCCGTGGCCGTCTGGCGGCGCGGTCAATTCCGCGGTGCTGCTGCTGAAATCGGTCTCCGACCGGCATCCGCATGGCCTGGCCAACTCGTCGGAGCTGGTCGGGCGCAACTACATGGTCCACAACAGCACCTTTTTCCTGGCCGTGGATCCGCGCCGCCGGAACACGGTCAGCTTCCAGAAGACCCTGGGTTAACGACTGGTATGTCGCCGGACCTGACAACCCGTATCCGCTGGGCAACCTGCAGATGCTCGGCAAGATTCAGGGACCGATGGTCAAGGCGGCACGGCGCTGGGTGCCGATGCCGGTGCTGACCTATATGACCAACCACAGCATCGACATCTACCTGACGACCGAGGACCTCCCGGATCCGGATAACAGGGTCGTCGTCGGCAGCGACGGGAGGATCACGGTGCACTGGAAACCCAACAATCTGGCACCGCACCGGGAACTGGTGCGGCGGGTCGCCCGCGTGGTTCGGCGCGCGGGTTATCCGCTGATCCTCACCGAGCGGATGGGCATCGACACCAATTCGCACCAGTGCGGCACTGCCGTCATGGGCGCCGACCCGCGCCGGAGCGTCCTCGACCCCACATGCCGTGCCCACGACGTCGACAACCTATGGGTCGTCGACAGTGCTTGCTTCCCCTCCGCGGCCGCGCTCAACCCCGCCCTGACGATCGCCGCCAACGCCCTGCGCGTCGCCGCGGTGAGCGACCTGACCCGGTAGATCGCCGCTGCCCCGACCGACTGGTACCCGACAGCCTGATTCCGGCCGGCCGGGCCCGCGAGGACATCCTGCCTTCACCGCGCGGTCCTAGCCGAGCAGAACGACGAATGGACCGAGGCGCGCCGCTATATGGCACCGAAATCCTCGCGGCCTGCCGGAACCAGGAAAGCCAGCGGAAACTAAAGATGCTGAAGTGACAATTGAGGCGATCGGTGCTTAAATGCTACCGGGCTCCTGGCGATTACCCGGACCGGATTTGCACCGGCAGGCGACGACGAGCTTCCGATCAGGTCATAACCGCTGGACGATCACCTCGTGATCTCTGAGCGCACTCGCTGGAGGATTAAGAGGATCTCTCCACGCTGAGAGGGAAAACCCAGGTCGGTGACCTTGGCTCTGAAATCGGAGCGACGTGGCATCATGTTGAATTACGAATATATGCTTGCAGGCGGGAGCCGCGCTTGGCAGTCCCCGACTAGGGTGGGCGGGTACCTGCGAAGCAAGGAATTCGCTATTACGTTGGGGGGGACAATGGCCGGTGAACGCCTACTGGTGGTGAAACTCGACGATGGCGGGACGATGGTCATCGCCGCTGAGCAGGTCGGCAGCACGCTGGTCGCTGACGCGGGCATCATCGCGAAGCTGAGCAACATCACCTCCTCTATCGAGCACGTTAGCCGTGATGTGCTCGATGCGGTCCGCCGAGCCGGTCCCGACAAGGCGACCGTGGAACTGGGATTCGGGCTCGCTATCGAGTCCGGCCAAGTCGTGGCCCTCTTCGGCAAGGGCAAGGGTGAGGCAAGCATCAAGGTCACTCTCGAGTGGACACGCGGGAGCGCTGAGCATGGTGAGCGAGGATCGTCTGCCGTGAAGCCCGCGACAGGGCAGCCAGACCCGATCCCGGAGATGCCGCAATGAGACCCAGCACAGATAGCATTGAGCGCCTCAAAGACGTGGTACGCAAGGCGACGGCGCTGGTCATCAATGATGACGGGTCGACTGGCACGGCCTTCTTTATCAGCGACGGCCTACTGCTCACCTGTGAGCACGTCGCCAAGCAGAAACAGACCGTCAAGATCAAGCCCTCCGGTCGTCCACCCCGGGCCGCCGACGTCATCCGCACGGATCCCAGATCCGACCTCGCGCTCTTGAGCAGCCACCAGGTCCAGGGCGAACAGCCGTGCTGTGTGGTCCTCGACCAGACGCTGTATCAAGGCGACTGCTTCGTGGCTGGTTTTCCGCGTGAGGACGATCAGGCTCCGGGTTCGGAGGTCTTCGATGTGTCGGCCCATCCGCGCCAGGATCTGGAAGGCGGCGATCAGGTACTGGAGATCGAGCCGGGCGTGATCATCACCTCGGGAATGAGCGGCGGTCCGGTCGTCAGCGCCCGAAGTGGCGCGGTGATCGGGATCATTCGCACGTCGAAGGATCCGGTCCGCGCCCTCGGCGGCGGCGCAATCCCAGTCAGCCGGGCCGTCGGAGTGTTCGAGCAGGTCGCGGAACTCCTGCCGAAGTCCACCCTGGCGATGGCTTCATGGCGCGACGCACTCGGCCGTGACAACTGGCAACGGCTTGGGAAGTCCTGGAATATCGAGGAGTTCATCGACCTGAAGGTCAGCGGCCAGCGGAATCGATGGCTGATCGGCATGGATCAGGCGGGCCTAGGGCTCGACCTGACCGGTCGCGACCTCGGTGAGGAGGTCTCCGAGGCGATCTTCCACTGGTCGCAGCGCCGGCACGCGCGTAGCGTCGCCGAGGTCGCACTGCTTGGCCGCTTGCTCTCGAGCGCGCTTTTCCCGCAAAGCATCGCCGATCATCTGAGCTCGGTGAGCCAGGCTGACAACATTTTCGTACGACTGCATGTGGAGCGCGGCAACGATCTCGCCGGGATTCCGTGGGAACTCGCCGCCATTCCTTGCGAGAAGAACCGGTTCCTGGCTGCGGATCTAAAATTCCGATTCGCTCGCGTGGTGGACCACCCTACCATTCCCACCACTCCCGCCGCCCCGAAATCACCGGCCAACGTGAATGTCCTGGCAGTCGTTGCGCGACCAGAGCACTGGAAATACCCGCAAGTCCGTCGACCGTACGGTAAGCCCTATGAGTGGCCTACGGCGGCCGACATATTCAGCCGCCTTCGTGACAGCATCGAGCGCACCAAGTTCAAGGTCGTGCAACCCAACTCACCGCAGCCGAGCGACGTGAGGGGTGCCCTTGAGGATGGTGCTCGCGACGGCAGGCCCTGCGACGTGTTGCATTACGTAGGCATAGGACAACAGGGGGCGGACGGCAAGCCACAGATCATGTTCGTCGACGACGAGGGCGACGAGTCGTGGGAAGACACCCAGAGCATCCTCGAAGCCGCGGCGCGTACGGGCGTGCGGCTCGTCGTCCTCGAACTGATGCAGCCGCCCGAGGGGCAGGACTACGAGCCGCTCAGTCATCATGCGCTCTGTGACGTTGTCGGGGGAAGCGTGAACGACGTCGTGCTCACGCATCTCCCGGTGCATCCCAAGCAGTGCCAGAAGTTCAATGACAAGTTCTACGAAGTGCTCGGGAGCGGCGAGTCGGTCGAGACGGCCGTGCAACTGGCACGTTACAAGCTTATGTACGACAGGCCGATGGATGACGCGGCTGGATTCGGCTGGTTCACCATTGTCACCGGTCCCCAGTCGGGCGTATGTCTTGTCAGCCTTAGGCCCGGAGACCCCATGATGAGCGGCGGTGTGCCGCACCTTGCCACGGCCGATCGTGGTGTGGACGTCACAAATGAAGCCGTCGGAAGGGCGGGGTGATGTCCTCCATCGCAGAGATGATCAGACAGGCCGACGAGCGGCTACACAAGCAGGTCAAGGTCGTCGCCGGGCTAGCTGGGGCCGCAGCCGCCGAGCATCTGGACGAGGTCACGAGCCCGCGTGACGCGGCCGTGGTGGCGCGCCGGGTCCTGGCCGAGCGCAGGCGTGCGCTGGACACCGCGCAGCTGTGCGTCCATCAGCTCGACAAAGCGGTACAGCACCTTTCCCGTGTGATGCCGTTCCTTGAGGAGGGCTGGGCGGAACAGCGTGCTCTGCTTGAGCATACGATCAGCGAGGACGCCCAGGATGGTCTTGCGAGCTGGCTCAACTACTGGTTCGCTGCCGCCAGCTCGCGCCGGATCGATGCCTTGCTGCGGCTGCAGTCCGATGTCACCCTGCCGCCGGGCGCCTTGATCGTCGGCGAACGGATGTCCATCGCGACTCGCGCGCTTGCTGAGAAGGATTGGCAACTCTGCCGCGAGGTTCTTGAGATCGGCGGCAATGGTGTGCGAATAGGTCCACGACAGATCCCGGACCGGCAGACCGAAGACGACAAGGAACCAGACCATTCGGTGCGCGAGGACCTGCGGCTCCTAGCAGCTCGCCTGGCGCTGCATAACGGGCTGCTTGACCAAGCCGATGCCATGCTGGGCACAGACGGCGAGAATCAGAACACCGCGGCGCGGCTCGCACTCCGGGCACGCACGGCTAGGTTGCGCGGTGCCGACAGCGAAGCCGAATCACTGCTTAGGCAGGCAGTCGACCTGGAGCTGCAAGATCTGGACGTGACCGCAGAGTCGATAGCGCAAGCACGCCAGCGCGGTGAACCAGACACCGCGCTTGACTACGCACGGTACGCCGTCGAATGCTTTTTGTCGCTAGCCGATGTGGATGGCGACCTTGGCTGCCTCGTCGACCCTTCAGCCGAACTCTGGCTCGCTATCGTGGAGCGGGCGTGGGATGAAGGCGACCATGACGTCGCACGGCACTTCCTTGTCCGCGCGGCAACGGCCGCGCCGTGGGACGACGACGAGATCAACGCCGCTATCAACGAGAAGCGCGCGGACCTCTCGGCGTCGGCGGCCGAGCGACGCTCGGCACTCATCTCCGCGGGCGCGCTGCGAGCCGGCATCGGCCAACTGGAGCGCGCTCGCCGGGACTATGAAGCCGCCGCTAGCGCCCAGCCGACAGGCGACGAAGACGGGCGCGTCCAAGCGTCGGCCCGGCTGCGCTGGGCCGATGTCGTTTCGGCGATCGCGCGCCAGCGGCCCTACCGTGACACCATGGCTGAGCTGGAGGACGTCCTCTTGTGTTTGCAGGAGGCACAAGCACACGTGGACGTGAGCGAGGCCGATTCATGGAGCTACATGACCGAAAGCGATCTGCGCACGCAGGTCTCCAGGGCTCAAGATAGGGGAGACCGGTATGCCCAGGAATGGGCGGCGCTGCTCGCCGCCGCCCGGGCGGTATCGCTGAATCCGGCCTGGGCACGGCCCTGGGTGATGCTGGCCGATACCCTCGCAGCATGTCGCCTCTACCGGGTGGCTGAAGCCGCCGCACAGCGAGCTCATGAACTTGGCCGAGACGAAATCACACGGGCAGGTTACAGCCAGGCGCTCATTCGCGTCGGGCGCTACGAGGACGCTCTGAGGCTGCTCGGAAACGAGAGCGATGCCTGGGCGCGGTGTATCCGCGGCCAGGTAGCCCTGAGGCTCGGCAAGGCGGATGAGGCAATCGATCAGTTCGCCGGCGTGACCATCGGCCGCACGTGGTACTGGGCCTGGTACTCGTATATCCATGCTCTGGTCATCATCGGCGACCTTACGGCCGCGCAGGTGGCGTCAAGAGAGTTCATGACCGCGGTTGCCGACCGGGAGGGTGAACGAGCGTGGCTATACGTGGCCGCCTTCGACGCGCGCATCCACGGGCAGCTCGACGCTGCGCGCGATTATGCCGAGGGCCTTCTCAAGGCGGCAGGTCCGGGCGATGTGAGGGCCCGGCGGGTGATGGGTGAAACCCGTCTTCTCGCCGAAGACCACACCGGATGGGAGCTGCTCGCCCGCGCCCTGGCTGAAGATCCGCAGCCGACCGCCATAGGCGCGTGGGAACAGGAAGAACGTCCCGTCCTGAACACCCTTGCCGCCGCCCGAGGAATCGAACTTGAGTTTGCTCGCCTGGACCGGAATATGAGGCGTGTCCGCACCCGCCCGCACCCGGGCGACCCCATGGCGGAACTGCGGCGAACAGCCACGGTGTCGACGGACTTTCCCCAAGCGGCGAAGGCAGCCCGGCTTACCGAAGCCGCGCTGCGTGCCACTGCCGGAGCCAATGACCAGAAGCTGGAAGACCTTCTGCACAGGCTCGCCACCGAGGACGGGCTGGCCGCCGAGGTCGAGTCGCTACGCCGCAATATCGCCCGGCCGAAGGCGCAGGGCAGCAAGGCCGCCAGGGCACGTGGCCGAGAGAGCGTCTGCGATCGGACAGCCCCGGACGACCTGCCGGTGCTGCAGCTGCGCTTGCCGGCGTCGTGGCTCGCTCAATACGTTAATCCAGGTCGCGAACACCAGCTGCTCGTCCGTTACGTACCGTGGCTGCGGAAGCAGCGCCCGTGGGGCGTACCGCAGGTGCAGGTTGTGGCGGGCGATGACCTCGAGCCCGATAGATATCAGATTCTCGACGGCAGGCCAATGTCGGACGGTCATGTCGATCTCGTCCTCCGCTACTGCCCCGGCGACACACTGCCGCTGCTGCCCACACGAGTGCGCACGGACCCCCGCACCGTCGAGAGGGACTACGGCCTGGACGTACCGGATGACGTGCTCGACGGTGACCGCGGGCTGACCGCGCTGCTGACTATCTCCGCCGCTGAGGCGGTGGCCTTGCTGTACGCCGATGCGGCGCGAGCCCTCGACATACCGCTTACTACCCCGGGTGACGATCAGCTCCGATCGGGTAAGGGTGGCAACCGGCCAGGAGCTGCCAATCTGCAGTTGACCATGAGCGTGAATGAGCTGGCCTACCGCCGCTGGAAACCGACCCTGAACGTGAGGGAACTGGCCCACCGTCGCTGGGAGATGCGGGGCCGACCGCAGGGATCGCCACGGGACGCCGTAGCCGACTGGAATGCGGCTCAACGTCTGCATCATCAGCTCATCGCAGAAGTCGCGTATCTCGGCTGGGTCAACCGGGGCCGGCCGTTCGGCGAGTCAATGGCGGACTGGTATGCCGCCGAAGCCGAGATCGCCAGCGACCAAGCCGCACGAGACCAGTTGTTCAGTGCCTTCGTAGAGGAGCGTCTGCACCGTCAGCTGATCGAGGAAGCCGCGCATGCCCACTGGGTTAGCCGGGGTCAGCCGGTCGGCGATTCGTGGGCGGACTGGCATGCGGCCGAAACCGATGTCGTCAGCGCCTTCAGCCGCGCCGAGTACGCTTGCAGCCTCGGCGCAGATTGGCTCCAAGCCCTTCGCCGGGCATTCTCGTATCCATAACGAGGCCGCGCGCTCCGCGGATGCCGCACGGCCGCTGCGGGCGGCGGTTTCCCTGCGGACGCTGGTCCATTACCTGCTGCTCTGCCCAATTTGTTAACGACTGCAACGGGCGCCAGATCACAGCCGGGGAGCTCAGCCCGGGAGGTCCTCCGGGCGCTTTTTGGCGAGCTGGCCGTGCAGCGCGCCCGTAGCCTGGCCGACTTCGATCATGTAGCCGTCCGGGTCTCGCATGTAGCAGCGGATCTCCGCCTCGCGGTCGATTGGCGGCGTGACGAACTCCGCACCTCTGGACTTCCATTCCTCGTAGCAGGCCTGGATGTCAGCGACCCGCAAGTTCAGGAAGATCGAGGTGGTGTCGCCTGGCTCGTAGTTGACCACCGAGATGCCTGGCTTGTCGGGAGTGGGCGGCCCGCCGGGATTCATCAGGATCCACGAGTTGGACAGCTTGACGATGCACGGGTTCTCCTCAAGGACCACGGTGCCGCCCAGGACACGCGAGTAGAAGTCCCGGGACCGCGCCACGCTGCGGACGGTGATGAACATGGTCACGACGATGCCCTCGGCGGGCGCCGGCAGGTTGGCGACGTCAATGTAGGGCGATGGGTCTGTCATGCGCTGACCGTTCCCCGGACCGGAACGGCGCACACGCGCCGGGACTCGGCCCGCCCGCGTGCTCGGCTCGGTCCCGCTCCTCCTGTCTCCGCCGACGTGCCAGGGGCGAACTCCGGTGCTGGCATGCCCTTGACCGCTGCGTAACCTGCTTGGCGCACGCCAGGCCGCAGTTGCGAGACCACCCGATGAGCACAGAGCCACGCGGCTGGCCGGCGCGGGTCAGGGGTCCGCACTCTGGCAGGCCAGTGTCCAGACCAGTGTTTCCGCGGGCGCGACGGGTCCGCCGCTCCGCGAGCGTGAGCAGTACCAGTTATTCCGGGAGGAACCATGAAATCAAAGGTCACAGGGGCGTTGCTCGCGGCAGGGATCATGCTGGCTATCCCCGGAACGACAGCCGCGTCGGCGTCCGCGAGGACCAGCGGCAGCGAGAGCGTCAAAGGCATCATCGTGACCTCTTGGGGTGGTGAGGCAGATGGCTGAAGTCCCGAGGACGTCGTCGCGGCAGCGGTGGACCCTGGCGCTGGTGTGCACGGCGGCGTTCATGTTGCTGCTGGATATCACGATAGTGAGCGTGGCGCTGCCATCGATTCAGCGGGATCTGCGGGCGAGCCTGCCGGACCTGCAGTGGGTGAGCGCCGCCTATGCCCTGGTGCTGGCCGTGCTGCTGCTGCCGGCGGCCACCCTGGGTGACCGGCTTGGCCGGCGCCGGCTGTTCCTGGCCGGCCTGGTCATCTTCACCGCCGGGTCGCTGGCGTGCGCGCTGGCCTGGACCGCGCTGGCGCTCCAGTTGTTCCGCGCGCTGCAGGGAGCCGGCGGCGCGGTGCTGTTCGCCACTGCAACGCCGCTGCTGCGCGCGGAGTTCTCCGGCGCCGCCCTGGCCCGGGCGCTGGGCGCCTTCGGCGCCACGCTCGGCGGCGCCACCGCCATCGGGCCGCTGGCCGGCGGGGTGCTGACCGACACACTGGGCTGGCGGTCGATCTTCTTCGTCAACCTGCCCATCGGCGTGGCGGCGTTCGCGGGCGGGGTGGCCCGGCTGCGCGAATCCCGCAACCCGGCCGGCGGCCGGGCCGACTGGGCGGGCACGGCCCTGATCACCGGAGCGCTGACCGCGCTGATGTTCGCGCTGATCCGCGGCAACGCGATGGGCTGGGCGAGCCCGGCGATCGTGGCCCTGTTCGCGGTCGCAGCCGTGGCCTTTGCCGGGTTCGTGATATACGAGCTGCGCATCGCCGCCGCGCCCATGGCCGACCTGCGCCTGTTCCGGCGGCGCAGCTTTGCCGCGACCGGGTTCGTGGCGTTCGCGATCTCGGCGACGGTCATCGGGATGATCATTTATCTGTCGCTGTACGTGCAGAACACCCTCGGCTACTCCCCTGTCCAGGCCGGGCTGCGGTTCCTGCCGCTGTCGCTGGCCTCCTTCGCGGTCGCCCTCCTGACCGGGCGGCTGATCGGCAAGGTGGCGATGCGGGTGCTGCTGGGTGTGGCCATGGTCGCGGCCGCAGCCGGGCTGGCCTCGATGGCCCACCTGACCGCCACTTCCACCTGGCTGGTGCTGCTGCCCGGCCTCATCCTGGCCGGGATCGGCCTGGGCATCACCTCCACCGGCCTGGCCTCGGCAGCGCTTGCGGCGGTGGAGCCGGCCCGCGCCGGGATGGCCGCCGGCCTGGTGAACACGCTGCGCCAGGTCGGCACCGCCACCGGCGTGGCCGTGCTCGGCGCCCTCTACGCCTCCCGCATCACCACCGCCACCCTGCACGCCCTGGCGGGCCTGCCCGCCCCGCCCGGCGCCGCCCCGCGGCTGGCCGCCGCCGTTGCCTCCGGCGCCGGCACCCGGGTAGCCGCCGCGGTCCCGCCCGCCGCCCGCGCCGCGGTCACCCACGCCGCCCGCGCCGGCACCGCCAGCGGGCTCAATGACGTCCTGCTCGCCGCGGCCGCGTTCGCCGCGCTCGGCGCGATAGCCGGCTTCGCCTTCGGACCCGACCCAGCCAGGCAGCCGCCGCCCAGCCCCGCCCCCGGCGGACTGTCCACCCAGCCGGCCGCCGCCCAGCACCAGGCCCAGCGACCGGCCAGGCCCGGAACAACGGCACCATAACCTCTGCCGCGCAGCGCGCCCAGGAACAGGCCGGCGAAGGGCGCGACAGGGCTCCCCCCGGTCGCCTCACAGACCGCATCGCACTCCGCGATCAGGGAAGCGGCCCCCGCGAAGTCACCCCGCCACGCATCATCGATGGCGAGCGCGACCAGGTTGACCGGAGCTGGTCGAGCGCAGCGACGGTACGGGGGGCGAAGCTGTCCGGCTTCGACGACAGGTTGTAGCCGCGCGTGTCGGGCGCGACGACGCGGAATCCGGCGGCCGCGAGCGGCTGGATCTGCTGCCGCCAGCCGTACCAGAACTCGGGGAAGCCGTGCAGCAGCACGACCAGCGGCCCCTCGGCGGCCTCGACGTAATGCAGCCGCTGGTCGCCGATCTCGGCGCGGCCCTCATGAAGGTCGCTGGGCAGGCCGGCTGGCAGGTCCGGCGCCCCGGAGACGGAGCCGGGGCCTTCGGGGGTGGTGGACAACGAGGGCATGAGGACCTCCTTCTGTACCTGGTACTGCTGACGATCGCGCCTTGGCTCGGTGCATCGAGCCTGTGCGGACACTGGTCCGCACACGTGTACGAGGGCACGTGACCCCAGCGGGGAACCAGGGATCTGCCGCTATGACGCCTAGCCGGATGGCGTGTGCTGACCTCGCGGGGGCGAGGTGCTGTGGAGGTCCCGGCGGGAGGTGATGCCCAGCTTGGCGAACACCTTGCGGAGGTGCCATTCGACGGTGCGGGTGCTGATAAACAGTTCCGCGGCAATCTCGGGGTTGGTGCGTCCGTCCCGGGCCAGCCGGACGATGTGCTCCTCCTGCGAGGTGAGCTGGCTGTAGGTGTCGACCTCGCGTTTGCGGACCTTCTCGCCGGTGGCGAGCAGTTCCCTGCGCGCGCGCTCGGCGAAGGCGTCGGCGCCGATCGCGGTGAACAGGTGGTAGGCGGCGTGCAGCTGGTGGCGGGCGTCGAGCCGTCGGTTCTCGCGACGGAGCCACTCACCGTAGAGCAGGTGGGCCCGGGCAAGCTCGGGCCGCAGCCGTGTGCGCCCCAGCCGCTCGACCGCCTCGGAGTAGCACTGCTCGGCCTCCTGACCTTCGCTAACCAGCGCTCGCGAACGCGCCTCCAGGCCATTCGCCCAGTTGGAACCCTCAATGGCCGTCATGGCCGACAGCCGCTCCAACGCTCCCCGGGCAATTTCCGCCTGTCCGGTTCTCACGGCGGCCTCGATCAGTTCGGGCAGAACCAACTGCGTACCCAAGGGCAGGTAGGTTTCCCCGATTGCCGGTTCCGCCGCAGCCAGCGCTTCGGCATAGTGCCCGAGACCGTTGTGGAGGACCGCTGCGGACCAGTTGGCCATCTGGACGGCGAATCCCTCCCCGCGAGCGATCGAGTCCTCGGTGGCCGCCGAGAAGAGCGGTGTCGCTTCCGCAGGCCGGCCCCGGTACCCGGCGAGCAGCAGGTCGCAGGTCGCAGCCAGCCGGATTCCTGTCACCTCGTTGACGACGTCCTTTTCTGCGGCCAGCGACGTCGCTGTCTCGAAGTCACCGCAGTGCGTGGCCACCTGTCCCCGCCCGTTCAAGGCGATGGACAAGGGGGCCAGGGCGCCCGCGGCGCGGGCGAGCTCGACATGCCGGGCGCTCATCCGGACCCAGCTGTCGAAGTCCCACACGGCCATGGTCGCCATCTGGGCGATGATTCCCCACTGCAGCCACTCGTCCGCGGACACCTGATCACCGAGGAATGCGTTGACCACTCGGCGCAACATCGGCTCGGCTGCCGCATGCCCTTGGGTCACCATCGTGGCCAGACCGTCAAGGAGGAGGTCACACGGCCGCGGAGCCTCCGCTGGCGGTGGGGCCGCGCGTGCCGCCCGGGAAACCTCTTGCAGAAGGCCACCAGGTCCGGCCAGAGGACCAGCGACGCTGGATGCCACCCAGGCGTGAAGGTAGGTCTCCCGGGCGAGCCCGGCATGGAGTGGTTCGAGCCTCTTGGCGGCCTGGAGCAGCAGAACCGGTGCGTCGCGTCCGGCAACGGATGCCCACTCGATCTGCCCTCGGAGCTGCTCCACCCGGGCACGCTGCAGATCGTCGATCGCGTCGGCTTCGGCTTGGGCGAGCAGGCCGAGCGCGGTCTCGAACGCGCCTGCGTGCAGGTTCGCGAGGGCGGCGGCCAGCGCTCGTTCGGCGCGCCGGGTCGGCTCGGCGGTCAAGGCGTGCGACCGTTGGAGGAAGGCCGCCGCGGCGGCCAGCCCGGCGCGGGCCTGGGTCTTGACCGCCGCCTGCTCGAGCGCAGTGGCCACCTCTTCGTCCGGGCCGGTGGCCGCCGCAGCCAGGTGCCACACCCGACGATCCGGATCGGCCTGGGCGTCCGTCGCCGCGGCGAGCGTCAGGTGGGCGGCGCGGCGGTCTTCAGGGGACCCGGCCGTGTAGGCAGCCGCCCGCACCAAGGGGTGCCGGAACCGCACGTGGGAGCCGATCTGCAGCAGCTGTTCCGCATCGGCCGCGACTGCCGCATCACGGCCCAGGTCCAATGTCGGTGCGGCACGCCACAGCAGCGTGGCGTCCCCAGTGGGGTCGGCCGCTGCCAGCAGCATCAGACGCTGGGTCGGTCCCGGCAGCGCCCGTACCCGCCGCAGGTAGTGGTCCTGGAGACGACCGGGCAGGCTCGCCTTGGGCGGCCCGACGAAGCCACCGGCCAGCTCGGCTTCGCTCATCCCTGTTGCCAGCTCCAGCAGCCCCAGTGGGTTTCCCCGGGTCTCCGCGACGATCCGCTCGCGAACCCGCTCGTCCAGGTGACCAGCAACCGCGGCCGTCAGCAACGCCCGCGCGTCCTCCTCGGTGAGCCCTTCGACCGTCAGCGTCGGCAGGTCAGGAAATACCTGCTTGCCGTCTGCCTCCCGGACCGCGAACAGGAGCAGCACGGATTCGGCCAGCAGCCGCCGTCCGACGAACCCGAACACCTGGGACGAGGCTTCGTCCAGCCACTGGGCGTCATCGACCAGGCAGACCAGGGGCCGCGCGGCGGCATTCTCAGCCAGCAAGCTCAGCACCGCCATCCCCACCATGAACCGGTCCGCAGCCGTCCCCGCCGCCAACCCGAACGCCACCCGCAACGCGCGCTGCTGGGGCTCCGGCAGCGCGGCCAGGCCACCCAGTAGCGGCCCGCAGAGCTGGTGCAGCGCCGCGAACGGTAGCTCCATCTCGGATTCCACGCCGGCAAGCTGAACTAGCCGACAGCCAGATGCCTGGCGCGCGCAGTAGCGTATTAGCGCAGTCTTGCCGATCCCCGCCTCACCCCGGATGACGAGCACCGCGCTGTCACCGCCGCGAACACGGCCCAGCGCGCCGTCAAGGGCCCGGCGTTCGCGAGCACGCCCCCTGAAGGCCGACGTCCTGGGTACGGCCATGGCGTAACGATAAGCCCGTAGCCGGGGCAAGTGAATACCCTGGCTCGAAGGTGGCGTGATGCCATCCAGGCTCGTGCCATGAATACCGCCCTCAACGGGTCGCCTGCAGGTCACGTGGCAATCGTCACCGGAGGGTCCCGCGGCGTCGGCCGGGCGGCGATCCGCCGCCTGGCGGCCTGCGGCTACGCCGTCGTCGTCGGCTACCTCCACGACCAGCGGGCGGCCGAGTCGACCGTCGAAGCGGTCCTCGCGGACAACGGCAACGCCGTGGCCGTCCGCGCCGACATCGCTGACGACCTGGACGTGCAGAGGCTCTTTGCCGAGACGATCGCGGCGTTCGGCGGCATCGACGCCGTCGTGCACGCCGCCGGCAGCCGGATCACCGCGTCTTCAGTGACCGGGGCCGGCCTCGACGAGTTCGACGCACTGGTCCGGATCAACACGCGGGCCACCTTCGTCGTCAACCAGCAGGCGGCCCGTCACCTCCGCAACGGCGGCGCGATCGTCAACCTGTCCAGCTCAGCGGACGGTTCGTCGCTGAGGACCCACGGCCTCTATGCGGCAACCAAGGCCACCACAGACGCGCTGACGCGAGCGCTCGCGCTGGAGCTGCGTGAGCGCAACATCACCGTCAACGCTGTTTCTCTCGAAGTCCGCAGGCCGTGCGCACCCAGCCAGGTCGCAGACGTCATCGCGTACCTGCTCAGCGAGCATGGCCACCGCCTCACCGGGCAAATTCTCAGGGTCGGCGATGCTGAATTGCGGCTATAAGCGTTCCGCGCGCCAGAACGAGACGATATGCGCAGCACAGAAAACGTGATCCAGACGGGCGCTTGCCGCGGGGTTGGCCGATCGCGGCGTGTGAATCTGCGCGCTGATTCTTATGGCTGGCTCCCGTGGTCAGGGATCGGGCTATGACCTGTAGTCCCTGCCGTGCCCGCAGGACGGCCGAGCTCGCAGGCCACCGAGTCCAGGAAGCTGCCGGTCACCGTCGTGGCGCAGCAGCGCGCGATCACCTGGCCCGGGCCGGCGCCAGCTCGCCCAGGCGGCGGCCAGTATGCCCCCGTCAGGGAGAGAGCCGTGATCTGGTCCCCGGCCGGAACCAGCATCAGATCAGCAAGCAGGGCCGTGAACAGCTCGCCGTCAGCGCCGATGGCCTCCCACTGGAGCGCGATATGCGCGCAGTCATCTGTTTGGGTCAGGTCTTCCAGGCAGACGTCGGCCAGCCGGGTCAGGCCGGCAGCCGGGCCAGCGAGCTCCACCAAGGCGGTGATGCCCTCGCCGTAGGCCACCTCGGAGGCCCGCAGCAACATCCCGCCCTCAGCCAAGACCTTCAGCCGGGTCCGGGCGGCACGGAAGCCGACATTGAGCACAACGCGATCGCCGACGACAGTATGGCCTGTCACGGCACCCAGTCCACCGGCCGGGCACCGGGCTTGCAGCAGGCGAAGGACCCTACCCTGCGGGCCGAAGGTACTAACAACCGGTCGTAACCGGCAGACCACGATCGGCCATGGCCGCCTGCAGTTGCCGCCTGGAGCTGACGCCCAGCTTGGTGTATACCTTCCGCAGGTGCCATTCGATGGTGCGGGTGCTGAGAAACAGCTGGGCGCCGATCTCCGGATCGACAGGCCGTCCCGGGCAAGCCGCGCGATGAGTGCCTCCTGCTCCGTGAGCTGCTCGACGGCATCGGCAGCGCGCTGGCGTACGGCTGCGCCGGTGGCCAGCAGTTCGCGGCGAGTGCGCTCCGCGAAACCCTCCATTCCCATGGCGGTGAACATCTCGTAGGCTCGGGTCAACTCGCGGCGGGCGTCGACCCGGCGACCGTCCTGCCGGAGCCATTCCCCGTACAGCAGGTGAGCGCGGGCGAGCTCGCCGTGCACTCGCGCCCGGCTGAGGTGCCCTACAGCCTCGCGAAACTCGCGCTCAGCGATGTCTCCGGTGCTCAGCAGGGCTCGCGAACGGGCCTCGATCCCGAGCGCCCAGGCGGTCCGGCACGCCTGCGTCTTCGTGGTCAGCCGCTGGAGGGCCTCCGCCGCCAGGTCGGTCCTTCCGGTTCGCGCGGCCGACTCGATCAGCTCGATCATGCCCCAGTTGTGAGCCACCATCTCGGTCGGATCCGCGCAAGCGCCGCGGGCGGCGGCGAGTGCCTCATCGTACTGGCCCAGGCCATTGCACAAGACGGCGTGGGAGTACTCACAGATGGCGACTCCGACTCCCTCTCCGCGGGCGCTGGCCTCACCGATCGTGACGTCGATCAGTTCTCTGCCCTCGCGGGCCTGGCCCCGCCACGCGGTGAGGACCAGCGCGCCGTACGGCGCCTCGGCGATCCCCGCCGCCTCGTGTATCGACCGTGATTCCTCGACCAGCGAGGCCGCCGCAGCGACCTCGCCGCAGAACACCAGAATGGGCATGCGCGATCCGAACGCGAGCGGGAGCTCGCTGAGCGCTCCCGTCTTGCGTGCCATCTGAAGGTGATGGCCGGACAGGACGTACGCGCTCTCGTCGTCCCACAGTTCGAGGGCGAGCACGCACCCCTGCCACAACCAGCGCAAGTTCTCCCTGGCCGAGCCCGGGTCGCGGCGGAGCCTGGTCAGGGCGTCCCGGCCTGGGGGAACGGCCGTGGCGTAGTCATCAGTGAGTGCTACGAAGGCATCCAGTAGCAAGTCGCCGGGCGTGGGCTCGTCGTCCGGCCGACGCGGTGCGGCGTGGGCGGCCCGGGCCACCTCGGCGGTGCCGACGCCCTCGTTGAGCCGGGCCGCGAACTGGGCAGCGGAGAAGGCGTCCAGGTAGGTCTGGCGCGCGAGCTGGAGATTCAGCGGCTGGAGCCGCTGGGCCGCAGCCAGCAGCAGCAGCGTCGCTTCGTTGCCCCGGCTGGAGGCGAAAGCCATCTGAGCACGCACCAAATCGATCTGGGCGCGCTGCAGCTCGTCGACCGGGCCGTCCCGGGCGATGGTGAGCAGGGTTCGGGTGCTCTCGAAGGCGCCGGCCTGGACGTTGGCGAAGGCGGCGGCCAGCGCGCGCCGGGTCCGCGCCTCGGGAAGCGGGGTCAGCTCGGTGGCGCGGGTCATGAAGGCGGCGGCGGCCGCGAGCCCGGCCCGGGCCTGGGCCCGGCCGGCCGACTGCTCCAGTTCGGCCGCCACCTCCTCATCGGGCCCGGAGGTGGCGCGGGCACAGTGCCAGGCCCGCCGGTCCGGGTCGGTCAGGGCGTCGGTGGCGTCGGCGAGGGCACGGTGCGCACGGCGACGGTCGGCGGCGTCGGCCGCTCGGTAGGCGGCCGACCGGACCAGCGGGTGGGCGAACTCCACGCGAAGGCGCAGCTGAATAAGCCCGGCGTCCGCGGCGGGAGCCGCCGCCATCATGTCGATGCCCAGCGCGCCGACGGCGCCGCGGAGCAGCACCGGATCGCCGAGGGGTTCCGCGGCCGCGGTGAGGACGAGCAGCCGAGTGTCGGCTGGTAGCAGCCGGAGACGCTGGACGTAGCTGTGCTCGATCTTGCCGGCCACCGACTGACTGGCGGGCAGGCCGAATCCCCCGGCCAGGTCGGCCGCGTCCCAGGTGCGCGGCAACTCCAGGAGCGCGAGCGGGTTGCCGCGGCTCTCCGCGATGATCTGATCGGTGACGGCCGCGTCGATCGGGCCGTGCACGTGGCCCAGCAGCAGCGGCCGCGCGTCGCCGTCGCTGAGCCCGCGGATCTCCAGCGCGGGCAGGTCGGCCAGCACGCCGTCTCCGGTGCCGGTGCGCGCCGCGCACACCAGCGCGACCCGCTCGGCCAGCAGGCGGCGGCCCACGAACGCGAGGAGCTGCGCGGAGGCGCTGTCCAGCCACTGTGCGTCGTCGACGATGCAGGCCAGCGGCTGCTGCTCGGCGGCCTGCGCCACCAGCGTCAGCGCGGCCAGTCCCACCAGGAACCGGTCGGGCGCGGGACCAGTACCCAGCCCGAACACGGTCGCCAGCGCGTCGCGTTGCGGGACCGGCAGCTCGTCGAGGTTGTCCAGCAGGGGCGCGCACAGCTGATGCAGGCCGCTGTAGGCCAGGTCCATCTCCGACTCCACCCCGACGGCGGACGCGACTTCCCACCCACCTCCCGCCTCACTGGCGATCCGGCCGGACAGGTAGGCCAGCAGGGCGCTCTTGCCCACACCTGCCTCGCCGCGCAGGACGAGGACGCGACTCGAACCGGCGAGCACGTCGGCCACAAGCCGGTCGAGCGCTTCACACTCGCCACGACGTCCGAGCAACTCCGCCACTGCACGACTCCCCGGGTCCGGCGCCTACCGGCAGTCTCTTCACGCGGTCGTTGCGTGGCCGAACGAGGCGCGCGGCGACGTCTGGGAACCATAACACCACGTCCCGTTCGGAATTATGAAATTTCACGGAACGGACGGTGGTATCACGCCCGAGGGCCATGGGGGACGGCCGGCAGTGCCTCGCGCAGCTCGCGGCGCGAGCCGATGCCAAGCTTGGTGAATATCTTGCGCATGTGCCATTCGCCGGTACGGGCCGACAGGAACAACTGGACGGCGATCCCCGGGTTCGACAGGCCGTCGCGGGCAAGCCGCGCGATGAGTGTTACCTGCGCCGTGAGCTGGTCCGAGGTCTCGACGGTGCGTTTGCGTGCGGTCTCGCCATCGCTCAGCAGCTCCCGGCAGCGCGCCTCGATGCCGAGGGCCAGATCGGGCGGCGGCCTCGACCAGCTCGGCGCATCCAGGATGGAGACGTACACGCCGACGTCCCGGGTGGCCTCTAGCGCCGCCGCCAGCACGTCGGCGTAGCGTCCGAGGCCATTGTGCAAGACCGAGGACGCCCAGTGCGCCCCTGTCACCGCGCCTCCCTGACCCGCGGCTTCGACAGCCGCCGACATTCAGCGGTTGCTGGCGGGCAGGGCGGGGTGGAAGAAGTCGGTGAGCAGCTGATTGACGCGCCCGGCCTCGTCGTGGTGCACCCAGTGCGAGGCGTCGGGCAGGCGCTCGACGCGGTCCAGGTTGGGCACGTCGTCGTGGTCGGGCTCGGCTAGTTCAGGACCGAGGTAGTGATCGCGCTGCCCCCAGATAACCAGGGTGGGCGCCGAGATCGGGCGAAGCGCCGCCTCGGCCTTCTTAGGCGAGGTCCGCACCGAGGACCGATAGTAGTTGATCATCCCGGTGGCCGCGCCTGGCTGGGACCAGGCCTCGACGTAGCGGTCGATCTCCTCCGGCGTGTAGGCCGGGCGGGCGTCGCGCAGGAAGTGCCGGAAGAAATGCCAGCGGTTGGCGTGCACGATGCTTTCGGGCAGGTCCGGGAGGTCGAAGAAGAAGAAATACCAGGACCGGCGGAGCTGGCCGGGGTGGTGCAGTCCCTGCGAGAGCTTGCGCGGGTGGGCCGCATTGAGGATGGCCAGCCGGTCCACGACCTCGGGGTACTTCATCGCGGTCGCCCAGGCGACGCTTCCGCCCCAGTCGTGACCGGCCAGCATCGCGGACTCGGCACCGCGTTCGCGGATCAGACCCCGGATGTCGGCGGTCAGCTGGTCGGTGTCATAGGCCTTGACGCCCTTCGGCCGCGAGGACAGGTTGTAGCCGCGCATATCGGGTGCGACGACCCGGAAGCCCGCCGCCGCGAGCGGCTGGATCTGCTTCCGCCAGCCGTACCAGAACTCGGGGAAGCCGTGCAGCAGGACGACCAGCGGCCCCTCGCCGGCCTCGACGTAATGCAGTCGCACGTCGCCGATCTCGGCGTAGCCCTCGCGAAGGTCGCTGGGCAAGAGTCCCGGCGCCTGTCCACTCGCGGCGCTGGTGCGGTTCTCAACGGTGGTCATTGCCGCCTCCCTGGGGTTTGGGTCAGGGACGACACTAACGATCTCAACCGCTGCGTCACCCCAGGGAGACACCCTGGTGGTTCACTGGTGGTCCCACTGGCGCGCGCCGGCCAGCCGCCGGTCACAAGCTCACAGCGGCCGACCGCGTAAGCTCTGCCAGAGCCCGGCGCAGCTCCCGGCGCGAGCTGATGCCAAGCTTGCTGAACACCTTGCGCAGGTGCCATTCGACGGTCCGGGTGCTGAGGAACAGCTGGGCGCCAATCTCCGGATTGCTAAGCCCGTCAGCAGCAAGCTGGGCGATCTGCACTTCCTGCGCGGTGAACTCATAGCGCGTCTGGGCCGCCCGCTTGCGCACGGTCTCGCCAGTAGCCAGCAGCTCGCGGCGGGCGCGCTCGCCGAACGCCTCCATACCCATCGCTGTGAACCCCTCGTAGGCAGCCCTGAGTTGCTCGCGCGCGTCCCCGCGGCGGTTCTCCCGGCGGAGCCACTCGCCGTACAGCAGATGGGCGCGGGCCAGGGCGGAGCGCATGCGGGTGCCGTCGAGCCGCTGGATCGCCTCGCGGTGGAGGCCCTCGGCGGACTCACCGTCGCTGAGCAGCGCCCGTGACCGCGCCTCGATGCCGAGCGCCAACTCGGTCCTGGCCGCTTGCGTTCGCTCGATGAGCCGCTCCAGCGCGTCGGCCGCCAGATCGGTCCTGCCGCAACGGGCAGCCGCCTCGACCAGTTCGGGCAGCGACCATACCGAGAGCATCAGCTCGTCCTGGGCGCTCGCGCTCTGGGCGGGATCCAGTGCCGTCTGATAGTGGCCGAGGCCGTTGTGGAGCACAGCGCGCCCGTGCTCGGCGAAGCTGAGCACAACCCCCTCACCCCGGGCGAGGGCCGCGGGCTCGCTGGCCTCGATCAGCACCGATGCCTGCGCCTCGTCGCCGCGAAATGCCGCGAGCTGCAGTCTTCCGAACACGATGGGCGCGGCACCGGTGGCATCCGCGATCACCTCGGCCTCTTCGAGCAGCGCCGCCGCGGCATCCAGGTCACCCTCGAAGGTTCGCAGCGTCGCGAGGTAGTTCAGCGCCAGCGGGAGCACCGCGAGCGCGCCGGCGTCGCGTGCGATCTGCACGTTGCGGGTGCCCAGCTCATGCCATGCATCGTCGTCGAACAACTCCGGCGCGACGCGGCGGGCCGTCCACGGCCAGCGCACGTCTTGCCCGGCGCGCCCGCCTTGGTCGCGGACCTCGCTGAGGGCCCGCTTGAGCGCCGGCGCGCTGGCCGCGTAACCGTCGGTGAAACGCACGGCGAGGCCTTCGAGCAGCAGGTCGACAGCACGCGGCGGCCCTTGCGGGGAGGGCGCCCGGCGAGCGGCCTCGGCGGCGGCCCGCGCGCCGACGCCGAGCCGGCCTGCGATGCTCGCGGCTCGCAACGCTTCCAGGTGCGTCTCGCGCGCGAGGGTGGGATCCAGAGGGCCGAGCTGTCTGGCCGCCTCAATGAGCAGTGGTACCGCGTCCCCGCCGCGCCTGGCGTCAAGGGCGATCTGCCCGTGCAGGCGCTGGAGCATGGCCCGGTCGAGATCGCTCAGCGGCCCGGCAGCGGCGGTTGCGAGAAGCGTCAGGGCCTCGTGGGGTGCTCCGGCCAGGTGCTTGGCCCGAGCGGCATAGAGCGCGCGCCGCGCCCGGCGTCCCGGATCGGGTGTGAGTGCCGCCGCGCGCTCCAGGAAGGCAGCGGCCGCAGCTAGCCCGCCGCGAGCTTGGGCCCGCCCCGCCGAGCGCTCCAGCTCGTCGGCGACGTCCTCGTCAGGGGTTAGCGTCGCGTGGGCGCGATGCCAGGCCCGGCGGTCGGGATCGGTCTCCGCATCGGTGGCCGCGGCCAGGGCCAGATGCGTGCTTCGGCGTTCGTCCGGCGCCGCGGCGCGGTAGACCGCCGACCGCAGCAGCGAATGGCGAAAGACGACTTGCGCGCCGAGATCGAGCAGGCCATCTGCCTGCGCGGGGCCCGCCGCCTCGGCCGGGATACCCAGCGTCCTGACCGCTTGCCACAGCAGAATCGGTTCGCCGGTCGTCTCCGCCGCGGCCACCAGCAGTAGCCGCTGGGTGGCGGCGGGAAGCTGCTGTGCGCGCCGCAGAAAGCTTTCCTCGATCCGGCCCGGCAGCGGTAGGCTGCCCGGCAGGCCGAACCCGCCGGCCAGTTCCGCTGGGGACAATTCGTGCGGCAGCTCAAGCAATGCCAGCGGGTTGCCATGCGCCTCGGCGAGTATCCGATCCCGCACTCGGTGATCGAGTGGCCCGCTGATGGCCGACGCGAGCAGCTCGTGCGCGTTACCGGCCGGCAGCCCCCGCAGCGGCAAATCCGGCAGCCTGGCGAGTTCGTCAAGCTGGCCCGGCTCGCGTTCCGCGAAAAGCAGCACGACCGACTCCGCCTGCAGGCGCCGCGCCACGAACGCGAGCACCTGCGCCGAGGACCGGTCCAGCCACTGGGCATCATCGATCAGGCACAGCAGGGGCCGTTTTTCGGCGGTGTCGGAGAGCAGGGTGAGCACCGCCAGGCCGATCAGGAACCGGTCGGGCTGCGTCCCGGAGCTCAACCCGAACGCCGTCCCGAGCGCATCGCGTTGCGGCGGCGGCAGCCGCCCGAGGCCGCTCAGCATCGGCCCGCACAACTGATGCAGGCTGGCAAAGGGAAGCTCCATCTCCGACTCGGCGCCTGCCGCCCGGACAACCTGGAAGCCCGCGGCACGCTCGGCCGCGTAACCCAGCAGCGCTGTCTTTCCTATCCCCGGTTCGCCGCGCAGCACCAGCACGGCGCTCTGCCCGGCCCGCGTATCCTCCAGCAGGCGGTCCAGCCGGGCGCTCTCAAGGCCGCGACCTGCCAGCGGCCTTGACCTCTCGAAAGGGGAATAAGTCATCCATTGGATCGTACTGAGCGCTAGCCGCCGGAGAGCATGGCGATGACCAGTATTTCGCGGGCACCAGCTAGCGGGCACGCGGGACCGCCCCGCTCGCGCGCGTCCGTTCCGTCGACGAACACGTTCAGATGCCTGCTCCACTCGCCCCGCTCGTTAAATAGAAGATCGGCAACGGGCAGCGCTCGCAGCGCGTCCCCCACGGTATCTGCCTCGACCTCGAAGTGATGCCTGCCCTCAGCCTGCGCGGCGAGGACGCTCGGGACTATGACCTGGACCACTGCGTGACCTCCACGGACAGGATAGGAGGAAGATGCCGCGCCACCTCGACCCACGTATCGCCCTGGGTGAGCGCATAGAAGGAGCCGCTCTGGGTGCCGAAGTACAGCGAGTCCGCGTAGGAGGCCGCTGCCTCGCGGTGCACGGCCGCCCAGGCCGGTCTTGGCAGGCCGTCCGACATCGCCTCCCATGTCTTCCCGCTGTCCCGCGTGCGGTAGACGTCAAGCTGCCCGTCCGGGCCATAGTGATACTCGGGGCTCGCTTCCGGGATGACGAAAGCCGTATCAGGGTCGTTCGGGTCGATCATGATCGGGAACCCGAACCCGCTCGGCAGCCCGTTCCCGTCGACCCGCTCCCAGGAGTCACCGCAGTTATCAGAGCGGTAGACGCCGCAGTGGTTCTGCTGCCAGAGCCGTTCTGGCTGCGCCGGGTGCAGCAGCAGCTTGTGCACGCACTGCCCGATCTCCCCGTATGGAGTGCCAAGGTAGTCGGCCGCGACGTTCTTATTGACCGGGAGCCAGGTCTGTCCGCCGTCATCAGACCGGAGCGTGCCCGCCGAGGCGATACAGACGTACATGCGTTGCGGGTCGCCGGGATCGAGCTGGATCGAATCGCAGCACAACCCGCCAGCACCGGGAAACCAGCGGTCACGCGTGGGATGCTCGAGAACTCCGAGGTTCGGCTCCCAGGTTTCGCCGGCATCGTCAGAGCGGAAAAGAACGCCGGGATCCGCTCCGAGATACAGCGTTCCAGGCTGCTGCGGGAGACCCGGCTCGACGTGCCAGGCCGCGTTCACGGTCAGCCCTGACCACTCGGGAAGGCCTATCTTCTTCGACCGCTGCCACGTCTCGCCCCCGTCGGCCGACCACTGGACCGTCGGGCCGTAGACGACATGGTTCGCCGCCGCATAGATTTTGCCGTCACGCGCATCGACCGTTGCGTGGTAAACCCCCCAGCCATTAAGCAGCGGGCCGTCCAGCTGCCAGCTATGGCGGTCGTCATCCCCGCGCAGCAGGAAAAGTCCCTTGCGGGTGCCTACCAGGGCCAGGACGCCGATAGCCATGAGCCCAACCCCGCCTGCACGTAGCCGCACGTGACCCCGTCTCGGCGCCGGCCGACGACGGGTGCGATCAAGGGCGGCTGGCTACGGCGATGATCACAAGGCGCCTCACGTGCCAGCCTTCATCGCACCTACCGGAAGACGAGGAACCAGAAATCAAATTACTCTTGGCCCGTCACGTTTGCAATGTCCAGGCAGAGCACCTGAACAGGGTGAAAGTTACCTAGTCAGCGGCCAGGGCCGCGAGGACCGCCAGGGTAGCCGCCAGGGATTCCCACGGGCGCGACGGATCGGCCGAAGCGACACGCTGGGATCGGTAACAATTCACCGACGGAGGTCCGTATGACCAGCACCGACGTAAGCAGTGACACCTCGGCGCAGACGTCCGAGGCGGGGACGGTCGACATGAACCTCGAGGTCGTGACGGTCTCTGACATCAACGTGGCGCGCGCGCGGAACCTCGTTCGACAGGGGCGTCGAGGTCAGCGAGGTGTTCCACCCGGTCAGGAGGCTCGGCGGCCGCGGGCCGCTACATGGCCGAAGTAAAGCACGTCGCGGCCATGTGAGCTCATCCCGCAGCCCACGCGACCATCTCGGCGGAACCATCCCAGAGCCGAGGAGCCTGCCGTCACCATTCGAAAGGACCGGGTGAGCAGCCATGGGCACGGCGTATTCGGAACTGCCGAACGAACTGGTCAGTGCGGCCAACGGCATCGATTACGTATACCGCGACAGTGGCGGCGGGGAGGGCACCGTGCCGCTGGTACTGCTCCAGCACTTCCGCGGGAACCTCGACAACTGGGACCCAGCGTTGATCGACGCGCTGGCTCCGGCACGGCGCGTCGTGACGTTCGACAACGCCGGGGTGGGCGGGTCCACCGGCAGGACCCCGGACACTATCGAGCAGATGGCCCGCGATGCCATCGCCTTCGTGGCCGCGATGGAGTTCAATCAGGCAGACCTGCTCGGCTTTTCCATCGGAAGTTTCGTCGCGCAGCAGATCGTGCTGGTGCGGCCGGCCATTGTCCGGCGGCTGGTGCTGGCCTCGTCGGCGCCCAGGGGCGCGGCCGGCATGCACGGCTGGGCGCCGGAGGTCATCGGCGCGGTCGGTACACCGCAGACCAGCTCTGAGGCCTATCTTGACGTGTTCTTCACTCAGTCAGTGGCCAGTCGGCAAGCAGGCAGCGATGCGCTGCGGCGGATGTACGCCAGGACGCAGGACCGGGATAAGGCCACGACGTGGGAGACCCGCGAGGCTCAATACGACGCGGTCTGCACCTGGGGAATTCCCGACCACGCGCTGCTCCAGCGGCTCAGTGCCATCGACATGCCGGTGTTCGTGGCCAACGGCGACAGCGACCCGATGATCCTGCCGCGCTACTCCTACCTGCTCGCGGGCCTGATCCCGCACGCCCGGGTGAAGCTCTACCCCGACTCCGCACACGGATTCCTGTTCCAGCATCACTCCGAGTTCGCCGCCGACGTCGAGGCATTCCTGGTCGGCAAAGGAACGTGATCGGACGAATCACGGCAACCGCAACGACCATCGTTACCAGCCAGCACGAGCCCCGGTTACCGGGCAGACCGTCGCGGTGACGTCAGCTGGCAGCCGAGGCGGCGGACGAGAAAGCCGGTGATGGCCAATGACAGGCCATCCTCTCTCATCACAGGTGGTGGTCACGCACCGCCTAGCTCGTCATGGTCGAAGTCGTTAAGGCCGGGGCCCGGCGTGGTCTCGCAGTGGGACTGCCTAAGCCGGCGGGAGGAAGGAAGTCGATGGCAAGCGAACAAGTGCTTCAGGTTCCGATTCGCCGCTACACCATCGAAAGCGAACGGCCGGCATCCGGGAGCATCTGAGCCACGGCGCGCCGTCCACCACTCCATCATCCGCCCGAGCACCAGCTCAGGCCTTTTCAGAGGGCTCCGAGGCGGTCGCCGAGGTCGAGTTCGGGGCAGGGCCCGGTTGATCCAGCCGTACCGTTCGGCCATCTCGGCGTCGAAGTCGCCCGCGCCGATAATCGCCTCCATGGCCCGGCCCCGTCCCAGCAGCCGGGCCAGGTGCTGCACGCCGCCCGCGCCCAGGAGCGCGCCGACGCCGACCTCGATCTGTCCCAGGATGGCGTTCTCCCACGCGGCGAACCACATGTCGCGCGCCAGCGCCAGTTCGCTGCCCGCCCCGCGGGCCCGGCCGCGGATCTTCGACACGACTGGCAGCTCGCTGAGCTTGTGCCACAGCATGCCCAGCGACGCATCGCCCAGCTAGCACCTCCGAACCCGTGCCGAACCCTGGTCGGCACACGTGTGGAGGACGCGTGGCGCGCCCGGCGCCTGGGTACTAGAGGTTGCCCAATCGGCGGAGCTGTGCGGCTCGTGGACGATCTGGGTGGCCGATGACGCAGAGGGCCAGTTCAGGTCCTGGGCGTGTGCTGGCTTCGCGGGGGCCCCGTCATCCGGTCGAGACCGGATGCCTGGCCGGCCGATGTCCGCCGTGGACCAGTGCCCAGACCAGTATCCGCACTGGCTCGACAAGTCCGGTGAATCGCGACTCTGAGCGCAAGACCAACGACGGTTCCAACGACAGGACCAAGGAGTGAGGAAGATGAAAACAACCCGTGCGCGGCGTGTGCGGCGAGCTGCGTTGTCCGCAGTCTCGGCGGTAAGCGTCGCTGCAACTGTCCTCGCGGCTAGCGCCGGTAGTGCCGTCGCGTCCCCCGCGTCAGGCGGCGCCAACCCGATCGTGCGCATTGATGGCGGCCTCATCCGCGGTGCCAGCGCCACGGGGGTGAACTCCTTCCTGGGGCTGCCGTACGCCGCCCCGCCGACGGGGAAGCTGCGGTGGCGGCCACCGCAGCCAGCGTCGTCCTGGTCAGGAGTGCGGGACGCGACGACGTTCGGACCGAGCTGCCCGCAGGCAACGGAGCGCAACCCGTTGCTCCCGCCCGGGACGATCAGCGAGGACTGCCTGTACCTCAACGTCTATGCGCCGCCGGTAGGCAGCAACGATCAAGGTGGCCGACCGGTGCTGGTGTGGATCCACGGCGGCGGCCTGGTCCAGGACGGCGCCCGCGACTACGACGGCACCAAGCTCGCCGCGGACGGCGTGGTGGTCGTCACGATCAACTACCGCCTCGGCGCGCTCGGCTTCCTGGCGCATCCGGCGCTCGCCTCCCACGGCGCGGCCGGGAACTACGGGCTGATGGACCAGCAGGCGGCGCTGCGCTGGGTCCAGCGGAACATCGCGCGGTTCGGCGGCGACCCGCGCAACGTGACCATCGCGGGCCAGTCGGCCGGCGCTGTCGGTGCTGGCCCAGATGGTCTCGCCCGGCGCCCGCGGGCTGTTCCAGCGGGCGATCGTGCAGAGCGGTACGTTCGCCCTGAACCAGCGGCCGCTGGCTGTGGCCGAGGCGGCCGGCCGACGTTCGCCACCGCGGTCGGCTGCGCGGACCAGAGCGCGGCGTGCCTGCGCAGCGCGCCGGTCAGCGCCCTGGTCGCCAACTTCGGCGTCGAGATTCCCGGCGTGGTCGACGGCGCGGTGCTCACCCAGCCGATCGGCACGGCCCTGGCCCGCGGGCAGTTCGCCCGGGTGCCGGTGATCAACGGCATCACCCACGACGAGGAACTGCTCTTCGTCGACGGCCTGAAGCTGACCGTCAGCCAGGGGACGAACATACCGCTGGCCGCGCCACTGGACGGCAGCGAGGCAACCTACGAGGCTGACATTGCCCAGGCCCTGGGCGTGTCACCCGCGCGGGCCGCGGCGATCGCGGCCGTGTACCCGCTCAGCGCCAACCCGACGAGGCCGGACGAGGTCTTCGGCCTGGCCGTCTCGGACGCGAGCTTCGCGTGCCCGGCCCTGCAGGTGGACCGCCAGACCGCCGCGCGCGGCGTCCCGACCTACGCCTACCAGTTCAACGACGACGCCGCGCCGGGATTCGGTCTGGGCCAGGCGACGCACGGGCAGAACTCCCGTACCTGTTCGACCTGCCGAACTCGCCGGTCGTGCTTAACGCCGGCCAGCAGGCGCTCGCGGCCAGCATGCGGACGGACTGGGCCAGCTTCGCCGGGACCGGCAACCCGTCGTCGCGCGCACTGCCCTGGCCGTCGTTCAACGGAACCAGGGTGCTGTCGCTCGTGCCGTTGCAGTCGCAGGTCACGACCGACTTCGCCACCGCTCACCACTGCTCGTTCTGGGCGGCAGGCTGACGCCGGCCGCTTCTGCGAAGGAGATCCATCATGAGCACGTCCGACCTCACCCCCACCGTCGTGCTGGTCCATGGCGCGTTCGTCGACGCCTCGAGCTGGAACGGCGTCATCGCCGAGCTCAAGGCGGCCGGCCTGGACGTCGTGGCGCCGCCGAACCTGCTGCGCGGCGTCGGCGTCGACGCCGCCTACCTCACCGGCTTCGTCGAGGCGCTCGGCCGCCCGGTCGTCCTGGTCGCCCACTCCTACGCTGGCGCCGTCATCAGCCAGACGGGCAGCGACGCGGGCAACGTCGCCGGGCTCGTGTACGTCGCCGCCTACGCTCCCGAGGCGGGCGAGACCCTCGGGGCGATCAACGCCCGCTACCCCGACGTGCCGCTTTCGGCCGCGCTGCGCACCTTCACCTACACCGACGACCGGGGCGAGCAGGCGACCGACACGTACGTCGACGCCGCGTTGTTCCACGACGCGGTGTGCGCCGAGGCACCCGCCGACGTGGCCGATACCCTGGCCCGCACGCAGCGGCCGGCGTCGCTCGCCGCCTTCGCCACGGCCGTCACCGGCACGCCGGCGTGGAAGAGGCTGCCGTCCTGGGCGATCGTGGCCACCGCCGATCACGCCATCCACCCCCACGCCGAGCGCGACATGGCCAAGCGGGCGGGCAGCGAGATCACCGAGATCGACGCCTCGCACGCGGTCCCCGCCACGCACCCCGCGGACGTGGCCGCGGTCATCGCCCGCGCGGTCACGGCCATCGGATGAGCGCACCGGCCGCCGGGCCGTTCGGCCCGGTACAGCGGATCGCCGCCGGCGTGCTCGACGTCGGCTACGCCGACATCGGGCCGCCCGGCGGCCGGGCGGTGCTGCTGCTGCACGGATGGCCCTACGACATCCACAGCTACGCCGACGCCGCGCCCGCGCTGGCCGCGGCCGGGTACCGCGTGATCGTCCCGTACCTGCGGGGCTACGGCCCCACACGGTTCCGGTCCGACGGCGCGGTGCGTAACGGGCAGCAGGCTGTGCTGGCCGTCGACGCGATCGCGCTGCTGGACGCCCTCGGCGTCGGCCAGGCGATTGTGGCCGGCTTCGACTGGGGGGCGCGGACGGCCAACGTCATAGCCGCGCTCTGGCCCGAGCGGTGCCGGGCCATGATGTCGGTGAGCGGCTACCTAATCGGCAGCCAGGCGGCCGGCCAGGCGCCGCTGGCGCCGGACGCCGAGCGGGACTGGTGGTACCAGTACTACTTCGCCACCGAGCGCGGCCGCGCCGGCTACGCGGCCAACCGCCGCGACTTCGCCCGGCTCATCTGGCGATCCGCGTCGCCGGCGTGGCGCTTCGACGACGCCACATTCGAGCGCAGCGCGGCCGCATTCGACAACCCCGACCACGTCGCCGTCGTCATCCACAACTACCGGTGGCGGCTAGGCCTCGCGGCCGGCGAACCGCAGTACGACGCGCTCGAGCAGCAGCTCGCGGCATTCCCGGCGATCTCCGTGCCGACGATTACGCTCGAAGGCGACGCGAACCGCGCACCGCACCCCGATCCCGCCGCCTACGCCGCGCGGTTCACCGGCAAATACCTGCACCGGACACTCACCGGCGGCATCGGCCACAACCTGCCGCAAGAAGCGCCACTCGACTTCGCCCACGCGATCAAAGAGGCCGACAGCCTCGCCTGAACCGCAAAGGGGCTGGCAGTTCTCTTCGCCTGGAACGTGAAGAGAACTGCCAGGCGCGCGTAACAGTCAAGAAGGGGCCGTCATGACGAACTCCGCCAGGGTCTTCCGCGGGGGTGATCCACCGCCCGGAGCGCGACCCTTTTACCAGGTCATGGTGTCCTGTGAAGGGGATGCGGGCCGAGCTGGCCAAACCCAGCATGGTCATGGTTGTGTCCGCGCACGCTGCCCGCGACGACGAAGATCGGCTTTATTTTTGCGGCGAGGATGCGGGCGAGGATCCGGGGCCGTTCCTGCCGGTGGACCGCCTGGCCCGGCCCGGCGGTTTGGGCGCGGCCAGCATGGTGCTGATCGACGCTTGCCGGTTCGAGGACTTGGCCGCCGCCCTGGAACCCTGCGCGCAGCCCGGCAGCCTCATAGTGGGGGTGAAGGCTGCTTTCACGTGGCGCACCCGCTGGGACGCCGCCCCGGCCATTTCAGGAGGTTTTCCGAGATGCCACTGCTGCCCCCGCTGGTCAGCCCCGAGGAACTCCGCGACGCTCTCGGTGATGAGCGAGTGCGCGTGTTCGACACCACCGTCTTCCTGCGCCGTGCGGTAGGCGGCGGCCCTTATACCGTGGAGAGCGGGCGCGAGAGCTACGCGCGAGCCCATATTCCCGGTGCCGGGTTCGCCGATATCCCCGGCGCGCTGTCCGACCCGGCGTCGCCGTTCGCGTTCACCCTTCCCGCGGCGGAGCATTTCGCCGCCGCGGTCGGCCGCCTCGGCATCGGCGACGGCACGCACGTCGTCGCGTACGCGCAGGACGTGCCGATGTGGGCGACGCGGCTGTGGTGGCTGCTGCGCTACTTCGGGCACGATGACACCAGCGTGCTCGACGGCGGGCTTGCCGCCTGGACAGCAGCAGACGGCCGGGTCGAACCGGGAGAGAGCACGTACCCGCCCGCGTCGTTCACCGCCTGCCCCCGGCCGGAGCTTCTCGCCAGCCTGGACGACGTCCGCGAGATCACCGAGAACGGGTCCGCCTGCCTCGTCAACGCCTTGTCCCCGGAGGCTTTCCGCGGCCAGGGCCCCAGCGCCTACAGCCGCCCTGGCCGCATCCCAGCCAGCGTCAACGTGCCGTGGAACGGCCTAGTCGACCCGGCGACAAACCGCTTCCGCCCGCCCGCCGAGCTCGCCGCCGCCCTCAACGGCGGCGGTGTCCGCGCGGACCAGCCGGTCATCGCCTACTGCGGCGGCGGCATCTCGGCGACGGTCGATCTCTTCGCGCTCTCGCTGACCGGCCGCGACGACGCCCGGCTGTACGACGGCTCGCTGACCGAGTGGAGCGCCAACCCGGCCCTGCCCCTCGTCACCGGCTGACGCGGACGAGTCATGATGGCCGTTTAGCGTTCGAGCCGGGCGAGCGCAATCGTCGCCGCGAAGGCACGCTGGACTTGGCTCTTCTTTTCTGCGCTCCTCTTTTCTGCGCTCCCATCCCGGTGCCGCACCGTCAGGGTGTGACGATCGCGAACCCGGGATCGGGGGTATCAAGCAGTCCGAGGAGCTGGTGCAACGCTCCTGGGTCACCCTGTGTCTGGATGCCTTCCAGGCCGTTGCCCCCGAGCATGCCCAGCAGCTGCGGCTTGGTGAGGGTCAGAGTGAGGTCGGTGCCGCCGGGGGCGGGGTTAGCCCAGTGGATCAGGGCGCCGTTGGACAGGGTCATCCGGTGCCGGGTGCTCTGGTCGGTGAAATTCCAGTCGATCGTCAAGGCGTGGGACCAGGCCTTCGGCCCGTTGACGCGGATCGCGATCGAGTCGAACAACTGCTCCACGGTGAGCGCCTGGATCAGGTCGGGCGAGGCCAGGCTCAGGGACGGCGGGATCGCGCCGTGACGCAGTTCGAGGGCGCCCATCAGGTAGAAGTTGCGCCAGGTGCCGTTCTCGGCGCCGTACCCGAGCTTGTCGTAGATCGTGGCGAGCAGCTTCTTGGCTTCGCCGTGGCCGGGGTCGGCAAACACGGCGTGATTGAGCAGCTCGGCGGCGAACCGCAGGTCGCCGGCGTCGTCATACTGCCGGGCCTTGGCCACCACCGCGTCAATGCCGCCGAGGCAGTCGACGTACCGGTGCGCCGCTTCCTGCGGCGGGTGCTTCCACAAGCTGGCGGGGTTGCCGTCGAACCAGCCCATGTACCGCTGATAGATCGCCTTGACGTTATGGCTGACCGAGCCGTAGTAGCCGCGGGCGTGCCAGGCGCGCTCCAGCGCGGGCGGAAGCTGGATCAGCTCAGCGATCTCCAGGCCGGTGTAACCCTGGTTCAGCATCCGCAGCGACTGGTCGTGCAGGTAGGCGTACAGGTCGCGCTGCTCCGACAAGAACCGGATGACCTTGTCGTGTCCCCAGGTCGGCCAGTGGTGCGAGGCGAACGCTACATCGGCCCGGTCGCCGAACAGCACGATGGCCTCATGCAGGTAGCGTGCCCAGATCCGCGGGTCACGCACCAGCGCTCCGCGCAAGGTCAGCAGGTTATGCAGGTTATGGGTGGCGTTCTCGGCCATGCACAGCGCACGGCGGTCCGGGAACAGGAAGTTCATTTCCGCAGGTGCCTCAGTTCCCGGGGTGAGCTGAAACTCGATCAGCACCCCGTCGACGGTCTCCTGCTGGCCGGTACGGGTGATATCGGCAGTCGGCGGAATCAGCGACACCGTCCCCGTCGAGGTCGTCATGCCGAGCCCGGCGCCGATCTGGCCCTCGGGAGTCTTGGCCAGCTCAGCGCCGTACATGTACACCGCGCGGCGGTTCATCGCGCCGCCCGCGTAGACGTTCTCCTCCACCGCGTGCTCCAGGAACCCGGCCGGGGCCAAGATCGGCACCTCCCCGGTCACCACCCCCCGCACCCCGCCGAAGTGATCACCATGGCTGTGGGTATAGATCACCCCGGTCACCGGCCGGTGACCCCGGTGCTGGCGGTACAAGGCCAGGGCAGCGGCCGCAGTCTCGGTCGAGATCAGCGGGTCGATCACGATCACGCCGCGGTCGCCTTCCACGATCGTCATGTTCGACAGGTCCAGCCCGCGAACCTGGTAGATGCCCCCGGTCACCTCGAAAAGGCCCTGCCTGGCGCACAGCTGGGACTGCCGCCACAAGCTCGGGTTAGCCGTCTCGGGACAGTCCTCCCGCAGGAAGGCGAAGGCGTCGTTGTCCCATACGACCCGCCCGCTGGCGTCCTTCACCACGCCTGGATCCAGCGAGCCGATCAGCCCGCGGCCGGCATCCTCGAAGTCCCCGCGATCTTCAAACGGCAGACTGTTCACTCTCAGTTCTCCCCACGTGCACAGGACCTGCGATGACCGCCGCCAGAGCGGTGATGGTCATTAACCCCATGCTGGACGTAAGGCACCAGCCGGCAGACCACCCGCCATGGGTGAATACGAAGTCCCCGCGGCCTTGCAGCTGCGCGTATAGGTCGGCGGCCTTGGGGCCGCTGCACAGAGGGCTGCTAGCGGGGTGCCGTCGGGAGCTTTGCGCTCACCGAACAACAGATCGTACGGTTTGAGCTCGACAGTCTGGCCGTGCTCGAAGCCGAGCGCTCTGGCGCCGGGTTCCCGCCAGTGCCACCTGTGATCAGGCCCTGGCCGCCGTGCTCGGCGGCAGCCCTCATCGGCAAGACGAGAGCCCCGGCCACTCCGTCATCGAGATCGCGATCTACCCCGGCGTCGCCTGGCTCGCTGCACGCAGCCTGCAGGCGCACCGCGCCGTGACACACCGGCCAGCCGCCCCAGGCATGGCAGCAGAAGACCTTCGTCGCCGGAAGCCCGTGCCGGGATTGCGCATTTGCCTTGCCGGGCATGCACCTGCTGATCCCGGGACGCCGGTACTCACCAGGGGATCAGCCCGGCGCGGTGGCCGTCGCGCACACCCTGCGCGAGCTGTCAAACAGGTCCAGGGCACGGCGGGCTTCTTCCTGAAGCGACTCGATCGCCGGATCGCCGGCGGCATCGGTATGGATGGCCGACTCCCACAGGTCGCGCTCGGCCTCGCGCCATGCGGGCTTGCCGGCGATATCGACCTGCTCAAAGCCGGCCTCAGTCAGGTCGCGCATCAGGTCAAGGCGCCGTGCCCACTGCGGCAGCCGCTCGTCCGCGAGGTTCGTCGCCTCCCAGCACGTCAGGACGAGCCTTCCGCCTGCGGCGAGGATCCGGCGGCATTCGCGGAGCGCGTCCAGGGGCGTGCCGGCGAACATGATCGTCTCGATGCACACGACGGCGTCCGCGGCGTTCGTGCCGATACCGGCCGCCGTGATGTCGCCGACGCAGAACGCGACGGGCCCGGCGATGCCCGCGCTGGCCGCGCTGGCCGCGCTGGCCGCGCTGGCCGCGCAGCTGGCGGCAGCCGTGACGGCCACCGGCGAGAAGTCCAGGCCCAGCAGGCGGGCGCCTGTCTGGCGGGCAATCTCCAGGCCGTACCCACCGCGCCCGCAGCCGAGATCGACCAGCAGATGTCCGGGCGCCAGGTTCAGCGCCGCGGCCACCTCGGTCACGCCCGCCCAGGGCAGCAGGCCGCTCGCGTCCATGCCTGACGGCAGCCCCAGCGCCCGCCGGACGATCTGGTCGCGGAGGCCAGAACGGCCCATCTCGGCATACCACTGATCGAAAAAACCGGCATTCCGCGGCATGCGCCACATGGTCTCACGCCCGCGCTCCACGCCATCCTCGCTCCCCGGGCCGACCGGAAGCGAAGCCTGAAGCCCATCCGCCAGAGACAGATCTACGCATCCCGTTACGGCGTACGCGTTCAGCTGAAAACCTCGTGCGCTGCCATGCCTTGGCGAGCTCATCGTCGCCGCGATATCGGCTAGCGTTGATGACAAGGTGCCGATGCGGGTCACCTGTTCAAGGCCAATTCTGTGGTTTGAGTGGATTGTCTTGCCTCATCTCGGCGCGTCGAGGAGTCCCCGCGGTGCGAGCATCCCTGGAGGTCGGTCGGCGTGCGGTCGCTGTCGTCGTCTCATGCGCTGGCCTCGCGGCGGGCGCCACTGCATGCGGGACTGCTCAGCTGAGTCCGCCGGCTTCCGCGGCCAGTGCCACGCAGTCCGAGGGCCCGCTGGCCGGGCTGACCGCCGACCAGATCGCGCGCAGGGCGATCGCTGACCTTGCGGCGGTGTCGTCGGTCCATGTCGCCGGGTCGACCGGGCAAGACGGCCAGACCGCCTTCCTCGACGTGGCCTCCGGTACCAAGGGGTGCACGGAAACCCTCCGGATTCCGGGACAAGGCACGTCCACGGAGCTCCAGATCGGCAAGACGGACTGGTTCAAGCCGTCTGACCAGGAGTGGAAATGGATGGCGTACGGCGTCCCCGCCGCTGCCCGGCGGCACCTCGAGGGAAAGTACCTGCAAACACCCGACGTGCCGGCAGGCATGGGAGCGTTGTGCAGTCGGGGCGAGCTCGCCAGCGCCTTCGGCAGCGAGCTCAAGGACCTTGTCAAAGGCAAGATCACGACGATCTCGGGCCAGCCCGCCCTGCAGCTAGCCGGCCAGCGCCATTCGACGAGCGCATACGTCACGATCTCCGGACGCCCGGAGTTCCTGCGCATCGACGTCAGCGGCCAGGAGCACACAGTCTTCACCAGCTACAACCGGCCCCTGACGCTTACCCGGCCGCCAGCCGACCAGACGATCAGCACGGCCCAGCTGACAGCTCTGGGCGCTCAGGCCCACGGCTAGCCCGGAGCAGCACAGGGTAAGACCCCCGGAAGGGGCGAAGCCACGGGCACGCTAGCCCCATGCCGGGAAGTTAAGGATCGGGCACGAGGGTCAAGCACCGGGTTTCGGCGTATCGTGTTCGTTCGGCACAGGGCCGCGCCGCCGGCGCCACCATCAGCTTCCAGGATCTGCGCGTCGCCCGCCGCCTCGTCCGCTAGCGGCGGCCCCGGGATGGCCACGGTCATCACAGCCAGGCTCCTGCCTGTCTCCCGGCCCGCAAGCAGCGCCGAAACCGAAAAGATGACCTGAACAACCCCCGCTCCAACCGTTCAGGGCGACTCTTCGAAACCCAGCTAGCGGAGGCGCCAGCCCGGGCCGGGCCGGGCGATGGCACCCCAGAGCCCGCAATGGCAGGATTAGTCGTTGTGGCTGTGAACCGGATGCCGGCCGCTGAGGTTGAGGTGTCGGCGGATCTGGTGCGGCGGCTGCTCGCCGATCAGCACCCGGACCTCGCGCGGCTGCCCGTGGACTTCCTCGCGAACGGCTGGGACAACGAGCTCTACCGGGTCGGGGACGGGCTCGTCGCGCGGCTGCCGCGCCGCGCCCTGAGCGCGGAGATCATCAAGAACGAGCAGCGCTGGCTGCCCGGGCTCGCCCCTGGGCTGCCGCTGCCCATCCCGTATCCAGAACGGACCGGGGTACCAGCGCACGGTTACCCCTGGTCATGGAGCGTGGTGCCCTACCTGCCGGGCGTGCCCGCGGCGCAGGCCAGCTCCTTCGACCCGGCGGGAGCCGCGGCCGCCGTCGGCGGGTTTCTCGGCGCGCTGCACGTCCCCGCCCCGGCGGACGCGCCGGCCAACCCGGTCCGCGGCGTCCCGCTGGCCGAGCGCGCCGGCACCTTCGCGGCCAACCTTGCCCTGCTCACCGGCCAAGCCGGACACCAGGATCACATCGACAGGGACGCGGTGCTCCGCGCGCAGGACGCGGCGCTCGCGGCGCCCGGCTACGACGGCCCGCCGCTCTGGCTGCACGGCGACCTGCACCCGGCGAACATCCTGGTGAACGACGGCCAGGTCAGCGGCGTGATCGACTTCGGCGACATCACCGCGGGCGACCCGGCCAGCGACCTGTCGGTGGCCTGGATGCTGCTCCCGCCCGACTGCCATGCCAGCTTCTGGTCGGCCTACCAGGCGGCCGGCGGCCGGGCCGGCGACGCGCTGCGGGCGCGGGCCAGAGGCTGGGCACTGAACTTCGCGATCGTGTTCCTGGCCCACTCCGAAGACAATCCCGTGCTCCTGGAAGTCGGCCGCCGCACCCTCAGCACCGTGCTGGAGGATCAGCGCGGACCGGCCGGGTAAAGAGCCGGACGGCCGGTCGTGGTGCCGCGGCGGGCACAGAAGGCCGGACAGTGGTCAGGGAAGACCTGATCCGCCGTCGCCGTTCGGGGCCGATAGCCGCTGCGCGCCGGTGTAGACGTTCATCGACGGGCCGCGCAGGAACCCGACCAGGGTGAGGCCTGCTTTCTCGGCGAGCTCGACGGCGAGCGAGGATGGCGCGGAGACCGCGGCGAGCAGCGGGACCCCGGCCAGGACGGCCTTCTGGACCAGTTCGAATGATGCCCGGCCGCTGACGAGCAGGACGCAGCCGGTCAAGGGCAGGCGTCCGTTCAGCAGCGCCCAGCCCACCACCTTGTCCACGGCGTTATGCCTGCCGACGTCCTCGCGGATCGCGATCAGCTCGCCGTCGGCGCGGAACAACCCGGCGGCATGCAGGCCGCCGGTACGGGAGAACACGCGCTGCGCCTCGCGCAGCCGGTCCGGCAGCACGGCGAGCATGTCCGGTGCGAATTGTGCCGTGTCTGCGGCCAGCGGTGCATGCGGCAGGACGCAGATGTCTTCGATGGACGTCTTCCCGCAGATACCGCACGCGCTGGTGGTCAGGAAGTTGCGCCGGGCACCGGGCGGCACGGTAACGCCCGGGGTCAGCGTCACGTCGGCGATGTTGCCCATCCCGTCGTGGTCGGCATGGCCGCATGCGGTCCCGTCGCAGAGCTTGATCTCGGCGATGTCCGCCGGTGAGCGGATCACGGCCTCGCTCACCAGGAACCCGGCCGCGAGTTCGAGGTCATCACCGGGGGTGCGCATGGTCATGGTCAGCGCGGTGCCGTCCACCCTGATCCCGAGCGGCTCCTCGCCCGCGAGGAAGTCAGCCCGGGCCGCGCTGTCCCCTGGCCGACCATGGCCAGGCAGCGTGACCCGCAGCACACGCCGCCGTGCCGTCCGCCCGGACAACGACCCGCCTTCCGCTCTTTGCCGTCCCTTCCGAAAGGGTACGCATGCGGCAAACTCAAAACTAATGCGGTAGCGCGACATGTTCTGGCGGCCATTTTTGGGTGCTGAGCCGCCGGGGAACGGGACTCGGCCCGGCCCGGCGAGCACCACGCGGGCGACGGCGAGGTCGCCGAGACGGTGGCCCAGCCGGTCAAGTACGACAATGACAGCTACGTCCGTGACTACTCGCGCTGCATCCTGTGCTACAAGTGCGTCGAAGCGTGCGGCGAGGTCGCCCAGAACACCTTCGCCATCGCGGTAGCCGACCGCGGATTCGAGGCCCGCATCTCCACCGGCACGGTCCCGGCTGGCAGTCGGTCAGCGACGGCGTTGACGGCGACCAGGCCGAGCGCCACGGCCTGCACGAGCAAGAGGACCAAAGACCTTCTCAGGCATGACTATCGTACCTGCTAGTGATACCCCCTAGGGTATTTAAATGAAGGAAACGCAGCGGCTTACAGGGAGCGTAGACATGGAGCAGGCACAGGTGAAGGAACGGCCCGTCGGCGCGGACGCTCACGAGATGGATGTGCGCTATGTGGCCGGGGAGTCATATGAGGTGTCGGTGCGCGGGCACCGGGTGCTGGTAGACCAGCCAGCGGACGCAGGCGGCCTGGATACCGCGCCTACCCCCACCGAGTTGTTTGTCGCGTCGCTGGCCACGTGCGTCGCTTTCTATGCGGGCCGGTACCTGACGCGTCATGGGTACGGCCGCGACGGACTGGCCGTGTCCGCCAGTTTCGACATGGCCAGTGACCGCCCGGCGCGGGTGAGCGGCATTCGCCTGACCGTCCGGGCGCCCGCCGATCTTCCGGCCGTCCGGCGGCCGGCGCTGCGCGCGGTGGTCTCGCATTGCACCGTGCATAACAGCCTGACCTCGCCGCCATCAGTCGCCATCGACCTGATCTGAGCAGTTCCGAGACCGGGCACATGACGGGAGGCGCCCCGGTGACAGCTTCCATGGTTCGCGCACCGGCCACGCAGCCCGCTGCGGGCATAGTGGCCCGGATCCGGGCCGGGATCATCGGCGAGGGCGAGGTGCTCGACGGCCCGTACGGGCCGCGGCGCATCACCTACGCCGACTACACCGCGTCGGGCCGGTCGCTGGACTTCATCGAGGACACCATCCGCGAGCAGGTGCTGCCCCGCTACGCCAACACCCACACCGAGAGCTCCGGTACAGGCCTTGCCACCAGCCGACTGCGGGAGGACGCCCGCCAGATCATCCACGACGCGGTCGGCGGCACCGCCGGCCATCTGGTGATCTTCTGCGGCTCCGGCGCCACGGCGGCGGTCAGCAAGCTGATCGGCATCCTGGAACTGCGGCTGCCTGATGGCCTGGCCCGCCGGTACCGGCTGCTCGACCAGATCCCGCCCGCGCAGCGGCCGGTGGTGTTCGTCGGACCCTACGAGCACCATTCCAATGAGCTGCCCTGGCGGGAGACCATCGCCGATGTCGTGGTCATCGGCACCGACGCCGACGGGCACATTGACCGGGCCGACCTGTCAGCGCAGCTGACCCGCTACGCGGCGCGGCCGCTGCGCATCGGCAGCTTCTCGGCCGCCTCGAACGTCACCGGCATCTTGTCCGACGCCGACGGTATCGCCGCGCTGCTGCACGCCAACGGGGCACTGTCATTCTGGGATTACGCGGCGGCCGGCCCGTACGTGCCGATCCGGGCAGGAGAATCAGCGCCCGGCGCCTGCGACCACAAGGACGCCATCTTCCTGTCGCCGCACAAGTTCATCGGCGGCCCCCAGACCCCTGGCGTCCTGGTCGTGCACCGTGACCTGGTGCGCAACCAGGTGCCCACCGTGCCCGGGGGCGGGACCGTCGCCTTCGTGGACCCGATCGGCCACCGCTACCTCGACGACCCGGTCGCGCGGGAGGAAGGCGGCACCCCGGCCATCGTGGAGTCCATCCGGGCCGGGCTGGTGTTCGCGCTCAAGCAGGCCGTCGGCACCGATGCCATACAGGCCAGCGAGGAACGCCTCTGGAAACGCGCCTTGCGGCGCTGGTCGCGCAATCCGCACATCGAGGTGCTGGGCAGCCCCGACGCAAGGCGGCTGTCCATCGTCTCGCTGCGCATCCGCCACAGTGACCGGTACCTGCACCACAACTATATCGTGGCGGTGCTCAACGACCTGTTCGGGATCCAGGCCCGCGGCGGCTGCTCCTGCGCCGGGCCGTACGGCCACCGGCTGCTGGAAATCGACACGGCCCGCTCGCGCGCCTTCCGCGACGAGATAGGCCACGGCTGCGAGGGCATCAAGCCCGGGTGGACCAGGATCAACTTCAACTACTTCATCTCTGACACCGTCGCCGACTACCTCATCGACGCGACAGAGCTGATCGCGGACCGCGGGCACCGGCTGCTTGCCGACTACCGCTTCGACCCGCACACCGGCCTATGGCGCCACCGCGACGGCATCCCGCGGCCGCCGCTGCGGCTGACCGACCTGCACTACGCCCCCGACGGCACGCTGAGCTGTCCCCGCCCGCATGCCCGTGCCGGCGAAGACGCTCTCGGTGAGTACCTGCATCAGGCGCGGGACCTGCTGGCAACTCGCCCCGAGCGCATCGACCACGGTCCCACCGGCCTGCCCGCGGAATTCGAGGCCCTGCGCTGGTTCCACCTCCCCCCGGCATGCCTGACCCGCAGCGACGTCACACCGTGATCGGACTGGGGCGGATACGCGAGCAGCCATGACCGCCGAGTCAACTGCGGTCCGCGATCAGCAGACCTCCGGTTCCCGGAGTCTCACCCGGGGCGGGCGCGGCCCCTCACCGCACCGGGACTGGCGGCTCGCGGCGGTCATATGCTGGCGGACATGGCCATTCAGCGGATGGACAACGTCGCCATCGTCGTCGAGGACCTGGATGCCGCCGTGGCGTTCTTCACCGAGCTCGGCATGGAGCTGGAAGGCAAGGGACAGGTCGAAGGCCTGTGGGCGGACCGCACCGTCGGCCTGGACGGCGTCCGGAGCGAGATCGCGATGATGCGGACCCCGGACGGCCACGGCAAGCTGGAGCTGACCAGGTACCACGCCCCCGCGGCGGCCGGCGCCGGGCCGCAGGACCCGCCGCCCAATACGCTGGGCCTGCATCGCGTCATGTTCGCCGTCGACGACATCCAGGACACCGTCGCCCGCCTGCGCGCCCACGGCGCCGAACTCCTCGGCGAGGTGGCACAGTACGAGAGCATGTTCCTGCTCTGCTACCTCCGCGGCCCCGCGGGCATCATCGTCGCCCTGGCCGAACAGATCGGCTGACGCCTTGCGTGATGGCGGGTCACCATCCTTCGAGTAGGCCTAGCTCCCGCGACCGGGTGATCGCCTGGTTGCGTGAGGAGGCGCCCAGCTTCCGGTAGATCGATACGGCCTCGGACTTGACGGTGTTCGGTGACAGGAACATCTCGGCGGCGATCTCCGGGAAGGACCGGTGCGTGGCGAGCATCGGCAGGACTCTCAGCTCGGCCGCGGTCAGGGCCGATGCTGCTGGGGTGCCGGGACCGCGCTCCTTTGACAGCTGAGCCCGCAGCGCCACGGCTTCGCCGGCCGGAGTGCCCAGTCCGGGCCGGCGTTTGAGCAGCTCGTCGATCTCCCGCATCAGGGTCCTGGCCCCGGCAGGGTCGGCCAGCGTGAGGTGGGCGCGGATGAGCTCGATCCGGGTCTGCAGGGCCACATGTGGTATCGCGTAGGTCTGCAGCGACCGCAGTCGCTGAGCGCTGATGAGCTGGCGGCGTGCCGCGGGGATATCTCCCTGGTGCAGAGCCGAGCGGGCCTGTGCGGCGCAAACCAGGGGTGTCACGTAGCTTGCCTCGATCCCAGCTTGGCGCAACACGGTGCCTGCCTGTTCGGCTAGTGCGTGAGCCCGCCTCCATTGCCCGCGCTTCATGGCCAGCAGCGACCGCTGGCCCAGCGCAGCCGCGAGAACCTCGTGTGCGCCGGTGTTCTCCCCGAGGCTGACCGCGTTCTCCAGGAATGCGTCGCCTTCGTCGAGGTCGCCGGACAGGATGCCCGCCACGCCTTGCAGGAGGGCGGGTCCGGCCGTGACGATGCCCTGCACGGCGAACCTGTGCGCCGCCTCGTCGGCGTCGGCGCGCATCTGCTCGACCCCGTGCCGGCACATGAAGGCCCGCAGCAGGGCGGCCCATCCGTCCACGGAAGGATCGTGGGGCTGGGCCTTTTCCGGGTCCTGCCAGCCGTCGACCACATCGGCCCACCGCTCGGCCTCGGCTGGCCACCCCATCCCGGTGCCGCTGCGAGATCCGGGCCAGGAGTTCGGACTCGATGTACTCGCTGACCAGCCGGTCATCACCGCCGAACGACCCCGGGGCGGTCCCGAGCGAGCCACCCTCCCGCAAGTACAGGGCCGCCAGGTACAGCCCGGTCGGCCACCCCTCGGTCCGGCGATGCAACTCCGCCACCTCATCGGCGCCCAGCGCGAGGCCCGCATCACGTAGCAGCATCGCCGCCTCGGCGCATGTCAGCGACAGGTCGGCCGGGCCGATCTCCAGGATCCGGCCTTCCGCGCGCAGCCGCGCGACGCGCAGCGGCGGCTCGGTCCGGCCGGCCAGCACCAGCCGGGCGCCCTCGGGCACGTGATCGGCTAGCACCGACGGCGCGGCCCGGCACTCCTGGTCGTGCAGCAGGTGCACGTCATCCAGCACCAGCACTACGGGCACGCTCATCGACGCGAACGCCGACCCCAGCCGGGGCACCACCGAGCCGGGCACCGAGCTTCCCGCGGAGGCCAGCACGTCGAACACCCGGCCGCTGACCGGCTCGATGGCATCGAGCGCTTCTGCGACGTAGGTGAGCAAGACCTTCGGGTCGTTGTCCCGCTCGTCGACCGAAACCCAGGCGAAGGCCGCGCCGCTTTGCCCGGCCCACTGCGCCAGCAGCGTCGTCTTCCCGTAGCCCGGTGGTGCAACCACCTGTCCTTTACATGCCCTGGATCCTGGCCGTACCGGTATGTGCCGTCTGCCGCGGCCTGGCCTGCCGGAGAGCTTTGCGGCCTGGCGGGCGTAAGCCTGCACTACTATGATGCTAATGTGCATAGCATTAAGCCCACTGTGGAGATCGATCACTCCAGCCCGGTGCCGCTGCATGAGCAGGTCGCCGGAGCCATCCGCCGGGCCATCGCCGAGGGCGAGGCGCGCTCGGGGGAGCGGCTCCCGCCCGCGAGGGATCTGGCCGCCGTGCTCGGGGTCAACGCCAACACCGTGTTCCGGGCGCTGCGGACGTTGCGGGAGGAGGGACTGGTGGAGTTCCGGCGCGGCCGCGGGGTGTCGGTGACCGGGATCGCCCCCGAGCGCAGCCCAGTGGTGGCCAAGGCGCGGGAGCTGGTCGCGGTGGCGCGGCGGTACGGATACCGGCCCGAAGACCTGGCCGCGATCATCGAGCAGGTGTCCTAGGAGCTGTTATGAAGACCGCGCCGGCCCGCAGGCTGCCGGGTACCGCAGAACAGCCCGAAGCCCTGATCAAGGAGGCGCGCAGGCGCCAGCGCCGGCGGTACGTCGCGGTCGGGGCAGCCGTCGTCGCGGTACTTGGCAGCGCTGCGGGCGTAGCGGCTGGCCTGCACGGGCCGGGCAGCCATCTCCCCGGTCCGCACAGCGGCGCGAGGTCACCGGCGGCGGCCGGGCACGCCGCTGGTGCGCCAGCACCGATCCCGCGCAGCCTCGACACCACGGTGCTGATGTGGCCGGCCGGCTTCGGACGGTGCTGCGGGCCGGTGGCCATCGACAACCTGCGTACCGGCCGGCTGGCGCAAAGCCAGGAACCAGCTATCTCAGTGGGCGACTACCAGCCGCTGGTGACGCAGGTGGGCCGCTGGCTTGTCTACGTGGGCAACGGGACCACCGCGATCAGGGATGACCTGCACGGAAAACCGCGCGTGCTCGGGCCGACGCCGTTCTTCGCCCCGGCCGCGGCCCCGGGTCATGTCTGGCTCTTCCGGTCCCGCAACGGCACGCAGGGCCCGATCCAGGCGTGGCAGGTGCCGGTTACCGGAGGAGCGCCCAGCCCGCCAGTCACATTGCCCGCCGGGGCGTACCTCATCCGGGGCACCGATGCGGGGCTGCTCCTGCAGGTACCGCAAGGGCTGGCGCTGTGGCATCCCGGCAGCAAGCCCAGGCCCCTGCCCTACTCAACCCCTGGCGTGATCTCCGACGGCTTCGATGCCACCGCGCGCCTGGTCGCCTACGGAACAGGCTGCACCGGGCATGCCACCGCGCCCAGTGCGGCCTATGAACCCAACGCAGGTTACGACGCGTGCACGATGCTGCGGATCTTCGACGTCGTGACCGGCCAGCTGGCCTCATTCACCGCGCCGCCGGGCACCGCCGGATGGGTCCCCAACGGCTTCAACCTGGCCAGCGCGATCTCCCCCGCAGACCAGATGGTCGCCGCTTACGCGGCCACGCGCCCGCAAGGGCAAGGCCGGGTACGCCTTTACCTGATGCGGATCACCAGCCCTTCCGGGCAGCCCAGGGCCGTCCCATCATCGGCCGCATACCTATTCGCCAAGACCGCATGGTCAGCGAACGGCTCATGGCTGCTTTACCAGGGACCCGGCGGGCACCTGTGGGCCGACCAGGTGACCAGCGGCGCAATACGTGCCTCCAGCACGCCATGCTGCCAGTACACGGTCATGGTCGCAGCACCGAGTTATTCCGGCTGACCAGCCAAGTCAAGCAGGCGGTATGACACCAGCCGGCGGGTGGGACATATCGAAACCTGAGCCAAAGTCCGGGGGGTGCGTCCAGCTCGCGACCCGGCTGAAGTCGACCGTCCCGCCGGAGAACTCGGCGCCGGCGAAGCCGACCGTCCCGCCGGGGAACTCGGCATCGGAGAAGCCGACCGTCCCGCCGGAGAACTCGGCGCCGGCGAAGTCGACTGTCTCGCCGGAGAACTCGGCGCGGGAGAAGGTGACCGTCCCGCCGGAGAACTCGGCGGCGTGGAAGAAGACCATACCGCCGGAGGTGTCGGCGCCGGTGAACTTGGGGCGTTCGCCGGTGAACTTGGAGTGGAAGAAGTGGACCTCCGCGCCGGAGAACTTGGCGCTAGTGAAGTTGACCGTCTCGCCGGAGAACTCGGCGTAGCCGAAGCGGACCGTCCCGCCGGAGAACTTGGCGCCGGCGAAATTGACCCTCGCCCCGGAGAACTTGGCGAGGAAGAAGTTGACCCCCGCCCCGGAGAACCTGGCGCCGGCGAAATTGACCGTCCCGCCGGAGAACTCGGCGCCGGCGAAATTGACCGTCCCGCCGGAGAACTCGGCGCCGACGAAGCTGACCGTCCCGCCGGAGAACTTGGCGTCGCTGAAGTCGCCGCCGTCGAAGACGGCGCCGGCGAAGTCGAAGTTCAGGCCACACCAGGAGACGGACGCGGTGCCGTTGAGATGCGCGGAGATGACCCGGATGACGGTGTGGCGGACCTCGCGGCTGGCCTGGAGGGCCAGCCGCTTCTCCACGGGGGCATCATCGCCGGGCTCAGGTTCATACGGCATGCGCAGGTAGGCGCACAGCACGTCGACACACATCTGCCGGTGGTCCGGCCAGTCATCAGCCAGGCCCGCCATCGCATACACCCCGGCCAGCCGGACGGCTGGTGGCTTATCGCTACCCAGTTGCCCGGCGACCGTGTTGAATCGTTCGTTCAGGGTCCGAGTGCGCTGCTCTGCAAGCGTGCTGTCCAGCTGCTCGCTCCGCGCCTTCAGCCGGGCCAGCTCGATCGCGCGCTTGGCGGTGGTGTAGTTCTCGCCCGTGCTGGCCATGCGCTCGCGGATCGCGGCCCTCTGATCGGCGTCCGTCATCGTTCGACCTTTCGTGCCGGACGCCCACGCCCGCCCGCCACGATGGGAACACATGACGACGAACAACCCGCGTTGCCCCTGGGAGCACTTGTCCTCGTCGCTGACCTCGGCGTGGCGAGGATCGCTCGGAGAGCGGCAGGCGGTACTGCCGAAGACCAGGCTATCTGATGCCCGGTGACGCACGCGAGCCGCCCGGACGCCGCCGTCTCCTGGTTGCCGGCCGCCTGGTGCTCCCCCCTTTGCCGGACGGCGGCACGGACGGCCAGGGCCCGGCAGGCGGACCCACGCGGACGGCCCGTGGACCAGGCCAGGGCCCCGGCCAGGGTGTCGCCCTGGTGTGCCGGAGGCCTTGCCAGCGCGACCGTGGAGAACAGGACTTAACCGGCCGGCCTGGACCCAGACCGCCGGCACCAGGGAAAGGAGCAGGAGTCGTGGAGTACGGACTCGAGATCGTAGTGCTACCGGTCTCCGACGCGGACAAGGCCAGGGACTTCTACCAGGGGCTGGGCTGGCGGCTGGACGCCGACTTCCACGGCAGCCCCGACTACCGGGTGGTGCAGCTGACCCCGCCGGGCTCGGCCTGCTCGGTCATCTTCGGCACCGGGGTCTCCTCGGCCGCACCGGGCTCTGTGCAGGGCCTGCACCTGGTCGCCGCCGACATCGACGCGGCCCGGGCCGACCTGGCCGCCCGCGGCGCGGAGGTCGGCGAGGTGTTCCACGACGCCACCGGGGTGTTTCACCACGCCGGGGCGACAGCCCGGGTCGCGGGCCCGGCTCCGGACCACAAGAGCTACGGATCGTTCGTCTCATTCGAAGACCCCGACGGCAACGGCTGGCTGGTTCAGGAGATCACCACCCGCCTGCCGGGCCGGTAAGCAACACCCAGAGCAGGAGCCGATCATGACCAGCACCCTCACCTACCAGCAGATGGGCACCACGGCCCGAAGCCAGACCCATGCGCTGTTCGCGCAGACCATGGGCTACGTCGCGGTGACCGCCGCCCTGTTCGCACTCGGCGCCTGGCTGGGCCGTGACCTGACCGGCGGCGTGGGCATCGTCGCGTTCATCGCCGCGTTCGCCTGCCTGATCGGCATACGGTTCGCGACCCGCCGCTCCGCCCAGCTCACGGTCGGCCTGCTCGCCGCGTTCGGCCTGCTGATCGGGCTGGCTGTCGCACCTACGATCGCCTACTAAGGCAGCATGGACCCGCGGGCGCTGTGGGAAGCCGGCGGGGCGACCGCGCTGTTCATCGCCGGGTTCGGCGTAGCGGGCTACGCCACCAGGCGTGACCTGACCGCGGTCGCCCGGGTCTGTTTCTGGGCGCTGCTGGCCCTGATCGTGGCCGGCCTCGTGCTGACCTTCGTGCACATCCCCGGTGCTGACCTGGTCTACTCGGTGCTCGGCCTGGTCATCTTCGCCGGGTTCACCATGTTCGACTTCCAGCGGCTGCGCACCAACGCCGACATCACCACCGCGCCGTTGCTGGCCGCCTCGATCTTCCTGGACGTGCTGAACGTGTTCCTGTTCTTCCTGACGATCTTCTCCGGCGGCCAGGGGGCGGAGCGATGAAGGACGGGCACCTGGATGACCTGACCACCAACCACTGCCCGAACCCGACTGGAGGCTCGCCATGCGCATCAGAAAGCACCCGCTGACCCCCCTCGCGGCCGTCGCCGCCGGCCTGCTGGCCGGTACCGCGGGCACCGTCTGCCTGGACGCGGTCCAGTACCTGAAGTACCGCCGCGCAGGCGGCATCAAGAGCCCGCTGGCCTGGGAATTCGCGCCAGTCGACAGCTGGGAGACGGCCCCCGACCCTGGGCAGGCCGCCCGCCGCGTGATCGAGGGCTTCACCCAGCGCAAGCTGTCCGACCGCTGGGCCTGGCCGGTCAGCACCGCCGCGCACTGGGCCTACGGATCGGCCGCCGCGGCCACGTACGGCATCCTGGTCGGCTCGGCGCGCCGGCCGCACCCCGCGTACGGCCTGCCCTTCGGCGCCGCGGTCTGGGCCACCGGCTACGTCGTGCTCCCCGAGGCCGGATTGTATAAGCCGATCTGGAAGTACGACGCGAAGACCCTGGCCTGGGACTTCAGCGCACACCTGGCCTACGGATCAGGCACCGGAGCCACGTTCTGGCTCCTGGCCAAGGTCCTGTAGGCGCTCACCTCAGATCTTTTTGACCGAACGGGCCGTTGTGCGTGCCCACCTACCTACAGGAGCCATTCAGATGAACGAGAAGACCGCCAATGACAGCAACACCCGCACGCCGGCCGTACCCGCCGTGCTGGATGACCCGATACGGAACCGCGGGGTGGCGTTCAGCGCGGCCGAGCGGGAGGCGCTGGGGCTGACCGGGCGGCTGCCGTCCGGGGTGCTGGACCTCGGGCAGCAGGCGCGGCGGGCCTATCAGCAGCTGCAGGCCCAGGGCAGCGACCTGGCCAAGAACGTGTACATGGAACAGCTGCACGACCGCAACGAGGTGCTGTACTACCGGGTGCTGGCCGACCACCTGGCCGAGCTGCTGCCGGTTGTGTATGACCCGACTGTGGGCGACGCGATCGAGAAGTACTCGCACGAGTACCGCCGCCCGCGGGGCGTGTTCCTGTCCATCGACCGGCCGGACGAGATCGAGAGGGCCTTCGGCACGCTCGGGCTCGGATCCGAGGACGTGGACCTGATCGTGTGTACCGACGCGGAGGAGATCCTCGGCATCGGCGACTGGGGCGTGGGCGGCATCGAGATCAGCGTGGGCAAGCTGGCCGTGTACACCGCGGCGGCGGGCATCGACCCGCGCAGGGTGATCCCGGTTTCGCTGGACGTCGGCACGGACAACGAGGGGCTGCTGAACGACCCGCTGTACCTGGGAAACCGGCACGCCCGGGTCCGCGGCGCCGCCTACGACGCCTTCATCGCCAGGTACCTGGAGGCGGCTTCGTCGCTGTTCCCTGGAGCGCTGCTGCACTTCGAGGACTTCGGCGCGGGCAACGCCCGGCGGATCCTGACCGCCTACCGGGACAAGTACCGGATCTTCAACGATGACATGCAGGGCACCGGGGCGGTGGTCATGGCGGGCCTGTTCAACGCGCTGAAGGTCACCGGGACCCGGTGGCGGGATCAGCGGGTGGTCATCCTGGGCGGCGGCACCGCCGGGATCGGCATCGCCGACCAGATCCGCGACCAGATGGCCCGGGATGGGCTGCAGCCGGGCCAGGCCACCCGCCAGATCTGGATCGTGGACCTGCCCGGCCTGCTCACCGAGGACATGGCCGACGGCCTGCTGGACTACCAGCATCCCTACGCCCGCCCGGGCGCCGAGGTCGCGGACTGGGCGACCACGCCGGCGCAGGTGGACCCGTCGAGCAGGTGTGCGATGAGGTGATCAGCGGGGCGCTGGACTCGGAGTTTCCGCTGTACGTGTTCCAGACCGGGTCGGGGACCCAGTCGAACATGAACGTGAACGAGGTCATCTCCAACCGGTGCATCCAGCTGGTGGGCGGGACGCTGGGCACTCAGCAGCCCATCCATCCGAACGACCACGTGAACATGGGGCAGTCGTCCAACGACACGTTCCCGACCGCGATGCACATCGCCGCGCACGAGATGACCGCCACGATGACGATCCCGGCACTGAAGCGGCTGCGGGACGCCATCGACGCCAAATCGAGGCAGTGGGCCGGGGTGGTCAAGATCGGCCGGACGCACCTGGAGGACGCGGTCCCGCTGACCGTCGGGCAGGAGTGGTCGGGCTACGCCGGCGCACTGGACGCCGCGATCGCCGACGTCGAGCACGCCACGCACGGGTTGCTGGAGGTGGCCATGGGCGGGACCGCGGTCGGCACCGGGCTGAACGCCCCGGCCGGGTTCGGCGAGCAGGTCGCGGCGCAGCTCGCGGCGATGACTGGCACGCCGTTCGTGACGGCGAAGAACAAGTTCACCGCGCAGGGGACGCTGGATGCGATGGTGCGGGCGCACGGCGGGCTCAAGGCGGCGGCGGTCACGTTGTTCAAGATCGCCAACGACCTGCGCTGGCTGGGCTCCGGGCCGCGGACCGGCCTGGGTGAGCTGGTGTTCCCCGAGAACGAGCCGGGTTCCTCGATCATGCCGGGCAAGGTCAACCCGACCCAGGCTGAGGCCATGCTGATGGTGGCCATCCAGGTCATCGCCTCGGACCTGGCGGTGAACATGGGGGGCGCCGAGGGCAACTTCGAGCTCAACGCCTTCCGGCCCATCCTGATCGCCAACTACCTGCACTCGGCGCTGATCATGGCCGACATGTGCGACCACTTCCGCCAGTTCATGGTCGAGGGGACCACGCTGAACCGGGCCAGGCTGAAGGACAATATTGACCGGTCGGTGATGATGGTCACCGCATTGTCCCCGGTCATCGGGTACGACCAAGCCGCGGCCATCTCCTACTACGCCATTGACCACGACCTGACCCTCAAGCAGGCGGCACTGGCCAAGGGCGTATCCGAGGAACTGTTCGACCGGGTCGTCGACCCCCTCGCACTGACCCGCGGCGGCACCCCGGACCCCCCGCAGGCCGCAAGAAGCACCACGGTCGCGGGAGGAGCAGCGGGGAACCGGGGCAGATCATCGATGACGTCCCGGACCTGACCGCCACGACATGCGTGCTCAGTGGCGTTGCCTAGGCTGCGAAGGCCGCCTGTTTGAGGTTGGGCATTGCCCTGCGGAGCTCCCTGCGGGAGCTGATGCCGAGCTTGCGGAATGCCTTGTGCAGGTGGTACTCCACGGTGCGCGGGCTCAGGAACAGCTGGGCGCCGATCTCCGGGTTCGTATTCCCCTCACCGGCGAGCCTGGCGATCTGCGCTTCCTGCCCGGTGAGTTGCCCGGCCGTCTCGACCGTACGCTTGCGTGCGGTCTCGCCGGTGGCTAGCAGCTCCCGACGGGCTCGTTCGGCGAACCCGTCGATTCCCATCGCGGTCAGCATCTCGTAAGCGGTCCGCAGCTGGTCCCGTGCGTCCACCCGGCGGTTCTGGCGGCGCAGCCACTCGCCGTAGACCAGGTGAGCGCGGGCCAGCTCCACCCGGACCCGGGTGCGGCTCAGCCGGTCGATCGCCTCCCGGTACAGGTACTCAGCCGACTCGCCGTCGCTCAGCAGTGCCCGCGAGCGCGCCAGGATCCCCAGCGCCCAGTCGCCGCCCGCGGTCGTGGTTGCCTGCGACAGATGCCGCATGGCATCGGCGGCGCGCTCGGGCTGCCCTATCCGGGTGGCGGCCTCGATCAGTTCGGCCATCGACAAGGCAGCCAGACCCAGCTCATCCGGGTATTGGCTGCTGCCCTGCCCGGCCGCGGCCAGCGCCTCGTCGTATCGGCAAAGACCATTGTTGAGCACCGCGGTTACCCAGTGAGCGGCGGTCAGCCACTGCCCTTCTCCGCGCGCCACCATTTCTCTCGTGGCCGTCGCGGTCACCTCACAGGCTTCGGCTTCGCGGCCTGTCCAGGCGGTGAGCACCATACGCCCGTAAGGTCCCGCTGGGTTAGCCGTCGCCCGGCCGACTGCCTCGGCCTCTTCTGCCATGGAGGCGGCCATGGCCAGTTCGCCGGCGAGCAGCCGGATTGGCACCCCCGTGAGCAGGGCCGCCGGGAGCATGGCGAGCGCGCCGGCTTGGCGGGCGTGCTCGATTAGCCGGGTCGAAAGTGCGTACCAGCTCTCGTCGTCCCAGATATCCCTGGACACGCTGCATGCGAGCGGTAGCCACTGGAATCCCTCATCGGTCAAGGCCTCGTCGCGGAACGCCTTCAGCGCTCGCCTCAGCATTGGCATGCCGACGGCATCCCCTTGGGTGAGCAGCACGGCCAGCCCGTTCAGCAGTAGATCCTTGCCCCCCGCCGGCTGCGGCGGCTGCGGTGCGGCCCGGACCGCCTCGGCGACCTCGACCAGTCCGCCGCGGACGGCCAGGCGCCCGGCCTCCAGTACCGCCAGGAACGCGTCGCGGTAGGCCTCGCGGGCTAGCCCGGCGTGGAGCGGTTCGAGGCGGCCGGCGGCCTTGAGCAGGAGCTGCGGCGCGTCGCCGCCACGGCCGGCCGCTAGCTGGGCGCGCAGCAGCTCCGCGTGCGCGTGCCCGAGCTCGTCGAGCGGCCCGGCTTCTGCGATAGCCAGCAGCCGCAGCGCCGCGTCCGGCGCCCCGGCCCGCTGTTTGGCCTGCGCCGCCGCCAGCGCGCGCCCGGCCCGCCGGGCCCGGCCGGGCGTCAGCTCTGCGGCGCGCTCGCAAAATGCGGCGGCCGCCGCCAGGCCGCCGCGGGCACGCGCCCGGCTTGCTGAGCCCTCGAGTTCGGCGGCGACGTCCTCATCGAGCCCAGTCGCCGCGCGCGCGCGGTGCCAGGCGCGACGGTCGGGATCGATGCCGGGATCGGTGGCCTCGGCCAGGGCGCGGTGCGCGCTGTGGCGCTCTTGCGGTGAGGCTGCCCGGTACACCGCCGACCGCGCCAGCGGATGGCAGAACCGCACATGCCCGCCGAACTCGATCAGCCCGGCCGCGGCCGCCGGTGCCGCGGCCGTCGCCTGCACGCCCAGCCGGTCCGCTGCACGCCACACCAGCAACGGGTCGCCAGTCGGCTCGGCCGCTGCGACCAGCAGCAGCCGCCGCGTCGCCGGCGGGAGCGGCATCAGCTGCCGCTGGAAGCCTTCCTCGACCCGGCCTGGCACTGCCGTAACGCAGGGCAATCCGATCCCGCCCGCCAGCTCCTCGGGTGTCAGTCCGCGCGCCAGCTCCAGCAACGCCAGCGGGTTGCCCCGGGTCTCGACCACGACACGATCGCGCACCTGCTCATCCAGCGGACCGGTGATGACCGACTCCAGCAGGGCCTGCGCATCACCGTCTGGCAACCCGGAAACGACGAGTTCCGCCAGCCCGGCTAGGTCCTGCCCGCCACCGGGCCTTCGCACCGCGAAGACAACCGCGACCGATTCGGTCACGAGGCGGCGGGCCACGAACGCCAGTGTCTGGGCCGAGGCCCGATCGAGCCATTGCGCATCGTCCACGACGCAGACCAGCGGCCGCTCCCTGGCCACGTCCGACAACAGGCTCAGGACCGCCAGGCCGACCGCGAAGCGATCCGGAGCGTCACCATCCCGGAGGCCGAACGCGGTGCCCAGGGCGGCGCGCTGCGGATCTGGAAGGCACTCGATCCGGTCTAGGAACGGCGCGCATAGCTGATGCAGCCCGGCGAACGCGAGCTCCATCTCCGGCTCAACGCCCGCCGCTCGTGCGATGCGGCATCCAGACGCGCGCTCCAGCAAGTATCCCAGCAACGCGGTCTTGCCGATCCCGGCCTCGCCGCGCAGGACCAGGACCCGGCTCTGACCGGCCCGCACACTCACCAGCAGCCGGTCCAGCACCTCGCGCTCGCCGCGCCGGCCATGCAGCCTGCGCTCGAGCCATGTACCAGCAAGCGTGTGCGCATCCGTGCCATCGGTGACGTGCATGCCTGCTCATCCCTTCGATCTGGCGGGGGTCCATCCGGCATTAACGCTAGGGATCGGGGAAGCTCGTTGAATCCCGGAAGATCCTTAGTCCTGCGGGTGTGCCCGGGGATGTCGTCTCCGGGAATGACTAAGGACTTTCATGGATGCGGTGTCCGCCGGGCCGACCGTAACGTGTGGCCCTGGCAAGGCCACCGATCACGGCGAGGCGGGGCAGGGGAAAGCGAGGCGATCATGACGGATGATGACCTGCGGCGCGCCGTCGCCGCCGAGCTGTGCTGGGATCCGCGGGTGGACAGCGCGACGATCGAGGTATCGGCCGCCAGCGGCATGGTCACGCTGCGCGGGACCGCGGCCAGCCTCTGGCACAAGCTGGCGGGGGGCCACGCCGCTGCCCGCGTCCGCGGGATCAGCCGGGTCGCCAATGAACTGAGAGTGCAGATCCCGGACCGGGACCGGCGCGACGACGAGGACCTGCGCGGCGACGTGCTGGAGACGCTGATGCTGGAGGGCTCTGTGCCGATGACCGTCGATGCGCAGGCCCGGGATGGCTTCGTCACCCTGACCGGCACGGTGGAGTGGCACTACCAGCGCGAGGCGGCCGAGTCCCGCACCGCGGGCGTGCCCGGCGTGGTTGGCATCGGTAACGCCATCGCCCTGGCTCAGGTTCTCGATGCGCGTGCCGCAGGGGACGCCATCAACTGCGCGTTCCGGCGCGATGCCGTGCTGGACGCGGACCGGCTCTCGGTCGAGACCTTCTCCGGCGGGCTGGCAATCGTGTCCGGCACGGTCAGCTCCTGGGCCGCGCGCGATCACGCAGTGGCCGCCGCCTGGTCCGCGGCTGGCGTCACCGACGTCGATGATCGCATAAGTGTCGAGTACTCGCCGTAGCGGGATCGCGCAGGTATCCCCGAGGAGGGCAAGCCGATCTAAGTCCCGCCATGTGGGTATCTGTTCGTGATCCGCGAACGTCCGGGCGAGCTGTACCCGGCTGGTGACGCCGAGCTTGCGGAAGACCTTGTGCAAGTGATACTCGACGGTACTGGCGCTGATGAACAGCCTGGCGATCTCCCGGTTGGATAGGCGCTCGGCAGCCAGCCGGGCGATCTGCGCCTCCTGCGCCGTGAGCACCTCCGGGGTCCCGGGGCTGCGTGGTTGGGCCCGCTCGCCGGTGGCGCGCAGCTCGGCCCTGGCCCGGCCCGCGAAGGCCGTCATGCCCATCTCGTCGAGCATCACGAAGGCACGGCGGAGCTGGTCGCGGGCGTCGCGGCGGCGGCGCTGGCGGCGCAGCCACTCCCCGTACACCTGGTGCGCCCGGGCCAGCTCCGGGACGAGCCTGCAGCGCTGCAGGTGGTCGATGGCCAGCCGGTACTCCGCCTCGGCATGGCCGTCATCGGCAAGCAACGCCCGGCTGCGGGCCAGCAGACCCAGGGCCAGGTCGGTCCCGCTCGCCAGCGCCCAGGGCGTGAAGTCCTCCAAGGCAGCAGTCGCGGTCTCGCGCTCCCCGCACCTGGTTCCGGCCTCGACCACATCTGCGAACGGGGCAAAGCCCAGTACGTTCTCCCGCGGGAGAGCCTCCAGCGCGTGGCGCAACGCGGCGGCGTAGTTGCCCAGGCCCAGCTCGAGCGTTGCCAGCGCACCCTGCACTCGCAAGACCTCGTACCTGCCCCGCCCTGCGAACTCGCGCAGCAGCCGGGCGGCGAGCGGGCGGGCATCGGCTTCCCGCCCCTGCCGGGCCAGGGCCCACAGCTCCTGCCAGGCGTAGGGGCTCAGGATTGCCCGGTAACCCGTCGCCTCAGACAGCGCCCGCCCCTCCGCCAGCGTGGTCTCGGCGTCCGCGAAGCGGCCCTCTTGTACCTGGACGCTCAGCTGGATGCCGAGCGCCGTAAGCAGCGCCGCAATCGCGCCCCGGTCACGCAGCTCCGCCACCCACCGCTGCTCCATCTGGTACCGGGCCGAGTCGTCGTACAGCAAGCCGGCGGCCTGGCCCACGGCCATGAGATGCGGCAAGGCGTCGTCGGGGATCGGCTGGCCGGCGGCCAGCGGCGCGATGGCCCGGCGAAGCAGCGGGGCGCCAGCGGCGTAGCGGCGCTCGCCCACAGCCGCGAAGCCGTCCAGCAGCAGGTCGGCCACTGTGGCCCGGGAGTCCGCCACCTTCGGCACCGAGCGGACCGCCCGCAGGAACTCGGTCATCCAGGCCTGGCCTGAGAACTGTGCCGCCACGAACGCGTCCAACAGGGTGTCACGGGCCAGGCGGGTCTCGGGCGGCTGGAGCATCCGCGCCGCGTCGAGCAGCACCGATGTAGCCTCGGGCATCTGCCCGGCCGCGTACAAACTCAGGCCCTCGAGCCGTCTGGCCCTCGCCCGGGCCAACCCGTCCGCTAGGCGCGGTGCCGCCAGACCGAGCAGCGCCCGCGTCGCCGGCGCCTCCCCGGCCGCCAGCCGGTTCTCGGCGGCCGCCAGCATCCGCCGGGCCCGGTTAGCCTCGTCCGCGGTCAGCGCGGCCGCCCGTTCCAGGAAGGCGGCGCCGCTGCCCCAGCCACCGCGGCCGCGCGCCCGGTCCGCCGACCGCTCCAGCTCCGCGGCCACTTGCTCGTCCGGGCCAGCCGCCGCCTCGGCCAGGTGCCAGGCCCGCCGGTCCGGATCAACCTCCGGATCGGTGACCGCGGCCAGCGCCTGGTGCGCGCCGCGCCGCGCCGGGGCCAGGGCGGCGTAGTAGGCCGCCGACCGGATCAGCGGATGGCGGAACCGCACCCGCGGCTCCCAGGACACCAGGCGCTCCACTCCCGCAGCCTGACCCGCCTCAGGATCGATCCCCAGGTTCCCGGCCGCGTTCCAGATCAGCGCGGGCTCCCCGGTCGGGTCGGCCGCCGCCAGCAGCAACAGCGTCTGTGTGCTGCCGGGAAGGGCCCGCACCCGGGACTGATACAGCTCCTCCAGACGGCCCCCGAATCGCAGCGGCCAATCCAGCGGCTCCGCACCCGACAACTCGGCGGCGGTCAGCTCCGCGGCCAGCTCGACCAGCGCCAGCGGGTTACCCGCCGTGTCGGCTGCGATGCGCCAACTCACCTGCCGGTCAACCTGCGCGCCCGCAGACGTCGCCAGCAGTTCGTGCGCTGCCTCTTCTGCCAGCCCGCCGACCGTCAGCTCCGGCAGTCCCGCCAGCACCACCGCCCGTCCCTCCCCCTCCCTGGCCGCGAACACCATGCCCACCCGGTCCGCGTACAGGCGCCGGGCGACGAACCCGAGCACTTCGATCGACACCTGGTTCAGCCACTGCGCGTCATCGACCAGGCACAAGACCGGCCGCGCGGCCGCCGCGTCGGTCAGCACCGTCAGAGCCGCCATGCCGACAAGGAACCGGTCCGGCGGCGGGCCGGCCACCAGCCCGAACGCCGATCCGAGGGCCTGCCGCTGCGGCGCGGGAAGCCCCTCTAGACCGCCTAGGAACGGGATAAGCAACTGATGCAGGCCGGCGAAACCCATGTCCATCTCAGCCTCTGCACCGGCTACCCGGGCTACCTGCATGTCACCGGCCTGTCCGGCCGCCCAGTCCAGCAGCGACGTCTTGCCGACGCCCGCCTCACCCCGCAGCACCAGCACCCCGCTCAGCCCGTCCCGGACCGCCGCCAGCACGCCCTCCAGCGAGCCGGTCTCCACCGCCCGGCCCAGCAACGCGCTAATCGCTCTGCCCTCCTCCGCCCCTGGCCGGAACGAACGAGCCGCCACCCCGCCCGCTCCTCCGCCATATGACCCGAATTGCAGCGTCAAGGAGGTTGGCTGCGAGTACGAAGCGCGGCATCACTTTCATTCTCGCAGCCGGCGCGGCGGGCGGGGCGCGTGGTGGTCGCGTCTGAAGCACGACGACCCGCAGGGGCAGTTCCGCGCTCAGCTCTGCGTGGTGATCTCCGGCTGGTCCAGGAAGCTGACCAGAAAAGGAAGTGCCCGTCGGAGCGGCCCGGGATCTCCCGCGGCGGCCACGAGTTCGCCGAGATAGTCGCCGTGATTTCCAGGCACGACGAGCAGGCGGGGTTCAGCCCGGGCCTGATGACACAGGCCCGGGCTGAACGTCATGGGCTAGGGGCTTCCTCCCCGGCGGCTGATCAGCTCGTCTTTGGTGATGCCGTACTGGGCGAGAAAGCGTTCCGCGTGGTTGTACTCGACCGGGTCCGGTAGCGCCCGCAGCGCCTCCACGGCCAGGCCCGGCAGCGCGGCCATCCGCAGTATGTCAACCACGTGTTGTCGTGTGACCTGCATCGTTCACCAGCCTTCCGCCTCGGTGCGCCGGTGCCGACCGGAGCCGTCTTCCAGGGCCTCGATGGCGCCGAGAAGGTTGTGGAGGCCGACTTCGTAGCGCTGCGCATCCGCCGGATCGAACAGCCACTCGTCGACTGGTACGCGGAAGGCCTCCTCCTCCGGCTGGCTGGTCTCGGCCAGCATCAGCTCCGTACTGACGTTGAGCTCGAGTTCGTGCAGGAAGGCGTTGTCGCCGATTGGGGTGCTCATCTTGTTTCTCCAGGCGTGAATTGGGCGGGCGGCTCAGGCGGAGGCTTCCGCAGGTTCGTATGGGCGGGGTGTTGCCGGCTTGGTGGTGGAGCGGCTCAGCCAGTCCGCGAAGCGGGTCGTGCCGGTGCGGGGGTTGCCGCCGGGGATGAGGGCGCGTTCGTCGCTGACTTCCAGGCCGTAGTAGGGCGCGTGGGCATCGGTCACGACGTGTCGCGGATCGCTGGTCGCACTCAGGTAGTGCCGGACGAATTCGTCCAGCCGGAACCGCTCGGGGCCGGCCAGCTCGACGGTGCCGTTGACCGGCGCGCCCCCGGCGATATCGGCCAGGGCGGCGGCAACGTCACCGGCCGCTTCGGGCTGGAAGAGGAGGGGCGGCAGCAGAACCGTCCCGCCGCGGGTGCTGGAATCGGCGATGCGGCCGGTGAACTCGAAGAACTGCGTCGCGCGCAGGATCGTGCTGGGGATGGCCGCGGCCTTGATTGCCTCTTCCTGGGCGAGCTTGGCGCGGAAGTAACCGCTGCCTTGCAGCCGGTCGGTGCCGACGACCGACAGCGCTACGTGGTGCCCTGTCCCGGCGGCGGTCTCCGCGGACAAGATGTTGCGCGCCGAGGTCTGGAAGAAGTCCATCACCGCCGCGTCATCCCAGTCGGGCGCGTTCGACACGTCGACCACGACCTGGGCGCCGGCGAGCGCTTCGGCCAGTCCCTTGCCGGTGATGATGTCCACGCCCGTGGCCGGCGATGCCGCCATCGGGTCGTGCCCGTCCGCGCGCAGCCTCTGGACGAGTTTCGACCCGATCAGGCCGGTGCCGCCGATTACGACGATCTTCATCTGGTTTCCTTTCTTCCCGACCCGGATCGCGCCGGGCGTGCCTGGTCATGGGGCTCTTTTTCTGATGAGTTACCACGCAGCGTCTCTCCCGCGGCACGGCGCTCGCATCCGTCGAAGTCCCCAGGGTCGATCCCCGGCCGAAGCCCGCCGTCCTCGGGAGTTGATGCCGAGCCCGGAGGACACCAATGCGTCCGAGTCTTCGACGGCCGGGCATGACTGGGCGCGCGGCGCCCGATGGCTGCGCCGGTGTCCCCAGGGGGACCCACTAGGGATTCCTACGGAGGCGATCCCCGGTAGGCGAGCGCGACAGTGGTGCCACGAACAATTCCGCGTCTCACCCAGGAAAGGAAACACTCATGTCACTCAATCAGCCGGTAATCGTGCTTGTGCACGGCGCCTGGGCGGATGCATCGAGCTGGAGCAGCGTCATCAGCGAGCTGCGGGGCCGCGGCTTCACCGTGTACGCGCCGCCCAATCCACTGCGCGGCCTGCCGCAGGACTCGGCCTATCTGCACCAGTTCCTGACCCAGAATGCGGCACTCCAAGGGCAGCCGGTCGTTCTGGTCGGGCACTCCTACGGCGGGGCGGTTATCACCAACGCCGCGGTCGGCGCCTCCGGGGTCAGGGCCCTGGTGTACGTGGACGCCTTCATTCCCGACGAGGGCGATACCATCGGCGGCCTCGCCAGCGCGGAGCCCGGATCTTGCCTGGACAACCAGGCCTTCAACCCCGTGCCCTACCCCGGCGCACCGTCCGGTGACGTCGACCTCTACATCAAGCCGGATCTAGTCCCCGGATGCTTCGCCACCGGCCTGCCCGCCAGCCAGGCCGCGGTCATCGCAGCCAGCCAGCGGCCGCTCACGGCCAGCGCGTTCACCGAGCCGTCCGGGCCCCCGGCCTGGAAGACCATCCCGTCCTGGGCCGTGATCGGGACGGCGGACCAGGTCATCCCGCCCGCGGAACTGACGTTCATGGCCAAGCGCGCGGGCGCCCGCATCACCGACATCAACGCCGGGCACCTATCCCTCATCTCCGAACCGTCGGTCGTGACCCACATCATTCTCGAGGCGGTCCAGGCCACCGGATGACCCGCGAGCCGGCCTGGTGTCCCGCGAATCTGGCGCCGGATTCGCGGGACACTGGTCGGCTCACCCCGCACTGAAGCCTCGGCACGGCGGCGCAATGCCGTAGCCGACTCGATCAGAGCCACCGAAACGCCACCATCATGGCGATCGCCCAGCCGCGCCAGGCATGCGGTCGCCGCCTGGAGCCCGGCCCGTAGCCGCCGTGGCACGACTACTACGTTGACTGATATATTGGCCGACGTATTAGGAGGGCGAATGGCCGTGGGCAGACGGGACGGCAGGGCCGGGCAGGACGTGCTGCGGAGGGTCGGCGAGGCATCGGTGCTGATCCTGATCAGCCTCGCCGACGGACCCAAGCACGGGTACGCGCTGATCCAGGACATCAAGGAGCTCGCAAGCGTCGAGCTCGGGCCCGGCACGCTCTACGGCGCGCTGGACAGGCTCGAGCGGCTCGGCCTGATCGACGCGCTGCCCGCCGACGACCGGCGCCATCCGTACCGCATTACCGCGCCGGGGGCGGCGGCGCTTCGCGTGCACCTCGATTCGCTTGAGCGAGTCAGCGCGGCCGGGCGGCTGCGGCTGCAGCTGGGCGGCATCTGATGGATGACCCCAGGCCGGACCGGCTGGTCAAGACCGTGCTGCGGTGTTACCCGGCCCGCTGGCGGCGGCGGCACGGCGATGATGCCGCCGAACTGGCCGCGCTGCTCATCAGGGACGGGACCCCGGCGGTCTGGATTGCCTGGAGCTACCTGGCCGGCGCGGCACGGGAGTGGTTTACGCCGCGCCCCGGACGGCGCCTGAACGCGGTGGCCTGCGCGCTGCTGGTCGCGGCCGGTTCGCTGGGCGTCTCGGCTGGGCTGCTGGCCTCGACGGTGCCAGCCAGGGCGGCCATCACCGGCCAGGCGCACGGACCCGCGCATTGCCGACCCCGCCCGCCTGAGCCGGTTCCGGGCGTAATCCCGGGCATGGGCCGCCCCCGGGTGATCAACTGGGAAGCCAGGCATGGCCGATCCTGCTGACCCCGACCCTGCTGACGCCGACCCTGCTGACCCCGACCCGGCCGAGGCGGAGCCGGCCGAGGCGGAGCCGCGGCGCCGCCGGCGGCTGAGGCGGGCGCTAGCTGAGACGGCCGTCATGATCCTCGTGGCGGTGCTGCTGGTCGGCCTGGTGCGGGCGTTCGCGTTCCAGACCTTCTGGATCCCCTCATCATCCATGGTGCCGACGCTCGGCGTGTACGACCGGGTCCTGGTGCAGAAGGCGTTTTTCACCTGGCATGACGTACGCGAGGGCGAGATCGTGGTATTCGGCCACCCGCCGCTCGACCATTGCGGCGGGCCGCAGGAAGGCGACCTGGTCAAGCGCGTCATCGCGCTGCCGGGGCAGACGATTTATTCGTCGGGCAACAGCATCTACATAAACGGGCGGCGGCTCGCCGAGCCCTACCTGCCACGGTACGACCCGCTCGGGCCGCCGATAGGGACCAGCCAGCACCCCTACCGGGTGCCGCCAGGCGAGTTCTACATGCTGGGCGACAACCGGGCGGACTCATGCGACAGCCGGTACTGGGGGCCCGTCAAAGGCTCAAGCATCGTCGGCAAGGTGGTGCTGGTGTGGTGGCACGACGACCACCCCGAGTTCCGCAGGCTCTGATCCTGGCCGGCCGTGACGTAATTCCTGGTGGAAGCCGAGGTTAACTGGTCAGCGCCGGCGGGCCCTGGCGGACACGGGTCATCGCGTCCAGCGGGCTGCCGCGCCACCAGCCCAGCGCTTCAATCCACCAGGTCAGCCCGGCCGCCAGGTACGGGATCACATGCCCGGCACCACGGTCCGGCGCCGCGCCGTCGGTGCCTCCCTCCACTATCACATCGAAATGCCCGCCTCCGGTGCGGTGCTCTTGGGTGTACCGGACAGCTGCCCTTAGCTCTTCCGGCGGCATGGTCTCGCCAAGGCCGTAGCTGACATGGGTGGGCATGACCCCGTCCCAGCGGGCGGCGCGCCTGAACGGCGCCTTGTTCGGCCACCGGCCGCCGCACCAGACCGGGATCCGCGGCTGCTGCACCGGGCGTGGCCGCATCGTCACATCCACGGCGGTCAGGTACTGGCCGCGAACCGTCACCGGTTCCCCGCTCCACAGCGCATCCAGCAGGTGCAGGGACTCATCCAGCCGCGCGGCCCGCTGTCCAGCCTCACCGGACTCGCCGAACGCAGTGAACTCATCCGCCAGCGACCCCAGTCCGGCCCCCACCACCAGCCGTCCCCCGACAGCCGGTCCAGGGTCACCGATTCCCGCGCCACCTTGCCCACCCGGCGGCGCGCGAGTACGTTCACCAGGATGCCGATCCTGATCCGGGCCGTGCGCGCTGCGACCGCGGCGATCACCGCCACCGGATCCGTGACGTCCCAGCGCTGATCGTGATACAGCAGATGATCCCAGACGAAGAAGCCATCCCAGCCATGCTCCTCAGCCGCCACCGCCAGCTCCACCAGCAGCGACGGGTCACCGAACGGGCCCACGTTCGGCACCCCCACCGCGCAGCGCGGCTCTGCGGTCATTCCGTCACCCTAGCGCGACGGTCCTGCGTGCCGGACGAGCGATACTCATAAAACGTGATCCAGCGTTGAGCTCGGCGTCCTCCCTGCCGCCAGTGCCTGATCCACTGTGATTTCTGGGCCCGTTACCGGTGCCGGCGGATTGTGTTAAGAGTTGTTGATGGCGCGCGAGCAGGGCGGCGAGCAGGCTCCGGCACAGGTAGCGGCTGAGGGGGTTGCCCGCGGATCCCGTGAGCTGCTCATGTCGGTGCGGTCGCTGCGCGGTCCCGGCGAATCGGAAAGCCTGACGACGGTGCTGGTGGCCTTGGGCGCCAACGTCCTGGTAGCCGCGGCGAAGTCGGCCGCCGCCGTGGTGACCGGATCGGCGTCGCTGGTGGCCGAGGCGGCGCATTCGTGGGCCGACTCCGGCAACGAGATCTTCCTGCTGATCGCCAACCGGCGAGCACGCCGCCCGCCCGACCGCGCTCACCCGTTCGGTCATGGCCGGGAAGCGTACGTGTGGTCGCTGTTCGCCGCGGTCGGGCTTTTCGTGGCCGGCGCCGCCGTATCGGTCACGCACGGCATCCAGGAACTTATCCATCCGGAGCCGGCCGAACGCTTCCTCGTCGGGTATGTGGTGCTGGCCCTGTCCTTTGTCCTGGAGGGAATCTCGTTCCTCCAGTCGGTCCGGCAGGCCAGATCCGAGGCCGAGTCCATGCAGCGGGATCTAATCGAGCACGTCATGGCCACCTCCGATCCCACGCTGCGGGCGGTGTTCGCCGAGGACTCCGCCGCCTTGACCGGCTTGGTCATCGCGGCGGCCGGGCTGGCCGCCCATCAGCTGACCGGTTCCCCGGTGCCGGACGCTGCCGGATCGATCCTGGTCGGCATGCTGCTCGGCGTCGTCGCGGTCGTCTTGATCAACCGTAACCGGCGGTTCCTGGTCGGCGAGGAAGCCGACCCCCGGGTACGCTCGGCGGCTATCCGGGCCCTGCTGGAGATGCCGGAGGTTGCCCGGGTGACCTATCTGCGGCTGGAAGTCATCGGGCCGCGGATGGTCTTCGTGACCGGCGATGTCGACCTAACCGGTGATGACACCGAGTCACACGTGGCGGTCCGGCTGCGGGCGCTGGAGGCGAAGTTCTGCGCGTCGCCCGCGGTGGCCGGCGCCGTGCTGAGCCTGTCTGCCCCCGACGAGCCGGCGCTCCAGGCGTAGGCCAGCGAGCCGGCTTGCCGCGGCCGACCGGCGGGAGGCGGCGCGCCGGAGGTGAGGACCGGCGCGACGCGACCCGTGTCCGAGACGGTGGGGCCATTCCCAAGTTCCCGGGATGAGCACGCCGCGCCGGGTCACCGTGAGAGGATCCCCGTCGGCGCTACCAGACACGCCCTGCCCAGCGCCCGGGATCGGTCCGCTGGCGCCGTCGCTGGCGAGCGTGGTTGGCTGCTACTGCAAGGCGTCGGCCTCGTCGGCCATCTCGGCTTCGGCCACGGCGATCGCGAAGCCCAGGGCCCGGAGGATGTTCCCGCCTGCTGAGACCACCCGCGCCGTACCCACCACCGGGGCAACCCCAATCATGACGCCCTGGATGTCGTCGGCGGTGACGCCGCTCTCCGCGGCGGCCTCGGCATTCGCGAGGTAGGAGGCAGGCGGTGCGTCCACCGCGATCAGGGCGGCCATCCGCACGAGCATGAGCTCACGCGGCGCAAGAGTATCGTGCACGAGCGACGCGGCGGTGATGTCGGCAATTGTGTCAAGGACGGGTGTTTCGGCAGTCATGGATCTTTCCCCTCGGTTGCTGCGGAACGCGCGGCCGCTGGCCTCGCTGCTTGCCCAGAAGTCCATCACTACTCATGACCTGGGGCATCACCTCCGATGGGTGAGATGCACCGGGGCGTCCGCCGACGACGAGCGCTACCGGATCGGTCGGCGCTACGGAAGCCGGCCTGGCTTCTCCCAGCACAAGCCCCTGGTGATCACCTCATGAAGTGAAGAACTCCACCAGGACCGGGGCGAGCACGCTCGGGTTCACCTCATGCGTCTGGCCCTCCAGCATCCGCAACTGGCCCTGCGGGATCGCCTGGCTCAGCACCCGCGCCGCGTCGGGCATGAACGGAAGGCCCGCGTCGCCCGCCATCACGAGAGCGGGCACCGAGACGCGCGCGGCCAGCCCGGCCGGCACCGACCAGGGCTCGCCCAGGATGGCGGCGTGGTCGTAGGCCAGCGTCGGCGCGACGGCTTCCATGCCTGGCCAGAACGGCGCGCGGCGCAGACGCGCGACCTGCTCGGCGGGCGTGCCGACAAACCGCATGAACAGGGCCACCGCGTCGCCCCGGCGGCCTTCGGCCAGGGCCTCTCTCAGCTGCCTGAGGTACTGGCTCCAGGACTCCTGCGCGCCAGGGTCGTTGTTGTAGGGGGGCTCGTACAGGGCGATCTTGCTGACCTTGCTGCCGAGCCTTATGGCCGCCCGCATGGCCAGGGGCCCGCCGGACGAGTGGCCATAGAGGAACGCCGGGCCGCCGGCGCGGTCGATCAGCGCCTCGATGTCGTCGATCTCCCGGTCGACCGCGTAGGGCAGCGTGTCCCCGCTCTCGCCGCGGCCGCGGCGATCAAAGCCGTAGACCGTGAAGCACGGCGCGAGCAGCTTGGCCAGCTCCGACCCGGAGCCAGCCGAATGGACGGTCAGCGCGCCGTCGACCAGGATCAGGGCCGGTCCCTCGCCCAGCGTGTCGTAAGCGATCGTCGTGCCGTCGTGTGAGCTGAGTGTGTTCATGGTTGCCTCCTCCGGCTGCGGACATCGGCGGCGGTGCGTGCATCGAGAGCCATGCCATCAGTGTGCGCGCGCCGGGGCGCGCCATCCTGCGCCTGCCGCTCCTGGTAGCGCCACTACCTGGCAACTAGCCAGCTCGGTGTGGAATCCTGAGCTTGTCATGGGTACTGCGCCCGGCGATCAGCAGGCCGGCCCTGCCCGCGGCGCGGTGCGGGACCGGCGCCGCGAGCTGGGCGCGTTCCTGCGCTCCCGCCGCGCCCGGCTGCGCCCGGCCGAGGTGGGGCTTGCCGATTGGGGAGTGCGGCGAGTCCCTGGGCTGCGCCGGGAAGAGGTCGCCCAGCTCGCCAACGTCGGCTTGACCTGGTACACGTGGCTGGAGCAGGGCCGCCAGGCCCGGCCCTCGGCCGGCGTGCTGACCGCGATCGCGGATGCGCTCCGGCTCGATATCCACGAGCGCGAGCACCTGTTCGCACTCGCCCGCGACCCCGAAGACCAGGCCTGCGGCTGGGAGGACCACACCGGCGCACCCGCGTCGGCCGGTCCCGGGCTGGACACGCTTGTGCAGGGCTTCGAACCCGCCCCGGCCTACGCCATCTCGGCCCGGTTCGACGTCCTGGCCAGCAACCGGTCCGCCCGGCTGCTGTTCGGCGATCTCGGCCCGGGGCCTGGCGGCCCGCGAACATGCTGCACCTTGGCTTCACCGACCCCCGCTGGCGCACCCTGATCGCCGACTGGGAACAGGAGGCCGCCCGGCACGTCGCCATGTACCGGGCCGCGATGACCGTCCACCTCGACGACCCGGCCTGGGCCGCCCTGCCCGCACGGCTGGCCCAGCTATCCCCCGACTTTGCCCGGTTCTGGGCCAGCAGCGACGTGGCCGGCCCCGAGCGCAGGCTCAAGCGGTTCCGCCACCCCAGCGCCGGGCCGCTGACCCTCCACAGCACGTCCCTGCTCATGGCCGACGACCCGACGATCCGCATCGTGATCCTCTACCCGGCAACCCCTTCGGATGCCGCCAAGCTGGAACGCCTCGCCGCGCGACAGACTGGCGGGGCGAAGCACTAGACGGTGACACGCGCCCAGGCTCGTTCGGCCGCGTGAACTTCGGCACCCTGCTCGCCGGCCCGGTCTGACAGCACCACAGGATGAGAGCAGCAGCTCCTGGCCGGGCGTTATGATGACGGTGCGCGTTGAGGGCGCGCCCGGGTCCGCGGGAAGGACTGAGTCCGCCTCGGCAGCACAGCTTTCGTTACGCCGGTGTCGTCTTCTCGGCGCCCCAGATGCGGACCATGAGGCGCTGGCGAGGAGATGACATGCCTTCTGAGGCGCTTCCGCCGCGGCCCAGCCTGGACCAGCTCCGCCGCCGGGCCAAGGAGCTGCGCGATGCCGCCCGGTCCGGGGATCCGGCCGCGCTGGGGCGGATCACCGCCCACACGTCCGCGGCCAGGGCCGGGACGGGGACGCTGGCCGCCGCTCAGCAGGCCATCGCCCGCGAGCACGGCCACCCGAGCTGGCCGCAGCTGGTGGCCGAGGTCCGGGCGCGTACCGCCGAACTGGGGCAGCGTGTGGAGGAGTTCCTGGTCGCCAGCATCCGTGACTGGACGGGGCGGGCGGCGCGGATGCTGGCGCGTGACCCGTGGATGGCCGGCTACGACTTCCGCACCGCAGTCATCCTGGGCGACGCCGCCAGGGTCCGGGAGATGCTGGCCCGTGACCCGGGGCTGGCCACCAGGCCGGATGACAAGACCGGGTGGACCGCCTTGCACGCGGCGTGCGCCTCTCAGTGGCACCGGCTGGACCCGGCCCGGGCCGCCGGGCTGACCGAGGTCGCGCGGCTGCTGCTGGACGCCGGCGCCGATCCCGCTTGCCACCCGGACGGGGAGGGCCGCCAGTGGTCGCCGCTGCTGTGCGCGGTCGCGGGCGCGCCGAACCCGGCCGTCACCCGGCTGCTGCTGGAGCACGGCGCCCGGCCCGATGATCATGTGCTGTACCTGGCGGCGTTCGAGAGTGATCACGAATGCCTGCGGCTGCTGCTGCCGTACGCGCCGGACATCGCCGCCACCACCGCGCTGTCCGCGCCGATCAGCACGGGGGATGTCGCCGGCGTCCGGCTCCTGCTCGACGCCGGAGCAGACCCCAACCAGCTGCTGGACGCCGGCCTGCTCGGCGAATCGCACGAGCAGTCGCCGCCGGTTAGGCCGCTGTCCGCGGCGATCGTGATGCAGGCGGGGCCGGAGCTTACCGGGCTGCTGCTCGAGTACGGCGCGGCCCCCGACGTGCCGGGCCCGGACGGTCGCACCCCCTACCAGCAGGCCGTCCGCACCGGGCAGGACCAGGTCGCAGAACTGCTCGCGCAGCACGGCGCCAGCACGGCGCTGTCTTCCGCCGATGAGTTCCTGGCCGCCTGCCGCCGCGCCGACCGCGCCGCCGCCACGGCGGTTCTCGCCGCCAGCCCGGACCTGGCCGCCCGGCTCACCACCGAGGATCACCAGGCCCTGGCCGACGCCGCCGACCACGGCCACACCGAGGCGGTCCGGCTCATGCTCGACCTGGGGTTCCCGCCCGGCGCCCGGTCCGAGCAGGACAACGGGGCCACCGCGCTGCACCTCGCGGCCGCGGCCGGCAGCGCCGGAACCGTACGGCTGCTACTGGACCGCGGCGCCGACATCGAGGCCCGTGACACCGCATGGAACAGCACCCCGCTGGAGTGGGCCATGGTCGGCAGCGGCATGCGGCTCGGCCACGACCCGGACCCCGACTGGCCCGCGACCGTCCGCACGCTCCTCGACGCCGGCGCCTCTGCCGGCGGGATCGTGCTGGCCGCCGATGATCCCAAACCGCCCAGCTCCGAGGTCGCCGCCCTGCTGCGCGCCCGCGGAATCCCCAGCGAGGAGGCCAGCACGGCCGGCGGCTAACCGCGGGCTGCGGGATCCGCTCCGGAATGTCGTGGGAATACGGCAGGATCAGGGCCATGGCGACAGTGGCACGTGACCGGCTGGGCAGGACGCTGCGCGGCGAGGCGCAGACCGCGTTCAGCGTTGAACTGACGGCGAACGCGGACGACTTGAGCCTGGAGGTCGAGGGCTTCGGACACGTCAGGTGGCCGGTGACTCCAGCGAAAGCCCGCAAGCTCCTCGGTCTCGGTCAGCCGGCCCGGTTCGGCCGGGGCGAGGAGACGCTGACCGACCCGGATGTCCGCGATACGTGGGAGATCCCTAAGCAGCTCGTCCGCGCCGAGTGGGACGGCGCCGCGCTGAAAGACGTCCTCGCCACGGTAAAAGAAGAGCTCGGGCTGCCGAGCGGTGCCGAGCTGACGGCCGATCTTCACTCCCTGCTGCTCTATGAGCCGAACCAGTTCTTTCTCGCCCACCAGGACTCGGAGAAGGACGACGCGATGGTCGGGACCCTGGTGGTAACCCTGCCGTCCAGCTACGCCGGCGGCGAGCTGATAGTGGGACACAACGAGGAGCGGAGGGAGTACCGGGGATCGAAGACAGGGCTATCGCTCGTCGCCTTCTACGCCGACTGCCGGCACGAGGTCCTCAGGGTGAAGTCGGGCTACCGGATCACGCTCACGTACAACCTGCTCCTGCACGGGAATACCAGCCGGCCCGACGGCGACGACGGAACCGTCACTGAACTGGCGGATCTCCTCGGCGAGCACTTCAGCACGCCGGTACCCCGGTATTACGGTGGTCCCGCGACCGATCCGCCGAACCGGCTCGTCTACCTTCTGGACCACGAGTACACGCCCCGCGGGCTGTCCTGGCGGCGGCTGAAGGGCACGGACGCGAGCCGGGTGGCCTTGCTGCGGGTCGCTGCGGACAAGGCAGGCTGTGAGGCCGTCCTCGCGCTCGCCGACGTCAAGACGACGCACAGCGCGTTCGCGGCCGATGAGGGCTACGGATACCAGGACTGGTACGACGAGTACGACGAAGACGATGACGGGTACTCCGGAGGCGAGAGCGGCAGCGAAGGCGGGTTCGACATCCAGGAGCTGATCGACTCCGAGGTCACCCTCACGCACTGGACCGGGGCGGAGGGCAGCCGCCTGGAGGAGACCTCGCTGTACGTGGACCGCAAGGAGGTGTGCGCGTCCACCCCGACGGGCGACCTCGCGCCGTACTCCTCGGAGTACGAGGGCTACATGGGCAACTGGGGCAACACACTGGACCGGTGGTACCACCGGGCCGCGGTCATCGTCTGGCCCCGTGAGCAGGCCTTCGCAAACCGCGCCGAATCCTCGCCCGCCTGGGCCCTCGACGAGATCGCCGCGATGGCGTCAGCGGGCGACGTGCCGGGCGCGCGGACCGCCGCGGCAACGCTCGCGCCCTTCTGGGATACCGCCCTGGGCGGGCAGGCGCCGGAGGGCAGGGGGAGCTTCTTCGGCCCGGCACTGCGGGCAGCAGACGCCGTGGCGGACGCGCAGATCGCGGCGATGCTGCTGCGCCCGTTTCGCGTCGAGGATCTGGACCACGAGTCCGTGGACTCGTTCGGGAAAATCGCCGGCAGATACGGTCAGCCGTGGACGGCGGAACTGGCGCAGACGTGGTTCGGCGGAAAGCAGCCGGCCTGGGCCTACCGCGGCGGGCAGGAACGGCCGCGGTGGATCGCGGACCGGCTGCCTGGCCTGTGCGCGCGGCTGCACGCCTCGGGCAGCGCTGCCGCGGCGGCCGCGCAGCGGCTCGTTGACCTGGCGTGGGGGTGGCTCGCAAAGGACATCGGCACCGGGCTCGCGTCGTCGGCGCCCAGCCGCCGCGACGAGGAACTCGGCGGCCTGGGTGGACCGCTCGCCTCGGTGCTGACGGCCGCCGCCGCGATCGGGGCGGCCAGCACACGGGACACTATTTCCGAATATGTCCGGAAACAGGGGGACGCGGTGACCACGCTGGAGATGTCCGCGCTGCGCGCCGCAGTGGAACTGTCCCGGGGCAGCGCACGCGCTGAGGCCGGCTTCGATGACCTGGCCGCCGACGGCGCGGCACGACTGCGCGCCCGGCTCGCCCGTCCGCAGCGCGCGTCCGGCGACTGGTTTGTCGAGCTGCCCGGGGGCGGCTGCACCTGCGAGCAGTGCGGCACCCTCCGCGCCTTCCTGGAAGACAAGAGCCGGCGCACCTTCGAGTGGCCGATCGCCAAGGAGCGCAGGCAGCACGTCCACTCCCGGATCGACGCCGCCGAACTGCCTGTCACCCACGTGACCAGACGGCAAGGCCGCCCCTACACGCTCGTCCTGAACAAGACCGACGCGCTCTTCGCCCGCGAGCAGGAGGCACGGACCAGGGACGAGGCAGACCTGAAATGGCTCGCGGCGGAGTGGAATTCCGGCATATCTGAAGGAACAGCGTTGACTATTCCCCGCCCTGAAGGACGGGGATTCCAGTCGTCACCGGCTGGGGTTCCTGTTTCACCGCCGACCGCACCCGGGGGGACCCGGGCTGTCTTACGTCAGCTCCGCAGGCAGAAGCGGCAAGATCTGCCGCCAGGATGTTCTTCGCGGCGTTGATGTCCTGGTCGTGCCGGTTGCCGCAGGACGGGCACGGCCACGTCCTCGTGGACAGGCGCAGCGCGGCGAGCACGGGCCCGCACGCCGAGCAGGTCTTGCTGGACGGGTACCAGCGGTCGATCACGATCAGGTGCCGCCCTGCCGTGGCCGCCTTGTAGTCGGTCATGCGGCGGAAGGTACCCCAGCCGCAGTCGGAGATCGCCTTGGCGAGCGACCGGTTGCGGACCAGCCAGCGACGTTCAGGTCCTCGATCACGATCACGATCACGTCGTGGTCGCGGACCAGCCGGGCCGAGGCGCGGTGCAGGAAGTCCTGCCGGGACGCGCGGACCTTCCGGTGGGCGCGGGCAACCTTGGCTTTCGCCTTGGCCCGGTTCGCGAACCCCTTTCGGCGACTCATGGCGGCGCGTCGCCCCTGCGACCAGGACGCCGTGAAGGAGTTCGGTCTATGCGCCGGGTGAGCTGTTGCCGATCTCGATTGGGTCGGCGCTGCCGGCCGACTGGAGGCGGTCGAAGACCAGCCGTACCGCCATGGAGCCTTCGCCGATGGCGGCCGCAGCGCGCTTGACTGAGCCGCTGCGGACGTCCCCGACGGCGAAGATTCCCGGTCTGCTGGTCTCCAGGAACAGCGGAGTCGTGGTTTCGACCCCGAGTCCGGATGCGGGAATGTCGGCGCCGGTGAGCAGGAATCCGTGGCTATCTTCGGCGAGCTGGCCAGCCAGCCAGCCGGTCCTGGGCTTGGCACCGATGAAGACGAACAGCCCGCGGATGGCCAGCTCGGACTCGTCTTGCTGGCCGACGCGGCCGATCCGCACGCCCTGCAGTTCGCCGGTACCGGTCAGCGCGGTGAGGTGGGTTCTGGGCCAGACGATGATGCGGGGGTTCTGCTCGATCCTGTCGGTCAGGTACCGCGACATGGAGGCTTCCAGCGACTCACCCCGGATGATGATGTGGACCTCAGCACTACTGCGGCTGAGGAAGAGAGCGGCCTGACCTGCGGAGTTGCCGCCGCCGACGACAGCGACCGGGCTGGTGCCGCAGGCCTGGGCCTCGGCCTGGGTGGCCGCGTAGTACACCCCGACGCCCTCGAACTCGGCGAGCCGGCCCAGAGGTAGCCGGTTGTAATGGGCCCCGGTGGCGATGATGACCGACTTGGCCTGTACGGTGTCGCCGTCGTCGAAGCTGACCTGGTGCAAGCCCCCCGCCGAGGACAGGGACACGGCCCTAGCCGCCTGCTTGATGCGGGCGCCGAACTTCTGCGCCTGCAATTCCGCGCGCGCGGCCAGTTCCTCGCCGGACAGGCCCGCGGGGAAGCCCAGGAGGTTCTCGATCCGAGACGAGGTTCCCGCCTGGCCCCCCAGTGCGGTTTCCTCGGCCAGGATTGTGGCCAGCCCTTCAGATGCGCCGTAGACCGAAGCGGCCAGGCCGGCCGGGCCTGCGCCCACCACCAGCAAGTCGCACGCCCCTGCGGGATAGGGGCCTTCCGCGCCCGACATGCCCAGCGCGTCGAGCAGGGCGCGCCCGCCCGGGTTCCTCAGCAGCGGGCCGCCGGGGATGATGACGATCGGCAGGTCGGCGACGGGCAGATCCAGGCCGCGCACGATCGCCTCCGCCTCGGGCGAGGCTTCCAGGTCCAGCCACGTCGACACCAGCCGGTTGCGCGCCAGTACCTCCAGCAGTCGCCGGGTACCGGGATCGAAGCGTGAGCCGATCAGGGTCAGGCCCGCGCCGCGGCGCATCAGGATCGAGTGCCGGAGAAGGAAGGTGCGCAGGATCAGGTCGCTGAGGCCGGGTTCGTGGGCCATGACGACCCGCAGCTGCGCGACGGGAACGGCCAGGACCCGCCCGGCAGAGGTAGCCACCGCGGTCAGGTAGGCACGCTGCCCGGTGAGCATGCCGATCTCGCCCAGGAACTGGGACCGGCTGTACCTGGCGATGAGGGTGGCGCCGGGACGGCCATGGTTTTGGATGATCTCCGCGGTACCGTCCAGCATCACGATCAGGTCATACGTCTCGTCCCCGTCGACGAACAGCACCTCGCCAGCAACCACGTCGCGCTCGGTGCCGTACCTGCGCAGCACGTCCATCTGGGCGGCGTCCAGGGCCGGGGACCGCCCCGGCGCGGCAACCAGGGAATCATCTGTACCCTCGCCCACTGCGGGCCGCCTCCTTTCCACGCCGGACTGACGATGTACCCATCCTCTCTCTCCCTTGCGCAGGACGCTCGCTGCGTGGACATTGGATGCCGGGCGAGGGCGCGCACTGCGGCGGGCCGCGGCCGCAACCGCGGCGCACCATGATCACAGATGAGATTGCAGGAGAAGGGCGGGCATGGCTACCGAATTGGTATTGCTAGGGACAGCGGGCGCGCCCATGCCCGTGCCCGGCCGCATGGGTATTTCGTCGGCACTGATCGTGGACGAACGAGTCTTCGTCGTCGACTGCGGCCGCGGATCTCCGTCGGCCTTCGCCGGGGCGGGGCTGGACTTCACCCGCCTGGAAGCGGTGTTCCTTACCCACCTGCATGCCGACCACATCGGTGACCTCCCGGGCCTGCTCTTGTATCCGTGGGGCGTCCGCGCGGGCGATAACGGCCCCCTTGCCCCGATCCGCGTTTACGGACCGTCACGGCCGGGCGCCCTGCCAGCGGGGGATGCCGTCTTCCATCGTCAGACGACGATCTGCCCCGAGCTGCCCGCACCCGGTACAGCCGATCTGGTCACCCACATCCTGGCCGGCTACGCCTACCATCTGAACGTCATGCCGCTGGACAGCCATATGCCGGATGCGGGCGCGCTGGTCCGGGCCATCGACATCGCCGCCCCGGCATGGACGGAAGATCGCACCCAGGTTCGGGTCGTCGTCGTTGACGACGAGAGTGTCCGAGTCACCTCGGTCGCGGTGACGCACGGCCGGGCCGTCCCGGCGCTGGCGTACCGGTTCGACACCCCGGACGGCTCGGTGGTGTTCTCCGGCGACACCTCGGTGAACGAGGACCTGATCGCCTTGGCCGAGGGCGCCGACATCCTGGTCCACCAAGTGGCCGACCTGAGCTACCTGCGGCGCCACGGCATGGACGATGCCGAACTGGCCCGGATGGCCGCGCTGCACACCGATGTCACCCAGGTCGGCGGCGTCGCCGAACGCGCCGGGGTCCGCGAACTCATCCTCAGCCATTACCTCCCCGCTGAACCGGATGCGATCACCGGCGAAGAATGGGCTCACCGCGCCGGGATGGGCTTCAACGGCAGAACCACGGCAGGCCACGATGGCCTCCGCAGAACACTCCCCGCCGCGGAAATACGGACATAAACCTCGACGTCACGCGGAAACCGCGGCGACTTCCGGTGCCTACGCGTAGCTGGGCAGGTGTCCGGTTTGCTCGGCTGTGGCGGCCCAGCTGGCCAGCAGCTTGAGGTTGTCGGCGGCGAGGGTGGCTGCTGCCGCGGTGTAGACGAGCAGCGTGAGCCCGGGGTGGGAGGGGAACTCCATGGCCTCGAAGTCGAGGTCGAGGGTGCCGACGACGAGATGGTGGAGTCGCTTGTGGCCGGTCCGGTGAAAGCGAACGTTATGGGCAGCCCACCGGGTGCGGAAATCCTCGCTGCGGGTGGAGAGCTCACCGATCAGCTCGATGAGCTGCTTGTCGTGCGGGTTGCGGCCGGCCTCGGACCGGAGCATGGCGGCGATGTCGTCGGCGGCGCGTTCCCAGTCGGTGAAAAAGTCGTGTGCGGCCGGGTCGAGGTAGACAAAGCGAGCGTTGTTGACGGGCCTGCGCGGGCCGGCGAGGAGCGGGGCGTAGAGGGCTCTGGCCATGCGGTTGGCGGCGAGCATGTCGTGCCTGGCATTGCGGACCCAGGCGGGTGCGTCGGCGATGGCGTCGAGGACCTGCTGGACGCCGGCGGTGACGCCGGCGGTCGTCGTCCGTCGCTGCCGGGGAGGCAAGGGCTGGGCGGCGCGGGCGAGGTCGAACAGGTGGGCGCGTTCGGCCTCGTCGAGCTGAAGCGCGTTCGCGATGCCATCAAGGACGGCATCGGATGCGCCGGCGAGGTTCCCGCGTTCCATGCGGACGTAGTAGTCGATGCTCACGCCTGCGAGCAGTGCGACCTCCTCGCGCCGGAGCCCCTTCACCCGGCGGTTGCCGCCGCCGTAGGCGGGCAGCCCGGCTTGCCCCGGCGAGATGCGCTCGCGCCGCGAGACGAGGAACTCGCGGGCCTGGGCTCGGTTATTCATGACCTCCACGGTAGGCGCGCGCACGGTCGTCGGGGAGGCACTGGCGTTACCTGGAACGACAGGCACTCCCCCCGGGCCGGGGCCCGCGCGTTGACTGGGTGACGTGACGCACGAGCCAGGCCGGGCCGCATCGCCGGCCGAGGCCGAGCCCGCGGGCGCGACCGGATGGCACCTGACCAGCGCAAAACGCACACTGACCTGTGAAAGGAATCGACATGACCGACCAGACTCCGGCGCAGCGCATGATCGGGGACTTCGCCCCGAAGCTCGTGGACCTCACCGACCGCGTGCTCTTCGGCGAGGTATGGGCCCGGCCCGAACTCAGCCCGCGCGACCGCAGCCTCGTCACCTGCGCCGCTCTTGTCACCAACGGCAGCACCGAGCAGCTCCGCGGGCACCTCGCCCGCGCCAGGCAGAACGGCCTCAGCGAGACCGAGCTGAAAGAAATGATCATCCACCTCGCGTTCTACGCCGGCTGGCCGCGCGCGATGTCCGCGATCACCCTCGCCAAGGAGCTGTTCACCGAACCCGGAGGCGACCGGTGAGCAGCGCATGGACGGACGACGAACTCGTCCCGCAGGCCACCGTCTGAGCCGGCACTACCAGCGAAGGAGTTTCGGTGCGGTACACGACACTAGGTAATTCAGACTTGAAGATCAGCCGCATCGCACTGGGCTGCATGAGCTTCGGCGATACCTCTCGCGGCTTCAACGAGTGGGCACTCGACGATGACGCTGCCGAGCCCCTGTTCCGCCAGGCCGTCGAGCTCGGCATCACCTTCTGGGACACTGCCAACGCCTACGGCTACGGCACGTCGGAAGAGATCGTCGGCCGGGCCATCCGCACATACACCCGTCGCGAGGACGTCGTCCTCGCGACCAAGGTCTTCTTCAAGATGCACGACGGCCCCGGCGGCTCGGGCCTGTCCCGGCGCGCGATCGTCGAGCAACTCGACGACTCCCTGCGCCGGCTCGGGACTGACTACGTCGACCTCTACCAGATCCACCGCTTCGACCCGGCCACCCCGGTCGAGGAGACCATGGCGGCCCTGCACGACATGGTCAAGGCCGGCAAGGTCCGCTACCTCGGCGCCTCGTCGATGTGGGCCTGGCAGTTCTCCAAGATGCAGTACCTCGCCCGACTGCACGGCTGGACCAGGTTCGTCTCCATGCAGAACCAGTACAGCCTCATGCAGCGCGAGGAAGAGCGCGAGATGTTCGGCCTGCTCGCCGACCAGGGCGTGGGGTCGATCCCGTGGAGCCCGCTCGCCAAGGGGCGTCTTGCTCGTCCATGGGGGCAGCAGACCGCACGCAGCGACACCGACGCCACCGCCCGCTGGGTGCTGCCGCACGACGACAAGCCCATCGCGGACGCCGTCGAGCACGTTGCCGGACAGCACGGCGTGCCGATGGCCCAGGTCGCGCTCGCCTGGGTACTGCACAACCCGGTGGTCAGCGCCCCGATCGTGGGCGCCACCAAGCAAAATCACCTCGCCGACGCCGCTGCCGCGCTCGACGTCACCCTCACCGACGACGAGATCAGTGCCCTCGAAGAGCACTACACCCCGCGTCAGCCCACCGGCTACTGACCGGGATACCGGAGGAATCCGCATGCGCGATGGGCCACGAGTTCATCGGCGTCGCCAAAGACACCGGAGCCGACGTCACCTCGGTCAAGAAGGGCGACCTGGTCATCGCGCCGTTCGCCTAGTCCGACGGCACCCGTGACTACTGCCGCGAAGGACTGCACACCCTTATGGGCAGGCACACCGCCCGGTCGGCTTCGGGAGCCTGACGTGCGTCCCGCAGGTCATGGGATGTCTTTTCTAGTGCCGCACCAGATGCCTACCCGCGCGGCTCCGCAGCTCACGCCCCAGGCGTCCCGCAGCACTCACGCTTCCCGCGCTAGCCCTCCCCGGCCGCCCGGATTAACCGTCACGATGTGACATGGTCGCGCACCTGACCGTCACGATGTGACATCGTCGCGGTTGCGCGGGACGGCGCCCTGTGACCGGTGGGGCCGGCGCGCCCGCTGGGGGCCGCTTCGATCAGGACACCGCGCGGCGCAGAGGTCAGTTCGCCGCCGTCGAGGAACGCATCGCGGGGGTGCTGAACCGAGGCCAGCGAGACGATGTCCCGGCCGAACAGCACGGCGGTGCACCAGACCGCCAGGACCCGGATCTTCCTCTCCCAGGTCGGTACGGCCAGCACGTGGTAGCCGCGATGCATCAGCCAGGCGGGAAAGCCCTTGATGACCAGGCCGCGGAACTGGAAGATGCCCCGGCCGAGACCTAGCGTGGCGATCGTCCCGAGGCTGTGATGCACGTACGGCTTCGGATTCCGGCCGCGCAGCGTGGCGATGATGTTCTCCGCCAGGAGTCTTCCCTGCCGTACCGCGTTCTGGGCATTGGGCACCGTCGCGGCACCGGACAGCTTCGAGGCGAGGTCGGGAACCGCGGCGTCGTCACCCGCGCCCCAGGCGTCGGGCACCGGCGCGGTGTCGGTGCCGATCCGCAGATCGGCGCGCACCGTGAGCATTCCGCGCTCGTCGATGGGCAGATCGGTGTGGCTGCGCACCATCGGGTTCGCCGCGTTGCCGACCGTCCAGACGATCAGTTCGGAGTCGAATTCCTCGCCGGTGGACAGGACCACGTGGCCGTTGCGGGCCGAGACGAGCCCGGTATTCAGGTGCACGCGGGCACCACGCTTCTCCAGCGAGCGCACCACCCAGCGGCCTGGCCGGTCGGACACCTCGGGAAGTATCCGGCCGCGCGCTTCCACGAGGTGGAAGTTCAGCTCCGCCGGACTCAGTTCGGGATAGGACCGCACCAGCGACGCCGCCAGCGACAGCAGCTCACCGAAGCCTTCGACCCCGGAGAAACCACCCCCGACGAATGTCACGGTGAGAAGCCGCCGGCGCAGCGGACCGGGCTCGAGCGTCGAGGCCTGGTCGAGGGCCGTCAGCAGGCGGTCCCGTATCGCCACGGCTTCCTCGACGTGCTTCATGCCGATCGCGTGCTCGGCTGTGCCGGGGATAGCCAGCTTGCGCGTCACCGCGCCGGCGGTGACGACGATGATGTCGTAGCCGAGCGAAAACGCCGGTCCTTCGGCGGGGCGGACGGTGACCGTCCTGTGCCCGTGGTCGATCGCGGTCACGCGGCCGGCGATGAGCCTTGTCCTGCGCAGGTGCCGGCGCAGGGATACGGCGGCGTGCCGGGCCTCGACCGAACCGGCCAGCACCTCCGGCAGGAACGGCTGGTACGTCATGTACGGCCGGGGATCGACAACGATGACCCGCGCCTCGCCCCGGCGAAGTTTCTTTTCCAGTTTCCAGGCCGTGTAGAAGCCGGCATAGCCACCGCCGACTATCAGGATCGTCCGCATGTTGTCCTCTGTTCTTTCGCTCTCACGAGCTATGACTGGACAGCGTGCCGGTTTGTGACACCAGGCGGAGGCGGCCCTGAGGCGGTTAGAGGTAGTTGCTGACCTCGATCAGGTTCTGGTCGGGGTCGCGGAAGTAGACGGACAGGATGGGGCCGGCGGCGCCGGTGCGCTCGACCGGGCCCTCCTCGATGGGGACGCCGTTCGCGGTGAGGTCCGCGATCACCTGCTCCAGCGGGCCGGCGGCGATCAGGCACAGGTCGGCGCTGCCGGGTGTCGGGCGACGGGCTTTCGGCTCGAATTCGTGACCGGCCCGGTGCAGGTTGATCTTGCTGTGGCCGAAGGCAAGCGCGGTGCGCCCCGCGCCGAACGTCACCGCCGCACGTGCCTATCGTAGGCGTGGTCTTGCGGGCTGAGTCAGCCGCCAGCTCCGGGGATCCCGGTGTCGACGGTGGCGAACAGATCGATCCCGTGATCTGCCGCGTGCGCGACGAGCAGCCGGCTGATGAGGGCGGACAGCGCGTCACGGTCGGCTGGCTCCAGGCGCCCGAGCAGCAGCGACATGTCCGCCTCGAAGCGGGCCGCGCGGTCGGACACCAGCGACCGGCCGTGGTCGGTGAGGGTGACCAGCACGGACCGCCGGTCCGCCGTCGAGGGAACGCGGGTGACGAGGCCGCGGCGCTCCGCGCGATCGACCAGCCCGGTGACGCTGGACTTGTCCAGATCCAGCAGCCTGGCCAGCTCGTTCATGGTCGGCCTGCGGTCTCGCAGCACGCCGAGCAGGCGGATCTGGATGATCGAAAGATCATGCTCGCGGGCCCTGTGCTCGAGGATGCCGTAGACCAGGAAGGAGAGCTGCGCCAGCCCATCGGCAGGGCTCAGCGTCTGGTGCGGCGCGGGGGCGCCGGCCGCCCGGCCAGCCGGTAGTGCTGCCATGCCGGCAGTGTACTTGATTTAGTACGTGATACCAACTAAATTAGTCCGGCCGGACTCAGGAGGGATGCAGGAATGGCCATGATGAACGCCGCCGTCGTGACATCGTTCGACGAGCCACCGCACTACCAGCCGTTCGAGGTTCCGCGGCCGGCGGGCGACCAGGAGATCCTCGTCGACGTACTCGCCGTCGGCCTGCATCCCAGGGTCCGGACCGGCGCCGCCGGAACCCACTACACCAGCCGCCGCACGCTGCCCATGATCCCCGGCGTCGACGGCGTCGGCCTGCGCCAGGACGGCCGGCGGATCTACTTCGCGGCCAGCGACGACGTCATCGGCACGATGGCCGACAAGGCCATCGTCGACATGCGGCGCGCGGTGGAGCTACCCGACGACACCGACGTCGCGAAGGTCGCCGCCGCGATGAACCCGGCCATGTCGTCGTGGGTAGCGCTACGTCACCGCGTTCCGATCGAGCCCGGCCAGGGCGTCCTGGTGCTCGGCGCGACCGGGAACGCCGGGATGATGGCGGTCCAGATCGCCCGGCTCCTCGGCGCCGGGCGCGTGGTCGGCGCCGGACGCGATCCCGGGCGGCTCAGCGCGCTCATTTCGCTCGGCGCCGACGAGGTCGTGCCGCTGACCGGTGACCAGGACGCGACGGACAGGGCACTCGGCGCAGCCGCGGGCGAGGTGGACATCGTCATCGACTACGTCTCGGGCAAGCCGGCCGGGCACGCCATCATGGCGCTCCTGACCGCCCGGGCGGATCGCAGCCACGCGATGAACTGGATCCAGATCGGCGCGATGGCCGGCCCGACGATCGAATTGCCCTCGGTCGCGCTGCGCTCGGCGAACCTCCGCATCCAGGGCAACGGCCAGGGCGCCGTCTCGACCGCGGCCTACCTCGCCGAACTGCCGTCCCTCGTGCACGAGATCAACGCCGGCACGATCGTGGTCAAGCCGGGCACGGTGTCCCTGGCCGATATAGAGGCGACCTGGGCCAGGCCGGACCCGCCCGGCGAGCGCACCGTGCTTGTGCCGTAGTGCCCGTTAAAGGGCTCATCGAGCGGCCATCGCACGACCGAGCGCAGCAGCTCGTTCAGGAACGCGCCCTCGCGTTCGCGCCCAGGCAGCCAAGAAGCCCTCCGGAGTCACACTAGGCACGCCTGATCCTTAGCTGATCTTGAGCCTGTTCAGAGCGCCGGCGCGGTGCGGGCAGCGATACCCCTAAGCTCGTCGCATGGCCAGGTACTTCGACATCCATCCGGAGAACCCGCAGCGGCGCTCGCTGACCCAGGTCGCCGACATCGTGCGGGCGGGTGGCGTGATCGCCTACCCGACCGACTCCTGCTACGCGCTGGGGTGCCAGCTCGGTAACCGGGACGGCATGGCCAGGATCAGGTCGATCCGCGGCCTCGGCGACCGGCACCACCTCACCCTGTTGTGCCAGGACTTCGCCCAGCTGGGCCAGTTCGTGTTCGTGCCCAACCCGGTGTTCCGGGCGATCAAGGCGGCCACGCCGGGCAGCTACACCTTCATCCTGCCCGCGACCAAGGAGGTGCCGCGGATCTTGCAGCACCCTAGGAAGAAGACCGTCGGGGTGCGGATCCCGCGGCACGTGGTGACCCAGGCGCTGCTGGCCGAACTCGGCGAGCCGCTGGTCTCGAGCACGCTGCTGCTGCCCGGCCATGAAGAGCCCATGACCCAGGGGTGGGAGATCGCCGAGGAGCTCCAAGACTCCGTGGACGCGGTGATCGACTCGGGCGACTGCGGCACCGAGCCGACCACGGTGATCGACTTCTCCCAGCCCGAACCCGAGATCGTCCGCCGCGGGGCAGGCGACACGTCCGGCTTCGAGTGAACTGCGGATAACGGGATGGCGCGCCAGGGTAAAGGAGTGCGTCACCGGATGTTTGCCTACCGGACAGCTCACGTTCGGTGCCTGGATGAACTCGATCTTCCTAGCCGGTATCGTCCTTATTGTGGAGGATGTGGTTTTGGCCGGTGACATCGACGTCGGCGACGTGATCGTGCTGCCCGATGCCGATGAGCCGCTCCTGGTCAGCCGGGTGCGCCTCGGCCAGGGCGGGCTCATCTTCACCGTGGCCCCGGCCAGCGGCGGTTCGGCCGAGCAGGAGCGGCCGGTGAAGCTGACGACGCAGATCCGGCTGCGCCGGCGCGGCCGGGACGTGGATAGCTAACGACCTTCAATAGGGAGGTTACTTAGCCTCGACCCGGCCTCGACCCACCGCATTAATAGGGCTGAGGCCCACGCGAGCGAGCGCCGGAGCGCCTTGGCCGATCGTTCGGCCCGCATGTCGGCCCTGGAGGCGGCGTGACCGGCGATTCTCTAGTCTTGGCTGGTGACGATCAGCGAGGGCACGGGTATCAGCGAGCGGATGCGCACGGCATCGGCCGGGCAGCGCGTGACGGCGGCCATGCTCGCCGGGACCGTCGCCGGGGCGGTCATCTCGCTGTTCACCGTGCCCTCGGCCGCGATCCTGGCCGGGTGGGACGTGGCCGTCGTGATCTACGTAATCTGGGTCTGGATCGCGGTGTGGCGGCTGGACCCCGGCACCACCGCCCGGCTGGCGAAGCGGGAGGATCCCAGCACCGCCGTGGCCCAACTCGTCGTGGTGGGCGCGGGCATCGCCATGCTGGGCGCGGTGGGCTTCGCGCTCGCCAAGGCGGGCCAGGCCACCGGCGGCATGAAGGGATTCCTGGTCACGCTGGGCCTGCTGAGCGTCGTGCTGTCCTGGACGGTGGTGCACACGGAGTTCGCGCTGCGGTACGCCCGGGCCTATTACTCCGAGCCGGACGGCGGCATCGAGTTCAACGAGGAAGAACCGCCGACCTACACCGACTTCGCGTACTTCGCCTTCACCGTCGGGATGACGTTCCAGGTGGCGGACACCAACATCACCTCGAAGGCGGTCAGGCGGATAACCCTGCACCACGCGCTGCTGTCCTACCTGTTCGGCGCGGTGCTGCTCGGGCTCGTGATCAACGTGGTGGCCACCCTGCTGAAGTGACGGCCGTGCGGCCTGGCGGCGAGATACCGGAGATGGGCAGTGGGTTCGGACTCTAGCGAGGCCTGCCAGGACAGGACGGACGGGGGCTCACAAGGCGCCGGGGCCGGTTCGGTCTGGCGGGTGCCCGGCATGCCCTGGCTGCTCGGGTCCGCGGCGCTATGGTTCGCCGGCTTCGCGCTGCTCGTGCCCGTCGCGCCGCTATGGGTGATCCGGGGCGGCAGCGATGACCTGGGGGCCGGGCTGGTCACCGCGGTCATGATGGCCTGCACCGTCCTGGCCCAGCTGGCGATGCACCGCGTGCTGCCCGGCCTTGGCTGGCGCTGGACGCTCGTGCTCGGATCCGGCTTGCTGGGATTGCCCGCCCTGGGCCACCTGGCCACCGACCGGCTCTGGGCCGTCACGACGCTCGCCGCGCTGCGCGGATTCGGCTTCGGCGTCGTGACCGTGTGCGGGGCGACCGCGGTCGCCGTCTTCGTGGAGCCCGCGCGCCGCGGGCGAGCCCTCGGCGCCCTCGGGCTGGCGATCGCCGCGCCCCAGTTCGTGCTGGTCCCGGTCGCGCCCTGGCTCGCCGAGCGGGTCGGGTTCGGGTTCGTCTTCGTGCTCGCCGTCCTGCCGGCGCTCGCCATTCCGCTGGCATGGCCGATCGCGCGGGCTACGGGCGACCGTGACCGGCCGCCGGCCGGCGGCGCCGGGCCTGGCACGACGGCCGCGCTGCGGCGCGCACTTCTCGGGCCGATCGCGGCGCTGGCCGTCATCACGGCGTCGGGCGGGGCCATCCTCACGTTCACCTCCCGCATCCTGGCCAGCCCGGTAGCGGGGTTCTTCGGGCTGCTCGCGTTCACCGGGACCGCGGCGGTCAGCAGATGGGCGGCCGGCGGGATCGCCGACCGTTCTGGGGCCACCGCGGCGATAGCCCCACTGCTGTTCACCGGCGCGCTGGGTCTCGCCGCGATCGCCCTGAAGGCGGACAGCGTCCACGACGCCGCGGGTCGCGCCCTGGTCATCGCCGGGTTGCTCGTGGTGGGAGTCGCCTATGGCGGCCTGCAGAACCTCACGCTGACGCAGGCGTTCAGCGCAGGAGGGGAACCGGCGCGGAACTCGGTCAGCATCGCGTGGAACCTGAGCTTCGACGCCGGAACGGGGCTCGGCGCCTTCGCGGCCGGCGCCATCGCGACCGCGACCTCCTATTCGGCCGCGTTCGCCGTCCTGGCGCTCACCACCGGCCTCACCGGTGCCGGCTGGGCACTGTCCAGGCTGGCCAGCCGTTCCCGCTGATGTCCCGGCCTGCCAGGGCTTCTTAGCTGAAGGCGGCGTTGGTGACGTCGATGGCGACCGAGACGGGGCCGGGAACGGGGGTGCCGTCGGGCCTGCGGACGTAGACACGGCGGCGGGTGGGGACCATTATCCCGTCGAACTCACGGTATTCCGACGGGTAGTTCACGGCCGGGCCGCCGCCCAGGATGTCGACGGAGTAATCCAGCCTGCGCAGCAGGCCGTCGCCGTCGAAGTAGTAGGTCTGCTGGCGGTGGTGGGCCACGATGGCGTCGGGGTAGGTGACCAGCAGGCGACGCCAGGTCTGGCCGTCCTCGGACCAGGTTCCGGTCTCCTCGGTCTCGAAGTCGTCTCTGCCGAAGATGAACGGTGCCACGAGGTAGTTCCAGTTGGCCTCGCCGGCGAAGTAGGCCGTCTGGAGCTCATCCCAGGGCGCGGAGCGGGTGGTCCCGGCGAAGGAGGCCGCGGGGTCGCGGCGCTCGGCGACCAGCACGCCGCCGGCGGTCTCGATCGTCTGCCGGTACGGCTCCCAGGTGGCGTACTGGCCGGGGCGGGGGAACGGGGTGATCGTCAGCCGCTGGTCGCGGGTCTCTCCGGCCAGGACCACCCCGTCCAGCAGGCCGGCCTGGCCCTTGAGTGCCCAGATCGCGCCGGTGATCGAGGCGGCCGCGCGGAACCGGGAAAGCTGTTCCCAGCGCCGCTGGCCGCCGTGGCCCTCGATGGCCAGCTTCAGCAGGTCGTTCATCCCGTCACGCGCTGGGGACCAGTTGCTGGCCGCCGTCGATGTCGTAGGTCCCGCCGGTGAGCGCGGTGTTGGTCATCAGGTGCACGGCGAGCGCGGCGATGTCGTCCGGGCCGACCACCCGGTGGATGGGCAGGGTGGCGCGGAGCTGGTCGCGGCGCGCGTCCAGGTCGTCGCCGAGCAGCGTGGCCGACAGCGGGGTGTCGACGAACCCGGCGGCGATGAGGTTGACCCGGATCGGGGCGACCTCGACCGCCAGGTTGGCGATCAGGGCGGGCAGCGCGGCGGTGCCCGCCGCGATCAGCGACAGGCCCGGTCCGCGGCTGCGGCCGCCGGTGCCGCCCATGAACACCAGCGTGCCGCCGGGCCGCACCCGGCCGACGGCGTGCTGGGCGACGGCTACGGCCAGCCACAGATGGTCGTCGAAGTCCTGGTGCGCCCGGTCGCGGTCGAGTTCGGCCAGGGGCGCGTAGTACGGGCCGGGGCCCGTGACCATCACGTGGTCGATCTGGGGGGGCAGGCTAGCGAAGAACCGGTCGCGGGCGGCCGGGTCGGTGGCGTCGAAGGCCGCGGTGCTGCGCGCGCCGACTTCGGCCGCGGCCCGCTCGAGGCGGTCGGGATTACGCCCGGTCAGGATGACGTCGGCGCCCTCGGCGCGGGCGCGGCGGGCGGTCTCCAGCCCGATGCCGGCGCTGCCGCCGATCACCACGACGGTCTGGCCGGGCAGTTCGGGTTCGCGCGGGGTGGCAGCGGCGGCGGTATCAGTGGTCATGATTGATTCCTCCTTATGTGCTTATGTGCTTATGTGCTTATGTGCTTATGTGGTCGCCGCGTGGTCCGGGACAGGTACCGCGCAGCTGGGGCCGGCCCGGCACGATCAGCCCCACGCTCCCGCATCCAGCGTCCCTGTCGCGCCCGTGGAAGCCCTGGCCGGTACCCTGGCCCGGGGCCCGGGCAGAGTCCGGCGCCCGGGCCGCGCGGCCCTGCCTCGGGACGCCGGGGCGGATCCTACGCTGGTTGCGCCCGCGGGTCGTCTTCCGGGTCCACGTATTCCAGGCCGAGCGGCCCGATCGCCGTCACCTGGGTGACATATTCACCGGACTTTGCCCAGTGGAAGTGGGATGTGCCGCCGGGCAGGACGATGACGCTTCCCGGCGGATAGGCGGTCACGTCGTCGCCATCGAACTCATCGCCAAGGCCGATGTAGAAGACGCCGGATATCACGGTGTACACGCGGTCTTCCGGATGTCTGTGCGGCATCAGCTTCACGCCGGAGGGCACCTTGACCCTGATCACGTACGGGCCGGGCTCGGTGGGCTGACCGACCACGACGGCGAGCCGGGCCGGAGGCGGGAACGCCGCGAACGGCTTCCAGTCGATATCGTCGGGCAGTACCGACCGGAAAGCGGCCTGGCCGGGCTGGTGCGGTCGGCTCACTGGGATGCTCCTCTCCGCGAAGGATGTCATTCCCAGGATCGCGCTCCGGACAGCCCGTCGCGCCCGTGACAACCCGGGCTGGCGCCCTGGACCGCCAGGCCGGACCGCGGGGCCGGACCGCGGGGCCCGACCGCCAGGCTGGCTAAGGACAGTTCCCGGCCATCAGCATCGAACCCGTGCATGGAGGCGATGCCGGTCGCCCACGGGAGCAGGATCGCGAAGAAGGTCACACCCAGATCGGCGTCATCTGCGACGGGCAGAAGATCACACCACTCGCCTTCCTCGGACCGGAAATACAGCCGCCGTACCTTCCGGCCGGCCCGGACGACGACCCGCAGCAGGCCGCCGTCAGACCTCCCGGTGTAGACATTGAGCGACCGGCCGGGGAAAAGCAGCGGGCCTCCCATTCCGCCCTCATCCCGGGACCCGTCAGGATGAACCGTTTCCAGCAGGGTGTAAAAATTCTCCCCTGCTCCGCCAGCACGCAAATACCACAGCTCGCCGCCGGGAGCGTCGCCCTCGGCGATCACCGTCAAATCCGGTAGCGGCACCGGCGATCCCTCCGGTCTGGCACGTCCTTGAGCACCAGGCGATTCAGCTTACGCATCGGCCCGGCGGCGTGCGTCAAGGGCACCAGTCCCCGGCATCGCCAGAAAGCTCATCGCCTGATGACCGCCGCCACGCCCGCTGTGCTTGGAGCCTCGATGCTGCGCCAGCTGTGACCGTAGGTACTCGATGCTTTCCGTACGGTTCTGCGGGGGAGCTCGCTCCACCGGACCACGCGGCGATTCACCCGGGCAGGTGCTGGCTTCCCCTGCGTTCGGGCCGACCGGATCCGCGGCCGACCACCCGGCCGCCAGCCGCCTCCGGTACCAGCGGGTGTGCTCGGCGCGGGCTACTGCTTCCAGGTCACGCTCGCTGAGTTCGATGAAGTTGCCCGAATCACATGCTTCAAGATTGTTTCCCGGCAGCCTTCGCCCCGCGACTTACCTCGGCGATTAATAACAACACGTTGCTGCCGATCAGGCACTGGCAGCCGCCAGCACGGCAAGACGGAAGACAGCCACCGCCGTTTCGCCGATTTAACCTGGTCATCCTGCGGTGATGACGACCGCCGGAGGTGTCTCAGGACAGCGACTCGTCTAGGTCGCCAAGCGATTCGATCAGCTCCAGGTTCGCGGCGTAGTCGACCGGGCAGGCGATCACCGAGACCGTGTTGGCGGCTAGGGCGGCCCGCAGCGCGGGGAGCAGCTCGCCGGCCGAGGTGATCCGGTACCCCGTCGCGCCGAAGCTCTCCGCGTAGGTGACGAAGTCCGGGTTGGCGAACCTCGTGTCCACGTTGCGCCCGATCTCCAGGTCCATCTTCCAGCTGATCAGCCCGTAGGCCTCGTCGACCCAGATCAGGACGACGAAGGCGAGCCCCAGGCGGAGCGCGGTCTCGATCTCCTGGGAGTTCATAAGGAACGCGCCGTCGCCGGTGGCCACCAGCACCCGGCGCTCCGGCCGGGCGATTTTCGCGCCGATCGCCCCGGGGACGGTCCAGGCCATGGTGGAAAGGCCGTTGGAGATCAGGCAGGTGCTCGGCTCGTAGGTCGGGTACAGCCGCGCCATCCACATCTTCAGCGCACCGGTGTCCACCAGCACGATGTCCTCGCGGCGCAGCGCCGTCCTGGTGTCGGCCACGATCCTGGCCGGCGCGAGCGGGAAGCGGTCGTCGCGCTGACCGCGGGCGAGTTCGGCGGCGAGCAGGGCGCGGATGCGGTTTCCGCTGGGCTTGGCCCCGCCCGGGGCGGCCGCGGTCTCCTTGACGCGCGGGGTGACCGCCTCGGCCAGCGCGTCCAGGCTGCGGCCGATGTCGGAGTGCAGCCCGACGGCCACGTCGTAGTGCGCGTCCACCTCGGCGGGAAACCGGTGCAGGTGGATGATCCTGGTGTCGCCGCGGGGATTGATCCGCGCCGGGTCGAACTCCTGCAGCTCGTAGCCGACGGCGATGATGAGGTCGGCGCGATCGAAGCCGAAGTTGACGTAGTCGTGCCGCATGAACCCCACCGCGCCCAGCGCCAGCGGGTGGTCGTCGGGGAACACGCCCTTGCCGTGGAACGTGGTCGCCACCGGGACGCCCAGCGTCTCGGCGAAGCGGCGCAGGGCCGGGCCCGCCCCGGCCCGCGCGGCGCCGTGGCCGGCCAGCACGATCGGGCTGCGCGCCGCGCGCAGCAACGCAGCCGCCCGCTCCACCTGCCCGGGAGACGGCTCGTCCGGGCGCGGCACGTTCACCCGCAGCGGCTCGCCCTGCGCCTCGGCCTGCTCCACGTCCTCGGGGATGGCCAGGTAGACCGCGCCCGGCCGCTCGGTCTGGGCCAGCTTGAACGCCTTGCGGATCATCTCAGGCACCGCGCCCGGCGTCGCCACCAGCGCCGACCACTTGGTGACCGGCGCGAACATCGGCACCAGGTCCACGCCCTGGTGCGACTCCTTGAAGCTGCGGTTCATGCCGACCTGCGCCGACAGCGCGATCAGCGGCGTGGAGTTGGTGGTCGCGTCCGCGGTGCCGAGCAGCAGGTTGATCGCGCCGGGGCCGAGCGTGGCCGAACACACCCCGGCGCGGCCGGTCAGCCGGCCGTAGACCTCGGCCATGAACGACGCACCCTGCTCGTGCCTGGCCAGCACGTACCGGATGGAGGACCGGGCGATGGCGTCGACCAGCCTGATGTTCTCCTCGCCCGGGATGCCGAAGACGTGCGTGACGCCCTCGTTCTCCAGGCACTCGACGATCAGGGCGGCCGTGCCGCGGGAGGGGGTGCGGGGGGAGGAAGCGGCCGTGCCGCGGGAGGAGGTGCGGGGGGAGGAAGCGGCCGTGCTGCGGGAGGATTCCGTCACGTCCCCCAAACTAAACCTGCGGAGGCTAAGCCGGGCGGCGCGGGCCCCGGCGGCTAGGGTGATCATCGTGGACAAGGCAGAGCCCCCGGACGACCGGGACGAGTCCGAGGCCGAGCGGCTGGACCGCAACCTCGGCGAGCTGCTGCAGGAACTGCGGGTCGCCGGGCTGGGCGTGCAGGTCCTGTTCGGCTTCCTGCTCTCCCTCCCGTTCACCAACCGGTTCGAGCAGCTCAGCCAGGGCCAGCGCGGGCTGTACCTGGGCATCTTGGTGCTGGCCGCGGTGGCGACGGCGCTGCTGCTCGGGCCCGTCGCCTACCACCGGCTGGTGTTCCGCCAGGGCCAGAAGGAGCGCCTGGTCAAGGCGGCCAGCGTGATGGCGATCGCCGGCCTGGTCACGGTCGGCCTGGCGGTATCGGCCGCGGTCCTGCTGGTCACCGGCTACGTCACCAGTGCCTTGCCCGCGGCGCTGATCACCGCGTTCGTCACCGGCGTTTTCGGGCTGCTGTGGTTCGCGCTCCCGCTGGCGCGGCGGCGCTGACCGGGCTCAGTCCTCCTGGAGGAAGCTGGTGATCACGGGGGCAACCTGGGCCGCGCTGTCGATCAGCGCCAGATGGCCGCCGCCGACGACCGTGTGCAGCCGTGCCCGCGGTATCAGCGCGGCCATGAGCCGGTGGTTCACCAGCGGCGTGACCGGGTTGTCGTCTCCCGCGACGATCAGCGTGGGCTGGCCGATGGTCCACATCCACGGCAGGCTGGTCCAGCCGAACAGCCCGGCCATCCGGTACAGGGCGGCCAGGGGGTCGACCGGGCGCCGGATGTGCATCGAGCGGACAAGTTCGGGCTCGGTCCGCAGCCGCCCGCCGAACATGGCGCCGACTACCCGTTCCAGCCGTTCGGGGTGGTAACTGCGCGGGTGCATGAAATGCCACATCGCCCACGGGTTGCCCGGCATGGCGAAACCGCCGAACGACGTCGACACCAGCACCAGCCGGCGGACCCGGCGGGAGTGCGAGAACGCCATCTGCTGGGCGACCGCGCCGCCGAACGAGGCGCCGAGCACGTGCGCGGACGCTATGCCGAACTCGTCGAGCACCGCGGTGCCCATCTCGGCCAGTGACCACATGCTCAGCGGGTACGGCGGCCGCTGCGACCGGCCGATGCCCGGCGGGTCGAACGCGATCGTGCGGAACCCGGCAAGGTGCGGGAGCAGCTTCTCCCACAGCCGCACCTCTCCGAAGATGCCCGAGTAGAGCAGCAGCGGCTCACCCTCCCCGCAGACCTGCGCGTGGATCCGCAGTCCCCTGATGCGCAGCTGCACGTCCTGGACCGGCACGGCCGACATGACTGCCGACATCGGAACCTCCCTGGTCGAGCGTTGGCCAGCCTCATCCGTATCAGGCGAAACCTGGCCGACACCTATACCTTACCGCACGGTAATAAGACCGAACGATCGGTTGGCTAATCCTGTTAACACTCTTACAGACGAGGCAAATAGGGAGAAGGGGGCCGCGAAGACGGACTTACCGACCTCCGGCTCCAGCCCGCGGGACCTTTGACCTTACGAGAACGATTGGCCGGGTCGTAGCGTCAGGCCCATCGACGGTCCTCGTCTCACCGGGGCGCGGCAACCGCCGGCGAGGAAGAAGCCCCTGCACCTGCTCTTCTGGGAGGCGAGCCGATGTATACCTTTGCCCAGCCGCTTAGCCGGGCCCTTAGCACCGCTCCCGGGTCTTGCGCCGTGGTGTGCCAGGACAGTCGCCGTACCTATGCCGAGCTTGGCGCGCGCTGTCGCCGGCTGGGCGGGGCGATGCGCGACCTGGGCCTGGTGCCGGGGGACCGGGTCGGGGTGATCGCGCTGAATTCCGATCGTTACCTCGAGCTGTACCTGGGGCTCCCGGCGGCGGGTTACGTGCTGGTCCCGGTGAACTCGCGGCTGGCGCCCGCGGAGATGCGGGCCATCTTGGACGACGCCGGGGTCAGCGTGGTCTTCGCCGACGCGGCTTACCCGGGTGCGGCCGGGGCCGGCCGGGTGCTGACGATGCCCGGTGATTATGAGGAGCTGCTCGCCGCGGCCGGTGAGGTGCCGTTCAGCGACGCGGTGGGCGAGGATGACCTGGCTGCCCTGTTCTATACCTCGGGCACCACGGGGGCGGCGAAGGGCGCGATGCACACGCACCGCAGCCTGGTCTCCAGTTCGCTGCATTTCATGGCGGCCTGGCCTTTTGACCGGCAGACGCGGTGGCTGGTGGCGTCGCCGATGTTCCATACCGGCGGGATCCTGGCCACGCTGGCCACCGTGTGGGCCGGCGGGACCCACGTCATCATGCCCCGGTTCGAGCCCGGCCTGGCGGTCGACCTGATCGAGCGGGAGGCGGTCACCCATACGCTGCTGGTGCCCACCATGCTGGCGATGGCGGCCGACGCGCAGCTGGCCCGGCCGCGGGATGCCGGCTCGCTGCGGTACCTGAGCCACGGCGCCTCGCCGATCTCGGCCGAGACGCTGCGGCGGACCCGGCAGGCGTTTCCCGCCGCGGAGCTGCTGCACGTGTACGGCACCACCGAGACCACCCCGATCACCACGCTGCTGCCGCACGAGGAACGCATCCTGGACACCCCGCTGATCCGCTCGTGCGGCCAGCCCGCCGTGGGCGTCGAGATGCGGGTCGTGGACGGCGCCATGGCCGACCTGCCCGCGGGAGCGGTCGGGCAGGTCGCCGTGCGCAGCCCGAGCGTGATGGCGGGGTACTGGCGTAAGCCGGAGGCGACGGCCGAGGTCATGCGCGGTGACTGGTACCTGACCGGTGACCTGGGGTACCGGGACGAGGATTCTTACTTCTACCTGGTCGACCGGGTCAAGGACATGATCGTCAGCGGCGGCGAGAACATCTACTCCACCGAGGTGGAAGACGCGCTGGGCAGTTATCCCGGCGTCGAGGAGGTCGCCGTGTTCGGCGTGCCCGACCCGCGCTGGGGCGAGACCGTCTACGCGGTCGTGTTCGGCCGGGTGCAGGTGGCGCCGGATGAGCTGGCCGCGCACTGCCGGGAGCAGATCGCCGGATTCAAGGTGCCCAGGCGCATCGAGTTGCGGACCGAGCCGCTGCCCAAGTCGGCGGCCGGCAAGATCCTCAAGCGCGAGCTGCGCGAACCGCACTGGGCCGGCCAGCACGCGCAAGTCTCAGGAGGCTAGCCATGCGCAGCACGATGATGGACTTCCCGCTCACGGTCGGGCATATCTTCGGGCACGGCCGGATCGCCTATGCCGACAGCGAGGTCGTCACCAGCGAGGCCGGCGGGGTCCGCCGGATCGGGTTCGGGGCGCTGGCCGACCGCGCGGATCAGCTCGCGGCCGGGCTGCGCCGCCTCGGCGTGGGGCCGGGCGACCGGGTGGCCACCTTCGGCTGGAACACCTCCGAGCACCAGGAGGCGTACTTCGCCATTCCCGGCATGGGCGCGGTGATGCATACCCTGAACATCCGGCTGGCGGCGGAGCAGATCCGCTACATCATCGGCCACGCCGGGGACCGCGTGATCCTCGCCGACGCCAGCCTGGCGCCGGCCCTGGCACCGGTGCTGGCGGCCGGCGGGGACGAGCTCAAGACGCTGCGGCACCTGGTCGTGTACGGCGACGGCGACCGGTCCGCGCTGCCCGCGCACCTCGATTACGAGGACCTGCTGGCCGCGGAGCAGCCGGGGTTCGCCTGGCCGGAGACCGACGAGAGGTCGGCCGCCGCGATGTGCTACACCAGCGGCACCACCGGCCTGCCCAAGGGCGTGGTCTACAGCCACCGGTCCACGTTCCTGCACACGCTGGGCGTGTGCTCCGGCGAGGCCCTCGGGCTCAGCCAGCACGACCGGCTGCTGCCGGTGGTGCCCATGTTCCACGGCAACGCGTGGGGGATGCCGTACGCCGCCTGGCTGGTCGGCGCCGACCTGCTGCTGCCGAACCGGTTCACGCAGGCCGGGCCGCTGGCCCGGTTCATCGCGGCCGAGCGGGCCACCCTGGCCACGGCCGTGCCCACCGTGTGGTACGACATCCTCGGCCTGGACCCGGCGAGCGTCGACCTCTCCTCGCTGCGCATGATCCTGTGCGGCGGGGCGGCCGTCCCGCGCGGCCTGATCGAGGCTTACGAGCAGCGGTTCGGCGTCCGGGTCCTGCAGGGCTGGGGGCTGACCGAGACCAGCCCGGTAGCGTCCCTGTCCTTCCCGCCCAAGCACGTCCCGGCGGAACGGGCGATGGACTACCGGGCGACGGCGGGCCGCCCGCTCGGCGGCGTGGAGGCCAGGGTGGTGGACGACGAGGGCAAGGTGCTGCCCCGCGACGGGCAGGCCACCGGCGAGATCGAGGTGCGCGGGCCGTGGGTGACAGGCGGCTACTACAAGGACCCGGCGCCGGAGAAGTTCCGCGACGGCTGGCTGCGCACCGGCGACGTCGGCCGGATCGACCCGCGCGGCTACATCACGATCAGCGACCGGGCCAAGGACGTCGTCAAGTCGGGCGGTGAATGGATCTCCACCCTGGAGCTGGAAGCTGCCATCCTCACCCACCCGGCCGTCCGCGAGGTCGCGGTCATCGCCGCGCCGGACGAACGCTGGGGCGAGCGGCCGCTGGCCTGCATCGCCTGCGTGCCTGGCCAGTCCGTAACCCCGGAGGAGCTCCGCGCCCACCTGGCCGGCCGGGTGGTCAAGTGGTGGCTGCCCGAGCAGTGGGTGTTCGTGGACGAGGTGCCGCGCACCAGCGTGGGCAAGCACGACAAGAAGCTGCTGCGCGAGCGCAACGCCGACGGCAGCCTGCCCGTCGTCAGCACCGACGGGCCCCCAGCCAAGTAAGCCGAACTATCTGGAGAGTGTGTTATGTCTGAAGTTGTTATCGTCGCTATCGGCCGGACGCCGATCGGCCGCGCCGGCAAGGGCTCGCTCATCGATGAGCGGCCCGATGACCTGGGCGCCTTCGTCGTCGATGAGGTGCTCAAGCAGGTCCCGCAGCTGGACCGCGCCCAGATCGACGACGTGATCTGCGGCTGCGCCCTGCCCGGCGGCGAGCAGGGGCACAACCTGGCCCGGATCATCGCCATCCTGGCCGGGGTCGGCGCCCCGGGCACCACGGTCAACCGGTACTGCGCGTCGTCGCTGCAGGCCGTCCGGATGGCGTTCCACGCCATCAAGGCGGGCGAGGGCTCCGCGTTCGTGTGCGCCGGCGTGGAGTCCAGTACCCACTCCCCGCTCGGCGTGTTCGCCGACCAGCTGGAAACGCACAACCCCCGGCTGTTCGCCGGGAACCGGGAAGGATTCCCCGACGCCTACATGGCGATGGGCGTGACGGCCGAGAACGTGGCCGATAAGTACGGCATCACCCGGCAGGAGATGGACACCTACGCGCTGAACAGCCACCTGCGCGCGGTCACGGCCGGCAAGGACGGGATCTTCGCCCGGGAGATCATCCCGGTGCCGCTGGCCTCCGGCCTGACCATGACCGAGGATGACGGGCCCCGGGCCGACACCACGGTGGAGAAGCTGGCCACCCTGCGGACGGTGTTCCGCAAGGACGGCCGGGTCACCGCCGGGAACTCCTGCCCGCTCAACGACGGCGCCGCGGCCGCCGTGGTGATGTCGGCGGCCCGCGCCGCCGAACTCGGCATCACCCCGCTGGCCCGCATCTTGTCCACCGGCGTCAGCGCCCTGGAACCCGAGCTGATGGGCCTGGGCCCGATCGAGTCCAGCCGGCAGGCGATGGCCCGGGCCGGGCTGAGCATCACCGACGTCGACGTCGTCGAGATCAACGAGGCATTCGCCGCGCAGGTCATCCCGTCCGCCCGCGAGATCGGCATCGACCCGTTCAGCGACCAGCTCAACCCCCACGGCGGCGCCATCGCCCTCGGCCACCCGTTCGGCATGACCGGAGTCCGCATCCTGGCCACCTTGCTCAACGACCTCCGCACCCGCGACCAGAGCATCGGACTCGAGACCATGTGCGTCGGCGGCGGCCAGGGCATGGCCATGATCGTGGAGCGGCTATCATGACCGCGCTCCGCAACCAGGTCCCGCTGGTCACATCCAGCCCCAACGGGCAGCACCCTGACGCCGGGGCCGCCCCGGAGAAGAAGGGCCTGCTGAGCCAGGCGGCCGGGGCAATGCAGTTCGCCGGGCGGCTGGCGATGGGCCCGCCGCAGGCGATGACGCAGCTCACACCCGGGGCCGGCCTTGAGATGCTGCGGATCGCGCTCGGCAAGTCGCACGTCGAGCCGGGGAAGGGGGATCATCGCTTCGCCGATCAGGCGTGGCACGAGAACCCCGCGTTCCGGAGGGCGATGCAGGCGTACCTGTACCTCGGCACGAGCGCCGACGACGTGGTCGACAGCCTCGGCGTGGACGGCATGGCCGCCGAGCGGGTGCGCTTCGCGCTGATGCTGGTCCGGGAGGCCATGGCGCCCACCAACAACTTCTGGACCAACCCCGCGGCGGTCAAGCGCTGCTACGACACCGGCGGCCGCAGCGTCTGGCACGGCGCCATCAACCTGACCCGCGACGCGCTGCGCAATCACGGTATGCCGTCGCTGGTCAACCGCAGGCCGTTCAAGCTGGGCGAGAACATCGCGATCTCGCCCGGCGCGGTCATCCACCGGTCCGAGGTCTTCGAGCTGATCCAGTACACGCCGCAGCGTGAAACCGTCTGCGCCCGGCCGCTGCTGGTGATACCGCCGCAGGTAAACAAGTACTACGCGCTGGACCTCTCCCATGGCCGCAGCATGTACGAATACCTGCTGCAGCACGGCATCCAGGTGTTCACCATCAGCTGGCGCAACCCGACCGGGGCGCATCGGCACTGGGACTTCGACACCTACGCCCAAGCGGTGATCGAGGCGATCGACGTCATCAGCCAGGTGTCCGGCTCGCCGGACGTGAACATCATGGGCGGTTGCCTGGGCGGGATGACGGCCGCGGTCGTGCAGGCGCACCTGGCCGCGCTGGGAGAGCGCCGGATCAACTCCGCCACTATGACCGTCACCATGCTCGACTGCCACTCCGAGGGGCGGATGTTCCTGTTCGCGTCGCCCGCGACGCTCGCGCTGGCCAAGGCGGTCTCGAAGCCGAGCGGGGTGATCGAGGGCTGGCAGATGGGGCAGATGTTCTCCTGGCTGCGCCCCAACGACCTGGTGTGGAACTACTGGGTGAACAACTACCTGCTCGGCCAGGACCCGCCGGCCTTCGACATCCTGGCCTGGAACGCGGACCAGACCAGGCTGAGCTCGGCCTTCCACCACCAGATACTCGACATGACCGCGGGTAACCAGTTGACGCACCCGGGCGCTCTGACGGTCCTCGGCACGCCGGTCGACATCTCGCGCATCGACTGCGACACGTACGTGGTGGCCGGGCGTACCGACCACATCACGCCGTGGAAGAGCTGTTACCGGACCACCCAGATGGTCTCCGGCCGGACCCAGTTCGTGCTGGTCTCGAGCGGCCACATCCAGACCGTGGTCGCCGACCCGAAGCACCACGGCCTCGGGTACTACCTCAACCCGGAGACTCCGCCCGAGGCGGAGGACTGGCTGGCGCGCGCGGAGCGGCACGAGGGCTCCTGGTGGCAGCACTGGGCCGGCTGGCTGGGCGAACGCTCTGGTGAGCAGATCGCGGCGCCGGAGACCCTCGGCAGCACCCGCTTCCCGGCGCTCGAGCCGGCTCCGGGCAGTTACGTACGTCAATGAACAGGAGAGGAACCATGAAAGACATGAACGAGCGGGTGGCCCTGGTCACCGGCGGGACACGCGGCATCGGCGAGGCAATCTCGAGTCACCTGGCGCAGCACGGGGCCACCATCGCCGCGGTGTACAACCGCAACGCCGAGGCCGCGGACGCGTTCGCCAAGGAGGCCAGCAACAAGGGCCTGTCGGTGTCGCTGCACCAGGCCGACGTGGGCAACCCGGGCGACTGCTCGCGGGTAGTGCACGAGGTCCTGCACCAGTACGGACGCATCGACTACCTGGTCAACAACGCCGGCATAGTACGCGACCGGACGGCCGTGAAGATGAGCTCGCTGCAGTGGGAACAGGTCATCCGGGTGAACCTGTCCGGGCCGTTCTACATGTCCCAGGCGGTGCTCCCGCACATGCTCGAGCGCGGATCCGGGCGCATCGTCATGATCAGCTCGTACGTCGGCCAGAGCGGCCGGATCGGCCAGGCCAACTACGCCGCCGCCAAGGCCGGCCTCTTCGGCCTGACCAAGGTGCTCGCCCTGGAGACGGCCACCAAGGGCATCACCGTCAACTGCGTGGTGCCGGGCGGAATCGAGACCGACATGGTGGCCGCGCTCCCCGAGCAGATCCTGAAGGCCGCGATCGACCTCATCCCGATGCACGCCCTGGGCAAGCCCGGCGACGTGGCGGAGGCCGTCAGGTACCTGGTCTCGGACGAGGCGCACTACCTCACCGGCACGCTCCTCACGGTGGCGGGGGGCCTGCTGATGATGTGACCCGGCTCATCCCGCCGAGCAGCACCGACATCAGCCGCGAGGTGAGTCTCGCGACGTCGGTCTCCGGCATGAGCCATTTGTGCGCCCAGTTGGCCACGGAGAGGAAGACCAGGGTGGCGTCGTCCACGTCGAGATCCCGGCGCAGCTCGCCGGACCGGATCGCTGCCTCGAACAGGTCCCTGATCCGCTCCTCGTAGCGGTGCCGCTCATGGAGGAAGACGTCCCTGGCCTCCCCGGTCAGGTAGCGCCATTCCTGGAGCCAGACCGTGGCCACGTCGAGCTGGCTCTCCACCACCGCCAGGTGCGCCCGGAGAGCCAGTTCGAGCCGTTCCCCGGCGTCGGCCCCGTCCGGCAGCGAGTCCAGCGCGGCGTGGAACGTCGCCGCCCCGGCCAGCGCGATGTCGGCGAGCAGGTCGGCCTTGCGGCTTATGTGCGCGTAGAGCGAGCTCTTCTGGATTCCCACGGCGACCGCGAGATCGTTGATCGACGTCCCGTGGTAGCCGCGCTCCGCGAACATGCGCGCGGCCTCAGCGGCCAGCCGGTCACGCGTCGGCTGGCCGGAGGCTGATGTCGTGTTCCTGGCAGTCATCGGCGGTCCTGGTCATCGTAGCCCCGCCCGCACCTGACCGACCCGGCGGGCACCGAGGCGCCCACGACGTCCGCCGGTCATCAGACCGCTTCGGCCTTCGCGGCCGACGCCAGCATCCCGAGCGCCTCGTCCACCGTCTCGGCCGATGGCATTGCCTGGTCAAGGCCGGTGACGCGGAACAGCCGCCTGATCCGGGGCCGGGCGCAGACCACGCGCAGGCTGGTGCCGTGGGCGGCGGCTCGCCGGGCCGCGGCGGCCAGCGCGCCGAGCCCGGCCGCGTCGATGAAGCTCACCCGGTCCAGGTCGGCCACCAGCGGACGGCCGGAAGCCGCCAGCGTGACGAGCCGCTCGCGCAGCCCGGCCGCGGAGGCGATGTCAACCTCCCCGGCCACGGTGACGAGCACATATCCCGGTTCGTGCCGGACCCGGACGGTCAGTACGTCGTCCTTGTCCGGCTCGGCGCTCGCGGCCGGCATTAAAACGGCGGTATCGGGCCGCGCGGCAGCCCAGTCACGATCGGTCACAACCCCTCCCCCACCTGTCGGATCCCACCCCAGGTCTCGACGGCGGCGAGGCGGGCTTCCGCGCGCACGAAGCTCCGTCAGAAGGCCACCCTGGCAAAAGCCCAGACCCCGCCGACACTGAAGCTACCCCTCCGCCGCCCCAGCCGCATCATCCGATGTATGTACGCGGTTATGTAACTTGGCCCGCAACGGTCGGCGTGACGTGACACCCACCCCGTTCGGGATCAAGAACCCCTCAGGCCGCCAGCGGACGTGCGGCGGGGGCCGGGAGCAGCAGGTCGCTGACCGGACGCCTGGTGCGCGGGGCGGCCTCGCGGGCGGCCAGCAGCCCGGGCAGGCCGGCCGCGCCGTCCTGGCGGCCGACGGCCAGTACTACCACCGGGGTCAGATCCTCGCCGAGGCCGAACCCGGCGTGCACCGCGCCGGTGTCGAAGCCGCCCATCTGGTGCACGGCCAGCCCGTCGGCCTGCGCCTGGGTGACCAGCGCGGCCACGGCCTGCCCGGTGTCGTACAGCGCCCACGGCTGCGGCCGTCCGTCGTCGCCCGCGGTGCGCGCCGCGACCAGGACCAGCGCGCTGGCCGCCCCGGCCCAGGCCTGGTTGCCGGGGGCGAGGGCGGCGAAGAGCAGGTTGTGGGCCGGGTCGCCGCGGCGGGTGACCAGGAACCGCCAGGGCTGGCTGTTCTGCGCCGACGGCGCCCAGCGCGCCGCCTCGAGCAGCGCGGCCAGGGCCTCGTCGCCGATCTCGTGCGCCCGGTCGAACCCGCGCGGGCTCCACCGCTCGGCGAGCAGCGGGTGAACGGGAACGGTGGTGCTGGCAGCCTTGCGCGTGGCGGCTGTTTTCTGCGAAATGCTCATGACACGTCATGCAACTGCAATGACACGTCATCTATTCCGGCGCACGTCAGCGCCCAGCAGCTCACTGAGCGGCTCGGCGCTCCCGGACCTGGCGCTTGATCCGGGACAGCATCGCGGCCATGCCGCGCAGCCGCAGCGGGCTCACCAGGTCGGCCAGGCCGAGCTGGCTGGAGAACTCGGGCGGGGTGGCCAGCACCTCGTCGGCGTCGAGCCCGTCCAGGCCGGCGTGCAGGATGGCGGCGAAGCCGCGGGTGGTCGGCGCCTCGAGCGGGGCGTCGAAGTACAGGTGCACCGTCTCGTCCGGCTCGACCTCGACCGCCAGGAACAGCGGGGTCTGGCACTCCGGGACCGGCTCCATCCGGTCCCGGTGCTCGGCGTACCGCTCCGGCAGGGCCGGCAGGTCCTGGGAGAACTCGAGCAGCAGCTGCAGCCGGTCCTTGTCCGGCATCGAGGTGAAGTCGTCGGCGATCTCCTGCAGCCGGGGATTCAGCGCGGCGGCGCCTGCGGGCGGTTTGGTCACGGGCTGTCCCCGCGGGCGATCGGGACCCGGACGCTGTTGCCCCACTCGGTCCACGAGCCGTCGTAGTTGCGCACGTGGCCGAAGCCGAGCAGGTGCTGCAGCACGAACCAGGTGTGGCTGGACCGCTCGCCGATGCGGCAGTACACCACGACGTCGTCGTCCGGGCGCAGGCCGGCCTCGCCCTGGTAGATGGCCTCGAGTTCCTTCCTGGTCTTGAAGGTCGCGTCCTGCGCCGCGGCGCGGGCCCACGGGACGCTCTTGGCGCCGGGGATGTGGCCGCCGCGCAGCGCGCCCTCCTGCGGGTAGTCGGGCATGTGCAGCAGCTCGCCGCTGTACTCGCCGGGCGAGCGCACGTCGATCATCGGCTGCCCGAGGTGGGCCAGGACCTGGTCCTTGAAGGCGCGGATGCGCGCGTCGTCGCGGGCGATATCCGGGTAGTCGGCCGGCGCGGGCTTCGGGGTGTCGGTGCTGAGCGGGCGGCCCTCGGCGATCCACTTGGCCCGGCCGCCGTCCATCAGGCGTACGTCCGGGTGGCCGAACAGCGAGCACACCCACAGCGCGTACGCCGCCCACCAGTTGTTCCTGTCACCGTAGAGCACCAGTGTGGTGTCCCTGGAGATGCCCTTCCCGGACATCAGCCTGGCGAAGCCGGCCCCGTCCACGTAATCGCGGGTGACCGGGTCGTTGAGTTCGGTGTGCCAGTCGAGCTTGACCGCGCCGGGGACGTGGCCGGTCTCGTAGAGCAGCACGTCCTCATCGGATTCGGCCACCACCAGGGCTGGGTCGTCGAGGTGCTGCGCGACCCACTCGGTGGAGACGATCATCTCCGGGTGGGCGTACTCCTGGAACTTAGGCGCGGAATCCTGCGGCAGCGCCATAGGTCACCTCCGCTTGCTTATTTAGGGTCGACTCGTTGGGGGTCGCCTCGCACTGTAACGCCGCGCTCCGGCTCGGCCTTCCCCGGGACGGCTCTCCCAATCCGGCCGGGGCCCGTCCGGGGCCTGCCCGGGGCCTGTGATGCTGGTGTGTGCTTGTGATGCGACCGGATGCTGGCGGAGGACGGATGGATTGCACTGGTCAGCTGGAGTAGTCCCGGCGGGATGTCGCGGGCGGGCTTCAGCCGGTGTTGATCGTGGTGAGCGAGAGCTTGTTCACGAAGACCAGCCCGAAGGGGGACCGGGCTAGGTACTCGGCTACCGCGACGCCGGGGTCGACGCCGTTGATGCGGGCAACCGGGACGGACCGGTCCCTGTCGGTAGAGTGGTTCGTGTCCCGGCAGGCAGGAATCACGCCGGTGCCGATCACGTGCATGTGCGCTTTCGGGACCCGCCCGGTCCGGGTGTACGGCGAGTGCGTCCGCAGCGCCGAACCGTAGTAGGTCTGGCCGCGGAAGTGGAGTATCGCGGCGCAGCTAGCCGACGACGAAACGCTGGCCGACGTCGACGCGCACGCGGTCAGCGGGATCAGCAGGGCGGCGGCCGCGGTCGCCGCGGTCGCTGCGGCCAGCGGCCTGATCCGGTGAGCCATGGCGGCCTCCTCCTCGCACCCGCTGATTAGACGCATGGACGCCGGATCCGGTTCTCTGCCCGCGGTCACGCCGAGAGTGACACCGCTCCCCGCCACCGTGCGGGGATCGGCCACCTCTGCTCCTACGGCGAACGGCGAAGCTCGACCGGGACCACGATTTGCCGGAGCGGTGATGGAGAGGCCGGATCCGTGCGACCCTCGAAGGCGGGGCAGTCGCGTCAGCCGCTCACGGGAGGCCTGCACCTGCATGGGACTTGATCACCGCGTATTCCGCCGCGGTCGCGTTCGCGTCCTCGCCGGGCTTGCGGCGGCGGGGCTGGTCCCGGCGCTGCTGCCGGCGACGGTCACCTCGGCCGACGTCAAGGCGGCCCCGGCGGCCAGCCGCCCGCCGCTGGCGGGCAAGATCGTCGGAATCGATCCCGGGCACAACGGGCTGAACTACACCAGCCCGGCGTTCCTGGCTCGCAAGATCTGGAACGGCCGGGAGTGGGAGGGCTGCGATACCACAGGGACCCGTACCGCTGGCGGCTACACCGAGGCCAGGTTCAACTGGAACGTCGCGGTCTACCTGAGCGCTGACCTCCTCCGGATGGGGGCGCGAGTCGTGATGACCCGCAAGGGCAACAATGGCCTGGGGCCGTGCGTCGACACGCGGGCCCGGATACTCGACCGGGCCCGGACAAGCGTCTCCATCGACATTCACGCCGACTACGGGCCGCGCTCCGGCCGCGGCTTCACGGTCCTGGAGCCGGTGGCCGACGGCCCGAACAACAAGGTCATCCAGCCATCGAAGCGGTTCGGCCGCGACGTGCACGCGATGATGCTCCGCGACACGGCGTTCCGGGTCAGCGATTACTACGGCCGTGACGGCTACGTCAGCCGCAGTGACCTGGCCGGCCTGAACCTCACCACCATGGCGAAGGTCCTGATCGAGGCCGGCAACATGAACAACGCCGCCGACGCCGCGCTCCTGGTCAGGCCCGCGGTTCAGCGGGCCATCGCGGCGGCGCTCGCCGCGGCTATCGCCCGGTTCCTGGCCGGGCGATTACCAGGCGCTGGCCGGGCGCTGACCGGGCCGAGTCCGGCTACCGGGCCCGGCGGCGGAGCTTGACCCGGTAGGAGTAACGCTCGGGGTCGAAGTAGCTGACGGCGAGCTCGACCGGGGTGTCCTCGGCGTCGAAGTACAGCCGGTCGATCCGCAGCAGCGGCTCGCCGGTCTCGCAGCCCAGGTGGCGGGCGGCGAACGCGGGGGCGCCGGACGCGCTGACGCTCTGCTCGGCGGCGGCGACGGCCCCAGTTAGCCGCACGTCGATCAGCCCGATGACGGTCACGCGGCTGCGCCGGCCCGCCGCGGCCAGCTCGCCGAACCCGGTCAGCAGCTGCCCGATCCGCGGCGGCAGGTAGACCGAGGTGTAGCAGAACGGCACGTCGGCGTGCCGCCGGACCAGCGTCACCAGGTAAATCTCGTCCGAGGGGAGCCGGAGCCTGCTCGCCGTCTCGACGTCGACCTTGCGCTGTAGCGGGCTGACCACCTGGCACTCGGTGTCCAGGGACAACGCCATCAGCTCCTCCACAGAGCCGAAGTGGTTGACGTACCGGTCCTGCTCGGCGACCGGGTAGGTGCCCCGGCCCGCGACCCGGTAGATGATCCCCTCGGACACCAGATCCTGCATGGCCCGCCGGACGGTCTGCCTGCTGACCGAGTAGCTGGCCGCGAGCTGCTCCTCGGTGGGCAACTGGCGGCCGTCGGCGTACTCGCCGTTGCGGATAGCGTGAGGAAATGGCCGTACAAATGTCGGGAGGTATCCGTATGACATCGGTGGCCGTGACGCTGGCCGAGTGGGCCGCCAGGTTCGAACCGGACCGCGATGACATTGAGCTGGCGCACCGGTCGCTGCTGGACACGGTGGCGGTCACCCTGGCCGCCCGCGACCACCGGGTCACCCGGCTGGCCGGGGACCTGCCGGACGGGGCGCGCTGGGCCGTGGCCGGGCACGTTCTGGACTTCGACGACCTGCACATGCCCTCCACCACGCATGTCAGCGTGGTATGCGTGCCGACCGCGCTGGCCACAGGCGGCGGGGCGCGGGCCTACCTGGCGGCGGCCGGGGTGATGGCCCGGCTGGGCACGGCGCTGGGCTGGCGGCACTACTCGGCCGGGTGGCACGCCACCTGCACGGCCGGGGCGCCGGCCGCGGCCGCCGGGGCCGCGGTCGCGCTGGGCCAGCCCGCGGAGCGGATCGCGGCAGCCATGGCGCTGGCCGTGCCCGCCGCGGGCGGGGTGCAGCGCGCCTTCGGCACCGACGCCAAGTCGCTGCAGGTCGGCTTCGCGGTCGAGGCCGGGATCCGGGCGGCCCGGCTCGCGGCCGCGGGCGCGCAGGCCGACCCGGCGGCGCTGGATGCGTGGCTTTCCCTAGTGGGCGGCGAAGCGTCCGCGGTGGACCCGTCCGGACCGGCAGTGCCGAACGGGCTGGCGATCAAGCTCTACCCCTGCTGCTACGCCCTGCAACGCCCGATCAGCGCGCTGTCCGGGCTTTGCGTCGACCCGGCGGCGGTACGCCGGATCGTGCTGCGGACGCCCGAGGCCACGGTGCTGCCGCTGATCCACCACCGGCCGCAGGACGGGCTGCAGGGCAAGTTCAGCCTGGAGTACGCCGCGGCGGCCGCGCTGCTCGACACCTACGCCGGGTTCGGCAGCTTCACCAACGAGGCGGTGCGCCGGGACGAGGCCCGGCGGCTGGCCGGCCTGGTCGAGACCAAGCTCGAGCCGGGCGGCGACTGGCTGCTCGACGGCGAACTGGAGGCGGAGGTGCACACCGCCGACGGGACCGTGCTGCGGACCCGCCAGCAGTACCCGCCGGGTTCCCCGGCCCGGCCGCCCACGCCGGATCAGCTGGCGGCCAAGCTGACCGACTGCGTGCCCGGTCTAGACACCGACCCGGCCGAATGGACCTGGGAGAATGCGGCGGAGACGCTGCGGAGGTGGCTGCCGTGCCAGACGAACTGAGCATCGACGAGCTGAACGAGGACGAGCGGGCCATGGTCGAGCTCGTCAGGGACTTCGTCAACCGCGAGGTCAGGCCGGTGGTGCGCGGCCTGGAGCACGCCAACACCTACCCGGACAAGCTCATCGAGCAGATGAAGCAGCTCGGCATCTACGGCCTGGCCATTCCCGGGCCGTGGGGCGACGCTCAGGTCAGCACCCCGTGCTACGCGCGGATCACCGAGGAGCTGTCCCGCGGGTGGATGAGCCTGGCCGGGGCGATGGGCGGGCACACGGTGGTGGCCAAGCTGCTGCTCGCGTACGGCACCGACGAGCAGAAGGACGCCTACCTGCCGCGGCTGGCCACCGGCGAGCTGCGCGCCACGATGGCGCTGACCGAGCCGGGCGGCGGGTCCGACCTGCAGGCCATGCGCACGGTGGCCCGCCGGGACGGCGACAGCTACGTGATCAGCGGGTCCAAGATGTGGATCACCAACGCGCGCCGGTCCGGGCTGACCGCGCTGCTGTGCAAGACCGACCCGGCCGCGAAGCCCGCGCACGCCGGCATCAGCATCATCCTGGCCGAACCAGGCCCGGGCTTCACCGTCTCCCGCGACCTGCCCAAGCTGGGCTACAAGGGCGTGGAGAGCTGCGAGCTCGCGTTCGAGGACTACCGGGTCCCGGCTAGCGCGCTCCTGGGCGGGCGCGAGGGCGAGGGGTTCGGGCAGATGATGCGCGGCCTGGAGATCGGCAGGATCCAGGTCGCCTCGCGCGCGCTCGGCGTGGGCCAGGCCGCGCTGGATGACTCGCTGCGGTACGCGCAGCAGCGGGAGGCGTTCGGCGTCCCGATCTGGAAGCACCAGTCGATCGGCAACTACCTGGCCGACATGGTGACCAAGCTCACCGCGGCCCGCCAGCTCGTCATGTACGCGGCGCGGTGCTACGACTCCGGGCGCCGCGCGGACATGGAGGTCGGCATGGCCAAGCTGTTCGCCTCGGAGACCGCGATGGAGATCGCGCTGAACGCGGTCCGCATCCACGGCGGCTACGGGTACTCCACCGAGTTCGACGTGGAGCGCTACTTCCGGGACGCGCCGCTGATGATCGTGGGCGAGGGCACCAACGAGATCCAGCGCAACGTCATCGCGCGGCAGCTGATCCAGCGTCACCCGGCGGGCTCGTGAGCGGGCCTGCCGGCTCGGGCCCTGGCCGGGCGGGGCCGCTGGATGGCCTGCTGGTCGTCGCGCTGGAGCAGGCGGTCGCCGTCCCGTTCGCCACCCGGCAGCTCGCCGACCTGGGCGCCCGGGTCATCAAGATCGAGCGGGCGGGGGCCGGCGACTTCGCCCGCGGCTACGACACGTCGGTGCTCGGCCAGGCCAGCTACTTCGTCTGGCTGAACCGGGGCAAGGAGTCGGTGGAGCTCGACGTCAAGAGCCCCGGCGGGCAGGAGGTCATGGCCGCGCTGCTGGCCCGGGCCGACGTGTTCGTGCAGAACCTGGCGCCGGGCGCGGCCGCGCGACTCGGGCTGGGGGCCGCCGAGCTGCTGGCCCGGCATCCGCGGCTGATCTGCTGCTCGGTCTCCGGCTACGGCCCGGACGGCCCGTACGCCGGAAAAAAAGCGTACGACCTGCTGGTGCAGTGCGAGGCCGGGCTGCTCTCGGTCACCGGCACCCCGGACGTGCCGTGCAAGGCGGGGATCTCGGTGGCCGACATCGCGGCCGGCATGTACGCCTACACCGGGGTGCTGACCGCGCTGTACGAGCGGGAGCGCACCGGCCGCGGGTCCAGCTTCGAGGTATCCCTGCTCGACGCGCTGGGCGAGTGGATGAGCCAGCCGTACTACTACACCGTGTACGGCGAGACGGAGGTGCGGCGGACCGGCGCGCGGCACGCCTCGATCTCCCCCTATGGTCCGTACCTTGACGGGCAGGTGTTCCTGGGGCTGCAGAACGAGCGCGAGTGGGCCGTGCTGTGCGAGAAGGTGCTGGGCCGCCCCGAGCTGGTCGCCGACCCGCGGTTCGCCACCAACCCGGACCGGGTCGCGCACGACGCCGAGCTTACGGTCATCATCGAGGCGATGCTGGCCGGACTGACACCGGACGAGGTGGTGGCGCGGCTGGACGCGGCAGGCATCGCCTGCGCCCGGCTGCGCACCCCGGCCGAGTTCGCCGCGCACCCGCAGCTGCAGGCCAGGGACCGGTGGCGTGAGGCGGACACCCCGGCCGGCCCGGTGCGGGCGCTGCTCCCGCCGGTCACCGTGCCCGGCCGCGAGGCCGCCATGGGCGCAGTCCCGGCGCTGGGCCAGCACACCGAATCCGTCCTGGCTGAATTCCTACCCGAGAGGACATCATCATGACCACGGCTACCGATCTGCCGAGGTACCAGCACGTCATCGACGGGCGCCGGGTCGAGGCGGCGTCCGGGCAGCGGTACGACTCGGTCGACCCGTACCTGGGCGCGCCGTGGGCGTCGGCCGCGGACGGCGACGCCGCCGACGTCGATCTCGCGGTGGCGGCCGCGCGGCGGGCGCTGGGCGGGCCGTGGGGCCAGCTCACCGGGTTCGGCCGGGCCGCCTTGATGCGCCGGCTCGGCGACCTGATCGCGCGGGACGCGGACCGGCTGGCCGAGATCGAGACCCGCGATACCGGCAAGCTGCTGCGCGAGATGCGCGGGCAGCTGGGCACGATCCCGCAGTGGTTCTCCTACTTCTCCGGGCTGGCGGACAAGCTGGAGGGCACCACGATCCCTGGCGACAAGCCGAACTTCCTCGTCTACACCCGGCGCGAGCCGGCCGGCGTGGTCGCGGCGATCGTGCCGTGGAACTCCCCGCTGCTGCTGCTGTGCTGGAAGCTGGCCCCGGCGCTGGCCGCGGGCTGCACGATGGTGGCCAAGCCCTCGGACTACTCCCCGGCCTCGGCGGTCGAGCTGGCCGCGCTGATGGACGAGGCCGGGTTCCCGCCGGGCGTGTTCAACGTGGTGACCGGGTTCGGTCCCGCCGTCGGCAAGGCGATGGCCGCCCACCCGGACGTGGACAAGGTCGCCTTCACCGGCTCGACCGCGGTCGGCGCGCAGGTGGCCGCGGCGGCCGCGGCGAACATCACCGGGGTGCTGCTCGAGCTGGGCGGCAAGTCCGCGCACCTGGTCTTCGACGACGCCGACCTGGACGCGGCCTGCAACGGCGTGCTGGCCGGGGTGTTCGCCGCCACCGGGCAGACCTGCATGGCCGGCTCCCGGCTACTGGTGTCACGGACCGTGCACGACCAGCTGGTGGACAAGATTGCCGAACGGGCCAGGTCGATCCGTCTCGGCGACCCTAAGGCCGCCGACACCGAGATGGGCCCGGTGGCGACCGAGCCGCAGTACCGCAAGGTGCTGTCGTTCCTGGAGGGCGCGGCCGGCGAAGGCGCGACGGTGACGGCGGGCGGCCGGCCCGACGACGCGCTCGGCGGCTTCTTCGTCCAGCCGACCGTGCTCACCGGGGTCAAGCCGACGATGACTGTCGCCTGTGAGGAAGTGTTCGGCCCGGTCCTATCGGTGATCCCGTTCGACACCGAGGAGGAGGCCGTCGCGCTAGCCAACGACAGCCGGTACGGCCTGGCCGGGGCGGTGTGGACCAAGGACATCCACCGCGGGCACCGGGTGGCGCACGCCATGCGCACCGGCACGGTGTGGATCAACGCGTACCGGGTGGTCGGGCCGGACGTGCCGTTCGGCGGGTACGGGCTGAGCGGGCTCGGCCGGGAGAACGGCATCGAGGCCGTGCACGAGTACACCGTGACCAAGGCCATCTGGGTCGAGCTGACCGGCGGCACCCGCGACCCCTTCACTCTCGGTTGAGCCCCGCCATGGAAGAGGTCGCGCTGATCGTGCACTACCAGGCCAAGACCGGCAACGGCGACGAGGTCGCGGCGCTGCTGGCCCGGCACACGGCGGCCACCCGGGCCGAGCCGGGCAACCTGGACTTCGTGGCGCTGCGCGGGACGGAGGACCCGGACTCGTTCGTGCTGTACGAGCGGTACTCCAGCGCCGACGCGTTCAAGGCTCACCAGGCCAGCCCGCACTTCGAGGGCATCGCCGTCGCGCAGATCCGACCCCTGCTGGCCGAGCGGAGGCTCGAGGTCCGCCGGGTCGTCCAGCCCAGTGCCAGCTAAAACCGGTGCCAGCTAAAATGAGCACTGAGGTCCACGAGGTTACCGAGCTGATCACGCCCGGTCCGGCGCAGGCGCTGGCGGGGCTGCTCGGCGTACCGGGTGCCGATGACGAGCTTCCGCTGCTGTGGCACTGGGTGTACCTGCTGGACCGGCCACCGCAGGACGCGCTCGGCCCGGACGGGCACCAGGCTCGCGGTGGCATGCCGGTCCCGCCAGGACCCGGTTTGCGCCGCATGTTCGCCGGGGGCCGGGTCTGGCGGCACGGCCCGCTCCGGATCGGGTCCGAGGCCACCCGGCGGACCTGGCAGGCCAGCTCGGCGCGCAAGCAGGGCCGGTCCGGGCCGCTGCACTTCGTCACGGTGCGCACGGAGGTCAGCCAGGGCGGCCAGGTCGTGATCACGGACGAGCAGGACCTGGTGTACCGGGAGGCGGGAGCGGATAACCCGGCCCGTTCGGGGCCAAGCGTGACGGCGCCCGGCCGGGACCGGGCGGTCACGGTGGACCCCGTCCTGCTTTTCCGGTTCTCCGCGCTGACTTACAACGCGCACCGGATCCACTACGACCTCCAGTACGCGCGGGCCGAGGGCTACCCCGGACTGGTCGTGCACGGCCCGCTGCAGGCCCTGCTGATGGCCGAGCAGGCCCGGCCTGCCGGGACCGAGTATGCGTACCGGCTGGTGGCACCGCTGTACGAAGACGACGGCCTGATCGTTTCTGCCGCCCAGGACGGCGACGCGGTCCGGGTGTCGTGCCGCGACACCGCGGACCGCGTTACCGCCACCGGCGTAATCAGTTAGCGTCGAGCCAGTCGGAGAAGGCCGGGCCGGCCAGGGTGGCGTGCGGGCCGGGCAGCAGGCCGCCGTTGGAGTTGAGCGCGTCGTCCGGGTCGGCCGGGTTGCTGACCGCCTCGATCTTGACCTCCTCGCCGCGCTTGGCCGCGACCAGCTGGGCCAGGTCCGGGAGGTACTCCTCGCGCGGGCCGGCGATCTCGGCGGGCTGCTCTCCCTCCGGCTCGTCCGAGAGGGCGATGTCGGCGAGCTCCTCCGCCACGGTCCGGGCCGCGACGATCTGGGTACGCATCTTGGGCAGGTAGATCACGTCGCCCTGCCGGCCCCAGCTCATCAGCACCTCGGCGAACTCGTGGAACTGGGCCGCGCGCAGGATCCGCCCGGGGATCGGCCCGGCCAGCACGGCCCGCTCCTGCGCGAGCTTGGCCGCGCCGTAACCGCCGGTGTTCTTACCGGTGCCGATGATGGACACCACCACCAGCCTGCGCACTCCCGCCTTGACGCCTTCCTCTTCCAGGTTTCTGGTCGCCGTGAGGAAGAACTCGGTGGCCGGCCCCTGCTCCGGCGACGGCCCGGTGGACGTGTCGATGACGACCTCCACGCCCTCCAGCGCCGCCGCCAGGCCTTTTCCGGTGATCACGTCGACGCCGTTCGCGCGGGATATCGCGACCACGTCGTGCCCGCCCTCGTGGAGCACGTCGACTACATGGCGTCCGACCCGTCCGGTCGCCCCCGCTACCGCAATCCTGGTCATGTCTTTTCTCCTATCTGGTCACCTCCATGACGGATCGGGTGGCAACGAATGTGACAGCGCTGTGCCCCCAAGTGCTGTGCCCCCAAGCGCTGTGCCCCCAAGTGCTGCGCGCTCGAGTTCGTCGACGACGAGGGCCTCGTCGCGTTCGGCGGCCAGGGTGGCGGCCATGCGGCGGGCCGCGGCCCGGTACCTGGGCTCATCCAGGGTGCGGGCGATCGCGTCCCGCAGGGCGGGGACGCCCGCCTTCTTGCTGATCCACAACCCGGCCCCGGCGTGCACCACCCGGGTGGCGTTGTCCGGCTGGTCGCGGCCGAGCGGCGCCACGACCAGCGGCACCCCGGCCTCCAGGGCCTTGATCACGGTGCCGTGCCCGCCGTGGGTAAGCACGGCCGAGCAGGACGGCAGCACGTCGGCGTGCCGAACCCAGCGGCGGACCGACACGTTGGCCGGAACGCGGATCGCCGCCGGGTTGACCGCCGGGCCGGTGGTCACCAGCCCGCGCACCGGGAGGCGGCCGAGCGCGTCGGCCGCCCGCTGCAGCAACTCCTGCTCGTGGCTCATCACGGTGCTGCTCAGGCTGACCAGGACGAGCGGGCGGCCGCCCGGATCGTCCCACGTCCCGTCGCCGGCGTCGCCGGCGTCGTCGTCGAGCTGGGGGCCGACGTAGCGGACGTTGCCCGGCACGGCACCGGCGGCGAAGTCGTAGCCCGGGCTGGTGCACACCAGAACCCGGCCTGCCGCGGCCATCACGTCGGCGAGGCCGCCGAGGGGCGCCAGGCCGAACTCGGCCCTGGCCTGGTTGAGGGCGGGCATCGCGGTCCGGAACACCCGCATTATCAGCGACGCGGCGGTCCGGTCACGCCAGCGGCCCAGGCGCCCGCGCGCGGGCATGAATCCCGTCCCCGGCGGCGGCGCGCCCGGCCGCGGCATCAGGTAAGGCCCGTGCATCAGCAGGACCGACGGACACCCAGCCGCTTCGGCCCCGGACAGCGCGGACGGGATCAGTGTGTCGACGACCACCACGTCGGCGGGCTCCCGGGCCAGCTCCTCGGTGACGTCACGGCAGAACTCGCGGGCGGGCCCGAACATCACCCGGTCCCGGACCCGGGCGAACACCCCCAGCGGGGTGCGCGCCTCCCACTCCCGCACGAGGTCCGTCGCGGCCGACCGGCAGTCGTTGTCCGGGGCGTACCGGTAGACGCGGAAGTCCGCGCCGGCCGACTCGAACCGGCTCCGCAGCCCTTCGGTGCCGAGCACCCGGACCCGGTGGCCGCGGGCTGCCGCCCGCCGCACCACCGTCTGGACCGCTTCCACTCCCCCGCCGCTGTCCCAGCTCGCCACCAGGATCCTCATCTCAGTGCTCTCCTCCCCCTTGTCTCGGCCCGGCCGTCCATACCGAAAGGTGCGCGGGCTGGACGGCGCTGTCGACCACGCCGAGCAGTTCGGCGCGGACGGTGTCGAGGTCCACCGCGTCCCTGAGCCGGGTGGCGAACGCGGCCACGGTCAGCTCCGCGTCGTAGCGGACCCGGTTGAACCGCTTGTCCACCGCACGCTGCACCCGCCGCCGCAGCGGGCTGAACAGCGCCGCCGCGGCCAGCGTCGCGACGGCCACGGCCGGCGGCGTGGAGAACCCGAGCACCCCGGCCAGGATGACCAGCCCCGCGTACACCCCGACCAGGAGCCCGGTCACGATCACGTAGGCCAGCGTGCGGCTGATCAGCCGGTCGATGTCGTACAGGCGGTACTTAAAGATCGCGACGGCGACCGCGGCCGGGATCAGCGGGACGGTGAGCTCGAACTCGGGCAGCGGGTTGCCGCCGCCGAACGCGGCGACGGAGACCACCAGGGCCGAGACGGCCGAGGCGTACACGAACCACTTGAGCTGAAGGCGCTGTTCCAGGCCGGACCGCCGGAAGCGGACGATCATGGAGACCGCCCCGGCCAGGAACACCAGTGGCCCGACGGTGGTCGCCAGGTTGTAAGCCGTCCCGAGCGGCGCGACGAGCACGACCGGGTCGCGGAGATGGCGAAAGTTCGAGGAGAAGTTGACGTCGGAGATCGCCGAGGACACCGCCGTGGCCAGCCCGGCGAGGACGGCGATCCACACCACCGGGCGCCACCGCGGCGACGGCGGGCGGCCGTCCGGGAACAGCAGCGGGGTCAGGAAAAAGAAGGGCGCCGTGACTCCGAGGGACACGGTCAGGACCCAGCCCGCCCACGCCGCGCCGGGCAGTTCGGCGGTCGCCGTCCGGGCCGCGTACGTGTCGGCGGCCACGCTGAGGGCCGTTACCGTCGCCCCAGCCAGGAAGAGCCATCCTAGGCGGTTGCCCGCCCGCACCGCGATCAGCGCGCCGACCAGCGCGAACGAGAGGGTGACCGGGATGAAGCCGAAGGCCCGGCTCCAGGACTCGCCGCCGGTCAGGCCGAGCACCGCGGCCGCGGTCAGCAGCACGGAGGTCAGGCCGAGCAGCGTCCAGGCCAGGCCGTTCAGCAGCCGCTGCGACATGTCGTCCTCCCGCGCGTCGTGGCCACGCGCAGTGCCAACCTACGAGGCCGGCGATACGGCAACGTTACGGCCAGCACATCGTGGCGGGCATGATGAGGTTATGAGCCCACCGAGCTTCGGCGCGGCGGCCCGGATCCTGGCCGAACGGGATCCGGTCATCGCGCGGCTGGTCGCCGAGGCCGGGCTGTCGCGGAACAAGATGGCGTCGCTGCGGGACCTGGCGGCCAAGGTGCTGGACGGCACGGTCGTACTGTCGCCGCGCGGGCTGGCCCGGGAGAGCGACGACGAGATCGCGGCACGGCTGTCCTCGGTGCGCGGCATCGGGCCGTGGACGGCGGAGATGTTCCTGATCTTCCGGCTGCGCCGCCTGGACGTCTGGCCGGTCGGTGACCTGGGCGTCCGCCGTGGCTACGGCCTGGCCTGGCAGGTCCCGGAGCCGACCGCGCGCGAGCTCAAGCCGCTCGGCGAGCCGTTCCGGCCCTACCGGTCGGTGGCGGCCTGGTACTGCTGGCGCGCCGCGGAGCTGTACGCGGGCGCGGCGGACAGCGCGCTGACCCGGTAGGGCCGGCCCTCTCGGTCACGGTCACGGGCATATGCGGGGCTCCCCCGGCCAGTATCCCTCGTCAGCGCGGCGGCGAGCCAGATCGCGGCGGCGGCCAGCGGCAGCTCGACCAGGGCGGCCTCGCCGGCGGCCAGCAGGCGATCGAGGCCGGGCGGTGACGTGCACACGTCGAACCAGGCGTCGGCGAGCAGCAGGGCGGCTCCGGCGACGGCCGGCAGGGCGGCCCGCGGGCTGCCCCGGGTGAGCAGCACCGCGGTGAGCAGCGCCGCGACGGCTTCGGCGAGGTCCAGGCCGACCCAGGCCAGCGACCAGTGCGGCACCCGCGTGCTGGCGGGCAGGGTGGCGCCGAGCACGGCGCACCACGGCAGCAGGAAGCCCCCGACGGCCAGCGCCACCAGCCTGCCCAGGCGATGATGTGCGGTCCATGTCTGCATGACCACCACGGTAGAGTTACAGAGAAAGTTCTGCAAATTATTTTCTGCATAGATTTCTCTGCAAGGATGGTACGCTGCTCCCGTGAGCATGACCACGCGCAAGGTGACCGGCGACGCCCGGCGCTGGAAGGCGCTGTCGCATCCGCTGCGCCAGGACATCCTGGGGCACCTGGCCGAGCACGAGGCCGCTACCTCCACGACGATCGCGGAGGCGCTGGGCGAGAACACCGGCACCACCAGCTACCACTTGCGGGTGCTCGCCGACGCCGGGGTCATCGAGGAGGTCACCGCGCGCGCGCACGGCCGGGAGCGGTGGTGGCGCACGGTCCCCGTCGACCTGCGCGAGCCGGACTACGACTCCCTCAGCCCGGAGGACCAGGCGGCCCTGGACGAGTGGCGGGCCGGGCAGATTCCCGGCGAGGTCGCCCTGGTCAACCGGTTCATCCGGGACGTGCGCAAGCATGGCGGATGGGCCAGGGCCTCCCGGGCCAGCGGCTACTACACCGCCGGGGACCTGGATGCGTTCTTCGACGAGTACTCCGCGCTGCTGGCCAAGCACGGGCACGGCCGTCACGATGCCCCGGCCGGGGCGCGGCTGATGCAGCTGCGGATGTTCTACATCCCCGACGAGCCCGCGGCACCGGGCCCTAGATGAGTGATTCCTGTTCACGGTGAGGCACGCAACGGCGAAAGATCCGGGTGGATTGGGGCTCCCGGGTGATTTTGGTGCACTATAGTACCCCTAATTCACCCGCAAGCCCGAATCCACCCCGTAAAAAGTCGCGATCATCGTACTGGCGAGCGAAAGGGCGTGCGGGAGAGGCTGATGGGGCTGATTAGCCCGTATCAGCGCGTGGACGGGTGATCCGCACGGCCCGGCCGGAGGCTATTCAGCCCGTGAGCCGCACCCCGGCACCGGTCAGCCCGTCCGCTGGTACGGACCGGACTGAGCGTCGTTTCCCGGCGGAGGGGGCCAAGATAGTGTCATGCCGCCCGAAGTGTCCCTGCTCGATGGCGTGCTGGAGCGCGTGACCTTCGCCAACCCGGAGACCGGGTACACGATCGCCAGGATCGGCCCGGAGCGGGGAACCCGCGGTTCTCGGGACGGCTCCGACCTGGTCACGGCGGTCGGGCCGCTGCTGGGCGCGCAGGTGGGCGAGTCGCTGCGGATGCGCGGCCGGTGGACGAGTCACCCGAGGTACGGCCGGCAGTTCGAGGTGCACTCCTACACCACCGTGCTCCCGGCCACTACCCAGGGCATTCAGCGGTACCTGGGCTCGGGGCTGATCAAGGGCATCGGGCCGGTGATGGCCGAGCGGATGGTGGCGCACTTCGGTGTCGACATCATGCATGTCATCGAGGAGGAGCCCGGGCGCCTGATCGAGGTCGACGGCCTAGGGCCCAAGCGCTCCGCGATGATCACAGCCGCCTGGGCCGAGCAGAAGGCCATCAAGGAGGTGATGGTGTTCCTGCAGGGCGTGGGGGTGTCCACTTCGCTGGCGGTGCGGATCTACAAGAAGTACAGCGACGAAGCCATCTCCGTGGTGCGCGACGAGCCGTACCGGCTGGCCGCCGACGTGTGGGGCATCGGCTTCAAGACCGCCGACACCATCGCCGCCGCGGTCGGCATCGCCCGCGACAGCCCGGAACGGATCAAGGCCGGGCTGGCGTACACCTTGTCCGAGGCGGCCGACGAGGGACACTGCTACCTGCCCGCGCCGAACCTGATCGCCGACGCCGCCAAGATCCTCGAGGTGCCGGCCGAGATGATCACCCCGCGGCTGGACGAGCTGGCCGCGGCCGAGGGGGTAGTGCGCGAGGATGTGCCTGCTCTGGCTGAGACCGCACCGCGGGTCCCCGCCGTTTACCTGCCTCCTTTCTATATGGCCGAACGATCCCTGGCCTCCGCCCTGCTCCGCCTGCTCGCCGCACGGGCCGACCGCTTGGCGGCGTTCGGCGAGGTCGACTGGGACAAGGCGCTGGCCTGGCTACGGGGACTTCGGGGACTTCGGGATCGCGCCGGCGCGCCGCTGGCACCCGAGCAGGAAGAGGCGGTGCGGCTCGCCCTGACCTCGCGGGTGGCAGTGCTGACCGGAGGGCCCGGATGCGGGAAGAGCTTCACGGTGCGTTCGGTCGTGGCACTGGCGCGGGCCAAGGGGGCCAAGGTCGTGCTGGCCGCGCCGACCGGCCGGGCCGCCAAGCGGCTGGCCGAACTGACCGGGCACGAAGCGGCCACCATCCACCGGCTGCTGCAGCTGCGGCCGGGCGGCGAGCCGTCGTTTGACGCCACCTCGCCGATCGATGCCGACCTGGTGGTGGTGGACGAGACCTCGATGGTGGACCTGATCCTGGCCAACAAGCTGGTCAAGGCGGTGCCGCCGGGAGCGCACCTGCTGCTGGTGGGGGATGTGGACCAGCTGCCCTCGGTGGGAGCCGGCGAGGTGCTGCGCGACCTGCTCACCGCGGGCACGCTGCCCGCGGTGCGGCTGACCAAGATCTTCCGGCAGGCCCAGCAGTCCGGCATCGTCGTCAACGCGCACCGGATCAACGCGGGCCAGCCGCCAGGGACGGCCGGCTTCGCCGACTTCTTCTGGTTCTCCTGCGACGAACCTGAGGAGGTCGCGGCGCTCGTGACCGACATCGTGGCCCGGCGCATCCCGGCCAGGTTCGGCCTGGACCCGCGCCGTGACGTGCAGGTGCTGTGCCCGGTGCACCGCGGCCCGGCCGGGGCGGGGAACCTGAACCTGGCGCTGCAGGAGGCGCTGACGCCGTTCCGCGACGGCCAGCCGGAACGGCGCTACGGCGGGCGGGTGTTCCGGGTCGGGGACAAGGTGACCCAGCTGCGGAACAACTACGAGAAGGGCGCGGCGGGCGTCTTCAACGGCACCGTCGGAGTCGTCACCGGCATCTCGCTGGAGGACCACGTCCTGACCGTGCTCACCGACGAGGACGAAAAGGTCGACTACGGGTTCGACGAACTCGACGAGCTCGCGCACGCCTACGCCGTCACCATCCACCGCTCCCAGGGCAGCGAGTACCCCGCCGTGGTCATCCCGCTCACCATGGGGTCGTGGATGATGCTCCAGCGCAACCTGCTCTACACCGGCGTCACCCGGGCCAAGAAGCTCGTCGTGCTGGCCGGCTCACGCCGCGCCCTGGCCGTGGCCGTACGCAGCAAGGGCTCCGGCCGCCGGCACACCGCCCTCGCCCATCGCCTGCGGGGCTAATCAGCGCGTCCTTCCTGCGATGATGACATGGGCTGGCGGCGGGTCGGCGTACAGCAGCTCGATCAGCGCTGAGCGGTTCTTCAGCACCTGCCGCTGGTTGAGGTAGCCCTTGTCGGTGATCTCTCCGGCGTCCAGGTCTGCCGGGCGCGCGAGCACGGCGAGCCGCTCGATGCGGGCTGCTGATCCGGTAGTGTCGTTGTGCTCGGCCAGCACGTGCGCCAGCGCCTTGTGCAGGGCCTCGTGTACGACGAATTCGCCGTCGGCCTGGATGTCCGCGCCGGTCAGGGTGCGCGCCTCGGTCAGGTTCAGCCACGCCAGGGCGCACAGCCGGTCGCGGCCTTCGCCCGCGATCACCGCGTCGGCCAGGACCGGCGCCGCGGACAGCAGCGCGGTACGCACGGCGCCGACGCGGACGAAGGTGCCGGTGATGAGCTTGAAGTCCTCCGCGATCCGGCCGCGGAACACCAGCCCCGCGTTCGGGTCGGCCGGGTCGGCGAGAGTGGCCGCGTCGCCGGAGCGGTAAAAGCCCTCGTCGTCGAACGCCTCGGCGGTCAGGTCCGGCCGGTCGTAGTAGCCGGGGGTGACGATCGGGCCCTTGACCCGGATCTCGTAGGCGTCCTCGGCCGGGGCGAGCTTTACCTGCATACCGGGCAGCGGCGCGCCGATGCACCGGGCGTCGGCGTAGTCGAAGTTCGCCGTCGTCACCGCCGGCGCGGTCTCGGTCGTGCCCCAGGAGCCGGTGACGGGAATGGAGCGGCCGCTCGCCTGGGCGGCGAGGTCACGGAGCCGGTCTCGCAGCCCGGATGGCAGCGCGGCCGCCGCGTTGAACAGCAGCCGCAGCCGGGCGAAGAACTTTCTCGCGAACTCCGGGTCCGCCTCCAGCGCCGGGATGAGCTGCGCATACCCGGCCGGGACGTTGTAGTACACCGTCGGCGCGATGTCGCTGAGGTTGGTGATGGTCTGCGCGAACAGGCCCGGGGCGGGACGTCCGGCGTCGACGTAGAGCGTGCCGCCGTTGGTGAGCACCATGCCCATGTTGTGGTTGCCGCCGAAGGTATGACTCCACGGCAGCCAGTCGACGATCACCGGCCGCTCGGCGGCGAGGAACGGCCATGCCTGGCGCATCATCTGCTGATTGGCCGCCAGCATCCGGTGGGTGTTCAGCACCCCTTTCGGCGCGCCGGTCGAGCCGGACGTGAAAAGGATCTTCGCGACCGCGCCGGTCTCCAGCGCCGCGAAGGCGCTGGCGATCAGCTGACCGGGCGTACTCGCGGTGAGTTCGGTCAGCCGGGCGGCGCCTGCGCGGCTGCCGGTGCTGATGATCGCGGGCACCCGGCCCAGTGCGTCCAGGGCCGGCCCGAAGCGCTCCGCGTCCTCGGCGAATACCGCACCAGGATCGATCAGTTCGGTGATCGCCCGGATCCGGGCGTGATCCCGGCTCTGCAGCGAGTAGGCCACGCTGACCGGGGCCACGGGAATCCCGGCGGTCATCGCCCCGAGCGTTACCAGCAGGTGGTCGATGCTGTTGCCGGACAACACGAGCAGCGGCCTGTCGCGGGTCAGGCCCCGTTCCAGCAGGGCCTGGCCGATGGCCGCGGCCGCGGAGACGGCGGCCCCGTAACTGCAGGCGCGCCACGACCCGTCAGCGTCGCGCTGGGCGACCAGCGGGTAGTCCGGATCGGCTGCCGCCCAGGCCCATACGCTGTGCACGATCGTGCCGGGGTAATCCTGCAACGGGTCGGCGGATCTCAGCAGCAGGCAGCCATCCTCCCGTTGCTGCATTGCGATGCGCGGACGCGCGAACAGGGGCATGTCATGCATTGGCAGTCACGGCTCTCCTCGGTGCGGCCGGCACACGGCGGCTTGGCCACACTCAGCGTCATAGTCGCTCCAACGGGCATCGTTCTTGCCAGGGTCTAACGTCCCGAACCGCCTGCCTGCCGCCGGCTAATCCAGGGCCCGGACCAGGTCGATGCCGCGGGCCAGGGTATCGAGCCGGGCGGGCAGGGTGTCGCCGGCGGGGTACAGGCGGACGGTGTCCACGCCGGCCTCGCGCCAGGCCCGCAGCCGGGCGCGCACCATGTCCTCGGTGCCGATCAGCGTGGTGGCCAGCACCATCTCGTCGGTGACCAGGGCGGCCGCGCCGTTCCGGTCGCCTGCCTGCCAGCACTCGCGGACCTGCGCGGCGACCTCGGCCCAGCCCTGGCGGCTGTAGGCGTCGTTGTAGAAGTTGGCCGTGGCCGTGCCCATGCCGCCGAGGGAGAAGGCGAGCCCGGACTTGCGGCTGGCGATGATGCCGGCCAACTCGGCCTCGGGGACCAGGTTGATCTCGGCGCCCTGGCAGACGTCCAGGCTGGCACGGGTCCTGCCGGACTTGGCCAGGCCGTCGTCCAGATGCTCGAAATACGCGCCGGCGCGCTCGGGGATGAAGCTGGTGCCGAGCCAGCCGTCCGCGATCTCGCCGGTCAGCGCCAGCATCTTCGGCGACAGCGTGGCCAGGTACACCGGCACCGACACCGCCGGCAGGCTGACCCGCATGGGCTTCGCCCCGGAGTTCCCGGGCAGCGGGAGGGCGTAGTGCCGGCCCGCGTAGGTGACCTTCTCCCCGGTGAAGACGGCCCGCACGATCTCGACCGTCTCACGCATGCGGCCCAGTGGATGACCGAACGGGATGCCGTGCAGCCCCTCCATCACCTGGGGCCCTGATACTCCCAGGCCGAGCAGGAACCGGCCGCAGGACAGGTGGGCCAGTGTCATCGCGGTCTGCGCGATCGTGACCGGGGAGCGCGTGCCGACCTGGATCACGCCCGAGCCGAGCAGCATCTTCTCGGTGCGGGCGGCCAGGTAGCCGAGCGGCGAGGGCGCGTCCGCGCCCCAGGCCTCGGCGACCCAGCAGACGTCCAGGCCGAGCCGCTCCGCCTCGACGGCGAACTCGACGGATTCCTTGCCGGCCGAGGCTTCGATGGTGGTGGCGGTGCGCATCTACCCGGCCCGTTCGGCCCTGTCCTTAATGACGTCCAGGTTGTGCTTCATGCCGGCCTCCCACTCTCGCAACCGGACGAAGACGATCTTGGCTTCCTTGTCCGGCATGGCGTCGATGGCAACGCTCAGCCCGGAGCGGCCCGGGCCCATCCGCGCCCACTGCTCGAGTACGGTGCCCGTCCCGTCCGGCCGCAGGGTGAACCGCCAGGTCGCCATCGGGTGGCCGGGATCGCCGACGGCCCAGGAGAAGCAGCGCGGCGGGTCGCACTCGACGATCGTGCTGACCGTTTCCCAGGTCCCGCCGTACTGGTTGGCGTTGCGGCCGAGGAAATGGCAGCCGACGGCCGGGCCGGTGGCATCGTCCAGCCAGGACACCTCCTGCAATTCCGGGCTGAGCCCGGGCATCAGGAAGATGTCGCTCACGAGGTCCCAGACCCGCTCGGGCGGCGCGTCGATGTAGACCTGGGCCGCCACCGCGGGGGTGTCGGCGTAGACCTGTCCCGTCCACTCCATGATTACCAGGGTAAGGCGCTCATTGCGGGTCCCGGCTGAACCGTGGTACAACGAGCCGGATGATCACGGTTCCGGGCCCCGCCCAGCCCGCCGCGGCAGGCGATACGGGTGCGGCGATCCACGTCACCGGCCTGCGGAAGCGGTACGGCGACGTGACCGCGCTCGCCGACGTCGACCTGGCTATCGGTGTCGGCGAGTTCTTCACCCTGCTCGGGCCGTCCGGGTCGGGCAAGACCACCCTGCTCCGGCTGATCGCCGGGTTCGAGCGGCCGGATGCCGGGCGGATCGAGCTCGGCGGACGCGACGTCACCCAGGTGCCGCCGTACGCCCGGGACGTCAACACCGTGTTCCAGGACTACGCGCTGTTCCCGCACATGACGGTGGCGCAGAACATCGAGTACGGGCTGCGGGTGCGCCGGGTCGCCAAGGCGGAGCGGCAGGACAAGGCCGGCCGCGCGCTGGAGATGGTCCGGCTGGCCGGGCTCGGCGGCCGCAAGCCGGCCCAGCTGTCCGGCGGCCAGCGGCAGCGGGTGGCGCTGGCCCGGGCCATCGTGAACGAGCCGGAAGTACTGCTGCTGGACGAGCCGCTCGGCGCGCTGGACCTCAAGCTCCGCCAGGAGATGCAGCTCGAGCTGCTGCGGGTGCAGCGCGAGGTGGGCATCACGTTCGTCTACGTCACGCACGACCAGGAAGAGGCGCTGACGATGAGCGACCGCATCGCGGTGCTCAGCGGTGGCCGGATCGAGCAGATCGGCGGGCCCGCCGAGGTGTACGAGCGGCCGAGGACCCCGTTCGTGGCCGGGTTCATCGGCGTCTCCAACCTGATCGAACGCGACGGCCGCACGATCACCGTGCGGCCGGAGAAGATCACCCTGGTGGCCGGCGACGAGCCGGACCCGCCCGGCACGCACGTCGAGCCCGGCCGGATCAGGGACGTCATCTACGCCGGCGTGCTCACCCGTTACGTCGTGGACCTGGACGGCGGCGGCGAGCTCGTGGTCAGCCGGCAGAACACCGAGGCACCTTCGGCCGGCGATGGGCTGAGCCAGGGCCGCAAGGTGCGGCTCGCCTGGCGGCCGGAGCGGGCATTCACGATCCCTTCAGGGGAGGGCATATGAACAGGCAGAGATCGAACAGGCAGAGCTTGAGCAGGCAGAGAACCGGCGGGCGCAGACGCCCGATGACGATGGCGATCGGACTCGCGGTGGTGTCGGTGATCGCGGTCGGCTGCGGCAGCAGCGGCGGCAGTTCGAGCGGCGGCGGGGGTGCTACTTCGAACGCCGCTACCCAGAACGGGGGCGGCGCGGTGGCCGGTCAGACCGTGCCCACCGCCAACCTGCCGGTGCTGCAGAAGGTCGGCACGGGCGAGGGCCAGCTCAACCTGATCGCCTGGGAGGGCTACCTCGATCCCAAGTGGGTCAAGCCGTTCGAGCAGCAGACCGGCTGCCAGGTCAACGCGAAGTACGCGGGCAGTTCGGACGAGATGGTCTCGCTGATGAAGAACGGCGGCGGCGGCCAGTACGACATGGTGTCCTCCTCGGGCGACGCCGACCTGCGCATCCTGTACGCGGGCGACGCGCACCCGGTGAACGTCAAGCTGATCCCGAGCTGGAAGGACTTCTACCCCGCCTTCCAGTCGCCGCCGTTCAACACGATCAACGGCGTGCACTACGGGGTCTCCCTGCAGTGGGGCCCGAACGTGCTGATGTACAACACCAAGGACTTCCCGACCGCGCCGGCGTCGTGGAGCGTCATCTACGACTCCAAGTACAAGGGCCAGGTGACGGTGCCGGACAACCCGATCCAGATCGCCGACGCGGCGCTGTACCTCAAGACCACCAAGCCGTCGCTGGGCATCACCGACCCGTACGAGCTGACCCAGCCGCAGTTCCAGGCGGCGGTGAGCCTGCTGGCCCAGCAGCGCCCGCTGATCGAGAAGTACTGGGGGCTGGCCTCCCAGGAGATCTTCGACTTCAAGAACGGCAACGCGGTCGTCGGCGCGGGGTGGCCCTACCAGGTCAGCACGCTGAAGGCGGACAAGTTCACGATCGGTTCCGTGGTGCCGAGCGAGGGGGCGACCGGCTGGGCGGACACCTGGATCCTCGCGGCCAAGGCACCCCACCCCAACTGCGCCTACAAGTGGATGCAGTACATCAGCACGCCGCAGGTCCAGGCGCTGCAGGCCGTCACCTACGGTGAGACGCCGGACAACAAGCTCGCCTGCCCCTACATGGACAAGCTGCAGGCGGGGTCGTGCGCGGAATACCACGCCAACGCGCCGGCCAGCTACCTCAACTCGATCAGCCTGTGGAAGACGCCGCTTGCGACCTGTGACAACGGCAAGCCGGATTGCGTGCCGTACGCACAGTGGGTGTCCGCGTGGACGACGCAAGTCAAGTAAGACCAGCAAAACCACCAGGAGGGACCCGGGCCCGCGTCCCGGCGGCACGGCTTTCGTCGGCACTGTGGCGCCGGCCGTGGGCGCGGGCCACCATCTTGCTCACCCCGCCACTGGCCTGGTTCGTGCTGCTCTACCTGGCCGCGCTGGTGGTGCTGCTGGTCACGGCCTTCTGGCAGATCAACCCGTTCACCACCAACATCGAGCGGGTCTGGAGCCTGAACAACCTCACCACGATCTTCACCACCCCGGCCTACCTGCGCATCATCGGCCGGACGGTGGCGATGGCGGCGGCGGTCACGGTGGCGGACACCCTCGTCGCCTTCCCGTTCGCCTACTACATGGCCCGGATCGCGTCGCCGCGGACCAGGACGGCGCTGTTCGTGGCGATCCTGCTGCCGCTGTGGGCGAGCTACCTGGCCAAGGTGTACTCGTGGCTGCTGATCTTCACCCGCGGCGGGCTGCTGGACTGGGGGCTGGGCAAGTTCGGGGTGACCCCGCACCTGATCTACACGAACTGGGCCGTTTTCACCGTGTTCTGCTATCTCTGGCTGCCGTTCATGATCATCCCGGTGTACGCGGCGCTGGAGCGGATCCCGCCCTCGCAGATCGAGGCGTCGCAGGATCTGGGCGCGCGGACCTGGCGGACCACGCGTTCGGTGCTGCTGCCGCTCGCCTTGCCGGGGATCGTGGCCGGGTCGATCTTCACCTTCTCGCTGACCCTGGGCGACTACATCACGCCGCTGCTGGTCGGCGGGACCAGCGCGACCTTCATGGGCAACGTCATCTACTCCAACATCGGGATCGCGAACAACGTGCCGTTCGCCGCCGCCATGGCCCTGGTGCCGATGGCGATCATGGCCATCTACCTGCTCGGCGCGCGGGCGCTCGGCGCGTTCGAGGAGGTGTGAACCTTGGAGTCCTCCTGGCTGCGCGCGGTGCTGCGGGTCTGGGTCGCGCTGGTGCTGGCGTTCCTGTTCGTCCCGATCCTGCTCATCGTGCTGTACGCGTTCAACCAGTCGAACATCGAGAGCTGGCCCATCGCGGGCTTCTCGCTGCACTGGTTCGGCGTGGCCTGGCACGACTCCCAGGTGCGCAGCGCGTTCCTGCTGTCGGTCCGGGTCGGGCTGGTGGCGACCGCGCTGGCCCTGCTGCTCGGCTCGGCCGTGGCGTACGCGCTGTATAAGTTCAGGTTCTTCGGCCGCGAGGCCATCTCGTTCCTGCTGGTGCTGCCGCTCGCGCTGCCCGGCATCATCACCGGGATCGCGCTGAACTCGTTCTTCTCCTTCACCGGCCTGCAGCTCGGCACGATCACGATCATCATCGGGCACACGACGTTCTGCATCGTGGTGGTGTTCAACAACCTGATCGCCCGGCTGCGCCGGACCCCGGGCTCGCTGGCCGAGGCGTCCATGGACCTGGGCGCGCGGGGCTGGCAGACGCTGCGCTACGTCACGCTGCCGCTGACCGCGACCGCGCTTGTCTCCGGCGCGCTGCTGGCCTTCGCCCTGTCCTTCGACGAGGTCATCGTGACCGTGTTCACCGCGGGCGCGCAGAACACGCTGCCGCTGTGGATCTTCGGCGCGATCCGGCTCGGCCAGCAGCTGCCCGAGGTGAACGCGGTCGTCTCTGTCGTCATCCTGCTCACGCTGATCCCGGTGATCCTCGCCGCCCGGGTGGCGGGGGCCGGCGCGATCAGCCGGTCGGCGCGCGACGCCGAGATCGCCGAGGTCGCCGAACCCGGCCTTTAGGGCCGGTCCCCGGCGCGTTTCCAGGTGCTTGGCTCGTGTCCCCAGCGGATGTGCATGTGCACGGCTTACCGGTTTCGCCAGGCGGGCCGGGCGGGCCAGGCGGGCCGGTCAAACACACTGGCCTCCCGGGCCGCAGGAGTAACCCAGCACTTCTCCCCGCAACCGCAACGATGTGACATTGATGCGGTTATAAGCGCGCGTCTTAAAATAACCCGTCGCCTCGGGATTTCTGGCGCGCTGATGCGGTAACAGCTGGGTCGATGTGCCGTTGGTCCGGTTAGAACCGACCCAACGGCACATCGACCCAGAACCGCCGCCCCGTACCGCCGCCGCGGCTGCCGGATCGCGGGCCGGATCAAGGAAATGATCATCCGGGGCGGGGAGAACATCTACCCGCGCAAGATCGAGGCCGTGCTGCTCAGCCACCCGGCAAGATCCGCAAGGACGTGTTCAGCGCTCAGCTCGCTGACGCCTGGCTGGCCGTGTCAGCTCCCCGCTAGATGGCGCATGTTGCGCAGGGCCACGGCCATGATCGTGTTCGTCGGGTTGTGCGCGCCCGAGGTGACGAACACCGACCCGTCGGCCGCGTACACGTTGTCCAGGCCGTGCACCCGGCCGTGGGCGTCGGTCACGCTGCTGGCCGGGTCCGTTCCCATCATCATGCCGCCCATGATGTGGTTGCCGGTGGGCAGGCCGCCGCTGTTGTCGGTGGCGGGCACGGCCAGGGCCACGCCGGCGCCGGCCGCTTTCATCATCTGCTTCAGCCGCGGGATCCAGAACTGCTGGGCCACTTGCTCGTGCTTGCCCGCGCTCCAGGTGATGCGGGCTACCGGCAGCCCGAAGACGTCCCTGACCTTCGGGTCGAGGGTCACCGTGTGGCTCAGGTACGGCAGGTCGTGGCCGATGAGTGAGCAGCCCGCCAGCCGGTCCCGCAGGATCGAGGCGCGCATGAGCTGCTTGAACTCGGCGCCGAAGGGTTTGGCCGCGCGGACGAAGCCGAGCAGGGTCTGGTAGGACTGCGCCTCGGCGATCGGGTCCTGGCTGCCGCCCAGCTCCATCAGCCCGCCACGCAGGTAGGGCAGCCCGTGTTGTTTCGCGAACGCCCGTGCTCCCGGGTAGTCCGGGTCGACGGCGTCCTCCACGCACTGGGTCACCGAACGGCCGCGGTAGCCGTGCATCCGCTCGTCGAGGAAGATCGCGCTGCCGTCGATGAACGCGTGCAGCATCAGCCGGCGTCCCAGCTTTCCGCTGCGGTCGGGGAACTGCGAGAGCAGGGCGAGGCGGACGGTCTCGATGGCGGACGCGGCCATGACCACGACGTCGGCTGGCTCGGTGCCGGTCACGGGGCCCCTGGGGGTCATCGTGACCCAGCTGACGCTGTGCGCGGCTGTCCCGCTGAGGTTGACCTTGGTGACCATGGTCCCGGGTTTCAGCTCGACCCTCCCGGTACGCAGCGCCTGGCGGAGCGGGACGAGCGCGGACGGGCGGGCCACCACCGGGCAGCCGAAGCTGCTGCAGAACCCGCAGTTATTGCAGGCGTGCTGGCCGTTGTAGCCGCTGACCGAGTTGGCCGCCATCGGGAACGGGAATGGATGCAGGCCGGCGGCGGTCGCACCCGCGGCGACCGCGGTCGACGAGCGCATCTGGGGCCCGGGTGGCATCGGGTACTGGCCCTTGCGCGGCGCGTGCTTGTTCACCAGGTCCGGGAACCTGGTCGTGTCGCCTTGCACGCCGATGAGCTGCTCGACCTCGTCGTAGTAGGGCGCGAGGTCGTGGTAGCCGAACGGCCAGTCGGCCACGTCCGCGCCGGGGAACGGGCCCAGCGCGGAGCGCTGCTGGAAGTCGATGTCCCAGAACCTGGGCACCTTGGCGTCCCAGTGCACGGTGCCGCCGCCGACGACCTGGGGTAGCTCGTCGACGCTGCCGGTGAACTGGGCGGGGACGGAAGTGTTCGGCCGCCAGGTGCGCGGGAAGACCTCGGGGTCGGGCTCGGCGAAGTAGCGCTGCAGCATGGCCAGGCTGTCGTTGGCGAACACGGTGCCGAACGGACCGTCGCCGGCCAGGTTGGTGAAGTGGTTGGGGCCCTTCTCGAAGACCGTCACCTGCCAGCCGGCCCTTGCGAGCTCCATCGCGGCGAACGACCCGCCGGCGCCGCTGCCGATCACTATCGCTTTGGTCACCTGCTACACCGTGCCCTTTAGACAACGCCGAGGATCTTGAGGACGTCGGCCACGATGCCGGTGTTATCCACCGGGTCGTGACCGTCAGACCGCTCCACCTCATCGGCGGAGTAGCCGCGCGGCTGGATGTCCCCGGGGAAGCCGATCTCCTTCCAGCCGGCCAGGCCGCGGTTGCCGCCGTACTCGGGGCTGGCGTACAGGCCTTCAATGGTGTGCTCGAACAGCAGCGACGTGAACTCGCCCACCGACCGCGTGGCCAGGATCTTGTCCTGTTTGGCGTGGCTCGCCTTGGTGAAGTCGCCGCCGGCCAGCGTGTCCAGGCTGGCGACGCCCTGCCGGTACTGCTCCTGCCACTTGGCGAGGCGCTTGCGCCAGGCGATCCGGGCCACCGGGTCGAGCGGGGTGAAGCGGGCCATCAGGTCCGGGCCCGAGGTGTGCCGGCTGCTCCACGGGCCGCCGGCGAAAACCTTCGGGTCCGGTAGGGCGCCGTCTTGCAAGGCACCGAGCATGGTGTCGATGTAGCCGGTCACGCCGGCCTCGCGCGCGCCCGGGTGGCCCGCCTCGGCCGGGTCGTCCTTGGGGCCGGGGGCGATCCGCGCGGTCGCGGCCTCGACCACGGCGGCCTGGTGGCCGGTGAAGTACAGGAGCGTTCCCGGCCGGGGCTTGCTAGGTGACGTACAGGCGGCGAGCCCGGCGGCGACGGGGATGGCGGCGATGATCGCGCGGCGGCGCGGCCCACTGGCTGACACGGTCCTCTCCTTATCACGTGGGGGCCAGTGTGGTGCAAGAGATCCCTGGACTGTGCTGCCTGGACATGCGGTGATCCCGGCCCGAGACTGGGCTCATGGTGAGCAAGACCGAGTTCGACGAACTGATCGAGGTGCTGCGGGACTTCATCCGGCGGGAGGTGATGCCCGCCGAGGCCGGGATCGATGAGTCCGACGAGATCCCGGAGCGGCTGATCGCGCAGGCCAAGGAGATGGGGCTGTACGGGTACGCGCTGCCCGCGGAGTTCGGCGGACTTGGCCTGTCAGTGGAACAGCAGGTGCTGGTGACGATGGAACTCGGCTACACCAGCCCGGCGTTCCGGTCGCTGTTCGGCACGAACAACGGCATCGCCGGGCAGGTCCTGGTCCTGGCTGGCACCGAGGAGCAGCGTAAGCACTGGCTGCCGCGACTGGCCTCCGGCGAGGTGGTCGCGTCGTTCGCGCTCACCGAGCCGGACGCGGGGTCCGACCCGAGCCGCCTGGTGACGTCGGCTGTGCCGGAGGATGGGCCGGAGGACGGGCCGGACGGCGGCGGCTGGGTCATCGACGGCCTCAAGCGCTACATCACCAACGCCCCCGCGGCGGACATCTTCATGGTGTTCGCGCGCACCGACCCGGAGGCGCCCCCGGGCAAGGGCATCGGGGTGTTCATCGTGCCCGCCGGGCTGGACGGGGTTCTCGGTGGCGGCCCGGGATCACAAGATGGGCCAGGCCGGCGCGTGGACAGCCGACGTCTTCTTCTCCGGCGCCCGGGTCCCCCGCGACGCGCTGGTCGGCGAGGCGGCCGCGGCCGGCTACTCCACCGCGATGCGGAGCCTGGCGCACGGGCGGCTGGTCATCGCGGCCATGTGCGTGGGCGTCATGGCGCGGCTGATCGACGAAAGCGTGACCTACGCCAGGGAACGTTACCAAGGCGGCCACCCGATCGGCGACTACCAGCTGATCCAGGCCATGCTGGCGGACTCGCAGACCGAGTACATGGCGGCCCGTGCGCTGGTGCTCGACGCCGCGGCCCGGTACGGCGCGGGCACCGACCGGCGGCTCGCTCCCTCCGCGGCGAAGTACTTCGCCAGCGAGGCGGTCGGCCGGATCGCGGACCGGGCGGTGCAGATCCACGGAGGTTCGGGGTACATGCGCGGGGTCCCGGTGGAGCGGCTGTACCGCGACGTGCGGCTGTTCCGGATCTACGAGGGCACCAGCCAGATCCAGCAGCTTGTCATCGCCCGGGAGATGCTCCGGTAGGTTGTTCCCGCCAACTCGGGGACCAACGTCCCTTTCCTTCCGGGGTCGCGGCCAGTGAGATTTGACGCGTGTTCGTTGGCGATGAGGTGCGCCTGGACATCGGCTTCGCCGTCGCGCGTGAGAGACTGCTGCAGCTCGGTGAGGGCGATGCGCTGCTGCCCACCTCGGAAGAGGCCTACGGCCCGGGCCTGGCCCAGGTCGGCGTGGCAGGCGTTTCCAAGCTGGTCCGGGTGCAGGCCCGCGTGTTGTCCTGGACTGACATCTCGGCCGGGCTCGCGCTGCGCTGGGAGGCGATCGGACCGGGCGGCGGGCTGTTCCCGGTGCTTGACGCCGATCTCACAATTGCCCCGGCGGCCGCAGCCACGATGCTGACGCTGGCCGGCGCCTACCGGCCGCCGCTCGGGCCGCTGGGCCAGGCCCTCGACCGGGCGATCCTGCACCGGGTTGCCGTCGCCACCATCCGCAACTTCCTCGCCCGGGTGGCGGCTCAGCTCGCCGACCAGCCCGTCGCTAACGGGGCCGGATCGCCGGAGACGAAGGCGTAGTTCCTGATCTGGAAAATCGCGTCGTCCAACTGGTCCAGCGCCTCGGCCAGGCGCGCGCGGAGCACGTCGCCGGGCAGCCCGGACGCCTCCTGCAGACTCAGCCCGACCTGGAACAGGTGTCCCACCACCCGGTCGAGCAGTTCCCTGGCGACCTGGGGCTGGTCGGCGACGACGCCGCGGGCCAGGTCAACGAGGTCGTCCCGCCGCCAGGACTCGGTGGCGTCACGGATCACCGCGAGGACGAACGTCTCCGAGGCAGTCGGCACCGGGCTCAGGCTGATCTCCACCGGCATCGTGGCCCCGTCCTTACGCAGGGCGGCGAACCGAGACCGTTCGGCCATCGGCCTGGCCTCGGGTGCCTCCAGATATCCGGCCCTGAAGGCATGATGCGGGACCCGCAGCTCGGCCGGGACCAGCGCCTCCACCGGCAGGCCTGCCAGCTCCTCGCGCCGGTAGCCGAACATCTCCGCGCACCGCCGGTTGACCAGCGCGATCGTCCCGTCATGAGCCACCAGCAACAGGCCGTCGCCGAGGGCGTCGAGGAGCTGCCACAGCACGGCCGGGGTGAGCCTGGCCGCGGCTCCGGCGGCCGCGCTCGCCGTGGCCGTCGCGTCGACGGCGGTAGCTGAGGTCGCCGCGTCGACCGCAGTGGCCGCGGTCGCGGTGGCCGCCTCCAGCGAGGGGTAGATGGGTACCAGCCGGTCCACCTCCTCGATGGCGAGCACGCGACGCACGGCCGGCGCGGTGACCACCAGCCGGACCCGTATCCCGCCGATCGCCGCCCGTTGACAGGCCCGCGCCATCGCCGTCACGGCCGAGTGATCACACGACCGGGTGCGGGCCAGGTCGCCGACCAGGACCTCGGGGCGGCGGTCGATGACGGCCAGCAGCCGGTCACTGAGCTGGCTCGCGTTCGAGACGCCGATATGACCGGGGAACGTGACTATAGCCTGGCGGCCGGCCCACCTCACCGGGAACAGATCATCGGACATAGCGCCATCGTCTCTCATCTGCGGTGCGGTGCAGCCAGATTGCACGGCGAACTGGTGGTCCGGTCACGGCCTGCTCATCCAGCCAGGAGGACGCCGAGGAACAGGGCGGCCAGCGCGCTGAGCCCGGTGAGCGCGCCCATGACCGCGCGGCCCCGCGGCGTCCGTGAGCGGATATGCAGGGCCGCGGTGACCCCGGAGATCAGCACGGCCACGAGCTTCACGATTAGCGTGGTCCGGTAGCCGGCGTCGCGGCTGACCTGGGCGGGGGTAGCGGCGATGTTCCAGATTCCGGTGGCGACGAGCACCGCGAAGGCGGCCCAGGCGACCTGGTTGAAGCGGCGCGCGGCCTCGGTGACGACGCCCGCCCGGCGCAGGACGGGAACGAGCGCGGCCAGGACCAGCTGGCCGCCGACCCAGATGGTGGCGGCCAGCACGTGCAGGAAGAGGCGGATGGTGTCCCAGCTGACGGCGAGCATCCTGTTATCTTGCCGTCGGCTCGCTTATACCGCCCGGATCTTACGAGGCTGGGACAGGAGCCCCCGGTGGGGCCGACGGGCCAGCGGCCGCCCGTAATATCAACACATTGCAATGATTAGAATACGCAACGTACCGGCGGGCGTGATGGCATTAGACCAGCCTGACGATGATTTCGACCTGCCCGAGCGGGAGGTGCCGGGTGGCCGGCCGGGTAGCGACGTTCCTGCTGCGCGGCCCGAGCCAGCTGAGTCGCGTAGCCGCGAGGAGTACTACGAAGTGCTTCGGGCGGCTGATGCGCGTAGTTCCGGGTGGGATTCGATCGACGCCGAGGACCGGCCGAACGCAGAGGACATCCGCATCAGCGCCGAGCGGACTACGCACATACTCGACGGCGACAAGACGGGTGGCGGTCACCGGCACGGAGTCGGCAAGCCTGGCAAGACCGAGTTCCCGGCAACCTGGGCCGATGAACGAGTCATCGCCGCCGTCCTGGATGTCGCACGCAGGCCCGACAAGCCACCTACTCATCAGGACTGGAATAACACCTGGCTGTGCACCGGTACTCGTGACGCCGTTGATGTTTGGGCCGTGGTCGAACGCAGCGGAGACATCTTGACTGGCTGGCCTGGAGAGGGCGGCCCTGGTGTGGTACGCAATCCCAGGAGAGGGAAATCATGACCGAAGACGAGATCATCGATAAGGCTGAGGCCCTACCAGAACGTTTCGCCGATCGCTTGACCGAAAGCGCTCTGTGGAGCGTCAAGCAGATGCGCGGAGGCGGCGAATACGGGTTGCTGACCATAGAAATTGCCGCATCGCTCGCCAAGCACAACATGCCTGTTACTGCTGAGGAGAGGGATGAGTTGCGGGAGTTGCTGGAGGCGATGAACATGCCTACCGATCCCATCGAGCAGCTCAACGTCCAGGCGTAGTTCAGGACAGGGGCTCGCTGAAGTACCATCGGTGGCCTTCGGGATCGTCGACGGTGTAGCTGCGGGCCTGGTTCGCCCTGATGCTGATCTCGGACACGGTGGCGCCGGCGGCTTCGGCCCGGTCGCGGTGGGTGGGCACGTCGGCGACCGTGACACACTGCATCTGGGTGACCTCACCGAGCTCGCCAGGCCCGCGGAAGCCGGAACCGGGGGAGCCGAGCATGATGACACCGCCGCTGTCGAGCAGCAGTTCCGCGTGCCTGACTGCCCCGTCGCTCCGCTTGTCGCGCACTCGCTCGGTGAAGGCGAAGGTCTTGATCAGCCAGTCCATCGCCGCGCCGGCGTCCGCGTACAACAGGTAGGGGACGACTTGCGGATCGGGAGTGCGCTCCGGCATGACAGCGACATTACCGCGCCCAGCCGGCGGAGCCGCTTGAGCCCTCGTGCGTTATCGTCGGCTCCCGGTGGGCATGCCAGGAGGACGCAGTACCCGGGAGGACCAGTGCCAGGGAGGAACAGTGCCAGGGAGGAACAGTGGACATCACCGAGCTGATCCTTGATGACCATCGTGAGCAGCGGCGGCTGTTCGCGATCCTGGAGCAGATCGACCGGGCGGATACCGGGGTGCTGTCCGCGATCTGGGACCGGCTGGCTTCGTTCCTCGAGTTGCACGCGGCGGCCGAGGAGGCGATCTTCTATCCCGCCCTGCTGCAGGTGGGCCTGGCGGCGCACCGGGCGGCCGGGGTGGAGGGCGAGACCCTCGACGCCATCCACGACCACAACGAGATCAGGGACGCGGTCGAGGAGGCCGCCCGGCATCAGGTGGGGACCGACGAGTGGTTCGGCGCGGTCGGGGCGGCGAACCTGGCCAACAGCGACCACATGGCCGAGGAGGAACGCGAGGGACTGACCGACTTCCGCCGGCTGGCCGGGCTGCAACGCCGCCATCAACTCGCCGTCTCCTTCGCCGCCTACGAAGCGCGGAACTTCGCCGGGGTGCCCGCCGTGGACAAGGACCCGGCCGCTTACGTGCGCGAGGTGGAGGAAGAGGGGCAGGAGCCCCGGAGTGGATCCCTCAGCATCGGCAGCCTCAAGCGGGGCTGACCGGCCCGGGGGTGGTCACCCCGGCCGGACCGGGGGGCCGTGGCTGTGGAGGATCTTGGTTCGCTCCTTGTTCCACGCGGCCGTCGTCCCGTCGGGGTTCAGGATCAGGGTCCAGTCCCATTTGTGGATGACGATCAGGTGGTGGAATCGGCACAACAGCACGCAGTCCTTGGTGCTGGTCTCGCCGCCGTTCTTCTTGTGCTTGACGTGGTGGACCTGGCAGACGGAGGCGGGCTGGTGGCAGCCGGGGAACCGGCAGTGCCGGTCGCGCAGGATGACCGCGTTGCGGATGCCCGCGGGGACGTTGTCGCTGAAGCCGATGTCCAGAGGCAGGCTGGGGCCGCCGAGGCGGGCGCCGAGCTGGTGGCGGCGCAGGAAGCTCGCCAGGCCGCCGGGACCAGACAGGAGGTCCACGGCCTGGCCGATGATGGCCCGCTCGAGGGCCTCCCGGGCCGGGCTCGGCCCCGAGGAGCCTGATCGGGCCGCGCGTCCGGGGGCGGGATCCTCCGGGTCTTCGTCACCGGCGCCTTCGTCACCGGGGTCATTGCGGCGGAGCCGGTCGAGCTGGGCGCACAGCCGGATGAGGCCATCCAGGGCATCCGGGTTGACGTCGCCGGTGACGATCGGGGCCATGGCCGCGTCGCAGGCGATCGCCTCGGCGGCAGCGCCGTCGAGCCAGACGCCGCCGTCGCCGCCGCCTTCGGAGGCAGCGGCGCGATTCGCCGCCCACCGGGCGCGGACCTGGGCGGTCCACTCGTCCAGCAGGGCCGAACTCCCGTCCAGGCGCATCAGGTCGGCCAGCGAAATGTGCGCCCAGACTTTGACCGGCTGCCCGGCCCGTTCCGGAACCAGGTTGGCCGTGACCAGCCGCTGCATGGCTTCCTGGAGCGCGTCGTGATACCGCTGGGCCTGGCTGCGGTCATCTTCTTCCCCGCCCGGTGCGGACAGCGCGTCCAGCACCTTGCCCACCACCGCCGCGCACTCCGGTGTCAGGTCTCCGGTAATGACGCCCGCGCCGCCGAAGGTGGTCTCCACCCGCACCGACCGGTCGTCGAACGTCTCGTCCTGGTCCTGGCCGGGGGTCTCGGGCTGGGAGCGCTCGTAGATCTCCCCGTAGAGCTCGGCCAGGTCCGGCAGGTCCGTCCCCGCCACGGCCGCGGCCACCAGGATCGTGTCAGCGTCGTCCCGGCGCTTCTCGGGCACCTTGTCGGTCCACTGGCACAAGATCCGGGCCACCGACTCCGACACATCCCCCGCCGCCATTGCCGCGAATACCGCAGGGTGCTCGAGGGCCCGCCGCATCCACGCCGTATGGCTCGCCGCGGCGCCCTTGGTCACGCCGGTCTTGTGAACCAGCCACGCCTTGGGGCTGTGGTGAGCGTCCGCCGAGTAGCCCTGGCCTGAGGTGAACGCGCTGAGGACCGAGGTCCGCGCCGCCGCGCCTATGGCGGTAGCCCGCTCCAGCACCCGCAGGCACCGCGCCTGTTCCTCGGCCGCCATCGCGGTGGCATCGGCCGAAGCCAGGTAGCCCATCGCGGAGGTCAGCATCCCCAGCGCCTCCCCGGCGCTAGTCGGCGACATCACATCACTCATCGTGATTTCGCCTCCTTCCGACGCTGCTCGCGGTCCGGTGGACGGGCTCCATTCTTAGGTTCGGCTGTTCAAGAACTAGTTCGATTCTAGCATTTACCGACGACATTTTCCGGCGAAACAAGCTGTAGAATCGACACTAATCGAAATAGATAGCTATGAGTTGCACGGGTGCAGCGGGAACCCTGGTACTCAGGTGGGCGGCTAGTCGTGGTGGCAGGTGCAGGTGCGGCGGAGGGTGTCACGGGTCAGGTCGGAGAGGGCGGGGTAGCCGTCTACGGCCATGATCAGGTCCGCCTCGGCGAGGATGCTGCGCAGGACGTGGACGATGCCGTCGGCACCGCCGAGGGCGAGGCCGTAGGCGTAGGGGCGGCCGACGGCGACGGCGGTGGCGCCGAGGGCCAGGGCCTTGATCACGTCGGCGCCGGAGCGGACGCCGGAGTCGAACAGCACGGGCATGGCGTCGGCGGCGTCGACGACGGCGGGCAGGCAGTCGAGGGCGGGCAGGCCGCCGTCGGCCTGGCGGCCGCCGTGGGTGGAGCAGTAGATCCCGTCCACCCCGCCATCTCGGGCGCGGCGGGCGTCGTCGGGATGGCAGATGCCCTTGACCAGCAGCGGCAGCGTGGTGAGCGAACGCAGCCAGGGAAGATCGTCCCAGGTGAGCGGGTTGCCGAAGAGGCGGGCGAACAATCCGACGACCGCCGCGGGGCCAGCGTCCTTGCCGAGCAGGGACTGGAAGACCGGGTCGCTGGTGTAGTTGGCCAGGCAGTGCCCGCGCAGCTGGGGGAAGTTGCTGGCGGCCAGGTCGCGCGGGCGCCAGCCGGTGACCCAGGTGTCGAGGGTGACCACGATGCCCCGGAAGCCGGCCGCTTCGGCCCGGGAGACCAGGCTCGCGGCCAGGTCCCGGTCGGTGGGCGTGTACAGCTGGAAGAAGCCCGGCGTGCCGCCGAACCGCCCGGCCACGTCCTCCAGCGGATCGGCGGACAGCGTCGAGGCGATCATCGGGACGCCGGTGCGGGCGGCCGCGTCGGCGGTGGCCAGGTCGCCGTGCCCGTCCTGGGCGCACAGGCCGATCACGCCGATGGGCGCCATCAGCAGCGGGGACGGCAGCGTCATGCCGAACAATTCCACCGACAGGTCGCGCCGGGCCGCGCCGACGAACATGCGCGGGACCAGGCCCCACTGGCGGAACGCGCTGACGTTGGCCCGCTGGGTGTGCTCGCTGCCCGCGCCGCCGGCCACGTAGGACAGCACCGACGGCGGCAGCGCCTGCTCGGCCCGCGCCTCGAGCTCGGCGAACGCCATCGGGAAGCTGGGCAGGACCCCCTCAAGACCGGCGAGGTAGATCTCCAGCTGGTAGTCCCCGAAGGCGGTCACATGGACATCAAAGCACACCATGCGCCGCAACCGTTCTGCACCTGGCCGGGGGACCACGCGGCTACCTGGCCGGGACATCGTAGCTGGTAGATGACAAACCACGCTCCGGCCGGTGAGGCCGAGGCTGTGACTTACCCGATATCAGTGGGGTGGCAGCAGATGAGCAGCAACAGCCGTACCGCGGTCTCAGCCGAACTCGGCCTGGGGCTGGTCGGCCCGGAGCGGACGATCGTGCCGCTGATGGCCAGCCTGTATTACAGCTGTCAGGACCCGTACGCGGTCAAGATAGCGTTCCACGTAGGCACGGACGAACCGGTGGAGTGGAACCTTGCCCGCGATCTGATCACGGCATCCCTGCACTCTCGCGAGGGGATCGGGGACGTCCAGGCCTGGCCGTCAGCGGCATCCGAGCTGGGTCCGAAGACCCTGAACATCTCGATGACATCCCCGTTCGGCCATGCTCAGTTCGAGGCCAGCGCGGCGGCGTTCGAGACGTTCCTGGCCCGGACCTACGAGCTGGTCCCGGAGGGCGACGAGTCGCAGTACATGGACTTCGACGCCGAGCTGACCGAACTGCTCAGCCAGGCATAACCCCTTCAGGCGTCACCAGGCCCCGGCGGACAGGGGCGGGATCACCGGCGGGACGATCGCCTCGATCAGGTGCGGCCCGGGTTCGGCGTAGGCCTGGCGCAGCGCCCTGTCCAGTTCGGCGGCCGTGGTTACGCGGCTGGCGGGAACGCCGAGCCCGGCGCTGAGCTGGGTGAAGTCCGGGGTCGGATCGGACAGGTCCAGCATCCGTCCGGCCCGCTCCCCCGCCTGCCCGGCGCCCGCCTGCCCGGCGCCCGCCTGGTCGGCCAGGGTGCGGGCCAGCTCCATCCGCAGGATCGCGTAGGCGGCGTTGTTGATCAGCACGGTCGTGACGTTGAGCCGCTCCCGCGCCTGGGTCCACAGCGCCTGGATCGTGTAGAGCGCGCTGCCGTCGGCCTCTAGCGACAGGACCGGCCGGTCCGGGGCGGCGATAGCCGCACCGGTCGCGGCGGGCATGCCCTGGCCGATCGAGCCTCCGGTGAGCGTGAGCAGGGTATGCCGCGGCGCGGCGGCCAGGGCCATGGGCAGCGCGAACCCCGAGGTGTTGGCCTCGTCGGCGATGATGGCGTGCTCGGGCAGCGACGCGGCGATCGTGTTGGCCAGGCTGATGGCGCTCAGCGGCCCCGGATCGGCCGGCAGCGGCGGCGCGGCCTCGGTGAGCACCGGCTTGGTATCGGCTGCGACCTGGTCCGCGAGCGTCTCGAGGGCGGCCTCGACGTCCTGGTCGGGTTCGGCCAGGACGGTGACTGTACAGCCGGGTGGCACTAGGTCGCTGGCCCGGCCCGGGTAGGCGAAGAACGACACCGGCGAGCGGGCGCCGGCCAGGACGAGGCAGTCGACGCCGGCCAGCTGGGCTTCGGCCTGCTCGGCCAGGTAAGCCAGCCGGTCCACGCCGGGGAGCCCGGTGCCGCGTTCGAGCCGCGCCGGGAACGTCTCGGCCAGCAGCCGCGCCCCGGTCGCGACGCTGATCCGGCTGGCCGCCCGCAGGCCGCGCTCGGACAGCGCCGTCCCGCCGAGGAGGAGCATGGTGTGAGAGGAAAATAGTCGACCATAGTCGACCGTGAATGCTGAAGTGGGGGCCGAGGTGGGGGCGGAGGTGGGGGCGGAGGTCGGGACTGGGGCGAGGGCGCGGGGCGGGGCGGGGGCTCCCCCGTCGCTCCAGGACACGTCGGCGGGCAGCACCAGCGTGGCGATCTGCCCGGCCCGGGCCGCCGCCACCGCGCGCATCGCGTCCTGGGCCAGGTCGCGGGTGGTGCCGCTCGTGTGCACCCAGCCGGATACCGTTCGGGCGAGTGCCTCGATGTCGGACTGCAGCGGCGCGTCGTAGCGGGCGTGGCCGGTGGCGTGCGCGCCGACGATCACCACCACCGGGGTGCGGGCCCGGCGGGCGTTGTGCAGGTTTGCCAGCCCGTTGGCCAGGCCCGGTCCCAGGTGCAGGAGCACCGCGGCGGGTTTCCCTGCGATCCTGGCGTACCCGTCGGCGGCGCCGGTGGCGACGCCCTCGAACAACGCGAGCACCCCGCGCATCTGGGGCACCGAATCCAGCGCGCCGACGAAATGCATCTCCGACGTGCCCGGGTTCATGAAGCAGACGTCGACGCCCGCTCCGGTCAGGCTGGCGACCAGCGCCTGGGCACCGATCATGGGGATCCCCTAAATGTCACGGCTCGATCGTAGGCTGAGGAGATGACAGACGGGGAGAGGCTGGAGGAGATCGTCGAGGCGGCGGTGGCGCGGGGCGACGCGCCCCGGGGTGGTCGTGGTCGTGCTCAGCCAGCTGGCCGCCCACGAGGCCGGGCTGCCCGCGGTATGTGACGACGTGATAACCAACGCCCGGGCGGCTGGTTAACCACGCGGGGATATCACGTCATTGAATATCAGGGCCAGTCAGCCGCGGCCCACCTCTCCTTTCCTGATCCGCCGCATTAGCTCTTCCCAGGAGTCAAAGGGAATCTCAAGTACCCTGCTATTTTTATCTCGCGAGTCTCTGACCTGGACGAACGATCGCCGAACCCTTATTTCTACGCATGCCCCCTGGTCTGCACTTGCGCGACTCTTCCGCCACGCACTTGCGGGATACCGGTCCGGTCGAGCAGGCATCCAACGACCCTCCGTTCGCCGGGCACCGCAGAGATTCGCGGCAACTCAGGCGAGACGCCGGACTGGCACGAATCAACAGGGCGCACACGCCAACCACCTTCGAGCATTCCGCTAAAAGTGTAAACGGTTTATCCGGGCACGCCTATGGCCCAGGTCACCCGGAATCCGCAGTTATGGCGTATCACTTGTCTGGCCCATGGTGCGATACGACTCTCAAATACATTTGTGTGACCAGAATGCCAGCAGCCGGCTCAGGACATTTCACTGGCCGCATTCTCGATGAACTGGAGCGACTCATCGGGGGAAAGCGCTATCTCGACCAGGCTCTCGAAGCTATCCGCGTACTCCGCGATCCGCACGTCGTTGCCGACCACGCTGATGACGTCCCGGCCAGGGTCGAGATACAGGAGATCGGGCAGGCCGCCGTCGAACTCTAGCAGCGTAAATGTACCGGACAATCCGGCGTGCGCACCCTTACTGAAAGGGATCACCCGCACGGTTATCCGGTCGTCGTCGCGGGCCTGGCTAACGATATGCGTCAGCTGATCTGGCATGATCGACGGGTCATCGGGAGCTCCGATATTCCGCCGGATGACCGCCTCGTCAAGGATGTAGTACTGGCGCGGCGGGGGTTCCCGGCGCGCGAGTTCCGACTGGCGTTGCAGCCGTAGCCCGACCACGGCGTCGATCCTCGCCTGCTCCTCGACCGAGATAACGGTCAGCGCCCGGGCGTATTCGGGCGTCTGCAGCAGGCCTGGCACGACGCTGCCCTGAAACTGCCGGATGAAGACGGCCCCCGTCTCGTAACCCACGTAGTCGAGATACGCGGGCGCAACATGGCTGCGGTACGCGTTCCACCAGCCAACGGCCCTGGCTCCGCGGTTCAGATTCTGCAGCCGGCCGCGCTGGGTCTCCGACGTCACGCCGTACGTCCTGAGGAGGGCATCGAGATCCGTCTTGGTGATCGAGCTGCGACCGCCTTCGACCCGGATCAGCTTCGATGCCGACCACTCCAGGTTTTCAGCCACCTGCTCCTGCGTCAGGCCCTTTCCCTTGCGCAGGCGGACCAGTTCGCTGCGCAGGACAGCGCTCTGAACGACCGGGCCCTGGTCACTCGCCATGATCAAGTATCACTTTCCGTAGTCAAACATGCCCCGTATGAGGTGCTTATCTGCCACCTAGCAATCGGCAAGGGACTACTCCGGTGACTGCCGATAAACAACCTACCTAGTGCCGGGGCATGCTTCGGCAGCGTCCAGACCGGCTGCGGAGTGCAGGCACAATCGACAGGCTGACTTGTGTCAGTCTGCCACCTTGCACGGTGCCGTGTGATGATCTGGCGGTTTGTTAAGTGCGACATGGCCACGTAAGATGATAACCTAAGTGATCTTTGACACGGTATGTGAACAGGCGAAGTTCATCACTTTTAACGGAAAGTAATCGTCCCGATCACAATACGTAGCGAAATGTCATCCTCGGCACGGTCGATGCCGCCGCGGATCCGCCAGGGCAAGTTCGCTGACACAACTGAGCAGGGCCGCCCGCTCCCTCGATCGACAGGTTTGCCAGCCACGACCGAACGGCAGGGGGCGGCCCCAGCAAGGCGCCCAAGGCAGACCCACCAGGAGAGGGGCTACCGGATGACACGTCACAGTCTGCGCGCGTCGTCGGAACGGCATGCACCGCACCGGAGCGAACCGGCCACAGCGCGAACCGCTATTCGCCCTACCAGGCAAATCACCCTAAGCATCCCTACTCTACGCCTCCATTGGCCGATGTTCCACAGAAAAGGAATATCGGAATACCGCACGGATACTAGAGCCACAATGGCGTCCCTGGCCAGATACGAACGTCAGGGTCAGGCCGGTTCCAGCGCTTCCACGGAGCCCATCGGCATCGCGTTTCCAAACGAGCACAGCGGGGACGGGAAAAACTCTGGAGCGGCAATCAGCCCGGTAGCAGCACCGGGCACCGACGCCATGTTTTACACCACGCCTTTCCGCGCGCGGGGAAGGGGGCGGGATGCAGTCCCCGAACGGACCCGCTGAACCTGGCCTGGGCAGGCTGCTCGCCCGGGTATCGGTCACGCTCGGCGGCTCATTCGCCGGCCAGACATGGAAGATCAAGTTCGACCTAGGCCAGAGCAAGGCACGCGAGGGCGACCTGCCCGACGGGCATCCGGCCCAATTGGACCCCGGACATGCCGGGTTCTCCCCGGAGCCTGCTTTCGGGTACCCGGAATACCGGGAGGTACCGCCCGCGTCCAGGCCGGCTCTCCCGCAGGAAACGCGCGGTAACACCGGCAGCCCGCAACAAAGGCGGACATCAGCAAAAGAGAACAAAACCATGATCAATTTCTGGGACTCCCTCACCGCGGATCAGAAGCGGGCTTTCCGGGCCAAGGCCCACGAGCGGGTATTCGCCGCCGGCGCCCGCCTCATGCAGGAGGGGGAACACGGTGATCACGTGGCCGTCATCCGCAGCGGCCTTACGGAGATCAGGGTCTGCGAGAACGGCGCCGAGCGGGTGGTGGCCGCGCGCGGTCCTGGCCAGCTGATCGGCGAGCGGGCCGCCCTGGAGGTGAACCCCCGCTCCGCCACCGTGGTCGCCCTCCAGACGGTGGTGGCCCTGGTCATGCGGACGGCCGACTTCGCCGCGTTCATCAGCACCTACCCGGCGGTCCTCAAGATCGTCGAGGAGCAGATCTACACCCGGCTGCGTGAGGCGCGGGCGGACCACCGTCATGATCTCGCGAGCGACCCCGCGAACGGGTGGGTGGTGAACCGCGCCAACAGCCCTGGTGCTCTCGTGCCGCCGCCGCGGACGCCGCTGCTGACCGGCCAGAACTGTACGGTCGTGAGCACGGACGTCGTGGCGTTCGGGGCGGACGAGCGTGACGCAGAGGCCCACAAGATCATCAGGCGGGAGATCCTGGCCATGACCCGGCTGGCTCTGGGACCGGTCTGGGAGACGTGTCGGTGCGAGGACCGTGGCGACGGACTGCTGCTCATCGTGTCACCGGACATCCCGACCGCGCAGGTCATCGAGCGGCTCATGACCGTGCTGCCGCACCAGCTGAAACGGCACAACCGCACTTACAGCGACGCCAGCCGGATCCAGCTGCGGCTCGCGGTAGCGGTCGGGCCGATCGAGGACGACGGGTTCGGCGTGTCCGGCAAGTCGATCATCGGCGTCTCCCGCATGCTGGACGCCCCCGCCTTCAGGCAGGCCGTCGCCGACGAAGCCGCTCTCCTCGGCGTGGTGGTGTCGCCGTACGTCTACCAGACCCACATCGAACCAGGCGGCAGCTCCCTCGACCCGGCCGACTTCACCGAGGTCCCGGTCCAGGTGAAGGAGACCTGCGGGTCAGCATGGATGCAGCTGGTCGGCCCGGGCTCCGGAAGGTTAGGCGGACGGCCACCTCCAGGTGGTGATCTCTGGGGCGTCCTCGCCCTGCTCGCGGGTGTAGGCGCGGGCCGAGATGCGGTTGTCGACCATGAGCTGGCGGACGTGGCCGGCCGAGGAGGACAGGCCGGGCACCCGGTCGATCACGTCCATGACCAGGTGGAAGCGGTCCAGGTCGTTCAGCATGACCATGTTGAAGGGCGTGGTGGTGGTGCCCTCCTCCTTGTAGCCGCGGACGTGGAAGTTGTCGTGCCCGCCGCGCCGGTAGGTCAGCCGGTGGATGAGCGACGGATAGCCGTGGTAGGCGAAGATCACCGGCTGGTCGGTGGTGAACAGGGCGTCGAACTCGGCGTCTGACATGCCGTGCGGGTGCTCGGTCGCGGGCTGCAGCCGCATCAGGTCGACCACGTTCACCACGCGCACCTTGAGCTCAGGCAGGTGCTCGCGGATGAGGGTCACGGCGGCCAGCGCCTCCACGGTCGGGATGTCGCCGCAGCAGGCCATCACCACGTCCGGCACGCCGGGCGCGTCGTTGGAGGCCCACTCCCAGATCCCGGCGCCGCGGGTGCAGTGGATGATCGCGTCGTCCATGGACAGCCAGTTGAACTGCGGCTGCTTGCCCGCCACGATGACGTTGACGTACTGCCGTGAGCGCAGGCAGTGGTCCGCCACGGACAGCAGCGTATTCGTGTCGGGCGGCAGGTAGACGCGGATGACCTCGGCCTTCTTGTTCACCACGTGGTCGATGAAGCCGGGGTCCTGGTGGCTGAACCCGTTGTGGTCCTGCCGCCAGACCAGCGAGGAGAGCAGGTAGTTGAGCGAGGCGACCGGGCGCCGCCAGCCGATGCCGCGGGTGACCTTGAGCCACTTGGCGTGCTGGTTGAACATCGAGTCGACGATGTGGATGAACGCCTCGTAGCAGTTGAACAGGCCGTGCCGGCCGGTGAGCAGGTAGCCCTCCAGCCACCCCTGGCACATGTGCTCGCTCAGCACCTCCATCACCTGGCCCCGGGGGGCCAGGTGGTTGTCGCCGGGCACGATCTGCCCCTCGAACTGCTTGGCCGTCACCTGATAGACGTCGGTGAGCCGGTTGGATTCGGTCTCGTCCGGGCCGAACAGCCGGAAGTTCGAAGGGTTGTCCTTGATCACGTCGCGCAGCCAGCCGCCGAGCACCCGGGTGGCCTCCGAGGTCGTCGCGCCGGGGGCGGGGACGTCCACGGCGTACTCCCGGAAGTCGGGCAGCCGGAGGTCGCGAAGGAGCAGGCCGCCGTTGGCGTGCGGGTTCGCGCTCATCCGCCGGTCGCCGCGCGGGGCGAGCGCGGCCAGTTCCTGGACCAGCGCGCCGTCGGCGTCGAACAGCTCCTCCGCGTGGTACGAGCGCAGCCAGGTCTCCAGCAGGGCCAGGTGCTCGGGGTTCTGCCGGGCCGCGGCGATCGGGACCTGGTGCGCCCGCCAGGTGCCCTCCACCGGCAGGCCGTCCACCACCTTGGGCCCGGTCCACCCCTTGGGGGTGCGCAGCACGATCATCGGCCAGGCGGGGCGGCTGACATCGCCATCCTGGCGGGCGCGGTGCTGGATGGCGCGGATCTCGGCGATGACCTCGTCCATGGTGGCCGCGAGCTGCTGGTGCACGAGCTTGGGGTCGTCGCCCTCGACCGTGTACGGGGTGTACCCGTAGCCGCGCAGCAGCGAGTCCAGCTCAGCGGCCGGTATCCGGGCCAGCACGGTCGGGTTGGCGATCTTGTACCCGTTCAGGTGCAGGATCGGCAGCACCGCGCCGTCGGTGGCCGGGTTGAGGAACTTGTCCGAGTGCCAGCTGCCGGCCAGCGGCCCGGTCTCGGCCTCGCCGTCGCCGATCACGCACGCCACGATCAGGTCCGGGTTGTCGAAGGCCGCCCCGTAGGCGTGCACCAGCGCGTAGCCGAGCTCGCCGCCCTCGTGGATGGAGCCGGGCGTCTCCGGGGCGTCGTGCGAGGGGATGCCGCCGGGGAAGGAGAACTGCCTGAACAGCCGGGCCATCCCCGCCGTGTCCTTGGTGACGCCCGGGTAGAGCTCGCTGTAGGTGCCCTCCAGGTAGGTGTTGGCCACCATCCCTGGCCCGCCGTGACCGGGGCCGCAGATGTAGATGACGTTCAGGTCCTGGTTCCGTATTACGCGGTTGAGGTGGGCGTAGATCAGGTTGAGGCCGGGTGTGGTGCCCCAGTGGCCGAGCAGCCGGGGCTTGACGTGCCCGGGGCCAAGGGGTTCGGCCAGCAAAGGGTTGCCGAGCAGGTAGATCTGCCCCACGGACAGGTAGTTGGCAGCGCGCCACCAGGCGTCGAGCAAGCCGAGCTCGGATTCGGTCAGCGGTTCCCTGTCAGTCATGGTGCCAGGTTATTGGCCGGCCCCGGACCGGACACAGGCGGGTGCGAGCGTTAACCCGCCGGACACCTCAGCGCAACCTGCGCAGATACGGGTCTTGCGGCTGGTACGGCTCCACCCTGGCCCGGGCGCTGATCACGGCCGCGCCGCCCAGGTCCAGGTCGAGCTCGGTGACCTCGGGCAGGTCCTCGGCCAGCCGGGAGACCCGCAGGAGCAGGTCGTGGAGCACGTCGAGGTCAGGGCGCGACTTATCTCGGCTAGTCAGGTAGGCGGCGTCGACGTCGGTGAGGGGGGTAAACCGGGCCGTTCGGTATGAATCTCCTGCTTCCAGCCTGACCAGCGGTCCGAACACGCGGTCACCGGCCACCCGCACCACCACCCGCGGGCCCGGCGGCGCTCCGCCGGTTCCGGGGGGGACGACCCCCCCGAGCCCCCCCGAGGCTGGATCGGCCAGCGGGATCCCGTAGCAGCGCAGCAGCCCGGCGGCCTGGGCCGGGCCGAGCCAGCCGGGGGCAGAGTCCTGAATCAGGGCGCGGGCGTCGGCGGTCCTGACGCCGGGGAGGGCGGGGACGTGGCCGCGGGGTGCGGCCAGCCAGGCGCCGTAGCCGGCCGCGGCGGCCACGGCCCGCACCGCGGCCTCCGGTGACCCGTAGGCCGGTATCCGGTTGTCAATGAGCCGAACGGACTCCGCCTGCGTCAGCACGACGGCGGCGAGCGGTTTGCCGGTATTCGCCTCGCGGATCGCGCCCTCCAGGTCGCCGGTGGCCCCGGTGGGCAGCACGATCGCCACGACGGCGTTTACCTCGTCGTCCGCGGCGAGTTGCTCCAGGCACTGGCGGAAGGCCTCGGCGGACACCGGGGCGGGGGTTTCGACCGGGCCGCGCACGGACAGGCCGAGGCCGGCGCTGGCATCCGCGGCGAGCTGGCCGGCGCTGCGGACGTTGGACACGATGGCCACGGTGCGCCCGGCCGGGACGGGCTGCGTGGCCAGCAGCGCGGTTACCTGGATCAGCTCGCCGAAGCCGCGGGTGGTGATGACGCCGGCCTGCTCGAACAGGGCTTCCTGGAAGGGTGTCGCCTGGCCCAGCACGGTGTTGGTCAGCACGGTGTTAGTCAGCACGGTGAGGACGGGCATGGCGTAGCTGACCCGGCGAGCGGTCCTGGCGAACTGGCGCGGGTTGCCGAACGACTCGAGGTACAGCACGGCCAGCCGGGTCAGGTCGTCGCGTTCCCACCACAGCAGCATGTCGTTGCCGGACACGTCGAGCTTGTCGCCGACCGAGGCGAACGAGGAGATCCCGATGCCGAGCCTGGACAGGTGGTCGACCAGGGCGAAGCCGAGGCCGCCCGACTGCATGACCAGGCCGGCCATGCCGGGCCTGGCGGGCCTGGCGGCGAACGTGGCGTCCAGGCCGAGGCTCGGCACCGCCACCCCGAAGCAGTCCGGGCCGACCAGGCGCATGCCGTGCCTGCGGCAGACCGCGAGGAGTTCGGCGCTTTGCGTTGCGTCCAGGCCGGAGGTGATCACGACCAGGGACCGCACGCCGCGCTGGCCGCACTGCGCCGCCACCTCGAGCACCTGGGCGGCGGGCACCGCGATCACCGCCAGGTCGGCCGGCTCGGGCAGGTCGAGCGCCGAGGCCAGGTACGGCTCGCCGCCGACCTGGCGGGCGCGCGGGTTCACGAGGTAGAGCCGCCCGCCGTACCCGGCCGCCCTGATGTTGTCCAGGATGGCCCGGCCCACCGTGCCGGGGCGCCGGCTCGCGCCGATCACCGCGACGGACTCGGGCGCGAAGACGTGCCGCAGGCTGACCACGTCCGCGCTGCGTTCGCGCTCGGCCACGGCGTTCAGGTAGGTATCCCGGTCCCCGCCGTCCGGGCCGGGCAGCGGGAAGGTCAGCTTGATGAGGCCCTCGCGGTAGCGGCGCCGCACCGGCAGGCCGGCGTCGGCGAACACGCCCAGCATGGCCGTGTTATCGGTCAGGGTCTCGGCCGTGAACGTAGTGATCTGGCGGCTCCTGGCCAGCGAGACCAGGTGCTCGAGCAGCAGGGTGGCGATGCCCTTGTGGTGCATGTGGTCGGCCACCGCGAAAGCGACCTCGGCTGTGCCCGGGTCGTCTCTGGGCGGGACGTAGCTGGCCACGCCGACCACCTCGCCGTTCGCGACGGCCAGCAGCGCCGCGCTGCCCGGGGCTGGGTTCCGGCTGATCCGCCGGGCCTCGAGCTCGGCCGTGAGCCGGCTGATGTTGAAGAACCGCATGTAGCTGTTGTCCGGGGACATCGCCTCGTGCATGGCCTTGACCGCGTTGAAGTCACCGGGGACGGCGGGACGGATCTCGACCGTGGTCCCGTCGGCCAGCAGCGCGTACACGGGCGACCGCTCCTGCACCATGCCCACAAGTGTCTCGCGTGTACTGTTCGCTGCGACAATGACTCCATGCGGAACACGAAGGCTTCACCGGGCTCGGCCGGCTCGTTCGGATGCGTCGGCTCGGTGCTGTCCGCGCTGTCGCAGTGGTCACTGCTGGCCTGGCGGGGCAACGGGGGACGGCGGTGAGCTTCAGCGTCCAGTCCGAGGTCGGCCCGCTCCGGCAGGTGATCGTGCACCGGCCGGGGCTCGAGCTGTCGCGGCTGACCCCGCGGAACGTCGGCGAGCTGCTGTTCGACGACGTGCTCTGGGCCGGGCGGGCCAAGGAGGAGCACGACGCGTTCGCCGGGGTGCTCCGCGCCCGGGGCGTTCGGGTGCACTACTACGGGCAGCTGCTGGCGCAGACGCTCCAGGTGCCGGACGGCCGGGCCTTCGTCCTGGACCGGCTGTGCGTGCCCGAGATGCTCGGCCCGAACCTGGCCGGGCCGGTGCGGCGGCTCTTCGAGGACCTCGACGGCCCGGCGCTGGCCGAGTTCCTGGTCGGCGGCGTGCTCAAGGCGGACCTGCACCCGGCCCGGCCGCACAGCCTGACCTGGGACGTTCTGCACGCGGACGACTTCGTGCTGCCGCCGCTGCCCAACCACCTGTTCCAGCGGGACAACTCCTGCTGGATCTACCACGGGGTCTCGGTCAACCCGATGGCCAAGCCCGCCCGGCAGCGCGAGTCGCTGCACAGCCGGGCCATCTACCGCTATCACCCGATGTTCGCCCAGGCCGACTTCACCTGGCACTACGGCGACACGGACGCCAAGCACCTGTCCGCCACGGTGGAGGGCGGCGACGTGCACGTGCTCGGCCACGGCGCGGTGATGATCGGGATGGGCGAGCGGACGACGCCGATGGCGGTCGAGTTGCTGGCCCAGGCGCTGTTCCGCAGCGGGCAGGTCAGCACGGTGATCGCGGTCGAGCTCCCGTTCTCCCGCGCCATGATGCACCTCGACACCGTGATGACCATGGTGGACCGCGGCACGTTCGTGCTGTATCCCTACCTCGATCCGCGGCTGCGGTCGTGGACGGTCACCCCGGATTCCGGCGGCACGGGCCTGCAGGTGACGCTCAACGACAATCTGTGGGGCACGGTGGCGGAGGTGCTCGGCGTGGACAAGGTGGCCGTGCTGACCACCAGCGAGGACGCCAGGGCCGCCGAACGCGAGCAGTGGGACGACGGCAACAACTACCTGGCCATCGCCCCCGGCGTGATCGTCGGCTACGAGCGGAACGTGGCCACCAACGCGATGCTCCGCCAGCACGGCATCGAGGTGATCTCGATCGCGGGCAGCGAGCTTGGCCGCGGCCGGGGCGGACCGCGCTGCATGAGCTGCCCGATCGAGCGGGAGCCAGCCTAGGAGGGCCCGGCTTCAGACGGTACGACGGCGATGGGGCCATGCGCGTGGTTGAGCAGGGCATGCCGCACCGAGCCGGGGCCCGGCGTGCCGGGGCGCCTGCCGATGACCACCAGGTCGGTCCGGGCGGACAGGCCGGCCAGCGCGCGGCCCGCGTGGCCGTGCACGACCTCGTGCGTGACCTTCACGTCGGGGTACTTGGCCCGGCACTCATCGAGCAGGCCGGCGAGCTGGCTGGCCGCGTCCGCCGCGGCCTGCGCGCCGGATTCTGTGGGCATCGGGCCGGCCCGGGTGATCTCGGACTGCGGCGTGTGCCAGGAATGGATGGCGTGCAGGCCCGCGTGGCGCAGGCTGGCCTCCTCCAACGCGAACGTGAGCGCGTCGCGGCAGCTCTCGGTGTCGGCGACGCCGACGCCGATCAGATGGTGCTGCGCCGGGCTCTCGTCCCGGACGACCACGACCGGGACCGACGCGTGGCTGGCGGCGTACCGGCTGACCGAGCCGAGCACCAGGGCGGTGAACGCGCCTGTGCCGCGGGACCCCAGGACCAGCATCAGCGCGCCCGAGCCGGCCGCGGTGATGGCCTGGGCCGTCGGGCCGGTCAGCTCGTCGGTGTCGATCAGCACGCCGGCGGCTGTCTTGGCGGCCAGTTCGGCCGCCGTGGCCAGCGCCTGGTCGCGGTCCTTGTCGAGCACGTCGGTCACTGTTTCGTACGCGCTCCCGCTCGCGCCCGCGCGCGGGCTCATCCGGGGCAGCAGCGCCGCGGTGGCGACGATCCGCAGCGGGGCGCCGCGCAGCGCCGCTTCCCTCGCGGCCCAGCCGACCGCCCGCAATGATTCCTCAGAACCGTCCGTACCGGCCACTATGGGCTTCGATGCCATGGCTCGTCCTCCTTCGGGCGCGTCGTTCCCTCACCGTCATCATGACCGCGGGTCCGGGCGCACGGCTAGTTAGGCAGCCGCATTTCGCTAGCTGATCAGGAAAGCTTCGGCGAGGAGCAGCCGCTGCAGGGAGACCACCACCGGCCATACAAGGGACCTAGGACCATTAGTCCCGGGACATTCGCCTGGTGTCGGCGTATGACGGCGCTGTTAGCTTCAGAGCTCACTCATCGCAGCGGCCGAGCAGGCTATCCCGCGGCGTCCGCCGTCGGCATCGTACCGGTTTTCACCATCACGGCAGGTCATGGGTGGGGCAGCGTAAAGGTGGATGCCGCGAAACGAAAGGCTCAACAACATGACCAGCAACGTGATCCAGCCGGGCGACATCCGCGAGGTGGCGGTGATCGGGCTCGGCTTGATGGGCTCGGGCATCGCCGAGCTGATCGCCCGCAGCGGACGCAGCGTCGACGCGATCGAGGTAAACCAGGGTTTCCTGGACCAGGGCATGGCCCGCGTGCGCGCCTCCCTGGACCGGGCGGTCAGCCGGGGGAAGCTCACCGATACGGCCCGGGATGAGATACTCGCCCGGATCCGGCCCACCGTCGATGTCGCGACTGGGGTGGCCGGCGCCGACCTGGTGATAGAGGCCATCCCGGAACGCATCGAACTCAAGAAGACCCTGTTCGCCCAGCTGGACGAGGCCTGCCGGGCCGACGCGATCCTGGCCACCAATACCTCCTCGCTGTCGGTCACGGAGATCGCGGGCGGCACGCGGGATCCGGCCCGGGTGGCGGGACTGCACTTCTTCAATCCCGCTCCGGTCATGAAGCTGGTCGAGGTGATCTCCACCGTGCTCACCTCCCCGGAGACCGCCGAGACACTGGCCCTGCTATCCCGTGACCTGCGCAAGACTCCGGTGGCGGTCACCGACAGAGCCGGGTTCATCGTGAACGCGCTGCTGGTGCCCTACCTCAACCACGCGATACATCTGCTGGAAACGGCGCAGGCCACGCGGGAGGACATCGACAAGGCGGCCACCGTGGGCCTCGGCCTGCCCATGGGCCCGCTGACCCTGCTCGACCTGGTCGGCCTAGAGACGGTTCTGGCGGTCCTCGAGACGCTCCATGGTGAGTTCGGCGGTACCCGTTACGTACACTCGCCGCTGCTGCGCAAGCTGTGTGACGCCAGGCTGTTCGGCCGCAAGAGCGGACGCGGGTTCTATGACTACCAGCGGAAGAGCACCGCCGCAGACCACGAGCTGGCACCTGTTCCCGCCGAGGTCGCACTGATCAGGGAGCAGGACGGCCGGCTGGACGAGCTGGCCAGCCAGATCACCGCGGCAGGCATCAGCGTCGTGTCGCAGCCAGGAGATGAGACCGGCCTGGTCATCGTGGCGGCGGACCCCGGACACCGGGTCCTGGACGCGGCCCTGGCCGCGGGCCACCCGGCCGATGTGGTCGGCGTCCACTTCGTCGAGGCGGGTAACGGCAAGCCGGGGCTCGCCGAGCTGGTGCTGCCCGACGTGACCGCGGCGGCCACGGCGGCCAAGGCGGCCGCGCTCGCGGCCAGGATCGGGCTGACCGCGGTCACTTCCAGGGACCGGCCGGGCTTCCTCGTCGAGGCGCTCGCCTACGCGCAGTTCAACGACGCGGTCCGCATGTTCCAGGACGGTTACGCCAGCCCCGCCGACATCGACACCGCGATGATGCTCGGCTGCGGCTACCCCCGCGGGCCGCTTCAGATGCTCGACGAAGCGGGCGCCGCGAACGTCGTCAGCGTCCTGGACGCGATGCATGCCGCCACCGGTGATCCGGCGTTCGCCCCGGTCCCCCTGCTGGCCGAATACGCCACGGCCGGAACCCGGTTCCGGAGCGGCGCCGAGGGTTAGCAAGGTGTCCATCAGACCTGACCAGGATCGGCGGACGGGTAACTCCCTGGAGGAGTTCCAGCGTGACCTGGCTGACAACCTGTGTTACGAGCGGGGCACCACGGCCGAGTCGGCGAGTGCCCAGGATGCCTACTGGACGCTGGCCATGACCATCCGCGACCGCCTCGCCGACCGCCGGACCCGGACGGCCCGGGCGAACTACGTGGCCAACCCGAAGTTCGTCTATTACCTGTCGGCCGAGTACATGCTGGGCCGCCAGCTGCGCCAGAACGCGGTCTACACCGGCACGGAGGTGCTGGCTCGCCAGGCCGTGGCCGCGGCCGGCTTCTCGGCCTGGGACCTGGAGTCCCTCGACGTGGAGCCCGGACTGGGTAACGGGGGCCTGGGCCGGCTGGCCGCCTGCCTGCTCGACTCCCTGGCCACCCTGGACATGCCCGCGGTGGGCTACGGCATCCGGTACGAGTTCGGGATCTTCAAGCAGGCCTTCGAGGAAGGCCATCAGGTCGAGCAGCCCGACGACTGGACCTTCTACGGCAACCCGTGGGAGTTCCCCGCACCCGACGACCTCCAGGTCGTCGGGTTCTACGGCCACACCGAGCCGGCCGACGACGACCAGGGAGGGCTGCGGGCCCGCTGGGTGCCGGCCGAGACGGTGCGGGCCGAACCCAGCCACATGCTCGTCCCTGGCTATGGCACAGAAACGGTCAACATCATCCGGCTGTGGCGCGCCCGGGCCGGCCCGGAGTCGTTCGACCTGGACCTGTTCAACGCCGGCCGCTACGCGGAGGCCGTCGAGGCGCAGATGCGCTCGGAGAACCTCACCAAGGTGCTCTACCCGGGCGACAGCACGGAAGCCGGCCGGGAGCTGCGGCTCAAACAGCAGTACTTCCTGGTCTCCTGCTCGCTGCGGGACATCATCCGCCGGTTCAGGTTCCGCAACAGCGACTGGGAGACGTTCCCCGGCAAGGTCGTCATCCAGCTCAACGACACCCATCCGGTGCTGGCGATACCCGAGCTCATGCGGCTGCTCGTGGACGAGAACGGGGTCGGCTGGGAGCAGGCATGGTCCATCACCCGCCGCACCTTCGCCTACACCTGCCACACCCTGCTGCCCGAAGCCCTGGAGACCTGGCCGGTGCCCATGTTCGGGCGGCTGCTGCCACGCCATCTGGAGATCATCTACGCCCTCAATAAGTCCTTCCTGGCGGACGTGCGCGCTCGGCACCCGGGCGACGACGAGCGCATCGCCAGGATGTCGCTGATCCAGGAGGTCCCCGACCGCCGGGTGCGGATGGCCAACCTGGCGGTCATCGGCAGCTTCGCCGTCAACGGCGTGGCCGAGCTGCAGTCGCGGCTGCTGGCCCAGACGACGCTACGCGACTTCGCGGAGCTGTGGCCGGGGAAGTTCCTGAACCAAACCAACGGCGTCAGCCCGCGCCGCTTCCTCCGGCTGGCCAACCCGCGCCTGTCCGGCCTGATCACCGCCCGGCTGGGAGACCAGCGGTGGCTGACCGACCTGGAGCGGCTGCGCGAGCTCGAGGCCTTTGCCGGCGACGAGGAGTTCCGGGCGCAGTGGCGCGAGGTCAAACGGCAGAACAAGCTGGACCTGGCTTCCCGCGCCCTCGCCGGCACCGGCATCACCATCGATCCCGCGTCACTGTTCGATGTCATGGTCAAGCGGCTGCATGAGTACAAGCGCCAGCTGCTCAAGCTGCTCCACATCGTCACCGTGTACAACCGGATCAAGGCGGACCCGGCCGCCGACGTGACGCCCGGCACGGTCATCTTCGGCGCGAAGGCCGCGCCGGGCTATCACGAGGCCAAGCGCATCATCAAGCTGATCAACTCGGTCGCGGTGGTGGTCAACGCCGACCCCGACGTGGCCGGCCGGATCAAGGTCGTGTTCCTGCCGGACTACAACGTCTCGGCCGCCGAGCTGGTGGTGGCGGCCGGCAACGTCTCTGAGCAGATTTCGCTGGCGGGCAAGGAAGCATCCGGCACCGGCAACATGAAGCTCGCCCTCAACGGGGCCGTCACCGTCGGCACGCTTGACGGCGCCAACATCGAGATCAGGGACCGGGTCGGGCCGGCAACTTCTTCCTGTTCGGGGTCACGGCCGAGCAGGCCGTCGCGGTCAGGCAAGGCGGTTACTTCCCCCGCGCCTATTACGAAGGCGACGCCGAGCTCAAGGCGGCCATCGACGCTCTGAGGTCGGGCGTCTTCTCCGGCGGGGACCGCGAAGCCTTCGAGCCGGTCATCTCCTCGATCCTGGACTGGGACGAGTACCTCGTACTCGCCGACTACCGGTCATACATCGACTGCCACGACCAGGCCGTCGGGCCGGCCTGGGCCGACGAAGACCAGTGGACCCGGATGTCGATCCTGAACACGGCACGCTCGGGTTACTTCTCCTCCGACCGGACCGTCCGCGGCTACTGCCGCGATATCTGGCACACCGAGCCCGTGCCGGTACCCGGCCCGCGATTACCGGCATCAAGGCGCGCGAGAAGGCCTTCTTACATAAACCGAGCTAGCCGATATTCGAAAGAGGTGCCGGCATCATGGACTTCGAGTTGACCGATGAGCAGCAGCTTATCCGCGATGCAGTCAGGGAATTCGCCGAGGCCGAGCTGACGCCGATCGCGGGCGAGATCGACCGTAACCACCGTTTCCCCAGCGAGCTCCTGCCGAAGCTGGCCGAGATGAACCTCATGGGCATGCCCTACCCGGAGAAGGAAGGCGGCGCCGGCGCGGACTACACGAGCTACATGATCGCGATCGAGGAACTTGCCCGGGTCTGCGTGACCACCAGCGTCATCGTGGCGGGGCACAGTTCGCTCGCCACCTGGCCGATCTTCAAGTTCGGCACCCGGGCCCAGAAGGACCAGTACCTGCACGACATGACGTCCGGCCGCCGCCTGGGGGCCTTCGCCCTGACCGAGCCCGCGGCCGGAACCGACGCCGGCGCCGGCACCGCCACGGCGACGCCGGTCGCGGACGGGTACGCCCTGAACGGGTCGAAGATGTTCATCACCAACGCGCCGTACGCCGATGTGTACATCGTGTTCGCCAAGACCGATCCGGACCGGGGAACGCGCGGGATCAGCGCGTTCATCGTCGAGAAGGACACCCCCGGGTTCTCCGTCGGCGAGGCCGAGCACAAGATGGGGATACGCGGCTCGAGCACGCCGCCGATCTACTTCTCCGACTGCCGCATCCCGAAGCAGGCGCTGCTGGGCGAGGAGGGCGAGGGCTTCAAGGTCGCCATGCAGACGCTGGACGGCGGGCGGATCGGCATCGCCGCGCAGGCGCTCGGCATCGCCCAGGGGGCACTGGACGCCTCGGTCGCCTACGCCAAGGAGCGTGTCCAGTTCGGCAAGCCGATCGCGACCTTGCAGGCCATCCAGTGGATGATCGCCGACATGGCGACCGAGATCGACGCCGCCCGGCTGCTTGTCTACCGCGCCGCGTCGTGCGTGGACAACGGCCGGCCTTATTCCACCGAGGGCGCGATGGCCAAGCTCTACGCCTCGGAGATGGCCACCAGGGTGGCGGGCAAGGCCATCCAGATCCACGGCGGATACGGCTATACCGAAAGCTACCCGGTGGAGCGGAGTTACCGTGACGCGAAGATAACCGAAATCTACGAGGGCACTTCCGAGGTGCAGCGAATGGTCATAGCAAGAAGCGCCTTGCGATGAGGACACCCGCCCACCACCATCTCGGCGGCGGGTTCGGGGTCCAGTTCCGCGAGGGGTAGGGGCCAGGGCATCGCCGCCGTGTTCGAGCGAATGTAGTCGCGGCGGCCCTGTTGCGCGGAGCCCTGTGTGCCTAAGATCATCGGCAGAGGTACAGGGCAGCGGTAGTGACTAAGTCAAAGGAGATAGACATGGCTGGCATTGTTGTCGGAGTCGACGGCTCCGGTCATTCCCGCAGGGCCTTGGAAAGGGCCGCGGCCGAAGCGGCGGTCCACCACGCGGCGCTGACGGTGCTCACCGTCCACCAGGCCGTCCGTGACGTGTACGGCAAGCCTTCCCACTACCCGGAGGACGCCGCCAACACCGAGAAGGCCAAAGAGGCGGCCCAAGCGGAAACTAACCAGGTGCTGGCCGGCCTCAGCTCCAAGCCGGAATCGGTCACGGTCAACGCGGTGCACGGCCTGCCGGTCGACGAGCTCATCAAGGCCAGCCAGGGCGCCGACATGCTCGTCCTGGGCCGGCGCGGCACGGGCGGTTTCGCCCGGCTGACGATGGGGTCGGTGACCAGCCAGGTCGCTCACCACGCGCACTGCCCGGTCCTGATCGTGCCGCCGGCCGAATAGGGCCCGGTTCAGCGAGCGCCATTCAGCGGGCCGAGTGGGCTCCGGTCATCATGGCCGCGAGGTCCTCGGGATGCAGGAAGGAGGGGGGCGGCGGCGGGCCCCAGGCGAACAGCCCCCTCGCCCCCTCCAGATCCTCCGGCGTCCACAGCTGGTCGTCGATGATGGCGTCCATGTCGCTGTAGTACTCGGAGAAGTTGCCCGCCGGATCCTTCAGGTACCAGAAGAAGTTCGAGCCCGCGTAGTGCCGGCCGAGGCCCCAGACGTGCCGCTCGGGCCTGCCCTCGAGCATGGCCTGCGCGCCGCGGCCCACGTCGTCCACGTCGTCGACCTGCCAGGACGTGTGGTGCAGGAAGCTGACCGGCGCGGCCAGGACCAGCACGTTGTGGTGGTCGGTGGAGCAGCGCATGAACGCGCCGACGCCCTTGATCCGGTCGCTGACCTTGAACCCGAGCCCGTCGGTGAAGAAGGCGGTCGAGGCGGCGCAGTCGGTGCTGCCGAGCACCGCGTGGCCGAGCTTGCGCGGGCGCACCCGGTCCGGCCGGGTGAACCCGGGCGCCCGGCTGTCCGGCCGGTCGAGCCGGCCGGGGCCGTTGTAGGGGGTGGCCGGGATCGCGTCCTGCCTAGTCCGCGGCGCGACGTCGAGGACGACGCGCACGCCGGTGACGGGTTCTGTGGTTTTAATGCTGGCCGCGTTTTGTTCGGACGGCACGCCGAGCCTGGCCAGGCCGGCCGCGGCGCGCGCCAGGTCGTCGGCGTCGTCGGCCCCGACCCGCAGCTCGAGCAGGCGCCGGACGGGTGCGGGTAGCAGCCGCAGTTGCCGGCCGGCGTCGGCGGTGCTGAACCAGCCGTCCTCCCCGGGGGTGAGCCCGAAGTCGGCGTAGTAGGCGGCGGTTTCGGCGACGTTCGGCACTCCGATGGTGACCGACAGCAGGCTGTGCAGGCTCATAACGCGCCTCCTCAGGTCCAGTGTCCCCGCCCTAATCTGGCCCGCCCATACCCCGAGGGGTATATTATGGCGGCCGTGAACGTGGACAGCGAGGAGCTCGCGGACGTGGTCCGGCGGCTGCGCCGGGCACAGGGCCAGATCGGCGGGGTGATCCGGATGATCGAGGAAGGTCAGGAGTGTTCGGACGTGCTGACGCAGCTAGCGGCGGCGGCGCGCGCCCTGGACCGGGCCGGTTTCAAGATCATCGCCAGCGGGCTCTGCCAGTGCGTGCTTGACGAGCAGGCCGGCCGCGCGGGCGCGGCCGCGGAACGTGAGCGGCTGGAGAAGCTGTTCCTGGCGCTGGCCTGAGGGAATTTTAGGGTCCGTGTCGTTGTCGATACCCCTACGGGTATCAATCGCAAGGAGGCGACGACGATGGCGACGGTCGAGCTCACGGCCGAGAACTTCAACTCGACGGTGACCGGAGGTGACCTCGTCCTTGTCGACTTCTGGGCTGAGTGGTGCCCGCCGTGCCGGATGTTCGGGCCGGTGTTCGAGAAGGCGTCCGAGAAGCACCCGGGCGCGGTGTTCGGCAAGGTCGACACCGAAGCGCAGCCCGAGGTGGCGGCGACCTTCAACATCACCTCCATCCCCACCCTGATGATCATCCGCGACAACATCGTGCTGTACGCCCAGCCGGGCGCGCTGCCGGAGAAGGCGCTCGAGGAGCTGATCACCAAGGCCGAGGCCCTCGACATGGACGAGGTCCGGACCAGCATGGCTCAGGCCCCGGCCGAGGCCTGAAACCGCCGGGCCTGAAACTCGCGCCCGGGTGAGCGCGGCCTGATGCGCTAGCGGCGGGCGGCGGTTAGGGCGGCGCGGATCTTCGCGGCGTCGGCGGGGTTGCCTGTGCTGGAAGAGAACGGGCCGTAGGGGGCGCCGTACACGGGGGTGTCGGGTTCCTGGTGCCAGCTGTCGGCGAGGGTTCCCGCGTCGACGGTGTCGTAGCCGATCGAGTCGAGGTAGGCGGTCACCGCGGCCTTGGCGGCCGCGTCGTCGCCGGCGATGGGCAGGGCGGTGCGGTCCCGGGCGCCGGACGGGCGGGCCAGCGAGGCCAGGTGCCTGAAGAAGATGTTGTTGAACACCTTCACCACGTGCGCGTCCGGCAGGTAGCGCTGGAGAAGGCCGCTGCTGGTGAGCGCGCCGGTGTCGAGCACCTCGATCTGGCCGTCGCGCTGCGAGTAGTAGTTGCCGGTATCCAGGACCGGCTTGCCGGCCAGCGGCTTGGCCGGAACCTCGCCGATGGCCTTCACCGGGATGCTGACCACCACCAGGTCACCGGCCTCGGCGGCCTGCCCGGCGGTGGCGGCGGTGGCGAGCGGGCCGAGTTCGGCCACGAGGTCCTTGAGGGTTTCCGGGCCGCGGGAATTGCTCAGTACCACCCGGTGCCCGGCTGCCACGCTGAGCCGGGCCACGGTGCTGCCGATCATCCCGCTGCCGATGAAGCCGATAGTCGTCATGCCCCCTGCCAACTCCGGGCCGTGCCCGGTCATTCCTGTGCGCGCAGCTCGCCGGTCACGGCGTCGGTCACGGCGTCGGTGACCTCGGCGTAGCTCAGCCCGAGCCGGGCGGCGAGCCTGGCCACCTGCCGCGCGACCTGGCCAGCCGGCAAGCCGGCGACCAGCGGGGCGGCCGCGTGCAGGGCGGCGAACTTCCCGTCGGCGAACGCGAGCCAGCGTTCGAAGGGCGCCATCGCCGCGTCGACCGCCAGGTCGGCCAGGGGCACGCTGGCGTCGAGACGCCCGGCCAGCGCCCGTCCGCCGTGCTCGCGGCGGAATCCGGCGGGGTCCTGGCCCGCCGGAAGGACGGTGGCGACGGCGTGGTCGGTCACTGCGCGGAGCAGGTGGAAGGCCCGCACCGCGGCCTGGCGGCCGGCCCGGTCGGCGTCAAAGGCCACGACCACGCCGACCCGGCGCAGGTCGCAGGCCCCGGCGAGCAAGGCGACCTGGGCGGAGGTCAGCGCGGTGCCGCAGGGCGAGACGCCCGCGTACCGACCGTCCGCGCTCACCGCGATCGCGTCCAGCGGCCCCTCGACCAGTACGGGCCGGGCGCCCGCGGCCAGCGCCCGCCGTCCCTCGTACAGGCCGAACAGCAGGCTGCCCTTGCGGTACAGGCCGGTCGTCCGGGTATTGAGGTAGGCCGGCCGGGCGGCGCCGGGGCGGGCGCGTCCGGTGAAGCCGGCGAGCGTCCCGTCCGGCCAGTAGATCCCGAACATGGCCCGGTCCCTGAAGAAGTCGGTGAGCGCGCCCCGCCTGGTCCGCCGGGCCAGCCCGGCGGACGCGATGGCGGCGTCGCCGTAGCCGAGATCGCGCAGGCAGTCGGCGAGCGCGTGCCACGCGGCCGGGGCGTAGCCCACGGTCCACGGGCGCAGTGCCTGTTCGCCGAACCCGCGTCCGGCCAGGTAGCCGGGTACCCAGCTGGCGGCCAGCCGGGCAGCGAAGAAGCGGGCGGCGGCCAGCGTGAGCCCGCCCGGCTGGGGTTCGCCGGGATGTGGTTCACCGGGCTGGGGCTCGCCCTGGTCGGCCTGGAGCTGAGTCATATCGATCGCTTTTTCGATTATAGGTCATCACGGCGAAATAGACTGCGGGCCCGGCCGGGAGTTCCCGGCCGGGCCCGCGGTGGTGGTGCTTTGCCTAGCGCATAAGATCGGCCGCGAGTTCGTCGACGGTCGTGAGCTCGGCGACGGCCGCGGTGGGCTCGGATCCAGACACTGCGCGCCCCCGCGGGCGCAGGTAGCTGACCGCGACGCCGGCCGCCATCAGGCCGATCGTGACGAGCAGGCCGGTGTGGTAGCCGTACGTTGAGACTGTACGGTTGCCATTCAGGTAGGTCATGAAGGCGGCGAGGCTCACGGTCGCCAGCGCCCATCACCGCCTGGAGTCCAGGCTCTCGCTTTTCGCTTCCACAGCTCGACGCGCTGACCATCCGCAAGCTGGCGCAGCACCTAGGCGTCACGCCGACGGCCCTGTACTGGCATTTCCGCAGCAAGGAGGACCTGCTCGAGGGCGTGGCCGAGCAGGTCTGGGGCGAGATCGACGTGAACGTCGACCCGGACGCGCCGTGGTGGGCTCAGCTCCAGGGGCTACTGGAGTCCCTGGTCAAGGTGCTTCGCGCGCACTCGGCGGCGGCGCAGTTGCTGCTCGAGCACGAGAAGCGGAACGAGGCGGCGCTGCGCGCCACCGAGGTCACCCTCGACGTCTTGCGCACCGCGGGGTTCGATCCGCGGCACGCGAGCGCGATCGCCCGCAGCACGCTGTGGACCGGGATCACGCTGGTCATGAGCGAGCCGGGCTACAAGCCCGAACTGCCGCCCGAAGAGCGCGAGGAGATGCAGCGGCGGAGCCAGGTCGAGCTGGCCATGCTGCCCGCCAGCAAGTACCCGCGGCTGATCGAGTGCGCGGTGCCGATGACCAACTGCGACGAGCCCGAGTTCCACTACCAGTTCGGCATCGGACTTTTCATCGACGGCGTCAAGGCCGCGGCGCGCCGCATCTCCGGCCGGGCTGAGTCCGGCTAGAGCGGATACACGTACCTGATGAACCCGGTGAAGCGCGCCACCTTGTCGTAGAGCGCGCGGGCCCTGGTGTTGGTCTCCTGGGTGTGCCAGTAGAACCGGTCCGCCCCGCGCTCCCTGGCCGCCGCGGCCACCCCCTCGATCAGGGCGCGCGCCGCGCCGCGGCCGCGCGCCGCCTCGTCGGTGAACAGATCCTGGAGGTAACAGGCCTCGCCGGACCAGACCGCGGGGTGGAAGAAGTAGTGCGCGATGCCCACCAGCCGCCCGTCGAGCCGGGCACCGAGGCCGTGGAGTTCGGTCCCGGCCGTGAGCCGCTGCCAGGTCCGCTCGTACGCCTCGTCCGGCTCCGACTCCTGGTAGAACGTCTTGTAGCCGCGGGCGAGCACTTCCCAGGCGGCGCGGTCCCCGGGGCGCAGCGGGCCTATTTCGATCATGGACACATCCTCACATGCGGGTCAGCGGGGGCCGCGTGGCTCGCTAGGGTGAAGCCAGGCCGCCGCTACAGCTGGGTGCTCGACGTGGACGGGGAGGCCGACGACTCCTGGCAGCTGTCGTTCGAAACCCGGCAGGCGCGCTAGCCGGCCGGGGCGCGGATCTTCACGCTAGGAGGACGCACCCTTCGACAGCTCCGCCTCGAACTCCACCACCACCTCGTCCTTGAGCTTGAGCGCGCCGAAGAAGCCGGTGTACGGCTTGATCCCGAACCCGGTCTGGGCCAGGGTCACGCTCCCCCGGTAGCGGCCGGAGCCTGCATCGGTCACCTGCAGCCGGGCCGGCTGGGTCTTGCCGTTGAGGGTGACCGTGCCCTCGATGGCGCCGCCGCTGGAGCCGGAGGGGATGATCCGGGACGAGGCGAAGCTCGCGCTGCCGCCGCCCAGGATCCCGCCGATCTGCTTCTTGATCTCCCGGCGGTCCCGGTCGGTGAGCGGCATGGCGCCGCCCGTCCCCTCGCGGACCTCGAGCGAGCCTAGGTCGAGTTCGGCGCTGACCGTGGCGGCGGACTGGCCGCCGTCGCCCCCGGCGGGCACCTCGACCTGCGCGGACCAGCGGGTGACCTCGATGGTCAGGTCATGGCCGGCCTTGGCGGCCAGCCCGGCCCGGCCGGTCTTGATGACGACGCGTCCCGTGTCCGGCCCGAGCCGGAAGTTGCCTTCTGATGCAGCCACGGGCCAACCGTAGGCGGTCGGGCGGGAAAGGTCTACTACCGGTGTAGCGAGGGGGCACGCGCCCGGGACAATGCGCCCGGCCCAGGACGGAGCGGACAGGTCAGGGAAGGGGGAAGTCGCCGAACAGCTCGCGGATCCGGCGCAGGTCGCGCAGCCGCGGCTCGGTGGCGCCGCCGACCCAGCGGCTGACCGTCTTCACCGAGACGCCGAGCTGCCTCGCGGCGACCTCCATGGTCATGCCCTCGCGGCGGAGCACGCCTGCCATCCAGTCGGCGAACGCCGTCTCGTCGCCGCCGGCCATGGAAGCCGGGCCATCCCGGCTGGCCGCGGCGGCCTTCATGTCGGACGCCTGGTTCTTCAGCAGCGCGGCCAGGGCGTCGATACCCGCGGGCGAGGTGACCTGGGCTCCGGAGCGCAGGACGTCCACCTCGACGTGGTCGGGGAAGATCCGGAAGGAGACGTTGATCGCGCCGGTCGGGCCCGCCGCCTCCAGCAGCGCGTGGGCCACGGTCTCGCCCACCTCGCGGTTGTCTTGCTCGGTCAGCGGGGACTGGGCCAGGCAGCGCTTGACGAAATCACGGACGTCAGGAATGGAAGAAGGGCGAGCAGGGAACGTCTGCGACAGGACCACGACGGGTACTACCTCAATATTGTCGCTGATCAAGTCGGCCTGGTTCTCCATCGCCGCCCTCCGGTTCGCGCGGATCACGGTTAACCGCCCGGTGCGCGCCGTCACCGGGTATGACATGAGAGTACGTGGAAGAGGGCACTTGAGACGAGGCGGAATGGATAGACATATGTGTCCAGCTACCCGACGGTTCTGTCTTGAGATCTCACCTGGACAGGAATAGCCTGTTCTAATCCGGTGATGGCCCCGTCGCCATCCGCCGGCATATTGTGAGCATGTGATGAGCGGTGAGGGAGCCGGCGCGGGCCGCCGGGTACTTACTGAGGCACGCAGAGAACGGTCTCGCGTGGCCCAGCCTTATCGCGTATCCCGATCCGGGAAGGGCTGGTGCACCTCCGGTTCGGGCCAGCCGCAAACACCGCACCATGCATCAGCGCGTTCCCGGCAGGGGCAGCCGGCCAGTTCTGCCTGGCCCGCGCCCCGACCGCACGTGACCTTAACCAGGGCCACCCGCAGATGCGGGCCGCCTAGCGAAGGGGTGGCGCTATGACCCAGGCCGCGGAAGATCCTGTCCTGCATATCCTCTGGATGAACGGGGGCCTCGGCTGCGACGGGGACTCGGTGGCGCTGACGGCCGCCACCCAGCCCAGCATCGAGGAGATCGTGCTCGGCGCCCTGCCGGGCCTGCCCAAGGTCGCGGTGCACTGGCCGCTGATCGACTTCGAGTGCGGCCCCGAGCAGGGCGCCGATAACTTCATCGAGTGGTGGCACAAGGCCGACCGGGGTGAACTCGAGCCGTTCGTGCTCGTGGTCGAGGGCTCCATCCCGAACGAGGCGATCAAGTCCGAGGGTTACTGGTGCGGGTTCGGCAACAACCCGGCGACCGGTCAGCCGATGACGACCAACGAGTGGCTGGACCGTTTGGCACCCAAGGCTACGGCCATCCTCGCCGTCGGGACCTGTGCCACCTACGGCGGCATCCACGCGATGGCGGGCAACCCGACCGGGGCCATGGGCGTACCGGACTACCTGGGCTGGGACTGGAAGTCCAAGGCCGGGTTGCCGATCGTCTGCGTCCCCGGCTGCCCCATCCAGCCGGACAACCTGTCCGAGACCATCCTGTACCTGCTCTACCAGGTGGCGGGCCAGGCGCCGATGATCCCGCTGGACGAGGCGCTGCGGCCGAAGTGGCTGTTCGAGGCCACCGTGCACCAGGGCTGCGACCGGGCGGGGTACTACGAGGAAGGCGACTTCGCCACCGAGTACGGTTCGGCCAAGTGCCTGGTCAAGCTGGGCTGCTGGGGCCCCGTGGTCAAGTGCAACGTGCCCAAGCGCGGCTGGATCAACGGCGTGGGCGGCTGCCCCAACGTGGGCGGCATCTGCATCGCCTGCACGATGCCCGGCTTCCCGGACAAGTTCATGCCGTTCATGGACAAGCCGCCGGGCGCGACCGTGTCGACGACCGCGAGCGGCATGTACGGCACGGTGATCCGCAGCCTCCGTGGCTATACCGCCCGCACGGCGGACAAGGAGCCGAAGTGGCGCGTGAAGGGCTCCGAACTCCGCACCGGCTACCAGAAGACGTGGTGACGCGATGACGACCGAGGCAGCGCCCGAACTCACCGAGATGACCTGGGATCCCATCACCAGGATCGTCGGGAGCCTAGGCATCTACACCAAGATCGACTTCAAGGCCAAGAGGGTCGCGGAGTGCCACAGCACCTCGTCGATCTTCCGCGGCTACAGCATCTTCATGAAGGGGAAAGACCCCCGCGACGCGCACTTTATTACCAGCCGGATCTGCGGGATCTGCGGTGACAACCACGCCACCTGCTCGGTCTACAACCAGAACATGGCCTACGGGGTCCGCCCGCCGCACCTGGGCGAGTGGATCATCAACCTGGGCGAGGCCGCGGAGTACATGTTCGACCACAACATCTTCCAGGAGAACCTGGTCGGGGTGGACTTCTGCGAGCGGATGGTGGCCGAGACCAACCCCGGCGTGCTGGAGCAGGCGAACGCCACCGAGGCGCCGCACGCGGGCGAGCACGGCTACCGCACCATCGGCGACATCATGCGCTCGCTGAACCCGCTCGAGGGCGAGTTCTACCGGGAGGCACTGCAGGTCAGCCGGTCCACGCGGGAGATGTTCTGCCTGATGGAGGGCAGGCACGTGCACCCGTCCACGCTGTACCCCGGCGGCGTGGGCACGGTCGCGACGGTGCAGCTGTTTACCGACTACCTGACCCGGCTGATGCGCTACGTGGAGTTCATGAAGCGGGTCGTGCCGATGCATGACGACCTGTTCGACTTCTTCTACGAGGCGCTGCCCGGTTACGAGGAAGTCGGCAGGCGGCGGGTGCTGCTGGGCTGCTGGGGCAGCCTGAATAACCCGGAGTACTGCGACTTCACCTACCGGAACATGGCCGACTGGGGCCGCAAGATGTTCGTCACGCCCGGCGTGGTGGTGGACGGCAAGCTGGTCACGACCAGCCTGGTGGACATCAACCTGGGCATCAGGATCCTGCTCGGTCACTCGTTCTACGAGGACTGGGAAGACAAGGAGATGTTCGTCACCCGGGATGAGCTGGGCAACCCGGTCGACCGGCGGCACCCGTGGAATCAGCACACGATCCCCAGGCCGCAAAAGCGCGACTTCGACAACGCGTACAGCTGGACCATGTCCCCGCGCTGGTTCGACGGCCAGAACTACCTGCCGCTCGACACCGGCGGCGGCCCGATCGCACGGCTCTGGGCGACCGCGCTGGCCGGCCTGGTCGACTGCGGCTACGTGCAGTCCACCGGGCACAGCGTGAAGATCAACCTGCCCAGGACCATGTCCCGGCCGGAGAAGACCTTCGAGTGGAAGATCCCGGTCGACAAGGAGGGCAAGCCGCTGTCCAACGCGATCGAGCGGGACCGGGCCCGGACCTACTTCCAGGCCTATTCCGCCGGGGTGGCGCTGTACTTCGTCGAGCAGGCCCTGGCCGAGATCCGGGCCGGGCGGACCAAGACCTGGGAGTCGTTCAACGTGCCCCAGGACGCGTTCAGCTGCGGCTTCACCGAGGCGGTGCGCGGCGTGCTCTCGCACCACATGGTGATCAGGGACGGCAAGATCGCGAACTACCACCCGTACCCGCCCACGCCGTGGAACGGCAGCGTCCGCGACGTCTACGGGACGCCGGGGCCGTACGAGGACGCCGTGCAGAACACGCCGATTTTCGAGGAGAACTCGAAGGAGAACTTCAAGGGCATCGACATCATGCGCGCCGTGCGCAGCTTCGACCCGTGCCTGCCGTGCGGGGTACACATGTACCTGGGCGGCGGCAAGGTCCTCAAGACCGCGCACTCGCCCACCGGCGTCACCCTGGCGATGTAAGGAGGCGGCATGGCCGAGGGCCATGACGTGGAGGCGGCGGGCGAACGGGTCGAGGCGCTGCTCGCCGAGCTGCGATCGCAAGCCGGACCGCAGGTCGCGGCCACCGCGGAGGAGCTGGTGAGCTGCCTGGTGGAGTTGTACGGCGCCGGGCTGGCCACGATCACCGAGATCCTCGGCGCGGACGAGGCAGGATCGCGGCTGATGGACAAGCTGGTCGCGGACCCGCTGGTAGAGAGCCTGCTGATAGTGCACGACCTGCACCCGCTCGACACCAGCACCCGGGTCAGGCGAGCCGTCGAGGAGGTGCTGCCCCAGCTCGGCTCGCACGCCGGCGAGGTGGAATACCTGGGCCTCGACGAGGCGGGCGTGCTCCGGCTGCGGCTGGAGCAGGGCGGGTGCTCGGCGGACACGGTCCGGGACCTCATCTCCAAGGCCGTGGCCGCCGCCGCGCCCGAGGCGGCGGGGGTCGGCGTCGAGCTGGTCGAGCCGCCCTCGGAGCTGCCGCTCCTGCAGATCACCAGGCGTCCCGCGGGAATCCAGGTAGTCCGGTGACGGAGAATCCCCCGGAAGGCTTCGGGCCAGGAGGGGGCGGACCGGGAATAGCCGGGGTCACCGGGCTGCGCCGTTTCGTCAAACGGCCGCCCGGGGCCCCGGCGCCCGGTACGCAGGTACCGGGCGGGCTGCCGGTGCAGCTGGGCGGGCAGCGCCGCGACGACCCGCCTGGCACCGAACGGTGCGAGATGTGCCAGACGGTCCTGGACGGCAGGCACGGGCACCTGGTCGACATGGACCAGCGCTCGATCGCCTGCGCCTGCCGGGCGTGCTACCTGCTGTTCACCCACGAGGGGGCGGCCGGAGGCCGGTACAAGGCGGTGCCCGAGCGGATCTGCCACGACCCGGCCCGGCCGCTCGACGGCGCCGACTGGAACGAGCTGCAGATCCCGGTCGCGATGGCGTTCTTCTTCTTCAACTCGGCGCTGGGCCGGGTGGCGGCGGGCTACCCGAGCCCAGGCGGGGTGACCGAGTGCGAGCTCGACCTGGAATCCTGGGACCGGCTCGCCGCCGCGTACCCGCTGCTCGGCGAGATGACGCCGGACACCGAGGCCATCTTCGTGCATAAGGACGAAGTGTTCCTGATCCCGATCGACATGTGCTACTCGCTGGTCGGCGAGCTCCGGATGTACTGGCAGGGGTTCGACGGCGGGGCCGAGGCGCGCGAGGCGCTGGCCACGTTCCTGGCCGGGCTGCGGCGGCGCGCAGTCGTCTTGGAGCGGGGGCGCTAACGTGGCCGACCTGATCTTCGGCTGTACCGGCGCGAGCGCGGACCGGTACGCCGCCACGCCGACCCTGTCCTTCCAGCTCACCATCACCGAACGGTCCGGGGTGCGGGTGCACGCGATCGCGCTGCGCTGCCAGATCCGGATCGAGCCGCACCGCCGCCGGTACACCGCGACGGAGGCGGAACGGCTGCACGACCTGTTCGGCGACACGTCGCGCTGGGCCGACACGGTCAAGCCGATCCAGCTGGCCACGGTGACCGTGATGGTCCCCACCTTCAGCGCGGTGACCGAGGTCGAGCTCCCGGTGCCGTGCACCTACGACCTGGAGGTGGCTTCGGCCCGCTACCTGCAGGGCCTGGACGACGGCACGATCCCGCTGCTGATGCTGTTCAGCGGCACCGTGTTCGTGGCCACCGAGCAGGGCTTCTCGGTCGAGCTGGTGCCGTGGAGCGCCGAAGCCTCCTACCGGATGCCGGTCACCGTCTGGCGCGAGCTCGTCGACGCGCACTTTCCCGGCAGCGCGTGGCTGCGCTGCAGCCGCCAGACGCTGGACGCGCTGTCGGAGTACAAGGCGCGGAACGCGCTGCCCACCTGGGACGCCACCCTGGCCGAGCTCCTGGCCCAGGCTAATCACGGCGCGGGGGGCGGCGAGCCGGAGTCCGCGCCGGACACCGATGGCGAAACGGAGGTGCCGAGGCGATGAACCTCGACTCCGTTCGGAAAATCGCGGACGCGGTCCTCTACGAGGGCTACATCCTGTACCCGTACCGGGCCTCGGCGCAGAAGAACCAGAGCCGCTGGCAGTTCGGGGTGGTGATGGCGCCCGGGTACGCGGCGGCCGAGGAATCGGAGACCAGCCTCACCCGGGCCGAGTGCGTGCTCGAGCACAGCGGGCAGCCGGCCGTCCGGGTCCTGCTGCGGTTCCTCCAGGTCCAGCGGCGGACCGGGGACGGGGACAGCTCTGCTGCCGGGAGCTGGGACGAGGCGGTGGAGCACGAGGTCGAGGTCGGCGCGGACGCCGCCGCGCTGTTCGGCGACGGGGTCGTGGAGGAGTTCACGATCGAGGGCGGCGAGGACCGCGAGCAGCAGGGCGACGACTGGGTGGTCCGCCGCCGGGAGCCGCTGGCCGGCGCCGTGACGGTGCGGGCGGCCGAGGTCCCCGGCCCGTGGCGCGCCGTGAAACTGCAGGTCCGGGTGGAGAACCGAACGGATCTTGGCTCCGTGCCCCAGCGCCGGGAGGACGCGCTGCCGACGTCGCTGATCGCGGCGCACACCATCATCACCGCCGAAGGCGGGAAGTTCCTCTCGATGACCGACCCGCCGGAGTGGGCGCGGCCGGCCGTGGCCGAATGCCGCAACGAGGGCGGCTGGCCGGTGCTGGCCGACCCGGACGGCCAGGTCGTGCTGTCCTCCCCGATCATCCTGTACGACCACCCCGAACTCGCCGCAGAAAGCCCGGGCGAGCTCTACGACGGCACCGAGATCGACGAGATCCTGACGCTGCGCACGCTGGCGCTGTCCGACGACGAGAAGGCCGAGGCGCGGGCCACCGACCCGCGGGCGGCCGCGCTGCTGGACCGGGTCGAGTCGATGGACCCGCAGGTCATGGCGCGCTTGCACGGGACCCTGCGGTCACCGCGCCCGGCGGGCCCGGCGGCGGAACCGCCGGTCCTGACCGAGGCCGGCCATACGCCCGTGCCGTGGTGGGACCCTGACGCGGACGCCTCGGTGTCCCCGGACACCGACAGCGTGACCATCGGCGGGCGGCCGATCGCCCGCGGCAGCCTGGTCCGGCTGCGGCCGGGCGCGCGCCGCGCCGACGCGCAGGACATGTTCCTGGTCGGCCGGGTCGCCGAGGTCCAGGCGGTGCTGTACGACGTGGAGGACAACCCGTACCTGGCCGTGTCGCTGGCCGGCCAGCCGGACGAGGACCTGCGCATCGCGCACGGGCGCTTCCTGTACTTCAGCACCGACGAGGTCGAGCCGTACGAGGCCGGGGCGGCCCAGTGAACGGCCCGGTGAACGGCCCGGTGAACGGCCCGGTGAACGGCCCGGTGAACGCCACGGTGAGCGGGCGGACGCTGGTGGCTGGTGTGGGCAACGTGTTCCTGCGCGACGACGCGTTCGGCGTCGAGGTGATCCGGCTGCTGGCCGGGCGCCCGGTGCCGGACGGCGTGCAGGTCAAGGACTTCGGCATCCGCGGCGTGCACCTGGCCTACGACCTGCTCGACGGCTGCGACCTGTTCGTCCTGGTGGACGCCGCCCAGCGGGGCGAGGCGCCGGGCACGGTGACCGTGCTCGAGGTCGAGGTGCCCGAGCCCGATCCGGCGGCTGGCCCGGTCATCGACGCGCACAGCCTGACCCCGGACGGCATCTTCGCGCTGCTCGGCTCGCTCGGCGGGCGCCCCGGGCGCAGCCTGCTGGTGGCGTGCGAGCCCGCCGACGTCAGCGCCGGGATGGGCCTGTCCGGGCCGGTCCTTCAGGCTCTGCCGCACGCGGTGCGGACGGTGGAGGAGATTCTCGCGGGGACGGTGGCGGAGTAGCGCAGACACGACAGACCTGAGCCCGGGAAGGAGGTGCTAGGGATGCTGAGCAGGCTGGTCAAGGCGGCCATCATCGCCGGGGTCCTGGCGTTGGTTATCGACTCGCTGCCGGACATCAAGCGGTACCTCGAAATTCGCGACATGTTAGGCCCTCGGGCGGAGAGGATGTGAGAGGCGTGGAAGTAGTAATCGGCTTCGCGGTCGGCTACTGGGTGGGCACACGCCAGGGGCGCCAGGGGCTGCAGAACGCGCTGGAGTCAGCGCAGGCCATCTGGGCGCACCCGGAGACCAGGCGAATGCTGACTGAGGGCATTTCCGCCGTCGAGACCGCGGCCGGCCCGGCCATGGAACGGTTCGGGTCCAAGTCGTCGCGGAGCCGCGGGGCCGCGCTGATCAGCTCGGTCGTGGACGAGCTCATCGACCGCCGCAAGGCGCGCCACGCGGCATAGGTATAGAGCTTAGGTAAAGACGGGAGGGGAATGCACGAGTACGGCTTGGCCGAAGGCGTGCTGGCCTCGGTACGCCAGCGCGCCGCCGGCCGGAAGGTGGCGGGGATCCGGGTCCGGTTCGGCGTGAAGCACGCGGTCGACGAAGAATCGATGGTCCAGGCGTGGGGTTTCGTGGCCGAGGGAACGGAGGCGGAGGGCGCCGCGGTGGCGCTCGTCACCGTGCCGGCCACGATCACCTGCCAGGACTGCGGGCTGACCGCCGAGACCACCGACGTGCTGGCCGTCTGCCCGGGCTGCGCCGGGGAGAACGTCGATATCACCGGCGGCGACGAGATGACGCTCGAATCGATAACCTACGAGCCGGCCAGGACCGGCTGAGAGGGGATAGGTATGTGCCTAGGCATCCCGGCTCAGCTCGTGGCGGGTGAGACCGGCCATCCCAACCTGGTCATGGCCGAGGTAGGCGGGGTGCCCCGCACGGTCAACGTCGGCCTGCTCGACGAGCGGCCCGGCCCCGGCGACTGGATCCTGGTGCACATGGGCTTCGCGCTGAACGTGATGGCGCCGGAGGAGGCCGCCGACGCGCTGGAGGCCCTCGGGGCCGAACGCGAAGCCGAAAACCGCGAGGCGGCCGGGCGCGAGGCGCAGGCGTGGCACGCGGCCATGGACGCCGCGGCGGCCATGGACGCCGCGGCGGCCGCCGAGGAGGAGGCCATCGCCGCTAGGTGGATGGCATGACCGAGGCGGGACCGGACCTGGACGGCGCGCGCATGTTCGTCAGGTACGCCTACCCGCCGAACGCCCTGGGTTACTGCGGCCCCGACGGCTTCCGCGACTACGCCGAGGCCGGCGTGGTCGACCAGGGGCTGGTCCAGCAGGTCCAGGCGTTCTCCGGGGCCTGGCCGTACCTCGAGCTGATCTCGGCCGGCTGCGACATACCGGACCCGCTGGACCAGCGGGTGGTGGAGGCCTACTGGGTCGGCAACGAGCTGCTCGACCGGGTCTTGATCGGCAAGCTCGGCGACTCGATGGCCGAGCGGTTCCGCAAGCAGCTGGGGAACAAGTTCCAGTTCCTGGCCGAGGGAGTGCTGGCGGGCGGGGTGCCGCACCACAGCTTCCACGTGTTCGGCGTGTACCCGTGGGTGGGCATGCTCGGCAACGACAAGATAGCCGGGCATGCGCTGAACGTGCTGGACCGGTGCCGGATCCGGTGGGGCAAGGTGACCGCCATCGGCGGCGACCAGGCGGCGGTGGAGTTCCGGCCGCTGTGCTGGGACGGGCGGCTGCTGACCCTCGGCGAGCCCGCGACCGAGATGGCCCGGCTCGCGCTGGACGGCACGGTGCTGGCCCGCGGCATCGGCCCGGGCGACTGGGTGGCGCTGCACTGGGACTGGGTCTGCGACAAGCTCACCGACCGCCAGCTCCGCGCGCTGCGCACGTACACGCTGCGCCACCTGGACATGGTCAACCGCCGCGTGGAGCACCCCGGCCCGGTCGCCGTCCTCGGCTGACCGCGATTTCCCGAGCCGGGCTCGCGGGCGCTTGCGCGCCCGTCGGAGCGTACGGCCGCTGGCCAGAACCCCACTGGCCCCGTCTTTCGCAGCTGCATCCGCACCTCGCCGTCCGATGGGGTGAGGGGGTCCCTGCCCCCGATAGATGGGGGCGAGGGCCCCCTCACCCCGGACGCCCGCACCCGCTGAAGCCCCAGTTAACCCTAGGCTGCACTCCCGTCACAACAGCACCGGCGCCGCGGTTCTCTCTGCGCCTAGCGGACCGGCTCGATGATGCCTGTGCGCACTGTGGTGCCTGTGCGCACTGTGGTGCAAGGGGGTGCGGGGCAGGGTGGGCATCGGGCGCGGGCGGGCGCGGGAGCAGCGGGAGGGGAGCGGCGGGAGGGGAGCGGCGGGGCGGGGTCAGGCGATGCGCCAGACGCGCCACATGGCGGTGGGATCGGTGAGGGGGTCGCCGTGGACCAGGGAGAAGTCGGCGGGGCCGCCTTCGCGGATCACGCCGGCGTCGGGCTCGCCGAGGAGGTCGCCGCCGCGCCAGGTGACGCAGGCCAGCGCCTGCCAGGGCTCCAGGCCCGCCTGGACCAGGCACTCGATCTCCCAGGGCAACTGGTTGGCCCGGGCCGAACCGCCGCCGAAGTCGGTGCCGCCGACGATGGCTACCCCGGCCGCCTGGGCCAGCCGGACGCTGGCCATCGCGGTCTGGAGGGTCTCGTTGATCTGGGCCGCGCCCTGGGTGAACCGGGGCATCGTGGTGGTGGTGCCGAACGTCAGCCACGACTTCAGCACGGTCATCGTGGTCACCAGCGCGCAGCCGCGTTCGGCCATCTCGGCGGCGATGTCCGCGTCCAGCTCGAAGCCGTGCTCGATGGAGTCGACGCCCGCGGTGGCGCAGACCCGGGTGCCGGGCAGCCGGGTGGCGTGCGCGGTGACCTTGCGGCCGCGCGCGTGCACCGCCTGCACCACCCGGGTCACCTCGTCCGCGCTGAACGGGGGCGTGGCCGCGTCGGGGCCGTCCAGGTAGAGCTTGACGAAGTCGGCGCCGTCGTCGAGCTGGCCGAGCGCGCCGGCGAGCAGCTCGTCGCCGTCCCGCGCCTCGACGGTCAGGCCGGCCGGCAGCAGGCCGGCCGCGCTGATCCAGGTCCCGGCGGCGCGCACGTACGGCCGGTCCTGGCGGCCCTGTTCCCGCAGGCGCTGCCAGCGGTCCCTGATGCCGATGGTGAGCGCCCTGGGGGCGGCGTCGGGAGGATCGGCGCGGCGGGGCGCGCCGACGTCGCGGGCCCAGCGCACGCCGGAGCGGTACTGCAGTTCGCCGTTGGCTTCGGCCACGGCGAGCAGCCGGTCGGTCGGGTCGCTGCCCCGGTCGATCCAGTGCGAGCCGCCGGGCAGGGTGAGGTGGCTGTGCCCGTCGACCATCCCTGGCACGATCGTGGCGCCGCTCGCGTCCACGACCTCGCAGCCGGCGGGCAGCTCCCCCTCGCCGTCCGCGGGCCTGATCCAGGCGATCCGGCCGTCGGTGACCAGGATGCTGACGCCGAGCCGCAACCGGTCCGAGCGGGCGTCGGTGAGCGCGGCGTCCCGGTACAGGACGGAACTCACGCGGGGGTGACCACGAACTGGCGCAGGTACAGGTCGCGGAACGTCACCGGGCCGCGGGGGCCTGGCACCGCGTCGATGTTGATCCCGGTCTCCGGCACCGAGAACAGCTTGAAGCCGTCCAGCAGGCGGGTGGTGGAGTTCCAGAACGCGCCGGTGCCCGCGTAGGCACCGAGGAACTCCGCGGCCGCGGCCCGGTCCCCGGTGACGATCGCCGCGGCCAGCCCGGAGGTCTCCTCGTTGGCCAGCACGGCCGCGGCGCGCGGCCCGTCGGCCGGGGCTAGCGTCACGGTGGCCTCACGGCCGGAGTCCAGCGCCCACTCGTGGCCGAGCGGGTGCGCGTGCGGCGGCAGCGAGACGGCGATACCCAGCCGGTCCAGCAGCGCGGTGACCCGCGGCACCACCTCGTCCCACCGGCCGGGGTGGACCAGCAGCAGGTTGAGCCGGTTGCACACGCCGAGCCGGTCCAGGCTGGCCTCGATCAGCCGCTCGGCCATGGCCAGTTCGGCGGCGGCGTCGACGAACAGGACCGCGCCGCCGTCGGCGTGCGCCATCGTGCGCACCCCGTGCCGCGCCGCCTCGGCGGCCAGCGAGCGGGTGCTGTCGCCGCTGCCGCGCAGGATCACCAGCGGGATCAGGCCGGGCTGGCTGACCAGCGCCCGGGCCGATGACTGCCCGGGCACCCTGACCAGCTGGATCATGGCCGGGTCGAGGCCGGCGGAGGCCAGCGCGGGCGCGATGACCTCGTCCGCCAGCGTGATGGCCGAACGGATCGCGGCCGACCCGGTTCGCAGCACGCCCGCGTTACGCGACTTGACGAACTGGGAGGCGATGTCCACCACCACGTTCGGCCTGGCCTCGAAGTTGGCGCCGATCACGCCCACCGGGCGGCGGCGCTCGGTGAGCACCAGGGCGCCGGGGAGCTCCCTGACCACCCGTTCGGCAGATTCGTACGGGACACCGGCCAGCGCCCGCAGCTGACCCGCGATGGCCTCGAGCCGCGCCTCGTCCAGCCGCAGCCGGTCCAGCAGGCCGCCGCCGAGGCCGGCCTCGCGGGCCGCGGTCATGTCCGCCTCGTTGGCCGCGAGCACCGGGGCGGAGCTGCGGATCAGGCCGTCCGCGATCGCGCGCAGCGCCTGGTCGAGCCGCTCGCCCGGGACGCCGGCCAGGTCGGCCACGGTGCCGCGGGCGGCGCGGGCCGCCTCCTCGACGGCCTTGTGCGCGTCGGCGCCGTCTGTCGTCATTTGGCTTCCTTTACCTCGGCCGCTGCAGTGGCGGGTTCCAGCTTACGAAGGGGCGGGGCCTCCAGGCTGCAGGTGAACTCCTGCGGTGTCGTCTGTTCACACTTGGCGCGGGACGGGTTGCGGATGGTGAGCGCGGCCAGCACTCCCCCGGCGGCGCAGAACACCGCGGCGATGATCGCGGCCTCCCTGAAGCCGTGGGCGAGCGCGGCCGGGTGCAGGTAGCTGTCGCCGGTGATGCCGGCCAGCGCGGGCAGCACCGCCACCGCGATCAGGCTGGCCGCCCGGGCCACGTCGTTGTTGACCGCTGAGGCCACGCCGGCGTGGTCGGCCGGGGCGGCCGCCAGCGCGGTCGCGGTCAGCGGCGCCACCATGATCGCCACCCCGAAGCCGAACACCAACGCCCCGGGCAGCACCGCGGTCAGGTAGTAGCCGGAGTCGCTGATCCGGGCGAAGAGCAGGAGCGACGCCGCGATGACCACCGGCCCGACCGACATCTGCAGCCGCGGCCCGATCCTGGCGGCCAGCGCGCCGGATCGGGAGGACAGCATGAGCATGATGAACGTCACCGGCAGCAGCGCGGTGCCGGCCGCCACGGGTGAGTACCCGTGCACGACTATCAGCACGGTGGGCACCAGGAACAGCAGCCCGCCCAGCGCCGCGTAGACCACGAACGTCACCGCGTTGGCCGCGGAGAACTGCCGGGACCTGAACAAGCGCAGCGGCAGCATCGGTTCCTTTCCCCTGGCCTCGACCAGGATGAACAGGCCGAGCAGGAGCAGGCCCGCGCCGAGCGGCACCAGCACCGAGACCGACCCCCAGCCGTCGGCCGACGCCGCGATCAGCCCGTAGGTGATCCCGGCCAGCGCGCCGCTGATGGCCAGCGCGCCGCGGACGTCGAGCCGCGGCACCGGACCCGGCGACTTGGTCTCCGGCACGTGCCTGGCGGCGACGGCTATCACCACCGCGGCCAGTGGCAGGTTGATGAAGAACACCAGCCGCCAGGACACCGCGTCGATCAGCCACCCGCCAAGAAACGGGCCTATGGCGGTGGCCACGCCGCCGAGGCCTGACCACGCGCCGATGGCGGCCATCCGGTCATCCTCGGCGAACGACGCCTGCAGGATGGCCAGGCTGCCCGGGACCAGCAGCGCCCCGCCGACGCCCTGCAGGGCGCGCGCCGCGATCAGCACCCCGGCGGTCGGCGCCACCCCGCACAGCAGTGACGCGGCGGCGAACCAGACGGTGCCGATCACGAACACCTTGCGCCGCCCGTAGCTGTCCCCGAGCGTGCCGCCGAGCAGCAGCAACCCGGCCAGGGTCAGCGTGTAGGCGTCGACGATCCACTGCAGGCTGCCCACGCCGGTGTGGAATTCCCGGCCGATAGCGGGCAGCGCGATGCCGACCACGGTCGCGTCGAGCGCGGCCATGCCCGAACCGAGCACGGTGGCGGCCACCACCCAGCGGCCCTGCGCGGTCGACAACCGCAAGGCCGGGGTCGCCGCCGCTGTTTCGGTCATGAAACTAAACTAGACGTTCAGGCAGAGCCCCAGCGGTCCCACCTTCACGCAGACCCCGCTGGATGAGGCCTGAGACGCGCTGGGCGCGGGCTGCGGCGCCGAGGAGGACGACGAGGCCGGCTGCGACGGCGAACTCGAGGAGGACGACCCGCCGCTGGACGATCCGCTGCCCGAGCCGCCGCCCCGGGACGGCGCGGGCGCGGGATCCGTACCGCCGCTCAGGGTCGTCCCGCCGCCGGAGCCGCTTGCGCCGGTCCCGCTGCCGGTGCTGCCGCTGGCCCCGCTGCCGCCCTGGCCGGTACCGTTACCGCCGCCGCTGCCCGGGGCCGCGCCCGCACCCTGGCCGCCGGCCGCCCCGGCCAGGCCGGGGCCCAGCGAGGAGCTGCCCAGGCCGGGCGGGATCGCCCGCCGGTTGCCCGAGCCGCCCAGGCCCGCCACCCCGCCCTGCGACCCGGTGATCGGGACCGCGTAGGCCGTGGCCGCCGGCCCAGGGCGCGAGGCCGACTCGGCCGAGGTCCGCGGGGTGTGCAGGACCCGGATCGAGACGGTGGACAAGAGCAGGAACGCGATGGCCCCGCCGGAGAGCACCATGACCGGCAGGGTGCTGCCCGCCGGGTGCAGCCGCAGGACCGCGCCTGCCCGCCCGATGCCGGTCCTGATCCGGTCGGCGAACTGCGCGAGCGCCAGCTGCCCGGCGGGCAGCCGCGGGCAGTGGCCCATCCGGGCCGACAGCCTGAGCCTGCGCAGCGCCGACCGGCGCTCTGGCTTGGTCAGGCCGGGCAGCAGGTACACCGTGGTGGTACGGCCGTGACGCTCGGCCGCCGCGTGTAATCCCGGGGAAAGCTCGTCCGAATCGTGGTAGCGAACCCTAATCATTGCCCAGCCCAGTAACCCGTGTCATGTGCACTACCTTTTAAAAGGAGCGGAAACGGCAAGTGCACGCCCCCCCACTGAGGCGTTCGCAATCGGTACTATAGCGCAGAGGTACACCTCGTTCACGCTAAATAACGTCGCTTGCCTCCCGCACGGCCAAACCGGCTGGCGTAGCGGGCACGCATCCGCCCGGTTACCCTCTCAAGGGTGATCTCCGCCCAGGCCGCCGCCGCCTCCGGCGCGCGGACCGGCCGCGCCGGGGATTTCGGCGGGTTCCGCACCCGCTGGGCGCTGCTCATCTCGGTGGCGGGGGGCCTGGCGATGTACGCCTCCTTCCCGCCGATCGACGCCTGGCCGCTGGTGGTGCTCGGGCCCGCGCTGCTCGTGCTGGCGCTGACCGGGCGGAGCCTGCGCGCGTCGTTCGGCTGCGCGCTGGCGTTCGGGCTGGCGCAGTTCGTGCCCCTGTTGTCCTGGCTGGTCAACGAGGCCTGGTACGCGTGGGCCGCGCTGGCCGGGGCCGAGGCGGTCATCTTCGCACTGCTCGCCATCGGCCAGCGGCTGCTGCTGCGCCTGCCGTACTGGCCGATCGCGGTGGCGGGCTGGTGGGTCCTGGCCGAGGGGATGCGGGACCGGTGGCCTTACGCCTTCCCCTGGGGCCGGCTGGCGATGAGCCAGTCGGTCGCGCCGGACGTCCGCTGGGTCGCGTTCGGCGGCGCGCCGCTGCTGAGCTTCCTGATCGCCCTGGCCGGCGCCATGCTCGCCCGGGCGGTACTGGCCTGGCTTGGCCCGCAGGGGCGCGCGCGGTGGACCGCGGCCGCGGCCGCGGTGGTGACGGCCGGGCTGGTGCTGGCGGGCGGGCTGCTGCCGGCCGACCCGGCGGGCGGCGCGCCGACGGCCCAGGTGGCCGCGATCCAGGGGAACGTGCCGCGGGCCAGGAACCTGCCGCAGCAGCTGAGCGCCACCCAGGTCACGCAGAACCACCTCGAGGCCACGCTAAAGCTGGCCGCGCAGGTCAAGGCCGGCCAGCGGCCAGCTCCCGACCTGGTGATCTGGCCGGAGAACGCCACCGACCTTGACCCGTTCCAGAACCCCTCCACCTACGCCCAGATTTCCGCGGCCGTGGCCGCGATCGGCAAGCCGATCCTGGTCGGGGAGGTGCTGAACGACCCGCGGCGCAACGTCGGCCAGCTGTGGGTTCCGGGCCGCGGGCCGACGACGTTGTACGTCAAGCGCGAGCTGGTGCCGTTCGGCGAGTACATCCCGTTCCGCGGCATCATCTCCAGCTTCAGCGACCTCCCGGCGCTGCAGCCGATCGACTTCACCCCGGGCCACCGGGCGGTCGTGTTCGGCGTCGGGAAGATCAGGCTCGGCGACGTGATCTGCTACGAGGTGGCCTTCGACCACCTGGTGCGGTCGGAAGTCACGGCGGGCGCCAACCTGCTCGCGGTGCAGTCCAACGACGCCGATTTCGAGATCGACGGCCAGCTAGGCGAGACCGAGCAGCAGACGGCGATGGCCAGGATCCGGGCGGTGGAATCGGACCGCGCCCTGGTGTACGCCTCGACCACCGGGGAGAGCACCATCATCGCGCCGGACGGCAGCCTGATCGCGCACAGCGGCGTCTGGCAGCAGGCCATCCTCGACGCCCGGGTGCCGCTGGTGAGCTACCGTACGCTGGCGGACCGGGTTGGCGCGTGGCCGGAGTACGTGATCATCATGCTGACCGTGCTCGCGCTGGCCTGGGCGATAGTTCGGGTAACCCGACAGCGGCGTAAAACGTCTGTATAGGCGACGGCGCATCCCGGGTATTTCGTTAGCACTGCGCAAGTAAACTGCGTCCAGATGCGCAAGATGGGGCAAAGGAGGGTCACCGTGCGTGGCACAGACCGCAGGCCGGGACGGCACGCGCGACGGTACGCCGGCATCGCGGCGGCGGCCATCGCCCTGGCGGCCACCGCGTGCAGCAGCGGCAGCCATTCCACCGTCTCCCCCGCCCAGGCCAGGGCCCAGGCCTCCGCGTCCGCCAAGGCGCACGCCGCGGCGCTGGCCAGGGACCTGAAGATCACCCCCGCGAACGGCAGCCACAGCGCCAGCCCCTCGGACGCCATCACCGTCACCGCCGTGGCCGGCAAGGTAACCCACGTGACCGTGCGCACCTCGGGCGACGCCGTGTCCGGCAGCCTGGCTGCCGACGGCAAGAGCTGGCACAGCACGGGGAACCTGGACGTGTCGCAGAGCTACACGGTGACGGCCACCGGGACCGCCCCCAGCGGCGAGAAGATCGGCAAGACGAGCACGTTCCGCACCGTGATGCCCGCGCAGACCTTCACCACCCAGATCTTCGAGGGGTACAAGCAGACCTACGGCGTGGGCATGCCGATCATGCTGACGTTCAGCGAGCCGATCACCAACAAGGCCGCGGTCGAGCGGTCGCTCGAGCTGACCACGTCCAAGCCGGTTATCGGCGCCTGGTACTGGGACGGCGACCAGCACCTGTACTTCCGGCCGCGGGACTACTGGCCGGCCTACACCACGGTCAGCCTCACCGGCCACCTGAACGGGGTGGAGGGCGGCAAGGGCGTGTACGGGGCGCGCAACCTGACCCAGACCTTCGAGATCGGCCGGGCGCTGATCGCGGTGGCCAGCACGACCACCCATCACACGCAGATCTACCTCAACGGCAAGCTCGCCTACCAGTGGCCGGCCAGCCTGGGCCGGCCGAGCCTGCCCACGCCCGACGGCACGTACCTGAGCGTGGAAAAGGCCAACCCGGTGCGGATGATCGGCGGGGGCCCGGTAGGTAGCGCCGGCCACTACAACGAGCTGGTCAACTACGCGGTCCGGTTTACCTACAGCGGCAGCTACTATCACTCCGCCCCATGGTCGGTGGGAGACCAGGGCATCACCAACGTTAGTCACGGGTGCGTGAACCTGCCGCCCGCCGCCGCGAAGACCTACTACGACATGTCCATCCCCGGCGACCCGATCACGATCACCGCCAGCACCGCTTCTGGCAAGTGGGACGACGGCTGGACCCAGTGGTTCCTGTCCTGGTCCAAGTACCTGAAGGGCAGTGCGACCGGCGAGGCCGTGCAGGCCGGGCCGCAGGGCAGCACGTTCGTCTCGCCGTCCTCGCTACCCGCCTCCAGCGCCTCCGCGCCGCTCGGCACCTCGGCGGCCGCCAACTACTTCGCGGGCTCGGCGAACCTGGGGTAGCCCGCCCGGGTCACGGCGTGGGGATCCGGTCCGGTACCTGGGCTTCGGCTTCGTCGCGGGCACCGAACCCGGCCGCGATGTCATCCAGGCTCATCCCGGCCGGCTCGGGCAGCACGAAGGTGAGCGCGAAGCCGAGCACAGCCACCCCGGCGGTGAGCAGCAGCGTGCCGCGCAGGCCGAACGAGGATTGCAGCACCGGGAACAGGAAGACCCCGATGAAGGCGCCGAGCTTGCCGATCCCCGCCGAGATCCCGTGCCCGGTGGTCCGCATGGCGACCGGGTACAGCTCGCTGGGCAGCACGAACGTAGTCATGTTCGGGCCGAACTCGGTGAAGAAGTAGCTCACCCCGTACACCAGCAGGAACGGGACCACCATGGTGGTCATGCCCGGCACTATTGCGATGACGGCGAAGCACAGCGCCATCACCGCGAACCCCACCAGCTGCAGCTTCCGGTGCCCGATCCGGTCCAGCCGGGCGATCGCCAGCGCGTACCCGGGTACCGCGGCCACCACGAAGATGGCCAGTTGCAGGGCGATCTTGGTCATCGTGCTGGCGTGCGGGGAGATCAGGCCAAGGATCTGCGGGGTGGAGATCGTGTTGCCGTAGTAGGCGTAGTCGAGCAGGAACCAGCAGCCCGCGGTCCCGGCCAGCGTGATCAGCCAGCGGCGGTTGGTGAGGAAGGCCCGCAGCCCCATCTGGTGCCGCATGTCCCCCGCGACGTTGTCGTTGACCTGCCCGCCGACGAGTCCGGGTATCTGGCTCGCTGCCTGCTCGGCCCGTCCCTGCACCTGGGCCTGGTAGCGCGGCGATTCGGGCATCCGGCAGCGCAGGTAGATCACGGCGGCGGCGGGTACCGCGCCGAGCGCGAGCAGGACCCGCCAGGCTACGTCGTCGCTGACGCCTGAGCCGAGCAGGGCCAGTGCGATCAGCGGCCCGACGATCAGCCCGAGGGCCTGCGTGCCGAACACCATCCCTACCAGCTTGCCGCGGTCCTTCCGGTTCGCGTACTCGCTCACCATGACCGCGCTGACCGGGTAGTCGCCGCCGACACCGAGCCCGAGCAGGAAACGGAACCCTATCAGCACCCAGAACGACCCGGACAGCGCCGATCCCAGCGCCCCGGCGATCATGAGCAAGGCGACCAGCCAGTACACCCGCTTGCGGCCGACCACGTCCGCGTAGCGGCCGAACACCATGGCGCCCAGGAACGCGGCCGCCAGCATCGTGCTGTTCAGCACGGCCAGCTGGCCCGAGCTCAGCTGCCAGTCCTTCGTGATCAGCGCCGAGGCGATCCCGATGACGAACAGGTCGTAGGCGTCGGTGAAGAAGCCCACCCCCGATGCCAGCACCGCCCGCATGTGAAAACGGCTCAGCGACGCCTCATCCAGCGCCGTAACCAGTTCTCCGGGCTGGATATCCTGCACCACATCACCTCGCCGCCGCCGGCCGCCTGGCCAGCTCCTAAAGCGAAGTTACCTAGCCAGGGCGACTCCCAGCCGACCGGAAAGTGAACGGCAGATGAATGCGACCTGACGAGCAGCCGAACAGATGCGGCGGCGGCATCGGGCCGCAGGACCGGCCGTTACGCGTAACATTGTTCTGATGGCTGATACCAGGAACTGCGAGCAGTGCGGCGTGGTGTTCGCACCGCGCCGCGAGCACGCGCGATTCTGCTCGGCGCGCTGCCGGGTGGCCTGGAACCGCCGGCACGCGAGCGGCACCCCGGCCGACACCGGCGCGCTCGACTGGGCCGTCATCGCGATGCGGGACACCACCAGCCGGCTGCTGCGGGCCGGCGGCTGGGACCGGGCGGACGGCTTCGCGGTGATCAGCGAGGCGGTCTGGTGGGTCACCATGGTGGACGCCACCCTGGTGCGCTACCGCCCCGACGTCTACAGCGGCCTGCTGGCCGGGCAGGATCCTGTTCGGCGGCGGATGACCGAGGACACGTTCGGCGGGCTGCGGTTCGTCAGGAACCGGATGGGCTACGACGCCGACCACGCCGACTTCGTCCAGCCGCTGGATCCGGGGTCCGGCCCAACGGTCCCGCGCCTCGCCGCCTGGACCTGGAGATTGGTCCCCGAGCCCGCGCTTCCCTCCCTGACCGAGCGCGGACGGGAGTGGGAGCTGACCCGGTACCGCGCGTACCGGACCCAGCTGGCGGGTCACCCCGTCGGGGAGACCTTCACGCAGGCCACGGCGTTCCTCGGCCGCGTCGCTGAAGGCAACCTCAGCCGCACCTAGGCGTGAGCACGTCGAAGGCTCAGCGGCCTGTGGCGGACTTAATCCATTTAGCGCAGGACCTTGCGCAAACGTGTGCGAAAGCGTAGGAAAGGGGGATTGCCGGGCCGGGCAAAGAAGTCTGAGCCCGGCGCTTTCTTGGGAGGTGGGACATGACCCTGCGGACGAAACGAGCAAAGATTCTTACCGTCGGCGCGGTGGCCGGCGTCGCCGCGGCGCTGACGGTGGGACTGTCCGCGCCGAGCGGCGCGACGCCCACGGCCAGTCAGGGCCGCGGCGGGGACCAGGTCCGGCTGGACCGCGTGTTCATCATCGTGCTGGAGAACCATTCGGCGAAAAGCGTGATCGGCGACCCCAACACGCCGTTTATCACGTCGCTGGCGCAGCAGTACGGCGAGGCCGCGAACTACTTCGGCGTGACGCACCCGAGCGAGCCGAACTACATCGCCATGACCAGCGGATCGAACTGGTTCATCAACAACGACGACCCGGCGAACCGGTACGACCACACCAACGTGGTCGACACGCTGGAAGCCAGCCACATCAGCTGGGGCGCCTACATGGAGGCGCTGCCGGACAATCCGCTCGCCGACTTCTGGCCGTCCAGCGCCCAGCCGCTGTACGCGTCCAAGCACAACCCGTTCGCGCTGTACACCGACATCCGCGGCAACCCGGCCCGGGTCGCGCACATCAAGCCGTATACCGCGCTGGCGGGCGACCTGAACAGCCGGCACGCACCGCGGTTCGTGTACATCACGCCGGACCAGTGCAACGACATGCACGGCGGGGTGACCGCCGCGATCCCCGGGCATCCGGAGACCCCCTGCCCGTTCAACAACACCAATGACGACCCGAACGACATCCTGCTCAAGCACAACGCCGACGCCTTCGTCAAGGGTGCGGTGACCACGATCATGTCCAGCCGGGCGTGGACGCGGCACAGCGCGATCTTCATCGTGGCCGACGAGGGCGACTTCACCGGCAACGCGGTCAACGGCGGCTGGGACTCCCCGGCCGGCTGCTGCGACTCCCCCGTGCTGCCCAAGGGCGACCCGGACATCAGCGCCAGCTGGCCGGGCGGCCTGTACGGCGGCGCGCTGGTGCCCGCGGTGGTGATCGACCCCAGCGGGCCGCGCCACTTCGTCAGCAACGTGGCCTACAACCACTACTCGATGCTGCGGACCATCGAGGACGCCTGGGGCCTGCCCGAGCTCGCCTTCACCAGCGACCACGCCCAGGTCGCTGCCATGAACGAGTTCCTCGGTCACTGATTCCCGGCCGTGGCGGCTGCGGGGCTGGCTCGAGGCCAGCCCCGCAGCCCGGGGAGCGGCGCGGCACTAGGAGGTATGCCGCGCCGTGTCGTCTCGATGGAGTCGCCGCCGTGGTGACCCCGGGAGGGTTCCCGGGGTCACCACGGCGCGGGATACCCGGCTGGCCTGACTGGCCGGAACGCTGTCCGGCACCAGCGGGATCCTGACCTTGCTCACCCGGCGGGTCCTTTGGTGGCGGTTGCCCGCTGCCGGGTGGTGTTTGATGCTGGCCGGCATGGCCGCGCGGTTGCCGTCGAGGACGACCATGACGGGGTTGGGGGGGCCGAGGTTCTGGCAGCCCAGGTTGCCGGGGGACACGCCGAGGCGCTCGCGGACGGGGTGGCCGAGACCCGCAGGGACGACTGGTCTACGTGCGTGGTATTGCCGCCGGAGACCGCGAGCATGATCCCGAGGGTCAGGCCCAGCGCCATCGGGACGGCGAGCGGGGCCGCGATCCGCTTCGCCCGGCCGTGGCCGCGGCGGCGCGGTGCGGGCCGGCGTCCGCTGAGCATGCAACCCCACCTCCGGTGCTTCACCGTAGACCCGGACCGCCGGGCATATCGGCGAATTCGCCAGATTCGCTGCTTGTAAGGTTTTTTTAAGGTTTCTGGGCAGCCCTCACCGGACCTCGGGAATTCCTTGCTGAGTCATTACGCCGCAGGTCAGAGCCCGGCTACCGGGGGCCGAGATTGTCCCGTGATACGCGAGTGCAGGTAAGGAATCCGTACGTATTCGGAAGTCGCGTGGTGAAGCAGTTCGGCGGCGGTGTCCGCGGGGCAGGACACGTGGTGCGTGGTGCGTGATTTGCGGTAGTTGATGGTGTTTGCTGTGCTGCGTGACGGTCGCGGCGGGGGTTGTCCCGGTCCTGGAGGGTGCTGAGGCATCGCTCCGGGATGTGCTGGCTGCGGCGCTGGAAGCGAACCGGGAGATGGCGCGGCTGGCCGCTGAGCTGCGCGAGGAGAACGCCCGGCTCAGGGAGGAGAACTCCCGGCTGCGGGCGGAGAACGCGGAGCAGGCGGCCGAGCTGGAGGATATCCGGGCTGACCTGGCGGTTTTGCAGCGGATGCTGTTCGGGCGCTCCTCAGAGCGCTCGCGCCCGGAGCCGGCCGCTGGTGATGATGGCGCGGGCCGTGGCGGGGAGCAGCAGGATGGCCCTGGGGGGAGCGGGAAGAAGCGGGGGCCGGGGGCGCGGGCGGGGCGGCGGGATTACTCGCATCTGCCCCGGTTCAAGGTGGTCTGGGACTTTGCCGGTGCCGGGTACTGCTGCCCGGAGTGCGGGATGCCGTTCACGGGGCTGGGCGATCACATCACGGAGCTGCTGGACTGGCTGGTGATCGTACGGGTGGCGGCGCACTGCAGGCGCCGGTACCGCAGGGCGTGCTCGTGCCGGATCCCGGCGACGGTGACAGCGCCCGGCCCGCCGAAGGCGGTCGGCAAGGGCCTGTTCTCCAACGGGTTCACCGCGATGCTGCTGGTAGAGCGGTTCGCCGCTGGGCGGAGCATGAACTCGCTGGTGAAGGGCCTTTCCCGGCAGGGCGCGGACATCTCGCCGGCCACCCTGGCCGGGACGTGCGCGGCCGCCGGGGCGCTGCTGGCCCCGCTCGCGGAGGCGATCACGGAGCGGTCGCGGGGCTCGTGGCACCTGCACGCGGACGAGACGACCTGGCGGGTGTTCGCGCCGCGCGACGGGAGCGGCCCTGCGAAATGGTGGCTGTGGGTATTCATCGGCCCGGACACCGTGTGCTTCGTCATGGACCCCAGCAGGTCCGGCGCGGTCCTGGCCCGGCACGCCGGCATTGACGAGGAGACGGGCCAGCTCACGGCCGATGAGGACGGCGGGCTGCGCCGGCTGGTCATCTCAAGCGACTTCTATGCCGTCTACCAGTCTGCAGGCAGGAAGGCAGACGGCCTGGTCAACCTGTTCTGCTGGGCCCATATCCGCCGGTACTTCGTCCGGGCCGGGGACGCGAACCCCGCTCAGCTGACGTACTGGACCCAGGCGTGGCTGGAGCGGATCAAGGACCTGTACGCGGCGCACGAGCAACTGATGGCCGCCTGGGCCGGAGCTGCCGCGGCGCCCGCGTCCCGGCCGGCCGCGCAGCCCGCCACCGGACTGGAGGAAGCCCGCGCTGCCTGGGATCGGGCGATCACCACGATCGACCAGGCACGCAAGAAGCAGATGGCCGCGCCCGGCCTGCAAGAGCCCGCGAAGAAGGCGCTCGCCACCCTGGACCGCGAATGGGACGGCCTCATCGCGCACCGCGACTTCCCGGTCATCGGGCTGGACAATAACCCAGCCGAGCGCCAGATCCGCGGTCCTGTCGTGACCCGGAAGAACGCCGGCGGATCCCGTAACGGGGACTCTGCCCGGCTCGCCGCCGTCATCTGGACCGTCACCGCCACCATGCAGATGGCCGGCCTGAACCTCCTGACCTGGCTTACCGCCTACCTCGACGAATGCGGCCGCAACGGCGGCAAGTCCCCCCGAGGCCCAGACCTCGAACGATTCCTGCCCTGGAACGCCAGCCCCGAAGACCTCCACGCCTGGGCACAACCGCCAGCCCCCGGCTGAAACCCCCGCTCCAGCACGCCCTCAACGGCACCGCCCCACGAAAAGGCCGCGCCGGCTATAAGCGTGCTCGCTCACGGGACTTCCGAATACTTACAGGAATCCAGCGCCGTAGATGGCGAAGGTGGCCCCGGGGAATCCCCGGGGCCACCTTCGCCATGGAGCTGATTGATTCTCGGCGGGCACCGGCTCAGGCGCTGGCGCCACCGATCACCGTGCTACACGTGCCCGTTCTGGCCCGGCATGAAGTCGGCCCACCAGTTGTGGTGCCCGGCGCCGCGGCCGCGGCCGTTCCTGCCGCCGCCCGTGTTCGCGGCCTTCTGCTGCGTGGTGCTGAACGTTGCGGCGGTCGCCACGCCGTTCGCGTCGGTCGTCAGCGTGACCGGGTTGGTCAGCCCGTAGTTCTTGCAGTTCAGGTTGTCGAACGAGCCGCTCAGCCTGGCTGCGAGGAAGGTGGCCAGGTTGTTGCCGAGGTCCGGCACTGGTGAAGCGGTGCCGGTTTCCATCGGCGCGTCCAGCTTCAGCCTGGGCGTCGCGATGTTGATCATGTCCTGGCAGTACTGCGCCGCGTTCCGCGCGGTGTTCGTGTTGAACGGCAGCAGCGGCTGGTCGGTCTCCATCCGGTACATGTTGGTCTTGGCGAGGCTGAACTGCCCGCCGACCAGCAGCTGCGGGTTGTTGACCGGGAGCAGCGCGATCGTGCCCTTCTGGTTTGCCCGGGCGCTGAGCTCGTTCAGCGCCTGCGACGCGCTGGCCCCGGCCGGGTTGGTGGTGTTGGGGGCCGTGAACGGCGTGCAGCCGAGCGCGGGATCCACGAACTTGTCCAGCAGGCCGTTGTCGCTGCCGTTGGTTTCGGCCGTGTCCTGGGTCAGGTTGGCCGCGTTGGCCGCGGTGGCCTGCGAAGTCTGGCCGGTGGCCGGGTTGAACAGGTAGCTCGCCACCGCGTTGTCGCTCTGGTCCTGGTCGATCAGGGCGAAGTCACGCGTGGTCTGGCAGGCCTGGCCGTCCTTGCCGGTGCCCGCCGCCGGGATCTTGAGGAGGCCGCGGGCGATCTCGAAGTTGGCCATCCGGTAGAAGTTGGCCGCGTTGCACTGCGGCGTCTGGTTGACCAGCGAGTTGCCGAGGGCGTCGAGGCAGTTTCCCTGCCGCGCGCCCCGGCCCACCAGGGCCAGTGCGTTGCCGTTGTAGCCGACGCTGAGGATGACCTGCGAACCCCGCGCGATCGTCGGCGGCGTGGGCGCCACCTCCGGCGTGGTGCCCTGGGTGATCACCAGCGGGCTGTACACCTGGAGCTGGCCGTTCGGCGCGAGGATCGTGGCGTCGATGAACACGCCCTCGGTCCCGCCGTTGGCCCAGGTGCAGCCGTCGCCGAGCACCCACGGCGTGGCCATGCCCTTGGCGGTGAGCGGACGGTCCGGCACGGATACCGTGCAGTTCGTCGAGTCCGCCGCCCCGGCTTGCGTCTGGGCGAAGCTGAACGCGTTCCCGGCCGCGTCCACCGCATTCGATCCGGCCAGGCCGGCACGGCCCGCGGGATTGATGGGAGGAATGCCCGCGACGGTAACCGCGGTCGCCGCCGGTGCGGATGCCGCCGCTGAGCCGGATGCCGACGGGCAAGGGGCCGCCGTGGCCGAGGCTGCCGCCGCCGGGGCGCTGGCCGCAGCGGCCGGGGCCGCCTGGCTCCCGCTCGCCGCAGGTGCCGCGCCGCTGGCGCTGGCCGCGGCTGAGGCGCACGAGCCCATAGCCGACTGCTCAATAGTCGTAGCCTTGCCACCGCCCGAGACGGCGATGATGATTCCGAGAGTCAGGCCCAGTGCCATCGGGATGGCGAGAGGTACCGCGATACGCGCCGCGCGGCTGTTCCGGCGGCGCCGTGCGGACCTATGCCCGCTGAGCATTCAATCCACCTCCATGTGGGGAAGTCCCCTGTGGTGCTCCCGGTGCATCACCGTAGACCTGCGTGTTCGGCAAGATCGCCGAATTCTGAAGATTCGCTCCGTGTAAGGGTTTTTTAAGGTTTAGGGGTGAGTTGCACCCGAACCTCTGAAATTCCTTGCCAAGTCCTTACGTCGCAGGTCAGAGCCAAGATGGAAGGGTCGAGATAGCCCCGTGATACGCGGTTGCACGTGCGACACGGTGCGCAACCGATTGCGTGGCAGGACCGTGTTCATGGTGCGGTTATTACGCCAGAGATGGCGAAGGTGGCCCCGGGAATCCCGGGGCCACCTTCGCCATGGGGCTGATTGATTCTCGGCGGGCGCCGGCTCAGGCGCCGACGCCGGCGATCATCGTGTTACATGTGCCCGCGCCTGCCCGGCATGAACTGGCCGCGGTTGCGCGCACCGCCACCGGCCTGGCCGGCGTTGGCGCCCCTGGTGGTGCCAGTGACCTTGGCGGCCTGCTGCGCGGTGTTGAACGTCGCGCCGGTCGCCACGCCGTTGCCGTCGACCGTCAGCGTGACCGGGTTGGTCAGGCCGAAGTTCTGGCAGTTCAGGTTGCCGAACGAGCCGCTCTCCCTGGCCGCGAGGAAGTTGGCCAGGTTGTTGCCGAGGGCCGGGACGGGCGAGGCGGTGCCGGTTTCCATGGCCGCGTCCAGCTTCAGCCTTGGCGTCTGGATGTTGACCATGTTCTGGCAGTACCGCGCCGCGTTCTGCGAGGTGCTCGTGCGGAACGGCAGCGGCGTCTGGTCGGTCTCGATCCGGTAGGCGTTGGTCTTTCCGATGCTGAAGTTGCCGCCGACCAGGAGCTGCGGGTCGTTGACCGGCAGCAGCGCGACCGTGCCCTTCTGGTTCTGCCGGGCGCTCAGCTCGTCCATCGCCTGCGACCCGCTCGACCCGTTCGGGTTGGTGAGGTTGGGGGCCGTGAACGGCGTGCAGCCGAGCGCGGGATCCACGAACCCGTTCAGCAGTCCGTTGTCACTGCCGTTGGCCTCGACCGTGGCGTTGGCCATGGCCGTCTGGTTGGCCGCGGTGGCCTGCGCGCTCTGGCCGGTGGCCGCGTCGAACAGATAGCGCGCCACGACGTTGTCGCTCTGGTCCTGGTCGATCAGGCCGAAGTCACGCGTGGTCTGGCAGGCCTGGCCGTCCTTGCCGGTGCCGGCGGGCGGGACCGTCAGGGTGCCGCGGGCGATCTCGGCGTTGGCTAGCCGGTAGAAGTTGGCCGCGTTGCACTGCGGCGTCTGGTTGATCAGCGAGTTCCCGAACGCGTCGATGCAGTTGCCCTGGGCCGCGCCCGCGCCCACCAGCGCCAGCGCGTTGCCGTTGAACCCGGAGCTGATGATGACCTGCGAGCCCGCCGCGATCGTCGGCGCCGTCGGCGCCACGGCCGGGGTGGTGCCCTGGTTGATCACCAGCGGGTCGTAGACCTCAAGCTGGCCGGCCGGCGACAGGATCGTGGCCTCCACGAACACGCCCTCGGTCCCGCCGTTGGCCCACGTGCAGCCGTCGCCCAGCACCCACGGCGTGGCCAGCCCCTGGGCGGTCAGCGGGTTGGCCGGCACGGAAACCGTGCAGTTCATCGACGCCGCGGCCTGATCCGCGTTCTGGGCGAAGCTGAACGTGTTGCCGGCCGCGTCCACCGCGTTCGCCCCGGCCAGGCCGGCCCGGTTCGCTGCGTTGTTCGGCGGGATGGCGAAGCTAGCCGCGGTGGCGCCCGCGGCGGCCGCCGCCGCCGTGCCAGATGCCGACGGGCACGGTGACGGCGCGGCCGAGGCTGCCGCCGCTGGGGCGCTCGCACTCGCGGCCGGGGCGCTGGCGCTGGCCGCGGCTGAGGCGCACGAGCCCATGGCCGACTGCTGAATAGTCGTAGCCTTACCGCCGCTCGAGACGGCGATGATGATTCCCAGAGTCAAGCCCAAAGCCATCGGGATGGCGAGGGGGACCGCAATACGCGCCGCACGACTCTTATTACTGCGACGGCGCCTTGCGGACCGATGCCCGCTGAGCATTCAATCCACCTCCATGGATGTCCGCTGTGGATGTCCGCTGTACTGCTCCCGGTGCATCACCGTAGACCGAGCATGGGGCCGGAATTTGCGAATTCTCCAGATTCGCGTTTTGTCCGGTTTTAATGCTCGAGCACCACCAGAAGCTGGGAAATTCATTGCTAAGCCCTTACGCCGCAGGTGGCGGGGTACTTGCGCAAGGCGAAATTTCGCCGTGATAGGCGGGCGCGCACCGTAGGCCGGCTGAGCGGCCAGACGTGGGGACAGACGGTAGTTATTACGGCTCATACCGTAGTCAGCAGATCTTGCGGGGAGGTTACGAACGCACCGGGCCGACGGCACGGTGTAACGCCGATCCGGGAACGAGGCTGTCCGCGGGAAATTCAGAAATGCCGGGCGGAGGGCCGTGAATTACCCCGGTGAATGGTCTGGATGAATGGGCGCAGTGGTGATGGAAGGGTGGTTAGCCACGACCGTTCGGCGTACTAATGCGGCGAGATCGTGACCCGGGTCGGCCACCGACCCCCGTGTCCCGGCCGCGACGGCTGGGTAAGCTGATCTCGGTGCTGGCCAGCCCGTGGCCGGCACGCGTTCACCTGATTACTGACAGCAACGCAGCGGAGGCCGGGGACGGTCCGCCTCCGGCGGCGAGCGGGACGGCCAGCTGGCGATAGTGAGCGTCGGCAACCTTTTCCCGCGCGTGCGCGTCTGTGAGTTAGGAGGACTAGTCATCTTGTTGTGCTTGCCACCCCAGTTGGGGCTTGAAATTTTGTCAAATTGTGATATCGCGTGGAGGGGACGGCGCCGTGTCAGGATCCGGATGGTTCCGGAAGCAGCAATCATTGCCGGCTGGTAAGGAAAGTCCCGCAACTAAAAAAAACTGGCAGTCATTCAGCGTTACCAGGCCGAAGAGGCGGGGCGCGGCCCTGACCGCGAGCGGTGCCGCGCTCGTCATCGGGTCCGGGGTGATGATCGTGGCGTTCGCGTCGCCGGGGAGTCACGCCTCGCTGGTGTCCTCGGCCGGACCTGCCAACGCGGCTAAGCCGCTGCAGCCCGCGGCGGCGCTGCAGATGGTCTCGATGACCCCGGCCGCGGGCGCGAAGGGCGTCAACGGCACCAGCCGCATCCGGGTGCAGTTCTCCGCGCCGCTGGCCCCGAACTCGCCGATGCCGACCCTGTCGCCGTCGATCCCCGGGCAGTGGGCGGTCCAGGACGACGCGGCGGTCTTCACCCCCAGCGCGGGCTGGTCGCAGAAGACCAAGGTGAGGGTCAAGATCCCGGGCGGGCTGGCCGGCGTGGTCTCGTCCGGCGGGGCGATGGCGGGCGACGGCGGGACACTCGGCTCCAACCTGAGCGAGAGCTTCACCACCGCCTCGTTCAGCAACATGCGACTGCAGGAGCTGATGGCTCAGCTCGGGTACCTGCCGATGACGTTCAAGGCCAAGTCGGGCCCGGCGATCAGCGCGACCAGCGCCAGGGCCCAGCTCGCCGCCGCCTATCACGCGCCGGCCGGCACGTTCACCTGGCAGAGCGGCTGGCCGTGGGCGCTGAGGTCGCAGTGGAAGCTGGGTTCGGCCAACATCTTGCAGGTCGGCGCCATCCGGGCGTTCGAGTCGGTGCACAACATGACGATGGACGGCGTGGCGGGCAAGAACCTGTGGTCCAAGCTGTTCACCGCGGTGGCCAAGGGGCAGAAGAACCCCCACGGGTACACCTACGCGCTGGCCAATCAGCACTACCCGGAGACGCTGACCGTCTGGCACAACGGCAAGGTGGTGCTGAAGACCGCGGCCAACACCGGCATCCCTGGCCGCCCGACCGTGGATGGCACCTTCCCCGTCTACCTGAAGTTCTATTTCTCGTATATGGACGGCACCAACCCGGATGGCTCGAAATACCACGACCCGGTGTACTTCGCGAACTACTTCAACGGCGGCGACGCGGTGCATGAGTTCGCCCGGTACAGCTACGGGTCCTACCAGAGCCTGGGCTGCGTCGAGCTACCCTGGGCCGCGGCCAAGAAGGCTTACGGTTACCTCTCCTACGGCAGCCTGGTCACGGTGACCGGGCCGGTGGCCTGAGGCCCGTGTTACGCACGGAACGGGGCGGTCCCGGCCGGGACCGCCCCGTTCTGCTGGTTTCGTGTCGTGTTAAATCGGGTGAACCTCTTCCGCCTGCGGGCCCTTGGGGCCGCGGCCAGCGGTGTACTCGACCCGCTGGTTCTCCTGGAGGGCGCGGAACCCGTCCATCTTGATGGTGGAGTGGTGGACGAAGACGTCGGCTGAGCCGTCGTCCGGGGCGATGAAGCCGTAGCCCTTGTCCGAGTTGAACCACTTCACGGTGCCCTGAGGCATGTACTTCTCCTACTGATGACGATTTCGGGAACACACGGTCGTGCGTCCCGGGTTGCCGCGACCACTGCCCTCACGGGCCCGGCCCCCTTACGGGCCGGGCGTTTTGCGGATGCAGAACGCCCGCGGTCAGAACTTCGCTGGCGCTGTGACACGTACACGAACTTCGTACAACCGGAACCCATTTAACCACTCTCGGCTACCGTCGTGTTTCCGACCGGCCGAAAGAGCATCATTGGGCGGCGGCGGCCTGGCCAACGCGGTCACGCAGCCCGGTCACGCAGCCCGGTCACGCAGCCCGGTCACGCAGCCCGGCCATGCAGGCCGCGAAGTGCGACCCCGGCGTCACCGCGGCGATGCGCTCGGCCTCGCGAACCGTGTCCACATCGGTGAGCTCGGGCAGCATCTTGATCCGCAGGCCGGCCTGCTCGAGCCGGGCCAGCTGCTTCGGCCCGGTGTCCGGCTGGGACATCGGGACGCCGAGGATGAGATCGGGATCGACCTCCCGCAGGCCGAGCAGCCAGAAGCCGCCGTCCTCGGCCATGCCGAAGGTGGCGTCCGCGGTCCTGGACACCAGGGGTTCGGCCGCCGCGGCCAGCAGCTCCGGTGTCACCTGCGGGGTGTCCATCCCGATCAGCACTACAGGCAGCGGCAGCGTGACCCGCGCATCGGCGAGCGCCCAGGCGATGCGCTCGTCCAGGCCCGCGCCGCGCTGCCCGATCACGTCGAACCCCTCGGGAAGCCAGCGGCCCGGCGTCCCGTCCAGGGCGAGGACCCGGCGGGCGACGGTGGTCTTGGCCACTGCGGCCAGGGTGTCGGACAGGGAGGCCGCCGCGAGTTCGGCCGCCTCCACGGGCGTGAACGGCGGCGTAAGCCTGGTCTTCACCCGGCCGGGGTACGGCTCCTTGGCGATCACCACGACCTGCGCCGCCAGCAGGCGGCCAGCCCTGCTCCATGCGGGCGACTGGGCCGGGATGCCGGGGGCTAGCGCGCCCAGGGCGCCTTCGCGGCGGTGCTTGCCGGTGTAGACGTCGGCGGTCACGACGTGCCCTGCGCGGTGAGTGCGGGCGCCGGGGCCGGGGCTGGGGCCGGGGCCGTCGTGATCGAGGCGAGCACCCGGCGCATGTCCTTGACGGTCCTGGCCGTACCGAGGACCGTGCCGGTGACCTTCGATTTGCCTTCCCTCGGGTAGTACGGCACGGCCGTCTCCGCGATCCGCCAGCCGGCCTCGGCCGCGCGCACCACCATCTCAAGCGGGTAGCCGAACCGGCGGTCGGTCAGGTTCAGGGCCAGCAGGTCCTCGCGGCGGGCGGCCCGCATCGGGCCGAGGTCCCGCACCGGGACGCCGACGCGGCGGCGCAGTTCGGCGGCCAGCACCCGGTTGCCGATCCGGGCGTGCAGCGGCCAGGTCCCTTTGCTGCCCTTGCCCTGCGTGGTTCGCCGGCCCAGCATCAGGTCGGCTGCGCTGGTTATTACCGGGTCCGCCACCAGGGGCAGGTCACCGGGGTCGAAGGAGGCGTCGGCATCCATGACGCAAACGATGTCGCTGCTCGCCGCGAGCAGCCCGGCGTGGCACGCGGCGCCGAAGCCCCGCTGCGGCACGTGCACCACGCGCGCCCCGTACGCTGCGGCGACGGCGGCCGAATCGTCGGTGGAACGGTTGTCCGCGACGATGGGCCGGAAGCCGTTCGGCATCCGGGACAGCACCCAGGGCAGGGCGCCTGCCTCGTTGAGGCACGGGAGGACGACATCGATTTCCATGGCGACCGACAGTACTTCCGGGGCTTTCTGAATGGGCACGAAAAGGGCCTGATCGGGCCTTACGAAGGTATGACGGTCTGTTTCGAGCGGCCGGTCGCGGCCCGGCGGGGTGGTTGGCTTTCTGGCATGCGCGTACTAGTGACAGGGGCGGCCGGCTTCATCGGGTCGCACATCGCCGAGACCATGCAGGAAGCGGGCCACGAGGTCCGCGGCCTGGATTCGCTCACCCCCGCCGTGCACAACGGCCGACCTTCGCACGTTCCCGGCGACTTGGTTGTGGGCGACGTCCGCGACTCCCTGGTCGTGGACGAGGCGCTCGCCGGGGTGGACGCGGTCTGCCACCAGGCCGCCATGGTCGGCCTCGGCGTCGACCTGTCCGACCTGCCGATGTACTCGGACGTTAACGTCACCGGCACCGCGGTGCTGCTCGAGGCGATGGGCCGCCACGGCATCGGCGCGCTGGTCTTCGCCTCCTCGATGGTCGTGTACGGCGAGGGCGCCTACGACTGCGCTTTGCATGGCCGGGTGCGGCCCCTGCCCCGGGACCCGGGCGACCTGGCCGCGGGGCGCTTCGAGCCGCGCTGCCCGGTATGCGGATCGCCGCTTGGTACTTCGACGGTCGGCGAGGAGGCGCCGCTGGATCCGCGCAACGCCTACGCCGCGAGCAAGGTGGCGCAGGAGCACCTGGCCGCCAGCTGGGCGCGGCTGACCGGCGGCGTCGCGGCCGGGCTGCGCTACCACAACGTGTACGGCCCGCGGATGCCGCGCGACACCCCATACTCGGGCGTGGCCGCGATCTTCCGCTCCTGCCTGGAGAACGGCGTGCCGCCGCGGGTGTTCGAGGACGGCGGGCAGCGCCGCGACTTCGTGCACGTCCGCGACGTGGCCCGGGCCAACCTGCTGGCCCTTTCGGCCGTTTCCGGCTTGGCTGACGGGACGTGCTTGGCTGACGGGACGTTGCACTGCTACAACGTGGCCAGCGGCGAGCCGCACACGGTGGGCGAGATGGCCGCTGCCCTGGCCTCTGGGTTCGGCGGCATCGAGCCCGTGGTGACCGGGCAGTACCGCCTCGGCGACGTCAGGCACATCGTGGCCTCGCCCGAGGGCGCGGCGCGGGACCTCGGCTTTCGGGCGCAGACGCCGTTCGCGGCAGGCATCGCCGAGTTCGCCAAGGCTCCGCTGCGCGAGCCCGCCCTAGCCCGGGCCTAGCCCGGGCCTAGCCCGGGCCTAGCCCGGGCCTAGCGGGTTTGGGCCCGTTTGGGCCCAGGCTTAGCGGGGTGCTGCTGTGGCGAGGGTGGCGGATAGGGCTGGGCGTGGCTTGGGCGAGCGTGGGCGTTTGGGGTGAGGGGGCCCCCGCCCCCAATAGATGGGGGCGGGGGCCCCCTCACCCCATCAGTTGGCGGGTCCGCGGGTACGTCTGTGAAAGGCGAGGTCGGTGGGGCTTCGCTGGGAGGCTGCGGGCGTAGCCAGCGGAGTCGGGCTAGCGTGCGCGGCCCGGACGGATGCAGGGCAGGGCGGCGGTCAGCGGGTGGGGATGACGCGGGGCTGGTCGGGGCCTGCGGGAGGCGGTCCCGCCGCGGCGGGACCTGCGTGGGCGGGACCTGCGTGGGCGGGGCCGGGGCCGCCGGGGGCGGCCGGCATGGGGCCGGTGTGGATGCCCGGGATGGGACCGGTGTGGGCGCCTACGCGGCGGCGCGGGACGGTGCGGTTGAGGGCGGGGACGCCCCCGCGGGCCAGCGGCAGCCTGATCAGGAACTGGCAGCCGGGACCGGCGTTGCGCACGGCGATCTGGCCGGAGTGCGCCTCGACGATGCCGCGCGCGATGGACAGCCCGAGCCCGCCGCCCGACTGCGGGCCGGGGGTGCGGGCCGACTCGCCGCGGAACGCCACGTCGAACACCCGGGGCAGGTCCCCGGGCGGGATGCCGCCGCAGGCGTCGGACACGCTCACGCAGGCCATCCCGCTCTGCACCTCGGCCAGCACTTCCACTCCGCCGTCCGAGGGCGTGTGCCGGATCGCGTTGGTGACCAGGTTGCGCAGGGCGCGGCCCATCTCGGCCGCGTCGACGTAGACGGGCATGCCGCGCACCGCGGCCCCGCTGAGCCGGACGCCCTTGTGCCGGGCGACCGGCTCGGCGCTGGCGACGACCTCGGCGATCAGGTCCTCCAGGCCGACCATCCGCTTGGACAGCCGGAGCGCACCCGCGTGGATGCGGGACAGCTCGAACAGGTCGTCGATCATCACGGTGAGCCGGTCCACCTCGCGGCGGATCTGCGAGTGGTAGTTGGACACCTCGCGCGGGTCGACCACTACCTGGTCTTCCAGCGCCTCGGCCATGGCGCGCAGGCCGGCCAGCGGGGTGCGCAGGTCGTGGCTGACCCAGGCGACGAGCTCGCGCCGGCTGGCCTCGAGTGCCCGCTCCCTGGACCGGGCCTCGGCCAGGCGCTCGTGGGTGGCGCTGAGCTCGGCGGACAGGTCGCGGAGTTCGGCCGGCAGGGTCAGCTGGGGCGCCATGTAGACGCCGCTCTCGCCCACGTTCTGCACCGCCGAGGACAGCGCCCGGCTGGCCTTGGTGAGCCGCCGCCCGACGAACAGCGCCACCGCGAGGCCGGCCAGGCCGGCGATGGCCATCAGGTCGAGTACCTCGTCGCGAACGGACGGGGTGCCCACCATCCGGTAGGCGACGACGCCGACGCCGGCCATCGAGGTGAGGGTGCAGACCGCGACCACGATGGCGACCATGAACCTGATCGAGCGGCCCGCGAACCGCTTCAGCAGCAGGATGCCGACGACGGCGAAGACCGCCGCGATGATCGCGACGTACTGGGAGATGAAGGCCAGGTCCGACGGCGCGATGCCAGCTGGAAGGGTAAAGGCCGGCTCGGCTAGCGGTCTCACGCTGCCTCCGGCTCGTACCGGTAGCCGACGCCCCACACGGTCACGATGCGCCGGGGCATGGTCGGGTCGGGCTCGAGCTTCTCGCGCAGCCGCCGGACATGCACGGTGACCGTCGAGGTGTCACCGAACGTCCAGCTCCACACCTCGGTCAGCAGTTGCTCCCTGGTGAACGCCTTGCGCGGATTCCGCATCAGGAAGACCAGCAGGTCGTACTCGCGCGAGGTCAGCTGGATCAGCTTGCTGTCGGCCCTGACCTCGTGCGCGGACAGGTCCACGACCAGGTTGCCGTCGGTGATGGAGCCGAGGTCGAGCTTGTCGGGAAGGCCGGCGCCACGCGACCTGCGGAGGACCGAACGTACGCGCAGCGCCAGCTCACGCGGGCTGAAGGGCTTGGTGACGTAGTCGTCCGCGCCGGTCTCGAAGCCGACCAGGCGGTCGGTCTCGTCGCCGAGAGCGGTCAGCATGACCACCGGAATCGGCCACTTGGCACGCAGCCTGCGGCATACCTCGAGGCCGTCCATGCCGGGCAGCATGAGGTCGAGGACGACGAGGTCGGGCGGCTCCTCGGCCACCCGGCGCAATGCCTCGTACCCGTCGTGCACGCACTCGACCGTGTGCCCGTCCCGCACGAGGTAGCGCCCGACGACGTCCGCCACGGTGGGATCGTCGTCGACAACGACAATCCGCCCCGGCGGATCGGGGTTGCTCACCAAAGGATTCCCGTTTCTTGTAACAAGTCGGTGATTACGCCTCCACGTTAAGACGTTAACAGCCGGTCACACCAGCAAACCGGTCAAAAGCGTCACCGGTCCGTAAGCACAGTGACGATTGTGTAAGGTCCGGCCAGTTCGGAGCCGAAGTAGCCGCGCTGCTGGCCTGCCTGGGCTAACACTGGGGGATGCTTTCGCCGCCGCGTCGCGGCGATCACCCACGGAGGAGGTCCGCGTGATCGGGGAACTCTACGAGCACGCGCTGGCCGGCTGGGCGAGGCCGGAGATCGAGCACGCCGACGGAAGCCGCAAGCCGCTCCCCGTCGAGGGCTGGCTGCACGAGAGCCCGGGCGACAAGTCGATCCTGGACCGGTGCGAGGGCCCGACCCTCGACATCGGCTCGGGACCGGGCCGGCTGACGGTCGCGCTGGCCGAACGCGGCATCCCGGCCCTCGGCATCGACATCACCCCGTACGCCGTCGACCTGGCCAGGTCCTCGGGAGCGCTGGTCATGCTGCGCAACGTGTTCGACCGGGTGCCGGGCACCGGCCGGTGGACCGCGGTGCTGCTCGCGGACGGGAACATCGGGATCGGCGGCGACCCGGCCGCGCTGCTCCGCCGGGTGGCCCAGCTGCTCGCGCCGCAGGGCCGTGCCATCGTCGAGCTCGAGCCGCCCGGCTCGCCGCTGCGCCGTGAGCAGGTGCGGCTGTGCCACGGCGGTTCGGCCAGCGCCTGGTTCCCCTGGGCCTACGTCGGCGCCGACCACATCACCGACGTGGCGTGCGACGCCGGCCTCGGCGAGGTCGAGATCTGGACGGTAGACGGACGGTGGTTCGCGTCCATCGGGGGCTGCCAGGTATGCGCCGAACGGACGCCCATCACCCTGTTACCGAATGCTTACAGCCCTGGCCGCGGATGATCATTCCGCCTGGATGGATGGCACTCTTCGCCCATGAACGCAAAACTCAGGCTAGTCGGCATCGGCCTGGCTCTTTCTGTGCTGGCCGGGCTGGTGCTGCTGATCGTGCGGCCCAGCGTGGATCCGGCGCGGCTGCGACCGCTGCCGCTGCTGATCGGCGCGTGGATCGCGTTCATCGCCGCCGCCTGGCTGCTGCGGAAGGTACCGCGCCGGGCCGCGGTGGCGCTCATCCTGCTCGGCGGCATCGCCCTCCAGGTGGTCGCGGTGTCCGCGCCGCCGAAGAACAGCACCGATCTCTACCGCTACATCTGGGACGGTCGGGTGCAGGCCGCGGGCATCGACCCGTACCAGTACGTGCCGACCGCGACGCAGCTCACCGGGCTGCGCAACGAGTTCCTGTTCTACCCGAAGGCCCAGTACTGCGTCTCGCCGTCATACGTGAGCAGCCATCCGGCGGCCGAACTCACCGCGGGCTGCACCAGGATCAACCGGCCGACCGTGCCTACCATCTACCCGCCGGTCGCCGAGGCGTACTTCCTCGGGGTCTACTACCTGCACCCGGCCGACGACTCCAGCACCCCGATCCAGGCAGCCGCCGCGCTGGCCGCCGTGCTCACCACCGGGCTGCTGCTGTTCGGCCTGGGGCGGCTGGGCCGGGACGTGCGCATGGCCGCGCTGTGGTCATGGTGCCCGACTGTGGTCCTGGAGGCGGGCAACAGCGCCCACGTGGACGTGATCGCGGTGGGCATCACCGCGGCCGCCGTGCTCGTGCTGGCCACGGCCAGGACGACCCGCCGGACCGTACTGGGCGGAATCCTGCTGGGCCTGGCCATCGCGACCAAGCTGACGCCCGCGCTGGCCGTGCCCGCGCTTCTGCGGCGCCGCTGGGTGACGGTCGCGGTCTCGGCGGGGAGCGCGTTCGCGCTGGTCTACCTGCCGCACGTGCTCGCGGTGGGCGGCAAGGTGATCGGCTTCCTGCCCGGCTACCTGCAGCAGGAGAACTACACCACCGGGACCAGGTACGGGATCATCGGCCTGTTCATCATCGGGCCGCTGGCCAGCGCGGTGGCGCTGCTCATCCTGGCCGCGGTCGCCTTCGCCGTGCTCCAGTTCTCCCATCCCGACCGGCCCTGGCAGGGCGCGCTCGTGATGACCGCGGCCGCTCTCGCGGTGGCCACGCCGCACTACCAGTGGTACTCGCTGCTGCTGGTCATGCTGGTTGCCCTGGACGGCCGGCCGGAATGGCTGGCGTTCGCCGCGGGCGGATACTACGCGGCCGAGCCGGGCCTGGGCGCCCGGTTCGCCATCCCGTCGCGACTGCAAGACGCCATCGCCTACGGCGTGCCGCTGGTCGTCGTGGGAGTCGGATGGCTGATCAGGAACGAGCTGGCCAAGCGCGCGGCGCTGGCCCCGGCGCAGGTGGTCGCGGCGCAGGTGGTCGCGGCGCAGGTGGTCGCGGAGCCCGCGGTCGCGGAGCCTGTGACTGCTGTGTCTGTGACTGCGGAGCCAGCGGTCGCCGCGCCCGTGGTAGCAGAGCCGGTACCCGGAGAGCTTGAAGTCCCGGTCTGAGCCCGGGTGCGCTTTCTTACCGGTTGGTTACCCCCCGGCCAAACATCAAACGGCACCCGGCCTGAGGACCGTGAATATATATATGAGCTACGACTCGTCGCATCGGATGCCGCCCCGCCAGGAGCGCTGGCCCGCGGCGACCCCGCCCGAGGGGTGGCCATCGTACCGGGACGGCGAGCAGGAGGACTTCGGCTACGCCGCGCAGGGCGCGACCGCGGGTCACCGGTACCAGAACGGCGCCCAGCAGGCCGTCGCCACGGCGGCCTATCCAACTGTGGCGAACGGCTACGGCGGCTACGCCGGGGCCGCGGACGACTTCGACGGCCGGGACAGCTACGGGCGGGACAGCTACGGCTACCAGCGGGGCAGCGCCGGCTACGCCGAGCCCCAGAACGGGTATTCCGAGCCCCAGGGCGGCTACGCCGAGCCCCAGAACGGCTATTCCGAGCCTCAGAACGGCTACGAGTGGGCCAGCCCGGCGTATGCCGGCGAGGCCGACGGCTACGAGTGGAGCGCCCAGGACAGCTATGAGGGCAGCGCCTACCTGGGACCGGGCAGCTACGTCGAGCCGGGCGCTGTACTTACGGACAACCGGGCGCTTACGGACTACCGGGTGCACGCGGACAACCGGGTGCTCACGGACGACCCGGCACTCACGGCGCCCGACGCGGGGGTGCAGCCGGGCCACTGGCGGGCCGAGCAGGAACTCAGGCGCGAGGAGCGGCGGCGCGGCCCGATGGTCGGCGCGGTCAGCGAACTCCTTGCCACCGGCGTGGTGCTCGGCGTCTCCACCCTGGCCGCGGCGCTGCTCAAGTCGGCGATCTCGCCGGTCAGCGCGATGGGCGCGGTGTTCGCCGAGCGGACCCCGGCCGCGCTGCGCAACGCCGTCGTGCACCACTTCGGGGCGCACAGCGGAAGCGTGCTGCTGCTGGGCATGTACGCCACCTTCGCCGTCGTCGCGATCGTGATCGGGATGCGGGCCCGGCGCGACGCCGCCGTCGGCGTGGCCGGCGTGGCGGCGTTCACCCTGTTCGCCGCGTTCGTCACGATCACTAGGCCGGCCAGCCACGTGGCCGACGTCATGCCCGTGGTCATCGGCGGCCTGGCCGGCGTCGCCGCGGTGCTGTGGTTGTTCCGCGCGTCGGCGCCGCAGACGGCGCAAGGACCGCTCCGGCCAGTACCGATCAGGCACGGGCGGGGCGGCACCCGGAGGAGGACACGATGACGAGCACCGTCGACCGGCGCAGGTTCCTCCGCGCGGCCGGGGTCACCGCGGTGGGCGCGGCCGCCGCCGGGGTGGGCGGCGAGCTGCTGTTCGGCAAGCAGTTCCGCTCGGGGCCAAAGCCGCCGCCAGCGGCCATGGCCCCGGGCGCCCCCAGTCCCAGCACGGTGCCGCCCCCGCAGCTGAAGATCGATCCGATGACGCCGCTGCCTGCCGACGAGACGCTGGACAGCATCGCCGGGATATCCCCGTTCTACACGCCGGTCAAGGGGTTCTACCGGATCGACACCTCGCTGATCCTGCCCAAGGTCTCCCCGGCCGACTGGCAGCTGCGCATCCATGGCATGGTGGACCGGCCGGTGACCCTCACCTATGACGACCTCATCCGGCTGCCCATGATCGACCGGGACATCACCTTGACCTGCGTCTCCGAGTCGGTGGGCGGCAACTACCTCGGCAACGCCCGGTGGCAGGGCACGCTGCTGGCGCCCATCCTCCGCAAGGCCGGCGTGCACCGGGGCGCGGACCAGATCGTCATGCGCGACGTGAAGGGGATGACCATCGGGGTGGCCACCGACCCGGTCATGGACGGCCGGCACTCGATGCTCGCGGTGGCCATGAACGGCGAGGTGCTGCCGCAGGCGCACGGCTATCCGGTGCGGGTGGTAGTCCCGGGGCTCTACGGTTACGTGTCCGCGACCAAGTGGGTGGTGGACATGGAGCTCACCACGTTCGACGCGTTCAGCGCCTACTGGGTCAAGCAGAGGCCGGCCTGGTCCCAGCAGGCGCCGATCAAGACCGAATCCCGTATCGACGTGCCGAAACGGCTCAGTAACCTGGCCGCGGGCCAGGTGACGATCGCCGGGGTGGCGTGGGCGCAGCACACTGGCATCGAGGCCGTCGAGGTGGGCATCGACGGCGTCTTCCACGAGGCCAGGCTGCCGGCCCAGGACACCATCGACACCTGGCGGCAGTGGTACTACACCTGGGACGCCACCCCAGGGACGCACGTGCTCCAGGTGCGGGCCACCGACAAGAGCGGTTACACGCAGACCGTGATCAAGCACAAGGCCCCGCCGAACGGCGCGAGCGGATACCACACAATCCACGTGAACGTGGCCTAGGGGGCTCCGGGGGAATCCCCCCGGAGTACATTGCTAGCCGATGGCGCGCACCCGCTTTGCGCGCCATCGGCTTATTTTTCGGGCTAACGAGCTCGAAGAGCAGAGAGCAGATCGTCCAGCGAGTCCAGGTTGTGCGCGCTGACCACGGCGTCGCAGTAGGGCCAGGCGGCGGCCATGCCGCCGACCTCGGGACGGTACCGCGGCGACTGGGTGCGCGGGTTCGCCCACACGATCCGGTACGCCACCCGGGACAGCCGGGCCATCTGCGCGCCGAGCAGCGCCGGGTCGCCGGTCTCCCAGCCGTCGGAAATGATCAAGATGATCGCGCCCCTGGCCATGCCCCGGCTGCCGTAGTGGTCGTTGAACTCCTTGATCGCCGCACCGATCCTGGTCCCGCCGGACCAGTCGGGGGCCGCCTCGCCGGCCTTGGCCAGCATGGTCTCCGGGCTGGCCGCGGCGAGCGCGGGGGTCAGCCGGGTCAGCCGGGTGGCGAAGCTGAACACCTCGGGCCGGTTCTGGCCGCCGACCGCCTGGCCACGGGGCTGGCCGCCGCCCCGCCCCTGGCCACCGCCGAGCACGTAGAGCAGCATGAGAAGGGCGCGGGCGTAGGGCTCCATCGAGCCGGAGATATCGCACAGCACCACTAGCCGGCGCGGCTTGATCCGCGGCGCACGGCGGGCGAACCTGATCGCCTCGCCACCGGTGCGCCGGGCCAGCCGCAGCGTCCGGCGCAGGTCCGGCCGTTTGCCGTCGCGGGCGGTGCGGAACCTGCGGGTCCGGCGGGGCGGGATGGCCAGCGTCATCTCGCGCATGAGCGCGACCAGCTGGCGGAGTTCGGCCGCAGAGAGCTCGGTGAAGTCGCGGCCGCTGAGCCGCTCGGTGGCCGAGGCGACCCGGTGCAGGGCCGGGCCCTCGGCCAGCGGCTCGTCGCTGTCCTCGGCGCCCGGGACGGCGTCCGAGACGCGCAGGCCGGACGGCAGGGCGCCAGGACTGCCCTCGGCCTGGGGCTGGGGCTGGGAGCTACCCTCGGACTCGGGGCGCTCGTACGAGCGGGGCGCGGTCGGCAGGTTGAGGTGGCGGAACGGCGACGGGCCGCCGAACACCGCGGCGAAGACCCGGTTGAAGGTGGGCATCTGGCCGGGATCGGACACCATCGTGGCCAGCGCGCAGGCGCGCAGCTCGGCCACGGTGGTGGCGCCCATGACCGTCACCGCGCGGGCCAGCCGCTCGCAGCGGTCCGGCCCGACCGGGAGCCCCGCGTCGTGCAGGGCGATGCCGAACCCGGTGGCCATCGCGGCCACATCGGGCTCAGCGAGGACCGCTTCAGTCAAGGCGCCCGACCACCGACGCCAGGCCGGCCCGGCGCACGCTCTCTTCGTCTTCCGGATATTTCAGAACCGTACTAAGCGTTTGGCCGGCCACCGGCGCGTCGAGCTCCGCGGCGCCGAACACGCTCAACGCGAAGGCCCAGCTGATCGCCTCGGAGATACCGGGCGGCTTCGTCAGGTCCAGGCTGCGGAGTCTGTTGACGGCGACCGCGATCTGGCCGGGCAGCCGCTCGCCCGAGGCGGGCACCCGGCGGCGGACGATCTCCGCGACCCGGGCGGTGTCCGGGTAGGCGATCCAGTGGTACAGGCAGCGGCGCTTGAGCGCGTCGTGCAGGTCCCTGGTCCGGTTCGAGGTGAGCACGGTGACCGGGGGTAGCGCGGCCTGCTGGGTGCCGAGCTCGGGGATGGTGACCGCCGCCTCGGCCAGCAGCTCGAACAGGAAGGCCTCGAACTCGTCGTCGGCCCGGTCCACCTCGTCGATGAGCAGCACGGCGGGGCGGGGCCCGGGGTGCAGCAGCGCGGTGAGCAGCGGCCGCGGCAGCAGGTACTCGCTGGTGAACAGGTCTTTGTCCTCGATGTGCTCACCGGCCGCCTCTGCCAGCCTGATGGCCAGCAGCTGACGAGGGTAGTTCCACTCGTACAGCGCCTCGGAGGCGGTGATGCCCTCGTAGCACTGCAGCCGGACCAGCGGGGTGTCGATCGCCGCGGCCAGGGCCTTGGCGGCCTCGGTCTTGCCCACCCCGGGCTCGCCCTCGAGCAGGATCGGCTGCCCCATCCGGACCGCCAGGAACAGCGCGGCGCCGAGCTGGTCCCCGGCCAGGTAGCCGACGCTCTCCAGCGCGGAGTTCAGGTCAGCGACCTGCGGGAACCGGTCGTGCAGATCGTGCGTCACAGTGCTCACAAGGTGCGAGTTTATCTTTGCGGGAGGATTCAGCTGATCGCCAGGTCGGTGCGGAAGGGCCGGCCCTGGATGGCCCGCCACACCTGGGCCGGGGTGAGCGGCATGTCGGCGTGCCTGACACCGTACGGCCGCAGCGCGTCGATGACCGCGTTGACCACGGCCGGCGGCGACCCGACGGTGGCGGACTCGCCCACCCCCTTGGCCCCGATGGGGTGGTGCGGCGACGGGGTGACGGTGGCGCCGAGCTCCCAGGACGGGCACTCCAGCGAGGTCGGCAGCAGGTAGTCCATGAACGAGCCGCCCAGGCAGTTGCCGTCGGCGTCGAAGGCGATGCTCTCCATCAGCGCCATCCCGATCCCGTCGGCCAGCCCGCCGTGCACCTGGCCCTCGACGATCATCGGATTGATCCGCACCCCGCAGTCGTCCACCGCGATGAACCGGCGGACGTCGACCTTGCCGGTACCCGGGTCCACGTCGACCACGCAGATGTAGGCGCCGAACGGATAGGTGAGGTTGGGCGGGTTGTAGACGCAGGTCGCGTCGAGCTGGCCCTCGATGCCGTCGGGCAGCTCCAGGTTGGAGTGCGCGGCCCAGGCGATCTGCGCGATCGTCTTGCCGGAGTCCGGGTCGCCCTTGACGGACCAGCGGCCGCCGTCCCACTCCAGGTCGTCCGGGTCGACCTCGAGCATGGCGGCGGCCACGATCCTGGCCCGCTCGCGCACCTTCCTGGCCACGATCGCGGTGGCCGCCCCGGAGACCGGCGTGGAACGGGAGCCGTAGGTGCCGAGGCCGAACGGGGTCTGGTCGGTGTCCCCGTGAACGACCTCCACGTCGTCCGGGGAGATGCCGAGCTCCTCGGCGACGATCTGGGCGAACGTGGTCTCGTGCCCCTGCCCCTGGGTCTGCACCGAGATGCGGAGCACCGCGGTCCCGGTCGGGTGGACGCGCAGTTCCACCCCGTCCGCCATGCCGATGCCCAGGATGTCCATGTGCTTGCGAGGACCCGCCCCGACGGCCTCGGTGAAGAAGCTGACACCGATGCCGGTCAGGTGACCGCGGGCCCGTTCGGCCTCCTGTTCTTTCCTCAGGTCCTCATAGCCGGCCATGTCCATGGCCAGGCGCAGGGCACGGGGGTAGTCGCCGGAGTCGTAGGTCCAGCCGGTCTGGCAGGTGTAGGGGAACTGCTCGGGGCGGAGCAGGTTGCGCATGCGCAGTTCGGCCGGGTCCAGGGCGAGCTCGAAGGCGAGCACGTCGACCATCCGCTCGACCAGGTAGACCGCCTCGGTGATGCGGAACGAGCAGGAGTAGGCGACCCCTCCCGGCGCCTTGTTGGTGTAGACGGCGGTGACCTGGCAGTGCGCGGCCTCCAGGTCGTAGGAGCCGGTGAACACGCCGAAGAACCCGGCCGGGTACCTGGTCGGCTGGGCGGCGCCGTTGAACGCGCCGTGGTCGGCGAGCACCGTGACGCGCACCGCCCTGATCTTCCCGTCCCGGCTGGCGGCCAGCTCGCCGCGCATGTGGAAATCCCGGGCGAAGCAGGTGGACATCAGGTTCTCCGACCGGTCCTCCATCCACTTCACCGGCCGGCCGGTGATCATCGAGCCGGTGATCGCGCACAGGTAGCCGGGGTAGATCGGCACCTTGTTGCCGAACCCGCCGCCGATGTCCGGCGAGATCACCCGGATCTTGTGCTCGGGCAGGCCCGCCACCATGGAGTACAGGGTCCGGTGGGCGTGCGGCGCCTGGCTGGTGGCCCAGACCGTCAGCTTGCCGCTGACCCGGTTGAAGTCCGCCACGATGCCGCAGGTCTCCAGCGGCGCCGGGTGCACCCGCGGGTAGAGCATGTCCTGGGCGACCGTGACCTCGGCGTCGCGGAAGACCTGCTCGGTGCGTTCGGCGTCGCCGGATTCCCAGTCGAAGATGTGGTTGCTTTTCTGGTCTTCCCGGTCGTCGCGGACCAGCGGGGCGCCGGGGTCGAGCGCCTTCCTGGCGTCGGCCACCGCGGGCAGCGGCTCGTACTCCACGTCGATCAGCTCGAGCGCGTCCCGGGCCGCGTAGTGGTCCTCGGCCACCACGAACGCCACCTCCTGGCCCTGGAACCGGACCTTGTCGGTGGCCAGCACGGCCTGCCGGTCGCCGGCCAGGGTCGGCATCCAGGCCAGGTTGCGTTCTTTCATGGTCTCGCCGGTGATGACGGCCTTGACCTTGGGGTGCGCCTGCGCCGCGACGGTGTCGATGGAGACGATCCTGGCGTGCGGGTGCGGGCTGCGCAGCACCGCGCCGTAGAGCATGCCGGGCAGGTGCACGTCGTCCACGTAGGTGCCCTGGCCGCGAACGAACCGCTGGTCCTCCTTGCGCAGCATCCGGCCGTAGCCCGCTGTCATGGCGGATTCCCGGAATGCTCCGCCGCCCAGCGGACAGAGCGGACGATGTTCTCGTAGCCGGTGCACCGGCAGACCTGGCCGGACAGGACCTCGCGGATCTCGGCCTCGGCCGGGTCCGGGTTGCGGTCCAGCAGCCAGCGCGCGGTCATCATCATGCCCGGCGTGCAGAAGCCGCACTGCAGGCCGTGGCACTCGATGAACCCCTGCTGGACCGGGTCGAGCTGGCCGTTTCTTGCGAGGTCCTCGACGGTACGGACCGAACGCCCGTCGGCCATCGCCGCGAGCACCGTGCACGCCTTGACCGGCGTTTCGTCGAGCCACACGACGCAGGTGCCGCAGTTGGACGTGTCGCAACCCCAATGGCTGCCGGTCAGGCCCAGCTCGTCCCGGAGGAAGTGGATAAGCAGCAGCCGCGGCTCGACGTCGCGGGCGTACTCGGTGCCGTTCACCGTCACCGCGACCCGCATCGTCATTTCTTGCGGCCCGCCCGGTCAGCGGCGCGGCCCGCCCGACCCGCCCGACCCGCGGCGCGGCGGAGCGCGCGGGTGGTGAGCTCGGCGACCAGGTGGCGCTTGTAGTCCTCGGGCCCACGCTGGTCGGGGATTGGCCGGCAGTGCTCCGCGGCGATCTTCGCGGCTTTCTCGAAGTTCTCCTCGGTGGCGGGCTTGCCGCGGAGGAAGTCCTCGGCCTCGGCCGCCACGAAGTGCTCGGCGGCGACCGCGGTCAGGCCGATGCCTGCCTCTTTGATGGTTTGCTTGTCTAGCCGGAGCACCGCTCCGGCGGCGGCCACCGACCAGTCGCCGACGCGGCGGGCCACCTTCTCGTAGGCGCTCCCGGTGCCGGGGGTTATGGGCACGCGGATTTCGGCCAGCAGCTCGCCCGGGCCGATCACGGTCTCGTACGGGCCGAGGTGGAACTCGCGCACCGGGACCTCGCGGTCGCCGTCCTGGCCGCGGATGACCGCGGTCGCGCGCACCGCGGCGAACACCGCGGACAGGTCCTCGGACGGATCGGCCTGGCAGAGCGACCCGCCGACGGTACCCCACAGCCGGACGATCGGGTCCGCCACGACCCGTTCGGCGTCATGGAAGACCGGGTAGTGCTGGCCCGCCGTTGCGGAGTCGAGCAGGTCCGCGTGCCGCGCCAGCGCGCCGATGCGGAGCTGGCCGCCTTGTTCTTTGATGTAGGCCAGCTCGGCCAGGCCGTTGATGTCGACCAATACGCCGGGTTGGGCCAGCCGCAGCTTCATCATCGGGATGAGGCTGTGGCCGCAGGCCAGCACGCGGTGGTCCGGCCGGCCCAGCAGTGCCAGCGCATGCTCGACGCTGGTCGCGCGCTCGTATTCGACGTGGGACGGCACCTGCATACACAGCAGATTAAGGCATCCCTAATTAAGGTGGTCAGGCTCAGCACCCGGCTGGTACGCGGATCTTTCGTCGCTTATGGTCGTCAGGACGACCAAAATTGACGAAAAATCGGAGTGATGGACAGGATCCTGGTGACCGGCGCGACCGGCAACGTCGGCCGGGCGGTTACTGCTCGGCTCGTATCCGCGGGTGCCGGCGTGCGGGCGTTCGTGCGAGAGGCTCGAGTGCACCGTTTTCCGGATGGCGTCGAGGTCGCGGAGGGGGATCTGTCAACTCCGGCGACCCTGGACCGGGCGCTGTCCGGAATCGAGGCGGTGTTCCTGATCTGGCCGTTCCTCACCGCCGACGGCGCGCCCGCCGTCGTGGCCGCGATCGCACGTACGGCCCGGCGCCTGGTGTACCTATCATCGTCGGGAGTGAACGACGACGCCGAGCGGCAGACCGATCCGATCAACCAGCTTCACGCCGACATGGAGAGCCTGATCGAAGCCTCGGGCCTGGAGTGGACCATCCTGCGGGCGAACACGATCGCGTCCAACACGCTGGGGTGGGCCGGGCAGATCCGCAGCGGGGACGTCGTCCGCGGCCCCGACATCGCCGCCACGGCGGTGATCGACCAGCGGGACATCGCGGCCGTGGCGGCGCGGGTGCTGACCGGCGACGGGTATGCCGGCACCACGCACGTGCTGACCGGTCCTCAGGTGCTGAGCCGGGCCGAGCAGGTTCGGCTGATCGGGGAGGCGATCGGCCGTCCGGTGCGCTTCGAGAAGGTCCCCGTGCCGGTCGCGCGGGAGCAGATGCTGGCCGATGGCAGGCCGCCCGCCCTGGTCGAGGCCCTGCTGGCCAGTGCGGAAACGCGGCCTGCCTCGGCTGTGGTCACCTCGGCGGTGGAGCAGATCACCGGGACACAAGCCCGGACGTTCGGCGAATGGGCCGCCGACCACGCCGACTACTTCCGTTGAGGATTCCCGGGAGGTGAGCCCGCCAGCGCCGAGGTGTCGAGGTACAGGACTTCGTCGACCCGCTCGGTGAACTTCCAGCCGTCCGAAGTCCGCTGGTAGTGGTCGTGGTAGACGGAGTAGTTCTGGTGCGAGCCGCCGTCGCGGAAGCGCCCGAAGGTCAGGACGTAGGCGCGGCCGGACGCGGTGTCGCCGTCAAGCTGGATCGCGCCCGGGTGCGTGGTCTGCACAAGGTAGTCCCACAGCTCCTCCTTCAGCCGCTTGATCCCGGCGCGGATCTCCTTCCGGCCGGTGAACTCGGCGTTCACCGCGGGAACCCGCGGAACGTCAGGCCGGTAGGGTCGGGCGAGATGGTGACGCGCGTGTTCCCGGTCTCGGCCAAGGGGTCGCCGGCGAGGATCCGGCCGACTGCGTGGTGCGCCAAGATCGGGGTGGATTCGGGCTTCGGGGTGAGTTTTGTGCACCATAGGGGGTTTGATCAAATCCCCTAACGTGGGCTACTCAGCTCGCCAGCTCACGATCGAAGCCACGTTCGCTCTGTGACTCAGCATAAACGTAAGCCGGGCAGCAGCACCGCGTCCCTGAGCGGGCGCCCGGCCAGCCGGGGCATCTCGGCCTCGTGCCGGCCGTCCCGCGAACCCAGGAGTCCGTGCTATCACCCGCGCGATGGGTGCTGGCCCCTTCGCGGCATCGGCCCGCGGCTTCTAGACCGCGCTTCCGGAGCTGGGCCCGCGCCCGCCCCGGGCGCACTCACCTCGTGAGACGCCGCATCTCGTTGTCAGTGCTTCGGTCATCTCCTTGTCAGTCTGCTGGTCAGGCCCCCTCCCTCGCTGGGCGCGTCAGGGGCGGCCCCGCCGTGGCAGTGCCGCGGCGGAGACCTCAGCCTGGAAGGCAGGCAGCCCCCGGCGGCCGTGGTCGGCACGATGGTCGTGGCCTTAATGGCCGACCACGCCAGGCGGCTCCCGCGCTGGTGCCGATTAAGGGGGCCTTCCGTTAACCCCGGCCGCCCCCGGCCGCTGGCTGTCCCGGGCCGCCCGGGGCAGCGGCCACGGCCCACGGCGGGCAGGAGAGCCAGATGCCCTTGGGCTCGCGGCCGCCGGGGGGATGAACCCCGGCGGTGACGGAGGGTACTTACCGATAGGTGTTGCATTCCGGGGTGAAGGGTGCATGATGCTGGTAACCAGGTGATTCTCGACGAGAGGCCCGGTGATACCCGGTCTTGCGGTTACCGAGCGTAAGAGCGCCAGTGCCAACGCCATCCTCGCCTTGGGCTGCCGCGAGGCCTCCAGCCAATGGGAAGCCATCTGCAGCAACCGTCACAACCAGACAGGCGCCGCGTGACCAGGCACACCCCGAAAATGATCTTGACTGCCTACAAAATTGACGCACACCCCCGGAACATGGGGGTGTGCGTCAATCAGGTCACCGGTCGCTTGGCCTCGACACCCGGCGGCGCGGGACCACGATCAGCGTGGCGCCGGCCGCGCCGGCCAGGAAGCCGCCGGCCAGAAGGCCAAAGGCCAGCCACGGCAGCGCCGGCAGCGTGGCGGCGACGGTGACCCGCAAGCTGACCGGCCGTGACCCGCTGGCGTTCATCGCGACCACCGTCCAGGTTCCGCTTTTGACCGGCCAGGTCAGTACCTGAGGGCCCGGCCCGGCAGCATGCGCGGCCCAGATCCCGGCGCGGCCGGGCGGGACCGTGGGCGGGCCGCCGCCGTGCGCTGTATAGACGGGCCTGGTGGCGGGGTTGCCCGTGACGGTCGAGTAGCTGACTCCGGCCAGGTAGTGCGCCGCTGCCGCGGCGGGCGCGATCCCGAGGAACACCGGAGCGGTGCCACGAGCCGGCGTGGCGCGCAGCCGCACCGTGCCGAACAGTGCCGATGCCCAGTCCCAGCCGCCGGTGGCCCGCTGCAATTCGGCGTTGCCAGTCGCGACGGCGTAACCGCCTGTGGTGTAGGTCCTGGTGCTGAGGTTCAGGTAGCCGCCTGGACCTTTGGCCGTTTGCGCCCACAACGCGGTGCCGCCCGCGCCCAGCAGCCCGAGCGAGCAGAGCACCAGGACCGCGCCGATGACCACCGAGACGATCCTGGCCGGGGTCCAGCCCGCTGGCTGCGGCCCGGCCGTGCCCCGCCGCCCGGGGGTCCGGCCTGCTGAGCTGGTTCGCCCAGGCGCGACGGCTCTCATTGCGTCACCGCCGACGATGGTTGCTGAGATGGCGCGGTCAGCGTGCCACCCGGGCCGGGAGCGCCCATGTCCCGGGATCGCCGCAGGATGCCGACGGCGAGGGCCGCGATCGCAGCGGCAACGGTGGCGGCGACCAGGCGCTCGAACAGGCCACTCAGCCCGGGGTCCGCGACGTCAGCGGCAGCGAACGCGAGGATCAGGACCGCCGTCCAGCGAACTGGCCGGGCCCATGCCTGCCAGCCGGGCATGCGCCGCATGGCGTGGGCAAGGAAGAAGCCCGCCGCCACGAGCAGCAGCACGCCGATCGAGGTGACGATGTCATCCAGCTTCCCGCCGGAGTTCGAGACCATCCTGGCCGTGGTGCACCCCGGGTCGGCCAGCCGGCAGGCCACGCGTTCGAAGGGGGTCAGCAGGTTGCCAAGGCCGGCTACGGACAGGGCGAGCAGGGCCGCACCCACGGTGGCGGCCCAGCCGCCGGGGCGCAGCGCGGGCCATACGGAGCGGAGCGTGAACCAGATCGTCGCGGCGCCGCAGACCGTGAGCACGATCAGCAGGAACATCGCGTGCGGCGCGGTGACCGCGTACATCTCGCTAATTGAATGCTTCAAGGCGCTGTAGTGGGGTCCCTGCCAGGAAGCGGCGGCGAGCCCGCTCCCCACGAAGATCACCTGGGCCGCGATGCCCACCCGCGCCCAGCGCCGGATGCTTGCCGGCCGCCGGGGCGGGCCGGTCGACTGCTGCGTGCCGCCCGCAGGGCTGAGCACGTCCGAATAACTGATGGTCATTTGATAGTCCTTTCGTCCTGGCCTCGGCACGCTGCCGGGCTTGGCTCAGAACGCCTCGGTCGCGCCGCCATCGGGCACATCGCCCGGTGGCGGTCATGACGAGTCTCTCTGATCGTCGCGACCGAACCGTTCCGTTCCGACGCTAACGGCGGAACTCCACGGTGTCAACGGAACTCTGTAATATCGACGAAACTTTCAGTTCCGACGTTGTGTATACTCGGGACATGACGACTCCACCGGGCACTCCCAGCCCCGGTCGATCCCGCAAGCCAGCCGGCGCAGCCGTGCTCCAGCTGGACAAGACCGATGCGATCGTGGCTGCGTTCTATGACGAGCTCGCCGAGGGTGGCCACGACCGGCTGACCATGGACCGGGTCGCCGCCAGGGCCGGGGTCGGGAAGGCGGCGCTGTACCGGCGCTGGCGGTCCAAGGAGCAGATGCTCGTCGAACTTGTCGCCATGGTGGGCGGAGGCGAGGAAAAGCCCGTTCCCGATCTAGGCAGCCTGCGTGATGACCTCTACACCCTTATCGCGGACATGGTCGACGTAGGCAGTGACCCGCTGATCCGGCAGGTCATGACCTACGTCATCGCCATGGCGCGCAGCTCGCCGGAGCTGATTCAGGCGATGTGGCGGGTGCCTGGCCCGAACCGCGAAGATTGGCAGGTTGTCCTGCAGCGCGCGATCGACCGCGGCGAGCTCGCTCCCGACACCGACATGGAGATTGCCCTCGACATCATCACCGGCCCGATGTGGCGGCGGGTGATCATCGCAGGCGACACCCTCGGCCCGGACTACGCCAAACGGCTTACCGCCATGGTGCTGCGCGCGCTCGGCGTGGACCCGGCGAGCTGACTGCTGCCCTCGGGTAGTGCGTGCCTCCCGGCGCCGGAAATTGTCAGGAATGCGCTGGACCGCCGCCCGGCGCCGACGCCATCATCGCCCTGCGCTGCCGCGAGGCCACTGGTAACAGATCTGGCTGTGGCCCCGCAACCAGACGGCCACCGCCTGACCCCGCCCTGACCGGCCACCCCACGCCACCAGCGGCAAGTCACCCGTCAGTCACCTACAAAATTGACGCACACCCTTTTGGACGTGGGTTTGCGGACGGTGTCGGGGCTGGTGGCTAGGGTGTCCGGGAAGGTAGACATTCCCGGACGGAGGCCGCCGTTGAGCCGCACCATTCGCCGAGAAAGAATCCGGCAAGCAGGGCACGGCGCGGCCGGAGTTCACCCGGGCCCTGGCCGCCCTGCAGCCCGGCGACGCCCTGGTGTTCTGGAAGTCTGACCGGTGGGGCCGCTCGGCCGCACATGTGCTGACCACCGTCGGCGAGCTGCGCGGCCGCGGCGTGACGGTGAAGTCGCTGACTGAGAACTTCGACCTGGACACCAAGGAAGGCCGGTTCATGTTCGCGGTCCTGGCCGCTGCCGCCGAATACGAGCTCGAGCTGCGCGCCGAACGACAGGCTGAGGGGATCGCGGCCGCGCGGCGCCGCCAGGCCGCCGGGACGATGCTGCCGGGCAAGAAACACATCGGCCGACCCCGGGTGACCGGCCCGGCCGAGCTCGCCGCGCTGCGCCAGCTGGTCAGCGACGGCACCTCTGTCACCCAGGCCGCCCGGACCCTGAAGATCTCCCGCTCCACCGCCTACGCCGCGCTCAGCGGCCCGGGGTCGAAGCTTTGATCATCGGCGAAGCTGGCAGCGAACCGGGTTCCGAGGCCTTCGACGCGGGTGCAGGTGATCCTGGTCTGCCACATAGCTTGCAGGCTCTGCTGGGTGGGCAGCGGGATCTTGCAGTTCGCGGCTGCTGGTGAGGTGCTGGTCGGAGCGGCGGGTTAGCGGCCGCCGATGTCTTCGCTCCAGATCTGGGGGTAACGGCGCTGGAACTCCTGCATTGCGGTCATGCAGCCCTCGTCGTCGAGCAGGACGACCTCCACGCCGCGGTCGGCCAGGAAGGCGAGGTCGCCGGGATAAGTCTGGGCCTCGCCGACCACCACCCGGGGGATCTGGAACAGCAGGATCGCGCCGGTGCACATCTGGCAGGGGGACAGCGTGGTGTACAGGGTGGTGTCGAGGTAGGAGGGGCGACGGCCGGCGTTGCGCAGGCAGGCGATCTCGCCGTGCGCCACCGGGTCGCCGCGCTGCACCCGCTCGTTGTGCCCGGCCGCGACGAGCTGCCACCCTTGGCTGGCACTGCCGGCCGCGAGCACCGCGCCGACCGGGACGCCGCCGCCGTCCAGGCTGATCCGCGCCTGGCGGAGGGCCAGCGCCATCATCTCGCGGTCCGTCTGATCCGCCTGCCCGTATCCCATGGCGGCCTACGTTACCTGGTCTGTGTTTGCCTTTTTAGGCGCCACACCACGCCGGTGCCCGTGCCGGACGGCGGGGGCGGGTCCAGCGGGCGGCGCCCGGCCTCGGTGAAGCCGAGCTTGCGCGGGATCTGGCCGCTGGCCACGTTCAGCTCGTCGTGGACGATCTCCACCCAGTCCACGCCGGGCAGGCCGAACGCCTGCCCGACCAGCGCCGCGGTCGCCGCGGTGGCGAGGCCGCGGCCGGTGTACGCGCGGTGCACCCAGTAGCCGATCTCGAGCCCGCCCGGGCCGCACCTGGTCATCAGGCCGATGCTGCCGGCGAGCGCACTGCCGCCAGGGATGCCGGTCGTGATGGCGTAGTTGTACGCGGTGCCCTCGTCCCAGCCCTTGATCGAGCCGACCAGGTACTCCTTCGCCGAGGCCCGGCTGTAGTCCACCGCCCACGGCATCCACGGGCGCAGGTGGTCGAGCGACTCGGTGACCGCCTGGAACAGCGCGTCCGCGTCCTCGGCACGGTAGCGGCGCAGGGTGACCGGGGCGAGCTCGATCAGCTCGTTCGGCCGCTCATTTCCGTGGCCAGTCATAGCTCAGCTCCCCTCCTACCCTCAGCCGCGCCCAGCGGGCCGCTTCCACCTGCAGCGCCCGGGCCGCGGCCGCGATCACCACCGGGTCCACGTCGGTACCCTGCCGCCCGGTACTGGGCAGCGCCGCGAGCTTGACCGCGGCCAGCCGCCTGATCTTCTCCGGCGTCATCGTGTCCAGCGCCGCGGCGCCGGCCACGAGGTCGGCGAGGAGTTCGGCGCGCAGGCCCTGCTCCCGGAAGCAGCGCAGCAGGGCCTTCGAGCGCTCGGCCGCGTGCGGCGGGCGGCGGCCGCTGACGTGCTGCATGCTTTCGAAGACTACGCCCGCCGCGATGCCGGCCCAGATGCCGTCCTTGATGCGCAGTTCGCGCTCCGCCACCAGGTGCGTGATGTCGTGCGGCAGCCGCGGGCCGGCCGTCCCGCCGTACAACCGGTACACCACCCCGTCGTCCCGCTCCACCAGCGCCCAGGCGCGCTCGTGGTCGGGGAGCCTGGGAAACGTCACGCGCATATCCCCACTATGCGGACGCACCAGACGGCACGCCTAATGGTTTTCGCCGGGCCGGTTCCATGCCTTAGGGTGGCCGAACGTGGCGGGACGCGGGACGACGGCGACGATGGCGCTCGAACGGGCCAAGATCCCGTTTACGCTGCACGAGTACGCCCACGACCCGCGGCGCGAGTCCTACGGCGCCGAGGCCAGCGAGGCGCTCGGCGTCTCGCCGGACCGGGTGTTCAAGACGCTGGTCGCCGAGGTGGACGGGGCTCTGGTGACCGGGGTGGTCCCGGTCGGGGCCCAGCTCGACCTGAAGGCGCTGGCCGCCGCGTGCGGCGGTAAGAAGGCCGCGATGGCCCAGGCGACGGCGGCCGAGCGGGCGACCGGGTACGTGGCGGGCGGCATCTCCCCGGTGGGCCAGCGCAAGCGGCTGCCGGTGGTGCTTGACTCCTCGGCGATGGGGTTCGGCACCGTGTTCTGCAGTGCCGGGCGGCGCGGCCTGGAGATCGAGCTGGCGCCCGCGGACCTGGTCAAGGCGGCGAGTGCAACAGTGGCAGATATCAGTCGGTGACGCCCTTGAGGGTGTCCGGCTTGATGAAGCCGAACAGGTAGCCCGCCACCCGGCGCATCTGGATCTCCTCGGCGCCCTCGGTGATGCGGTAGCGGCGGTGGTGCCGGTAGATGTGCTCGAACGGCTGGTGCCGCGAGTAGCCGAGGCCGCCGTGCACCTGCATGGCGCGGTCGGCGGCCTCGCAGCACAGCCGGTTGGCCACGTAGTTGCACATGGAGACCGCCTCGGACTGGGTCAGCGGCCCGTAGGTGTCCATGCTCCACGCGGTCTTGTGGATGAGCGCGCGCAGCATCTCGCCCTGCGTCTGCAGCTCGACCAGCGGGAACTGGATCGCCTGGTTGCTCGCGAGCGGCTTGCCGAACGGCTTGCGGGCCCGGGCGTACTCGACCGAGCGGTCGATGCAGAACTGCGCGGCACCCAGGCTGGAGGCGGCCTGGCGGATGCGGTTCTCGTTGAAGAAATGCTGGACGATCTGCAAGCCGCGGCCTTCGGTGCCGAGGATGGCGCTGTCCGGGACGCGCACGCCGGTGAACGAGACGTGCGCGTGGTCGGTGGGCATGTTGAAGGTCCACAGGTACTCCTCGACCTTGAAGCCGGGGGTGTCCACCGGGACGAGGAAGCCCGTGATGCCCGTGCCGCTGCCCGGCGTCCCGCTGGTGCGGGCGAAGACCAGGTTGTGCGAGGCGGTGTGGATGCCGGTGTTCCAGGTCTTCTCCCCGGTGATGACCCAGTCCGTGCCGTCCTTGGTCGCGCGGGTCTCCATGAACGTGGCGTCGCTGCCGTGGGCCGGTTCGGTGATGCCGAACGCGAAGTGCCGCCGGCCCGCGGCGAGGTCGTCGACCCATTCGGCCTTCTGCTCCGGGCTGCCGTAGTGCAGCATCAGCAGCAGGCCGACGTTGTTGCCCACGATGGCGTGCTCGTTCTGCAGGTCGCAGTGCAGGCCGAGGCCCTTGCGGGCCAGGTGCTCGCGGATCACCGCCATGCCCAGGTTGGTGCCGTCCCGGCCGCCGTACTCCTTGGGGAACGCGTACCGGAAGTGGCCGGCCGCGTCGGCCCTGCGCCTGGCCTCGGCGAGCAGCGCTTCCCACTCGCGGCTGGGCAGCCCGCCGCGATCCCAGTCGGTCCTGGCGTCCTCGCGGCGGTGGTCGAAGAACCTGATGTTGTCACCTTCGAGCTCGAGCGGCCGGATCTCGCGCTCGATGAACTCGTCGAGTTCGGCCAGGTAGTCGCGCAGGTCCTCGGGGAGGGTGAAGTCCACGGGGTCTCCTTATCCGGGTATGGCCAGGTGGGCGGGGTTGGCGACGGTGAGCTTGTCCACGGCCGCGGCCGTTACTGCCTCGGCCACGTCCTCGAAGCGGTGGTCCAGCGAGCCGTCGCGGATCGCGACGCAGAGCGCGGCGTCGTCGTGGCAGCCGAGGGCGGCGAGCCTTTCCCGGTGGGCCCGCTCGTGAGCCGGGGCAAGGAGGGCCTCGCGCTCGGCGATGCGCAGCGCGTTGGCCGCGACCCGGGCGTGGAATTTCAGGACCGGGTCGGCGCCGGTGACCTCGGTGGCGAGGAAGTCGCGGACGGCGCGGAGGAGTCCGGGTCCTGACGGACGATCATGGGGCCTAACGGGCGGGTACTCGCGGTCCTCGAGCGGATCGGGCACGGCGAGCGGGGTCGCGTGGCCCAGCGCGAGCAGCACGTCGTACTCCTGCTCGCAGACGCGGCGGCCGAGCACGGCGAGCTCGACCGAGGGCTCGGCGCCGGACAGGTACCGTTCGGCCTGGCTGCGGCAGAGCAGGGCCCAGCGGACCGTGCCGTAAAGTTCCCACCACCGCTGGGTCTGCTCGTCCGGCGGCGTGCCGCCGCCCGCCGCGTAGCCGGCCATCAGGCCGGCCCGCGGGCCGAACCCGCCGACCGGGCTCGCCGAGCCGAACCGCCAGGCCTTGGTGCACAGCCAGCCCAGGTCCTGGCGCGGGTCGCCGCGGTGGGTCAGTTCCCAGTCGAGCACCCCGCGCAGCCCGTCCGCGCCGACCATCAGGTTGCCGGTGCGGAAGTCCCCGTGCACCAGGGTGCTGGGCACGGGCGGGGGGTGGTGCTCGCGGAGCCAGCGCAGGCCGATCTCGAGCGCGGGGCGGGGCTCGGCGAAGCCCTGGTACAGCTCGGTGAGCTGGCCGAGCGCGTCGACCTGGGGCAGGCCGGGGACTTGATCGGGGTCGATCTGGTGGATCCGGGCCAGCACCTCGCCGAGGCGGTGCGCCAGCCCGGGGCGGGCGGCGGCGTAGGCGTCGTCCCGCAGCAGCCGGCGCGGGATCGTCTCCCCGTCCAGGCGCTCCATCAGCAGGTAGGCCCGGCCGAGGGCACCCTCCCCGTGGTCGTACAGTTCGGCCACGGGGACTCCGGCCGCCCGCGCCGCGGTCATCGCGGCCGCCTCGACGGCCACGTTCCTGGCTGGCTGCCGCGTCCGGCCGCCCGCGTCGCGGAGCAGGATGAGGCGGCGCTCGGCGTCGCCGCCGGCACCCGTCCGGACCCGGACGTCCCAGCTCTCCCGGCTCGCGCCGCCGGGCATCGGCCGGACCTCGGCGACCTCGACGGCCGGGCCCCACAGCGCTTGCAGCCGCGAAGTCAGGGCACCGGCCAGCTCGGTCATGATCGTAAACCTAGGCCGCGGTGCGGCGGCGGAACAAGATGGCGGACAGCGCCACCGAGACGATCATGATGCCGCCGCACCAGGCCAGCGCGGACCCCACCGGGACACCGTGGCCGGGCTGGTGCAGGAGCAGGCCGCGGATGGTCTCGGTGACCGGCGTGGCCGGCTGGTGCTCGGCGAACCCGCGCAGCCACCACGGCAGGGTCCTGACCGGCACGAACGCGCTGCTGGCGTAGCAGAAGAACATCAGGAACATCATGGCCGAGTTGGCCGCCTCGGGCGCGCGCACCAGCAGGCCGAACGCCGCGGCCAGCCAGGAGACCGCGGCCACGAACAGCAGCAGCACGCCGAGCGCGGCGGCGAAGTCACCCGCCGAGGCGTGCGGCCGGAACCCGATGCCGATCGCGACCGCGACGACCAGCACGGTCGAGGCGAGGTTGCGCATCAGGCTGGCGACCACGTGCCCGGCCAGCACCGCCGTGCCGCGCACGTCCAGCGACCGGAACCGGTCGATGATGCCGCTGGCCATGTCCTGGCAGACGGTCACCGAGGTGGTGGACGCCCCGGTCACCGCGCACAGCAGCAGGACGCCGGGCGCCACGTAGTCGACGTAGGCGGTGCCGATGCTCACCGCCCCGCCGAACAGGTAGACGAACACCACCATCAGCATCACGGGCAGCAGCAGCGCGGTCAGCAGCGCCTCCGGGCTGCGGGCGGACAGCCGCAGGCTCCGCCCGGCCATCGTCAGTGCGTTAGACATGGGAGATCTCCTTAGCTTTGTCATGCTGGGTCAGGGTCAGGAAAACGTCGTCCAGGCTGGCGCCGCGGACGGCGAAGCTGGCGATCAGGACCCGGTGCGGGTCGGCCGCGTCGAGCAGCGCCCGTACCTGCGCGGCGCTGCCGTCGGTCGGCACGCCGAGCGTCAGGCTGGCCTCGTCGCAGTGGATGGCACGGCCCGCGAAGTGGCGGCTGACCTCGGCGAAGGCTGCGGGGTCGGAGAAGGTCAGGTCAAGCCGCTGGGCGGCGACCTGCTGCTTGAGCGCGGCGGCGGTGCCCTCGGCGATGAGGCGGCCGCCGTCGAGGACCGCGATCGTTTCCGCGAGCCGTTCGGCCTCTTCCAGGTACTGGGTGGTGAGGAAGACGGTCACCCCGGAGGCGGCCAGTTCCCCGACCACCCCCCACATGGTCAGCCGGCTCTGCGGGTCAAGCCCGGTCGACGGCTCGTCGAGGAAGATCACCGACGGGCGGCCGACCAGGCTGGCGGCGATGTCGAGGCGGCGGCGCATCCCGCCGGAGTAGGTGCCCACCCGGCGCCGCGCGGCCGCGGTCAGGTCGAACCGCCCGATCAGCTCGGCCGCTCTCGCCGCGGCCTCGGCCCGGGACAGCCGCGCCAGCCGGCCCATCATCCGCAGGTTCTCCTCGCCGGTCTGCGCCTCGTCCAGCGCGGCGAACTGGCCGGTGAGGCTGATCCGGCGGCGGACGGCCGACCGCTCGCGGCGCACGTCGAAACCGGCCACCCGGGCCCGTCCGGCGTCCGCCTCGGTGAGCGTGGCCAGGATGCGGACGGCCGTGGTCTTGCCCGCCCCGTTCGGCCCGAGCAGGGCGAACACGCTGCCGCGCGGGATCTTCAGGTCGACGCCGGTGAGCACGGGCACGTCGCGGTAGGACTTGGCCAGCCCGCTGGCCTCGATGGCCAGGTCGTCGTTCATTAATCTCAGCTCCTTATTGCGTATGAAGTACGCTGACTTGCGTAAGCTATACGCAGAACTAAGATGATGTCAACTGAGTTAGCGGAGGGAGCCGACATGGCGAGTCCCGGGGCGGTGGAGGCAGGCCCGCCTGGCGAGGTGCCGGCCACTGTGGCGGCGGCCTGGGGGGTGCGCGAGCGGCCGCGCAAGGGGCCGAAGCCGGCCCTGAGCCTGGCGCGGATCGTGGACGCCGGGGTGCGGGTCGCCGACACCGAGGGCCTCGGCGCGGTGTCCATGGGGCGGGTGGCGGCCGAGCTGAAGGCCGCCCCGATGTCGCTCTACCGGCACGTGTCTTCAAAAGAAGAGCTGATCAAGCTGATGGTGGACGCCGCCTGGGGCGACTCCCCCGGGCCGCTTTCGGCCGGGGAGAACTGGCGGGACGGGCTATCCCGCTGGGCCTGGGCCATGCGGGCCGCCCTGCGGCGGCACCCCTGGGCGGCGCGCATCCCGATCAGAGGGCTGCCGATCATGCCGCACGAGATCGCCTGGTTCGAGGACGCGCTGGCCTGCATGGCCGGCACCGGCCTGACCGAGGCGCGGAAGGCCTCGGTCATCGTGCTGCTGTCGGGCTACGTGCGGAACCTGGCCGCGACCGAGGCCGACATCGCGGCCGCGATCGCGGCGTCCGGCCTGGGCATGGACGAGTGGATGGCGTCGTACCCGGCCATGCTCGGGCAGCTGACCGATCCGCGGCGGTTCCCCGCGCTTACCGCGTTCATCGCGGCCGGGGTCTTCGACACCGCCGACGGGCCCGACGACGAGTTCGTGTTCGGCCTGGACCGCATCCTGGACGGCGTCGGGGCGCTCGTCGAGCGGATTACGCCGTGAAGTAGTGGCCCTCGTCGAGGTCCGCGATGAGCCCGGGCTGGGCCGGGTACCAGCCGAACCGCTGCTGGGTGATCGCGCTGCTGGCCGGGACGTCCATGGACGCGAACAGCGCGAACCCGCCGAAGTAGGCGTCGGCTTCCTCGCGGGAGATGGAGGTCACCGGCAGGTCCAGGTGCCGGCCGATGACCGCGGCGATGTCGCGGAACGGCACGCCCTCGTCGCCGACCGCGTGCAGGCGCGTGCCCGCGGGGGCGGACTCCAGGGCCAGCCGGAACAGGCGCGCGGCATCGAGCCGGTGCACGGCCGCCCAGCGGTTGGACCCGTCGCCCACGTAGGCCGCCAGGCCCTTCGCGCGGGCGATGCCGATCAGCGCCGGGACGAAGCCGTGATCGCCCTGGCCGTGCACCGACGGCGGCAGGCGCATGGCCGATACGCGCACGCCGCGTCCGGCGAACTGGAGCGTGACCTGCTCGGAGACCCGGGGATGCGGCGTGTCCTCGGGCATGTTGTCGTCTTCGGTGGCCAGGCGGCCCGGTGCGAGCAGGGCGGCCCCGGATGCGACGACCAGCGGCCGTCCGGATCCGGCTAGTGTTTCGCCGATTGCCTCGATGGCGCGCCCGTCGGTGCGGGCGGCGGCCGCCGGGTCGCCGGTCGGGGAGAAGTCGTGGATGTAGGCGGTGTGGATCACGCCGTCCGCTTCGGCCGCTCCGGCGCGCAGGCTGTCCAGGTCGGCCAGGGAGCCTCGGTGGACCCCGGCGCCCGCGGCCGCCAGCGAGGCCGCGGCCTGGTCCGAACGGGCCAGGCCCACGACGTGATGTTGTGCTTCGAGTAGTTCGCGGACGACGGCCGAACCGATGAAGCCGGTCGCGCCGGTCACGAAAACACGCATGACGAACTCCTGAGGGGTGGTGACGTTTCCCGGTCTGGATGGCACCTTTGCGGTGCCGGCCGGTACTTTCACCTTGCCCGCGGGGGACGGTCAGCGTCCAAGACCCATTCCGGACCAGGCCATGCGTCTCAGGCATCACCGCAGCTCATAGGGGTGCGGCGGCCGGTTTGTATTTCGGCGCCACCTCAGCGCTCCCACCTAACGTCCAGGAAATCCCCGCTCCGGGTAACCGCACGTCAGGAGACCGCGACATGAGACGAAGAATGAGACTGGCGGGAGTACTCGGCGCGATCGCGCTGGCCGCCGGGATGACGCTGGCCGGGACGGGAACCGCCCGGGCCGACGTCATCCCGCCGTCCGGGTGGGCCGAGATCTACAGCCCGTACCTGCATGGCCAGGGGATCACCCTGTGCTTCGATGACACGAACGGGTCCACGTCCAGCGGCACGCAGGTGCAGCTGTATCACTGCCACGGGTACGCCTCCAACGGGGCACCGCAGCGGTGGGTGTTCATCCAGCCCGAGGACAACAACGGCAACCTCATCTACGACAGCAACGGCAGTCCTGTCTACGAGATCTACAACTTGGCCGCCGGCCTGTGCCTCACCGCTCAGAATCTGCTGGCCGGCATGCCGCTGACCCTGGGCACCTGCAACAGGGCCACGACCACTGGCCAGATCTGGTGGGAGCTGCCCGGCGTTGGCAGCCCGAGCGGTCCGGGTTTCGAGATCTTCCCGTGGCCCGTCAACTTCTCCTACGGCAACTGCGTCGCCGCGAGCAACGCCTCCGGCAACAACCACACCCGCCTGGTGATGGAGCCCTGCGACCCCGGCAACACCGCCCGGGTCTTCAGACTCGGCTAACGCGAGGCCGGCGTCCCCTGGCGGGGGCGCCGGCCTTTCCTGGGCGCGGGGTCAGGCGACGAGCTCGGGCTGCTCGCGCTCGGCCGCGGTGGCGGCCGGGGCGGGCTGGGGCTTGGTGTTGCGGATGACCAGGGTGGCCAGGATGGCGGCGGCCAGGACGCCGATCGCGCCGACGGTGAAGGTGGCCGACATCGCGGCGGTGTAGGCCTCGCGGGCGGCGTGGACCAGCCCGGCGTCGCCGTGCGCGGCGGCGAGCGCGCCGGTGATCGAGCGCCTGGCCTGCGCGGGGGCACCGGCCGGCATGTGGCGGGTGAAGCCGCCGGCCAGCAGCGAGCCGAGGATCGCGATGCCGAGGGCGGACCCGGCCTGCTGGATGGTGTCGTTCAGTGCCGAGCCGACGCCCGCCTTGTCCGGCGGGATCGTGCTCATCAGCGCGCCGACCGCGGCCGGCATGGCCACGCCGGCGCCGAGGCCGAGCAGGCCGAGCGCGATCGCCGGGACCGCGAAGCCGGTGCCGGCCGAGACCGTGGTCAGCAGGCCGAACGAGGCGGCCATGACGAGCATCCCGCCCAGCACCAGGAACCGCGGGCCGATCGTCGCGCCGGCCTTGGCGCCGCCGGCGTTACCGGCCAGCGCACCGATGGCCAGCGGCACGAAGGCCAGGCCTGCCTTGACGGGCGAGTAGCCGAGCACGAACTGCAGGTACTGGGTGAACACCAGCAGCAGGCCGCCGTTGGCGATCTCCACCAGGGCGAGCGACAGGGAGCCGCCGCTGAAGTTGCGGTGCCTGAACAGGACCAGCGGGACCATCGGCTCGCTGGTGACGTTCTCCCAGTACACGAACCCGCCCAGGGCGGCGACCGCGACGGTCAGCGGAATCAGCGAGGTGCCGCTGAAGGCGCCGTGCTGCGGGATGCCGATGATCCACCAGACCAGGGCGACCATGCCGGCGGCCGACAGCACCGCGCCGGGCAAGTCAGGCTTCTGCCACGGGCCTTTCGACTCCGGCATGAGGAACAGGCCCGCCAGGATGGCCAGCACCACGACCGGGATGTTGATGAAGAAGATCGCGTGCCAGGAGAAGTGGTCGATCAGGATGCCGCCGAGCACCGGGCTGCCGACCAGGCCCAGCAGGGACACCGAAGTCCACGCGGCCATCGCCTTGCGGCGCTCTTCCTCGTCGAAGACCACGATGAGGATGGACAGCGTAGACGGCATGATCAGCGCCCCGCCGACGCCCATCGCGACCCGCACGGCGATCAACTCGCCCGGGTTGGCGGCGAAGACCGCGGCCAGGGACGCGACCCCGAACAGGAGCAGGCCGATGATCATGACCTTCCGGCGGCCGAACCGGTCGCCCAGGCTGCCCGAGGTGAGCAGCAACCCGGCGAAGACCAGGACGTACGAGTCGAGGATCCACTGGGTGTCCTGGGCGGTCGCGCCGATGTCCCTGGTCATCTGGGGCACGGCCACGGTCAGCGCCATGCCGTCGACCACCAGGACCAGCGAGCTGAGGCACAGCACCACGAGGATCCACCAGCGGTGTGAACTACGGGTTTCCATCGGGGTCCCTTCCGGCTTGCGCACACTGTTCCTTCATTGCGAACACTGTACGCACAAGAGGACGTCGTGCGCAAATCTTTTGTGATGTACGCTGAATGCGAACGTCGTACGCACGGGAGGAGCGCCATGGCGGCCAAGCCGAACCCGATCCCGTCTGTGTGGACGCGGCGGCGCGAGCCCGAGCAGCCCGCGCTCAGCCGGGCCGCGATCGTCCGCGAGGCGATCACCATGCTGGACGCCGACGGCACCGACGCGCTCAGCATGCGCAAGCTAGGAGCCGCGCTGAACGCCGGCGCGACCTCCCTGTACCGGCACGTCGCGACCAAGGACGAGCTGATGGAGCTGGCGGTGGACGAGGTAGTCGCCGAGATCACCGTCCCGCCCGCGGACGGCCCGGACTGGCGCGCCGCCGCTGCCGAGACCGCCTGGTCCTTCCGCGCGACAGCGCTGCGGCATCCGTGGGTGGCTTCGGTCCTCGGCCAGGCGGGCCTGGCCTACCTGGGCCCCAACCTCATGTCCGTGTCCGAGCGGCTGGCCGCCCTGTTCACCACGGCCGGCTTCCCCGACCCGAGCGGCGCGATCGACGTCGTGCTCTCTTACGTCATCGGCATGAGCACGACCGAGGCGGCCTGGCTCACCACCGTCGCCCGCTCGGGCGAGACCGAGGCCGACTTCATCGCCCGGCTGATGCCCGCCGCCCAGCAGGCCGCGGCCGCCTACGACTACCTGAACGAGGCCTACGCCGCCGCACCGGCCATGCCCGACCCGGCCGAAGTCCGCGACACCAAGTTCGCCAACGGCCTGGACGTCATCCTCGACGGCCTGGCGCTGCGCCTTCTTTAGATGGGCCCGACTTAGAGGGGCCTGCTTTAGGGCGTGTCCCGCTGGTCGTGCCGGGTGGCCGGGCTGGTACGGGTGCGCTGTGCGGGACTGGCGGGGAAGGGCGGGTTCAGGCTGGGGTTGTGGTCATTTCCAGCCGAACGGGCGGGCTGCCTGCCTCCGCACCACGGCTCACCCGGGCATCACAGATCACGCGGGCATCACAGATCACGCGGGCATCACAGATCACGCGGGCATCGCCGGACCGCAGCGCCCGGCCCGGCGAGAACCGCCACGGTGTCACATCGTGGCGGTCCTGAGCGCGCGTCCTAAAATAACCCGTCGCTTCGGGATTTCTGGCGCGCTGATGTGCTGACCGCTGGGTCGATGTGCCGCTGGTCCGGCTAGAACCGGACCACCGGCACTTCGACCCAGAACCGCCGCCCCGCACCGCCGCCCCGCACCGCCGCCCCGTATCGCCGCCGCGTACCGCCGCCGCGGCTACCGCCCCGCCCGCTCGCACCCGAGATCAAACCCGCGTGTTAATAACTGACGCGCGCTGACCGCATCACTGTCACATCGTGGCGGTTCGGCAGTGCGGGGTGGTGGTGCTGGTGTGATGGGAGCGGGGGCTGGGACTGGGGGGAGTGGGGGGAGTGGGGGGCCCGGCGGCCTGGGAGCGGGGCCGGCTAGAGGGCCAGGCGGTAGGCGAGAAGGCGGACGGTGCGGATCTGGCGGTCGCGGGCGGGCTCGCGGAGGTAGCCGCGGCGCTCGTACAGGCGGCGGGCGGCGCGCATGGCGGGCTCGGTGCACAAGATCATGGCGGCCAGGCCCTGGTTCCTGGCCAGGGTCTCGCAGGCGTCCATGAGGCGGTTCGCGATGCCGAGGCCGCGGGCCGCCTCGTCGACCGCGAGCATCCGGACCTCGGCCTCATCGGCCCCGCTCAGGTGGGCGAGCGGGGATCCGGGCAGGGCCAGGGTAACGGTGCCGACGATCGCGCCGTCCGTGGCGGCGACCAGGACGATGCCGTCGCGGACGCGCGAAAGGCCGTCGCGCAGGACCATGGCGTATTCGTCGTCGGAAAAGCCGCCCGCGCGGTAAACCCGCTCGGTCAGCGCTCCCACCTGGTCGGCTTCGGCCGGATCGGCACGCCGGACCGTCATCTCGCCGGGCACGCTAGCCGAGCGCCAGTAGGGCCTGGCGGAGCCGGTCCAGGTCCTCGGCGGTGCAGTCGACGTGGGGGCTGACCCGGAGCAGCGGCTCGGTCATGTCGCGCGGGGCGCGCAGGGTTCCGGCCGCGGTAGTGACGATGCCGGGCAGCAGCCGGGCCCGGATCTTGCCGATGTCCTGGCCGTTGGCCGCGCGCAGGGCGACGATGGCGGAAGGGGCGGCCACCGGGTCGGCCACGGCCCAGCCGGGCAGGCCGTCCAGGGCCTCGCGGGCCTGCCTGCCGACCTCGGCCAGCCGGGCCCAGATCCGCTCCGGGCCCGCCGCCAGGTACTCGGCCACGGCCGTGCACAGGCCGACCCAGGCCGCCACGTTCGCCTCGGTCGCGTCCAGCAGCCAGAGCGGGCTGCTGTCCGCGGGGCGGATGCTCTTCTCCAGTTCGGGGGCGGTGATGCGGAGCCGGTCCCACCAGGGCCCGGCCACCCCGAGCACGCCCACGCCGCGCGGGCCGGTGAGCCACTTGCGGCTGGTGGCGTAGATCGCGTCGGCGCCGCACGCGGTGTCCGCGTGCCCGAGGGCCTGGGCGGCGTCCACCCACAGCGGCACGCCCGCCGTGCGGCACAGCGCCGCCGCCTCGGCCACCGGCTGGACCAGGCCGCGGTGCGAGGTGACCTGGACCAGGTGGACGGCGGCGGGCGGATCGGCGGCCAGCATCCGCTCGAGCGCGGACAGGTCGACCGAGCCGTCGCCGTGCGCGGCGATCTCGGTGATGCGCAGGCCGCGGGCCGCGAACGCGTCCAGGTTGGGGCCCCACTCGCACGGCACCACCGCCACCGCGTCGCCCTCGCGCAGCGGCCAGATGGCCAGCAGGGTCTCGAGTGCCGCCTGCGCGCTCGGCACGAACGCCACCCCGTGAGCCGGGACGCCGAGCAGCCGGGCGAGGTTGGCGCGGCCCTCGGCGAGGAGGGGTTCGGCCTCTTCCTGGGCGACGTAGGCGCCGGTGGTGGCTTCCCGCTCGGCGTGCGCGGCGGTCGCGGCCAGGGTGGCCACGGAGGAGCGGCCCGCCGCCGCGGTGTCCAGGTGGAGCGGCCCCGCGGGCAGCCGCCGCTCCCGCCACCAGCCCCAGTCGGAAGCGACCGGCTCAGCCATGGGTGGATTGGGAGTCGTGGGACTCCTGGGGTTCCTGGGACTGGACGGGCGCAGGGGCGGGCTCGGGCTTCTCGGTGGGGTCGGAGGCCTGGGCGGGTTCGGAGGCCGCCTCGGGTGCGGGGTCGGGGTCAGGGGCGGGCTCTGGGTCCGGGCGGCGCTGGCTGCGCCAGAACCAGAACAGGCCGATCAGGGCCAGGGCCGAGGCGATGTAGGTGTTCAGGCGCAGGCCGAGGAAGTAGACCGAGGAGTCGATGCGCAGCGATTCCTCGAAGATCCGGTAGGCGGAATAGCCGAACACGTACAGCGCGAACAGGCCGGGCGGCTTGATCTTGCGGTGACGGCCCAGCCCATGGTGACCCAGCCAGACCAGCGCGGCCGCCCAGGCGAAATCGAAGATCAGCTCGTACAGGAAGGTCGGCTGGAACGTGCTGAAGTTCAGGTATTTGCCGGGGATCCCGCCGGCCAGGCGGTACTGGTAAGGGATCTCCAGGCCCCAGGGCAGCGACGTCGGGCGGCCGAAGAGCTCCTTGTTGAAGTAGTTGCCGATCCGGCCGATGCCCTGCGCCACCAGCAGGGCGGGGGCCACCGCGTCCATGAACTGGGCCGTGTTCACGCCGTGGCGGCGCAGCCGCCACAGGCCGACCACGGTGGCCAGCGCGATGCCGCCCCAGATGCCAAGGCCGCCGTCCCATACCGCGAACACGCCGTACCACACGTGCGGGATGTCCATCGGCGTGGTGATGTCGAAGTAGATCCGGCCGCCGATGATCCCGGCCGGGACGCTCCACAGCGCGATGTCGCCGACGATGTCCGGGTCGCCGCCGACGGCGCGCCACCGGCGCCGGGTGATGATGATCGCCGCGGCGATGCCCACCAGGTACGCCAGGGCGTAGAAGTGAATGACCAGCGGGCCGATGCTGAAGCTGTTGATCGACGGGCTGGGAATGTGTGCCGGCAAGGCCATCGCCATACGGCCGAGGGTACACCGGGACCGGACCATGACCGGCGGGCCCGGGGTTACCCGGCCGAACCCATTTGACTACCTAACGTGTATCAGTGTTAACTCTAAATCACCGAGGCCCGCTCTTTCCTCTGCGCAGTTTCCGCGGCGGCAGGCAAGCGATAGCCGGGAGTGAGCACCATGCAATTCGCGGACCACATGATGGTGGGGCTGCTCGAGGCGGCGCCCGATGCCATGGTGTGCGTGGACGCCGGCGGCCGGATCGTGCTGGTGAACGCGCAGACCGAGCGACTGTTCGGCTACCGGCGCGACGAACTGGCCGGCCAGCCGGTGGAGATCCTGGTCCCCGACGCGATCAAGGCCGGGCACCCGGCGCACCGGGCCGAGTACGTGGCCGACCCGCGGCCCAGGCAGATGGGCGAGGGAATCGAGCTGGCCGGACGCCGCCGCGACGGCAGCACGTTCCCGGCCGAGATCTCCCTGTCCGCCATCGACACCGGCGAGGACATCCTGGTCATGGCCGCGGTCAGGGACGTGACCGAGCGGCAGCGGGCCGAGGCCAGGTTCCGCGGGCTGCTCGAAGCGGCGCCCGATGCCATGGTGTGCGTGGACGTCCGCGGCCGGATCGTGCTGGTGAACGCGCAGACCGAGCGGCTGTTCGGCTACCAGCGCGACGAACTGGCCGGCCAGCCGGTGGAGATCCTGGTCCCCGACGCGATCAAGGCGTCCCACCCGGCGCACCGGGCCGCCTACGTGGCCGACCCGCGGCCCCGGCAGATGGGCGAGGAACTCGAGCTGACCGCCCGGCGCCGCGACGGCAGCACCTTCCCCTGCGAGATCTCCCTGTCCGCCATCGACACCGGCGACGGCATGATCGTCTCGGCCGCGGTCCGCGACGTGACCGAACGGCTGGAACTGCAGGCCGAGCGGGAACGGCTCAAGACCCAGGCCGAAAGGGAACGGCTGGAGCGCCAGCTGAACCAGTCCCAGCGGATGGAAAGCCTGGGCCAGCTGGCCGGCGGGGTCGCGCATGACTTCAACAACCTGCTCGCCGTCATCTCCAACTACGCCGCGTTCGTGGCCGAGGAGATCGCCAGCCAGACACCGCAGGACCGGTGGCAGCCCGTGCGCGAGGACATCGGGCAGATCCAGCGGGCCGCCGAGCGCGCCGCCGGGCTCACCCACCAGCTGCTGGCCTTCGCCCGCCGCGACGTCATCCAGCCTCGCTCGCTGAACCTCAACCACGTCATCGAGGGGGTCGAGCAGCTGCTGCTGCGCACCCTGGGCGAGCACGTCGAACTATCCACCCATCTGGCCGCCGGGCTGGGCCCGGTGCTCGCGGACCCGGGCCAGATCGAGCAGATCCTGGTCAACCTGGCCGTCAACGCCCGCGACGCGATGCCAGGCGGCGGGAAGCTCATCGTCGCCACCGCCAACACCGACATCGACGCCGACTATGCCGCCAGCCGCGTCGGCCTGGCACCGGGCCGGTACGCCAGCCTGAAGGTCAGCGACACCGGCGCCGGGATGCCGCAGGCCGTCATCGACCGGGCGTTCGAGCCGTTCTTCACCACCAAGGCCAAGGGCGAGGGTACCGGCCTGGGCCTGGCCACCGTGTACGGCATCATCAGCCAGCTCGGCGGCTACGTGCAGATCTACTCGGAACCCGGCCTCGGCACTACCTTCACCATCTTGGTGCCCGAGACCGACCAGCCGGCCCGGCAGGCACCGACGGCACCGCCGCTCCCCCGGCGCGGCGGCGGCGAGACCATCCTCGTCGTCGAGGACGAGGATGCGATGCGGGAGGTGACCGACCGGATCCTGACCCGCAACGGCTACCAGGTGATCACCGCGATTAACGGGGTCGACGCCGTCCAGGCTGCCGCTCGCCACCCTAGCGCCATCGACGTGCTGCTGACCGACATCGTCATGCCGCAGATGCTCGGCAAGGAGGCCGCCGAGCGCATCCGCGCCCGCTATCCCGCCATCAAGGTCCTGTTCATGTCCGGCTACACCCAGGGCATCCTGGATACCCAGGGAGTCGTGGACACCGGCGTCAACCTCATCGAGAAACCCTTCACCGAGGCGTCCCTGCTGGCCAAGCTGGACGAGATTATCGCCGGCCGGGGCTGACCCCGCCCCGGTCTACTCAGCCGCGACCGCCATCATCTGCGTGACGGCGGCCAGCAGCGCGGCCCGGCTGAAGGGCTTGCCGATGACCTGCGCCGCCGGACCAGGCCAGCCCGCCTCGGCGGCACCTGGCTGCTCATAGCCCGACATGAACAGGATCTGCAGGTCCGGGCGCATGGCACGGGCCTGGTCGGCAAAGGCCGCGCCGGTCATGCCCGGCATGACGACATCCGTCAGGACCAGGTCGGGGATAATGTCCTGGCGCTGCAGCAGGCCCAGCGCCTCCGGCCCGTCCGCGGCCGTCACGACGCGGTAACCCGCCCTGGTCAATACCCGGTGGGCGACATTCCTGATGGCGGCCTCATCGTCCACCACAAGCACCGTTCCCGCGGGCTCCGCCGCACGCCCCTGGCGCCCCGCGGCCGGCCCGGCGGATCCGGCCGCGGCGGGCAGCACCACCGTGACGGTGGTGCCCTGGCCCGGTCCGGACCTGAGCCATGCCTTGCCGCCGGCCTGCGTGGCGAACCTGCGCACGGCGGGCAGGCCGAGTCCCGCCGCCCGGTCTCCGCTCTTGGTGGTGAAGAACGGTTCGAACGCGTGCTCCGCGGTGGCCGCGTCCATGCCGCTGCCCGCGTCGGTGACGCGGATCGCGACGTAGCGGCCGGGGAGCAGTTCGGCCAGATCGGCGCCCTGCCAGTCCGCGGGGAGATTCTCGGTGTCGATGTTCACCGCGTCGATGGTGACCTGACCGCCCTGCGGCATGGCGTCGCGGGCGTTCAGCGCGATGTTGACGATGGCCTGCTTGAGCAGCCCGGGATCGGCCTGGGCCGACCACAGGTCCGCGGCCTCCCGGTGGACGACGGGGATGTGCTCGCCGAGCACCTCACCCAGGAGTGCGGTGGTATCACTGATCATCTGGCCGACATCCATGAGCACCGGCTCGGCCTCTTGCCTTCTGGCGAAGGCGAGCAGGTGCTTGATCAGCCTCTTGGCCCGGTCGGCGGCCTCTTCGATCTGCTCCACGTCCCAGCGGACGGGTCCCCACTTGGCCGCGCTCTCGGTCGTCTCGGCGATGGTCACTTCATCGCGGATCAGGCTCGCGTAATTGGCGATCACGGTGAGGATGTTGCTGAAGTCGTGCGAGATTCCCCCCACCAGCTGGCCCAGGCTCGCCAGCCGCTGCGACCGCTGCAGCTCACGCTGGAGCCGCTGCGTCTCGGCCCGCGCCTGCCCGGCGGCGGTGGCGTCCTGGACGAACATCGTGAGATGCCGCTCGCCCGCGGGCGGCCGGATCACCGAGCCGGTCAGGTGAACCCCGACGATGTGGCCGTCCTTGCGGACCAGGCGCGCGTCCGCCTCGATCTGGCCGGCCGCGCCCGATGCGACGTCCTGGATTCCGATCTCGAGCGCGGGCTGGTCTTCCGGGTAGAAGTGACCCAGGAAGTCGCTGCCGCCGAGTTCCGTTCGCGAGTAGCCCGTCAGCCCGCAGTACGTGTCGTTGAGCGCGAGGCAGATCCAGCCCATGCCGGCGGTCAGGCTGACCGTGACCAGGCCGAAGGGCGCCGGGCCGAAGTCACGCCAGAACTGCTGCTCGGTGGCCTGCAACGCGGCTCCCCAGGTCCCGGTGGTCGCCTCGCTGGCGGCCGGCCGCTCATCCGGAGCGGGGTTGTGATCGTACGTCACGGGTGCCCCCTTGGAACCGCTGTTGACGTCATAGAGTAACTGAATACTAACGTCATGCGGTTGCGGGGGGCCAGGATCAGCATGCATCAGGCTGGGAGGCTGGCGGCTTCCTTAGTCCTTAGCGGCCTCGGGGCGGGAGGCGGCGTGCCTCGCGGCGCCGGCTTCGGCGGCCGTTGCCGCCCGGGGCGCCACCGTGACCGGCGCGTGGTCCGACGGCGAGGTGGCCGAGCGGTCGGGCTGGCCGGTCAGCCGGTACACCTCGGCCCCGTCCACGGTCTCCATCTCGAGCAGCACGCCTACCAGCGCATCGAGCTGGGAGCGGTGCTCCTTGAGGAGCTCGACCGCGCGCTCCTCGGCCTGCCGCAGCAGCCCGGCCACCTCGGTGTCGATCGTGGCCTGGGTGGCCTCGGCGAACGGGCGGCTGGACATGCCGGGGCCGCCGCCGCCGAGGAACACCGAACCGCCCTCGGGGTACCCGACCGGGCCGAGCGCCCGGGACAGGCCGAACTCCCTGACCATCTTGGTGGCCAGGTCGGTCGCGCCGGCCAGGTCGTTGGCCGCGCCGGTGGAGCCCTGGCCGAGCACCACGAGCTCGGCGGCCCGGCCGCCGAGCCGGACGGCGAGCGAGTCGTGCAGGTAGTCCTCGGTGTACATGTGCCGTTCGACCAGCGGCAGCTGCTCGGTCACGCCGAGCGTCTGGCCCGCGGGCAGGATCGTCACCTTGGCCACCGGGTCGGCGTGCTCGGACAGCGCGGCCACCAGGGCGTGCCCGGACTCATGCACCGCGACCGCGTGCTTCTCCTCGGGCAGCAGCACGTTGGAGCCTTCCCTGCGACCCAGGATGATCCGGTCCCTGGCCTCGGCGAAGTCCTGGGCCGTGATCGTCTCGCGGTTGTCGCGGACCGCGAAGATGGCCGCCTCGTTGGCCAGGTTGGCCAGGTCCGCGCCGGAAAAGCCCGGGGTGCCCCGGGATATCGCGTTCAGGTCCACGTCGGGGGCCAGCTTCTTGCCCCGGCAGTGCACGGCGAGGATCGCGGCACGTTCGAAGACGTTCGGCAGCGGGATCGTGACCTCGCGGTCGAACCGGCCGGGCCGCAGCAGGGCCGGGTCGAGGATCTCGGGCCGGTTGGTGGCCGCCAGCACCACGACCCCGGCCGACGGCTCGAACCCGTCCATCTCGGCCAGCAGCTGGTTGAGCGTCTGCTCGCGCTCGTCGTTGGACACCACGGCGCCGCTGCCGGCCCGGCGCTGGCCGATGGCGTCGACCTCGTCGATGAAGATGATGGCGGGCGCGCGCTTGCGCGCCTGCTCGAACAGGTCGCGGACGCGGGACGCGCCGACGCCGACGAACAGCTCGACGAAGCTGGACCCGGTGACCGAGAAGAACGGCACGTGCGCCTCGCCCGCGACCGCGCGGGCCAGCAGCGTCTTGCCGGTGCCTGGCGGGCCGATCATGAGCACGCCGCGGGGTACCAGCGCGCCGACCCTGGTATACCGGTCCGGCTTCCTGAGGAAGTCCACCACCTCGCTGATCTCGGCCTTGGCGCCCTCGTAGCCGGCCACGTCGGCGAAGGTGGTGCTTGGCTGCTCCTCGTCGAACACCTTGGCCCGGGACCGGCCCACGCCGAGCGCGCCCTGCAGGCCGCCGGCCGCGCCGCGGGAGATGCGGCGGAAGAACCAGACGAACAGCAGGATCGGCAGCCCGAAGGTGATCAGGTAGATCAGCACCGTGGTGCCGAAGCCATTGCCGGACGGGGCCGCGGACACCTGCACGTTGTCCTTCTCCAGCGTGGTGAGCAGGTCCTGCCCGGCCTGCGGCGGGATGACCACGGTGTAGCTCTTGCCGTTGGTCAGCGTGCCGCTGCTGGTGCCGCCGGGCGACCCGGAGATCTGCACCGTCTTCACCTGGTGCGCGGACACGTCGGAGAGGAACTTGGAATAGGTCAGGCTGGTCGACGGCGTGCGGGTGGGCAGGAAGAACCAGAGCCCGAAGATGACGATCAGCATGATCGGCCATATCCAGTTCCGCCAGGTCGGCGGCGGCGGCGGCGCAGACGGACGGGGCTTGTCGCCGGGAGGCGGCGGCTTGGCTTGCTTACTCATGGCGACTCCTTGTGATGCCCAGTATGCCCGCTATTCGGGACGACAAGATCACCGGAAGGCCTGGTTCGGCGGATGGACAGAACACTGTCGGCGCACCATCAGCAAACCCTAAGGCATGAGCACGGCGGCGCCGTCGAAGCGGCCGGCCTGCAGGTCGCGGAGCGCCTGGTCGGCGGCGTCCAGCGGGTAGGGGTGGACGGTCACCGCCAGCTTGTGTTCGGCGGCGAAGCCGAGGAACTCGCGGGCGTCCTGCCGGGTGTTGGCGGTGACGCTGCGCAGCTGCCGCTCCTGGAACAGGTGCTTCTCATAGTTGAGCGGCGGGATGTCGGTCAGGTGGATGCCCGCGATCGACAGCGTGCCGCCGCGGTCCAGGGCGGCCATGGCGGGCAGCACCAGGTCCCCGACCGGGGCGAACAGGATCGCGGCGTCCAGCGGCTCGGGCGGCATGGCGTCCGCGTCGCCGACGGAGGCGGCGCCGAGCTCTCGCGCCAGCTGCTTCGCCTGCTCGCCGCGGGTGAGCACGTGCACGGTGGCGCCGCGGGCCAGCGCCACCTGGGTGGCCAGGTGCGCGCTGCCGCCGAAGCCGTAGATGCCGAGACGGCCGCCGGGCGGGAGTTCGGCCCGCTGGAGGGCGCGATAGCCGATGATGCCCGCGCACAGCAGCGGGGCGAGTTCGGCGTCGGAGTAGCCGGCCGGGAGCCGGTGCGCGTAGGCGGCGGGCACGGTCATGTACTCGGCGTAGCCGCCGTCGGCGTCCCAGCCGGTGTACCGGCTGGACGGGCACAGGTTCTCCGCGCCGCGGCGGCAGTACTTGCAGGTGTTGTCGGTCCGGCGGAGCCAGGCCGCACCGGCCCGGTCGCCTCGGCCGAACCCCGCTGTTTCCGTGCCTTCGCCGATGGCTGCGACCTCGCCCACGACCTCGTGGCCGGGGGTGACGCCGGGCTTGTGCGGCGGCAGGTCGCCCTCGGTCACGTGCAGGTCGGTACGGCAGACGCCGCAGGCCAGGACCCGTAGCAGCAGCTCGCCGGGTCCCGGCCGCGGTACCTCGTCGTCGGGGTGCAGGCGCAGCGGGTGGCCGGTGACCGGACCGGGCGCCTCGACATGCCAGGCTCGCATACCCGGCACGTTACCTCGTGGGGACTCGCTAGCCCTTCCGGGGCTCGCCCCGGTAAGTCCCGAAGGACCAGCGGTTTCCCTCCGGGTCGCGGGCGGCGAAGTCGTGCGAGCCGTAGCCGGTGTCGTGCGGCTCGGCGATGATCTCGGCCCCGGCCGCCTTGGCCCGCTGGTACACCGCGTCCACGTCGTCGGTGACCACGTAGGCGCCGAACGTCCCCGGCGTGGTGGGGGTCGCCTGGCCGTGCGCGTCGGTCTCCCCCTCTCGGACCGAGCCCAGCATGACGCCGCCGCCCGGCGGCCAGGAGAGCTGGGCGTGGTCGACCCGGTCCCCCTCGCCGTAGACCACGGTCTCCTCGAACCCGAACGCGCCGACCAGGAACTTGATCAGCGCCCGGGCGTCGCGCGCCCGCAGCGTGGGCCAGACCTGCGGTTCCGGTGCGGATGGCATAGCGTGCCTCCCCTTGGGTTGATCGGACCCGGCAGTTTCACCGGGGCCCTGTTTCACTCCCAGCCTTCCTCGATCACCCAGTTCCCGGCTTGGACGTTTCGGAACTCCTCGGCCAGCCACTGGCTCGGCGGGCAGCCGGCCAGCGCGCGGAACTCCCGGGCCAGATGAGCCTGGTCGAAGTACCCGCAGTCGGCGGCCAGGTCCGCGAGCAGGTAGCCGCCGCCGGCCGCTGTGGCGCCGGCGAGCTTTCGCACCAGCAGTTTCCTGGCCCGGTCGAACCTGATGACACGGGCGGCAGCCTTCGGCGTCAGCCCGATCTCGGCGCGGAACCTGCTGGTCAGGTGGCGCCCGCTCCAGCCGGTCCCGGCCGCCAGCTCGGACACCCGCACCGTGCCGCCGGCCGCCAGCAACTCGCGCCAGGCCCAGCTGACCTCGGGGCTCACGGCGGCCGGGCCCGCGGTCGGCGGGTGGCTGGTCTCGGCGGCCCGGCGGAGCAAGATGCCGTCCAGGACCGCGAACCGCTCCGGCCAGCCGGCCGCGGCCCTGACCCGGTCGCGCAGTTCGGCGCAGACGCCGCCGAGGACGGCTTCGGCGGGGATGTCGAGGCCGGCCAGCTCGCCGGCCGGCACGCCGAGCAGCGCCCGCGCGCCGAGCGGCCGCAGCGCCACCTGAATGCCGGACTGCGCGCCCGCGTGCGTGATCAGAGCCGGCACGGAGTGCAGGCCTCCGAGCAGGGTGCCGAACTCGCCGGGCGGCTGCCCGGGATCGGGATGCGCCGCGATCGTGAGCGGCTCGTCCAGCGTGAAGATCAGCGTCAGGTAGGGCGAGGGGAGGCCCCGGTGCCTGGCCGGCGGCACCCCGCGCTGCCGGTAACCGGCGTACCAGGCCACATAGCGGCGCAGCGGTCCGGCGGGGACGTAGCGGCGGTGCTCGTTCACCACGCGCTCATCCACTAGGGAGGCTGAGGATTCCCTGTCCGCGGTTGAACCTCCCCGGCCCCTCATACGTGTTACTTGGCAGAATCCCGGTATCCGTTCAAGTACAGGGATTCTAATCATTTGCGCTGGTAGTGACCCTGCTGCCACAATCGGGACTCTCACCCCAGTGTACGGGGCACTGGGGATCCGTCCCGGTTCGGCGGTGCGCGGAACGTTTTGCCGGTCCGCGGACGTTAACCGGGAGGGCACGTGATCATTCGTCTACTGGACCGTGACAGCGACGTCGCGCCAGTACCAGACGGGGGAAGTGATACAGCCGTGAAAACCGCCGTACTAACCGGCCCGGGGGGACAGGCCCCCGCCGCCAGCCAGGGTGCCGAGACCGCCGCGGAGCCGGCCCAGCTCGAGCTGTCCTGCCGCACCGGCGCGAACGGATACCAGATCGTCAGCGTGAGCGGCGAGCTCGACATCGCCACGGCCGAACAGGCCTACTCCTACCTCAGCGAGGTCATCGACGGCCGGCCGGCGCCGGTCACCGTGGACCTGTCCGGCCTGACCTTCTGCGACGCCTCCGGGCTCGGGGTGCTGGCCCGCAGCGCGCGGTACGCGCGGCGCAACGGTCGCGAGCTCGCGCTGGCTTCGGCCCGGCCGTCGCTGCTGAAGATCATGCGGATCACCGGCCTGGACCGGGCGTTCCCCGAATTGCACCCGGTCGCCCACGCCTACTCGGCGTTAGCGGAGCGGTCCGGCGGGGGCCCTCCGGAGACCTTCCGGGGCCGATTGGGGCAGGACACTGATCGCGCCGCGACAGAACGATGCTCGTGACCATGGAGGATCCGGGCTGCCCGCGTTAAGTTTGGAGTGCTTCCGGCGTTAAATCTGGAGTTACCGCAAGCGGAAGGACTCACATAATGGCCGAAGAAGTCCAAGGGCAGACCAGCGAAGCACCCGAACCATCCGGGGTTTCCGAGGCCCAGATCGCGGTCCACTGGCGCGAGGAGGAGTATTATCCGCCGCCCGCCAGCTTCGTCGGGCAGGCCAACGCCGCGGACCCGGCCATCCGGGAGCGGTTCACCGAGGACAAGTTCCCCGACTGCTTCAGGGAATACGCCGACCTGCTGACCTGGGACCAGACGTGGCACACGACGCTGGACACGAGCAACGCGCCGTTCTTCAAGTGGTTCGTCGGCGGCAGGCTGAACGCCTCCTACAACTGCGTGGACCGGCACGCGGCGGCCAATCCGGACAAGACCGCGATCGTATTCGTGCCCGAGCTCGAGTCCGACGAGCCCGTGCACATCAGCTACGCGGACCTGCTCCGGCAGGTGAACGAGTTCGCCGCGCTGCTGCGCGACTTCTGCGGGCTCAAGACCGGCGACCGGGTGACGCTGCACATGCCCATGGTCGCGGAACTGCCGGTCACCATGCTGGCCTGCGCGCGGCTGGGCGTCATCCACTCGGAGGTGTTCGGCGGCTTCAGCGGCGCCGCCGCCGGGAGCCGGATCGCGGACTCGGGCAGCCACGTCCTGATCACCATGGACGGCTACTACCGGGCCGGCCAGATGACCGACCACAAGGTCAAGGCCGACGAGGCCCTCGCCGTGGCGGCCAAGGAAGGCCACGACGTGGACAAGGTGCTGGTCTGGCGGCGCCGTCCCGGCCAGTACCAGTCGCAGACCCCGATGGTCGACGGCAGGGACTTCTTCGTCGACGAAGTGCTTACGCGGTACGCCGGGCAGACCGTCGAACCGGTCTCCATGCCGGCCGAGGCGCCGCTGTTCCTGATGTACACCAGCGGCACCACCGGGCGCCCCAAGGGCTGCCAGCACTCCACCGGCGGCTACCTGGCCTACGTGGCCGGCACGTCCAGGTACTACCAGGACATCCACCCGGACGACGTGTACTGGTGCATGGCCGACATCGGCTGGATCACCGGCCACTCCTACATCGTGTACGGACCGCTGGCACTCGGCACCACCACCGTGATCTACGAGGGCGTGCCCAACTACCCCGACGGCGGCCGACCGTGGCGGATCGCCGAGAAGCTCGGGGTGAAGATCTTCCACACCTCCCCGACCGCGATCCGGATGCTGCGCAAGGTGGGCCCGGAGGAACCGAGGAAGTACAACTACCACTTCAAGACGATGACGACCGTCGGCGAGCCGATCGAACCCGAGGTCTGGCGGTGGTATTACACCGAGGTCGGCAAGGGCGAGTCGGCGATCACCGACACCTGGTGGCAGACCGAGAACGGCGGCTTCCTCGGCAGCACCCTGCCTGCCCTGGAGCCGATGAAGCCGGGTAGCTGCGGCCCCGGCGTGCTTGGCATCTACCCGGCGATCTACGACGAGAACGGCGACGAGGTGCCGCAGGGCAGCGGCAAGGCGGGCAACATCTGCATCCGCAACCCGTGGCCCGGCGAATTCCAGACGATCTGGGGCGACCCGGACCGGTTCCTGTCCACCTACTTCCGGAAGTACAACAAGAATCCGGACAGCAAGGACTGGCACGACTGGCCGTACTTCACCAACGACGGCGCCATGCAGGCCGCCGACGGGTACTTCCGGATCCTCGGCCGGGTGGACGACGTGATCAACGTGGCCGGCCACCGCCTGGGCACCAAGGAGATCGAGTCGGCGGCGCTCACAGCGCCCGAGGTCGCCGAGGCGGCCGCGGTCCCGGTGGTCGACGACCTGCGCGGCCGGGTGGTCGAGCTATACGTGTCGCTCAAGCCGGGCTTCGAGCCGAGCGACGAGATCGCGGCCAAGGTCAGCAAGACGATCGAGACCGTGATCGGCAAGATCGCCCGGCCGAAGAACGTCTGGATCGTGTCGGACATGCCGAAGACCAGGTCCGGCAAGATCATGCGCCGGGTCATAGCGTCCGTCTCCAACTTCACCGACGTCGGAGACGTCACCACGCTGGCCAACCCCGAGATCGTGGAGCAGATCAGGGAGCAGGTGCAGAGCACGAAGGAGGCCAAGGGTGAGGTGCAGCGCGAGCTGACCGAAGCCGAGGAGCAGGAGATCAAGGCGTTCGGCTCGGAGGGGTAGCCGGCTTTCAGTCCGCGTGCGGCGGGCCACCGTAACCAGGTGGCCCGCCGCACGGCGTTTTCCGGAGCCGGACGGGCGGTAGCGCGTGCCCTGGTCACCGGTTAAGTGCGCACGTCATCCGATTCCGGGACCTTGGTCTCTGTTACGGCAGAGCACCCTGCGATGTGCTGATAGCGAGCGGGAAGGATCCCGGGCAGACGCGGGGAAACGGCGACCGTTCCGGAATGGCGACGCCGCGCACCGCGCAATCGAAATCCGCGACAGCGGAGGCGAGATCCTTCCCGTTCAGAAAGCCCCGCGGAAGGAGCACAAGGCGATGAGCGCCAGGGTCAAGGACGTGATGACCACTAGGGTCGTGGCGGTCAGGAAAGACGCCACGTTCAAGGAAATCGCCGCGTTGCTCACCGAGTACCGTGTCAGCGCGTTCCCCGTCCTCGACGAGGACGACAAGGTCATCGGCGTGGTTTCCGAGGCCGACCTGCTGTCCAGGGAAGCCCTGGTCGCGGCCGTGGGGGCGCGGGCAGAGGAGTTCGGGAGCGGGATTACCGCGGTCGGCCTGATGACCAAGCCGCCCGTCGTGGTGACGCCTTACGAACCCGTCGCCGACGCCGCCCGCCTCATGTACAACGCCCGGGTCAAGCGCCTTCCGGTCGTCGGGGCGGACGGCGAACTGGCCGGGATCGTCAGCCGGGCCGACGTGCTGAGCGTCTACAGCCGCCCGGGCGAGGAAATCCGCAGGGAAATCACCGAGAACGTGATCCTCAACGGACTCTTCGCCGACCCGGACCGTTTCGGGGTGACCGTCTCCGCCGGTGTCGTCACCCTCGAGGGCCAGCCGGAAACCACGGCGAGAGGGCGAGAGATCGTGGCCGAAACCTGGCACGTCGAGGGGGTCGTGGCCGTGCGCGACCGGCTCACCTACCCAGAAGAACCGTAATCCGATGTACCCGGACAGGCACGACCAGGCGGCGGCTGGCTCAGCCCCCGGAGCCGCCGCCGCCTAACCGGAGGCCGGGTGGCAATGCCGCCACCCGGCCTTCGTGCTCAGGCGGGCTGGCCGACCTCGATGGTCAGGTCGTCGTGCAGGAAGGACAGGTGGCCGCTGACGGCGGCGGAGTCGCCTTCGGCCTGCGGGTAGGACCAGAACGGCGTCGGCGAGCTTGCGGTTGCCCGTGCTGACCGTCCAGTAGGAGGCGGTGCCCTTGTAGGGGCACACGGTGTGCGTGTCGCTCTCCTCGAGCAGGTCCTGGCGGACGTCGGCGGCCGGGATGTAGAAGCGGTTCGGCAGCCCGGTCTCGGAGAGCAGCAGCGGCCTGGTCGTCTCGGCCAGGACTACCTCGCCCAGCAGGACGCGGACGGGGCGGGAGGAGCGGCGCACGTCCACCCGGTGGTACGGGTCGCGGATGTGGCCCTCGACGCGCTCGTCCTCGTCGTACCACTCGTCCATGGCGTTCCAGTAGAAGCCGGCGTAGCCCTTGAGCCAGCCCGACTCGTCGTTCGGCTCCGGGTAGGCCCAGATCGCGTTCTCCGCGACCTGGCCGCCCGCGGTCACTGTCCAGTAGGACGCGGTGCCCTTGAACGGGCAGTAGGTGTGGTGCTCGGTGGGCTGGATCAGGTCGGCCCTGATGTCGTCCAGCGGCACGTATACCTGCGGCCGCAGCCCGGTCTCGTGCAGGAGCACGGCACGGGTCGTGTCGACCACGGTCTGGCCGCCGAGGACCGCGCGCACCCGGCGCGGGAATTCCTGCATCAGCAGCTTGTGCGCGGGACCGTCGATCCGGTAGTTGACGGTCTCCGGCGCGGAACCGGACAGCGGGCCTGAGGAAAAGGTCAGGGACATCAAATCTCCTATCGACGCTCGCAGTAACCCCGCGCCCGGCTCCCCGCATTCCGGCATTCCGGCATTCCGGCAGCCGTGGATGCCGCGTCGCTCCGGGATTTCTGGCGCGCTGACGTGCTAACCGCTGGGTCGATGTGCCGCTGGTCCGGCTAGAACCGGACCACCGGCACTTTGACCCAGAACCGCCGCCCCGCACCGCCGCCCCGTACCGCCGCCGCGGCTACCGCTGGTGCACTGGTTCTGGTCAGAGGTCGGCGGGGGTGGTGAAGTCGAGGAGGCGGGCCTGGCCTGGGGATAGGTCGGACCAGTCGCCGGGGACGGCCAGGACGGCCACGGCGGCGGTGGGGAACCTGATCGGCGCGTCGTCGCCGTCCGGCGGCAGGACCAGGCTGGTGGCCAGCTCTGACACGCCCGGGTTGTGCCCGACCAGCAGGGCCGTCGCAGACGTGGCGGGCAGCTCCATGACCAGGTAGAGCAGGGTCATCGCGCTGGCCGCGTAGGCCCGCGGCTCGAAGGTCACCGACGGCGAGCCGCCAAGCTCCCGCGCCACCCGGTCCCAGGTCTGCCGGGTGCGGCGGGCGTCCGAGCAGATCACGACCTCGGGCAGGTACGCGCGGTCGCGCAGCCAGCGGCCGATTTTCGGGGCGTCGCGGCGGCCGCGCTTGGCCAGCGGGCGGTCCCGGTCGGGCACGTCCGGCCAGTCGGATTTGGCGTGCCGGAGCAGGATCAGCCGCCGGGTGGCGGTCATAGCCAGCCCGTTCGGACCGTGCCTGATGGCCCGGCCGGCGCCTCGCCCTGCGGTGGGTTGCCGAGCTCGCCCGCCCGGACCTTGTCCAGCAGCCTGCGGGTCACCCCGACGATCTCGGGCGCGGCCGTGCGCAGGCTCGCCGCGTCGCCCGGTCCGGCCGCGCCGGGCGGGAACCCGGCCGAGGCGAGCAGGCCGTCCAGGTCGGACAGGCAGGCGCCGAGCCAGCCGAACGGGTCCTCGGACATCTCGCTGACGTAGACCCGGCGCCCGGGCTCCCAGCCGGCGAAGGCGGGGTGGTGGTGCGTGCGGTCGAAGCTGCCCACCGGGCCATCGACCGATTCCAGCAGGTCAGCGCGCCAGATCGGCTGGCCGATCTCGATCGGCGTAGCCGAGTAGACCGAGCCCTTCGGCTCGCCGCGGTCCAGCATCCTCAGCTCGAGCCTGACGCCGTGCTCGGCGCCCTCCTGGCCGCGGGCGGCCCGGGGATTGACGAAGTACAGATCACCGACGACGACGCCGACCCGCTCGAATCCGAAGGCGTAGAGCATGTCACGCTCCCGGGTCTGGACGGACGAGCATGAAGTTGATCGCGGTGGCCCGCATCACCGTCTGACCGTCCTGGTTGGCCGTCTCCACCACGGTCTTGAGGATGCCCCGGTCCGGCTTGCTGAGCGACCGGCGCGACTCCATGACCGTGGCCCGGACACGGAGCGTATCGCCCGGTCGAACCGGGTACGGCCAGCGGAGCTCGTCCAGGCCGGCGCTGCCCAGGCTCGACTCCGCGGCCATGTAGTTCTCCACGAGCAAGCGCATCACGAGAGCCGCGGTATGCCAGCCGCTGGCGATCAGTCCGCCGTACGGGCCGGCCGCCGCGGCCACCGGATCGACATGGAAAGGCTGCGGATCGAATTCTTTAGCGAAAGCAACGATGCTAGCTTTATCGATGCTGACGCTTCCGCACTCGTATGTGGTCCCGGGCAGATAGTCCTCGAAGTAGCTGAGCCCATGATCGTTCACCCTGGCAGTATCGCAGCCCCGATGACCTGCAAGCTCTTAGATCACAGATGAGTTACAGAAATACCTCGATTCACCTGCGAGCCGCAGATAGTTACTGCCATGCTTCCGCAGACGGCACAGACCACCGAAAGCGGAGAAAAGCCACATCGGTCACACGCGGTGACCAGGAAGGCTCGCGGAAAGTCCTCGGCCCTCCGGGACAAGTAACGCGGGCGCGGAAACTACTTGGGGAGTTCTGTGGATTCATCGCACCTGCACCGCCGCCCGCACAAGATCCGACGAACGGGCCGGCACGCCACCCCGTCTCAGGTAGAGAAGGTAGCCGCGACGGCAGGCAAGGCCGCCCCCGCGGTAGCGATCGCCGGCGCGCTGGTCGCGCTGCCGCAGTCGGCCCACGCCGAGGTGAAGTCGCCCGCCAAGGCCACGACCGTGACCGAGCAGGCGCAAACCGCCGCCCTGATCAAGAAGGCCGCCCAGCCGGCGAGCCGTACCTACACGGTCCGCTCGGGCGACACGCTGTCCAAGATCGCGGCGAAATTCTACGGTAACCCGGCCCACTGGACGTGGATCTACGCGGCGAACCGGTCCAAGATTCACAACCCGAACAGCATCTACGCCGGCGAGAAGCTGACGATCCCGAACCACGCGCCGGCCGTCACCGCCTCCTACTCGCCGCGGCACGCCAAGAAGCAGCCCAAGAAGCAGCAGAGCACCGTGCTGACGTCCTCGGCGAAACGGCTGAGCGGCAACCTCAGCTGCTCCGGCCTGGAGGCCCTGTGGGTCGCCGCGGGCGGCGCCAAGTCGCACGCGTTCATCGCCGCCGAGATCGCCAAGGCCGAATCCGGCGGCAGGCAGTACGCCCACAGCCCGACGAACGACTTCGGGTACTGGCAGATCAACGGCGGCCACGGGCCCGCCATGGCCACGTACAACCCGCTCGGGAACGCCAGGGCCGCGATCGCCATCTCCGGCAACGGGAGCAACTGGCGTCCGTGGACGACCTACGTCACCGGCGCCTACCGCGGCCGCTGTTAAACGGCACCGCTAAACGGCACCGCTAAACGGCACCGCTAAGCGGTACCGTCCCGACCGCATAGGTTCGGTGCCATGGATACACCGGACGTGCTGGCCTGGCGGGACGGATACATCGAGGCCCTGGACCAGACCGCGCTGCCGCACCAGGTCCGCACGCTGCGCATCACCACGGTGGACCAGCTGGTGGAAGCCATCACCACGCTGGCCGTCCGGGGCGCGCCGGTGCTCGGCGCGGCCGGAGCCCTCGGCGTCGCCCTGGCCGTCCGCCAGGGCGACCGCGAGGGCTGGGACGCCGCCCGGCTGGACGCGGAGGTCAAGCGGATCGCCGGCGCCCGGCCGACCGCCGTCAACCTCGGCCGCGAGGTGTCGGCGGTCGCGGGCACCATTCCCCAGGGCCGCGCGGCCGTCGAGGCGGCGGCCCTGGCCGTGGTCGGTTCGGCCGACGCGGTCAGCGAGCGGATCAGCCGGCGTGGTGCCGACTGGCTCAGGCAGGCCTGCGGGAGCGGGCGGCTCCGCATCCACACCCACTGCAACACCGGCAGCCTGGCCTGCCTGGGCTGGGGTACGGCGCTCGGCGTGATCCGCGCCCTGCACGCCGACGGCGCGCTGGAGCACGTGATCGTGGACGAGACCAGGCCGCTGCTCCAGGGCGCCCGGCTGACCTGCTGGGAGCTCGGCCAGCTCGGCATCGAGCACCGGCTGGTCTGCGACGGGGCGGCGCCGTTCCTGATCAGCCAGCAGCTGGCCGACGCGGTGGTGGTCGGTGCCGACCGGGTGGCGGCCAACGGCGACGTGGCCAACAAGATCGGCACCTACAGCCTGGCCCTGGCCGCGCGGGCGGCCGGCATCCCGTTCCTGGTCGCGGCGCCCGAGTCGACCCTGGACCCCTCGACGCCGTCCGGTTCGGCGATCCCGATCGAGCTGCGGGCGGACGAGGAGGTGACCGGGCAGGCCGCGCCGCCAGGGACCCGGGCGCTCAACTACGCGTTCGACATCACCCCGGCCGAGCTCGTCTCCGCGGTGGTGACCGAGGAGCGGCTTATCCTTCGCTCGTTATCCTTCGCTCCCCCGCTCGAAGCTGAACTGGCCCTGGCCGTCGGCGAAGCCGCAGGCGCGGTAGATCCGGATGGCGCCCTCGGCCGGGTCGGCCACGATGACGAGCGTGCCCGCGCCGAACGCCTCGCGCGCGTACAGGCCCGCGCGCCAGACCAGCGTCCCGGCCAGGCCCCGGCGGCGAGCCCCGGGGTCGGTCTCGACGTCCTGGTAGCGGGCCAGCCCGCCGCCGGCGTCGCACACCCCGAGCTGGGCGAGCAGGCGGCCGCCCTCGAACGCGCCGAACCACGCCGCCCGCCCCGCCTGGGTCAGCCGCCGCTTGGCCCTGGCCCGCCGGTCCAGGTAGGGCCCGCCGTAGCCGTAGCAGCGGATGCCCAGGTCACGAGATTGCTCCCAGTCGGCGTCGGATTCCAGCCGACGGATCTCGGCTTGGGTGTTCTCGTGCGGCGGCGGCTGGACCGTGGTGCAGGTCAGCACGGTCGCGCGCTCGAACGCCAGACCCGCGGCGCCGAACTCCGGCGGTATCTCCGCGGGCTCGTGTCCGGCGTCCACGCCCAGCGCGAGGTGCTCGGCCTGCGGGAACTCGGCGGCGAACCGGGCCAGCCAGCCGTCCCCGGTGCCGGGCTCGGGCCAGCCGGCGAGCAGCAGGAAGTTGCCCCACCAGAAGGTGGGGTTGTCCGGGCTGCGGACGACTATGCAGTCGCCGCGGTCGGTAATCTCGGCCCCCTCGAGCGCGCGCAGCGCCAGGTCGGTCAGAAAGCCGAGCGTGGTTACCTGCATCGCCCGATCCTAGAGGGCCCCGACCTTAAAGGGCAGCGCCTAGCGGGTGGTAGCGTCCTGCGCAGCGTAGGCGGTCCGCAGCGCGTGCAGGAATGTCTCGGCGGGCTGCGCGCCGGAGACGCCGTACTTGCGGTCGATGACGAAGAACGGCACGCCGCCGGCGCCCAGCACCCGGGCTTCGTCGAAGTCAGCGCGCACCGCGTCGGCGTACTCGTCGCCGGCCAGCACCGCACGCACCCTCGGCTCGTCGGCACCGGCCTCGGTGAGCAGGCGGGTCAGGGTGCCGTGATCGGATAGGTCGGCGCCCTCGGTGAAGTGCGCGCGGAGCAGCCGTTCCTTGGCCGCGTCGCCGATGCCGAGGTCGGCGGCCAGGTGCAGCAGCCGGTGCGCGTCCAGCGTGTTCACGGTGAGCGCGGCGCCGAAGTCGAAGTCCAGGCCCTCAGCCTTGGCGAGTTCGGCCACCCGGGTGGTCATCGCCGTCGCCTGCGGGCCGAACCGCCGGGCCAGGTAGTCCAGCGTCGGCACCGCCGTGCCGGGCGGGGTGTCCGGGTTCAGCTGGAAGCTCCGCCAGGTGATCTCGACCTCGCCGGAGTGCTCGAACTGGCCGAGGGCACTCTCCAGCCTGCGCTTGCCGATGTAGCACCAGGGGCAGACGATGTCGGACCAGATCTCGATCTTCATGGCTGCGCGGTGTCCGGCTCGGGCGCCGCGGGCACCGGGACTTCGCAGCAGCCGTCGGCGCACAGGGACGCGTCCTGGTCGCCGAGGACGATCAGGGGCGGGGAGGGCGGGGTGGCATCCGTTCGGTTCATATCTCCTGGTTCAACCGGACGACCGGGTTGCCTTGTTCCTTCAGACGGTAAGTTCGGCTTGTGGCGACGGAACGGGCGCAGCAGGTCGGGTTCGCCGGGCTGATCGGGGCGGTGGCCGGGGCCGCGCTGACGGCGCACCGGGGGCGGACGGCGGTGGCCTTCGGCGCGCTGGCGGGCGCGGCCGGGCTGGGCGCGGCGGAGGCGGTGGCGCGGGCCAGGCAGCGGCCGGGCGAGATCCCCGCGCTGTGGTCACGGATCCTGGCGAGCGGCGCGCTCGCGGCCCCGCTCGGCTGGGCGGCGGACCGGCTGACCGGGGCGGGTCCGGTGCCGGTAGCCACGGCGGCGGGCGCGGCGGCCGGGGCGATCGGGCTGCGGCCGCAGAAGGTCCTGCTCGGGCCGGTCGTGGGCGCGCTGGTCGGGCTGGGGCTGGGACGGAGCGGGCAGCAGGCGGGTTCTGTCGCCGCCGCAGCGGCCGTCGTCGGCTTCCGCACGAGCTCGGCCGTGCTGTTCCGCGACCCGCAAATGAGCCTGCTCGCCGAGCGGGTCAAGGCCGAGGACGTCCCGTTCGTGGTGCCGCTGGCCAGCCAGACCTCCTACGTCGGCACCGACTACGTCCGGTCGCTGGCGCAGGTCCTCGGCGGCACGTACACGCCCGACGTGGCGGACATCGGCATCGTGGCCTCGCTGGACGAGCTGGCCGGGCCTGGTTTCGACCCGGCCGGGGTGGACCCGCTGGTCCGTGAGTTCTACGAGCACACCACCAGGTTCGCGCTCGACATCGTGCCGGAGTGGCGGCTGTGGGTGCGGCCCGGCTACCTGCTGTACCGGACGCTGCTGGCCCGGCCGCTCGGCCAGGCCAGCGTGCCGATGAGCCAGCGGGAGGCGCAGCACGGGGTGCGCAGCCGGATCGACACCATTACTGGCGGGGACGGGGCGTCTGGCGCCGGCGAGACGGTGGCGGTGCGCGGCTGGATCCGTTCCCGGGCCGACACCGGTGAGCCCATCTACGTGGGCATCTACACCACCTACCGGCACGAGGGGCGCGGCTACGTCAGCGTCGGTTTCCCGCTGCCGCACGCCAGCTTCACCGCCACCCTGCTGCCGCAGTGCCGGCCGGGTGGCGGGAACGGGCAGGGCCTGGTGCTGGACAGCCGCAGCGAGCTCGACCAGCCGGGCCACTACCTTACTTATATAGACGCGCCGACGGCCGAGCTGACCACGGTCGCGGTGCGCGGGTTCGCCGAGCGGCTCGACGTCTATGTCGAGGCGGGCGAACTGCGGGCCGAGCACGCGTTCTGGGTGTTCGGCCTGCCGTTCCTGGTGCTGCACTACCGGATCGCGCGCAAGCCGCGGTGAGGGCCGCGGTTAGTTCTGGATGGGGAGGAGCTCGCGGACGAAGCCGTCGAGGAAGGGGCCGAACGGTCCCGGGCTCGCCGGCCGCACCACGAACTTGCTCAGCCCGGCCTCGACGTACTGCCCGAGCATCCGGCGGGCACCGTCCCAGCCCTGGGCGACCAGCGTCGCCGGGTCGGCCTCCGGCCGGCGGCGGCGGATCGAGGCCAGCAGCGCGTCCGGGATGCCCTGTCCATTTCCTGGCCCGTTGCCGGTCAGGGTCACCGGCAGGCTGAGCCCGAAGTGGTCCTCCTCCACCTCGCGGTCCGCCTCGGCCGCTGCGTCCCGGATGAGCTTGACGGCCGCGCCCGCCTCGGCCGGGGTGAGCAGCGAACCGAGCCACCCGTCGGCCAGCCGCCCCACCCGCCGGAGTGCGGCGGGCGCCGAACCGCCCAGCCACAGGTCGAGCGGCTTGGCCGGCCGCGGGCTCACGGTGGCGCCGGACACGGAGAAGAAGCGCCCGGCGAAGTCGACCCGCTCGGTAGTGAGCAGCAGCCGCAGCAGCTCAAGCGACTCGTCGAACACGGCGGCCCGCTGGCCGTGGGGGACGGGGAACAGCGCCCGTTCGGCATCCTGGGCCGGCCTCAGCCCGAAGACCGGCAGCAGCCGGCCGGGGGCCAGCCCGGCCAGCGACGCCAGTTGCTTGGCCACCAGCACCGGGTGCCGGCCCGGTAGCACCGAGATCCCGCTGCCCGCCTTGAGCCGCCGGGTCCGTGCCAGCGCGAACGCCATGCCGGTGAACGGCTCCACCACCGGGGAGTAGACGGTCTCCGGCAGCCAGAGCGAGTCCACCCCGGCCTGCTCGAGCTGGTCGACGGCGTCGGCGAACTGGCCGGGGGCGCCAGCCGGTCCCAGGGATATGCCAATGCGGACCTTCATGCTTCCATGGGATCACAGCCGCCTGCGGTGTGCGAGGCTAGGGCGGTGAGCAGCAAAGAGGCCGACCTTGTGCTGGCGGGCGGCAAGATCAGGACGCCCGCGCATCCGTCCGGGTTCGTGCAGGCGCTCGCGGTCAGGGGCGGGGTCATCCAGGCCGTGGGCAGCGATGACGAGATACGGGAGCTGACCGGGCGGCGGACCCGGGTCATCGACCTGCGGGGACGGCTGGCGCTGCCCGCGTTCGGCGACGCGCACGTGCACCCGGTCGGGGGCGGGCTTGAGAGCCTGCGCTGCAACCTGGTCGGGCTGCGCTCCCGGCAGGACTGCCTCGACGCGGTGGCGGAGTACTGCGCGGCGCTGGATCCTCAGGGCTGGGTGACCGGCGGCGGGTGGACCATGCCGGCCTTTCCCGGCGGGCTGCCGACCGCGGCGGACCTGGACACGGTGACCGGCGGGCGGCCCGCCTTCCTGCCGAACCGCGACCATCACAGCGCCTGGGTGAACACGGCGGCGATGACGATCGCGGGCATCGGCGCGGGCACCGAGGACCCGGCCGACGGCCGGATCGAGCGGGACGAGTCCGGGCGTCCCACCGGGGCGCTGCACGACGGGGCGATGCGCCTGGTCTCGGCGCACGTGCCCGCGGCCACCGAGGCCGAACTCCTCACCGGTCTTGTCGCGGGCCAGTCGCACCTGCACTCGCTGGGCATCACGAGCTTCCAGGACGCGTGCGTGGGCGCGGCGGGTGAGCTGGGAATGCCGGACTCGTTCGGCACATACCTGATGGCGGCCGATTACGGGATGCTGGACAGCCACGTGGTCGGCGCCCTGTGGTGGGACCGGGACCGGGGCCTCGGCCAGATCGACGACCTGCTGGCCCGGCGCGAGCAGGCGACGGAGGGCCAGTCCCGGCCAGCACGGTTCCGGGCGACCACCGTCAAGCTGATGCTCGACGGCGTGTGCGAGACGTTCACCGCCGCGATGTCGTCCCCTTACCTGGACCGTTCCGGGGCGGCGACGGATCATTCCGGGCGCCTGTTCATCGAGCCCGGGGAGCTGGCCGAGGCGGTGCGGCGGCTCGGCGCGGCAGGGTTCCAGCTGCACTTCCACGCCATCGGCGACCTCGCCGTCACGACCGCGCTCGACGCCCTCGCGGCGCTGCCGGACAGTGAGCGCCGGGAGGCGCGGCACCACCTGGCCCACCTGCAGTTCATCACCCCGCGGGACATGGCGCGGTTCGCCGAGCTCGGCGTGGTGGCCAACTTCCAGCCGCTGTGGGCGTGCGCGGAGATCCAGATGGAGGAGCTGACCCTGCCGTTCGTCGGGGCGGAGCGCGCCCTGTGGCAGTACCAGATCGGGTCGCTGCTGCGGCTGGGAACCCGGGTCGCGTTCGGCAGCGACTGGCCGGTGTCCAGCGCGGACCCGCTGCAGGAGATCCACGTGGCGGTGAACCGGGTGCTCTCCGAGCGGCTCGGCCGGCCGGGGATGCCGGAGTGCCTGAACCCGTTCCTGCCCGACCAGGCGATCACCGTGGACGCCGCGGTCGACGCCTTCACCTCCGGCGTGGCGTGGGTGAACCACGCCGAGGACGTCGCCGGGCGGCTGCTGCCCGGGATGCGGGCCGACGTGGCCGTGCTCGACCAGGACCTGTTCACCATCGCGCCGCGCGACATCGGGAGCACCTCGGTGGTCACGACGGTGGCGGGCGGGACCGTCGTGTACGGCGACCGGTGAGCTTCGCCGACTTCCGGCCGGCGCCGAACCAGGGGCGCTGGAGTTTCCTGGTCAGGTGTCCGATGGGTGGCTCGCGGAGCACCCGGGGGCGTTCGGCCTCAGCTACGGATATGTACTATTCGCGGTAAACGGGGGGTGATATCGTCATCCCGCGCGTGACCGGGCCGCCGGGATGTGTTGTGCTTGTCCTGTGACCAGTGCACTCGATAATCCGTATAACGCGCTCCCGGTGAACTGGGCCTCCGACCGGGAGCTGCTGGCAGGCCTCACAGTCGATGACGACGACGAGCACGACGACCCGGTGCTGCGCTACGCAGACGGCCGGACCGTCGAAACCTGGCGCGAGGACTACCCGTACCCTGAGAGGCTGACCCGCGACGAGTACGAGTACCGCAAGCGGCCGCTGCAGATCGAGCTCGTCAAGCTGCAGAACTGGGTGAAGTCCACCGGGCAGCGGATCGTGATCGTGTTCGAGGGCCGCGACGCGGCCGGCAAGGGCGGCACGATCAAGCGCTTCACCGAGCACCTCAACCCGCGCGGCGCCACGGTCGTGGCGCTGGTGAAGCCGAGCGAGCGGGAACGGAGCCAGTGGTACTTCCAGCGGTACGTGCCGCACCTGCCCGCGGCCGGCGAGATCGTCATGTTTGACCGCTCCTGGTACAACCGGGCCGGCGTGGAGCGGGTAATGGGCTTCACCACCGACGAGGAGTACTGGGAGTTCATGCGCGAGGTGCCGGAGTTCGAGCGCATGCTGGTCCGATCCGGGCTCGACGTGACCAAGTTCTGGTTCTCGGTAACCCCAGCTGAGCAGCGCACCCGCTTCATCATCCGGCGCATCGACCCGGTCCGGCAGTGGAAGCTGAGCCCGATGGACATCGAGTCGCTGGACAAGTGGGAGGGGTACACAGAAGCCAAGGAGGCGATGTTCCACTACACCGACACGGAATGGGCTCCGTGGACCGTGGTCAAGAGCAACGACAAGAAGCGGGCCCGGCTCGAGGCGATCAAGCACATCCTGCTGAAGTTCGACTACGAGGGCAAGAACGAAGAGGTCATCGGGGAGCCGGACAAGGCCCTGATCGGACCGCCCTCGGTGATGTCCGAGCACGACCCCGACCTGGTATTCCCGGAGCTGTGAGCTGATGGTTGTTACGGAGATCTGTTCCGCGGAGGAACTGAGGGACCTGCTGGGCATGCCGAGCGGGCGGGCGGTGACCAAGGAACGGACCAGGCTGCACGCGGTGGACCGGGAGTGGCTGGCCATCTCGCCGTTCTGCGTCCTGGCCACCTCCGACGCCGACGGCAACTGCGACGCCTCCCCCAAGGGGGACCCGGCCGGCCACCTGGTGCACGTGCTGGACGACACCACGGTCGCGATAGCCGAACGACCTGGCAACAAGCGTGCCGACGGGTACCTCAACATCCTGGCCAACCCGCACATCGGGATCATCTCGATGATCCCCGGCCGGAACGAGACACTGCGGATCAGCGGGCGGGCCCGGCTGGTGCGCGACGCGCCGTTCTTCGACGACCTGGCGGTCCGCGGGCGGCGCCCGATCCTGGCCCTGCTCGTCGAGGTCGAGCAGATCTTCTTCCACTGCCCGAAGGCGTTCCTGCGGTCGCGGCTGTGGGACCCGGAGAGCTGGCAGCCGGATGCGCTGCCGTCGCACGCGACCCTGACCAAGCGGGTAATGGAAACGCCGGAGACGCTGGAAGAGCTGGAACAGCACTACGCCATGGCGAACTACTCGCGGCTGCTGTACTAACTGCATCACTGCATTTACTGGGCGGCGTTTACTTGACGGCGTTTACTTGGCGGGGTCGTGCCGACTATCGCGCTGGCTGCGGCGCTGGCGCCGCCAGGCGGCGACGCGGGCGCGGTTCTGGCAGGTCACCGAGCAGAACCGGCGGCGGGCGGCGGGCGAGGTGTCGATATAGGCGTCGGCGCAGCGACGGCCCCCGCAGATGCCGAGGCGGCCGGGTTCAGCCGCGGCCAGCTGGTGCCTGAGGGTCAGCGCCGCCGCGGCCGCCAGTCCCTCCCCCGCGTCTTCCACCAGCCAGGTTTCCGCGGGCTGGCCGTCTGCCAGCTCAAGCGCGGGCCGGATCGCGGTCTCGGTCAGCAGGCTGTTCACCAGGTCCACCCGGTCGCCCGGGCCGGCGGCGAAGACCGGGTGCAGCCGGTCGGCGGTGCGGCGGAGGGCCTGGGTGGTGAGGAGCCCGGGCGGGCACGCGCGGACTCCCGAGCCGGCCAGCAGCCCGGCGAGCAGGCCGACGTCCGGGTAGGGCGCCCGGTCTTCGCCGGCCGCGGCCCGGGGCACAGAACCCCACTCGTTGACCAGCCAGACCAGCACGTCAGGGGCCATCGGCTCCACCAGCACACCGCTAGTGTAACGTGAAGAATAGAGTTAATGCGTTACATACGATCCTGGAGACGAGGCGAGACGGATGGCGGAAGACGGCCGGCGGGTGAGCGTACTGGGCGTGCCGACGAGCGCGGGCTCGCACAATCCGGGGCAGGAGAGGGCGCCGGCCGCCTGGCGCGCGGCCGGGCTGATCGGCGAGTTGCGCGCGGCCGGGCTGGACGTGGAGGATCGCGGCGACCTCCCGGCCACGCCGTACCGCCCGGTCGAGCCGGACGGCGGCCTGCGCGACGCGGACCGCGTTGTCGAGGTGGCCCGGCGGGTCGCGACCGAGGTGGCGTCCATCCGCGCGGCCGGGCGGCTGCCGCTGGTCCTGGGCGGCGACTGCACGATCACGCTGGGGGCGCTGGACGGGTTCGGCGAGGGCGGGCTGGTGTACTTCGACGGCGACGCGGACCTCACCACCCCGGAGCGCAGCGCCTCGGCGGTGGCCGACACCATGGGCATGACCCACATGCTCGGCGGCGGGTCGCCGCGGCTGGCCCGGCTCGGCTCCCGGTACCCGCTGCTGCGACCGGGGCAGGTGGTGCTGTTCGGTTTCGACCCGGCCGAGCTGGACACCGGCGAGTGGACCGAGCTGGTGTCGCGGCACCTGTACGCGGCCCCGGCCCCCGCGGTGCGGGCGGACCCCGCGGGGCAGGCCCGCGCGGCCCTGGCCTACCTCGGGCGCCGGGCCGGTTCCTACCTGGTGCACTTCGACGTGGACGTGCTGCACACCGGGCTGTTCCCGCTGGCCAACTTCCCGCACTTCGCCGGGCTCACCCTGGACCAGGCGGGCGCGTGCCTGAACGTGTTCACCGGCGGGGAGGGGTTCGGCGGCCTGGTGGTGACCGAGGTGAACCCGGACCACGATCCCTCGGGTGAGTTGCTAAGGACACTGGCAGCCCGGGTGGCCCGAGCGCTCGCGCCTGCTCGATGAGAGCCCGGGCGGCGGGGTTGGCCGAGGGGGCGGGCTTCCAGGCGAGCTCAAGGCGAGAGCGGATCGGTGGATCGGTGATGGGCAGAATCCCCGGCCCGTTCGGTATCGAAGCCGGGACGACGGCGAGACCCAGGCCCCGGGCGGCCAGCTGGACCACCATGGGCAGCGCGCTGGCCTCGAACACGATCCGCGGGGTGAAGCCGGCCTCGGCGCAGGCGGCGTCGAGTGCCGCGCGCACGCCGGTGCCGCGCGGCAGGCAGACGAGCGGCAGGTCGCGCAGCGCGCCGAGCGCGATCGGGCCGGCGTCCGCGAGCGGATGGCCGGGGGCTGCCGCCGCGACCAGCTCCTCCTCCACGATGACCACGGTCTCGATGTCCGGCGGGGTCTGTCCCGCCCATCCGATCAGGGCGAGGTCGAGCTGGCCGTCCCTGAGCCGTTCGACCAGGCGGTCGGAGTTGTCCTCGGCCAGGGTGATGGCCACGCCCGGGTACCGGTCGTGGAACCCGGCGAGCAGTTCGGCCAGGATCGGCAGCGCGCAGCCGCTGACCATGCCCACCGTGACCTGCCCGCGTACCAGGCCGGCCAGCTCATCGACGGCCATCCGGGCGTTGGCCACCGCGTCCAGGGCGGCCCGCGCGAACGGGAGCACGGCCGACCCCACCTCGGTCAGCCGGACCGAACGGCCGGACCGGTCCAGCAGCTGCTGCCCGAGCTCGGACTCCAGCCGGCGGACCTGCGCGCTCACCCCGGGCTGCGCCACGTGCACCCGGCTGGCCGCGCGGGTGAAGCTGGCCTCCTCGGCGACAACGACGAAGCTCCTGAGCCACTTCAGGTCTATGGAGTTACCTGCGTCTATGCGTCGTTGGTCCGTGTCATCCACAGGCGCATCTCCTCATCGTCACGACTTACGCAGCGGCGTCAGTCGCTAGCCGACCTGGGGTACGGTCCTTGCCTGCGCAGCACCCACTGCCGGAAAGTCCGGCGCGGCGGCCGCGCGACCACGTGGCCGCCACGGGTCTGGCCCGATATCTCGATCCTCAGGCTTACGGGCGCGTCCCAGCCGTGTTCGGGCCGCACCTTGACCTTTCCGCCATGCACCGCCACGGCATCGGCATCAACCTCGATGCCCGGCTTGGTCACCAGGACGAGCCACCCGCCCCGGACCTCCGCCTGGATCTGCAGCGTCGGGCCGGTGATCACCGCATCGGTGAAGTCGAGCTTCACAGTCCCGCCGACCGCGCGTATCTCCATCCGCTGCGGGACAATCCACCGGCCGCGCCGCGTGGCATTGCCGCCCTGATAGTCGAGCCGGACGACGTCTTTAGCCTGCGCCGCGATCCCGCCCACATGGCCGGCCACCCCGGGAAGGTCAGCCGTCAGCGCCGCCAGCTCGCCGCTCGTGCGGGCCGTCAGGGCCGCACCCAAGCGCTCGTCAAGCTCGGCCGCGGTCAGCCGCCCGTCGCCAGCGGCAACACGGAGGATCTCGACCACCCGGTCCCTGTCTTCATGGGAGGCCCGCAACTCGGGCTCAGCGCCAGCACCAGGACGAGCTGCCGCCGGGAGATCATCGCCGGTCATGGCCACATCCTGCAAGACATCGCAGGGGCCCGCAACCTGGACCGGCCTCCTCTATGACCGCCACCGCCAGCGCGTCGCTCCGCCGGGCTCGACGGTGGCCAGCGCCGTGGCCGTTTTCGGCGTGAGGCGGTATACGTGCCAGGGCGGCGGGCCGGCGGAGGGCGCGCTGTACTCGGCGGTGAGGGCCAGGCCCGTGTCGTCGACCCGGGCCGGCCAGCCTCCCGCGGCCCAGCGCGCGGCCATGTCGGCGACGGTGGCCGGGTCGGTGACCAGGGTGGCCTCGCCCTCGACCACCAGGTCGAACTCCTCGGTCGCGAGGCTCATGGCGCAGCGCGGATCACGGGCGAGGTTCCGGCCCTTGCGGCTGCCCTGGCCGGTCTCGAACCAGAAGCAGCCGTCGGCCCACAGCGCGCCGACGCCGTTGACATGCGGGCTTCCGTCCGCGTTGATCGTGGACAGCCAGCAGGTATGACGCTTCGGCCCGCCGGTGTCCGGCGCCTGGGTGACGCCCGAACGGAGCTTGTCCTCGATGCTGGCCCAGTCGAGCAGCGGCAGTTGGTACAAGTCGGCAAGGTTGATTGCTTCCATAGCTGGTTGGACGGCGCGCAGTGGTGAAACTCATCGTCGCGGCGCTTACCGCAGGCGGGCGGCGATCGCCTGCGCGCATTCCAGGGCCTCGGTGTGCGTCGTGTCCACCTGCAGGTCGTAGACGACGCCCCGGTGGACAAGCTCCGCCTGGGACGCGGCCATCCCGGCGATCCGGTCACCTCGGGCGAGCTCGCGGGCCGCGGCGATTCTTGCGTCACAGCGGACGCCGACCCACACCACCTGGAGCGTACTGAGCGCGTTCTTCCATCGCTGCTGGGACGCCGCGCCGCCGAGGAAGACTTCGTCGATGATGATCCGGGCTCCGGCGCTGGCCATAGCGGCCATACCCGCGATCCACGTCGCCTCCAGGGCGCGGAATTCCGGCCCTACGACGACCTGGCCGTCCGGAGCGAACTCGATCCCGGCTGCCGACGTCTGCATGGACATCGGCATCGCCTGGACCAGCGTGTCGGTCCCGAATGCCAGCCAGGGATCCGGCAAGATCGCCTGAAGGCACCGGGCGATGCCCGACTTGCCGGAGCTGGAGCCGCCGTTGAGCACGATCACCTGGGTTGCCACGGCGCTAAGTTACCTGTCTGTGTGTGCCCCAGCCCTCCGACCCTCGCCTTCCTCGGATCAGTTGGACCAGCGTTCGCGCACGGCTGCCACGACCTTGGCGACCTGGGCGTCGAAAGCGTCAAGCTGCTCAGCTTCGGCAGCGCTCGCGACAAAGGCACGTCGATCGCAGGCTATGCCCCCGCGCCATATCCGCTCAATGGCGCGCGTCGCGGTGATGTCCGACAACGGGTCACCGGACACGAGGACCAGGTCCGCGCGCTGCCCGGCCGCGACACGTCCTCGGTCGGCGAGGCCGAACACTCGTGCCGGTTCAGCCGTGGCAGCCGCCAGGGCCTTCGCCGGGCTGATGCCGCACCGGACAAGGAGTTCCAGTTCCCGGTGCAGGCTTGCTCCGAACACGGTCCCCGGGTTTGGAGCATCCGTGCCCGCCAGCAGAGTGACCCCCGCATCGGACAGTCGCCGCACGTTGTCCTCGACCCGGTAGTAGGGCGGCATTTGCCGGCCATGCCATCCCGGGGCAGCCGAAGTCAACCGGCGTGCCCATGCGTCCCCGAGCGCCTCAGCGAGCCGCGGGTCCCCTGCAACTGCCGCGCCACCCGGTTCGCCGAGGGTGTTCTCGATGGTGGCCAGCGTCGGACCGACCACGATTCCGGCCTCGGCCATGCGTTCGACCAGGGCCTTGTCCAGCTCGGCGTTCGCAGGGACGTGGGCCACCACATCGACACCGGCGGACACGACCTCCTCGACACCGGCCGTCGAGCTCACGTGAGCGCCGACGACCAGGCCGCGGATGTGCGCGGCAATGACCAGTGCCTGGATGGTTTCGGGGTCCAGCGAGGGCCATAGACCCCCGGTGCCGGAGATGATCTTCAGATAGTCCGAGCCCTCCGCGATCCGTTCCGCCACGAACTGCCCGGCTTGGTCAGCGGCGGTCAACGTCGGGAACGGGGCGTACATCATCGACGGGTGCCCGCCGGGCGCGGTGGCACCGACACCCGAGGAACGCACGTCGGCCACGTCCGGACGGAGCCGGCCTGCTCCTTCGCGCTGGCCACCAGGTCGGGTTGGCTGAACATGTCGAGAACGGTGGTAACGCCGAAGGTCAACGATTGCGCGAGGGCACCGGGAACGAGGTGCACGTGCGCGTCGATCAGGCCGGGAAGCACAGTCCCGCCACCCGCGTCGATCACTTCGTCGCCTTCCTGGGCGGCCGAGGCGACCGAGCACTTGGTGATCAGGCCGTCAGCGAACCGGACCGACGTCCAGTCCTGCGACTTCGTCCCGTCGAATACCTTCGCGTTCACGATCGTCGTTGCCGCGCCCAAGGCGTCCTCCCCAAGGGATCCTAAACAACCTGAATAGCAGAGGAAGGGAGTGGAGTGCCCCAGAACGCGCGGCTCCGAACTGCGTTGGAGGACAGGGCGAACGTTGCCTGACGCGGTATTAGATGGGATAGCGGGTGGGTTCGGTGTCGTAGCTCCGCCCGGCCGGGGTGGTCCAGCGGAAGGTCCCATCGGCGAGCTGATCGACCTTCCACTTGGGGTGCTGCTTGAGGCGGTGGTCGTGCCGGCACTTCGAATAAAGAGACGGATGGAAATAGTGTGGCTCGCGGGCGGCCTGAGGCTGGCGGCCGGGGAGGCTAGCGGCGGTCGCGGTGCGACGGGACGGCGGACGGCATGAGCGGCGACGGGACGGCTGCCGGGAGCGACGGATTGTGACGGGGAGCGAGCGGAGCGAGGGGCGGCGGGAGCGAGCGGAGCGAGGGGGCGGCGGGACCGGGAGAAATCGCGCATGGCCAGGGGTGCCGCGGCTGGGTTATCGTCCTGACATGCCAGGGATCGTGATCGTGGGAGCCGGGTTCGGCGGCATCGGGATGGGGATCGCGCTGAAGAAGGCGGGTTACCACGACTTCGTGATCCTGGACAAGGCTCGTGATCTTGGCGGGACGTGGCGGGACAATCAGTATCCGGGGTGCGCGTGTGACGTGCCGTCGCCGCTCTACTCCTACTCCTTCGAGCTGAACCCGGACTGGAGCCACCTGTTCGCGCCGCGGCAGGAAATCTGGGATTACCTGCGGAACTGCGCCGGCAAGTACCACCTGGACGAGCACATCAGGTACGGCTGCGCGGTCGAGCGGATGGACTGGGACGACCGCGCGCGGCGGTGGCATGTCGAGTTCGTCCAGGACGGCGAGCTGCGCAGCTACCGGGCCCGGGCGGTCGTGTCGGCCGCGGGGGCGCTGCACCTTCCCTCGTATCCGGACATCACGGGGGCGGGGAAGTTCGGCGGCACGTCGTTCCATTCGGCCCGGTGGGACGGCTCCTGTGACCTGACCGGCAAGCGGGTCGCGGTGATCGGGACCGGGGCGTCGGCGATCCAGTTCGTGCCCGAGGTGGCGAGGCAGGCCGCCCAGCTCACCGTGTTCCAGCGCACGCCGCCGTGGATCCACCCCCGCCCCGACGTGGAGATCCCGGGGCGGATGCGGGCCGCGTTCCGGCGGGTCCCGCTGACCGCCCGGGCGCTGCGCGACGTGATCTACCTGGCCATGGAGGCCAGGGCGGTCGGCTTCACCCTCAACCAGAAGCTGATGGCGCCGCTGGAAGCGCTGGGCCGCGCGCACCTGAAGAGCCAGGTCACCGACCCGGCGCTGCGGGCCAGGCTCACCCCGGACTACACGATCGGCTGCAAGCGGATCCTGCTGTCCTCGGACTACTATCCGGCCCTGCAGCGGCCGAACGTATCCCTGGTCACCGACGACATCACCGGGATCAGCGAGACCGGGGTGAATACCGCGGACGGCACCGGGCACCCGGTCGACGTGATCATCTACGCCACCGGGTTCAAGGTGGTCGAGTCCGTGACCAGCCTCAACGTGGCCGGGCGGGAGGGGCGCAAGCTCGCGCCGGAGACGCTGGAGGCCTACCGGGGCGTCACCGTGACCGGCTTCCCGAACCTCTTCCTGCTCCTCGGCCCCAACACCGGGCTGGGGCACACCTCGGTGGTGTTCATGATCGAGAGCCAGATCCAGCACGTGCTGAGCTGCCTGCGCATCCTGGCCAGGACCGGAGCGGGCGAGATCGAGGTCGGCGAGTCCGCACAGCGGCGGTACAACGACGCGCTGCAGCGGCGGCTGCGCCGGGCGGTGTGGAGCGAGGGCGGCTGCGACAGCTGGTACCTGGACGCGGCCGGGGTCAACCGGACGCTGTGGCCGGGCTTCACCTTCGAGTACTGGGCCCGCACCCGCCGGGCGCGCCGCGCCGACTACGCCGTGACCGGCTCATGAGCGCCGGTCCGGTGGTGCGGAGCCTGGCGCAGGTTCCGGGCACGCCGCTCGGCCCGGGGGTGACGGTCGCGGAGATGCTCAGCGACGAGCACGGCTGCCGCGGGCTGCACCAGCGCCGGCTGAGGTTCACCGCCGGGGCGCGGCTCGCGGGGACCGCGGGCGGGCGGGGTGAGGCCTGGTACGTGATCACCGGTACCGGCTCCCTGGATACCGAACGAGCCGGGTCCCTCGCCCTGGCGCCCGGCACTGCGGCCTGGCTGGAACCTGGGGCCGGCTATGACTGCCGGGCGGACGGCGAGCTCGCGGTGCTGGCGGTCACGCTGCGCGCGGGGTCCGAGTGCGCCGGACCGTCCCGGCCGGTGGTGCGGCTCGAGGACTGTGAGCCGGAGATCACCGGGGACCGGGAGTTCCGGGTGCTGCTCAGCGAGGGGCTCACGATCACGCAGTTCGCCGGGATGATCCCGCCGGGCCGGGCCCCGGCGCACCACCACACCTACGACGAGGTGGTGCACGTGCTGGCCGGGCGGGGCGTGGTGCACCTGGATGGCACCGGCTCCCCCGCTGGCACCGCGATCGGGTCGGGCACCTCGATCTACCTGCCGCCGCTCCAGCCGCACTGCCTGGAGAACACCGGCCAGGACCCGCTGCGGGTGCTCGGAGTCTTCCACCCGGCCGGCAGCCCGGCCGCCAAGCAGGCCGCGTGAGGCGCCCGGGGTGCTAGCCGTCGTCCTGGCGCTGGCGTCCGCCGTCGGTTACGGGGGTTCTGACTTCGCCGCCGGCCTCGCCTCCCGTAGCGCCCCGGTCATCCAGATCACGCTGCTCGCCTCGGCGGTCAGCGCGCTGATCGTCTTGGCCGCGCTGCCCTTCGCCGCCTCGCCCGGGCCGAGCGCGACGGCACTGGCCTGGGGGTTCGGGGCCGGGCTCGGCGGCACGCTGGGCGCGTTCGCGCTGTACCTGGGGTTCCGGCACGCGGCGTTCAGCGTGGCCGGGCCGCTGAGCGCGGTCGCCGCGGCCGGGTTCTCCGTGCTGGCCGGGCTGCTGTACGGCGAGCGGCCGACGACCCTGGCGCTGACCGGGATCGTGCTGGCGCTTCCGGCCATCGTGGGGGTGTCCGTGAGCGCGGGTGGTGAGGACGAGGAGGGGGCGGCGGGGGAAGGAGCGGCCACCGGGACTCACACGGGGCGCCCAGCCGCGGGGGTGGTCCTCGGGCTCCTCGCGGGCGCCGGCTTCGCGCTGCTGTTCATCGGGCTCGACCGGGCGGGTTCGGGCAGCGGGCTGTGGCCGGTGGTCGCGGCCACGGCCGGCGAGTTCGCGGCCGCGCTGGTCGCGGCGGCGGCGGTGCGCAGCTTCGCCCTGTGCGGCGGCCGGGCACGGCTGCTGGCGGTGATCACCGGGGTGGCCGGGGCGTCCGGCACCATCTTGTTCTTCTTCGCCACCCACCAGGGGTTCCTGGCCGTCACGGCGGTGCTCACCTCGCTCTACCCCGCGGTGACGATCGTGCTGGCCCGGACCGTGCTGGGCGAGCGGCTGACCGCGCTGCGGCTGGGTGGCCTGGTGACGGCAGGTGCCTGTGTGACGTTGATTGCCTTGGGTGGGACTAGTTAGCCCAGTGACCAGGTGTGCACGGGCTCGTTGGAGTGCATGTGCTCGATGTACCGCAGGGTCATCTGGCGCAGCGCCTCGCGGCGGTCCACGCCGTTGCCCGCGGTGAGCCTGTCCACCGTGGCGATCTGCCAGGCGGCGCCGTTCTGCCCGGTCAGGCAGCGCTGCTCGATGATGCCGAGCAGCCGGTCGGCGCAGCTTGCCTCCACGCCCCAGCGGCCGAGCCCCTCGCGGGCCAGCGGCAGCAGGCGGCGCAGGACCAGCTCGGACACCGGGGTGTCGCCCACACCCGGCCAGTAGAGCTGGGCCTCCAGGCCGTTCCGCGCGGCCTCGTGCAGGTTCTCGGCGGCGGTGGTGAACGACATCTGGGTCCAGATCGGCCGCTGCGCCTCGGCCAGCGACCTGACCAGGCCGTAGTAGAACGCCGCGTTGGCCACCACGTCGGCGATGGTGGGCCCGGCCGGCAGCACCCGGTTCTCCACCCGCAGGTGCGGGGTGCCGCCCGCGTTGTCGTAGACCGGGCGGTTCCACCGGTAGATCGTGCCGTTATGCAGGCTCATCTCGGCGAGCTGAGGCGAGGCGCCCTGGTCCAGCACGGCCAGCGGATCCTCCTCCTCGCAGATCGGCAGCAGCGCGGGGAAGTACCTGAGGTTCTCCTCGAACAGATCGAACACCGACGTGATCCAGCGCTCGCCGAACCACACCCGGGGCCGCACCCCCTGCTCCTTCAGCTCGTCCGAGCGGGTGTCGGTGGCCTGCTCGAACAGCGTGATCCTGGTCTCGTGCCAGAGCTGCCTGCCGAACAGGTACGGGGAGTTCGCGGCCAGCGCCACCTGCACGCCCGCGATGGACTGGGCCGCGTTCCAGTAGTTCGCGAAGGCGTCCGGGCTGACCTGGACGTGCAGCTGCACGCTGGTGCAGGCGGACTCGGGGGTGATGCTGTCCATGTGGGTGAGCAGCCGCTCGGGGCCGTCGATCTCGATCCGCATGTCCTCGCCGCGGGCGGCGAAGATCTGCTCGTTCAGCACCTTGTAGCGCTCGTTGGCCGACATGGAGTCCTCGTGCACGTCCTTTTCTGCCAGCGTGGGCAGGATGCCGACCATGACCAGGTGGCTGCCCACGGTGCGGGCGGCGGCGTCGGCCGCGTTGAGGTCGGCGCGGAGCTCGGTCTCCAAGGTGGTGAGCGCGTCGCCGTCGAGCATCCGCGGCGGCACGTTGATCTCCAGGTTGAACTGGCCGACCTCGGTGTCCCAGGCCGGGCTGGCGATGGCCTCGAGCGCCGCGGCGTTGCGCATCGACGGCATGCCGCGCTCGTCGGTCAGGTTCAGCTCGATCTCCTGGCCGACCGTGCTGGGGTTCTCGTCGAACAGGCGCTCGCGGAGCATGCGGGCGAACGCGTCGAGCGAGCGCCGTACCTTGTCCCGGTACTTGCGCCTGTCCTCGCCGCTGATCTTGATCGCCTGGATGTCACGGCCCACGTCAGGCCTCCACTCAACGAGAAAACCGATCACGTACCCCTCTAGTCCCCCTATTTGCCCATTCGCACGCCACCTGCGCCTCACGCCGCGGGCGAATTGGGTCGATGTGCCGTTGGTCCGGTTCTAGCCGACCCTATGTGCCATCGACCCAGAGGGGCCCCAGCGGGCGGGGGCGGGGTGGGGGTGAGGGGTGGGGGGGGTGGGGTCAGGCGGCGGCTAGGCGGGCGCTTTCGTCGCGGACCCAGAGGTGGAGCAGGCCGCGCAGGTGCGCGATGAACTCGTCGTGCTCGTGCTCCGGGTACACCGACTGGACCGTGCGGACCAGCAGCCGGTCGAAGCCGGGGCCGGTCACCCAGTCCAGCACGAGCTGGTCCAGCCGGGCCAGGCTGGTGGCGCAGAAGTCCTGGTAGCGCTCGGTCTCGAAGTAGGCGTCGGCTAGCTTGCGGTACTCGCCCAGCTTCTCCCCGTACGACATGCCTGGCTCGTCGGCGATGGCGAAGAACCGGTCGGTCTCCAGGTCGAGCCGGGGCTTGCGGCCCGTCACCACCGCGAAGACGGTCCACTTGACCAGGGCCTTCATCGCCCAGGGGAAGTAGTAGTGCAGGCTGGTCAGGGCGACGTCGGGACAGGCGTTGGCGTAGTCGATGGGGTAGACGCCGGCGCCCTTGACCAGCGTCTCGCAGGAGTTGAACTCCCACCGGAAGAACGCGTTGACCAGCTTGGAGATCGTCACCACCTCGAGCCCCGCGTCCGGGGACAGGAAGTCGTGCTCGACCGCGTAGCGCAGGTGCATGGGCTGGTCCGGCTGGAACTTCATCACCATGGTCTCGGCGCCGATGGACAGCGAGCGGGCGAAGACGTCGTAGTCGATGGCCTTCTGCAGGTGCATGAGCATCTCGCCGCTGGCGTCGTAGGCGGCGTGCAGTTCGGTGACGTTGTTGATCCGGGACACGCCGCGCCAGGCCCCGCCGTCATAGGGCTTCATGAAAATCGGGTAGCCGATCTTCTGGGCGATGGCGTCCAGGTCGAAGGGCTGGTTGTAGCGGGCCGCGGTGTAGGCGTAGCGGGCGTTGTCGACCGGGTTCTTGTACGGCACGAGGACCGTCTCTGGCACCTTGAGCCCGAGGCGCATCATCGCGCAGTAGGCCGCGTGCTTCTCCATCGACTGGAACGTGAACGGGCTGTTGAGCAGGTACACGTTGTCCATCAGGGCCACCTTCTTCAGCCATTCCCTTGGGACGTAGTACCAGTACGCGAGGCGGTCGATGACCAGGTCGTAGCGGGGCCGGTCACGCAGGCTGAACGGCTCGATGGTGATCCGCTCGCAGTCGAAGGCGTGCGTGCCGCCCGGCCCCGCGACCGGTCCGAGCCGGCGCAGGATCTCCTCGAACGCCGTGGGCCAGTCGTCCTCGGTGCCGAGCAGGAGCCCGATCGCGTGCCTGGTCAATGGCTGCCTCCAGTCTCAGCAGAATCGCGGCAAATGGTGGGCCAACTGGGCGCGCCAGGAAGGCCAGTCGTGCGGGACGTCATACCCCCACAGGTCCAGTTCGTGCTTTATCCCCTTGTCGGTGAGCAGCGCGGCGAACCGCCGGGTGCTCTGCAGCGACCCGGTGGTGTCCTCCCACTGTCCCTGGCCGCAGACCAGCAGCAGGCTGAGCTGGCCACGCAGCCAGTCCAGGTGATCACCGCTCAGCTGGCCGACGTAGTCCAGCGGGTTGTTGAAGTACGCCTCGTTGCCGCGCTCGCCCCAGCCGTTCCACGAGGCGGGATCGTAGTTGCCCGACAAGCACATCGCCAGCGGGAACAGGTCGGCCCGCTTGAGGGCGAAGTTGGCCGCGTGGAAGGCGCCCAGGCTGCAGCCGAGCGTGATCACGTCGGCGTGGCCGCCGACGTCCTGGTAGATCCACGGCACCACGTCGCCGACGATCCAGGACTCGTACCGGCCGTGCCGCCGGGCCCGCTCCTCGAGCGGGATCTCGTGGTTGGACCAGGACGCCGCGTCGTAGCTGTCCACGCAGAAGAGCTTGACCCGGCCCGCCTCGATCAGGTCCTGGACCGCGCCGACCATGCCGTTGTTCTCGAAGTCCCAGGCCCGGCCGCGCTCCGAGGGGAACACGAGGACCGGGCGGCCCCAGTGGCCGTACCTGATGACGGTGCCCGCGGCGCCTAGGGCCGCCGACCACAGCTCCGTCGCTTCCCGGTTCATCCGCTCCCCCGGGCACCCGCCACGGACGCCACTGCAGGTTCACCCATCACTCGCACATGGTGCCCCGGTCCGTGCCGAGATGACAATAGCGCAGGCTCACCCGCGCCGCCGCGACGATGCCCGGCGCCGGTCCCGCTGACCTGCCTTGCCGTCCTCCAGGCGGCCGGCCCGCATCACCAGCATCGTGACGTCGTCGACCAGGTGATCCCCGGTGAAGTCGTTCATCGCCCGGCGCATCAGCGCCACCACCTCGTCGGGTTCCCGGCCGGCCAGCGCGGCCAGCTCGTCGGTGAGCCGGTCCTGGAAGTAGGTGTTGTCAGGGCCGCGGGCCTGGGCCACCCCGTCGGTGTAGAGGAACAGGATGTCGCCGTCGTCCAGGGCCAGCTCCTGGGTGGCCGGCTCGGCGTCAGCGAACAGCCCGAGCGGCAGGCCGCCGCCGCTGGTCATCAGGACCCGGCCGTCGGACCTGAGCACGACCGCGGCCGGGTGCCCGGCGCTGCCAAGCACCACCCGCAGCGCCCCCTCCTGCCAGGCCAGGTGCGCGATGCTCGCCGTGACGAACCCGCCGTCGAGAGCGAACTCCTCGGCCAGCACGATCTCGTTCGCGCCGGCCAGCACCTCGCCGGGATCGGCGCAGCGGCGGGCCAGGACGCGGATCGCGTGCCGGGCCGCGGCGGTCACCGCGGCCGCGTCCTCGCCCTTGCCGCTGATATCGCCGACGGCCAGGCCCCAGCCGTCGGGGGTCCGGTACACGTCGTAGAAGTCGCCGCCGACGTCCGCGTCCTCGGTGGCGGCCAGGTAGGTCGCGGCGATCTGCACACCGGGGATGTCCGGCCGTTTTCTCGGCTGCAGGCTGGCGTGCAGTGCGTCGGCGGTGTCGGAGCGGCGGCGGAACATCCGGTCGACCCGGATGGCCAGGCCCATCTGCTCGCCGAGTTCCTGCACCAGCGCCAGGTCCGCCACCTTGAAGTGCCCGTCCCTGGTCCGCCGGGCCAGGGTCAGCACGCCGTACCTGATCTCGCCGTCGGTCAGCGGCACGGACAGCAGCGACGTCGCGTCCAGCCTGGTCAGCAAGGGCTCGCCGTCCAGGTCCTCGCCGAGGGCGGCGGCGTCCTCGGCGTGCGCCACCAGCGCCGGGTGCCCGGATTCGTGCACGGTGCACGGGACCGAGCCCGGCGGCGGGTCGACCTCGGCGAGCGCGCTGGTCAGCTCGGTCAGCCGGGGGTCGTCCGGGCCGGTGACGAACTGCCGCCGGACCCGGTGCCCGCGGTCCATGTCCACGATGACCCAGGCGGTGAGCTCGCGGGCGATCAGCCGCGCGCACCGCTGCAGCGTCCTGGACTCGCTGTAGCCCTCGTTCTCCAGCAGCAGCCTGGCCACCGCCGTGACCAGGTTCGAGCCGCCGGGTGATGGCCTGCACCGCGCCCAGCTGGGACCGGGGTCTGGCTTCAGCCTCGGCCTCGGCGCTGCCCTCATCGGGGGCGCCCTCATCGGGTGCGGGGCGGGCCACGGCGTCGCGGACCGCGACCAGCAGGGGATCGGACTCGTCCGGGTTGCCCTTTACACCGACCCGGCCGATGACGAGCTCGCACGGGACCGGGCCGTCCCCGGCGATCAGGCTGCACCGGATCTGGCGCGGCTTACCGGTCCGGCCGACGGCGGTGAGCTGGGAGTTCACCGCCGCGCGGGACGCCAGGGCGACGAAGGCGGTGAACGGGCGGCCGGTCGCGTAGCCGGGCTTGGCGCCGATCATGTCGCCCGCGGCCCGGTTGACCCGCTGGACCGTTCCGTCGCGGGTGATCAGGAACAGGGGCACGGGCGCGTCCTGGAACACCGCGCGCAGCAGGCCGCGTTCGGCGTTGTCGGAGGGCGTCCCTGAGGGTTCGCCGCGATCACCGGGGGCGGCCGCCCTGAGCAGGTCGATGGCGCCTTCCAGCTCGGTGAAGGCGGCCTCGAGCACGTCGCCCGCGTCGCCGCCCGCCGACCTGGCCGCCTGGCGCAGCGCGGCGTACCGCGTCTCCAGGCCGGCCACGGGCCCGGTTGGCTCGCTCATGTCCCTGTCTCTGTCCGGCGCACCGCGACCATCGCGACGTCATCCTCCCGGGGACCGAAGATGGACATCAGGTGGTTGCTGAACGCCTCCACCCCGGCGCCGCTGGCTTCCTGCGCGGCGACGCGCAGCTTCTCCAGGTTGACGTCGATGAAGGCGCCGCGCTCCTCGACCAGCCCATCCGTCATCAGCAGCAGGGTGCCGCCCGGCGGGAGGAACGCCGTCTCCACGTGCGGCTCGTGCATGGGCAGGCCGAGCAGCAGGCCGCCCTCGCCGACGTAGGTCGCGCCCTGCGCGCCGACCAGCAGCGGGGCTATGTGCCCGCAGTTCACGATCTGAAGCTCGCCCGAGGCGGGGTCGAGCACCGCCAGGCACAAGGTGGCGATGATGCCCGGGTGGTAACGGGTCAGGACCTCGTTGACCAGGCCGGTGATGGCCAGCGGCGAGTGCCCCTCCAGGACGAAGGCGCGCAGCGCGTACCTGAGCTCGCCCATCACCGTCGCCGCGTGCAGCGAGTGGCCTTGCACGTCGCCGATGACGACGAGGACCCGGTCCTGCCACCGGAGCGCCTCGTAGAAGTCGCCGCCGACCTCGGCCTGGTCGCTAGCCGGGAAGTAGCGGAACGCGATGGCCAGGCCCGGTATCTCCGGCGGGGCCATCGGCAGCAGGCTGCGCTGCAGGGTCAGCGCGATGACGTGCTCCTCGGCGTAGGAGCGCAGCGCCTCGGTGGCCAGCGCGACCAGCTGCACCAGCTGGCGAAGGATCTGCAGCTCCTCGTCGCCGGGCACGCCGGCCCGGTCGACCACCATCGTCACCGGCGGACGGCCCGGTTTCGGCCGGACCGCGGCCGCGTAGATGTCGCACCGCAGCGTGCTGTCCGGGACCAGCGCCAGCCAGTCGCCGCGGGAGAGCATGACCGCCCCGCTGGCCTGGTTTTCCGTCAGGATCCGCGTCGTGACCAGCTCGGCGAGGCCGCGGGGCGCGCCGCGCTGCCGCGGCTCGGGCCGCTCGGGCGAGGCGGACGTCCGCCGGATCTGGCCGTCCGGCATCTCGATGACCAGCACGGCCTCGGCGGTGAAGATCCGCGCGGCGCCGGCCGCCGCGGCCCGGGCCAGCCCGTCGAAGGTTTCGGCCGCGTTGATGTCGAGCGCCACGCTGGTCAGCGCGGTCAGCAGGGCCGCCGTCCGCTCGGCGCGCTGCCGGGCCCGGGAGTAGCGCAGCGCGGCCATCACCACGGCGAGCAGTTCCTCGGGTTCGCTCGGGTCGGTCAGGTAGGCGTCGGCGCCCTGGGTCAGGCCCATGGCGCGGTCGGCGACCTGGACCGCGGTGGCGGAGATCTGGATGACCGGGATGGCCGCGGTGGCCGGGTCGGCCTTGATCTGGCGGCAGACCTCGTAACCGATCATGTCGGGCAGGTTGACGTCGAGCAGGACCAGCTCGGCGGAGCGGGCCTTCTCCAGGGCCTCCCGCCCGGTCCCGGCCTCGATCACGGTGTGGCCGGCCCGGCGCAGCCAGGTGTTCATCAGGTAGCGCTTGGCCTCGTCGTCGTCGACCAGGAGTATGACGGCCTGGACCCTTTGGACCCCTTGAGCGCCGGTCATGGCTCGCCCCTGATGACCCCGCGGAGGGTGAACTCCAGCCGTTCCCTGGTGAGCTCGTCCTTGCGCAGCACGGCCGCCGCCCGCGGCGGCGCGGGGACGTCCGCGCCGGTGACGACGATCGCGGGCACCGAGACGGGCAGCCGGGCCAGCAGCGCGGTGCCGTCCATGCCGGGCATCCGCATGTCGGCCAGGACCAGGTCGACAGGGTCCGCGGCGAGCAGGGCCAGCGCCTCACGGCCGTCCCCGGCCTCCAGCACCCGGTCGGCCAGGCCGTCGAGCAACCCCTTGAGTACCCCGCGGAACGCGGCGTCGTCGTCGGCGAGCAGGACCGTGCCGACGGCCGGGGTGCGCAGCGGCAGGCCGAGCACGACCGTGGTGCCCGCGCCCGGCTCGCTGGTCAGGGTGAGGTCCCCGCCCAGGATCGCGGCCAGCCGCCGGGCGTACGGCAGGCCGAGACCGGTGCCACCGCGGCGAATTCCGGGCACCTGGTAGAACTCCTCGAAGACATGGTCGTGCAGGCCGGCCGGTATGCCTATGCCGGTGTCGGCCACGCTGATCTCGAGCCTCGGGCCCGCTACCCGTACGCTCAGCCGGACCTCGCCGTGATCGGTGTACTTGATTCCGTTAGACAGCAGGTTACGCAGGATGCTCGTCAGGGCAACCTCATCGGTCAGGATCGTGACCGGAGTATCTGGGTCGCCGTCGGCGCTGACGATCACCTCGACCGGCTTGCCCTCGGCCATCGGGCGGGCCAGCCCGCGCAGCCGGCCGAGCAGCGCGGGCAGGTCCACCTGGGCCGGGTCGACGTGCAGCTGCCCCGACTCGGCCTTGGCCACGTCGAGCAGGTCGTTGACCAGGATCAGCAGGGTGCCGCCCGAGTTCCTGATCAGCTCGACCTGGTAGAGCCGCTCGGGGTCGAGGGCGGTGCCGTCGGGTGCGGGCTCGGCCAGCAGCCGGGTCAGCCCGATGATCGAGTTCAGCGGGGTGCGCAGCTCGTGGCTGACGTTGGCCCAGAACCTGTCCTTGGATTCGGAGGCCGCGCGCAGCCGCTCGGACTTCTCGTCCAGCTCCGCGTACAGCGCCACCACGCCGCGGTTGGTCTGCTCCAGCTCGTCCGACAGCTCGCCGTACAGGGCCATCACACCGTGGTTGGTCTCCTGCAGCTCGGCGTTGAGCAGGAGCAGCTGGTCCTTCTGCTGCCTGAGGTCGTCCAGCGCGCTGATCAGGTCCTGATTCTGCCGCCGCAGCTCGTCCAGGGCGGACTGCGGATGCACCGCGGCCAGCCGCTCGCCGACCAGCCGCGGGTCCGGCCGCACACCGGGCGGGCGGCGCTTGGTCATCCGCACGACGTCGCCGTCGGCGGCGACCTGGTCCATCAGCCGGGTGGCCGCGGCGATCCCGTCGGCCGGGGGCTCGCCGTCCATGGTCACGGTCAGCAGCAGCTCGGTCTCGTCGATGCCGAACGTGATGACCGCGGTCCGCCCGGCAATGACCGCGCTGCGGCTTATCTCGCTCAGCGCGGTGGCCACCCGGACCTGGTCCTGCTGCTCCAGGGACAAGATGGCGGCCAGGCCGCGGCCGAGCTGGCGCGCCGCGAAGACGCCGGCCGTGTCCCTGACCTCCAGGCGGGCGAGCTCGCTGGCCTGGCCGCTCATGGCTTCAGCACGAGGACGCCGGCGTCGTCACGGTGAACGCCCGCCTCGGCGAGCAGCACGGCCGCTATCAGCAGCGGGTCCCTGGCCTCGAGCCCGGGCAGGGCGGCCGCCTCCCAGCGGCTGCTGATGCCATCGGAGTGCAGGATGACCGCCGAACCCGGCGGCGCCTCGTACTCGAACTGGCGGATGACCCTGGCCTGGTGGCCGGCGATGCCCGGGATGGAGATCATGCTCTTGCGCTGACCGTCCGACACGATCGACGCGGCCACGTTGCCCAGGCCGGCGAACCTGGCCTGCTTTCCGGCGATCCGCACGACGCCGACGGCTCCGCCGCGGGTGCCGCTCATCCGCCGGTGTACCCGCTCCAGCAGCGCGGCCGGCTCGCCTGCGGGATCATCCAGCACGGCGGCCACCCCCGCGGCGGCTGCCGCCGCGGCCAGCGGGCCGTGCCCGAGCCCGTCGCACAGCACGGCGGTGACCGCGCCGTCCGCCCCGACCGCCCCGTAGGCGTCGCCGCACTCGGTCTCGCCGGTGATCGGCCGGACCAGGCCGGCCCAGCGCGCTGCTGCTCCGGCTGCGGCCGCCCCCACGCGGAAGCGTGCGGCCAGGGCGGTGCCGTGGCCCGGCCGGGAGTAAAGGTCGGCGAAATCTGCCAGCCGCCTGATCGCGCCCAGGCCGATGCCCAGCGTCCCGGCGGTGGAATGGCCGTCGCGCACGGCCGCGCCGACGTCCCGCACGCCCGGGCCGGCGTCGATGGTGACCAGGTCGATGCCGGGCTCCGGGCCGTCCCGGTTGACGCACAGCAGCAGCGCCCCCTGCTCGGCGTGCTTGTGCAGGTTGGAGGCGGCTTCGGTGACCGCGAGGGCGAGCTGGCCGGCGCGGGCGGCGGGAAACCGCAACCGTTCGGCCATAACCTGAACGGCCTTGCGGCAGGCCGGCACCGCGCTGGCGTCCTCGACCCTGAGCCAGCGCATGTCCTGCGGCGGCGGGGCCCGCAGCGGCCAGTCCACCGGGGGCCAGCTCAGCGGGACCACTTGACGACCACGACGCTGGTGCCGCCGCCCGGCTTGGAGGTCAGCTCGAACTCGTCGACCAGCCGCCGGGCTCCGGACAGGCCGAGGCCGAGGCCGGCGCCCGAACTCCAGCCGTCGGTCAGGGCCAGGTCGACGTCGGCGATCCCGGGGCCCTCGTCGCTGAAGCCGATCCTGACGCCGTTCTTGCCAAGAGCTGACGTGACCACCTCGACCCGGGCCAGGCCGCCGCCGCCGTGCACCAGGGCATTGCGGGCCAGCTCGCTGGCTGCCGTCACCACCTTGGTCTGGTCCACCAGGGACAGGCCGTTCTTGGCCGCCACCACCCGTACCTGCTGCCGGACGCGGACGACGTCGTCTCCGGTCCTGATCGGCAGCTCATCCATCAAGCGCTTCCGTTCAGCAGCGCGAGGCCCTTCTCCGCGTTCAGGGCGGTGCGTACGCCGCGCAAGGACAGGCCCAGCTCGGTGAGCGTGATCGCCACCGCCGGGCGCATCCCGACCAGGACCGTTTCGGCGTCGAACAGCCGCGAGAGCGACCCGATCATGGCGAGCATCCGGCCGATGAAGGAGTCCACGATCTCCACCGCGGTGATGTCGATGATCACGCCGCGGGCGCCGGTGGCGGCCAGTTCGTCCGCCAGGTCTTCCTGGAGCCGAACGACGCTCTCGTCCTGCAGGTCGATCTGGATGGAGACGAAGAGCGTCGTCCCGATCTTGAGGATCGGCACGCGGTCCATCAGGCGGGGCCCGGCTTCTGGGGCTCGATGCGCTGCTGGCCGATGCTCCCTGGCCGATGCCCTGGCCGATGCGCTGGCCGCGACGGTCCAGCACGTGCGCCAGCGCGTCGGCCAGCGTCGCCTTGGTGGCGATGTCGCCGAACTCGATGCCGAGCGACACGATCGTCTGCGCGACCTGCGGCCTGATGCCGCTGACGATGCACTCGGCCCCCAGCAGGCGCGCCGCGCTCACCGTCTTGAGCAGGTGCTGGGCTACCTCGGTGTCCACCGTGGACACCCCGGTAATGTCCAGCACGGCGTGATCCGCGCCGGTCGCGACCAGGGTCTCCAGCAGCTTCTCCATGACCAGCTGGGTGCGCGCCGAGTCCAGCGAGCCGACCAGCGGCACCGCGATGACGCCATCCCACAGCCTGATCACCGGGGTGGACAGCTCCAGCATGGCCTGGGCCTGGTCGGCGATGATCTGCTCCCGGGCCGCCGCGTAGGTCTCGAAGGTGAGCAGGCCGAGGTCGTCGATCATCCGGGAGAAGGCCAGGTATTCGGGCGCCAGGTCGGCGGCATCGGCGACCAGCTCGTAGACCGCGTCCTTGAGCGCGAACACCCCGAGCGCCGTCTCGCGGGGGGTGAACCCGTTCCTGGCCCGGGACCTGGACAGTTCGGTCAGCACCGCCGTGAGCTCCCCGGCGGCCTGCTCGTCGGCGTCTGACATCGTACGGATCACGAGCCCGTACAGGTCGTCGAGCTCGTGCCGCACCTCGGCCGCCGAGCCCCGGCCGCGCAGGCCCGCCACCACGAGCTCGCTCCAGCGGCCCACGACCTTGTCCTGGTGGTCGCGCATGTAAGCGGCCATCCGCGCCTGGCTGCTGTCAACGTCCATGGGTAAGCATTCCTATACATCCGGTGACCGGCTTGGCATATACCGCCCAACAGTACATCCGCGCTGGCAGTGCTGGTATCGCCACGCGACGCCGGCTGCGGGAATACGATTCTGGTGAGTACCGCCCGTCCGAGCCGAGCCTGTGGGAGCGCAGAGTGGCCGAGCTACGCTTCTCGATGGAACCTCACGGCGCCAGCGTGGTCGTGAGCGTGCAGGGCGAACTCGATATCACCTCGAGCCAGCGGTTCGACGACTGCCTGTCAGAAGCCGCGGCAAAAAGCGGCCAGCTGATCCTCGACATGTCCAAGGTCGACTTCATGGACACCACCGCCCTGGCCGTGATCGTGTCGCACTGGCGGCGGCAGACGGACGAGGGCGGCCGGTTCCTCCTGGCCGGGGCGCGCTACCGCTACACCAAGGCGCTATGGATAACGGGCCTCGCCGACCGGCTGCCGATGTACGACACGGTCGGCGAGGCCCTTACCGCCCTTTCCGAGTCCGGCCCGGAACCGGGTCGGCCCGAGGCCACCGCGGGCTAGCCGCGGCGGGCCGGGTAACCAGCGGTACCAGCGACCCCGCGATCCGCCTTCGCCCATGCGCACCGCGAACCCGATGAGCCAGATCACCAGCACGATGAGGGCGATCCACCACAAGATATGAATCGCGAACCCCAGCCCGCCCAGGATGAGGGCGAGCAGGAGAACGAGCAGGATGATACCCATAAGCTATTTCCTTCTCTCTTATGTGACCGCCACCAGGTCGGGATCCGATTACCCTGGAATCGGCGGTCCACACCAGATCAGGGCTTCAGGCTTTTACCCGCGTCCTTGACCTTCTCGCCGGCCTGCTTGACGTCGGCGGTGGCCTGGTCGGCGACGCCCTCGGACTCGAGCCGCTCGTTGCCGACGGCCTTGCCGACGGTCTCCTTGGCCTTGCCCTTTACTTCCTGGGCCTTGTTCTTGGCCTTATCGGTGTCACTCACTAGCGTTCCTTCCCCTCGTGGTTTTGCGTACCCGGCCCTCTCTGCCCCTGGAGAACCGCTCTAACCCGTTTGGCTCGCCCTGCCGGGGTAGTTCACCGGGGCGAGGGGCGGGGAAGCCAGGAGGCGGCGGTGCCAGGTACTGCGCACGACGACGACAAGCTGGGGCGCGGGAACGCGTCCGGGCGCGGCATCGTGGCCGAACTTCAGGAGGCGCTGCTGCCCACCGCCCTGCCGGTGCTGCCCCGGGCCAGGATCGCGGCCCGCTACCTGGTGGCCGGGCAGGATCATGCGGCCGGGGGCGACTGGTTCGACGCGATCCCGCTGAACGACGGCGGCGTCGCGCTCGTCGTCGGGGACGTGGTGGGCCAGGGGGTGGCCGCCTCGGCGGCGATGGGACAGCTCCGCGCCGTGCTAGCCGAATTGCTCGCCGCCGAGGACGACCTCGGGCACGTGCTGCGGCGGACCGACGCGTTCGCCGCCCGGATGCCGGCGCTGCGCGCCGCCACCCTCGCGCTCGTGGTGCTCGACCTGGCCGCGGGGACGCTGCGCTACACCACGTGCGGGCATCCGCCGCCGCTGGTCGTCAGCCCGGACGGAAAGGCCAGGTACCTGGAGGTCACCGCGGGGCCGCTCGGCACCGGCTCGCCGCCGACGCTGGCAACCAGCGCGCTCATCCCGGGCGAGCTGGTCCTGCTGTACAGCGACGGCCTCATCGAGCGGCCGGACCGGACGATCGCCGAGGGCATGGCGGAACTCGCCGCGGCCGCCGCGGACGCGGCCGCCAACCGGTCGCTCGCGCACCTGTCAGCCGAGCATGGCGCCGACCCGGCCGCGGCGGAGCGGGTCTGCCAGCTGACCGTGGAGCTGCTGACCCGCACCGGCCTCGGCGATGACGTCACCGCGCTGGCCGCCCAGTGGCTCGCCGCCCCTGTCCCTCCGCTGCACCTAGCGCTGCCCAGCGAGCGGCCCAGCCTGACCACGGCGCGGGACGCCTTCGCCTGCTGGCTAAACCGGCTCGACGCCGCGGCCGACGACTGGGAGGCGCTGCACCTGGCCATGGTGGAGGTGTTCACCAACGCCATCGAGCACGCCTATCCGCCAGATCTGCCCGGGACCGTCGAGGTCGACGCGCGCCTGGAGAGCGACGGCAGCGTGGCGTGCCTGATAACCGACCACGGCACCTGGCGGCCGCCCGACCCGTCCGACGCGGACCGCGGCCACGGCCTGATGGTGGCCGGGCAGGTGGTGGACAAGCTGCTGGTCAGCCACCCTGGCGCGGCGCCCCGCCGGGGCACTGCTGGCTCCGGGGGGGACGACCCCCCCGAGCCCCCCCGGGGCACTACAGTGACGCTGCGGCGCCGGCTGCGCCGGCCCGCCGTGCTGGCCTCGGGCCACCAGGGCGGGCAGGCCGGGCACACGGCCGGACGGTCGTTCAGCGTGGACACCTCCGCCGCGGCCGGCGCCACGGCCCGGGCGCTGGTCGCCGGCCCGGTCGACATCACCACCGCCGACCTGCTCGCCAGGCGGCTGCTGTCGGTCAGCCGGGGCGGCACGGTCCCGCTGATCGCCGACCTGACCGGCGTCACCCAGCTGGCCAGCGCCGGGGTCCGCGTGCTGTACGAGGTCAGTGAGCAGCTCGCGGCGCACGGACAGGAGCTGACCCTGGTCACCGCGCGGGGTAGCGCCGCGCACCTGGTGCTCGACCTGGTCCGGCTGGACCACGTGACCGGGGAGGAGAGCGCCTAGATCGCCCGCATCCTGTTGTTGCGGGCGTCATGGGTGACTTCGGCCAGGCCAAGCTTCTCCAGCAGCGGCGGCAGGTACATGCCGAACCGGCCGCGGTAACCGCTGCGCAGGCCGTACCAGCCGCCGGCCGGATTGTCCGCGGACCGGCCCCACGCCTCCACCGTGCCTTCGGCGGCGGGCTTCTTCTCGTCGGCTGCGCCCAGCGGGACCCAGTCGCCCTGGGCTTTCAGCCAGGCGTGCAGGTCCTGGATGGCCCGCAGCCGGTACTTCAGCGTGGTCGAGCCGACCTGGCAGACCAGCGTGGGCGGATCGGCCTGCTCGTCGGTGTACATGGTGTAGCTGGAGGTGCCCGGCGGGGTCTTCAGCTCCCACGGGTCTTCCTTCGTTCCTGCGGCCATCATTTCTCCCCTCGGTTGATCGCGTCGACGAAGTGCGGCAGCAAACTCTGCCAGTTCGCCTGGTTACGGTCCCGCCACGACTGGGCGGTGTTCGGGTCCGGGCCCAGCCGCTCCCAGCCGCGATGCTCGATCTCCACCCGGGTGGCGCCGGCCCCCTGGGCCAGGAAGCGGATCTCCACCTCGGTGGCATCCGCGCGGTCCCGGCCGAGGTACCACAGGTAGGCCAGCCGGGCCGGCGGCTGCCACGCGGTCACCTCGCCCCACTCGTGCTCGGCGCCGTCGGCGGTCCGCTCGTAGATCCGGCCGCCCACGCCGCCCTGCAGGACGACCTCCTCGGCGCGCCCGGTCATCGTATGATCGCGCGGCCACCAGGCGCCGATGCCGGAGGTCCAGACCGTGAACGCGTGGTCGGCGGAGCAGGCCACCTCGAAGGCCATGCGCAGCGGGGCCGTCATTCCGTGTTCTCGGGCGGCACGGTGTTCTCGGGCGGCACGGTGTTCTCAAGTGGCACGGTGTTCTCGGCCATCAGCCGGAACCGGCGGGCGGCGTCGCCCCAGACGCGCTCCAGGTACTCCTGGACCGCGCGCAGCCCCTCCGCGCGCAGGTGGTAGATCCGGCTGGTCCCCCGCGCCTGCTCGGCGACCAGCCCGGCCTGCTTCAGCAGCCGCAGGTGCCGGGAGACCGCGGGACGGCTGATGGGCAGGGCCGCGGCGATCTGGCCAACCGGCTTGTCGCCCTCGCTGAGCAGGCGGAGGATGTCGCGCCGGTTCGGGTCGCCGAGTGCCTCGAACGGGTCGCCGGCGGCATTGGTAACCACCGGGCTACCGTAACACGGGGGTTACCGAAGCGCCAAGGCAGACACCCGGTCCGTTCGGTACTCAATCTTGGGCCCGAACGAACCGGGTGCTCGTGGATGCGGCGTCAGCGGGCGCAGCACATGAGGGCGGTTCCGTTGGTGATGGCGGCACCCTTGTTCACGAACAGGGAGCCGTCACGGGAGACGGTGAAGCTGCAGCCCCTGGGCAACTGCCTGGCCGGGAGGAAGGGGCAGGCGATGCGGATGCGGACGGGAATCCGCTTGTGATGGCGGGTCACGTAGCCCCGGTGAAAGCGGTGGACCCGGGCGCACACGAGGAGGGCCGGCCGGGGCTTGGCGTAGCCGGATCCCGGCCCGTTCGTGCTGGCCATGGCCGCCGCTGCCGGGACGGCGAGGAGGGTGATTACCAGTGCGGTTAGCGCCGCGATGCGTTTCATCATGGAGCGCAACGTAGATGGCTGATATCAAGGTGCCGCGGGGATTGCGGGTGGGTTTCATGTCACACGAAACTCACACGTGACTCCGGCACGTTGCTCTCGGTGGCGTGACCGGATGGCCGCGCGGGTGGTCACGTTTCCCGCATCCGGCGGGTCAGGAGGGCAGACGTTCGCGACATTGGAGGACACCAGCATGGACACCCTGACCGCCCGGATGCCGAACCCCGCGGTGATCATCCCCGAGGCCATGAAGCCAATCCAGGCCCTGTTCGGGTCCATCAGCAGGGGCGGCGTACCGCAGGCCACGCTCGAGCTCGTGCACCTGCGGGTCAGCCAGGTCAACGGCTGCAGCGCGTGCGTGGACGGCGGCTGGCGCAAGGCGAGGAAGGCGGGCGAGACCGACGAGCGGCTCTTCGCCGTGGCGGCGTGGCGGGAGGCCCCCTACTACACCGGGGCCGAACGGGCGGCGCTGGCGCTCGCCGAGGCGGTCACGCGGCTCAGCGACCGGGCCGACCCGGTTCCTGACGAAATCTGGGACGCCGCGGCCCGCCACTACGACGAGCGCGGGCTCGCGGCGCTCGTCCTCATGATCGCCACGACGAACTTCTTCAACCGGCTCAACGTCAGCACCAGGCAGCCGGCCGGGGTGTGGGGCTGAGCTGGGGTTTTGCGACCGAAGGCCGGCCCAGGGCGCGGGTGGCGGAAATCTTAACCACAACTGAACTGCTTCGGGGTTGGGTCCTAGTAAGTCCTTGGGCATGATTGAAATCAGAGTTCCTTGCTCAAAGGTGCGGGCCGCTTCCCTGCAGTGGCCCCGCGGATGACCTGGAAGGGTCCGCGTCGATAGGGCAACCCTGCAGCCCTATCAACGCGGACCCTCTGCTTTTAAGCCGCCGGGTCAGGTGGTGGAGACCACGGCGACGATGGTGCGGCCGATCTTGATCTTGTCACCCTTCTTCAGGCGCTGGGCGGCGTAGATGCGGCGGTTGTTGAGCCAGGTGCCGTTGGTCGAGCCGAGGTCCTGGACGAACCAGTAGCCGTGCGCCATCTGGAACAGGGCGTGGTGGCTGGAGGCGTGCTCGTCGCTGACCACCAGGCTGCCCTGCCGGCCGGCGGTGAACTCGGCGTGGAAGATGTGGGTCTGGTCGCCGGCCTGGATGACGATCGACTTGGCGGCGGGGGCCTCGGTGAGGGTGGATTCACCGGACCCCGTGACCGCGGAAACAGCGGCCCGCCAGGCCTTCTTCTCCTGGTCGCTGGTGTCTTCCCAAGACGGGAGGGAACCGGCCTGGGCACCCCGGTGGGCTTCGTAGGCGGTCCGTGCGAGACGGTCGAGATCGGTACTGGCCACGAATCGATAATGCCAGATCGAACACTGAGCAGGGCGAGCCCGGCCGCGGCCAGGATGACCAGGCAGGCGACGGCGGCGGTGACGGTGAGGCCGGCCGCCTGGGCCAGGACGGGACCGGCCGCGGCGCCGGCCAGGGTGGCGGCCGCCTCGCCGGTGAGGAAGACCGCGCCGATCCGGCCGAGGACCGCGTTCGGGATCACCCGCTGCATGGCGGTCTGCGGGACCACCAGGGACATGGAGCCGAACGTGCCGACGGCGGCCGCCGCGGGCAGCGCGGTAAGCAGCGACGACGAGGTGAACAGCGCGAAGGACGCGCCGGCGGTGGCGGCGAGTGTCGCGGCCAGCAGGGACCCGGGCTGCACCCGGTCCAGCAGCAGGCGGACGACCGGGGCGCCGAGCAGGAAGCCCGCGCCCAGGCCGGCCAGCAGGAAGCCGGTGTGCTCGCTGCCGCCGAGCCGCTGGATGCCGAACGCGATGAGCACCGCGCTGAGCGCGGCGTTGGCGGCCAGGAAGATCACCATGACCGGCAGCAGCGCCCGGGCGACCGGCTGGCGGCGCAGGACGCGGGCGCCGTGTGCGAGGTCGCGGGCGATCTGGCCGGCCGTGGTGGTCCCGCGGTCAGGAGGTTCGCTCCCGGCCGCGCTGGTCATGAACATCGCCGCGGCGGACAGCAGGTAGCTGACGGCGTTGATCCCGATCAGCCAGCTGGTGCCCCAGGCGGCCAGGAGGACCCCGCCGAGCGGGCCGCCGATCAGCCTGACCGTGCCGCTGCTGACCGAGTTCAGCGCGTTGGCGCTGCTCAGCAGCTCACCGGTGCCGACGACGGCCGGGGTGCGGGCCTGCCAGGCGGGAGTGTTGAGCACGACGCCGACGTTCTCGGCGACCAGCGCGGCATACAGTACCCAATACCGTCCGGGCGCGGTGCCGAGCAGCATCACCGTCACCGCGGCCGCGCAGAACAGGTTGGTCCCGATCATCAGGCGGCGCCGGTCCCACCGGTCGGCGAAGACGCCGGCGACCGGGCCGAGGATCAGGAGCGGCAGGTACTCCGCGGCGACCGTCAGCCCGGTGGCCCGCAGCGAGCCGGTGACCAGGAAGATGTGGGTGGGGATGGCCAGCGTGAGCAGCCAGGAGCCGAGCGAGCTGATCAGGCCGCCCGCCCACAGCAGCCGGAAGTCCCGTATTCGCAGCGCCTTGAGCACGATCGTCACCCATCCGTCGACTATTCTGACAGAATAGCTTTTGGGTTTTGTAATCTGTCAAGACAGGAGGGGCGTGGATCAGGCAGAGATCGGCCGGCAGTTGCGGGCGCGGCGCACCGCCGCGGGGCGGACGGTGGCGTCCGTGGCGGCCGGAGCGGGCCTTTCGGTCCCCTACATCGCCAACCTGGAGAACGGCCGGGGCAACCCGACGACGGCGGCCCTGACCCGGCTGGCCGAGGCGCTGGGCCTGCGGCTGGTGGTCACGCTCGCGGCCGCCGAGGAGGATGCGCGGACGGCCGGTTCGGCGGTGGCCGGTGTGGCGGGTGTGGCGGTGGCGGGCGGGGCGGGCGGCACGCCGGGGATTCCCGCCTCGCTCGTCCGGCTCGGGCGCACCGACCGGTTCCGCGAGGCGGTCGCGGTGATGGCGCCGGCGATGGACGCCGGTCCTGACGAGTTCGCCGGTCAGCTGGTGGCCGCGCTGGCCGCGCTCGCCCAGGCCTTGGGCCGGGATCTGGCCGAGCCGGACTGGTGGCGGCTGCTAGACGCGCTGGTGCTGGTGGCCGCGCATCCGGCGGGCGGATAGCGGCTCATGGCGCAGGCGCTGTGCCCGCTGATGGTCAGCGGCGGCCGGCCGACGGCAGCGCGCCCGGCCGCCGCGGGGCTATCGGCGCGGCCGATACGACCACGCCGGCGCAGGCCACCAGGAACAGGACGATGAACCCGCCGTAGAAGGTGAGAAACGCGGCTACCAGGGCGGGCGGCAGCACGATCGCGCTGGTGCCATAGGCCACGGCTTTCCTGCTGACCCGTTTCCTGGCGGGCGACGGGGGTTCGGCCAGCACCGCGCCGGCCGCGGTCAGGTCCGCGTAGGTCCGCGCCGCGAGCGCCTGGCTCGTCCGCGCGGCGAGCTCGTCGGTGGTGAGCAGGCCCTGCGCATACGCGGCCTTGAGTGCGTCGACTACCCGGTCACGGTCGGCGTCGGACGCGCGCAGCCGGCCGATCGCCGCTGCGTGCGGGTCCCATGGACCTGTCGCCACGGGCACCTCCCCGGGACTGGAGATCAGGACAACTCACTAAAAGCGTACGCGGTTGCGCCGTGGTCCCTTTCGGTTCGGAGCCGAGCGGGCCCCGCCGGGCAGCAGGACGGACAGGGCCGGACTGCGCCGCCCGCGCAGAGCACAGCCAGCAGAGCACAGCCAGCAGAGAACAGCCGGCAGAGAACAGCCAGGAGACGCTGACGCTTGCTGAATAGTCGCTGGTGCCCTCCGGGACGCCGTGCGGCGTGAAAATTGCGCGGGGGTGCGGGTCTGCGGCGGGCTGGGGTTGCTGCCGCTTTGCGGCCGGGCCGGGCCGTGTATGCGCGGTTTCCGTCTCGCCGGGGCGGCTGCGGGTGGAGGATGGCCGCGGCCGTCCGCTGACGCCGTCGTATCGTGGCGGGCCTGACCCCGTTGAATAGTCTGTGCGCCGGGAGCTGTTCTTGAGGGCTGTGAACTGGTGCTTCGAGCCCGCGGATCAGATTTCCGCTTGCCCCCAGCTCCTGCGGGCGGCCGCGACCGTTAACCGCGCTGTCATCGTAGGAGATCACGATGGAGGAAGTCGAGGACGAGCCGCTGTTCTGCGACCGGGTTGCCGGGATCGACATCGGCAAGGCCGAGGTCATGGTCACGATCCGGGTGCCGAGCGAGACCCGCAAGGGGGGCCGGCAGCAGGAGACCCGGAAGTTCGGGACCACCAGGAGGGAACTGCTGGCGCTGGCGGACTGGCTGCGGGCCTGGCAGGTGGAGCGGGCCGGGATGGAGTCCACCAGCGATTACTGGAAGCCGGTGCTCTTCCTGCTGGAGCGGGAGGGCTTCGACTGCCTGCTGTATCAGGCGTCGCAGGTCAAGGCGCTGCCCGGGCGGCCGAAGACGGACAAGCTGGACTCGGCGTGGCTGGCGAAGATCACCGAGCAGGGATCACTGGCCGGGTCCTTCGTGCCGCCGGAGGAGATCCGCCGGCTGCGCACGCACACCCGCTACCGCCGCAAGCTGGTCCAGATGCGCACCGCGCAGAAGGAGCGCTGCGAGAAGCTGCTGGAGGACGCGCACCTGAAGCTGTCCTCGGTGATCAGCGACATCCACGGCGTCTCCGGACGGGACATGCTGCGTGCCATCATCGCCGGCGAGCGCAGCCCCGCAGCGCTGGCGGAGATGGCCCGCGGCGTGATGCGCCGCAAGACCGCCCGGCTGGAAGAGGCCCTGGACTGCTCGTTCTTCACGGAGGAGCACGCCTTCATCCTGGAGATGATGCTGGACAGCATCGACCAGCTCACCGCCCAGATCGAGATCCTGGACGACAAGATCGCGGAGATGTGCAAGCCGTACGAACGGCAGGTAAAGCAGCTGGACGGCATCCCCGGGTTCGGGATCACCACGGCCCGGGACCTCATCGCCGAGATCGGCACCGACATGAGCGTCTTCCCGACCGCCGGCCACCTGGCATCCTGGGCCCGGCAGGCTCCCCGCGTGACGGAGTCGGCCGGCAAGCGCAAGGGCAAGAACGCCACCGGCCGCGGCAACCCCTACATCGGCGGGACCCTCGGCGAGGCATCCGTCAGCGTCGGGCGCACCCAGACCTTCCTCGGCGCCAAGTACCGGCGCCTGTGCACCCACATGCCCAGGAAGAAGGCCCAGGGCGCGATCATGCGGACCCAGCTCGTCATCGCCCACGCCCTCCTGTCCGATCCCGAAGCCAGATACGAGGACCTCGGCCCCGACTACTACGAACGCAAGGCAGACACCCGCCGCCGCGCCCGTAGCCACGTCCGCGGACTGGAACGCCTCGGCTACAAGGTCTCCATCGAGGCCATCGACCCCGGCACCGGCGAGCTCCTGCCCGTCGCCACAGACCGCTAACCGCATACTCCGGCCGGCGCCCCGCCGGAAGCCGACGGCACAAACGCCGCCGGCCGCCGCCGCATGCTTGGTTAATGTCTAATTTTCGGATCAGCTACGATCAGGCAATGGCCCGGATGGCCCGCTGTGGCTAATTGGCCATTCACCCTGTCGGCCGACGGTTGTGCATCGGGTGGCGCATGGCAGAATCGTTATCTGCAGTTGGGAGGTCGATGCAAGACGGGCCACGCATTCTGGTCGCTGCCGCACTGGGAAAGATCATCGAGCCCATTTTGCGACAGTCCCTGACCGACGCGAAGGTGCGGATCGCCGAGGACAAGGATGCAGTCCTGAGCGCCATCGGGGACCGGCTGAGATTCGACGTGGTCGTCACCGACCTCACCTGGATGGACTACGCCGTCGAGTACTCGTTCGACGGGCTCGACGTGCTGAACGCGCTCCGGCAGGCGGGCAGGCAGACGCCGGTGATCTTCGCCGCGCAAGGCCATGGGCTCGAGCGCGATCATCTCGACGAGGCGGTCGAGCAGCCCGAGGTGGTGGGCATCTACCGGAAGGCGACGGGGCCGGCGCCGCTTATCGAGGCCATCGACATCGCCGCCAGCGGAGGCCGCTTGCCGGTCTCCCGGTTTCCGCCGGGCAGTAGCCCGCCCGACATCATGCGGATTCACGCCTATTTCAAGAAAGGAAAGGGCGCGACCGCGGCCCGCCTGGCCGGGGCGATCGCCTCGGGTCGCGCGGTAAACCATGAAACCCTCGCCAGCACCGCGCACGTCGGATACGACACGGCCGCCAAGCTCGTCGACTACCTCGGTCCGCTGATCAAAGCACGGCACGAGCATAGCCAGGACCTCAAGATGACACCCGAGGTCGTCTACCGGTGGTGCGGTGAACACGCGCCGTACATTCTGAGCTGGTGCCGGCGCAACGGGTACAGCGATATCGCGACACGGATTACGGCGGCCCCTGACGGGTGACCGCGGGCACGGCGACCTGACCCGTGAACCATGCAAGTTCTTGCATGGACCACTCGGGACCTGGCAAGGATCTGCCTGATAGGCGACTGGCAGCAGCGGTCGTTTCGGTCTCAGAGATAGCGTGGTTTGTCCGCAGTTGCCTGCGGAGCACCCGCAGCCCTGGAGTGCGTAACGGCTAACGGAGCTCTCGCAGGACAGCGTTGAGGGCGATGGGGGGGCGCCCCAGCCCGCCTGGACCGGTAACGGTCCCGGCGGGCTGGGGCCGAGGCTGAGTAGCTGGCACCGCTGCGCCTTCCTCGTTCACGCGCCGATGCGGGCTTAGGGGCCGAGTTCGACCGGATCGCCCACCGCGATCCGGCCCGCTTCCACGGTTGAGCCGTAGACCCCGAGCCGGTTGTCACGCTCCCGGGCTACGGCGCGCAGGATCTCGGGGTTCCGGCGCAGCGTCACGGGGTCTATGGTGACCATCACGCATCGCTTGTCGCGCTGGTCCACCCGCATCCGCAGCCCGCCGATCCGCAGCACCCGGCCGACCCAGGCGTCCTCGGGGAAGTCATGCTCCCGGGCATCCACCAGGAGGTTGGGCCGGAACCGTTCGGCCGCCAGGCTAGTGCCGGCCAGCCGGCCGAGGCCGGTTACGGTCTGCGTGGTCAGCAGCGACAGGGGCATCGTGTCGAAGATCCCGCGGTCCTGCTTGATCACGCGTACGCCTGGTCCGAGTTCGGCCGCGAGCGCGGGGTCGGCCACGTCGATTTCTCCGCCGCGGGGCGTGCGCACGAGCACCTGGGAGGCGTTCGGCCGGCCCGGTTCGGCGAAGCGGGGCCGGTAGTGCGCCAGCTCGGGCCGTTCCCGGATCGTCAGCCACGGAAATCCGCTGCGCACCTGCCCGTCACGGATGAACGCCCACCGACGATCGCCCGCCAGGCCGTGCCACGTGACCTCGGCGCCGTCCAGTTCCTCGGCGGCCATGGATTTCACTGGATACCGCCACAGCGCGGCGACGCGACCAACCACGGTCATGAGGGACCGCCTCCATCGACTCGAAGGCGCCCTTGCCGATGGAAGGGGGTCGAGCGTGGCGGATCTAGTCCGTCGCAGCGCCTCTCGACCACACCAGGATGCCATGCCGCCTGCGGAATGGCGCAGTGACGGCCCAGGGGCGCCCCAGACGGGCCTTCAGGTCTGTGTTCGCCGTCCGACGGTCAGATATGCCACGAAGGTGGCGGTTAGCCGGGGCCAGCCGAGCGACTCAAGCCGGTGCCCCACCCGGGCGAGGAATTCGGCACTCCTGGCTTCGCCGAGCGCGCGGGTGCCGCACTGCGTGGCCAGGATGGCGAGGTAATCCCTGGCACTGTAGAGAAGCTGAAAAGGATAGCGCCGGCTCGCCACCTCGGCGAAGAGACTCCCCGCCTCGGGCGGGAAGTGTTGCGGGCCGATCTGTTCGGGTGGCGGCGGCGGGCTGCCGTCATATCCCACGGCCCGGTAGTCCTCCTGCACATCCGTCCAGAAGCGTTCGGCGCCGGCGGGCCGTGCCCATAGGCACCCGGCCACGGCCATGCTGCCTCCGGAGCGCAGCAGTTCGTACGGCTTCAGGTAACGAAGCTGCGGGTCGATCCAGTGCAGGGAGCTGACGGCCACCACGGCGTCAAACGTGGCACCATGGGGCGGCCAGTCCTCGAACGCCGAGGTCACCACGTCGACAGCGGGGAACCCGGCCAGCCGCCGGCGGGCGATGGCCGCCAGTTCGGCACCCAGCTCAACGGCGGTGACGTTGAGGCCCCGCCCGGCGAGAGGCACGGTCGCCTGCCCGGTGCCACAACCGATTTCGAGCAGCCGGTCTCCCGCTTCGAGCCCGGCCAGGTCGATCAGGTCGTCGAACAGCTGAGGCGGGCAAACCGGCCTGGTGCGCTGGTAGTCCTCCGCGGCCCGGTTGAATCCGGCACGCAGGTGCTCGCGCCTGCGGTCATCCTCCATGAAGCTCTCGGGTTCCCCCGTCCGGCCGATTCACGTCAGCGGGGCAGGAAGTCCGTCAGCAGGGCATTGACCTGGTTCTGGCGCATCCAGCTGCATCCAGTGGCCCGGCCCGTCCAGGCGCTCGTACCGCCACGGCCCGGCCACGTTCTCGGCGGAGTCGGTCATCTGAGCCTCCGTGAGGGCTGGGTCGCCCGTGCTCCAGACACCCATCGTGGTGGCCTGCACCGGCGGGAGCTGCAGCGGCGGACCGACCCACGACTCAGGCGGGACGTTAGCCCGGTACCAGTTAAGACCCGGCGTCAGCGAACCAGTCGCCTCCAGCTCGGAGATCACCTGGTCAGCGTCGGGATGCCCGCCCCAGGTCCGGAAGTTGGACCAGTTGTCCTCGGTCAGCCAGCGCTCGGCGATGCCGGGGAACTGGAACAGCAGCATGTACCACGACTTCTCGCGCTGCCGCGGGGTGCGGCGGAAGGTAGCCGGGTGGCCGACAGAAAGCGTGACCAGGTGATCCACCTGGCCGGGCACGAGGGCTGCGAGCGCCCAGGCGAGCGCGGCACCCCAGTCATGGCCTACCACGTTGGCCCTGGGGATCTGCAGGTCGGCCAGGATCGCCATGACATCCCCGGCCAGGTGCATGAGCGAGTAGGCCTCGATGTCCTCGGGCTTGTCAGAACGCCCGTATCCGCGCAGGTCGGGGACGATGACCTGGAATCCTGCCCCGGCGAGTGCCGGTACCTGGTGCCGCCAGAGCCGCCCGGAATCGGGAAAACCGTGCAGCAGCACGACCGGCGGCCCCTCTCCCGTGACCTCGTACTCGATTCCCACTCCGTCGCTGTCCACCCGGGCCAACGTGACCTCCTCTTCGCCCTCTTCGCCGTCTCGTGGTCCAGCATGTCACTGTCCCGGCCCGCCGCGACGACCTGGCCGGGCCGGGCCGGGGTGTTCCGGACTGTACCGTCAGCCGATCTAACGTGTCTTCCGGTGTGGTGCGGGCATCCTCGCCGGACTCGGCGAGCAGGCTGAGGAACGGGCCGATCCGGTGCCCGTCCTGGGCGGGGTGCCGGAACACGCTGTCGCGATTGATGGTGTACCGGGTGCGCCGCCCGGTGCGGGTGCGAACCAGGTATCCAGCGGCCTCCAGGTCGGCCACGATGGCCTGGACAGTGCGCTCGGTCAGTCCGGCCACGACGCTGATGTCCCGGATCCGGGCGCCGGGGTTGCGGGCGATCTCTACGAGCACGTGCCCGTGCCCGGTCAGCAGCGTCCAGCTGCCACCGCTCTCGTCAGCGTCGCTCATGCTTCCGGATTGTACAACTCGCGAGAGAAAACACGCGAGCTTTTTCTCGTGTTTCTATTGACAGGCATCTGGCTCCGGCCGATCCTGGTAATGATCCTGGTCGGGTCCACCGCCTCACCCTCCGCCGCGCAGCGGCTCAGGCGCGGCGGCAGCGGGAGGTGAGGCAGATGGGTGACGGCAGGTGCCCCTTTGAGGTGGTCAACGGCGTGCCGGTCGTAACGGCACCAGAGGAAATCGACATCACCAACGTCCCGGAACTGTGGTCAGCCCTGCTGGAGGCAGCCGCGCACGGGCACGGGACCCTCGTGGTCGACATGACCCGGACCCAGTTCTGCGATTCGTCCGGGCTGCATACGCTGCTGGCGGCGCACAAGCGCGCTCAGGCCGAAGGCGGCGAACTGCTGCTGGCTATCGCCGCCGCGCCCGTTCTCCGCGTCCTCGCGATGACCAGCATCGACCGCATGATCCCCAACTTCGCCAGCCTCGACCAGGCCCTCGCGCAGACTTCCGCCAACGGGTCAAACGGCCATCAGCGAGCCGACCGCATACTCCCCGGCTTACCGTCCGATCGGGCCTGCGCGGAGTCCGATAACCCGTCGCTGCGGGATTTCTGGCGCGCTGATGTGCTGACGGCTGGGTCGATGTGCCGTTGGTCCGGCTAGAACCGGACCACCGGCCCATCGACCCAGAACCGCCGCCCCGTGCCGCCGCCGCGGCTACCGCCCCGCCCGCTCGCACCCGAGATCAAACCCGCGTGTTAATAACTGACGCGCACTGACCGCATCAATGTCACATCGTGGCGGTTGCGCAAACCAGTGTCCGGCTCACGGATGAGGCCGGGGAGGCACATGTGCCAGCCGGGCACGTGTGACGTGCCATGGCACTAGGCGCAGGCTAATTGCACGGGAGCTGTCAGGTTTTTGGCCATCTTGTAGTTGTGGATGGGCTCGCCGCGAATAATCATGTCCTGCCGTTCCAGGACCACGAATCCCTTCCGCTCAAAGAAACGCCGGGCTAGCTCACTTGCCTCCGTATAGAGACGGCTGACCTCTTGCTGGCGTGCTGCCGTCTCCGTGGCCTCGTAGAGTTGCGAGGCGATCCCCTTCCCCGCCGCCTCGGGCGCACAGAAAAGGTGGTCAATGTGCCCGTCCGGCTCAAGATCGATGAAGGCAACCGCGCGATCGTTCTCGTTGGCGGCTAGGAGAACCAGACGGCCATCACCGGCCCACTGATGCGACCACTGCGGAGTTCGGCGCTCAGGAGCCCAGGCACTCACCTGGGCGGGCGTGTAGTCGGAGATGGCCACCTGCCGGACCGAGCGGAAAAACACCTCGGCCAGGTCGGCGGCATCGCGCTGTTCGTAGGCGCGGATGGTGACTTTCACTCAGCCAGCGTAGTTGCGCCGGCGTGGCCCTAGCGGTTTTCAAAAGCGTGCGTACCTTACCGTCCTGCTGTCCCTGAGGTGTCCGCTGTTTGGTGGTCTGGGACGATGCTGATGTGAGTAACGGCCGGGGCGTTGAGTCGAGCGCCGTCGAGGGTCAGGTTGGGGCCGCGTTCGCGGCCATGGCGGCCGGGGACTGGCCTGCCGCGCGTGATGCTTTTTCCGCTGCCCTTGAGGTAGCCGAGGTGCCCGAGGCATTCTTCGGCTTGGCGAACGCGCTGTTCTGGCTGGGCGACCTCGCGGGCACGATCGCCAATTGCGAGAAGGCGTATGCCGGATTCCGCCGCCGCGGCGATCCGATGTTCGCGGCCGGGGCCGCTCTCTCGCTGGTGGGCTACAACAAGGGGTACCTCGGTAACACGGCCGCGGCCCGCGGATGGCTGTCACGTGCGGCACGCGCTGTGGTCATGAGCGCCACGATCGCAGTCCGCCGGGCGTCGGAGCATCGGTGAACTCACCTATTCCTCGGCTGATTCTGAGCGGGCGCTCCGCGCCGCGATTGCGGCGGCCAGCCGCTGAATGGCTGCTCCTGCCCGGTTGCTCGCAAGTGTCAACGGCGCTCATGAACGCACCTAGTGACGCGCGAAACGAGCCAGGCAGCCCGTATTACTCTCGTACGTCGAGCAGTCTGTCCGCGCCGGTGATTTCCAGCAGCCTGGCCACCACCGGCTGTGGGCGCGCGAGCACCAGCCTGCCGTGCCGCCCCTGCAGCGCCCTGGCCGCCAAGACCAGGACGCGCATGCTCGCGGAGTCCAGAAACGACAGCCCGGATGCGTCAACTGTCACCAGCCGCGCTCCGGCAGCCAGCTGCTCCGCCAGCACCTCGCGCAGCAGAGGGGCTGTCGTCGCGTCCGCCTCGCCGGACAGCACGACGACGGGACCGTCTGCCCCGCCCAATGCCGAGGTGCTAAGCGCCGCCACGGGAATCATGCCTTCCGCTCGCGGGCCATCGTGCCCTGCAGGCGAGGGAAAGGGCTCCGCCAGCCGGGAACGCCAGACCACCGGCTGGCTCGTCAACCTAGAGCAAAGGATACGGACCCGCGGCCAGCTGCGGCTAGGCCCATTGACCAGCCATCCGCGCCTGGTACCTTCCGGCCACGGCCTGCTGCCTCGCTCCTCCCCCGGTCGGACTGTCGCGCCCGCCTGGCCGCGGCCTCACATCAGCTCCCGTCCTTTACGTCGCTGTCCTGGTCCCAAGATCAAGATGAAAGACACTCAGTGTGCCGGGGGTGTCGACGACCTGGGCGGAGCAGTATTCACCTGGCCGTAAACCGTGGCTTCATTGATGTGGTCTTTGACGTGAGGGTACTTTCTTAGGTGTGAAGCCGGAGATCATCGACACGGAGCCGGCGATTTCTGGCGGAGATCACCGAACCGCGTCAAGGCTGGCCTTTGACCTGCTGGAGTCGAAATTCCACGCCCCGATGGCCCGTCCCGGCATCGTGGTCCGAACGGCGCTGGTCGACCGGTTGGCCGCCGCGCAAGCGCCGGTCATCTCCATCGCCGCCCCACCTGGTTATGGCAAGACAACGCTCCTGGCCCAGTGGGCTGAACGGGTCTGGCCGCGGGTGGCGTGGATCTCTTGCGACGACGGAGACAATGATCCTGTCGTTCTGCTGAGTGCCCTGGCGGTCGCGCTGGACCGGATTGAACCTATCGACCCTGCGGTGTTCCGGGCGCTGGCCTTCTCGGGCGCCGGTATTACGGTCGTCCCTAGATTTGTGTCCGCAATCGCCTCGATGCGCCCGCCGGTCGCCGTGGTGCTCGACCACATCGAGGCCGTCACGAACAAAGGGTGCCTGAACACAATCGCCGAGCTTGCCCTGCATCTCCCGCATGGATGGCAGTTCGCGCTGGCCTCGCGCGCCAAGGTGCCGCTTCCGACGGCACGGCTGCGCGCTCAGGGCGGGATCGTTGAGGTCGGCGCCGAGGATCTGGCGATGAGCCCGCAGGAAGCATCCTGGCTGCTGGCGGGTGCAGGCGTGAAGCCCGACGCGGCGAGCACCAGCGAACTCGTGCAGCGGACCGAGGGATGGCCGACCGGGCTGTACATCGCCGCGCTGGCGATAAGGGCCGGCACACGGCAAAGCGAGGCGGGCTTCACCTTTACCGGCGATGACCGTTTCATGGGTGACTACCTGCGCTCTGAACTACTTGACCGCGTTTCGGACGGTGAGGTGTCGTTCCTCACCCGGACCGCGGTCCTGGACCGGATGTGCGGATCGTTGTGCGACGCGATCTTGGGCACTACGACCTCGGGGCGGATCCTGGAGCAGTTGGAGAGCCGGAATCTGCTGGTGATCCCGCTGGATCGCCGGCGCGAGTGGTATCGGTATCACCACTTGTTCCGGGAGCTACTGCAGGCCGAACTCCGGCGGCGAGAGCCCGATCTGGTCCACGATCTTCGCGTCCGGGCCGCCGCGTGGTACGAGGCGAATGCCATGCCTGAGGCCGCGATCGAGCATGCCCAGGCGGCTGGCGATAGCGACCGGGTGGCCCGCCTGGTCCTGGAACACGCACAACCCGCGTGGGCCAGCGGGCGCGTCAGGACCGTGCTGCGCTGGATGGAGTGGCTCAGAGCCGCAACGTCAGCGGAACATTATGGCGCGATCGCCGTGCACGGCTCGCTGATCTTCGCCCTCCTGGGCCAGCCGGGCGCGGCCGAACGCTGGGCCGCCGCCGCCGAGCGGGAGTCCTGCTCGGGGACCCTCCCCGACGGCAGCACGATGGCCGGCACGCTGGCCTATCTGCGTGCGATCTTGTGCCGCGACGGCGTTGATGAGATGCGGCGCGACGCGCAGATCGCGTGGGAAGAACTAAGCCCGGCGAGCCCGTACCGGGCGACGATGCTGCACACCGAGGGCATCTCCTACCTGGTGCAGGGCGATCACGAGAGGGCTGACCCTATCCTCGTGCACGCATTCGACGTCGCGACCGGTGCTAACGCCTTGCCCTTGGCCGCCCTCATCCTGGCCGAGCGCTGCATCGTGGCCGCCCAGCGCGATCGCTGGACCGAAGTCACTACGCTTACGCAGCGCGCGGTCGCGCTGGTGGAAGCCGGGCGCTTCGAAGACTACTGGACGAGCGCCCTGGTCTACGCGTGGGCGGCCCGAGACGCGCTACACCGCAAGGACATTCCCATGGCACGGTACTACGTCGGGCGTGCCGCCCGGCTGAGGCCCCTGCTCACTTATGCTCTGCCGGTCGTGTCCGTGCAGGCGCTTCTGGAGATCGCGCGCTCCTACATGGCGCTCGCCGACCCAGGCGGCGCCGCGGCGGTTCTCAGGCAGGTCCACGACATCCTCCAGCAACGTCCGGACCTCGGCGTCATCCCCAGCCAGGCCGAGGAACTGCAGTCCAGACTCGCCAAGATCAAGGCGGTCGCCGTCGGTGCGTCCTCTCTTACCGCCGCCGAGTTGCGGCTTCTGCCGCTGCTGTCCACCCACCTCTCGTTCCGGGAGATGGGCGAGCGGCTGCACGTCTCCACGAACACGGTCAAGACACAGGCGTACTCCGTCTACAGAAAGCTCGGGGTCTCATCGCGCAGCGAGGCGGTCACTCGCACGCAGGAGCTCGGTCTGGACGCTCTTTAGGCACTCCCGGGCACGCGTTTTCGGGGAGCATCAGACCTTCGACCGGCGAGGGGACCGCGTTTTTCCTGTCCAGGCCCTCCCCCGGACCGTCTTGACCGCCGTGCACCCGGCCACTGCCTAGCGGTCAGCTGGTGAGCGCGGTCCAGGCGCCCGCGGAGTAGTCGGCTCGAACCTGGTGTAGCCGCTGCATTTGCAGCGTCGTAGCCAGCGTCCTCGGACGGAGCAGCTGGTGGCATTGTGGTGTTCGCTAGCACGATGGAGGCAGCGTCCGCACCGCGGTATATCGTCTTTGATGTCCGGGGCTCTGGGTACCGGTGTCCAGTTGGGCATGTCCATGCTCATTGCGTGGCTCCTTCCCCGTCAGCGGACGATCGCTGGTGGCGCCTAACGCGTTCCACCCGGCCCTGACACCCAGGATCGTTCGGGTCCTGCCTTGTGTCACCCCGGCCAGCTGAAGACGGCCAGCAGGGCCGGCGCGCTGTGATTGCGCGCCGGCCCTGGCCGGCAGATCCATTCTCCGATCGTTGACCTTGGCAGTGTGCCGGACTGGTCCTGCGTCAGGCGGGCAGGATCGGTCGGCCCAGCGGGAATTCCTTGGCGCCGGTGACGTGGGACGCCGCGCCGAGGAAGAGATACACGACCACTGCCGCGGATGCCATCAGGGCCCACCCGGCGGCCTTGGTCAGGTTCTCCGAGTTCTGGACAATCCCGAGCAGGTTCAGCACCAGCGAGACATCGACCAGCGCGAACAGTAGCAAGAGGACCGACGGCATCCGAACGGCCGCCAGGACGAGCATCGTCACGACGACGATCCAGGCGATCACGAACACCTTCTGGGTATCTGCCACCGCGGTCAGGGCGATCCCGTACCAGTTGTGTATCAGCCCGAGCACGAGCAGGGCGTAGCTCAGGAGGAAGCTCCCGACGATGCAGGATATCCCGGCCGACGCGCTCTGGCCGATCCTGGCCGCCCAGATCGTGGCCAGGAACATTCCTCCTGCGGCCGCGATGACGATCGGCATTGAAGCGCCGACAGCCGTGGCCGGCACGACGCCGATAAGAACCATGGCGAGCGTTACCGCGCCCACTACGAAGCTGGGAAACGCCACCATGGCCGGCTCGCTGGCCGGAGGTCCCGCAGCGGGTTCCCCGGTAGGGGGAACGAGCCTGACGGGCTGCTCGGGACTGGGACTTAGAGTTGGACTAGCCATTTCTTCTGCCTCCTCTGGGAAGCATTCGAGACGCGTGCGGATTGCACCGACAGTCCCGAAGTTGCTGAACTGTCTAGTCCGACTGTCAGCGCGTGTCACGGCAAGCGATAGGGACTACTGCCAGGGTGTTGACGGGTCGTACGTCCCTTTTATGCCTGACGGAGAGTAACCTCTGGCCGCCGCCACGGCCGGCCCGCTTGTGGGGATCGCCCCGCCGCTGGGACGATGGGTGCATGAGACTGGGAATCTTGTGCGGCGGCGGTCCGGCTCCAGGGATGAACTCGGTCATTTCCGCGGCCACGATCGAGGCCCGGAACTCGGGCTGGGACGTGCTGGGGATCATGGACGGCTTCGAGCACCTCATCGATGGGCGGGTGGAGGAGGCGCGGCCGCTGTCCATTACGGACGTGTCGAGGATCCACGTCCTGGGCGGGTCGGTCATCCGGACCTCGCGGGCCAACCCGACGGTGCGAGATGAGGGCGCCGCCGACCCGGACTGGCGGCTGCACGCTTGCCTGGAGTCGCTGCGGAAGCTGGGGATCGGCGCGCTGGTGACGATCGGCGGGGACGACACCGCGTTCTCGGCGTCCCGGCTGGCCGAGGCGGCCGGAGGGGACCTGCGCGTGGCGCACGTGCCGAAGACCATCGACAACGACCTGCCGCTGCCGCGCGGCGTACCCACCTTCGGCTTCGAGACCGCCAGGAGCGTGGGGGTCGAGCTGGTCAACAACCTGATGACCGACGCCATCACCACTCAGCGGTGGTACCTGGTGGTGGCCATGGGCCGCTCGGCCGGGCATCTGGCCCTGGGCATCGGCAAGTCGGCCGGGGCCACTCTCACGCTGATCGCCGAGGAGTTCCCCCGCGACGAGCCCGTCCGGCTCTCGCGCCTGGTGGACGTCCTGGAGACCTCGATGCTCAAACGGATCGCTAACGGCCGGCCCTTCGGGGTGGCGGTCCTCGCCGAGGGCATCGGCCTGCGCCTGCCCCAGGACGAGCTCAGCCAGGCCATGCCGGAGGTCGAGCGAGATGAGCACGGTCACGTCCGGCTGGCCGAACTCGAACTCGACCGGCTGCTGGCGAAACAGGTCAAGGACCGCTTCAAGGAGCGAGGGCAGAGCATCACGGTCGAGGGCAAGAACATCGGCTATGAGCTCCGCTGCGCGCCCCCTATCCCTCTTGACATCGAGTACACCCGCGACCTCGGCTACGGCGCCGTCGAGTACCTCAAGCGGGTACTGGCGGGCGACGAGCCCAGCGGCATGATCACGATCCAGGGCGGGCACATGGTGCCGCTGCCCTTCGGGTCGTTCAGCGACCCCGAGACGGGACGAGTGCGGATCCGGCTGGTGGACGTCGAATCGAGCTCCTACCGGGTGGCCCGCGAGTACATGATCCGGCTGGACCGCGAGGACCTCGAGGATCCGGACAAGCTCCGCCGGATCGCAGCGGCCTCAGGACTTACGCCCGGGGCCTTCCGCGACCGGTACGACTATCTCACCGAGAGCTGAGCCCGGCCGCCGAGCAGCCCGGACCCCGTCGGGGGAACGACGGCTCCTCGATGAGGTCCAGCCGGCAGCTCCATCGATTCGATGGTCTCGTTGCCGCTCGGGCTGATACGAGGCACCCCGGCGAATGGCACGCTGATGGCGCGGCGATCTGATCGTTGTTCATGGACGGCGGGCGATGAACACGTACTCCCGGCTGTCGTCGCCGAACGGTTCCGCGGCGAAGCCGCCGTAGAGTGCCTCGACCTCCAGGCCTGCGACATCGAGCAGTCCGAGCCATTCGTTCTTGGTGGCCCACCACAGCGAGATTGCCGCGCCGTCGTCGAGGATGATGTCGATCCGGTTGTCGCCCGCCGCGTAGTTGTTCGTGTGCGGCACCGGTTCCTGCTGGTGCTGGCCGTCCAGGCGCGCGGCGATGTGGTGGTCGAAGGCGAAGGCGTTCCAGGCGAACCGTCCGCCGGGCTGGAGCGAGGCGGCGACCCGTTCGAAGGTGCGGCGGCGGTCGGCCCAGGTCGGCAGGTGCAGCAGCGCACGGAACGGGCAGTAAACCAGGGCCGCGGGCTCGTTCAGGGCCAGGTCGCGCATATCGCGCTCGTACAGGTCGAGCTGGACGCCCGCCGCGGCTGCCCGGGCCCGGGCCTGGCTGAGCATCGCCGGTGAGGAGTCAATGCCGATGACCCGCTGGCCGGTCGCTTGCGCTACCGGGATCGCCACGCGCCCGTTGCCGACCGCGAGCTCGACCAGCGGTCCGGCCGCCTGGCGGGCGAGGCCGACGTAGAAGGCGATGTCGGCCGTCATATCAGCCGACCATTCCTCGTAGCGGTCGGCGAATGCCTCATCCCAGAACACTGGTCCAGGTTTCCATGCTGCGGCCAGGCTAAGCCAGTCATTTTGGTCACGCACGGTCGCGGCGGCCGTATAAGCCGACCAGCAGCACGAGCTTCCCGCGCACGTGACCGTCCTCGCTGACGCGGTGCGCCTCCGCGATCTCGGCGAGCGGGAAGGTCTGCGCGACCGGGAGCGAGAAGCGCCCGGACTCGATCAGTTCGCCGATCTCGGCGAGCGCGTGGACCGCGCGGCCTGCGTCCCCTCTGCTGAACGTCACCCCGTGCTCCTGCGCGCCACCGAAGTGACGACGCCCGCCAGCTCGCGACCCGTCGTCTGCGGGAGCTCCCCGCCCATCAGGCCCTTGCGCAGCTTCCAGTCGGTCGGATTGACGCCGACCGCGTGCACCGCGACCCGGATCTGGCCGGGCCCCGCGTGCGGATCCGGAAGATCTACAATCTCGAGGACCTGCACCAATTAGAGCGGACAAAACTATTTTCTAGGGAACAATGGGTTACAGTAGATGCACAATGGGTAACTAAACAGTGGGGCTCGCGGACAGACCGCAGGAGCCCAAGCCGCCGCCCAGCTCCTTATCCGTGCCGTGGCCCGGAGCTGTCATCTCCCGGTCGTTCACTCCCGGTCGTTGGTTACCTGCTTCGCCGGTGTTATCGTCTGGTGATAACGGATATGCTGATGCAGGCCCAGACCCTGGTGCTGCAGGTCCTCCTAGGCATGGTTGGGTATGGGCGATAGTGACCTGCGTGAGCGCGAGGGCCGTGCGGGCGGCGCGGTATTTGATTTGACCGCGTTGAAGCTCCGCCGTCCTCTGGTGCGGCATGGGACGGTGCATCGTTCGCCGCTGGTCGAACGGCTGGCGAACGGCGAACGGCGTCCGATCGTCTCGGTGGTGGCACCGCCGGGCTACGGCAAGACCACGGTGCTGGCGCAGTGGGCCGAGCGCAACGGCCAGTCGTTCGCCTGGGTGTCGGTCGATGAACGGGACAACGATCCGAAGGTCCTGCTCACCTATGTCGCGCAGGCGCTGGATGCGGTCGAGCCGATCGACGAGCGGGTCTTCGACGCGCTGGCCTCGCCAGGGAGTTCGGTGCCCGGCTCGGTCTTGCCGCGGCTCGGGTCGGCGTTCTCCTCGATGACCACGCCGGTCGCGCTGGTCCTGGACGACGTGCACATGCTGCGCAACCGGGAATGCCAGGCGGCGCTGTCGGTGCTGGCCGATCACGTACCGGGCGGCTCCCGGCTGGCGCTGGCTGGCCGGTCCCGGCCTCCGCTGCGGGTAGCGCGACTGCGCGCCGAGGGACGGGTCCTCGAGATCGGCCCCGGGGATCTGTCGCTCACCCAGGACGAGGCTTTCCTGCTGCTGCACAACGCTGACATCGCGGTCGCCGAGGAGGACGTGACCGAACTGCACCGGCGGACCGAGGGCTGGCCGGCCGGGCTGTACCTGGCGGCGCTCTACCTGCGCGAGGGCGGCCTGATGGCGAGCGCCGCGGTATCGTTCGGCGGGGATGACCGGCTGGTGACTGAGTACATGGAGTCGGAGTTCCTGGCCCGGATCTCCCGTCGGCGGCGGGCGTTCCTGACCCGCACCGCGGTGCTGGAGCGCATGAGCGGATCGCTGTGCGATGCGGTGCTCGAGAGGACCGGGTCCGCGGGAGTTCTGGCCGATCTGGAGCGGTCGAACCTGCTGCTGGTGCCGCTAGACCGGCGGGGACAGTGGTACCGCTATCATCACCTGTTCCGCGACATGCTCCTGGCGGAGCTGCACCGCCTGGAGCCGGGCCTGGTCCCCGTCCTGTACCGCCGGGCCGCGCAGTGGCACGAGCGGAACGGGGAACCCGCCGAGGCGCTGGAGTACTGGATGAAGGCGGGCGAGGCGGATTCCGCGGCTCGCTTGGTCGGCACGCTGGCGTTTCCCGCCTACCAGCGGGGCCGGGTCGCGACCGCCGAGCGATGGTTCGGGTGGCTGGACGATCATGCGCCCCGGGGAACCTACCCGGTGGTCGCCGTCCTGGCCGCGATGATGTCCGCCGTAACCGGGAAGCCGGGTCAGGCCGAACTATGGGCGGAGGTCGCCGAGCGGGGAGCCGCTACCGCGAGCTTGCCGGATGGCAGCCCCACGATCGAGCCGTGGCTGGCGCTGCTGCGGGCGCTGCTGTGCCGCCGCGGGGTTGACCAGATGCGGGCCGACGCGGAGCTCGCCGCCAGGACCTTGGGCGCTGGCAGTTTCTGGCGGACCGCAGCGACCCTGTACCTGGGGGAAGCGCACCTGATGGCCGGCGATGCGGACCGGGCCGATGTCTTGTTCCAGGACGCGGCCGCCGCAGGCCAAGCTGGCGGGGCGAGCATCGGTGCCTGCGTCGCGCTGGCCGAGCGGTCACTGCTGGCGATCGGCCGGGGCGCATGGGAGGCAGCCGAGCTGCACCTGTCCCAGGCCCGGTCGCTGGCCCGGGACGCCAACTTGGAGGACTACCCGCCCGTCACGATCCTGCACGCCGCGGCCGCCCGGATCGCGCTGCACCAGCACGACCGGCCGCGGGCCATCGCCGAATTGACCCGGGCGCAGCGCCTGCGGCCGGGCCTGACCTACGCCCTGCCGTACCTGGCCGTCCAGGCCAGGATCGAGCTGGCCAGGTGTCACCTGGCGCTGGCCGACGTTGCCGCGGCGCGGATCCTTCTTCAGGAGGCCGAGGAGGTCCTCACCCGCCACCCCGACCTGGGTGTCTTCGCCGGTCAGGCCGGGAATCTCCGGGCGGAGCTGTCCAGTGCCCGCGGTTCGTCCGCGCCGGGAGCCTCGGCCCTGACCGCCGCCGAGCTACGTCTGCTGCCGATGCTGCCTACGCACCTGTCGTTTCCTCAGATCGGTGAGGAGATGTTCCTGTCCCCCAACACCGTCAAGTCGCATGCTGTATCTATCTACCGCAAGCTGGGCGCCACCTCACGCAGCCAGGCGGTCACACGCTCTCGCGAGCTGGGGCTGCTGGAGGGGTAAGGACCGGTTTTCATTCCTTCGCGGTGAGGCAGCCGGCGGTTGACGGGGGCGCTGACGCTTCGGTAAATGAGCAGCCAAACGGCCATGGCGAGCACTGCCGCGCCACCGGCGACGACGGCGCCGGGGTGCCCGGCCAGGGCCGCCACGGCGGTGCCCAAGACCGTGGCGGCCAGCCCTATGGCACCAGGCACGGGGAGGCGCCGGTCGGCGTAGTCGTGCATGTAGCCGGTTGCGCCGGTCAGGGTGCGGTCATCGACGTGGGCGAGGGCCGGCCGGAGCACGATCGCCGCGAAGACGTCGGTGCCATAGATGACGGCGGTGGCTACCAGGGGCCGCCGCGATGAGCAGTTGAGCGAGGACGGTCATGATGTGGCCTCCGAGGCGGCCAGATCCAATGCGGGGATGACGCCGAGCTGCTGGAACACCTCGAGCAGGTTGAGTTCGTCCCAGTGTTCGGCGAACTCGCCGTTGTGAACCCGCCAGATGTCGATCGACCGCATCTCGATCGGCCGGCCAGTAGGGGGAATGCCGTAGAACGGCCCGCGGTGGGTGGCTCGGTAGGTGAAGCGCCCGGCCACCCGGTCACCGGCCTGGATGAGGTCGTCCATGGTGGCGGTGAGGTCGGGGAAGGCGGTGAAGAAGGCGGCCCAGAAGGCGCGGTTGGCTTCGCGGCCATCGGCGACGAAGGGATTGTGGTTGATGTAGCCGGCGGCCACGAAGCCCTCGACGGCGTCGGGGTCGTGCTGGTTGAGCATCGCCAGGTAGCGCTCAGCGAGCGGCTGGTGGTCAGTGGTCATGGGGAGGTTCCTTCCTTTCCTAGCGGCACTAGCATTACTAGCCTTACTAGCAACGACAAGTCTAGCGATGCTATTCCGTCTAGCGACGCTATAGTGGCTGCCATGACCGTTGCCGAGCGCCGTCAGCGCGACCGGGCCCACCGGCGCCAGGCCATCATCACGGCCGCCCGCCAGATGGCGGAAGCCGAGGGCTGGGACGCCGTCACCACCCGCCGGCTGGCCGAACGGATCGAATACAGCCAGCCGGTCCTCTACAGCCACTTCCCCGGCAAAGGGGGCATTATCGACGCGGTCGCCGTCGAGGGATTCGCTGAACTGCGCCTCATCCTGCGAAACGCGCGGAAGGCCGCCGGTTCCCCCGAAGCCGCGCTACGAGAACTCGCCGGGGCTTATGTCGGCTTCGCCCTGGAGCACCCGGCCCTCTACGACGCCATGTTCACCCTCAACACCGAGCTGCCCTTCGGCCGGCCCGAGGCGCCCCGCGAGTTGCAAGCCGCCTTCGCCGAGCTTAGGGAAGCTGTCACGCCACTGGCCGGCGGGCGTGATCCTGACACCCTGGCCGAGGTTGCCTGGAGCGCGCTGCACGGCGTCGCCACCCTCACCCGTGCCCGCCGGCTCCGCCCGGACTACCACCAAGCGCGCCTGACAATGCTGGTCGATCAACTCGCTGGCGTGCCCGGCTGATATCTCTCAAGATCTGAGACCCCAGAAACCTGCCGATCTGCCCGGTCGCCGCCACAACGGGGTGCCCACCAAACAGACACGCATTACGCCTTCTGTAGTTCTGGAACGGCCAGTCACGGTAAGCCCGCCCGGACAGGCTCCTTACCTGACTCATCGTTCCGCTGCTACATCTCCCCGACACCACGATCCTGACCCGCTCACAGCAGGCCCGGGAAGCGACATCGTCAAAGAGCACGACCGGGCACCCGGCCGGCACACTCAGATAGTCATGCCGTCAACACACGTTGGCCGGTCGGTATTCAACTTACTGGACTCCGTAGTGGTACGGATGTAGCGGCTCAGGAGTGTTACTAGCGTGAATGTGACCAGGCCGGTTGACAACCGCAGGCGCGGACCGGCGCAGCGCAGGAAAAAAGGAAAGGGGCATACGGGATGCCACTGATCAATGTGAAGGTGATTGAGGGCGTTTTCTCCAGCTCGCAACGCCGGGAGATCGTGCAGAAACTCACCGATGCGATGGTGTCGATCGAGGGTGAGAACATGCGCGCGGTGACCTGGTGCGTATTGGAAGAGGTGCACAGCGGGGATTGGGCGATCGGCGGGAACGCGTTGACCACCCAGGACGTGCAGGCCCTCGCCGCCGGCAATGCGGCCGCAGCCGCGGTCGGCTGAACCAACGACCGGGAGACGGACGGCCGCGGCCTCAATTAGGAGCCCGCGGCCGCCACCAGGCGACTTCTACCCAGCGGGTACGGCAAAGAGCCGGGACGGCATGAAGGCACTCACCGGCTCAGGACGGCGCCCCGAGTGGTGTGGTTTCTCGTGGGCATGACCGCTAGATTGGCTGGGGTGGGTCCGGCCACAAGGTACGCGCGCAGCGGGCAGGTGCACCTCGCCCACCAGGTTCTCGGTTCGGGTCCGCCGGATCTTGTGCTGGTGCCGGGGTTTGTGTCGCACGTCGAGGCGGCCTGGGATTGGCCGTACCTGGCCCGGTTCCTGTACCGGCTGGCATCGTTCGGCCAGCTCGTCTTGTTCGATAAGCGCGGCACCGGGCTCTCGGATCCAATGAAACGCCCTCCCACCTTGGACGAGCGGGTCGATGACATCCGGGCAGTGATGGACGCGGTTGGCGTGGAGCGAGCGCACCTGTTCGGGGTTTCCGAGGGCGGCGCGTTGAGCATCGCGTTCGCCGCCCGCTACCCGCATCGGGTTGAGTCGCTGATTCTTTACGGGTCCTACCCGCGCAAGGTCGCGACCGCCGACTACCCGTGGGGCGTGTCGCGTCAGACCGTCGCCCAGTTCCTCGATCACTTCGATGAGGCGTGGGCCAGCGGAGCGTGGTGGGACATCGTCAATCCGGACCTGCCCCCTGACCCAGACACCCAGCGCTGGTGGGCGCGGTATCTGCGCGTGGGTGCCAGCCCCAGCATGGCCCGCGACCTGATGTTGATGAACGCGCAGATCGATATTCGGAAGCTCTTGTCCGAAATCCGCTCCCCGACACTGGTATTGCACCGCGGCGATGACCGTTGGGTCGAGGTCGGCAACGGCCGGTACCTCGCGAGCCACATCGTCGGAGCGAAGTTCGTCGAACTGCCCGGCACTGATCATCGCCCTTGGGTGGAAGACGCCGACGCCGTGCTCGATCAGGTGCAGGCTGCTGTCTGCGGCACGCTCCGCCGCCCCCGCAACGCCAATTCTTCGCTCGGTGTGCATGCGCTCAGCCGCCGCGAGCACGAGATCGTCCTGCTCGCCGTCGCTGGTCAGTCAACGCCGGACATCGCCCGGCACCTTTTCCTCAGCGAACGCACCATCGAGACACATCTGCGCAACGCTTACACGAAACTCGACGTCAGCTCCAAGCTCGAACTCACCCGACGAGCATCCGAACTCGGCATCTAAACCAATTAGATAAGAAGAGAGATTTCCCTGGCCCGGGCGGCGAAGCAGGGGCTCACGATGGCGGGAAAGAGTGTCCGAAGGCGGCTTGGGGCGGGATCTGGGGACTACCGGCTACGACCTGTCTGGCTGAATCTGATCCACCAGAGCCGTTGCCCGTCGATCCGCACCAGCAAGCTGGGGATCGGTTTGGATCGCTGGGCCGAATTTGCGGCGAACCAGACTAAACCGGATAGCGATGCGTGACCTACTAGTATTAGAGTGCCCGGCTATGCCTTCGATCGACAGCATCGCCGCGGATTACGTGGAGCGGGCGGCCGCCCTGGACCCGTACTTCGCCACCTGGGCGGGGATCGCCGGGCACGACGACGAGCTACCGGATCTCAGCGCGGACGGTTTTGCCGAACGCGCCGAACTGGATCGCTCGACTCTCGCCGCCCTTGCGGCGGCTGAGACTCCCGGGCTGCGCGAGCAGGTCGCGCGGGCCGCGATGCAGGAGCGGCTGGCCGTGGCCGCCGAGCGCTACGACGCCGGGGACACCACCAGCGAGCTCAACGTGATTGATAGCTGGGTGCAGTATGTGCGCGAGCTCTTCGACCTGATGCCCACCGAAGGCGAGGAAGTCGCCGTCAACATCGCCAGGCGCATGGCCGCGGTCCCGGAGGCCTATCGCCAGTTCTCGCGGACCCTGCTCGACGCGACCCGAAACGGCCGTCCCCCGCCCCGGCTGCAGGTCGAGGAGGTCGCCAGGCAGTGCGCCAACTGGTCCAATCCAGAGGACTCCTTCTATTCCGGGCTGGTGGAGCAGCTCACCGGGGTTCCGGACTCGCTGCGCGGGGAGCTGGACGCGGCCGCCCGCGCTGCGACGGCCGCCACCGCCGGGCTCGGTGCCTTCCTCGGCCGGGAGCTGCTGCCGCTGGCCCGGGAGAAGGACGCCTGCGGGCCCGAGGTCTATGCCCGGGCCTCGCGCTACTTCCTCGGTACCGCCGTCGATCTGCCGGAGGCCTATGCCTGGAGCTGGGAGGAGATCGCCCGGCTGCGCGCCGAGCAGGCACGGGTCAGCAGCCTCATCCGGCCTGGAGCCACTCGGGAGGAGGCTGTGGCGATCCTGGACGGCGACCCGGCCCGGCGCATCGAAGGGCGGGAGAACTTCCGCGCCTGGATGCAGGAGCTGGCCGAGCGCACCATCGCGGAGCTGAACGGCAAGCACTTCGACATCCCGGAGCCCGCGCACCGGATCGAGGCCCTGATCGCCCCCGTCAACAACGGCGGAATCTACTACACCGGACCTTCGGAGGACTGGTCCCGGCCTGGGCGGATGTGGTGGTCGGTGCCGGACGGCATTGACACCTTCGCCACCTGGAAGGAGGTCACGACCGTCTATCACGAGGGCGCTCCCGGTCACCACCTCCAGACCTCTCAGTCCCTGGCCGAGCAGGAGAACCTGAACCGCTGGCAGCGGCTGATGTGCTGGGTCTCGGGTTGCGGCGAGGGCTGGGCGACCTACGCCGAGCGGCTGATGGGCGAGCTCGGCTACCTAGACGACCCGGCGGCGTACCTCGGGATGCTCGACATGCAGCTGATGAGCGCCGCCAACGTGGCCCTGGACATCGGGGTGCACCTGGAGCTGAAGATCCCCGCGGGCACGGGCTGGCCGGAAGGCGAGCGCTGGAACGCTGAGATCGCCTGGGAGTTCCTGCGGGCCCACTCCAGCTGGGACGAAAAGCGGCTGCGCTTCGAGTTGCACCGCTACCTGGGCTGGCCCGGGCAGGTTCCGTCCTACAAGCTCGGCGAGCGGATCTGGCTGCAGGCCAGGGACGAGGCCAAGGCCCGGGATGGAGACACCTTCAGCCTCAGAAACTTCCATACCAAGGCGCTCAGCCTGGGCGCCATGGGCCTGGACCCGCTGCGTGAGGCCCTGGCCCGCTTCTAGGGGACTCTCACAACGTAAGTTGCGGGGTCGGCGCGCCAGCCGATGATTGTCCGGTCTCAGTTGACGTTGTCATGTGCAGATCTGCGGTTTTCCAGCGGATATGCCAGATATGTTGAGACGGGAGGCCTTCGCTTGTCTCGGTTGATCTGGCATTCTTGGCCGAGCCCGATCCCAGATCCGCTACGGCTCTAGGCGCACGGAGAACGCTCGGATGCCGTTGGAGACGTATTGCGCACGGTAGGTAACGCGGTCTCCGTAGCGGGGGTAGTCACCGGATTGAACGTCGCGCCGAAACAGGAGCAGATCAGCGCCACCGTTATCAGGGCGAATGCGCGGCCCGCGCGCAGTAGTGCGGAACCTACCGCATTCCGACATCTCCGCGAGGCGCTCTGCTGGACACCCGCGCAGGTGCCATTGCCGACATCCCAAGTCAGGAGCAGAACCGCGCTTTAGCCGCGGATAACTTACGAACGGCTCGCCGTTGTCATCGACAACCGTCTTGCCGCGGTGACCGGCGCAGCTCCATTCCAGCTCAAGGTGCCACAGGATCTCCTCCGCCACTGGCGGCTTCGCCTTCACGCGGAACTGCTCGACGTCAGTGCGGCTGACCTTATACGGAAAGTCGGTGGGTCCAGCGGGCTCTATCATCGGCGGTGCGGCATCCAGGTCCACCGAGAACAGCCGCGGCGGGACAGTGTCACCAACCAAGAACTCGGGGACACCAAAGCAAGCCGGTCGCGGTGGCCTCCGCGCCACTACGACCGGCCGCATCGCGTGGAGTACCACCGCACGGTCAGGTTCTGCCTCAATGGTGATGACGCAGTAACCGCCCACCGGCACAACCGCAGGTACCGGGGTATCGCGAAGCTCTCGCGCCGCGTGCGGATCGGCCAGCAGTTCACGCAATTCCTGCGCCCACAACCGGCCGAGCGGGGTTTCTGGCTGTGTATCGCCCCTAGCCAGCGCGGAGGCCACCACTGCCCGACTAGCGGTCAGTTCGCGGCCGATCGCCTCGGCGTGTTCCGGGCGAAACCTGTGCCAGAGGCGTACCAGTCCGTCGCGTGTCTGCTTCCATGCATCCGTAGCCATGAGCGCGACCACTGTCGTCCCGGCCGTCGTGAGCAAGGCCGCTGCTTCAGCGTCCATGGAGCCGTTCCTCCAGACAAAGCGATCGAGCGCGGGCCGTCGTCACGCACCGCATACTGTCAGAACCAATGAGACATCGACGCTCAGTTGAGAAAACGCCCAAGTTACGCCATGTCACCGCCGCTCGGGCGGCTCGCCATGATTACTCAGACCCGCCAGGTCGCCCAGCATAAGCAGCGAGAATCCGCCACATCAAGTGTGACTGGACAATGATGTCCTCGACAGGGCGGCCATCAATCACTGAGACTCGAACTGCAATCGGCCGGAATGAGTGAGACAGGGCCGATTTATCGGAGACGGGACATAAGCTCAGCCAACCCCGACGGCCGCGCGCCCAAAGTCGGGCCAACTCAAGCCGTCACGATGGGGCCACTTCAGGGGAATTGCCAACCGGGCCAGTCGTCGACCTGATCGATCCGCGGCAGCCGCCTCGTCGCACTGGCCGGGGCGGACGAGCTGCAGCCCGAACCCGCCGGCGACTAAGTTCTTGGAGCCATGCACGCCCGGCCTCGGCCCTGGTGACCGTGCCGGCCCGGCTGGGCATTCGCTAAGGGACCTAGGTCCCCGGCCGGCGGGCCGATCCGCTCTAGCCCGGCATTGCCGATCGGTGCAGCTTTGGCCTGTAGGTCGACCTTGTGCGCCTTTGGAACGGGATAGGGGAGGCGAAATGACAAGACCAGGGCAAGATCCCCGAAAACCGCCGGAAGGCCTGGCTCCGGTAGGCGGCAGCGGGCAGGCCGGGCGCCCGCAGACCTCCCGCCGCGGCACTCACGCCTGGCGGCAGTTCATGGACAGGAGCCGATGTTCTCCTGGTCGCGCCGGGCCTGACAAAACGATATCGGATTCCGGGCGAACCCCGCCCTATGAGGTCCGGTGACGGGGATCATAGGCGATCACAGGCAAGCCGCTGGCACGGCGCAGCAGTTGCAGCCCCGGGACCCGCGGAAGGTCGGCCCGTACTGGCTGCTGGGCCGGCTGGGCAGCGGAGGCATGGGCCAGGTGTTCCTGGCCCGGTCACCCGGGGGGCGGCTGATCGCGGTGAAAGTGGTCCGGGCCGAACTGGCCGGGCAAGCCGAATTCCGGCACCGGTTCGCCCGCGAGGTCGCCGCGGCGCGGACGGTGAGCGGCCTGTTCACGGCGCCAGTGGTTGACGCTGACGTAGACGCACCGATGCCGTGGCTGGCCACCGCCTACGTCCCCGGGCTGTCGCTCGCCGAGGCGATCACCGGTCACGGCCCGCTGCCTGCTACATCCGTGCTCGCGCTGGCGGCGGGACTGGCCGAGGGCCTGGGCGCGATCCACGCGGTCGGCATCGTGCACCGTGATCTGAAGCCACCGAACGTGCTGTTGGCTGAGGACGGCCCCCGGGTCATCGATTTCGGCATCTCCCGGGCAGCGGAGGCGAGCATGCTGACGGGCACTGGCGTGGTATTCGGCTCGCCTAGTTTCATGTCCCCCGAACAGGCCCGAGGCCACCGGGTCGGCCCGCCCAGCGACGTGTTCAGCCTGGGCGCGGTGCTTACCTTCGCCGCCACCGGTGAGGGGCCGTTCGGCACCGGGCCGAGCGCCACACTGCTGTACCGGGTAGTTTTCACCCCGCCGGATATCAGTGGCCTGCCCGCCGGACTCCGGCCGCTGGTCGAGCGGTGCCTGGCCAAGGATCCACAGGAGCGGCCCAGCGCAGATCAACTCCTGGCCGAGCTCAACACCGCCCTCCCGGCGTCGGGCTGGCTGCCAGCGCCGATAACCGAGGCGTTTCCGTCGCATCCCGCATCAGAACTCAGCCCAGCCGCGCCCACGACTGTCGACGACCCGTCGGCCCCGCCGGTGACTCAGCCGGCCGTGGCGCCCCGCGCAGGCGTACCGGAAAGCGGAACCCCGACGGTGACCCGGAGGGATATGCTGCCGGTTGAAGCCGCCGGGACCGAGGCACCCGGCGGCAGCCGGGGAAGAGGGCTGCCGGGCCACTCCTACCAGGGACTGGCCGATGCCGCCGCGGTGGTCGCGCTCATAATTATCTATCTCATTGTGGCCGTGACCGCGCACCTGCCTCCTTTCGGCAAGGCAACCCTCGCGCCCTCGTCACCTGCGCCAACCACGACCGCCCCCGCCTCAACCGGACCTCGGCCATCCCCGGTGGCGACCTCCCCGGCCACTTCCCCGGCGACCTCTCCGGCCACTTTCCCGGCGACCTCTCCGGCCACTTTCCCGGCGACCTCTCCGGCCACTTTCCCGGCGACCTCTCCGGCCACTTTCCCGGCGACCTCCCCGGCGACCTCCCCGGCCACTTCCCCGGCGACCTCCCCGGCCACTTCCCCGGCGACCTCCCCGGCCACTTCCCCGGCGACCTCCCCGGCGACCTCCCCGGCGACCTCTCCGGCCACTTCCCCGGCGATCTCCCCAGTGACCTCCCCGGCGGGGTCCTCTCGGCCCGGGCCAGGGTAGCGCGGCCGGATACCCGTTCGCTGCGGCCGACGTGGTGTTCTTGGATCCGCTCAGGAACCGCCGCAACGATCCGGGGCATCGCGCCGCGTTCGCGCGGTCGCGGGAGGCGTTTACGCAGGCGGAGCAGTGGCTGGCCGGGGCGGGAGGCGGCCGCGCTGGAGCATGCGGCGCTGGAGGAGCAGTTGGAGGCCCGGGGCGGGGAGATCGTGCGGCTGCTGCAAGATCACCTGGATGCGCGGGTGCCGGCGAGCCGCGGGTTGGCAGGTGACCGGCCCGAACGGAATCTGCCTCCGACGGGCCGAGCGGGGACATCCCGGCCGCTGGCCAGCGTGTCCGGGCCAGTGGTCGTATCGCGGATCGCCTGCCGGGCGCCCGGCGCGCCGAACGTGCACCCGGGCCGGTGCGGAGCTGAATCCACCTTCAGCACGAGCGCCAGCGCAACCATCCCCACAGCTACGCCCTGGCAGCCTGATGCTCACTCCAAAGAAACGCACCCCGAGGCAGGAGTTGCTGCCGCTGGCGGACTGGCTGCGGTGCTTGCAGGCGCGCGCGGTGGGTGCTGGAGGCGACTAACTGGAACGGGCCAATGGTCCGATCGCCCGTCTGCGCTCATACAGAGCCATTTAGGGGCACCCTGGCTCAGCTAGGCTCATCCTGGTCAGAAAATCGCACGAACGTTGCGTAGCCGGGCACGGTGTCAGTCATGCCCATCTCTTTCAGCTTGGCCAGTGCTCGCCTGGCCGTGCTGTGGCTCACGTCGTAGGTCTCGACCAGCTCCGTGACGCTCGGCACCCGGTCACCAGGCTTTAGCTCGCCTGACTTGATCTTCTCTACCAGCACGTAAACGATCAGCATGTATGGCGCGTGCGGTCCGGTCAGCTCTTGGCTCATGTTAGCTAAGCTTGCCAGACCCGAGCTGGAAGCTCGTAATTTCGCTTGGGTCTTGGCATCCCGGCCACGGTCCCGTTGACCTCGTTCACCGTGTAGCCGACGGCAGCCTTGGACGTGGGCCCGTGCGGCTGACCGAGGTAACTGGAGCGGCTGGCCGGTGATCGGTGCCTCCACCCGGCACGTTCCGCCGGGTTGGTAGCCGCTCACCGGCCGGCCGAACTGGTAGTTTCCGGTCTGCCCGGGCTGGAGCCGGCTGGGCACGCTCAGCTGGTGAACGCTTCCCACGATGTTCCACTGGCTTCCGGTCCTGGGCGAGACCGGCGCTGACGCTGGCGTTCAGCGTCGTGCCGTTCTGGCCGTTGTCCTGGGTCGCGGCGTTGGCCGTTTCCGTTGTGGACAGCAGCGTGCCCGCCGTCAGAAACGGGGGCGCGGCCGCTGTCACGATTGCGCGGAACCTCCTCCAGCCACAGGTCCCTGTTGTCCCGGGCCGAGGTCCGGCTGAACCGGCCGACGCCCCCGGCCACCCGCGTCGGGCGGGCGGCGGGGACGCTGGCCGCTAAGACGGTCAAGGTAGGAATGTGCGGGTTACCGCACGGTGATGCCAGGCCCGCCGATGATCGGATACGGGTTGAGCTGGGTACCAGTGACACCATGGGCGTAGCGGTCATGCCTCGGGCCGAACCCGCCATCGTGCACCTTAACGGTCACCCTGGTTCCGGCCAGCCCCGCGACACGGGCCGGGATGGTGAACTTGAAGGTCGCGTTGTGACGCTGAACCTGCGCGGACTGGATCGGCGCGATGTAGTGCAGCACCGAAGCGAACGACCCGGCGGGCATGGTGAACTCGAGCGCCTGCTTCGTCGAGGACCGGGCGATGCCGTAGACCGATCCGTCGCTGGCGACCTTGCCGGTCATGAACACCTTGTAGGACTGCCCGTCGTACGCGATCGTAGCGCTGACCCTGCCGCGGTCGACCTGGCCCCTGATCGTCCAGGTGCCTCCGCTGTAGGACCCGCTGCCGGAGAAGGCCAGCCGCTCCGGAGACAGCGCGTACAGCTTGAGCCCGCCGTTCAGGGTGTGGGCGTACTGGCTGCCCTGATACGTGAACACCAGCGCGTGCGACCCTGCCGCAGGCGCGAAGACCCCGGAGCCGGGCTCCGCGTAAGTCCAGTTGGTGTAGTCGACGGCGCCGTGGTAGCGGCCGCCCTGAAGAGCCAGGAACGACTCTGACTGGAGCGGGCCGGCCAGCTCGACTGAGCCGTACGCCACCCGGGGCAGCGGCTTGGTCGGCAGGGTGGCCGCTGACGCGGCGCCCGCCGTGGTGACGGCCAGGCCGGCCGTGACGGCCAGCGCTGCAGTGCCTGTGATGATCGTGCGGGTCTTGTTGGTGGACATACTGCGCATGAGACTCATCCCCTTTGGATGATGCCGCTATTCTTTTGTATTACCGCCAAGGTAAGCCATGGTGAGCTTAGTTCAGCCAGGCAAAGGTCCGTGATCAGGGGGACCTTGGTCACCAGTTCAGTAGCCGACTATGACGTCATCGCCGCTGACGATGCCCTAGCCCGTCTGGCCGCGGAGGTGGCCTGGTGGCCGCAGGCGTCTCCCTGCCGATTTCGACGTAGCCGCCACGCGGACGGCGCATCGGCTACGGCCTGCCGACTTGTGGCGGCCCCCCGACGTGCTCATCTCTGCGCGAGTGCGGTTCTAGCAGTTCGGCACGAACGGCAAGAGCGACCGATGGCCGTGCCACTTCTGGGAGAAGCCCAGAGATCGCGAGCGAGAGCGGCCACCGGATTCAACGCTGTCTCCCTACGTGCCAGCCCGTCTCACCTGCCGGGCCTTGGCCCGGCGCACCGGCCCCGCTATGGTCACGTGCCCTGTTACGCCAAAAGCCCTCTCCCATCGCGAAAGGGTCCTGACCTGCATAAACTAGCAGCGGGCCGGGATTTGAACCCGCGAACTCTGGGTTATGAGCCATATTGCGTCTGCCTCGGGCGTCCCGGCCCCGGCCCGCGGCTGCTGCTATCTGATCTCCCGGCCCTCTCGCCACCGGCGCCTCCCCACGAGCACGATGCGACGAAGCGTAGCGCGGTCGCCGTTGGCGGCCATCCTCGGGATTTCTGACCCGCGGCAAGATTGCCGTCACGATTGGCCATGATTGTCAAATATATTATTTTCTGATACATTATTTATAGAGAGTCTGGATGGCGACCATACCGGGTGTCCTTCATATCCGTTGTTAGCAAGATCAGCTTTGGCCTCTCGCTGCCTCTTGGCATATTTCGCGCAGCGCTGACAATTGCGAGCAGCGATGAGGTAATGGAGCCCCAGGTGATCCGCAACTACCAGCTAACCGTCCGAGGCCTGCGTATCCACGCCCAGTCGGCAGGCGAGGGCGTCCCCATCCTTCTCCACTCCGGCGTCTTCAGCGAGATGCAGCACTGGGGGCCGCTCATTGAGCACCTGCCCGGCTTCCGGGTGATCAGCTACGACGCCCCCGGCATCGGTGCCTCCCAGGTGCCGTCATCCCCGATGTCGATGCGGGGCCTGGCCGACATCGGCGCGGGCGTCCTGGATCACCTGGGCCTGGCTTCCGCCCACGTCCTGGGCGTGTCCTTCGGCGGCGCGGTCGCCCAGCAGATGGCCCTGTCCCACCCCGGGCGGGTAGACAAGCTGATCCTGGCGTCCACCTCATTCGGCGGGCCAGCCATGCCCGGCCGCCTTTCGGCGCTGCTGCACATGATGCACCCGCGCGGCTACCACCCCGAACAGCTCGCCCGGAACGCGGGCGCGATGTTCGGCGGGCGGATGAGGACCGAGCCGGAACTGGCCGCGGACTTCAAGATGACCAAGCCGGGCAGCCTGCGGGCCGCGGCGTTCCGCCTGTCCGCGCTCGCCGGGTGGACCAGCCTGCACCGCCTGCCCTCGATCCGGCACCAGACGCTGGTCCTGTGCGGGGACGACGACCCGGTGACACCGCACGCGAACCACCGGCTGATGGCAAGCCTGATCCCGTCGGCGCGGCTGCACACCGTCGAAGGCGGAGGACACCTCGTCCTGCTGGACAGCGCGCACCAGGTCGGCCCGCTGATCACCGCGTTCCTGCACGCCGGGAACAAACGGGTCGAGCTGCAGGCAGCGTAAGATCCTCCCCCGGCGGCTTCGCGGGAAGGACACCCGCATGCTGGCCTGCATCCACGTACCGCTTTACCTAACCACATGCAGAAGGCCCTTTCTCTGTTCGAGAAAGGGCCTCTGGCCTTGGTAGCGGGGGAGGGATTTGATGAACCCTCGACCCTCTGGATTATGAGCCATACAACGTGCGTCTTCCTCGTCTCTGGTGTCTCGGCGCGTCTCGCTGACCCGCCGGATAGGTGCGCTCTGCGACCGTCGTCTTGCTTGGTTTGAGGAACATCAGGGCGAAGTCTCGCCGTCCCCACGCCGCCCGGCGGCCTGGGACTAGCGGGGCGACCCTGAGCCGAGGAGGCGCGAAATCAGGGTTGCATCAGGGTCTTCCCAGATAGCAGCGGCGCGGCCCAGAGCACCACGCTGGAGCCATGACGAGGCCAACTCCGTCCAGCAGTCCCGGCCGCATGGTCTTGTCCCGCGGTTCCGCTACGGCTACACCGACCAGCACATCCGCGTCTCAGACGCCGAACGCACCGAGATGGCCGACCGTCTGGCCGCCCACTTCGCTGAAGGTCGGCTCAACCAGGCCGAGTTCGACGAACGTGTCGCGCAGGCGATGAACGCCAAGACCCGCGGGGACCTGAGCGGGCTGTTCGCGGACCTGCCGGAGCCGGGACCGGCGGGGACCCCGGGACGCCAGTGCGCGGCCAGCACAGCCCCGCGCACCCTGTTCGCCGCTACGTCAACCCCTTCTTCCTCGTCCTCCTTGTCGTCGTGATCACGGCGGTCGGCACGGCCGGGGAGGCGGCCAGCAGGGAGGGCTGGTTGCCCGGGGTGAAGACCTGGCTGACGATCGGAGTCATCACCGCGATCGTTGTGTACGCGGCCGGGATGCTGAGTCGTTCCCGTGCTGCTCGCGACAAGTGACGCACAGCCGCGACAGGTGCAGGGAGGGCCGCGGGCACCGGTGAGCCACCACAGCCATACGAGTCCTTCCCGGGGCCTATTGGGATTCCTTGATCAATTGGGTGAGGGAAACAGCGAGATTGCGGCTATGGCTGCTGCTGTTGCTGTCATCGTTGCTGTCATCGTTGCTGTCAGCTCGGCCCGGACCTGGTGGCTTGATAAAAGGGGGCGAGGATGTGGCGGATTTGCTGAACGGTGCTGACCGCCTCGGTTCCGAAGTGGGCCACGGTGCTGAGTAGCTCACGCAAGTTCAAGATAGGCATGCGGTCGATCCACCCTGGCGGAGACGGGCTGAGTTCCTGGTACAGCTCGAAGAACCGCTCGGATGCGGGAGGCCGGGGACAGCTCCACAGCATGGAGAGGTCGGTTTCAGCCCACGCGTAGCTGACGGCCGGGTCGATGACGATGATGCGACCGTCGCGGCTGAGCAGGTTACCGGCCCACAAGTCGCCGTGGGTCAGGACCGGGGGCATAGCCGGGATCAGCTGAGGCAACCGGTCGCACAGGCATTCCAGGGCACGCCGGTCGCTGGCTTCCAAGGCCTGCCAGACGGCGGGCTCGCGCAGGTAGCGCAGCAACCGGTGCTCGGCGAAGAAGTCATGGCCGCTGCTGGTCCAGGTGTTGACCTGGCGCAGCCGTCCCAGGTACCCGTCGCGGTGCCAGCCGAACCAGTCATGCACCGTACCGCAGTGCGCGGCGGCCACGTCTCGGGCGAACCTCTCCCACGCCTGCGGGCTGTCCTGCCCTGCCGACAGCGCTTCAAGCAGCATCAGATGCTGGGTGACGCCCAGGACCTGCGGGGTACCCAGCTGCTTGGTAGCGCGCAGCGCGGCCAGGCCCTCGGCCTCGATGGCGAACAGATCACCGGGCGCATCGATGAGGGTCTTGCCGACGATGCGGCTGCCGTCGGCGTAGCTGATTAGCCAGACATCCGCGATCACCCCGCCGGACAGGCGCTGCACTGAGATGATCCCGTCCGCTCGCCCAACCGCGCCCAGCCTAACTATCACCGCGTCGGCATACGTCACCTACACAGCTTTCCCGAGGCGGACACCGTCGTGCCAGGGCGTCCCCGAGATCCAGCGCCCGCGATGGGTCAAGATGACGTTACCCATCGTAGCTGGGTTGCCTGGCGGGTGATACCGAGGCGTGAGCCGATCTCGGCCTAGGAGTAGCCGAAGGTGCGCAGGCCCCCGACCGCCTCGCCCAGGGGAAGGACACCCACACTTCCACGAGCATGGCCGGCCTGCCGCAACCCGCGAATTAAGAGACAGGCTCGGTCGGCGTCGAAGCCGTCTGAGACGATCGGCGTCTGTCCGATCGAGTGCACCGGCGTTGCTGCTCCTCGCCCGTGTGGGCCGGTGACTGACGGCGCTCAGGCAGCCGGGGTCAGGAGGGTGCCCCGATCGACCCTGGACTCGTCGCGGTTGCCGTAGCGCTCGCGCAGCGCCCGCCAGGCCTCCAGCTTCTCCGGGCGCATCCGCTGACCGTCATACAGGTCGTGCACGTAGCAGTGGAGCGCCGTCTCCGCGCCTGGCCCGAGGAACTGCACGGTCAGGACCTCCCGACCGGGGAACGAGGGGAACGGGTAGGGCCCGCGCACGAAACGGACCCCGGTGATCTCATCGACCCGCACGGACATTGTCCAGCTCGCTGTGTCGTCGCCGAGTTCGACGTGCCACCAGCGCCGGTCGGCCGGTCCGCGGAACAGCGGCGTTGTCACCCCGGTGAGGTGCGCCGTGCACCAGCCGACGCCGAAGACGAAGACCAGCAGCCCCGACGCCGACAGGTCGGCGATCAGGCGTTCCAGTTCGCTGGCGGGCTCACTGGTATCTGCGATCGTGCTCATCTCGCGCTCCTCCTCACCTGAGACGGTGTCGTCGATGGGCGGAACACGACGTCACCCAGGCTTGAGCAGCGCCACGTATGTGCTGGTGGACAGGGCGTTTCACTCGCGAGGGACCGCTACTGACCGTGGCGGCTCCTGGTGGGTGGCACATATCTGGCACGCCCGTCGATCAGGCTTGTGCTGCTGGTCCGGCCCGGAGCCGAGAACCGAAATGCACGACGTGACCGTCAGGGTCGGTCGGCCCTGGCCGCGGCGGCCACCCCGCAGGCACGGGTCTGCCTGGTTCTGGCCGTCGTGCACGCAGCCAGACCAGGCGCGATCCGGGCACTGCAACTTGACGATGCCGACCTCGGCGGCCGGCGGCTCCACCTGGCCGGCACCGGCCGGCCGATGGGCGAGCTGACCTGCAAGATCCTGCGCGAGTGGCTCGAGTACCGGCAGCGCCGCTGGCCGCACACCAACCCGCACCTGCTGGTCAGCAAGGAAAGCGCCCTGCACCACGGGCCAGTGAGCACCGCCTACCTCACCAGCCTGCGCGGCCTGCCCGCCACCCTGGACCGGCTGCGGATCGACTGCCAGCTCGCCGAGGCCATCGCCACCGGGTTCGGCCCGCTGCACCTGGCCGAAGTCTTCGGCATCAGCGAGCACACCGCGATCCGCTACGCGGTCAACGCCCGGCAACTGACCGGATGGGCGGCGCATCAGCAAGCACCCCAGACACCGTGACCTTGGACTACGCCGGGACAGCGGGACCGTGACCGGTGCCCGCCGGAGACAACCGGACCGGCGGGGCAGGCGAGCACTGCCGGCCTCGCCCGCCGGTAAGCGATGGAGCATCTACGCCAGGCGGCATGCAAAGTCGCTTGGCGCCCGCTGGCGGGTGCTCTACCGTCAGGACGTGACCGAGACCCCAGAGATAACGTGGCTGGCAGAGTGCTCGCCCGTGGCGCTCGGCGAGGCCCTGCGGGTCGTGGCGCCAGAGCTGAGCGGGTATCCGCTCACGGTCCCGGGCCTGGCCGGCAAACAGGACCCGCAGTGGCACTCGGGCAGCGAGCCCCTCGGTGACCAGTTCTTCGTGAAGTTCGCCTGGTCGCGTCCGGCCGCACTCCAGCTGGCGCATGAGATCGCCGTCCTGGCCGCGCTCGCGCGCGGACCCGCGGTCCCGTTCCTGCCCGAGGTCGTCGCCAGCAGCACTGCCCCCCTGCTCCTGATCACTAGGCGCGTGCCGGGGGCATCCCTGTTCGACGTCGCCGGCTCGATCGACCCGGACCGCACGGCCAGGCAGCTCGTGCGGTTCCTGGCCGCCCTGCACCACCCGGCCACCCGTCAGCGCGTCGAGGCCGCCGTCGGCACGCTCACCGGCCCGGTGCTGCCGCCCGCCACGACCGCGACCCTGCGGGACCGGTTCGGGACGTGGATCCGGCCCGATCAGCGCCGCACCGTCATCCGGTGGTGCGACTGGGCCGACGCCGTCCTCGCCTCGCCGGGCCCGGCCGTGCTCGTGCACGGTGACTTTCACGGCAACAACCAGGTGTGGGACCGTGACGAGCTCCGGCTGGTGATGGACTTCGCGACCGCCGGAGCTGCCGAGCCCGAGTACGAGCTGCGTACCCTCCCCGGTCCCGGGATGGGTCCCGGCCTGGAGCTGCTGACCGCGGTCATGCGCCACTACCAGCAGGCCACCGGACGGCAGCTGTCGGCCGAACGGGTCATGGCCTGGAATCTGCGCCAGGCCCTCTACGACGCACTGTGGCACAGCGAAGCCGGCATCCCGCTGAACGACCACCGCACGCCACCGCAATGGGTCGACGATCTCGCAGCACGCTTCAGCGCACTCGGCATCGACCCCGAGGTGGCCTAGCCGCACCATCTGCAGGCGAGACCGGCTCACTCCGCCGCCCCGAGTTCGTCCGCATCCCCCGGCCCGTCGTGGGAGAATCGCTGCGCCGGACCCTCGAGTTCGCGCGAACTGCCGGGAAAGCTGGGAGGTCGTGAGATGAGCGGCAAGGTGGTCGTGAACAGGTCGATGTCGCTTGACGGCTTTATCGCCGGCCCCGGTGACGCGATGGACTGGATCTTTGACTTCGTGGCGCCAGACGAGTTCCCGGAGATCGCGGCGGCCACCGGCGCCATGCTCGTCGGCCGGCGGACCGATGAGGTAGGTAGCAGGATGGACGCCGACAAGGAGCGGGGGTCAGTATCGAGCGGCGAAGGCTACCCCTTCTCCGGACCCACGTTCGTCCTCACCCATCGGCCGCCGGAGCCGCCGGACCCGGATGTCACGTACCTCACCGGTGACATTGGGGAAGCGGTCGCCACGGCACTGGACGCTGCGGGAGGCAAGAACCTCGAAATCCTCGGTGCTGACGTGGCCGGCCAGTGCCTGCAGCGGGGACTCGTCGACGAGATCCTGGTATACGTCCTGCCGGTGCTGCTCGGCGACGGCGTCCGGTTCTCGTCCCCCGGTCTCGCGAGGGTAGACCTGGAACCGCTCGACAGCACGCGGTCGGGCGCCGTCACCATCCTTCGCTTCCGCGTTCGCAAGCAGTCATCGGTGTAGTACTGCGGCCAGGCGGTCGTGTCGACGGCGTCATGGTCTCCTCCGTCTTCCTCACCGGCGCTAAATCCTGGTGAGTGGACGCCGGGTCAAGGGTCTGACCGCAGCGGAGCGGAGGGATGCGACCGCAGGGAGCACCCTTGAGGCGGTGGCCGCGAGCTGGACAATCGGGAGCGAGGAAGACGACTGCGTGAACCACGCTCCCGTGACTTTTGAGTTGCGTTGATCTGGGCTGCGGAACGTGGTGCGGCCCGGCATGCGCCGCGGGCCTTCCAAGGCAGAGCGGCGCTGACGCCGGGCCAGCGCCGCCGCCATGATTGATTATGAAAGGGCAACTCGGCAGCACGCTGGCTGAGTTCATGCCCTAGGTGCAAGATCCGTCGCTAGATCCTTGTGCCGCTCTTGCCGACCACGTTGGCGTTCATTCGGAACTTCCGGCCTGGTTACTGGGATCACCGCGACAAGGTGATCCAGGCCTGCGAAATCGCCGGGATTTGTCGTATACAACGGCAGTTCAGCGGCAATCGCGGTCGCGGCGATCATGAGATCCACCGCCCGGCGGCGGGGCCTCCTGCCTGCGGCGATCACGGCTGCGGTCACACGGCCGTAGGCCCTGGCAGCGTCCGCATCGAAGGGGATCGGGTCGAACTCGTGCTCAGCCCGCTGCAGCACGTCTAGCCGACGAGCCCGCTCGGCAGCCACGAAGTAGGCGTCCTGTTCGGTGTCGGGGCGGACCTCGTGCGGTCCGGCGGAGAGCTCGGCCAGCGTGACGGCGCTGATCGCCACTTCATCGGGAAGCTCCTCTAGAGCGATCCGGCTCCGCAGGATCATGATGTTGGTGTCCAGCAGGCCACGACGCGCCGGCTCAGCGCTCATATGCGCTTCCGCCCTGGTCGGCAGCGGTGTCCTGGTCCGCCCGGAAGGCGTCCGCGTCGATCACTGGCGCACTGCGCGACATCGCGGCGAACTCGGCCCGGGACACGAAACGGCGGCGCTGACGCAGCGGCACCAGTTCGCCGATGCGGTGCCCGTCACGGGTCACCGTGAAGGCCTGCCCTCGCTCGACCGCGTCCATGATCTCCTTGGACCGCATCCTCAAGTCCCGCTGGGTGATCTCGGGCTGGCTGCTCATGGAGGTACCGTAGCACCTGTTGCTACAGTGTGCTATAAGGCCTTTCAGGCTCTGGCCGGCGACCCGCGTGAGACCCATATTTACATATCCGTTAGCAGACCACATGCGGAAGGCCCTTTCTCTGTTCGAGAAAGGGCCTTCTGGCCTTGGTAGCGGGGGAGGGAATTTGATTTGAACCCTCGACCTCTGGGTTATGAGCTATATTGCGACACGAGGTCGCACGTTGTGAGTGAGCGCGTTGAGGAGGTCTGGCTGATGCCAGGGACGTAGCTACGGGTTGTGTCTGACCTGTCCCCGCCGTGACGTGCGTGGCCGGCTCCTGGCTGGCTGGGTGCGGAGCTCACGGGAAAGCCGGAGGGCCGCCGTCCCAGCCATGGCGGTTACGGGTGAGGGGAAGGACCGGAGGGGCGACTATCAGGGAACCCTTGCTGATGCCTCGTCACGTAAGCATCCCGGGCTGGGTGTTTTCCGGGGTGGCAGGGACCGGCCGTTGAGAGGCGGCAGGCGGCGGCCGCGCATATTTCGTGGCCGGTAGGCACCGTTGTCCCCGGGGTAGAGAGGGCGCCCGGCCCGGTCCGGGTCTCATGCGTGCGGAACGTGGAAACCTCGTCAGGGTCCGCCGGGCAGGCGCGGGTATGCGCAGGCGGGGCGGTAGGCCGACCGTGAGGGGGGCGGAAGTCCCTGGCGGGACAGGGTGACTGAGAAGCGAAGGCCGGCGGCCGAAAGGCAGCAGGAAAGCGGCGCTGTGGTGTCCGGGTCTCCTCCGGATGGCGCTCGTATAACTGGCTGGATACCGGGCCTGGTGCCCGGGTCCCGTAAGGGAGCTGACGCAGTCAGGTGAGCCTTTGAGGCGAAGCGAGCGTAAATGCCGGAACTGACGGGCACGTTGGACACTTCGGTGAACGGACCTGAGGGCCTGCCCTTGTTCGATGGTGACGCCTGGGAGCATGCGGACTGGCGGGGCCATGAGGAGCGGGTACGGCGGCTGCGCGGGCGGATCTTCAAGGCGGTTCAGGAGGGTGACTGGCCGCTGGCCAGGAACTTGCAGAAGCTGATGTTGCGGAGCTGGAGCAACACGCTGGTCAGCGTGCGGCAGGCGACGCAGCGCAACGCGGGCCGCAGGACTGCGGGAATCGACGGGCTGGTCGCGCTGACCAGCCAGGCCCGGGCCGAGATGGCGGTGCGCGTGCATGCCAGCATCGGCTCGCACCGGCCTTCCCCGGTCCGGCGGGTGTATATACCGAAAGCCAGTGATAAGGCAAAAATGCGGCCGCTCGGGATTCCGGTTCTTTCGGATCGGTGCCATCAGGCGCGGGTACGTAATGCGCTGGAGCCCGAGTGGGAGGCCCGGTTCGAGCCCAGGTCTTACGGGTTCCGGCCGGGCCGCGGCTGCCATGACGCGATAGAGTCGCTTTTCAATACCCTGCGCGGGAAATCCCGGCGGGTGTGGATTCTTGACGCGGACCTGGCAGGCGCATTCGACAAGATCAGCCACGAGTACCTGCTTGGAATGCTCGGCGGTTTCCCTGCGAAGGGAATGATCGCCGGGTGGCTGAAGGCAGGAGTTTTCGAGGCCGGGAAAGGGTTCGCGCCGACCGGGGAGGGAACTCCTCAGGGCGGTATTATTTCGCCTTTGCTGTTGAATATCGCATTGCACGGGCTGGAGGAGGCCGCAGGCGTCCGGTACCACACCGGGAATTACGCCGGGACGGTAAGGCCGGGCTGCCCGGTGCTTACCAGATATGCCGATGACCTGGTCGTGTGCTGCCACTCCAGGCAGCAGGCCGAGCAGGTCAAGGCGCAGCTGGCCGGGTGGCTGGAGCCGAGAGGGCTGGCGTTCAACGACGCCAAAACCCGGATCGTTCCCCTTTCGGAGGGGTTCGATTTCCTCGGGTTCAATCTTCGCCGCTACCCTAACGGCAAGCTGCTCATCAAACCGGGCGCCAAGGCCATCAAGAGGTTCCGGGACAGGCTTTCCAAGGAGTTCCGTGCACTGCGCGGGTCCAACGTCGCAGCGGTACTGGCGGCGATCTCCCCGGTCATCCGGGGCTGGGTCGCTTACTACCGGACGGCGGTATCATCCAGCGTGTTCCACGCGCTGACCGGTTACCTGTGGAAACTCACCTATAAGTGGGCGTGCTGGAGCCACCGGAATAAGCCCAGGCGCTGGATCGTCGACCAGTACTTCGGGAAGTTCGACAAGTTCAGGAACGACCGGTGGGTATTCGGCGACCGGGACACCGGCGCCTACCTGCCGAAACCGGCCTGGACCGAAATCGTGCGGCACACCCTGGTCAAAGCCGGGTCGTCCCCCGATGATCCCGCTCTGGCCGGGTACTGGGCGCAACGTCGCCAGAAGGTCAAACCCCCGCTGGACTCCTACACTGTGCGCCTGCTGTCCAGGCAGGACGGCCGGTGCAGCCGATGCGGGGAAAACCTGCTGACCCCGGACCAGCCACCCCAGTCCCCCCAGGGCTGGGAACGCTGGTTCCTGCAAGTCATCAGGAGAGCGATCACGGCGGATTACCTAATCCACCACGACACGCCCAGCGCCGCACGCAACCAGCGAACACACCTCATACACGCCACCTGCCACCGGAGCGGACACCCGCTCCGGCCGACGGGAAACACCGTAGTGCAGCAGAAGACCTGAACCGCCCCAGCGGCTTGCTTGGGCCGCGTGCGCGGAAAACGTGCACGCGCGGTCCTGAGGGGGCCTCGGTGCAGCAATGCACCGGGGCTACCCGGCCGACGCGCGTCTCCCCCGTCTCCGGCGTCCCACCGCGTCTCGCTGACCAGGGCGAAGGGGCCGGTGAACGTCGCCCGTGTCTCACGTCGTCTCCCCCGTCCCGACTGGTTGGCAAATCCGTTAGCTGACGCATGCTCTAGCCTGCTGCTTTCCGGACCTTCGTGCACGTCCTAGCCACAGGGCGCGGCTTTACGGACCATTACAGCTCGATGCAGCGACGTGCCCGATGGCGGCCACGCTTGCCGTCCTGCGACATCACACCTGAGCGGACTTCGCGTCGGCTTCGATCGCCGCGGTGTCGGCCTTCAACTGCCTGGCCTCTATCTTCCGTGCCTGCTTCATCGCCCGCTCGATCTCCGCCCCCCTATCCAACACCGCGACCACCACCAGGCCCGCCTGGCCGACGTCCAGGTGCTCGCCGAGCTCCTTCAGATCCTTGCGGCTCATCCCGGCCGCCGCGTGGCCGGCCACCGCGCCCAGCACCGCGCCGCCCCCGGCGGCGACCGCGAGTAGGCCCCCGCCGACGGCGGCGAACGGGAACAGGGCCACTACCAAGCCGGTGGCCAGCCCCGCCCCGCCGCCGAGCACGCCGCCGACCCGGGTCGGCGTCTCATGTTTCTTCGTGATCTTGACCTTCCCATCGGCCCGGCGCTCGATGACCGCGGCGTCATAGGCGTCGATCAAGCCCGCCTTGGTATGCAGCTCCTTGACCGCCTCATAATCGATGTCCGCGCCGGCGGCGTTGTCATACACCCCGACATACGCCACGAACGTGTCAACTGCCATCGTCATACCTCCTGTACCCGCCAGATGGGTCGGTCGTGCTACCGATGCAGGGGACTGCCAGCCCGGCAGCCACCCGGGCCGATGACCCATCGCCGCTACGGCATTGCGGACCACCCGCCAGATGGCTATCGCCAGCCATTAGTAACCACGACGCTACCGTTGACCCGCCGCACCCAGATCATTCGTAACGGGTGACCCGGGCTTCCAGCGCATCAGCAGCCGAGCTACAGATCATTCCGCACATCCCGGATTGGGGTCTCCATTTAACCGGAGTAGTGCAGGTCAGGACCACGCCACAAACAACCGGGCGAACGGGCACTTTGGAGCCGTGACCAGCGCCAATATCGGTTACCTCCCACCCGCAGGTCGCTTAGATGGAGAGCCGCAATTCCGGATAGTGGTCGTCCCGCGCCGCCCGCGAATGACATGTCGAAGGCCTGGGCCGACGTGTCGTCCACGGTCCGGTGGCGAACACCTCGGCGCCCTGGTCCCGCCATCATCACCGAGCTGCCCGGGCACGCCGCCGCGCCTTTTCCAGCTTGGGCACCATCAGGATGGACTCGCCCGTTCCTCCCCCAAACCCGACCGCTGCCAAACCCGGGATGGACGGGTTCTGTCAAGGTCGTCTTCGCGTTACATGAGCCATGCACCCTCTACCGAGGCGGTCCCCCTGCGACCGCAGACGGGCTTAGGTCCCGGGGTCACAGATACTCCTACGCCGGGTTGGGGGAGGCCGCCTCCATTTCCACCCGCATAACGGCCATCAGCCCCTGATCTTCCGGTATCGGCTTGCCGGGTGCCGGTCTTGCCACTGGCCCCGGGCCTGGCCCCCAGAAAACGGGTGCCTGCGGTCGTGGTCTGCCGCCTCCCCCATCGGATTGACGGCTACCGACCCATTCACCGGAGGTGTGAAGGGCTGATTCGCGTGTACGTTGACCAGGCACTTTGATGAGTGCTCGTTGTCCTGCGCTCAGATCGGCCCTTGATGCCGTACCGGAGGCGTATCACAATCCGGCGGCAGTCTGGTGGGGGCCATTGCAGCTTCCGGGGTCATCCCGGACCCGGTGGTCATGGAGCCTGTCACCGGGCGCTGATGGCCGCGCTGTCGATGACCGGTTCCGGCGCGGTCACTTGGCCGCATCGACGGCGGCTTTAGCCTGGCTGTGGTCAGGCGACTTGTCAGGTTGCTGGAGGGTACCACCTGGCCAGATTCCGGTTGCCTTGCGCGTCCACTCGGCGGCGCCGCGGTCGACAGCCGTTTTGACCAGCGCGTATATCGCGCCATGCAGACCTGCGGCCAGCAGGATCTCCCCCCAGCCGCGCTCCGAATCCATCGGCGCAGGCGCGTCAGATCCACGGCCGACGATCTTCCAGACCCTTTTGAAGATCAGCCCGCTGAGCAAGCCGCCAACGATCCCGGCCACGATGGCCACCGGCTTGTACAACAGCTTGAGCATCGCTGCCTCCCTCTACCTGGTAACCGCCTAGCTGGCTATGAGCGCGCCGACAGTGAATGCCTCGCTCGGCCCCTGGTCGCCGTCAGGCCAATGATTGTCAGGTCTCGTGACTCGTCCCGGCCAGGCCCCTCGGCGGCCCCGACCGTGCCATCTGCGCGGAGCCCTTGACCGCGCGGGCCTGGCGCTGAGCCTGGCGCTCCAGGCGCTGCATCTGCCGATGGTCCCAGGCCGCCAACCGGGCCGTCATGCTGGCCCGGTTCTGCTGGCCGACCTGCCGCAGCGACCCTACTGCGATCGCGGCCACGGCCACCGTCTGATAGAAGCGGGGGCTGCGCAGCATATGACCCACCAGCCCCAGCCCGACCAACCCCCATGTCATCTTGGTGTCAAGACCCGAAGACGTCGGCCGCGGCGCCAGGCTGCCGCTACCCTCCGCAACGACGGCCTGCGGCGGTTCCCGGACACCCTGCCCTGATCGTGCCATCTTGCCTCCCACCCTGAAGCGCCCGCACACTTCCAGCGTGCCGCACGATGAGGTTCCCGGCATCACCCCCCAGGGGGTGACCTTGGGCTTGCGGCGCAACAGGTTCACGCCTGACCTGACGCCCCGATAGGCGCCGGTCCCTTGCGAACGGTGCCGGGCCATGCTGGCGAAAGCCGTCGCCAATCGATGCCCGCTGGGCGGCTTGGACCCGACGACCGGGCGCGGGACAACCGGGCGCTGGGAAGACGGCTGCGTACCGCACCGATCTGCGTGGCCTATGAGCCTGGCAGATCAGTGGGATCAGCGGCTACGGCCCGCCGTGCGCCAGGCTGGGCCTAAGGCCGGAGGCCTGGCGCTGGCGCCGGGCCAGCGGTGCCGCCTGATATTTACTAAGGATTATCCGGCAGCACATTGCGCTAAGTTCCTGCCCTGCGGCGCCGGGCTAGGCGGCACGTGCTTGACGTCGTTCTTACCGGGCAGCCTGGCGCTCGTTCGGGACTTCGGGCCTGGTTGCCGGAACTACCGAAACGAGATGACTAAGGCCCGCGAACTCGTCGGGTTCGTCGTGTACAGCGGCAGTTCAGCCACGATCGCCGTTGCGGCGATCATGAGGTCGACTGCCCTGCGGCGGGGCTTCCTACCTACAGCGATTACTGCTCGCAAACCGGCCGGGTCGATCGTGGATGCGGCCGAGCCGCGGATCCGGGAGTTGCTGAGGGCGTATCCGACCATGCCGGCCGCAGTGATCGCCGAGCGGATCGGGTGGCAGCGGTCGATCCGGGTGCTGCGGGACCGGGTCGCGGAGCTGCGGCCGGCCTACCTGCCGCCGGACCCGGCCAGCCGGACGGCGTATGAGCCGGGCGAGGTGGCTCAGTGCGACCTGTGGTTCCCGCCGGTCATCGTCCCAGTGGGCTGCGGGCAGGTGCGTAAGCCCACGCAGTTGCCGGTGCTGACCATGGTGTACGCATACTCGCGGTGGCTGGCCGCGCTGCTAATCCCGACCTGGTCCGCGTCGGACCTGTTCGCGGGCTGGTGGCAGCTGATCGCCGGGCTGGGGACGGTGCCGCGGGTGCTGGGTGGGACGGTGAGGGCGCGATACGTGATCGTCACCGGCCCTCAGCCGGGAATTACGTGATCGTCAACATCCAGATGTTAGGAACGATTTTTCGTGGGCAGCTGACGGGCCGGTGGCCTGCGCCTTGGCGTCGGTTGCCCCGTTCGAATGCAGGCCGGTGTTCAGAGGTCAAAGGGGCGCTTGCCTGCCCGTCTTCGCTACGATTTAAGGCGCGGTACTGGGATGAGGCTGGCTCCGAACACTGATACGGTTCCGGCCAGTGTCAATAAGTACCTTCTGCCCCACGAGCGCCAGGTGGTCAGCGTTCACCAGCATCCCGCCGTGCTGATCCGGCCGGTTTTTGAGATTCTGATCGGGCTTGCCATCGCCGGCTGGGTGAGCAGCTCGATCGCGCACGGCAACAACATGGTCATCCTCGTGATCTGGATCTTGTGGGCGTTCCTGCTGCTGCGACTGTTGTGGAAGGTCTTCGAATGGTCGGAGAATTATTTCGTCATCACGTCTCAGCGGCTGCTGCTGTCTGAGGGTTTTCTTACCCACAAGGTGAAGATGATGCCGCTCGCGAAGGTGACGGACATGAGCTTCCGGCGGTCCGCGATGGGCCGACTGCTCGGCTATGGCGAATTCATCGTCGAATCAGCGGGCCAGAATCAGGCGCTGCGCAACGTCGATCGCCTCCCCTACCCCGAGCAGCTGTACCTCGAGGTCTGCGGGCTGATCTTCCAGGAGAACGAAGAAAGCACAGACTAACCCATGGTCGCGGAGTGTGCCTGCCGAGTCGCCCGTCGCGCGGTGCCGACGTACTACGGGACGCATGGCTGGCTCTGGGTGGTGCGCTGCTCAACGGCACGCTCGACCCCCTGCGCGGACGCGGGGACATGATGACACCGAGACCGTCCGGGACAGGATGGCAACTCTACGTGCGATAGAGGGGTGACGGCCCATGGATCAACAGCTGCCACTCGCGAACATCATCACCCTTGGCGTGCGTGACTTCGCGCGTGAGCGTGAGTTCTACCATCGGCCTGGCTGGCCACACGTGTTCGACAGCGATGCCTTCACCGTCTTCGAGCTGCGCAGTGCCCTCCTCGCGCTGTTCGGCATCGACCACCTCGGCACCGACGCGCACGCCACGCCACGCCACGCCACGCCGGAGTCTGGGCACGGCGGCATCCGCAGCTCGGTCATCATTACCGCGGACCGGCCAGAGGACGTCGACGCCCTCGTCCGGCGCGCGGAGCAGCGAGGCCGCCCCCGTCCCGTGAACGACACCTGGGTCGCGGCATGCTGCCTGGTCCGCAGACGCCTCATCTGCTGTCGAGTTGGCCGTGCGTGTCCTCCGGGTGAAGCCTGGTGACCTTGGCGAGCAGTTCGCCTCGGACATTACCGATGATCTGCGCCACATGTTCGTCGCCAAGGCCAGCGGCCAGGTAGTCGCCTATGGCAGGGTCGTCGAGCTGGCAGCGGATGAGGCGGGCCCGGGAACTCCGGCTGATTGCTACCTCAGCGGCGTCTGGTAGATCCGCGTGGCGACGCTGGGGCATCGCCACTCAGTTGTCGCAGGCCCGCCTGTGCTGGGCCTTCGCCCGCACCGACAAAATGTTCTATGTGACCAGGGCGGATAACGTCGCCTCTCTTCTTCTTCATGCGGCATTCGGTTTCCAGGAAATGAAGCGCTTCCGGAGCGAACGGTCCGCCGCTGGTGTGCTGTTGCAGCTCGCGAGGACGGCGGAAAGAAGCTGACAGCGAGCGACAGGAATCGAACCTGAATAACCAGCTTGGAAGGCTTCGGGTCTGAGGACGCTGATTAGCATCGATGCAGGTCAAGCAGTGTGGCCTTGTCTCCGTGAGTGACCGCGGAGGACCCCGTTCTACTGTCCGATCGGGCACGCAGCGGGCACGGCATCGATCCTCAGAGGATGACTGCTGCACCTTGCAGAGGATGGCCTGTGTCCAGTCCGGGCAGGCTCTGCCTGGCCCTTGGTTGCTGACCGGAGGGGATGCAGAGGCTCCCGCGGTCAAGGGTGGCCGTAGGCCATCCGGAGGAAACGCGAAGCGCCCTTGACGGTGGAGGGGCACCCCCGGACACTGAGCGCGTGCCATCCCCGGACCCGGGCCTTGCCACAGCTCTGCACCTTCCCCTTGCCTGCGTCGTCGTGGACTAGGTGGCCAGTGTCAGGCCGGGTAGCTCCGCTGATTCCTGTCAACGCGATGTATCGTATTTCCATCGGCTTTGCCGATAAGGGTGAGAAGGGCGGCGTAGAGCATGTTCGAGCGGTTTAGCGACCGGGCACGCCGGGTTGTTGTCCTGGCGCAAGAAGAAGCCAGGATGCTCAATCACAACTACATCGGCACCGAGCACCTCCTGCTCGGCATCATGCACGAGGGCGAAGGTGTAGCGGCCAAGGCGCTCGAGTCGATGGGCATCAGCCTGGACGCCGTGCGGCAGCAGGTCGAGATGATCATCGGCCAGGGAACGCAGGCGCCCTCCGGGCACGTCCCGTTCACGCAGCGGGCCAAGAAGGTACTGGAACTGGCGGATCGGGAAGCCCGTGCTCTCGGCCACAACTACATCGACACCGAGCACATCCTGCTCGGCCTGATCCGCGAGGGCGACGGCGTTGCCGCGCAGGTGCTGGTGAAGCTGGGCGCCGACCTGAACCGGGTCCGCCAGCAGGTGATCCAGCTGCTGCACGGATACCAGGGCACGGAGGTGATCGGTGCGGGTTCCCGGCGTGGGAAGCGGGCGCGCGCCCGGCTGCTCGATGATGGTCTCGCACGGATCGACGAGCTGGACCGCCGCCTGGCCGCGATCGAACGCTGGGTGGGCCTGCGACCCGACCTGGACGACCTTGCCCAGGAGATCGCGCAGGTGCGCCGGGAGAAGGAAGCTGCGGTCGACCGGCAGGATTTCGAGGCCGCCGCCGCGCTGCGCGACAAGGAGAGGCAACTGCTCGGCGCCCGGACCGCCAGGGAGAAGGAGTGGACCGAGGCCGCTGCTGGCCGCCCGCCGCTGGCCGGGGAACTCAGCCGGGTGAACGCCGAGCTGGACAGGCTGCGGGCCGTTTTGCGTGAGCACAGCATCGACCCAGGCGACGACGCTGCGTAGGCGCCCGGACGACCGGGCATTCGCTGCCGGGCCATGAGGAAGACGGCTGTGCGCTGCCCGGAGGTCTGCGCAGGCGTATAAGCTGCGTTGATCTGCGCCGCCTTTGCGCATGTGGCCCGGCGTGCGCCGGGCGGACCGTCCCAACGGCAGAGCCCGGCGCTGACGCCGGGCCAGCGGCGCCGCAGGGCCGCGCTTGATATTTAGTATTTGCTAAGGACTATTCGGCGGCCTGTTGGCCTGAACTACTGTCCTGAGCCGCCGGATCGGACACAAATGCTTGCCACGGTTCTTATCGGGCGGGTGGGCTTCACCATGAAGCAGCACGTTCAGATCGACCTGAGGCCGACTGTCAGCCCGCGACGAACACCCTTGGGTAAATGATCATCAGCGGTCGCTGACTTCGTTCGAGATGACCCGCTCGGCACGCGAGGACCAGGCCGCGACAGTCGACGCGCGCGCCCGCGGTCCAACGTGACGACTTTGCGCGGGCTGCTCAAGCCGACTTGGAGAGGCTCGAGAGGTTCCACAAGTCGTGGCCCGATGGCACGGGAGCGGAATGATGTGTGGTTTGAAGCTAAGCTCCTCGGGCTGCCGACGATCTGATCCGTAGTAATAGGCAGATCGTCCAGAACGATCCAGTGCTGGTCACGTGCTGGGCCGATGTTCCAGGCCTGTCGTCTTCCGTCGATAGCTGGCTACAGCCATGGCAGCAGTTTGGCAGTAGTCGGAGCGCCCGCTTGCAATCGTGGCGATCAGCTCGGACCACGGATCTGCCCGTCGAGGCCACGCACCCGGGTCGGTGCTCAGAATGCGTTCGCGGCCGACTTCCACTCCCGGAGGCGCTGCGCGATGAGCTGGGCCCGCTCCTCCTCACTCCCGCCGTCCAGCACCTGGAGGTCTGAGGGGTCGGCCCGAAGGTAGACGCCAGATGTTCGGGCATTCAGCCCAGGGTCGCGATCCGACCGTGTCGTCCAGTACCCGGTGGCGCGGTCGGCGGTCTCCACCCTGATCTCGCCGGTGCCCTCGAGCTGCGGGGCATCCGGGTGCCGAGGGCGCTCGCCCTTCCAGAAGTAGAAGATGCTGGCCGGATCCCTGCGCTCCTTCGCAGCCTCGCTCCAGTAGCGGGCCGACAGGGTGCCGTCCTCCTGCCAGGCCCGGCCGGTCACGTTCAGGCCACCGTCGCGGTCCCGCGAGATGCGCAGGAGGCCCACCGCCGACGGTTCGGCCTCTGTCCGCATGGTAAGCGAGAGCTGCCACCACAGCCCCTCGACCGGGCCGCGGCGACCCTCGGTCTCGATCGCCTTGCGCAGCTTCTGGTTGATCGCGCGAACCTCCGCCGGGCTGGTAGCCGGGTCGTAGCGGACGGAGGTCAGCCCGAGCAGGTCGCTCGGCAGCTTCGAACCGTTCGCGTGGATGATGAACGTGCGCCGGATGCCGAGCGCGCCGCCGAACAGCCCGGCCTCGAACACTACGTTGTCGCGCGGCGACGCCTGGCCGGACTGGGACGCATCCGTCGTGGTCCAGTCGTCCTGGGCGAACACGAACGCGGCGAAATCGACCTCCTGGGAGAGTTCGACGAGCCGGTCGAGGGTGGACCGCCCCGGGTTGAACGTGGTCATCCAGGGCTCGACATCGGCGACGTCCTCCAGCCCGCGCGTGACCGCCTGGAGCAGTTTGGCCTGCTCGCCCGACGACCCGAGGAAGAGGCGCGGCTTGTTCATCCGCGATTCCCGATGACGGACATAGCGCACACGCTACACTGTGGGCCGCGCGGGATGAAGTCGGAGCACCCGGTCGTTAACGCTCGGCTGTCTTACGGTCTTGCCCAGACAGCTCCCTGCGGACCCGGTGGACCTGCTCGCGAGGGAGCGGATCCAGGGACAGCCAGCGACCGATGGCAGGATCTTCTCGGGTGGGCCTAGGTGGACTTGAACCACCGACCTCATCCTTATCAGTTCAGGGCAGCTACCTGGGGAGAAGTCAAGACCTCGCTATGGGCGGCAGTGTCGGTGAGCCCAGGCGAGTCGTTGCGGTGTCGTTGCTGTCACCTCTGCTGTCACCGACCTTCCGGTCGTCGCTGGGTTATGAGCCATATTGCGACACGAGGTCGCACGTTGTGAGTGAGCGCGTTGAGGAGGTCTGGCTGATGCCAGGGACGTAGCTACGGGTTGTGTCTGACCTGTCCCCGCCGTGACGTGCGTGGCCGGCTCCTGGCTGGCTGGGTGCGGAGCTCACGGGAAAGCCGGAGGGCCGCCGTCCCAGCCATGGCGGTTACGGGTGAGGGGAAGGACCGGAGGGGCGACTATCAGGGAACCCTTGCTGATGCCTCGTCACGTAAGCATCCCGGGCTGGGTGTTTTCCGGGGTGGCAGGGACCGGCCGTTGAGAGGCGGCAGGCGGCGGCCGCGCATATTTCGTGGCCGGTAGGCACCGTTGTCCCCGGGGTAGAGAGGGCGCCCGGCCCGGTCCGGGTCTCATGCGTGCGGAACGTGGAAACCTCGTCAGGGTCCGCCGGGCAGGCGCGGGTATGCGCAGGCGGGGCGGTAGGCCGACCGTGAGGGGGGCGGAAGTCCCTGGCGGGACAGGGTGACTGAGAAGCGAAGGCCGGCGGCCGAAAGGCAGCAGGAAAGCGGCGCTGTGGTGTCCGGGTCTCCTCCGGATGGCGCTCGTATAACTGGCTGGATACCGGGCCTGGTGCCCGGGTCCCGTAAGGGAGCTGACGCAGTCAGGTGAGCCTTTGAGGCGAAGCGAGCGTAAATGCCGGAACTGACGGGCACGTTGGACACTTCGGTGAACGGACCTGAGGGCCTGCCCTTGTTCGATGGTGACGCCTGGGAGCATGCGGACTGGCGGGGCCATGAGGAGCGGGTACGGCGGCTGCGCGGGCGGATCTTCAAGGCGGTTCAGGAGGGTGACTGGCCGCTGGCCAGGAACTTGCAGAAGCTGATGTTGCGGAGCTGGAGCAACACGCTGGTCAGCGTGCGGCAGGCGACGCAGCGCAACGCGGGCCGCAGGACTGCGGGAATCGACGGGCTGGTCGCGCTGACCAGCCAGGCCCGGGCCGAGATGGCGGTGCGCGTGCATGCCAGCATCGGCTCGCACCGGCCTTCCCCGGTCCGGCGGGTGTATATACCGAAAGCCAGTGATAAGGCAAAAATGCGGCCGCTCGGGATTCCGGTTCTTTCGGATCGGTGCCATCAGGCGCGGGTACGTAATGCGCTGGAGCCCGAGTGGGAGGCCCGGTTCGAGCCCAGGTCTTACGGGTTCCGGCCGGGCCGCGGCTGCCATGACGCGATAGAGTCGCTTTTCAATACCCTGCGCGGGAAATCCCGGCGGGTGTGGATTCTTGACGCGGACCTGGCAGGCGCATTCGACAAGATCAGCCACGAGTACCTGCTTGGAATGCTCGGCGGTTTCCCTGCGAAGGGAATGATCGCCGGGTGGCTGAAGGCAGGAGTTTTCGAGGCCGGGAAAGGGTTCGCGCCGACCGGGGAGGGAACTCCTCAGGGCGGTATTATTTCGCCTTTGCTGTTGAATATCGCATTGCACGGGCTGGAGGAGGCCGCAGGCGTCCGGTACCACACCGGGAATTACGCCGGGACGGTAAGGCCGGGCTGCCCGGTGCTTACCAGATATGCCGATGACCTGGTCGTGTGCTGCCACTCCAGGCAGCAGGCCGAGCAGGTCAAGGCGCAGCTGGCCGGGTGGCTGGAGCCGAGAGGGCTGGCGTTCAACGACGCCAAAACCCGGATCGTTCCCCTTTCGGAGGGGTTCGATTTCCTCGGGTTCAATCTTCGCCGCTACCCTAACGGCAAGCTGCTCATCAAACCGGGCGCCAAGGCCATCAAGAGGTTCCGGGACAGGCTTTCCAAGGAGTTCCGTGCACTGCGCGGGTCCAACGTCGCAGCGGTACTGGCGGCGATCTCCCCGGTCATCCGGGGCTGGGTCGCTTACTACCGGACGGCGGTATCATCCAGCGTGTTCCACGCGCTGACCGGTTACCTGTGGAAACTCACCTATAAGTGGGCGTGCTGGAGCCACCGGAATAAGCCCAGGCGCTGGATCGTCGACCAGTACTTCGGGAAGTTCGACAAGTTCAGGAACGACCGGTGGGTATTCGGCGACCGGGACACCGGCGCCTACCTGCCGAAACCGGCCTGGACCGAAATCGTGCGGCACACCCTGGTCAAAGCCGGGTCGTCCCCCGATGATCCCGCTCTGGCCGGGTACTGGGCGCAACGTCGCCAGAAGGTCAAACCCCCGCTGGACTCCTACACTGTGCGCCTGCTGTCCAGGCAGGACGGCCGGTGCAGCCGATGCGGGGAAAACCTGCTGACCCCGGACCAGCCACCCCAGTCCCCCCAGGGCTGGGAACGCTGGTTCCTGCAAGTCATCAGGAGAGCGATCACGGCGGATTACCTAATCCACCACGACACGCCCAGCGCCGCACGCAACCAGCGAACACACCTCATACACGCCACCTGCCACCGGAGCGGACACCCGCTCCGGCCGACGGGAAACACCGTAGTGCAGCAGAAGACCTGAACCGCCCCAGCGGCTTGCTTGGGCCGCGTGCGCGGAAAACGTGCACGCGCGGTCCTGAGGGGGCCTCGGTGCAGCAATGCACCGGGGCTACCCGGCCGACGTCCGTCTCTGCCGTCTCAGGCAGTCTCTCGCGGGCGTGGTGACCTCGGCGGACAGGACAGATCACGTCTCGCTCCGTCGGCTCCGTCTCCCCCGTCCCGTGCTGTCTCGCCGCGTCCGGTTTACAAATCGGTTTACAGAACAGGCGATTGATCTGCGGTTTCCTGTGCCTTTCCAGCCCTCCTGATGGCTGCCGTCCCGGGCCGTGGCCGTTACGTTCAGCGCTGGCGAAGCGACCGCGCGGCCTGCCTGGCCTCCATATGGCGGGCGATCGAGTTGCTGCCACATCGAGAAGGGCGGCGAGCCTCACGAGTGATTCGGCGGCACCGCTCCGCGGTCAGGGGTGGCCGAAGGCCATTTCCGGCGGAACGCGCAGCGCCCTTGACGGTGGAGCGGTGCCGCCGCATCCTCAGCGGGCCATCCCCGGAACCTCGCCCGGCCGGAGCGGATTGTGCCACGATAGGCGCGTGAACAGCGGCGAAGATCGCGAATGACGATGGCGCAGCGCGAGCCTGGCCTGACCATCGGCGGGCAACCGGCTTCAGGCCGTATCGATGTGCACGCCCACTATGTGCCAGCCGACCTGCAAGCCTCCGTGCCCGCCGCGCCGGTCTTCCGCGGCTTCGCCACTTGGAACCCCGAAGCAGCGCTGGAGATGATGGACCGGCAGGGCATCGGGACCGCAATCTTGTCGATGGTCTTGCCGACCGCGATGTTCGGCGCAGACGATGCTGCGGGACGAGTGGCCCGCTCCTCCAATAAGGCGGCGGCGGAGGCAATCCGCAGCCATCCCGGCCGCTTCGGCGGCTTTGCATGCCTTCCGCTGCCAGATGTGGACGCTGCGCTGGCGGAGATCGACTACGCGCTGGGGACGCTGCGGCTGGACGGCGTGGTGTTGCTGACCAACTACGACGGTGTTTACCTCGGTGACAGCAGCCTCGATCCGGTGTTCGCTGACCTCAACCGGCGCAAGGCCGTGGTATTTCTCCATCCGGCGCCGCCCGCCAGCGTCGAGAACACGTCGCTTGGCTATATGCCCGCGCTGATTGAGTTCGTCTTCGACACCACGCGTGCCGTGACGCACCTGGCGCTCAGCGGAACCCTCGAACGCTGCCCGGACCTGCGACTGATCATCCCGCACGCCGGGGGCACCATCCCGTTCCTGGTCGACCGGATCAGCCTGCTCGCGGCACGGTTCGTACCCGGTGCGCAGACGCGTGCCCCGGCTGGCGTGGAAACCTACCTCAGGCGGCTGTTTTACGAGCTTGCCATCTCAACGACCCCGCACGCTGTTGCCTCGGTCTTGCAGCTCGCTGACCCTCAGCGCCTGCTATACGGCAGCGACTGGCCAGCCCTGGACGAAGCCGACGTCCACCACCTGATCCAGGTCCTAGACAGCAACCCGCTCCTGCAGCCAGCCGACCGGGCCAAGATCGAACGGCAGAACGCTCTGGAGCTGTTTCCGCGGCTAAAGCCTGATGCGCCATCCACCGTGACCGCGCCGGTTCGCTCGGACCAGGACACCAAAGCCCTATAAGACCTCGACGCGGCCACCACCCGCGGGACAACCCCGCTCCGAGGAAGACGGCCGCGTGCCATACCGGCCGGTGCGGCGGTATGGGCCGCTTGGATTTCTGCGTGTCCTGCCGGTATGCGGCCCGGCGTGCGCCGCGCGGGCCGCCAAGGCAGAGCGCGGCGCTGACGCCGGGCCAGCGGCGCCGCGAGCGCCGCCTTGATATTTAGTATTACTAAGGACTATTCGGCAGCATGTTGGCCTGAAGCACTGTCTTGAGTCGCCGGATCAGCGGATCGCTAATCTCGTTCGAGGTCACCGGCTCGGCACGTGAGGACCAGGCTACGACGGTCGGCGCGCGCTCGCGAGACAGCGCGAACGAGCGCGACGTTTACAAAATCGGTTTACAAAACTTAGGCCAGAGGCCCTCTTCCTGTTCGAAAGAGGGCCTCTGGCCTTGGTAGCGGGGGAGGGATTTGAACCCTCGACCTCTGGGTTATGAGCCCAGCGAGCTACCGAACTGCTCCACCCCGCGTCGGTGTTCCTTTACTCTATGAACTCCTGGCGACCAAAGCAAATCAGCGCCGGACGGACCGCGACGGCCCGGCTGGGACCGGCGCGACGCGTCTCGGTAGAAGGGCGTAGCCTTCCGGCTTGGACATCCCCCGCGGCTAGGCGGGGATTCCAGCTACTCATCCGCCAGTCAGGAGGCGAGCAGTTGAGGTTCGCGGTTCATCGGCCCGGCATCCCGGATGCGTCCCCGCCGGTGAAGGGGGACGGGAAGGCGGGTGGGGCACCCCGCCGCGGATTCGCCCAGATGTCGCAGACATGTTCGATTATAGCACATCGTGAAGGGAGGTTGCGGCGTTTCGTCTCCGGTGTGAAGGCCTGGGTTTCAACGCCGCACATCGGATGACCGAGGTCGTGATCTACACAGACGGCGCGTGCAGCGGGAACCCGGGGCCGGGCGGCTGGGGTGTGGTGATGCGCTGGGAGGGCAAGGAAAAGGAGATGCACGGCTCCGACCCGCTGACCACGAACAACCGGATGGAGCTGATGGCGGCCATCCAGGCGCTGGAGGCACTGCAGCGGCCGGCCACGGTGAGCCTGCACACCGACAGCAAGTACCTGCTCGACGGGATCACCAAGTGGATCCAGGGCTGGCAGCGCAACGGCTGGAAGACCGCGGCCAAGAAGCCGGTCAAGAACGACGACCTGTGGCGCAGGCTCACCGAGGCGATGAGCCCGCACGACGTCAGCTGGGTGTGGGTGAAGGGACACGCGGGCGACCCCGGTAACGAGCGCGCCGACGCGCTGGCACGGCGCGGCATCGAGGAGGTGACGGGCGTCCCCCAGCCCGGGTAAGGACCGGGATCCGTACGGCGGGGCGAAGACCACGATCAGGGCGAGGTCCTCGGTGACGCCGGTGAACCGGTGCTCCTCCCCCGCCGGGACGTAGATCACGCTGCCCGGTCCCACCGCCGCGGTACCCGACTGCGAGACCATGGTGGCCCGGCCCGCCTTCACCACGTAGATCTCGTCCTCGGTGTGCGGCTGCTGGTCGTCCACCCCGCCCGCCGGGATGGAGTAGGTGCCGAGGCTCAGGTCGCTGGTGCTCAGGTGCACGATCCAGTCGTTGGGCTCGTCACCGGACGGCGGCTGGTAGGAACCGGCTTCCGCGAAGGTCTGCATGGCGCGATTATTCCGCCTTGGCATGCGGCCGCGAGCGGGAGGGACTGGTGTCGTCCAGCAACAGCAGCCACGCCACGTTGAAGCCGAGGAACACCAGCAAGGTCTGCAGCACCGCCACGGTGCGCAGCGCCTCAAGCCCGCCGCGCACGGCCAGCACCCCGATCAGGACGTAGAGCACGATCGCGGCCGCGTAGGCGGCCAGACCGAGCCGGTCCACGCCGGGCAGGGCTCGCCGGCCGCCCTCGTCACGCCGGGGCGCGACCGGGAAGCCGCGGACCAGCGCCATGATCACGACCCCGCTGACCGCGACAATGCCGAACGACACCCGCCAGAAGACCGGGGTCTGCACGTCGATCAGCGCGAACATGCTCATCAGGCCGGGCAGCGCGAAATACAGCGCCACCCCGTAGGAGCGGCGGCGCCGCTCCGGGTCCTTCTCCCAGACCGGCAGCCGCACCTGCACGGCGACCAGCCACAGGCCGAGAAGCGCGAAACACGCAGGCGAGAACGCCCCGTAGAAAGCACTGAGATCCATGTCCCCTCCCTGAGCCGCGGGCCACGGCCGGGCGGCGCTGGATGGACGCCGTCAGCTGTGAACGATATCCGTGTGGTGGCAGAAATGCACGCGTTCGGGTCGCAGGGAACGGACTTTCCTGACCGACCCGCGCCAGGCGTCGACGTCGCTGGCCTGGCCGGGCGGGAGCGGGCCCAGGGGGTCGGCGTACTGCCGGGGCGTGTAGGCCGCGTCGCCGATGAGCAGGTCGAACGTGGCGTCGCCGCCGCGTACGACGACGCACTGGTGGCCCTCGGTGTGCCCGGGGGTGGTGATCACCTCCAGGCCGGGCAGCACCTCGGCGTCCCCGTCCAGCAGCTCGAACCTCGCGTTCATGAACCCGAACCAGTCGTACAGCTCCGCCGACTCGCGCCGCATCCGGCTCAGCTCGGCGCGCTGCACGTAGAACGGTGCGTGCTTGAACACGGCGTTCTGGCCGCAGTGGTCGAAGTGGAGGTGGGTGTTGATGACCAGGTTGATGTCGGACGGGCTCATGTCCAGCTCGGCCAGCGCGTCGGCGACCGAGCGGTTGACCACGCGCCAGTCGTCCAGCACGTCCTGCGGCCCGCCGACGCCGGTGTCGACGAGCACCGCGCCGCCGGGATGGGTGACCACGAAGCCGTGCACCGGCCAGCGGCCGCCGTCTATGCCCTGCAGGCTGGCCAGATGCAGCCGCCTGATCTCCAGCGTCATGGCACCCAAGGTAACTCAAACTGCCGCGGCGGCAGCGGCGAGTACGCTACTGGCGTGTCCGATCTCACCAGGAGCCCGTGGCTGCGCGCCGCGCTGCTGGCGGGCGCGGCAGGGCTCGCCGTGTACGGGCTGGTCTCCCAGTGGCCGCAGGTGCACGCCGCGCTGGGACAGCTGGACGGCTGGGACGTGGCCGGCGCCGTGGTGAGCGCGATCGCCGGGCTCGGCTGCATGATGCTGGCCTGGCGGGCGCTGCTGGCCGACCTCGGCTCGCCGCTGCCGCTGCCCGCCGCGATCCGGGTGATGTTCGTCGGGCAGCTGGGCAAGTACGTGCCGGGCGCGGTGTGGGCGGTGGCCGCCCAGGTCGAGCTGGCCCGCGACTACGCCGTGCCGCGGCGGCGCAGCGCCACCGCGGGCCTGGTCAGCATGGCGGTCACGCTGCTGGTGGGGCTGGTGGCCGCGGGGGTGACGCTGCCGCTGACCTCGGCGCACGCGGTCAGGCAGTACTGGTGGGTGCTGGCCGTCACGCCGCTGGCGGCGGCGTGCCTGTATCCGCCGGTCATCAAGTTCGGCCTGGACCGGGCGCTCCGGGTGCTGGGGAGGGCGCCGCTGGAGGGTTCGGTCAGCCGGGGCGGGATGGCCCGGGCGCTGGGCTTGACCACGCTGGGCTGGCTCTGCTACGGCGCGCACGCCTGGTTCCTGATCAGCGTGTTCGCCGGGAAGGGGGGAGGTTCCTATGCGCTGTCGCTCGGCGCCTACGCACTGGCCTGGGCGGTCGGGTTCCTGATCATCTTCTTCCCTGGCGGCATCGGGCCGCGGGAGGTCGCGCTCATCGCCGTGCTCGCCCCGGTGATGCCGTCGGCGTCCGCGCTGGTCGTCGCGCTCGCATCGCGGGTGGTGATGACCGTCGGCGACCTGGCGTGGGCCGGGGCCGGGCTGGCCATCGGCCGGTCATCTTCGGGTCGGCGAAGGGCTACCCGGCCAGCAGAACCCGCAGATAAGCAGCCCAGCCCGGCTCCGGGTCCACGGGCCTGACCCCGGCCCGCAGCCGCTGCGCGGTCTGCGGATCGCTGATTTCCTTCAGCGCGCGGAGCAGGTCCTCGGTATCCCCGGGGGCGCAGGTCAGCCCGTCCACGCCGTCGCGGACTGGATCGGCCAGCGCCCCGGCCGTGGTGGTGATGACCGGCACGCCGTGCGCGAACGCGAGCAGGGCGTTCTGCGAGGCGGTCGCCTCCCGGTACGGCATGACCAGCGCGTCCGCCGCGCCGAACAGCGCCGGGATCTGGTCCGCGGGCACGTAGCCGGGGCGCAGCGTCACCCGTCCGGCCAGGCCTAGTTCAGCGATCAGATTATCCATTTCCGTAATATCACCCCAGAACTCGCCGGCCACGGTGAGGGTGACGTGCGCGGGGGCCTGCGCCAGGGCGCGGAGCAGGACGTCCAGGCCCTTGTAGGGGCGCACGATGCCGAAGAAGAGGAGCCGGGTGCGGGCGGGGGGGTTGGCCGGGCCGGGCGAGGGGGTGGGCGCGGGGGCGGATACCTCGGCCCGTTCGGAGCCCTGGTTTTGCGGGAGGGAGGCGGGCAGGTGCGCGGGCATGGTTACGGTCCGCACCGTCGCGCCCGGGACCAGGTCGCGGGCCTGGGCGGCCTGGGTGGCGGAGTGGGTGATCACCGTGTCCGCGCGCGAGAGCAGGGCACGGGTGAAGGGGATGTCGCCGGGGCGGCGCTCGTGCGGGAGGACGTTGTGGCAGATGACCGCGGTGCGGGGCCGGCCGGCACCGCGGCCGAGGCGGGCCATGATGGCCAGGTACGGGGGTGCCTGGAGCGGGGTGAGCAGGGCGAAGACGACCAGGTTGGCGGGCCTGAGGCGGCGGCCCTCGGCCAGCCAGCCGTCCGGGCGGTACCAGGCCAGCCTGCGGCGGGTACGCGGATAGGGCTCACCCTCGGGCACGTCGACGGTCTGCTGGCCGGGGTAGAGGCGGCGCGGATACTGGGCGCGCCACGACTCGACGATCACGTCGTGGCCGGCAGCGGCGAGGTGGCGGGCGAGTTCGGTGGTGTGCCGGGCCCCGCCGCCTTTGTAGGGGTGCGCCGGACCTATGAGGGCGATTTTCACGTGCTCTGCTTATTCATCAGGCGCGGGAGCGGACGATCAGGTCGGCCAGCAGGGCCAGCGAGGCCAGGATCATCCCGGTGACGAAGATCAGGATCGTGTCGTTGGCGAAGTGCAGCGGGTGCACCACGAGGTCGTAGATGCCCTTGAGCACGCCGAGGATGAGCAGCGTCAGGGCGGGCGGCATCAGCACCTTGAGCGGGTTGAAGTACATCACCATGCGCAGTACCTGGAGCACGTACCGGTAGGCGTCGGAGAAGAAGTGGAACTTCGACCGTCCCGCGCGCTTGGCGTAGTCGATGGGGACGTAGCGCACCTCGTGCCCGTTGGACAGGAACGCCAGCGTGATTGTTGTGACGCAGGAGAACCCGGGGGGCAGCAGCTTGAGGTAGGGCAGCGCCACCGGCCGGCGGAACGCACGCAGGCCCGAGTTCAGGTCGGGGATGTCGGCGTTGGTGAGCCGTTCGGCCAGCTTGCGCACGAACCACTTGGCCGGCACGCGGAAGACCTTGAGCGTGCCTTCCTCGCTGGTGCGCGCGCCCACCACCTGGTCGATGGCCGGGTCCTCGTCGAGGATCGCGGCGAACTCGGGGATCCGCTCGTTCGGGTAGGTCAGGTCGGCGTCGGTCCAGACCACGATGTCGCCCCTGGCCTGCTGGGTGCCGATGCGGCGGACGGTGCCGGCGCCGCCGTTGCGGCGGAAGGCAATGACCTTGAGGCTGGGGAAGTCGGGTTCGGCCCGGCGCAGCCTGGCCAGCGTCTGGTCGGTCGAGCCGTCGTCGATGGCGAGCAGTTCGTAGCTGAGCCCGCTCTTGTCCATCGCGGTGCAGATCCGCTCGATCTCGAGCAGCACGTGCTCTTCCTCGTTGAAACAGGGCAGCACGATGGAGACGTGCGGGACCCGCTCGTGCCGGTCCTCGGGCGTGAAGGTGCTCACGAGCGGCGAGGATACTAGGCCGCGGGACCTGATGGGGGCACAGCCATGGCACTCATCCAGACGGTGTAGTGGATAAGCCAGGTCCGGGTCGGGGGCGCGGTCAGGTTGTGCGCCTCCTGCGTGGTCAGCAGGTTGACCACTTCCCTGGGGGCCGGGGAGCCGGGAAGTTCCGATTTGTTCTCGGCCAGCAGCACGGGGCGGCGGCCGACCTTCTCGATGCCCTGGATGACCGGGCTGAGCGCGTCGGGATGGACCAGGATCGCGGTGGGGGTGTCGCAGATGCCGCGGACGACCTGGGCGAAGCGGTCGGCGGTGAGCTGGTCGAGGATGACTACCGAGGCGCCCGGGCCGATTTGCCGGCACAGCCTGCTGACCGCGGTGAGCTCGCCGGTGCCGATCTTGCGGAACCCCATGCCGTGGGCGTCGGCGCCGCTGGCCTTGGTGAAGCTGAGGTCGAGGGTGGTCAGCGCGGTCGGGATGAGCATCGAGGCCGCGCAGCAGGAGGCGATCGTGACGGCGGTGACCCTGGTCCGGCCGAGCTCGGCGGCCTGCTCCTTGAGCCAGGCGGCGGCCCAGACGCCGCCGAGGATCAGGCCGGGCAGCACGAACGGCACCAGGCGCCGGCTCGCCCACGGCTGGTCCGGGGCGACCGCGGGCCGGTAGAGCACGGTGACGGTGGTCCAGATGGCCATCATCAGCGGCAGCGCCCAGACGCGGGCGGCCGCTTGCGGGTCCTTCCAGGTGAGCAGCGCTTTCGTGCACCGTTTCGCGAGGACGGCGAGGCCGAACGCGCCGAGCAGCACGGCGGGGACGCCGAGGTACCAGATCACCCAGTACAGGCTCTCCTCGTAGTACTGGCGCCGCCCGTTGACGGGGAGGCCGGCCAGCTTCTGGAGTTCGGCTACGTAGGCGATCGAGGCCGGGTTGGTCTCCCCGGCCACGTGCTGAACGAGCGGCCTGACGGCGAAGGCGACAAAGATCAGTACCGTCAGCGCGGCGGCCGCGGCGGGCAGGTAGTGCGCTGCTTTCGTGGCCAGGAGCCGTTTGGCGGTGTCGCGGGCGTGCTTGCTGGTGGTGATGGTCAGGCCGGCGGCCGTGGCCACGATGGTGGCCGCGACGATGTAGCCAAGGGGGCGCAGCGACGGCGCCTCCAGGTCCAGGTAGGGACGGGACTTCAGGTAGCCGTCGGCCAGGCCGTAGCCGACGCCGATGACCAGGGCCACGCCGAACGGGAGGGCCTGCCGGCGGCGCGCGGCCAGCAGCACGCCGAGGAACGGGACGGCCGGGAGGATGTCGCTCAGCCCGTCGACGCGGATCAGGATCGTCAGCCCGAGCGCGAGCCCGGCCAGCGCGGCCAGCACCTTGTCCTGCCCCGGCCAGTCGGTCTTGGTGTTTCTGTTGATGACGAGCGAGTCGGCCAGCAGGCACAGGCCGCCGAACAGCAGGACCTGGGCCAGCGGCTCGCTGAACGTGCCACGGCTGGTGTACTGCTGCGGCAGGCTCAGCGCCAGCACGGCCGCGGCGGCCGGCGCCCAGCCCGGTCCGGCCAGCCGCCCGGCCAGGCCGCCGAACGAGAGCACCGCGCACCCGCCGATCACGGGCGTGATCAGCAGGGCGGCGTTGATTCCGTTGAGCCAGATCGCCGCGGCGAGGACGAGCGGGGTGCCGGTCATGAACTGCGGCACGATGCCCGTGCCGCGCGGGTAGTAGTTGGAGCTGGCGAAGCCCAGGCCCGGGTGCGGGCCGCCGAACGCGGCCGCCGAGTCGGGAATGGGCAGGTAGCCGTGGTGCGCGATCCAGTAGGCGACCTGGAGGTAGGTGGCGGGATCCCGGAGGTAGATGATCTGCTCGGTGCGTTCGGCTAGCTGCCAGACGGTGAAGGCGGCGGCGATGGCGACGGTGGCGGCCAGCGCCCACCACTGGGTGCGGGCTGATTTTCTGGCTTTGGTGCTGGCCTTGGTGCTGGCCTTGGTGGTGTCGCGGGTGGCGCGGAAGGCGGGCCAGGCGGCGGGCAGCTGGCGGATGGCGAAGTAGCACAGCGCGGCGGCCAGCGGCGCGAACATGAACACCATCGGCCGGGCCGAGAAACGGCCGGCCAGCAGCAGCGGGAAGGCCGGCAACAGCCAGGCCGCGGCCAGCAGCGCGGGCACCACGGTGACGGCGCCGAACAGCCAGCCGGCCCGTCCCGGGTCCTTCTCCGCCGTCGGTGCCGTCGCTATGGCATCGTCTGCCTCAGTGACCTTAGTGACCCCTGTGGCACGTGGCCCATGACGCACGAACCCACAATAGGCCCTGCGGCCGCCTGGCCCTGACTAAGTGGGTGAACCCATAAGTTCGTTGCGGGTTCGGAGTCGGGTTCGTGCCCGAGGCCGGCGAGGTGAACGGTGCAGGCGGTGTCGAGTGCTTCTTGCGGGGTTCCGGTGGGGTAGCCGGTGAGCAGGAGGGCGTCTTCGTAGCGTTCGCGGGCGGCGGTGTAGATGGCGAAGCCGAAGGAGTGGGCCGAGCCGCCGTAGCGGAGCCGGAACAGCGGGATGACCTGGCCGCCGGGCAGGATGCCGGCGGCGTAGGCGAAGGCGCCGCGGCAGGTGACCTGGACCTTGTCCAGCTGCGGCCAGTCCTTTTCCGCGTGCAGGATCAGCCGCCAGGTGATCGAGTCGCGGGTTGATTCCGGGATGGCGGGCACGTGTCCCATCATGCCGTCCGGGAGCGCCCGCCCTGGTTATGATCATGTGCCCTGGAATAAATTACATCGGTGTAATTTGCCTGGGGAGATGGCATGCCGCCTGCCGCGGTGCCGGTCACGCTGACCGCATCGGAGCGCAAGATCTTGAAGAAGCGGGTCCGCGGCGCGAAGACGCCGTACCGTGACCGGCTGCGGGCCCAGATCGTGCTGGCTGCCGCCCGCGGCCGGGATAATGAGCGGATCGCCGCTGGCCTGGGGGCCAGCGTGAATACGGTGCGCAAGTGGCGGGGCCGGTTCGCGGAGAGAAGGCTGGCCGGGCTGAAGGACCTGCCCCGGTCCGGGCGGCCGCGGGTGATCAGCGAGGCGGACCGGGCGGCCGTCGTCGCGCTGGCCTGCCAGCTGCCGGCCGCCACGGGCGTGCCGCTGTCCCGCTGGACCGGCCCGGAACTGGCCGCCGAGCTGCTGGCGCAGGGCCTGGTCAGCGGGCCGGTGTCGGTGTCCTCGCTGCTGCGGATCCTGGCGGAGAACCCGGTCAAGCCGTGGCAGTACCAGTCCTGGATCTTCCCCCGCGACCCGGACTTCGAGGCGAAGGCCAGGGTGATCCTGGACCTCTACCAGGGGTTCTATCAGGGCGAGCCGCTCGGCCCGGGTGACCGGATCCTGTCTTTTGACGCCAAGCCTTCCATCCAGGCCCGCGGCCGTATCCACGCCACGCTGCCCGCCGCGCCCGGCCGGCCCGCCCGCGTGGAGCACGAGTACGTCCGCCACGGCGCGCTCGCGCTGCTCGCCGGCCTGGACGTGCATACCGGCGAAGTGTTCGCCTCAACCCCGGGGACCACGGGAATCGTCCCGTTCATGGACCTCGTCGGCCAGGTCATGCAGCGCCCGGAGTACAAGAATGCCCCGCGCGTGCTCGTCATCGTGGACAACGGGTCGGACCACCGCGGCAAGGCCGCCGCCGACCGGCTCCGCAAAGCGCACCCCAACGCGGTCATGATCCACACCCCGGTCCACGCGTCCTGGCTGAACCAGATCGAGATCTTCTTCTCCGTCATCCAGAAGAAAGTCGTCTCCCCGAACGATTTTCCCAGCCTGGAGAAGCTATCCGAAACCCTGCTCGCCTTCATCGACCGCTACAACCGGACCGCGGAGCCGTTCAACTGGAAATACACCGCCAACGACCTCAAGGACCTGCTCCACCGCATCCGCGAACACGAGAAACAAGACGCCAGGCGGCAAACCGACCTCGCGAAGGCGGCCTGAGACCCCTCACGAACTTATGGGTTCACCCACTAAGCCCGGGACTAGGACTTCGGGGGCGGGGTGGTCGGCGCGTTCTCGGCCGGCTTGGGCGGCCAGGAGCCACAGGACCATGGCGGCGGGGTAGATGAAGTAGCCGAACCGGGTCGACGGGGCGAGCACGAACATGGCGGACAGGCCGAGGACCAGGCGGATGGTCGCGGCGGGGACGTCACGGGGCGGGCGGACGACCAGGGACGCCGCGATGGCGACGCCGGAGCCGACGAGCAGGATGACCACGATGGTGTGGCCGAGCACGCCGGTCTGGGCCAGGACGTGGCCGAGCAGCGGGCTGTCCGCCTGGGACTTGACGCTGGCCAGGCCGAGCGGGAACAAGATGGTGTTCTTGATCAGGGAACCGGGCTTGACCACGGCGAACGGGCCCACGATGACGATGACCACGCTGACCGCGACGGCGGCGAACCGCCACGCCAGGCGCTGGCCGTCGCGCACGAAGACCAGCGCGAACGCGATCACCAGGGCGGGCCATGCGGTCGCCTTCATCGAGGAAGCGACGCCGAAGGCCAGGGCGGCCGGTACCGGGTTGGTGACGTGCTCCCGCCAGAGCAGCGCGAAGCCGAGGCACATGAACGCCACCATGGGCACGTCGGTGCCGCCGACGCACAGCTCGAACGAGATGATCGGCGAGGCGGTCAGCAGCAGCGCCCAGCGCACGCTGTCCCTGGCCCCGGCGATCCGCAGCGCCACGGCGAAGGTCGCCAGGAATACGCCGCCGAACCAGACCCGGGGATCGGTGAGGATGCCGTGGCCGAGCAGCGCCTGCGGCACGCCGAACACCGCCATCAGCGGCAGGTACGGGTTGTACGCGTTGGGGTCGGTGGTGGCGGCCAGCGCCTGTGCGCTGCGGTAAGGTGTGCCATCGTGGATGAGCTCTTTCGCGGAGGTGGCCACCACGCCGACCTCGGGTTCCCCGTAACCGTGCGCGATCAGCCAGAGCAGCGGGAACAGGATCGCGCCGCAGAACATCACGGCGAGCGCCACGTCGACGCCGCGGGTCCGCCTTGACCGCCAGGTCATAACCGCGACCGCGGCCAGCGCGTATCCGCCGACCGCGGCCTGGCCCCAGAGCCGGTGCCGCGGGTCGCTGCTGAACAGCGAGACCCCGCCGGCGAACAGGGCGGAGGCGATCAGGCCGGCGGCTAGCCAGGCCCAGGGCATGGTAGTTACCGACTGCCAGACCCCGGGCGTTGCTGCCCCGGTGCCGCCCTCGACCCCCGTCGTTGGCGGGAGTTCGCGATTTTCGCGACTCTCCACACGACATATCGTACGCGCCGTTCCTCCGGGGCTCGTCACCCGCGCGGCCGATTGACCGTCATCCGCGCGGCTGACGTACCCGGTAGCCGACCGGAACGGCGTGCAGGATATCGACATCTGCCGCCTTGAACTTGGAGATGATCGAGGCGAAATCGGAGGTCCCGTCGGTATATCCGCCGGAAGGCACGACTTTCCAGCCCATCGACGCCGCGCGCACCTGGCCGAGCACGTAGCCGTTGGTCTTGCACTACGGGGCACATCCCTTGACCGTCCGCGCATCCGACCGCAAAGCTGAGTCATGCCTGACGTCACGACTACGGCTGGTCTCCCCGCGGGGCAGCGTTTTGAATACTGGAAGCACATCCTGTCGCATACGTTCGTCCGGCTCGAAGTCTCCACTCCCGGCGGCGGGGACGAAGCCACCCTTGGTCAAGCGGCGTGCGCTGGCGTGCAAGACGAGCGGCGGCCGGCCGCGTGAGCATGGGCGGCATGGACTCCAGGGGGCGACTGCGTGGTAAGGCCGCCATCATCACCGGCGGCGAGGGCAGCATCGGCATGGCCACCGCGCGCGCCTTCGCGGCCGAGGGCGCCAGGGTCTGCCTGGTCGGCCTGGTTGAGGACGAACTGCGGGCCGGGGCGGCGGAGCTCGGCGAGGCGGCCATCTGGACGCTGGCCGACGTGACCAGCTCGGTGCAGGTCAAGACGGCGGTGACGCGGGCCGCCGAGACGTTCGGCCGCCTGGACGTGGTGGTGAGCAACGCGGGGATCAGCGGCGTCATCGCCCCGGTGGCCGACTACCCGGAGGAGGTCTTCGACCAGGTCCTCGCGGTGCACGTGCGCGGCACCTTCCTGGTCTGCAAGCACTCATTGCCGTACCTGGAGGCGGGCGCGAGCGTGATCATCACCTCCAGCGTGGTCGGCCTGACCTCGGCGGCGGGGATCTGCGCCTACGCCACGGCCAAGCACGCGCTGGTCGGGCTGATGCGGACCCTGGCCAAGGAGAGCGCGCCGCGCGGCATCCGGGTGAACACCATCCACCCGGGCCCGGTCGACAACGAGTTCCAGCACCGCATCGAGGTCGCCGCCACCGGCGCCGACCGGGACCGGGCCGCCTCGATCTTCTCCCAGCTCATCCCGCTGGCCAGGCACGCCAGCCCGGACGAGGTGGCCCGGGCCATGCTGTTCCTGGCCAGCGACGAGAGCTCGTTCGTGACCGGCGCCACGCTGACCGTGGACGGCGGCATGTCGATCTAGTGCCACATCGTGCTGATCCGCACGGCTCCGCACCTCGATCTCCAGACGTCCCGCAGCACTCAAGCTCGCCGCGGCCGGGTGGGGCGCGGGTGCCCCATTCCGGGTGGGGTGAGGGGGCCCTTGCCCCTATCTGACCCGAAAATTAGACATTGCGTGGGCAGGCGGAAGCACCCGGCGGAGCTTGCGGGCCGGGTTCACGTCACGTGGCGGTTAGCTGGCTGCTCAGTCGCTGGGGCGGCGGCTGGGCATCAGGTAGCGGGCGTGGGGGTCAGGCGATCTCCGGGCAGCCGGTCAGGTCCGGGACCAGGGTGTATCCCAGCTCGCTGGCGCGCTTTTGCAGGACGCGGACCTGGCGGCGGGTGCTGGCCCGGTTGTCGTAGTAGTCGACGCCGAGGTCCTGGTACCGGGTTCCGGGGCTGGACAGCAGGGCGTGGTAGACCTTCAGCTGGGTGTTGCCGAGGGCGACGCCTGCTTTGGGTTTGCCGCGGCGGCGGGCGATCCGCCGGTAGCGGGCGCCTTCGCGGGTCTGGGTCTTGCCGGCCGCGACGGCGGTCTCGCCGGTGATGGCGGCCAGGTACCGGTTGCCCTTCTTGGATTTCGCGCGTCCGCTGCGGCTTCCGGACTGGTTGTCCAGCGGGGTGCGGCCCGCCCAGGAGGCCAGGTGGCCGCCGGTGCGGAACCGGGTCATGTCGACGCCGGTCTCGGCGACAGCGTCCTGGGCGGAGCGGCGTCCCCAGCCGGGCATCGACTCGGCTTGCTGCAGTTGTTCCTCATACGGTTCCAGCAGGGTCTCGACCACCACGGTGAGCTCGCCGATGCTGGCGTTGAGCTGGTCGATGCGGGCGAGCATCCGGGCGAGCAGGGCGGCGAGCTGGGGAGTGAAGAACTCCGCGCCTTCCAGCGCGGCCTCCAGTTCGCTGATCTTGCGGCGGGCCCGGGCGCGGGCCAGCTGGGCCAGCACCTTGGGGTTGCGCTCGCCGGCGATCAGGTGGTCCATGATGTCCCGGCCGGTCACCCCGTGCAGGTCGGTGACCACGCTGGACAGCTTGATCGCGGCGGATTCCAGCAGCTTCTCGGCGCGCTGCTTCTCCCGGGTCCGCTCGGCGGTCAGGTCCCGCCGGTACCGGGTGTGCTCCCGGATGATCCGGAACTCCGGGGTGGCCGCGAAGCAGGAGGTGATGGCGCCGCGCTCGAAGCACGCCGCCAGCCACCGCGAGTCGGACGGGTCCCGCTTGGGGCGGCCGGGCAGGTGCTTGACCTGCTTGGCGTCGGCCAGCACGCACTCGAATCCCTCGGCCTCCAGCCGGTAGAACACCGGCTTCCAGTAATCCCCGGTCGCCTCCATCACCACCGCGGGCACCTGCCAGGACCGCAGCCAGTCCGCCAGCGCCAGCACCTCCCGTTTCGTGGTGCCGAAGCCGCGGGTCTCCTGCGCCCGCCGCGCCGGGTTCGCGTCCGACGGCACCCGGATGGTGGCGGCCATCCCGGCCTTGCCGATGTCGATGCCGCACACCCGGTCCCGGTACAGCGGCTCATCGGTCACCTCTTCCATGTCGCACTCACCTCACCCTTGCTGGACTGCTCGCCTGCGAGGCGGTACCACCCGGGGAACCGGGGGCGTGCGGAAGAAACTGACCCGCGTGCTCGAAGCAACAATGAACGGCCCCTCAGGTAACCGGCTCCCGGCGTCAGGCTGACCGGCGGCCTCAACCGCACCAGAGTAGAAACGACGTCACGGGCGGTACCACCCGCCAATTTTCACGCCGGTACGGCGTCGGCGCAGCGATACCAGAGGCTGACCGGGAAATAGAGGATTTGGCGGGTATACCGAAGTGGCCCTGGCGTTGCTGGGGCAACGGGACCTGTCCGCCAGTCTGCTCTCCGCGGTTGGCCCCCGCAACCCGCACCGCTCAGGAATTTCCGCGCACCGCGCAACGCCCCCGGGGGACAGACGGCTATCGGGGGCAAGGGGCCCCCTCACCTCATCAACTGCGACACTGGCGCGATCGTGACTGTGAAAAGTGGGGCCAGGGGGTTGGGGGTGAGCATCCGGGAGGTATCGAGGTGGGTGCCCTGGGTCGGGAGGTGCGGGGTGCCCAAGATGAGTGATTCCTGATCGGATTGCCGACCCGGGCCGTGTTGGCCGGGGTGCCCGGTGCGGATGTTCGCGGTGCGGATGTTCGCGGTGCGGCAGGCGGGGGCGGAAGATCCGGGTGGATCGGGGCTCCTGGGTGGTTTTTGTGCACTATAGGGCGTGTTGCAGAACTTTCGCGGCGGCGGGAGCTGGTGATCGGCTGCGCCGGTCCAGTCGCGGGTTGCGGGTCTTTGATGGCAGCGCGGGCGGCCTGTTTCGGGTGTTGCGGGTTCCCCGGTCCAGGCCCGGCGCGGCGGGAGACCGGTTCCGGGCATGCCGGACTGGCCCGGGTGACATCAGTGCTGTGGATAGTGGCGGCCGGGTGCCGGTCAGGGAAGGCTGGAGAGCCTTCGGTGGAGCAGCATCAGGTTGCTGACGGTCGCGGCCAAGGTGAGCTCGGCCTGGGCGAAGGGCAGGCCGCGCATGGAGAACCGGCGGAGCCCGATTCTGTCCTTGAGGAAGCTGAACCCGCCCTCGGACAGCGGCGCGCGGCGCCGGTAGATGTCGCGGCCCTGCCGGGTGGACAGGTTATGGGCCATCTGATCGCGGGGGTCCTGGTGCCGGCAGGCCGGGGTGTGCGGCCCGCTGCTCTCGGCCGATTCCCACGCGCCGGGGCTGATCAGCCGGTCCGGGCCAGGCGCTTCGCAGTTGTCCTTGCTGAAGTACCCGGCGTCGTAGGCCACGGTGCCGATGCGGGACCAGGCCGGGGAATGGCCGCCTGCCCGGTGCCCGGCGGCGATGGTCTGCTGCGCGGCAGTGATGGCGGCCAGCGTCGGCTTGACCTGGGCAGCGTCGTTGGCGTCCTGGGTGGCGCGGGCGGCCAGGACCAGCCCGTCGTCGGAGCGGGGGCACTGGCAGTTATAGGCCTGCACGGTGCCGTTGCGGGTGCAGTGCATCGCGCGGGAATCCGGGTCGGTGATGTTGCGCACCGGCCGGGGCGGCTTCTTGTCCCGCTTGCCCTTCCCCGTGCCGTCCCCGCCCGGCGGCCCCTGCCCGGCTCCGGCTTCTGCGGGCGCGGCGGCCCTGGCCCTTGCGGCCTTCCTGGCGGCGGCCAGCCGTTCCCGGCAGCGCCGCACCGGCGCGGCCTGCTCCGGCGGGGCGGGACGGGTGCCGCGCACGCCGCGACCGCCAGAGGCCGCGACCCGCTGGTCATAGGCGTCGCGCTTAGCCTGCTGCGCGGCGATCGCCTGCTCCAGCGCGATCTCCGCCACCGGCACCGCCACGTCCTCCGGGATCCGGCCCGGCGGCGCCTGCCCGGCCCGCGCCTTGGCCAGGTAGGCTTCCGCCTGCTGCCGGCGGGCCGCATCCTCCGCCTCGCGCGCGGCCTCCAGGTCTGCCAGGGCGGCCGCGATCCGCTCTTCCCGGGACGCCCCGCCCCATCCCTGCGGCAGCACCGCCGGGCCGCACAATCCCAGCCCCGGCAGCATCCCCCCGGCACAGCACCCGCAGCCGTCCCCGCCCTGCACGCCGGCCGCCTCGCCGTGGCCGTGCCCGTCGCAGCCGCACTCGCCGTCCGCGGCGGCGGCCTCCTCCAGCACCTTGCGGGACAGCTTCCGCAGCCCCTCCAGGGTCCGGTTGGCCTCCTTCGCCGCGTCCGCCCAGATCTTGGAGCCATCCACCGAGATCACCCGCAGCCGGCCAAGCCCCGCCACCGCGCACACATACAGCACCTGCGTGAACAGGTCCTCCAGCGGCCCGTCTTCCTCTCCGGTGCGCTGCCGGAACCGGCACAGCGTCGAATGATCCGGGGACTGGCCCGCCGACGCGATCCGGAAGCCCGCATCCGTCCGGGTGCGGTCCTCGATCTCCCGGGAGGACCGCTCCCCGCACGACATCGCGTACATCACCAGCATCGCCAGCATCCGCGGGTCATAGCCCGGCCGGCCCTTCCCCGGGCTCGTGCCGGCCTCCAGCGCCGAGGTGTCCAACTGCTGGACCACATCAACCAGGAACCAGACAAAATGATCCTTAGGCACCCACGAGCGCATATCCAGGGGCAGAAACATCGGCCGCTCCCGGTTCACCGGGAGGTACTTACGGCTCATAAACCCCATCCTGCCAGGCAAAACATCCGGCAGGGTTTTGCGACACGCCCTATAGTGCCCCAAAATCACCCGGGAGCCCGAATCCACCCCGTAAGAGCCGCGATCATCGTACTGGCGAGCGAATAGAGGTGCGGGAGAGGCTGACGGCGCTGATGTCGCCCTCAGCTGCGGCCCGGACGGGGTGATCCGCACGGCCCGGCCGGAGGCTGTCCAGGCCGTGAGCCGCACCCCGGCACACCGCACTCACCTGAATCAGGAATCACTCACCTAGGCCGGCGGGCGGTGGGTGCACCGCCCGCCGACTACCTCATCCGCAACAGCGGTCGGCACCGTGCTCAGGCGGCCGCCCACGCCCCCTCACGCAGGCTCCCCTGACGGGGGCAACTGCCCTACCCGGGTGAACCCGGCCGCAATGAGCCCGGCTCCCGACTAGCCAATGCTCATTGGTCCCATATATACCGATTAGCGGTATATGAGTCAAGATCACCGCAGGCGGGGAGGTTGGGGTGGGCGGGGAAGCAGGCGGGGAGGTTGGGGTGGGCGGGGAAGGCTTAGATAACCGGGGGGCGGCCGGCCTTGGCCATCCGCCAGGCGGTGCGCAGCGAGATGGGGCGGCGCGGGCCCGCGTCGGTCCGCCAGCCCTCGGCGAAGCCGGCGAACCACGGCCGCAGGCTCCCCCGCTTGCCGCGCTCCCTGGCCACGGTGAGCGCCATCCAGTCGGCCAGGTAGACCGCGGCCAGCGGCCAGGGCAGGTTGCGCCGGGCCAGCAGCACCCGGTTCCGCCCGTCCTGACGGCGGAACGTGGAGTGCCGGGCGTTCGGCAGCGTGTGATGGCACATCCGGGCGGTGGCGTCGTACTCCAGCCGGTAGCCGCGGTCCATCAGCCGCCAGGCCAGGTCGGTCTCCTCGTGCCCGTAGAAGAACAGGTCCGGCAGGCCGCCCGCCTCCAGGTAGGCCGAGCGCCTGATCGCGCAGGCACCGCCGAGGAACGTGGTCACCTCCGAGGACCGCTCCGGGTCGCCGGCCCGCAGCCGCGGCACGTGCCAGCGCGCGCCCGGGCCGCCGTCGGGGTCGACCACCTGCATGGACAGCACCGCCAGCGCGGGATCGGCGGCGAACCGGGAGGCGATGTGAGCGGCCAGCCCCGCGTCGGGATACCAGCCGTCGTCGTCGAGGAACAGCACCACGTCGCCGTCGCAGGCAGCCACCCCGGCGTTGCGCCCCGCCGCGACGCCGACGTTCTCCGGCAGCCGGACGGTCCGCACCCCGGCGGGCAGCCCGGTCACGTCGGCGCCGTTGCCCACTACGACCAGTTCCACCTGGGTGCCGTGCTGGGCCAGCACGCTGTCGATGGCCCGGATCACCTCGGCCGGGCGATTGCCCATGGTGAGAATGACGCAGGACACGGTGAGGGTGCGCTGGACGGTGGCCGTCACCGCAGCCTCCTCGACGCCACGATGGCCAGCAGGTGCGCGGCCGTCATCAGCACGCCGACCACGAGCGCCGCCACGGTCAGCACCCGGGTGGCGGTGAGGTCGCCCGCCACGGCGTCCGCGATCGCCGCCAGCAGGATCAGGACGGACAGCTCGACGGCCTGGATGGCGCGGTGCACGCGCAGCGCCGAGGCCAGCCGGCGGGCCAGCGCGAGCCCCTGCGACCGGGGCGCGAGCGCCTCGTCGTCGTGCTTGCCGCCCAGCCCCGACGAGGCGCGGGCCACGATCACGGTGTCGGTCTCGGCCTTGATCAAGGTGGCGCAGATGGCCGCGGCCAGGCCCGCGCTCACGTAGCCGCCGGACAGCGAGAAGTGCCCCTGGGCGCGGACGCCGAGCCCGGCCAGCAGCAGCGCCTCGGCGATGTAGTGGCCCATCCGGTCCAGGTAGACCCCGGTCGCCGAGAACCGCCCGGTGTACCGGGCCAGCTCGCCGTCGGAGCAGTCGAACAGCAGGTAGAGCTGGATGAGCAGGGCGACACCGATCGCCGCGGGCAGCCCTGGCACGGCGGTGAGCACGCCCGCGGCCACGCCGGAGATCATGAAGCACACGGTGACCGCGTTCGGTGACCAGCCGAGCCTGGCGAACACCACGGTGGCGTACGGCGACAGCTTGCGCATGTAGAGCCGGCCGAACCAGTGCTCGTCGTTGAGCCGGGCCAGCACCTCGGGCGGCTGCCCCTTGGCGCGCACCTCGTTCAGCGTGGGCCCGGGCATCACCGCTCGCTCCCGAAGGCGGCGGCGAAGTCCGCCACCCGCTGCGCGAGCGCGCACTCGTCCAGCGCGAGCCGCTCCAGGATGGTGTACCTGCCCGGTCTGGTCGCCGGGGCGTGCAGCACCGCCTTGGTGAATTCGGCCTGGCTGAGCCCGAGGTCGGCCGGGGTGCGGGGCAGCCCGTGCCGCCCCAGGCAGGCGGCGAGCAGCGCGCACGCGCGGTCCTCGCCGCGCAGGTAGGTGCAGAACAGCGCGCCGACGCCGGCCAGCTCGCCGTGGTTGCCGGTGCCGGGGTAGAGCTGGTCGATCGCGTACAGGATCTCGTGGCAGCCGCCGCTGGCCGGCCGGCTGGACCCGGCCACGGTCATGGCCATTCCGGACAGCACCAGGGACTCGGCCAGCACGGTGAGGAAGTCGTCATCGTCCACCGTGCCCGGCTGGTGCAGCACTGCCTGCGCGGCGGTCCTGGCCATGGCGACCGCCAGCCCGTCGACGGGCTCACCGCGGTCGGCCGCGGCCAGCTCCCAGTCCGCGATCGCGGACAGGTTGTTCACCACGTCCCCGATCCCGGCCCGGACCAGGCGGGGCGGCCCGGAGCGTACCCGGTCCAGGTCCACCAGCACCGCGACCGGCGGGACGACCCCGTACGAGCTCTTGCCCGACTCGTGCTCGAGCGAGCTGACCGGGGAGGCGATGCCGTCGTGCGACAGGTTGGTGGCCACCGCGACCATCGGGATGCCAGCCATGTGCGCGGCGAACTTGGTCACGTCGATGGTCTTGCCGCCGCCGATGCCCGCGACCGCCTCGAAGGCGTCGGCCCGCAGTTGCTTGCCCAGCGAGACGGCGGCATCGACCGTGCTGTCCTCGACGCGGAAGACCACCGCCGCGCCCAGGTCCAGCTCGGCGAGTACGCTGTCGCCCTGGCTAGGGCCGACCGCGACGGCGACCCGGCCCTCGGTCGCGATCCGCTGGTCGGCGAGCAGCGCGCCGAGATCCGCGACCGCGCCGCGCCGCACGTCGACGACGAGCGGTGCGGTGAGGATGCGGGAGAGCTGCATGGCGGGTCTGCGAGGTCCTTCCGGCGAACAGAAGCTATCCGGGAGACTACCGGGTCTTTAACGGCCCCGATGAACGGCAGAGCTTAACGGCAGAGCTTAATTAACGACAGAGCGTCGCGATCTCGCGCGCGCGGCGCAGGTCGTCGTGGTTGTCGACCTCGACCCAGTCGACCTCGCCGATGGGCGCGATCGCGATCACGCCGCCGCGGTCGGCGAACTCCTGGTAGCCGTCCTCGTAGTACAGCGAGGGGTCCCGGCGCCAGGTCGCCTCCAGCGCCTCCGCCAGCGGCCGCGCGTCCCGCGCGCCGATGAGCGTGGCCCCGATGTACTCACCGTAGGCCAGCGCGGGATCCATCAGCTTGGTGATCCGGGCGAGCCGGCCGTCCGGATCGGTGATCACCTTCATCTCCTCGTCGGCGAGGCGCTTGACGTCGTCGACGGCGATGACGATGCCGGCCAGGCCGGCCGCGGCGAGGAGCGTCTTCTCGACCGAGACCGGGTGCACCGTGTCCCCGTTGACCAGCAGCGCGCCCGCGGCGAAGTGGTCGCGGGCCAGCCAGAGCGAGTAAGCGTTGTTCCACTCCTGCGCCCGGTCGTTGTCCACCAGCGTCAGCCGGACCCCGTGCTCCCGCTCCAGCGCGGCGGCCCGGTCCCGCACCGCGTCCGCCGCGTAGCCGACGACGATCACGATCTCGCGCAGGCCGACCGCGGCCAGGTTGCGCAGCGCGATGTCCAAGATGGTGGCCTCGCCGTGCTGGCCAACACGGTCGACCGGCAGCAGGGTCTTGGGCAGCGCGTCCGTGTCCGGCCGCAGCCGACGGCCCGCGCCCGCCGCGAGGACCATTCCGATCACGCGTCGCCTCCGCTCATGGATACCGGGTCCGCGGATACCGGGTCCGCGGGGCCCGGCTCGGTTGGTGCGAGCCATCCGGTGAGGAAATCCCAGATGAAAAGCACCCAAAGATATCCCGAAAGGGCGGCGTAGGCGAACGGCGTGATCCCCGCCAGGGCGGCCACCCCGGCCAGCAGCATGCGGCCTTCCCAGCCAAGGCCGCGCACGTCGGCCGGGATGCCGCGGCCCGCCCGGGCCCGGCAGGCCAGGTCAACGTGACGCAGGAGGACCGCCGCCAGCAGCGCGAAGACCACCCACGGGGTCACGTGCCTGGCCAGCCCTAGGGCGGCCAGGAACACGCTCTCCCCCGCCAGCAGCAGCGCGGGTACCAGCCAGTCCAGCCGTCCGTCGTGCGGGTGCCTGGCTCCCAGGGCGGCAAGCATCATCGCCTCGACCGGCGTCAGCACCAAGATGCCGGGCAGGTTCCCCAGCCCGAGGGCCGCCAGCACGCCGGTGACGAGCAGGCCCGCCAGCACCGGCGGCAGCGGCGGCAGCCGCCCCTCGACCAGGCCGCCGACCCAGCGCGACAGGACGCCGTCGCCACGGTAGGCGGCGAGCGCGCTGTCCTCGAGCTCATTGCCCTGCGGCCAGGCCGCCCCGGCCGAGCCCGCCGACCGGGCTATCTGCCCGGCCAGCAGGTATCCCGCCGCCAGCACGCCCCAGCCGAGCAGGATGGCGAAGGTCAGCCGCGGCCCGAAGAAGACCGAGGTCAGCAGGATCACCGCGTACCGCTCGCCGGCCGGGAAGGCGACGGTCTGCTCCAGGGTTCGCAGCACGGACCGGGGGAACAGGTCCCCCGGTGCCCTGGCCGTGTGCTCGTAGCCGAGTTCGGCCAGCTTACGCAGGCCCAGGACCAGCAGGGCGGCGATGGCCAGCCGCCATACGCCCGTCACCCCGGCACCGCCCAAGGTGGCCAGGAACGTGTTCCGCAGCGCGCCGCCGAACGTCCCGTCCAGGCCAGCCGATTGGCCGAGCCCGGAGCTGACGGCCAGCGCGGCGTAGAGCGCGAGCTCGGTCAGCAGCCCGCAGGCGATTCCGAGCCAGCCGACGACGGGACGGATCCGCCCCTCGCGGCTGATCGCGGCGAGCAGCGAGCCGGTCCTGGCGAACAGGAACGAGCCGGCCACCGCCGCGATGGCCAGCAGCTTGGCGCGGACATCTAGCTCGGCGAGCCAGATCGCGGCGACGAGCCCGAGGCCGAGCGAGGTCCCGTAGAGCGCGGCCGGGGTGAGCTGGCGCCAGGCCGCCCAGCGGGCCATGTCGCGGGCGGCCGGGTCGGCGATCAGCTGGGTGACGGCCCCCTCGCTGTCCGGCCCGGCGTCCAGGACCCGGACCGTGACGCCGCGGCGGCCGAGCTCGCCGATCAGCGCGCCGACCGCGCTCCCCGGGTCGGGCCCGGCCTGCGTGGCCGCCAGCGTCTCGGCGGACCTGGCCAGCGCGTCCAGATCGGGCGGATCGACCACGAGCGCCCCGGACGCCGGCCGGGGCGGCGCGGCACTCGCAGTTAGCCGGGTGAAGGCGGCGGTCCCGCCGGCGCCGAGCAGCCTGGCCAGCACGGGTTCGGGCACGGTGTCGGCACCGACGCAGATGAGCACGCGCTCCCCGGCCGTCCGCGCGGCGGCGGCGACGGTCAGCAGGCCAGGTCCGCTCCGTTCGGCCGCGTCGACCCGGCGCACGCCGAGGGCGGCCAGCTGGCCGCGCAGCCCCTCGGCGGCCTCGTCCAGGTTCCCCGCCAGGACCAGCGCTACCGTCATGCTGTCCTCCCAGCGGCACGCGCCGCCGCGACTAGCGCCTAGCGTTACGAACTGTAGCCGGCAGTCACGCCCGCGGCCGGGAGGAACACGCCGGTGAGCCAGCCGGTGCGGGCGCAGCCATCACACGCCGTTGCCGGGCGCGCTGTGTCACCGCAATACCCGCCTGGCCCCCGGCGAAACAGCACCCGCCAGGCCGCATCGCGCCGCCTCGCCGCCCCAGCCCGCGACGGCGTAGCCCGCGACGGCCTAGCCGCCGGTCCGTGCCGTGATGAGCGTGATCGAGGCATACTGACAGGTGGCCGCGGCGCAGACACAGGCGTGGAAGACCTCGTGGAAGCCGAACACCGCAGGGGACGGGTCCGGCCGGCGCCGATGGTAGGACAGGGCTCCGGCGATGTAGATCAGGCCGCCCGCGAGCATCAGCGTTCCCGGTACGACGCCGGCCTTGATCCATACCTCCGGCAGCGCGAGGCCGGCCAGCGAGCCCAGCCCGATGAACGTCGCGCCGACCAGGGCCTCGGGCGCGCTCATCCAGCACAGGTGGATGCCGGCCGCGGCAAGGATCAGCGTCCACATCACGATCAGGCAGGCCAGCCCGTATGGGCCGGGCATGGCGAGGAGGAAAGCCGGAGTGGCCGTGCCCGCTATGAGGAAGAAGATCATCAGGTGGTCCATCCGCTGCAGGCGGACCGACCACGGCGGGCTCCACGTGCCGCGGTGATAGAGCGCGCTGATCCCGAACAACCCGCTCACGCTGAGGGCGTAGACGGCAAGCGCCGTCACCGGCCCGGCTCCGTGCCCGCGGGCCACCAGGAGCGGCCCAGCCGCCAGTGACGTACCGAACCAGACCGCGTGCAGCCAGCCACGCAGGACCGGCTTGGCGTAGTAGACACGGCGGCGGGCGTCATACAGCGCGCCCGGCGGCGCCGCGGGGTCGGAATTCATGGCCGCCAACGGCCGGCCTCCGGTCGCATCAAGTCCTGCCACCGGGGTCTGGGGCGGCTGGGGAACGTATTCCCGGACCGGCCCGGGCCATCCCGGACCGTCCCTGGTAGGGGGAACAAGCCTAACGATCGCTAAGGTCCCGCGGCAATGGCGGCCGGGCGGGGGGCAGGTAGAGTCCGGCACATGCGGATGGTCGCGGTGGTGCTGGGCGGCGGGGTGGGCCAGCGGCTGGGCGCGGGCATGCCGAAGCAGTTGCTCACCCTGGGCGGGACGACGCTGATCGAGCGGTGCGTGGCGGCCTTCGAGGCGGCGCCGGGGGTGGACGAGATCCTGGTGGTGATGGCCCGCGGGTACACCGGGCAGGTCGAGGCGCTGCTGGCGGACCGGTACCGGAAGGTGACGGCGGTCATCGAGGGCGGACAGACCCGGCCGGACTCGACCCGGGTGGCGCTGGCCGCGATCGCCGCGGGCGGCGCCAGCGCTGTGCTGGCTCCGGGGGGGGCGACCCCCCCGAGCCCTCCCGATGACTGCGGGGTGCTGCTGCACGACGCGGCGCGGCCGCTGGTGGACCAGCGGATCATCGCGGACTGCGTGGCCGCGCTGGCCGAGCACGACGCGGCCGGGGTCGCGGTGCCCGCGTCGGACACCATGGTGGTCACCGGCAACGGCGTGATGCAGTCGATGCCGCGGCGGGAGACGCTGCACCGCTGCCAGACCCCGCAGTGCTTCCGGCTCCCGGTGATCACCCGGGCGCACGAGCTGGCCGCGGCCGACCCTTGCTTCTCCCCCACCGACGACTGCGGGGTGGTGATGCGTTACCTGCCCGGCGTGCCGGTGCACATCGTGCCGGGCAGCGAGCGCAACCTCAAGGTCACCTACCCGCACGACCTCGTGGTGGCGGAGGCCCTGCTCAGCTCCGCACCGCCTGCTTGACGAGGGTGCGGCCGAACTCCCAGATCAGGCCGCTGCCCTTGCTGGCGTCCTCGAGCACCTCGCCGAACGCTTCGGTGAACAGCTTCACCTCGTCCTCGCCGATCATCAGCGGCGGGATCAGCTTGATCACTTCCATGTGGTCACCGGACACCTGGGTCAGGATGCGGTGCCGCTGGAACAGGGCCACCACGACCATCTGCGCGAACAGCCCGACCCGGGCCTTCTGCAGCATGTTCCAGCTGGTCCTGGCGCGTAGCGAGGAGGGCTTGTCGAACTCCAGGCCGATCATGAGCCCCCGGCCTCTCACGTCGGCGAGAACGTCGAACCGTTCGGCCATCATGGTCAGCGCCGTCCGCAGCGCGGTCCCGGTCCGTGCGGCGTTCTCGACCAGCCCCTCGTCGTCCAGTACGTGCAGCGACGCCAGCCCGGCCGTCATGGCCAGCACGCCGCCCTTGAACGTGGTGCTGTGCACCATGACCCGGTCCATCGAGGAGTAGACCTTCTCGAAGACCGGCCCCTTGGCCAGCATCGCGCCGACCGGCACGAACCCGCCGGAGAGCGCCTTGGCCACGGTGACGATGTCCGGCACTACCTCCTCGTGCTGGTAGGCGAAGAACTTGCCGGTGCGGCCGAACCCGCTCTGCACCTCGTCGCAGATGAGCAGCGCGCCGTGCTCGTGCAGCAGGGCCGCGGCGGCGGTGAGGAAGCCGTCAGGCGGCATGTGCACGCCCTTGCCCTGGACGGGCTCGATGATGAGGGCGGCGACGTCTCCGCGGCGGAGTTCGGCGGCGAGGGCGTCGAGGTCGCCGAGTGGGACGGCGGTGTCGGGCAGCAGCGGGTCGAAGCCGCGGCGGAACTCGGCCGAGCCGTTGATGGACAGCGACCCGGTAGTCAGCCCGTGGAAGGCGTGGTCGCAGTAGATGACGCGGCGCCGCCCGGTGGCGTACCTGGCGAACTTCAGCGCGGACTCGACCGCCTCGGTGCCGCTGTTGCAGAAGAACACCCGGTCCAGGCCGGGCGCCTTGGCCAGGAGCTTCTCCGCGAGCAGGCCCGGCAGCGGGCCGCAGTCGAACTGGGTCCAGTCGGCCAGCTGGGCGTCGAGCGCGTCGTGCAGCGCCTGGCGGATCACCGGGTGGTTGCGGCCGGCGGCGAACACGCCGAAGCCGGACAGGAAGTCGGCGTACTGGTTGCCTTCGGTGTCGTACAGGTAAGCGCCCTCGGCCCGCTCGTAGACCTTGTCGAAGCCGATCGCGTGCAGCACCTTCGGCTGCTGCGGGTTCAGGTACCGGCCGTACAGCTCGTAGCCGTCGTTGCGATGGGCGGCGAGGAGGGCCTGGAGGTCGAAGTCCATGGTTCATTCTGCCCCGGCCGCGGCGGCGTTTCCCGTGGCCGCGTCCGGTTGCCCGACACGGGCGTCGGACTTGCGGTGCAGCCCGCGCGGGCTGGTGAGGAAGCCGGCCCCCCAGGCCATGTGCATGGCCGCGAGGACAAGCGGTATCCGGATCCGCACCCTGGCCCGCACCTCCCGGGCCAGCGCGGCCGCGGCCGCGCTGACGCCGGCCAGGTAGGCAACCGGGATGGCCAGGCCGGCGGTGAGCCATCGTGCGGCGATCGGGCCGCCGGCCGCGATGGCCGCCAGCCCGGCCAGGCCGGTGATCAGGCCGACGGTGACCAGGGCCGCCGCGACGGGCGGGGCCAGGTAGCGGAAGCTGGCCGTCTCCGGGTGCTCGCGGACGATCACCCGGCGCCAGCGGCCGTAGTGGAAGTACTGCAAGGTGAGGGTCCGGATGCTGGCCCGCGGCCGGTAGGTGACGCGGAGGTCGGGGGTGAACCAGATCCGGCCGCCGCGCGCCCGGATGCGGTAGTTCAGGTCCCAGTCCTCGGCCCGGAGCATTCCCTCGTCCCAGCCGCCGGCCTGCTCGATCGCCTCCCGGTGGTAGACGCCGAGGTAAACGCTGTCCACCTCGCCCGCGCCGCCGCCGGTGTGGAACGCGGCCGACCCCACCCCCGCCCTGGAGGTCATGGCCCAGGCCACGGCCTCGCCGAAGGTGGTGACGCCTACGGCGGCCATCACCCCGCCCACGTCGGCCGCGCCGGTCTCGGTCAGCGTCGCGACCGCGGTCGCGAGGTACCCGGGCGGCATGAGCGCGTGCCCGTCCATCCGGGCGACGAGGCCGTGCCGGGCGGCGAGAACCGCGGCGTTCAACGCGGCCGGGATCTTGCCGGTGGGGTTGGGGACGACGGTAAGCCGCGGCTGGGCCGCGGCCAGGTCCCGCGCGATCTGCTCGGTCTGGTCGGCCGACGGGCCGACCGCGAGCACGAGCTCGAACTCGCCGGGGTAGTCCTGGCCGAGCACGTGCCGTACGGCCTCCGCGAGGTGCCGCTCCTCGTTCCTGACCGGCATCACGACGGATACGGGTGGGTATTCCATGACGCTGGTCACGGTACCGCAGCCAGCGCCATGGACGGCGCCTTACCGGGCTGGCTTTCCGGGTTGGCTTACAGGCCAGAGTCCTCCAGCATCTCGGTGACCAGGGCGGCGATCTGGGACCGTTCGGACCTGACCAGCGTGGTGTGCGCGAACAGAGGGTGACCCTTGAGCTTCTCGATCACCGCGATCACGCCGTCGTGCCGGCCGACGCGCAGGTTGTCCCGCTGCGCGATGTCGTGGGTGAGCACCACCCGGGAGCCCGAGCCGATCCGGGACAGCACGGTGAGCAGCACGCCGCGCTCCAGCGACTGCGCCTCGTCCACGATCACGAACGCGTCGTGCAGCGACCGGCCCCTGATGTGGGTCAGCGGCAGCACCTCGAACATGTCCCTGGCCAGCACCTCGTCGATGACGTCCTGGGTGGTGACCGCGCTCAGGGTGTCGTAGACGGCCTGCGCCCACGGGCCCATCTTGTCTGCCTCGGAGCCGGGCAGGTAGCCGAGTTCCTGGCCGCCGACCGCGTAGAGCGGCCGGAACACGATGACCTTGCGGTGCTGGCGCCGCTCCATCACCGCCTCGAGCCCGGCGCACAGCGCTAGCGCGGACTTGCCGGTGCCGGCCCGGCCGCCGAGCGACACGATGCCGATCTCCGGATCCAGGAGGAGGTCGAGCGCGACCCTCTGCTCCGCGCTGCGGCCGCGCAGGCCGAAGGCCTCCCGGTCGCCCCGCACCAGCTGCACCGACTTGTCCGGCCGGACGCGGCCGAGCGCGCTGCCGTTGGCCGAGGTGAGGACCAGCCCGGTGTGGCAGGGAAGATCCCGGGCGGCCTCGTGCTCCAAGGTGCCTGATTCGTACAACTGCTCGACTTCGCCAGCGGACAGGTCAAGCTCGGCCATCCCGGTCCAGCCGGAGTCGACGGGCAGCTCCGCGCGGTACTCCTGCGCGGCCAGGCCGATCGAGGCGGCCTTGACCCGCAGCGGCAGATCCTTGCTGACCAGCACGACATCTTCGCCTTCGGCGGCCAGGTTGCGCGCCACGGACAGGATGCGCGAGTCGTTGTCGCCCAGCCGGAACCCGGCGGGAAGCACCGTCGGGTCGGAATGGTTGAGCTCGACCTGCACCGTGCCGCCGAACGCGCCGACCGGCAGCTCCGCGTCCAGCCTGCCGTGCTCGATGCGCAGGTCATCGAGGTGCCGCAGAGCCTGGCGGGCGAAGTAGCCCAGTTCGGGATGGTTCCGCTTGGCTTCCAGCTCGGTGATGACGACGATCGGCAGGACTACCTTGTGCTCATCGAAGCGCGTGATAGCCGCCGGGTCGGCGAGCAGGACACTGGTGTCGAGTACGTACGTACGGCGACCTTGGGAATTGACCACGCAGACTCCCCTGGGCGCCAGGACGGGCCCGGCGCCAAGACAGGACACAGACGTGTCGGATGGACCGGGCCTGGCCCCCAAAAGGGCCGCGCCGGCCCTTCTGTCATCTCGCCTGCACGCAACGCGCGAAGCACGAAGATCCGAGGGCCCTCCCGGGAACGGCGCCGTGCCGTCCACCACTAACGAAGGTACCCGCGATCCTGTTACTGCAAAAGCACCGCCACGTTACGAGCAGGTGTACCGGGCCGCAACGTGCGATAACGCCTCTTAGGTGCCGAAACGGCGCGTGCGGGCCGCGTAGGAGCGCAGCGCCCGCAGGAAGTCGACCTTGCGGAAGGCGGGCCAGTAGGCGTCGCAGAAGTAGAACTCGGAATGGGTGCTCTGCCAGAGCAGGAAGCCGCCGAGGCGCTGCTCGCCCGAGGTTCGGATGACCAGGTCGGGGTCTGGCTGGCCGGCCGTGTAGAGGTGCTCGGCGATGTGCTCGACGTCGAGGACCTCGGCCAGTTCCTCGATCGTGGTGCCCCTGGTCGCGTGGTCCTGGAGCAGCGACCGGACCGCGTCGGCGATCTCCCGCCGCCCGCCGTAGCCGACCGCCACGTTGACGAGCAGCCCGGGCTGGTGCGCGGTCGCGTCGGCCGCGTCCTTAAGCACCCGGACCGTGTCGCCGGGCAGCAGGTCGAGCGCACCCATCGGGTTCACGTGCCACTGCTCCGCCACCAGGCCCTGCACGGTGTCCTCGATGATCTTCAGCAGCGGCACCAGCTCGCTGGAGGACCGGGTCAGGTTGTCCGTGGACAGCAGCCACAGGGTGACCACCTCGACGCCGCTCTCGCGGCACCAGTCGAGCAGCTCGAAAATCTTGTCCGCACCCTTGCGGTGGCCCTTGCTGACGTCACGGAAACCCGCCGACCTGGCCCACCGGCGGTTCCCGTCGCACATCACCCCGACGTGACGCGGGATGGCGTCAGGCGACAGGGCAGCCTTGAGCCTGCGCTCGTAGAGCCGGTAAACCAGGTCACGAAGTCCCATGCTGGCGGCCTTCCTCATCACCACGATGATCCACCAGAAACGTACCTAACCGGTGCGACCCCTCAGGTTAACGACTGAGATACGGGTGAGGTTCCTGGTGCTTGCCCGGCTTGCCGGCCCGGTGCGGCACCGCGTGATTCACCTCAGCGTGATTCACCTCAGCGCGGTTCAACCCAGCGCGGTTCAACCCAGCGCGGTTCAACCCAGGGACTTGACCAGGGAGTCGTCCAGGCCGGGGAAGGAGCCGAGGAATTCCTTCCGCTCCCCCTTGAGCCGGGCCACCATGGCTTCGTGCTCGTCCGCCCGGCCCTGCCCTTTGTAGAGCCGGCGGGGCTGGAGGATCTCGATGTCGTCCACACCCGGAATCGCCGCCGCCACCTCGTAGCCGAAGTCGGGGTCCTCGGTCCACTCGATGGTGCCCTCGACGATGCCCTGCACGATCGCGGAGGAGTAGGGAATCGTTACCTTCTTGGAGCCGGGATGGTCGTCGCCGCCGCCGACCCGCCCGGTGTTCAGCACGAACGCCTGGACCTCGTGGCTGTCCAGCAGCTCGAGCATCCGGTTGCCCATGTCGGCCATGTCGCGCGGGAAGAACGGGTTGGTGCCGGGGACGCGCAGGAACTTGCCCTCTTCGTCCCTGCCGCCGGCCGAGGTGCCGGTGGTCTCGCCGAGCATGAAGTAGGCCGCGGCCTGGGTCCGGTCCAGCCGGGCCACGCCGGGCAGGATGTTCTCGTTGCGGTTCAGGATGAGCAGGAAGCTCGCCGGGGGGATCCGGTCGGCCGGCCACGGGTCGACGTAGGAGAACGGCCAGGTGGTCCTGCCGTTCTTGGTGTAGGAGGTGTCGAAGAAGTCCACCTTGCCGTTTTCGTTGACCGAGACGTTCTCCAGGTAGGCGTCCGGCTTGGTGGTGGCGTTGTAGATGACCGGCTCGTACTCCGGGTCGAGCCCGAAGGTCTTGGCGAAGCAGCCGTTCTCCGTGGTGTAAACCAGCCCGCCGGGCATCAGCGCGATGAAGTCGTCCTGGGCGGGCTTGCTGCCTGTCTGGGTCGTGAAGGTCGTCGTCGTCTTGCCGGTGCCGGACAGGCCCACGATCAGGACGGTCTTACTGGATCCGTCGACGGGAACGACCTTGCACCCGGCGTGCAGGGCCAGGCCGCCCCGGTTGTAGACGATGTTGTTCCACATCCGCAGGCCGCCCTTCTTGGACTCGCCGAAGTAGTCCGAGTTGAGCACGCGGGTGATGTTGGCGCCCAGGTCGACGGCGATGAGCCGGTCGTCGGGGTAGCCGGGAGCTGGAAGGTTCGGCGTGTAGATGACGGTGGTGTCCGGCGCCCAGGCGGCCGGGTCGTAGTCGGCTTCTGCCGGGTAGTACAGCTGCTTCTGCATGCCGGCAACGTTGGCGTTGGCGGCCTCCATGATCAGCCGCGCCCGGGTGCGGAACTGCGGATCGGATCCGATATAGCCGTCGACCACGACCATGTGGGACTTCGCGATATTCGCGTCCTGGATGGCAGCAACGCGCTCATATTCGGCCCGGGTAATGGTCTGCCCGCGGGAGTTAGTGGAGTCATCGACGATGTAGGTGGACCGGGTGCTACGCGAGTCGACACGGGCCCTAACCGCGACGCTTCCGAACTCCGTTAGCGTGGCATTGGGCATTTCCTCGGTCAGTTCACGCAACCGGGCCGCCGTGGGATTCCACTCCACCCGCGAGCCGTTCACCTGGTACGCCACTGTCTTTCCTCCTCCTGGACACGCACGTAACGCCCGCGGTCACGCCGCGCGGGCACGCTGGCCAGCGCGCAGGGAGCGCGCGCATCCGAGGCCAGCACGATTCGTGGATCCTACCCGGAATCGGAAAGATTATTGCGCTCGGTTTCCGGCCGGCTTGCGGCCGGAGAGGTGGCCGGCTTGCCGCCGGAGAGGTGGCCGGCTTGCCGCCGGAGAGGCGATCCGTGAGACGCCTGCGAGGCGGCCCAGAGGCGGAGGCCGGGCCGGAAAGGTATAGACCTTACGCCTTTGCTAATCGTCTATTAATGCATCCGTGATCTGGTATAAACCAATGGCCTGGACCAATTCCGTCCCTTTTATCAGGCGCTTGCGGGGCCCTGATCCCGCACTTCCTCGACGTGGCGCAGGGCGACACGCAGCCGGGAGAGCCAGGCGTCCGCGTTCTCTCCGGTCAGCCGCACGCACCAGGCCAGCGCGTCGCTGCGGCTGCGGGCCACGCCCGCGTCGACCAGCGTGTCGAGGACCCGGCGCTCGGCCTGGCGCAGCCTGGTCATAACCGGGACCGAGAGTGTGGTGAACATCTCAGTCGCGTCGGCGCAGGTGACGCCCCAGGAAACCTTGCGCCGGAACTTGTGCTCGGCCTCCCGCGCGATCTCGATCCGGCGACTCCTGGTCTCCTCGCGGAACCGGCGGATCCGCCCCTCGGCGGCCGCGGCCCGCTCGGCGTCCGAGGCCCCCGCGGTCTCGGGGGCGGGCAACGCGCCGACGATCGTGATCTCCTCGCGGTCCGCCTGGATGTCCGGGGCGGCGGTGAACCAGTCCGCGGGCAGCCGGCCGGCGAACCAGCCGCGCAGTTCTTCTGTAACGTTCGCCTTGCCTGCGCCCTGGCTGCCGGCGTTCGTGTCGTTATCCGTTCCGGCCGCGTCGTCCGCAGGGCCGGCGTCTGCCTGCGATGTATTCATGTAATTATGATTACAGATGCCCTTGGCCTGGTCAAACACTAACGGGCGGAAACCTGGTACGCCGTCGGCTGAATGGGCCGGGGCTGGGTTGCGGGGGCCAAGCTGGACGGGCGCCGGGCAGCCGGGCAGCCGGGTCGCGCAGCGGAGCCGGGCCCGGTGTGCGCCGAGTCAGGGTGCGGGGCGGACGAGATGTGACGGCCCCCGCGGAGCGGGCTAGCCCGCGAATCCATGATCGCGGGCAGTCTCGGGCACATACCGCCCCCGCAAACTGCCCGCGATCATGAAAGCACCCCCTCCGGGCGGGAGCACCGTGGCCAGTGGGGCGTGAACGGACACCTCGCGGAGCCCTTCCAGGCGCCCGGGGGGGCGTCAGCCCGGGAGGGGTCAGGCCGGGAGGGGTCAGGCCGGGAGGGGTCAGGCCGGGAGGGGTCAGCCCGGGAGGGGTCAGCCCGGGAGGGGTCAGGCTAGGCCGGCGGCTAGGGTGACGGCGGTGTGGGGGTGGACGCGGACCGCGCCGGCGAACTGGGAGCCGAAGCTGGCCGGGACGACCTCGACGTCCATGCCCGGCTGAGGCGCCTGGATCATCCAGCCGTTACCCAGGTAGATGGCCACGTGCGAGATGTAGCCGGGGTCGGTGGGGTCGGTGTGGTAGAAGAGCAGGTCGCCGGGCTGCAGCTGGCTGACCGGGACCGAGGGGCCGGTCCGGGCCTGGTCGGCGGCCACCCGGGGCATGCTGACGCCGGCCTGGGCGAAGGACCACTCGACAAGGCCGGAGCAGTCGAAGGAGGACGGGCCGGCCGCGCCCCACACGTATGGCAGGCCGCGCCTGCTCTCCGCGGCCCGCAGCGCCGCGGTCAGCTGGGCAGCGGACATCGCGCCGCCGACGGCCGAGGTGCCGGGGATGGTCCCGACCGGGGACGAGCCGCCCGGCCGCGTCACCTCCGTGACCAGCGGCTCGACGGACGCGCCCTTCGGCAGCACGGCCTTGATACGGGCCGCGAGCGAGGCCACGCTGTCCGGCGGCGCGCTGACCACGAGCGCGTTCCTGGCCGGCATCCCGAGCGAGCGTGCGACCGAATCCGACACCACCGCGTCGACCCCGCCGATGCCCACCGTGCCGAACGCCACCACCGGCAGCCGTTGCTGCTGCTGGCGCCCTGACACGGTGACCTGGCCGCCGAGGGAGAGGCGGTCCAGGGTGCCCATGGTGTAGGAGACCGCGACGCCGCCACCGGCCACGCCCTGCCAGAGCTTGCCCGAGGCGGCGGTGGAGCGGGCGGCGTAGCCGCGGAAGCTGGACGGGTTCACCCCGAGCACCGCGGCGAACGCGCCGTTGATCTTGATCTTGGCGGCTTCGATCGGCTCGGTGCCTGTGACTCCGGGCTGCCGGGCCACCGCGGTCTGGACTTTGGGTGACAGCGAGAACGGCGCGACCACCAGCAGGTCCGCCTGCTTCAGGCCGCGCAGCGGGGCGACCGGGACCTGCCTGGCGGTGCGGGAGGCGGTGCTCGCCGTCGCCGAGGCGCGGGCGACCGGTACCGTGAGCGGGGTGCCGCTGCCGTCCGCGCTGCCGCCGAGCATGGGAACCACCGGGCCGATGGTCTTGGCCGGGGCCGGGCTGGCCCGCGGGATCGGCCGGGCGGGAGCGCTCACCGCGGCCAGCTTGCCGCCGCCCGCCGTGGCCAGCACCGCGCCGACGGTCGCCCCGGCCACTACCAGCACGCTGACCAGCACCGGAACCAGGCGCCTGGGCTTCGCGGCGGATGGCATGGCTCGTCGCCAAAGTCGACGTACGGCGTCCGCGAACGAGTCCATCGGTCCCAACATATCCCCGAAGCCACGCTACCGGGAGGGTGCAAACGCGGCCAAGGGCGTTCGCGGGGCCGGCCCGACACCGCGTCAGACGGGGAGCGCGCAGGTCAGGCGGGGTTGGCCAGGACCTCCCTTAGTTCCCCGGGGGTGGTGACCGGGGCCTGGCAGGTGAACTGGCGGCAGACGTAGGCGGCGGGGGCGCCGTCGACCAGGCCGCGGCCTTCGAGCAGCGGGATGGCGGACGGGGTCTCCGGGTTGCCGTCGCCGAGGGCGAGCACCGCGCCGGGCGGGGCGGCGTGCAGGGCAGCCTGGTGCAGCGCGTGGGTCCGCTCGTCGTCCGGGCCGCCGACCACGGCGATCTCGGCCGGGCCGGCCAGCCAGGCCTCGGCCACGGCCAGGCCCATGCCCGCGGCGCGCGGGTAGCGGGCGGCGATGCCGGGGAGCACGCCGAGGGCGGCCCCGGCCGCCTCGCGGTGCCGGGCCGAGCCGGTCAGCGCCGAGTAGCCGAGCAGCGCCCCGGCCACGGCGAACGCGCCGGACGGGGTGGCGTTGTCGGCCGGGTCGGCGGGGCGGAAGATCAGCGCCTCGTCGTCGGCGGCCGTGTCGTAGAAGCCGCCCTGGCCGTCGCCGAACGAGCCCAGCGCGACCTCGAGCAGCCGGCCGGCCAGGTCCAGCCAGCGCGCCTCGCCGGTCACGCCGGACAGGGTGAGGAATCCCTCGGCGGCGCAGGCGTAGTCGTCGAGCGCACCGGCGGTGCGCCCGGCGACGCCGTCCCGTGAGGTGCGGACGAGGCGTCCGCCGCTCATGTGCACGCCGGCCAGCAGGGTGGCCGCGTCGCGCGCGGCCGCGGTGAGGTCCGGGCGGGCGAACAGCAGGCCGCATTCGGCCAGCGCGGAGACGGCCAGGCCGTTCCAGGCCGCGACCACCTTGTCGTCCCTGGCCGGGCGGACCCGGCCGGTCCGGGCGGCCAGCAGCGCGTCCCTGACCCGGCCGAGACGGCTCGCGTCTTCGGGATCCGAACGAAGCTGGAGAACACTCGCACCGCGCTCGAACGTGCCGGCCTCGGTGACGTGAAAGGCCTCGGCGGCGAACTCGCCGTCCTGCGGTCCGAGGACGGCGCGCAGCTCGGCGGGCCGCCAGACGTAGAACTTGCCTTCCTCGCCCTCGCTGTCGGCGTCCAGCGACGCCGCGATCCCGCCTTCGGCGGTCCGGAGCTCGCGCAGCATCCAGTCGCAGGTCTGCTCGGCGACCCGGCGGGCCAGCGCCGAGCCGGTCCGGCGCCACAGGTGCGCGTAGACGCGGGCCAGCAGGGCGTTGTCGTAGAGCATCTTCTCGAAGTGCGGGACGATCCAGTCGGCGTCGACCGAGTACCGGGCGAATCCGCCGCCGAGCTGGTCGTACATGCCGCCGCGGGCCATCGCCTCGCAGGTGCCCTCGGCTAGTTCTAGCGCATTCGCGGCATTGGTCCGCTCGTGGTGGCGGAGCAGGAACTCCAGCACCATCGACGGCGGGAACTTCGGCGCGGCGCCGAACCCGCCGCGGGCCGCGTCATAGTCCCGGCCGAGCCCCTGCACCGCGACCTCGGCGGCCTGCCGGAACACGGGGTCGAGCTCGCCGTGCTGGCCGCGCAGGGCGGCCGCGGTGGCGGCGGCGTTCTCGGACAGCGCGGTGGCCACGTGCTTAGCCCGGCCGGTCACGTCGTCGCGCTGGTCCCGCCAGGCCTGGGAGATGTTCAGCACCAGCTGGCGGAAGTAGTCCCTGGGGTAGTACGTGCCGCAGAAGAACGGCTCCTGATCCGGCGTCATGAACACCGTCATCGGCCAGCCGCCCTGGCCCGTCATGGCCTGGGTCGCGGTCATGTAGACCGCGTCCACGTCGGGCCGCTCCTCCCGGTCCACCTTGACCGGGACCACGTGCTCGTTGAGCACCGCGGCCGTCTCGGCGTTCTCGAACGACTCGTGCGCCATCACGTGGCACCAGTGGCAGGCGGCGTAGCCGACCGAGAGCATGACGGGGACGTCGCGCCGGGCGGCCTCGGCGAAGGCCTCGTCGGACCACGGCCACCAGTCCACCGGGTTGTCCGCGTGCTGGAGCAGGTACGGGCTGGTCGAATCCTTGAGCCGGTTCACCACATCCACAGTACTGACGGGCAGACCCGACCTCAGAGCTGGGCGGCGGTGAAGTTGTCGAATTCCGCGGCGGCGGTCGAGGGCGAGTCGGAGATCGACTCGACGTACAGGCCCATGTAGCCCCTGGTGTACGGGTTATCCCGGTCGGTGTAGTCGACCAGCTTCTTGCCGTTCAGCCAGAGCTCCAAGTGGACGGCCTGGCCGCCGTCGATCGTCGTGCCCACCGCGCGGAGCCGGTCGGACGCGCCCACGTGCAGGTCGCTGACGCTGACCGGGGCCGGATCGCCGGTCACCCTGGCGCCGTCGCCCACCCACTTCTGGATGGCCACGGCGTGGTCCTCGATGAGGAAGGCGTAGAGGTTGCCGTTGCCGTCCCCCCGGAACGCGAGGCCCAGGCCGTAGCCCTGCGCCGCGCCGGAGAGCTTGCGCACGTCGACGGCGACGTCGAGGTTCAGCGGGGTCACGCCGCTCAGGCCGAACCCGGCGCTGGACGGCCGGGCCAGCTCGTTCTGGCCGTTGTAGCCGGACACGCTCAGGCGGTACGCGCCGCTGCCGGTGTAGGCCCCGGCGCTGGCGTGGGCGTCATCGACCCAGCCGGCCTTGTTCGTGGAGAAGTCGTCCGCCACCAGGACCTTCGCCGAGGCGGAGAGGCTGGGCGAGTTTCTGAGCTTGGGTGCGGAATCGTGGTGCGAGCCCGCCCCCGACGAGGCCGAAGACGACGAGGCCGAAGGTGACGCGGGGTGGCTGCCGGGGATGGCGATGAACGCCACGACCGCCGCGGCGACGACCCCGGCCGCGGCCAGCGCGATCACCCAGGGCCCGGGGCGCCGCCGCATCTGCCTGGTATGTGCTGGCCCGGAATGGCCGGGCGGGGGCTGGCTGGGCGGGGCTGGCTGGGCGGGGCTGGCTGGGCGGGGGCTGGCCGGGCCGGGGCTGGCTGGGTGAGGCCTGGACGGCCGGGGGGCCCCAGGACGGGGCCATGCCGGTGACCGTGGGCTGGTTCCCGGCCAGGCCGGCCTGGGTGGCCTGGCGCTCTGCCACCCTCTGGGCCATCCTCTGGGCGATGCTCTGGTCGAGCACCTGGATCAGGCGGCTGACGTCGGCCTCGGGGTTGGCCGCGCCGAGGCTGAGCGGCGGCCGCTGCGCCAGGAGCGCCAGGCTGGGCGGCAGTTCGGCGGCCGTGGGCATCCGCGCCCCGTCGACGAGGACCGGGATGACCTGGACGCCGCGCGTCAGGGCCGACTCGATCTCCACGCGGACGAAGTCCGGCCCGGCGGCCGCCGCCAGCCACTGGTGCCCGATCAGCGCGAGAAGCACGTCACAGGAGGTGACCGCGGCCGCGATCACGTCCGCGAAGTCGTTCCCAAGCTGAATCTCATCGACGTCCCTGACGACCTGCTGCCGGCCGAAATGCCCGGCCAGCCGGTCGGCCAGCCAGCCGGCCTGGTTCGCCGTATCGGCACGCCGGTAGCTGATGAATACGCGCCCCGCCACCCTGCACCCCCCGGGGCTCATGAACCGCGCTAATTAAAGTGCTACGTATCGTAACGACCGGGGCGCCAGCGAGAAGGTGTTTTCCTTGAGGCGATCGCGGCGTAGGCCCGGCCGAGCAGGAAGAAGACGGCGCCGATGACGCCGACGAAGAAGCCGAGCGGCCAGTCGGACTGGTACGAGATCGCGATGCCCGCCCACACCGTGACCAGGGCGATGGCCACCGACAGGGCCATCGCCAGGGCCGGCCTGGCCGTCAGCGACCTGGCCGCGGCGGCCGGGCCGATCATCAGGCTGAACATCAGCAGCGCGCCCACCACGGGCACCGTCATGCTGGTAGCCAGGGCCATGACCAGCAGGAACGCGAGCTCCATCCGGCGGGCGCGCACCCCGCGCGCCTCGGCGACCTCGGGCAGCGCCGAGGAGAACATCAGCGGCCTGAACATGACCACGATCGCGGCGACCGACACCGCGCCGAGCACCAGGATGGGCAGCACCTGGTCGGCGCTGACGCCGAACACCTCGCCGAACAGCAGGGCGTACGCCTCCTGGGCGTAGCCACTGCTCCAGCTCACGAACAGCGCGCCCAGGCCGAGCATCATCACGAACGTCAGTGCGGTGGCCACGTCAGGCCGGGCGCGGCGGCTGAGCCCGGCGATGCCCAGCGCCCCGGCCAGCGAGAAGACGGCCAGGCCTGCGAACGGGTTGAGCCCGAGCAGGCTGGCCCCGGCCGCGCCGGCGAAGGCGCCGTTGGGGATGGCGTGCGCGGCGAACGTGGACCCGCGCAGCACGGCGAAGAACCCGGTCACCCCGGCGATCACGGCCACCGCGGTGGCCGCGATCCAGGTATTGATCATCAAAGGGCCGAACATGCGTGCTCCGCGTCGGGGGCGGGCTCGGCGGGGACCGCCGGCAGGCGCAGGTAGGTGACCAGGTAGCCGCCGACGACCAGCGTCACCACGAAGAAGCTGACCGGCCAGCCGCGGCCCGCGGGCGGCCAGTAGTAGCTGTCGTAGGCGAGCAGGATGCCGAGCCAGGTGGCCGCCACCCCGATGCCCGCCGCCACGGCCGCCGCCCGGACCGGGCCCTTGGCCACCCGCAGCGCGGTCGCGGCCGGGCCGATCAGCAGCGCGGTGCTCAGCACCGCGCCGATGACCACCGCGGACAGCGCCACCGAGACGGCCAGCGCCATCAGGAAGGCCGCGCCCACCGCGCGCACCGGCACGCCGCGGGCGGCCGCGAGGTCCGGGCTGAGCGAGCTGAGCAGCAGCACCCGGGCCAGCGCGAGCACGGTGGCCAGCGCGAGCAGCGCGGAGACGATCAGGGCGGGCACGGTGGAGGGGGTGATGACGAAGATCGAGCCGAACAAGATCGTGAACGAGGCGCCGGTCGTGCTGCTGTACTGGGTGCCCAGGTACAGGAACAGCGCGGCCAGGCCGAGGGCGGCGCCGAGCACCACGCCGGTGGCCACATCCCGGCCGCGGCGGCGCTGGATGCCGATCATCTCCATGAACGCGGCCGCGCCCGCGCCGAAGGCCAGGTAGCCCCAGAACTGGTTGACGCCGATCAGGAAGGCGCCCGACCCACCGGTGGTGGAGATGTCGGCCAGCGAGTGGCCGGCGAACGACTGGCCACGGGTCACCGTGAACACGCCGGTCACCGCGGAAGTGACGGCGACGACGGTCCCGACGGCCAGCGCGATGTGCACCGGCCCGCTGCCGAAGAAGCCGGGCTCGACGATGTGCCGCAGGATGTTCACGAAGTCACACTGCTCACAAGATGACGCCGAGATCCTCGGCGGCGGCTTCGGCGACGTCGATGCCCTCAGGCGCGGCCACCACGAGGACCCGGCCGTGCACCCGGATCACGTCGACGTGCTGGCCGTAGAGCCGGGACAGGACCTCGGGCTGGACCACCTCGTCGGCGGTGCCCACCGCCACCCGGCCCGCGGCCACGTAGACGATCCGGTCCATCACCGGCATCAGCGGGTTCATGTCGTGCGCCGAGAGCAGCACCGCGATCCCCTCGGCCCTGGCCAGCCGGGCCAGCACCGAGACGATCCCCTGCTCGCTGGAGATGTCCAGGTTGGCCAGCGGCTCGTCGAGCAGCAGCAGCCGCGGCCTGCCGATCAGCGCGTGCGCGATCATGACCCGCTGCTGCTCGCCGCCGGACAGTTCGCCCACCCGCGCGTCGGCGTACCGCCGCGCGCCGACCGCGGTCAGCATGTCGTCGACGAGTTCGCGGCGGGCCCGGGACGGCAGCCTGATGCCGTACTTGTGCCCGTCGAGCCCGAGCGAGATCACGTCCCTGACCCGCAGCGGCGTGTCCGGCTCGATGCCCAGCTTCTGCGGCACGTAGCCGATCGAGGCGTCGCGGGGCGGGCGCGGGGCGCCGTCGAAGAGCACCTCGCCGGTGGTTACCGGCTGGAGGCCGAGGATGATGCGGAGGAGCGTGGTTTTGCCCGCCCCGTTCGGGCCGATAAGACCGGTGAACTCACCGGGGTGCACGGTGAGTGAGACGTCCCGCAAGACCTCCCGGCCGCCGAGCCTGACCCCGACGCCGTCCAGCCTGAGCAGTTCGGCGGTCATAGGTGCTCGCTCGAGACGTGGCTGGCCACGGCCCTTTGCAGGGCGCGGACCTCGGCCACCATCCACGACTGGTAGTCGTAGCCGGGCTCGGGCATCGTCTCGTAGACGCCGACCACAGGGATGCCGTTCGCGCGGGCCAGGGAGATGAAGGATTCGGTCAGCGAGTCCGTCACCTGCTGATTGTATACAAACGCCCTCACCTTGTGCTGGGTGAACAGGCCCCGCTCGATCGCGACGTCCTGCGCCGACGGATCGGTGCCGTTCATCACGTCAGCCTGGAAGGCCCACGGGGTCCGGTTGTCGGCGCCGAGGGCCGTCAGGAGGTAGTCGGCGACCGGTTCGGTGGTGGCCACCGGGGTGCCCGGGTAGTGCTGCTTGAAGCTGCCGATCGCGTTGATCCAGGCTTGCAGGGAGCTCGTGAAGGTCTTTGCGTTGGCCTTGAAGTAGGCGGCGTGGCCGGGCTGGATCGCGGCGAGGTTGCCGGCGATGGCGTCGGCGACCTTGGGCATCGTGGCGGGGTCGTACCACAGGTGCGGGTTCGGCGTGCTGTCCGGCAGGCCGAGCACCTTCTGTACCACGATCGTGCGGCGGCCGGAGTCGGGGACCGCCTTCTCGATCGTGTCCATGAACGTGTCGTAGCCCAGGCCGTTCTGCACCACGAGCCGGGCCGCGTTGACCAGGCGGCCCGTCGACGCGCTCGCCTCGAACGTGTGCGGGTCCGTGCTGGGGTTGCTCATGATGGCGCTGGCCTGGACGTACTTCCCGCCGACCTGCGCGATGACGTCCGCGTACTCGTTCTCCGCGCCGACCGCGATGATCTTGCCGTCGGCCGAGGTCGGGCCGGCCGCGAGGGAGGAGGAGCAGCCGGCCGCCAGCAGGGCCGCGCCCGCCAGGGCGGCGCCCGCCATTGCGGCCCGCGCCATTGCGGCCCGCGCCATTGCGGCCCGCGCCAGGACAGGCAGCGCCGCCGGTCTCCTCCAGCGGTGTGGCATGGCAGGTTTCTCCCTGGGGTTGTTCGGGTCGGCGTTGCTAGTAATGATAATGATTCTCACTCTTGCCTGCAACGCGGTTGGCGGGGTTCAGGCGGGTTCGGGAGTGATTCCTGATTCATGTGAGCGCGGCGTGCCGGCTGCGGCTCATGACCTGAATAGCCTGTGTGACGGCCGCGCGGATCACCCATCCTGGTCGCCGGAGGCAGGCTACATCGGTCCCGTCAGCCTCTTCCGTACCGTTAGCCGCTCACCGGTGCGATGACCGCAGCTTTTCCGGGGTGGATTCGGGCTTGTGGGTGGCCCGGGGGGACTATGGTGCACCAAAATCACCCCGGAGCCCCAATCCACCCGGATCTTTTCGCCGCTGCCTGCCTCACCGTTCACATCCGCACCGGGCACCCGGGAAATGAGGTGCCCCGCCTGCAGCCCGATCGGGAATCACCCATCCAGCGGCACAGAGCCGGGATTGGGTCAGGTATCTAGCTGGACGCTCCAAGGTCGGATGTGCTGGTCTGCGGATAGCAGGTGTGCTTGCCCTGGCAGTAGTAGAGGGGAGGGCGGTTGGACGGGTAAATCCTGGTGATCCTGGTGAAGTAGAGGACGCCGGGGTGGCCGGGGATGGGTTCGGGGCGCCACAGGGTGATCAGCGCCGGGTAGGAGACGAACTTCCCGTCCGCGCAGTCCGGCGTGCAGGTATTGACCTTCTCGGTGCCGGTGCCGAAGGCCTGGCTGGCTGCCCAGCTGGCCCAGTGCAGGGCGGTCAGGGCGTCGTTCGCGTCGGCGCAGGTCAAGATGAAGCTCGACGGTCGGGTCTGCCGCTGGCCTGAGCAGTCGACCACGACCGTGCTCCGCTGGGCGCCGGCCGGAGCCGCGGCGCGGGCCGACGCGGGCGTGGCGGCTCCGCTATTGGCTGACGCGCAGCCCGCCAGGAGGCCCAGGGCGAGCACGATGGCCGCGAGAGCGGCGGCAGTCCGGCTGGGTGAAGGATTCACGGTCCCTCCTCGTAACGCCCATTCACACTGTAAGACGCGGCCGGGCGGGAATGGTTGGGTCGCGACACGGCGGGGCGGGGGCGGGGGCGGCGCGTTGGGCGGAACGGGGTGAAGGTTGTACCGTGCGACTGTGACGATGCCGCAGCCTGAGGAGCCCGTCCGGGCCCGGACCCGAAGCCCCCGGGCGCGCGGGACCCGGCAGGCGCAGGCCCTGGCGGTCGCGCTGGAGAACCTGCCGGGCTTCTGCAGCGCCCAGGAGATCCACGCGGAGCTGCGGCGCAAGGGCGAGCACGTCGGGCTGGCCACCGTCTACCGGCACCTGCAGGCGCTCAGCGAGGAAGGCAGCGTCGACGCGATCCGCGACGCCAGCGGCGAGATCCTCTACCGGCAATGCGAGACGAGCGTGCATCACCACCATCTGACCTGCCGCAACTGCGGGCGGAGCGTGGAGGTGGAGGGCCGGGCGGTGGAGCAGTGGGCGGAAAAGGTCGCCGCCGAAGCGGGCTTCACCGACGTCGGCCACACCGTGGAGCTTTTCGGCCTCTGCCCCCAGTGCGCCGCGGCCCAGCTTCCATGATCATGGTCCGCGGGCCGGGAAGCCCGCTAGGCGGGGTGGCCGCGGATCCAGGTCTGGCGGACGGATGCCTGGCAGATCTCTTCGGGCCTGATCAGCGCCAGGTCGGCGTCGATGACGGCGAAGTCGGCGTCGAGGCCGGCCCTGATCGAGCCGGTGACCGATTCGAGGCCGTTCGTCCTGGCGCTGCCCGAGGTGTAGGCGGCCAGCGCCGTGGCCAGGTCGATGGCCTGCCCGGGCAGGAACGGGTCCTGGCCGGTCCCGCCCGCGCGGGCGGGCAGGCTCCGGTTGACCGCCACGTGCACGCCGAGCACGGGGTCGGGACTGCTCACCGGCCAGTCGCTGCCCGCGCACAGGGCCGCGCCCGCGGCGTGCAGCGAGCCGAACGGATACTGCCAGCCTGCCCGGCGCTCGCCGAGGAACGGGATGGTGAGCTCGTCCATCTGCGGCTCGTGCGTCGCCCACAGCGGCTGGATGTTGGCGGTCGCGTCGAGCCCGGCGAAGCGAGCGATGTCCTCGGGGTGCACGACCTGCAGGTGGGCCAGGTGATGCCGGCCGCCAGAGCGGCCGTTCCGCGCGCGGGCGGCCGCGACCGCGTCCAGGGCGTGCCTGACCGCGCGGTCGCCGAGGGCGTGGAAGTGGACCTGGAAGCCCTCGCGGTCCAGCGCGGTGACGAACCGCGGCAGCTCGGCCGGGTCGATGAAGTCGATGCCGTGCTCGCCGGCCGGGCACCCGCCTGCGTCCAGGTAGGGCTCGAGCATCGCGGCGGTGTGGTTTTCCGCCACGCCGTCCAGCATCATCTTGACGCTGGTCGCGCGGAAGCGGCCGTCCGTCACCCGCCGGTGCGTCAGCTCCGGCAGCTGCTCGAGCCCCTGGTCCCGGTCCCACCACATCGCGCCGACCACGTTCACCCGCAGCGTCCCGGCGCTGGCGGCCCTCAGGTAGGCGCCGGTCGCGTCGATCTCTCCCGGCATCTGGCCGATGATGGCGTCCTGCCAGCCGGTGATCCCGAGCGACAGCAGGTAGGCCTGGGCGGCGAGGAGCGCGGCGTAATTGTCGTCGCCGGTCACCTCGGGCAGCAGCCTCGCCACCAGGGCCATGGCGCCCTCCTGGAGCATGCCACCCGGCTCGCCGCTGGCCTCGCGCTCGATCCGGCCGTCCGGCGGGTCCGGGGTGCGCGCGTCGATTCCGGCCAGGCGCAGCGCCCGGCTGTTCACCCAGGCCCCGTGGCCGTCGCAGTTCGGCAGGTACACCGGGCGGTCAGGCACCACGGCATCCAGTGGCTGCCTGGCCGGGATGCCGCCGGGGAAGGCGGCCAGTTCCCAGCCGCCGCCGGTGATCCATTCCTCGTCCGGGTGCTCGCGGGCGTAGCGGGCGATTGTCTCCAGGTAGTCCGGCTCGGTGCTGGCCGCGCCCAGGTCGCAGCGGCGCAGCTGGTGACCGGCGAAGACCGGGTGCGCGTGCGCGTCGATGAAGCCGGGGAGCAGGGTCCCGCCGGCCAGGTCGACGGGCTCGGCGGATCCCAGTGGCCCGAGGGACCCGGTGTCTGGGTCCGGGTCCGGGCCGACGCCGGTGATGCGGCCGCCCCGGACCCGGACGCAGGTCCCGCTGGGCAGGAACCGGCGCCCGTCGAAGACGGTTCCGTTGCGGAACAGGAGCTCCCCGCGACCGGCTGGCACGCTAGCGGCGGGGCTTGCGCTTGGGGGGCGCGGCGGCGGCTAGCTCGGCCTTGCGGTCGGAGGCGTACATATGCACGTACTCCTGGCCGGAGAGCTCCTTGATGGCCGCCATCACCTGCTCGGCGATGAGCTGGCGGGCCTTGCCGGGCGGGCCGCCGGTAACCGACGCGGGGAACTCCAGGGGGGCGCCGATCCGCAGCTCGATGCGGCCGGGGCGCGGCGCCACGTGGCCGGGGGGCAGCACCCGGCGGGTGCCGTGGATGCCCACCGGGATGACCGGCAGGCCGGACTTGAGCGCCAGCCAGCCGACGCCGGGGCGGCCCCGGTACAGCCGCCCGTCCGGCGACCTGGTGCCCTCGGGATAGATGCCGAACAGGTTGCCGGCCTGCAGCAGCGCCAGCGCGGCCTCGAGTGTGTCCTGGGCGGCGCGCGGCCCGTCGCGGTCCATCTGCAGCTGGTTGGTGGCCTTCAGGTACCAGGCCCACAGCCGGGCGGCGGGGCCTGAGGCGGTGAAGTATTCGGCCTTGGCGGAGAAGGTCACCGGGCGGTCGAGCATCAGCGGCAGGAAGACCGAGTTGACCACGGACTGGTGGTTAGCGGCCAGGATGGCGCCGCCAGAGGCGGGCACGTGCCCGGCGCCGGTCACCTTCGGGCGCCAGATGGTGTGCAGCAACGGCCCGGCGAGAATGCGGGAGAGCGTGTACTGCACGGGTTACTTTCTGCTAACCGGGGTGACCATAGCGGCGGCGGTTCCAACATAGCGTGCGTGGTGATCTTGGTACGCGGCGGCGGCCAGGATCGCGATGCCGAGCGGAAGAGCGAACGGCAGCGCGGTGGCGGGCACGATCACGCCGGAGTCGTCGGCGAGCCAGCCGAGCACCGGCATCAGCCACAGCACGCCCAGCACGGGCCGCAGCAGCGGGCCCGTCGGCGGCTGGGCCGCGAAGGCCAGCGGCGCGGTCGTGAGCCTGAACCAGGCGGGCCGCCAGAGCATCAGCCCGGTCACGATGACCGCGATCGGGCTCAGCGGGCTGAACGCGTTGACCGAGAGCGAGCCGAGGTTGGAGTTGATCTTGCGCAGCAGCAGGCCGCCGGAGCGGCCGTGCAAGGTGTTGCCGGCGAACACGCCGATGTCGGAATGGCCGGTGGCGGGCACTAGGTAGCTGATCAGCGCGAACACGGCGAACAGGGCCAGCCCGCTGACCGCGACGAGCAGCACACGGCGCCAGTTCAGCCTGATTCCGGCCACCGTCATGGCCAGCAGCAGGAAGCAGGGCACCATGGCGATGGTGCCGCCCACCTTGCCGCCGAACCCGGGCCAGCCCGATGCGAACACGGCGAAGACCGCGACCGCGGCCACGGCGAGCAGCGCGGGCCGCCGCGACGACGGCCGGGAAGAGGCCCGGGAAGAGGCCCGGGAAGAGGCTGAGCGGCGCAGCAGGACCAGGGCCAGCCAGGCCGCGGCGAACAGCCCGGAGATGCCGTAGATGCCGAGCACCTCGTTGCCGATGCCGTAGAACCGGCCGGCTTCCAGCACGGACAGGCCGAACGGGGTCTCCAGCTGCAGCCGCGACCCGGTCATCACGTCGATTCCCAGCACGACCAGGGTGAACAGGCAGATCGCGCCGAACGGCCCGAGCGGATCGCGGTTGCGGAAGCCGAGCAGCGCGGCCAGCGCGATGACCACGGCCAGCGCGACCGAGACCGCGTACAGCCAGGCGGCCGGGTGGGCGGTCGTCGACCAGGGCACCAGGTTGGCCAGGAAGGTGCCCGCGGGCACCGCGGCGGCGAACACCCCGGCCACCCGCCACCCCCGGGCCCGGCGCCGCCGCTTGTCCGGTGCCGCGCCCCAGGAGGCCAGCCCGATCGCGGCCAGCACCACGGCGTCGGCCAGCGCGTAGACCCAGAAGAACTCGCCGTGCGTGTCCCGCCACACCTGCTCGGCGGTGTCCCGGCCGGTCAGGGACTGGACCGTCGAGGCGAGCGAACCACGGTCGCCGCGGGTGAGGTGCGCGCCGACGGTCTGCGACGGAACGGTCTGGCCCAGCCAGCCGAGCACGGTCGGGGTCAGGTCGGTGAGGACCACCAGGCCCGGCTGCCGGGTGGAGGCCGCGTTGAGCAGGCCGGCGGAGTAGCCGGGGCCGTCGGCCAGGGCAAGCTGCAGGTGCGGCGGCTTGGACGGCGCGCCCGGCGCGGTGACCAGGAGCGTGGTGTCAGCGGGGAGCGCCGCCGCGATCCGGGCGAGTTCGGCGTCGGCGGCGGCGAGTTCCCTGGCCCGTTCGGCATATCCGAGCGTGCCCAGGTCCACCACGGTCAGCGGGCAGCGGGCCAGCACCGCCGCGGTGACCTGGCCAGGTCCGGGCAGGTAGGAGGCGACGTGGCCGGTCTTGCCGGCCAGCGCGAGCGCGGCGCCTGGGCCGGCGGCGGTGGCACAGCCCGGTGTCTGCCGGGACAGCAGACCCCAGTCGGGGTTGTTGCGGAACTGGTGGTTGTAGGTCTCGAGGGTCGGCAGGCCGGGGACGGTGGCGCCGGGGCCGGCGGGCTGAACCGCGGGGAAGGCGCCGCAGGCGGCGTTGGTGTGCTCGGACTGGGCCCGCGCCCCGGCGTTCAGCGTGAGCCAGCCATCGGCCGGGCAGGTCAGCGGCTTCACCGCGTAGTCCACCAGGTTCGCGACCGAGCCCTGGCCGGCCAGCCTCCACAGCGTGGGCGTCCTGGCGGCGGACACGTCGCTCCAGCGCAGCCCGGACAGGCCGACCACGACCACGTGGTGTGCTCTGGGCGGCGCGGGGCTAGCGCTCGCGGGCGGGGCGGCCAGGGCGAGGGCCGCGAGCAGGCAGGCCAGCAGCGCCGACCAGATCGCCGCAGGCCTGATGCTCACCGGTTCACCGTATCCGGGAATTTATGCCGAACGGGTTGGGTACACGGCGACGTGACCGCTCTCACCGGCCACGACGTCGCCGATGATCACGGCGGGCAGCCCTTGCGCCCGCAGCTCGCCGAGCAGGGCGGGGGCGGCCCGCGGGGGCACGGCCAGGAGCAGGCCGCCGGAGGTCTGGGCGTCGTGCAGGAGCACGGCCAGTTCGGGCGGCACCGCCGGGTCGACGGCGGCGAAGCCGCGCATCCGCTCGGTGTTGGCCCTGGTCCCGCGGGAGATGAAGCCGGCCGCGGCGAGTTCGGCGGCACCGGGCAGCAGCGGGACCGACGCGGCGAACAGTCGCGCCGCGCTCTTGCTGGCGGTCAGCATCCGGTGCAGGTGCCCGAGCAGGCCGAATCCGGTCACGTCGGTGGCGGCGCGGACGCCCGCGCTCAGCGCGGCCTGGCTCGCGCCCGCGTTGAGCAGGGTCATCGAGGCGACGGCGGCCTCGATGACATCGGCTGGCGCTTTCTGGTGCTTGACGGCGGTCGCGACCACGCCGGTGCCGATCGCCTTGGTCACGATGAGCTGGTCGCCGGGCGCGGCGCGGTCGATGGTCATCAGCCGGGACGGGTCGGCCAGGCCGGTCACGGCCAGGCCGTACTTGGGCACCGGGTCGTCGATGGTGTGGCCGCCCGCGACGTAGCAGCCCGCTTGCGCGGCGACCTCGGCGCCGCCGCGCAGCACCTGGCCGAGGATGGCCAGGTCGAGCCCTTCACCCGGCCAGGCGGCCAGGTTGACCGCGAACAGCGGCCGACCGCCCATCGCGTACACGTCGGACAGCGCGTTGGCGGCCGCGATCCGGCCCCAGTCACCCGGGTCGTCGACGATCGGGGTGAAGAAGTCCGTGGTCAGCACCAGCGCGCGGTCGTCGTCGAGGCGGAGCACGGCCGCGTCGTCGCCTTCGGCGGCGCCGACGAGCAGGTCGCCGGCCGCCGGGCCCATGCCGGGGGCGCCCTCCAGGCCGGCGAACAGCGCCTCCAGCTTGGCCAGCGGCAGCTTGCAGGCACAGCCCGCGCCGGGCGACAGCGAGGTCAGCCTGGGCGCGCGGAATTGTTCGGCCGTCACGGTGGCCACTGTAGCCGGGGGCCAGCTACCAGATGGCGGTGGCTATGTGCCGGTCCCACGGGATCGGCGTGTACCTGTCCCCGCGCAGGATGCCCGCGGTCATCCCCTTGCGCGCGCCGCTGACGACCAGGGTGCTCCCGCTGGCGCTGGCGTACATCACCTGCTCGTACTGGTAGCCGGCCAGCACGTTCAGGTCGTTGAGGACCGTCACCCGGCCGGTGGCCACCGAGACCTTCAGCAGCCGGTCCCTGACCTTGATTGAGGCGCTGTTGCTGGCGAGTTCCTCGACGATCACGACGGTCCGGCCGTCGGGGGTGATGATCGCCCCGCGCCAGGTAAGTTCGGTCAACTGGTCTCCGGGCGGCAGTTCCGCGACCGGCCTGCTGTCGGCCAGCAGGTCCGAGCCCGGGAGGGTCACGTCGAGCAGCCGGACCGTACCGTGTGCCGGCCACCCGGCGCGGTTAGGCCCGACGAACGCGACGTGCTTACCGTCGCCGGTCCAGGACAGCGCGTCGACGTTGGTGCCGCCGAAGCCGAGCCCGCCGCTGCTGGGGTTGCACCGGGCGCAGGACTTGAAACTCCACGCCCGTTCGTTCCCCGTGGCCAGGTTGAACACGACCAGATGAGAGCCGGAGTAATGCAGGCCGATCTCGGCGGCCAGCGAGGTGCCGTCCGGCGACAGGGCCATGTCCTGTACTTCCGCGTTGGCCGGGATGAGCGCGGCCGGCAGGGCCCGCAGTGACACCCGGCCCGTGCCCGGGTCGAAACGCATGAGGTAGAAGCGCGACGGCTGGTAGTACGGGCGGGGAGGCTCGCCGGGCTTCTGCTGCCGCGCGGGAGGGTTGCTCTTCTCCTCCGCGACCAGGACGAACGTGCGGTCATCGGCCGCGGCGGTCACACCGGCGAAGTGGACGTACGGCCTGGGCGGGACGATTTTCGCCAGCACCGCCCCGGTCGCGGTGGCCCGGACCTCCGCGGCGGTGACGTTCCCGTCGTAGACGTCGGGATAGGCGGGCGCCGTCAGGGCGACGTAGTACGGCGGGACGGCGGCCGGGCCGGGCGGTTCGCTCGTGGTGCGCCCGGACCCGCCGCGGACCACGGCCAGCGAGGCGGCGACCACCGCGAGGACCACGGCCGCGGCGGCCAGCGGGGCCGCCCAGCTGATCCAGCGGCGCTGGCCAGGCCGGACCGGGCCGGACCCGGCCGCCGGACCGGGCCTGGCGGAGTCCGGCCGGGAGGACAGCCGCAGCGGCGGGGGGTCGGCCGGGATCTCGCCGGCCGCATCCCGCAGCGCGGCGCGGAGCTTGTTCTCCAGCCCGCTACTCATGATGGCTCCTCCAGGGCGTGGCCGAGGGCCTTGAGGGCGCGGGCCGTGGCGGACCTGACCGAACTCGGCCGCAGGCCCATCAGGCGGGCGATCTCCCGCTCCGGCAGGTCGAGGTAGTAGCGCAGCACCAGGGCCTCGCGCTGGCGGCCTGGCAGCTGCCGCACCGCCCGCATGACCTCCTGCCGCTCCTCGCGGCCGAGCACCGCCGCCTCGGCCGAGGCCGCCGGCGGCTGGTAGGCGGTCAGCCTGCGCCCGGCGGCGCGGCGGCGCAGCGCCGAGCGGGAGGCGTTCAGCACCGCGGTCCGCACGTAGGCCAGCGCGCGGTCCTGGTCAGTCAGCCGGTCCCAGTGCCGGTACAGGCCGCAGAAGGCGTCCTGTACCGCGTCCTCCGCACTGGCCCGGTCGCCCAGCATGAGGTAGGCCAGCCGGATCAGGCCCACGGCGTGGTGCTGGTACAGCGCCGCCACGGCCGCCGCCGCGCTATCCGCGGCCGGCTTCCCGCGCGCGGCAGGCCAGCCCGAATCGGTCCAGGGCAGCGCGGCCGCGCCGCCCGGGTCATCAGACTCCATGTACTACAGACGTGCGACGCGCCTCGTTGCTGCCTCACGTCCATGACAAACCCACCGGTTGTCCGGGTGGCCGGGATTGTTAAGGTTAAACAAATGTCTTCGACAAGGAAGTCAGCCGAGGCCGCGGACCGCAGCTTCGTGGTGGTCGCCAGCAGGCTGCCGGTGGACCGGGTTGAGGGACCGGACGGACGGCCGGAATGGCAGACGAGCCCTGGCGGCCTGGTCACCGCGCTGGAACCGGTGATGCGTGAGGCCGGGGGGGCATGGATCGGCTGGTCCGGCGACGCGGGCCCGGCCCCCGGGGCGTTCCAGGCGGACGGCCTGCACCTGGTCGGCCTGAGCCTGTCGGAGGCCGAGGTCAGGCAGTTCTACGAGGGCTTCTGCAACGCGACGCTGTGGCCGCTCTACCACGACGTCATCGCGCCGCCGCAGTTCCACCGCCGGTGGTGGGAGGCGTACGTGGCCGTCAACCGGCGCTTCGCGCAGGCCGCGGCGGAACAGGCGGCGCCGGGGGCGATCGTGTGGGTGCACGACTACCAGCTTCAGCTGGTCCCGCGGATGCTGCGCGAGCAGCGCGACGATGTCCGGATCGGCTTCTTCAACCACATCCCGTTCCCCGGCTACGAGATCTTCGCCCAGCTTCCGTGGCGACGGCAGGTGGTGGAGGGCCTGCTCGGCGCCGACCTGCTGGGCTTCCAGCGCCGCGCCGACGCCACCAACTTCCTGCGGGCCTGCCGCCGGGCCGTCGGCCTGGTCACCAAGGGGTCCACCGTGCGGGTGGACGAGCCGGGCGGCCCCCGGGAGATCCGGGCCGCCGCGTTCCCGATCTCGATCGACGCGGAGGGCCTGGCCGAGACCGCCCGGCGGGACGACGTGGGCAAGCGGTCCAGGGAGATCCGGGAGGCCCTGGGCGACCCGAGCCTGGTGCTGCTGGGCGTGGACCGGCTCGACTACACCAAGGGCATCCTGCACCGGTTGCGCGCCTACGGAGAGCTGGTCGACGAGGGACGGCTGGGACCGCGGCCGGTGCTGGTCCAGGTGGCCAGCCCGAGCCGGGAGCGGGTCGAGGCCTACCAGACGCTCCGCGAGGAGGTCGAGGTGATGGTGAGCCGGATCAACGGCCAGCACGGGCAGGTGGGCTACTCCCCCGTCCACTACCTGCACCAGTCCTACCCGCGCGAGGAGATGGCCGCGCTGTACCTGGCCGCCGACGTGATGCTGGTGACCCCGCTGCGGGACGGCATGAACCTGGTGGCCAAGGAGTACGTGGCCGCACGTTACGACGAGGGCGGCACGCTCGTGCTGAGCGAGTTCACCGGCGCGGCCGACGAACTGGCCGGCGCCTTCCTGGTGAACCCGCACGACATCGAGGGGCTGAAGAACGTCATCGTGCGCGCGGCGACCGCCACTCCCCCGGCCGAGGCCAGGCGCCGGATGCGCGCGATGCGGCGGCGGGTGCGCGAGCACGACGTGGCCCGCTGGGCGGCCAGCTTCCTCGACTCGCTGCGCGGCGACCGGGACCCGTTGTTCGCGGCGGAGGGGGACCTAGCCAGCTGAGGTCAGGCGGAGCCGGGCAGTTCGCCGAGCGTGACCTGGACGCTGCGGTCCTGGCCGTCGCGGCTGACGGTCACGGTGACCTCGTCGCCGGGCTTGGCGGCGGCCAGGGCCTGGGTAAGCGCGGTGGTGTCGGGGATCTGCGCCCCGTCGACCGCCCTGATCACGTCACCGGGGCGAAGTCCGGCCCGTTCGGCCCCGCCACCGCTGGTCACGGCGACCACGCCGACCCCGCCCGCGGTACCGTCCTGGCCGAGGACGGTCGCGACCTCGGCACCTATCGCGGCGCGGTGCGAGTTGGTGACGTGCCCGGTGTCGATGATCTGGGTGGCGATGTCGCGGGCCAGGTTGGACGGGATGGCGAAGCCGATGCCCTGAGCCTGGCCGCCGCCCTGCGGGCTGCCCGCGGCCAGCGTCGGGATGCCGATCACCTGCCCGGAGGCGCTGACCAGCGCGCCGCCGCTGTTACCCGGGTTGATCGGTGCGCTGGTCTGGATCGCGCCGGGCAGCGTGGCCGCGGGCGAGCCTTCCGCGGCCGGCTCGGTGACCGCGCGGTCGGTGGCGGAGATGATCCCCTGGGTGACGCTGCCGGACAGGCCGAGCGGGTTGCCGATGGCGAGCACCACGTCGCCGGCCTGCACCTTGCCCGAGTCGCCGAACCTGGCAGGCTGCAGCCCGGCGGGGTTGTCGGCGCGGATGACCGCGAGGTCGTCGGGCGGGTAGGTGCCGACCAGCCGCGCCGAGCGCGGGGCGGTGTCCCCGGCCACCTGGACACCGAACTTCGTGGCGTTCCCCGCGACGTGCGCGTTCGTGACGATGTTCCCCGACCGGTCGAGCACAACGCCGGAGCCGAGCCCGTTCCCGGTCCTGATCAGCACCACCGAGGGCAGCACCTGCCGGACCACGCTCGCGTAGCTGGCCGGGCCCTGGCCCCTTGAGGTCGCGGTCGCCGCGGCCGGGGTCCCTGACGCGCTCGAGTCAGTCGCGGCCGCGCCGATCGCTACGCCACTGCCCCCGATCACCAGCGCCGCTATCGTGGCCAGGCCCGCGCGGCGCACCCGCTGTGTGGTTGTCATTACTTCCTCTCCTGGAATCGGTTGGCTGATGGCTCAAGCAAAGCCGGGCGCTGCGCAGGCACGGTGACGCGGCGATGGGGACGATGTGGAGGAACGCTGAGGCTAGGCCGAAGGCAAGCTGAGCGTCATCGCAGTGCCGTGACCCAGCTCGCTGGCGGCGGCGAGGCGGCCGCCGTGGGCCTGGACCAGCTCGGCGGCGACGGTCAGGCCGATGCCACTGCCGGAGATCTGGGCGGCCTGCTGGCCGCGGAAGAACCGGTCGAAGATGCGCGGCAGGTCGTCGGCGGGGATTCCCGCACCGGTGTCGGTGACCCGAAGCACCGCGTTATCGCCGGTTCGTTCGGTGCCGATCGTGACGCGGCCGCCGGCCGGGGTGAACTTCAGCGCGTTGGTGAGCAGGTTCGTGATCACCTGGTGCAGCCAGTGCGGGTCGGCCAGCACCGGGCTCGGGGCCAGCTCCCGGTCCAGGGTGATGCCGGCCGCCTCGAACCGGCGGGCCAGGCTGTCGGCCGCCGCCGCGGCGAGCTCGGCCAGGTCGCAGGGGCTGCGTGAAAGGTTCAGCGCGGCGGCGTCGGCGGCGGCCAGCGTCTGCAGGTCGCCCACCATGCGGGCCAGCCTGAGCACCTCGTCGCGCAGGGAGCCGAGCTCGGCCGTGGTGGGCTCGGCCACGCCGTCGAGCAGCGCCTCATGGCCCGCCTGCAAGATGGCGATCGGGGTGCGCAGCTCGTGGGCGACGTCGGCGACCAGGTTGCGGCGGATCTGCTCCTGCCGGTCCAGGGTGCCGGCCATCTGGTCGAAGGCGGCGGCCAGCTCGCGCAGCTCCCCGGCGGTGCGGATCTCGCCGACGCGGGCGGCGCGGTCCCCCGCCGCCATGGCCCGGGTCGCGGCGATCAGCCGGATGACCGGGCGGGTGATCCGGCGGGCCACGGCGAGCCCGGTGAGCAACGCGAGCAGGGCGGCCAGGCCGGCCGCCCCGGCGATGGCGCGCAGCAGCGCGGTCTTCAGGCTGCGGTCGGCGGCGGCGAGCCCGGAGCCGGTGGATCGCACCAGCGCGGTGCCCACGCGCTGGTGGCGGGCGACGACCGGGAGGCTCGACTCCGAGCCGTCCGTGACACCGAACCGGGGCGACGCGTCGACGACCTGCCCGGCCTGGTCGCGGATCTGCACGGCCGTCCCGGTGCTGGCGGCATAGTCGAGGACCGGCGAGAGGTCGGCCGAGGCCCAGGTGTTGTTCCGGTCCCAGACCGCCCCGGCGGCCACCGCGATGGCGCGGGCCAGCTCACCGCGCTGCTGGCTGGCCAGGTTGGCGACGTCCGCGGCGGCGAACGCCGCGGTCAGCCCGGCGAGCAGCGCGACCGCGGCCAGCGCCACGGTGAGGAAGGCCAGGGCCAGCCGGAGGCCGAGCGTGCCGCCACGGGGCACGGCGACGGGAGGCAGTGGCGCGGGTGCCGGCGGTGCTGGCGGTGCTGGGGCAGGGCCGGTATCAGTCATCGCGGGCCAGGCCGAGCCGGTAACCGCCGCCCAAGACGGTCTGGACGATCCTGGGATTGCCCGGATCCTCCTCGACCTTGCGCCGCAGGTTCTTCACGTGCGAGTCGACGGTGCGTTCATAGCCCTCGAACTCGTACCCGCGTACCCGGTTGATCAGCTCGAACCGGGAGTACACCCGGCCGGGGACGGTGGCCAGCGCGGTGAGGACGCCCCATTCGGTAGGAGTCAGCGCGACGGCCGCGCCGCGCACCATGGCCTGCCGCTGCGGCTCGTCGATGACCAGTTCGCCCCCGCCGTAACTGGCTATCCCCTGGGTGGCGGCCGGGCCGCCGCGGCGCAGGATCGCCTGCACCCGCAGGACCAGCTCGCGCGGGCTGAACGGCTTGGTCACGTAGTCGTCGGCGCCCAGCTCGAGCCCGTGGATCCGGTCTTCCTCGGCGCTCCTGGCCGTCAGCATCAGGATCGGCGTGCCCGATGTGGGCCCGCTGGCCCTGAGCTCGCGCGCCACCGTCTCGCCGGGCACGTCCGGCAGCCCGAGATCGAGGATCACCAGGTCCGGCGCCGAGGTCAGGGCCATGGTGATCGCCTCGGCGCCCGAGTCGGTGGACAGCACGGTGAACCCGGCGCGCTCGAGGTAGGACCGGACCAGGTCGCGCAGCTTGCGCTCATCCTCGACCACCAGCACCGTCGCCGCCATCGTCGCTCCTCCCGCTTTCCCGCCTCGTCACCTCGGGCGCGCCTGGGCGTTCCCATGATCCTCACACGGGACCCAGCCTCCGCCTCCACACCATCACCATGTCAGCTTCACTGAGCTCGCACGACCACCGGGTGCACTGATCATGACCGCACCAGCAGCTGAAGGGCGACGCGGATGACCGGAACCGACCTGATCGTGCTGGCCCCGTGGATCGTCTTCATCGCCGGGCTGGCCGTCATCTGCGTCCTCCTGCTGCGCTCGCGGCGCGCGTCCGGTTCCCGGCCCCAGCGGCCGCCTCGATCCGCCCGGGGCGGCGCGGCAGGCCGGGAACCGGGTGACCGCCCAGACTCACAGGAAACGAGATGTCGCGAGAACAACGCAGAGGCCACGCCGCAGTGACCGGTGAGCCGCGCAAGACCGGTAAGCAGGGCGCCGGGACCCCCGGCCCGCGCTGGCGAGCGCTGCTCGAAGCGCGCTGGCAGACCCACGTGCAGGAGGTCACCGAGCTGTCGCTGGCCTACCACGTCGCGGCCGCGGCCGTCCCCGGCGGCACCGGGGACGGAGCCGGCCAGCCGGAGATCGCGGCGCTGCTGCGCCGGGCGGTCGAGGCCCGCAGGAGGCTGGCCGACGTGGAGGAAGCCCTCGGGCGGCTGGCGGCGGGCAGCTTCGGTTCCTGCGAGCAGTGCCGGTCCGCGATCCCGGCCTGGCTGCTCACCGCGGCTCCCGAGATCAGGTACTGCCCGCGCTGCGACGCACCGCCCCTTGCCGCCGGGCAGGCGGAGGTCAGGCCGCTGGCGGGACGTGCCACCCGATGACGGCCGTGCCCGTGTGGGCGTGGGCCGCGACCCTCGCCGTCCTCGCCGTGCTCATCGTGGTCGATCTCGCTCTCACCAGGGGGCCGGAAAACGGCCTGCGCGCCGCGGCAGTGGAGAGCGCCCTGTGGATCGCCGCCGCGCTGGCCTTCGGCGGGGTCCTCTGGCTGTGGCGCGGCCCGGCCATCGGCAGCCAGTACCTGGCCGGCTACCTGCTCGAAAGAGCCCTCAGCGTGGACAACGTCTTCGTATTCGTCCTGCTGTTCGCCTCCATGCGGGTACCGGCCGAACTGCAGCGGCGGATCCTGTTCCTCGGCGTGGTCGGCGCGCTCGTACTCCGCGGCGTCTTCATCGCGGCAGGCGGCGCGCTCATCGAGAGCGTCGGCTGGATCTTCTACGTGTTCGGCGCGATGGTGCTGCTGGCCGGGGCACGCATGTTCCGGGCCGGCGAGGGCGGGTCGGGGAACAACCTGGCCGTACGCGGCCTGCGCCGGGTGCTGCCGGTCAGTGAGAAGTACGATGGCGGCCGCCTCATCACCCGGGCGGGCGACCGGGCCCTGGCCACGCCCCTGCTCGTGGCGCTGGTGGCCATCGCGGTAACCGACGTGGTGTTCGCGCTCGACTCGATCCCCGCGGTGTTCGGCGTGACCAGGGACCTGTTCGTGGTGTTCACCTCCAACGCCTTCGCCGTCCTCGGCCTGCGGGCGCTGTACTTCCTGCTGGCGGGTTCGGCGGACCGGTTCGTCTACCTCAAGCCGGGTATCGCTCTGCTGCTGGTGTTCATCGGCGTGAAGATGCTCCTCTACGACGTGGTGCACATACCGATCTGGGCCAGCCTGGTGGTGATCGCGGTGGTCGCGGGGGGTGCGGTGGGAGCGAGCGTGTGGCGCGACCGGCGCCTGCGGCTCCTGCGGCGCCAGCGGGGGCGGCCGGCCGCGGAGCGGCGAGGAACGGTGCGTACGTGAGCGCGCTGGCCAGCCTGCAGGTCGACTCCCTGCTCTCATACGCGATCGCGATCGTCCTCCCGGCGCTGGACGCGGTCCTGCCGGTGCTGCCCAGCGAGACCGCTGTCATCACGCTCGGCGTGGCCACCGCGGGCAGCGCCGACCCTCGCATCGCGCTGCTGGTGGCCTGCTGCGCGGCCGGGGCGTTCCTCGGCGACAACCTGTGCTACCTGCTCGGCCGGCGGTTCGCCCCGTGGATCGAGCGCCGGTTCTTCCAGAGCGAGAAGGGCGCCAAGCGGCGGGCCTGGGCCGAGCGCTCGCTGGAGCGGTACGGGATGCCGCTCATCGTGGTGTGCCGCTTCATCCCCGGCGGCCGGACGGCGGTCATGCTGAGCTGCGGCATCGTCCGCTACGATCGCCGCCGTTTCATCATCGCGACCGCGATCGCGGGCGTGATCTGGGCGTCCTACTGCTTCTTCATCGGCCGGCTGGGCGGCAAGGCCTTCGAGGACAAGCCGTGGGCCGGGCTGCTGCTCGCGTTCGGCGGCACCCTCGCGGTCAGCGGGCTGATCGAGCTGGTCCGGCGGATCCGGGCCAGGAGATCACCGCCCCAGGCGACCGTGCCGGGAGCCCAGGCCGCCCCGCGCACGGCCCAAATGCCGGACTCGTGTACCTCCCAGCGCAGCGCTGCCACCACAGAGAGCCGGGTTCGACATGCAAAGGAAGCCGCCGAACCGGTCGGCTCACCATCGAAGCGACGATTCAAACCTTGACGTTGCGACATCGCACGCTTACTGGCACTCGCGGCATTCGCCGCTCCGCCAGCCCGCAGCAAAGGCGAGCAGTTGCTCAGACCGGCTTGGGGCCTAGTGCCGTGTGGTGCTGACGGGTCTGGGTACGGGCGGCGGCGCACTGGCCGGAGACGCGGCGCTGTCGCTGGCCGGTGCTGTCACGGGAACCTCGAGATCGTCGGACAAGACATTCCTTGTGACCATGCAGGCACTCTAAGTCAGAACCATCGTGCGGTACTGGATAACCAGCGTGGTCAAATAAAACTCCGATGACTCGATTGTCAAAAGTTTCCTGTGGTCAGAGACTAGATGATGTATAGCTTCAAGGTGGGAACGGAGACCACCCACACTTGATCTTCGAGTCTAATTCAACGCAACACAGCTGACAGATAGGACGAGCCGCTGACAGGCCGACGTGGCCGTCGTAGCCGCCGTCGGATCACTCCAGAGGCGGCTAGGGCACTGAGCCGCATCGTTGGGGAGTACCAAAAAGAAGTCGTCAAGGAGGCTGCCTCACAAGGAGCAATCACTCCGGGATCGCTTCGAGCTGCGGATAAGCAGCTGCGGCGCGCTCACCAGCACCGCAGTCGCCTGTCGCCTGCCACCTGGGATGCCGCTGCAACTTTCGGAGCGCTCGGCGTTGCCGCCGACGCTTATTTTGGCGCCGCACACCCCTTAGCACCGCTTCCTGTCGCCGGGTTTGCCGTCTCGTCACTCGTCGCAGCGGCTGGTATTGTAGGCAAGTGGCGATCAGAGCGCCGCAAGAACAGGAATAAATCGTGACCAATGCCATACTTAGTGACGAAGTAGTCGAGGAATTGCAACGGCTAGGACGCGAACTGGTCGATGACATATTCCGCGAGAATGAGCTCGTCGCAGGCATGCCATACGCCGATAAGTCGGCATATATGACTAAATTCGATGTTATATCTGCGTGGTCCAGGATAACTCGCCCTCGACCATCTCGACTTGTTCAGATAGCCAAGGCCATGCAGTTCATCATGATGACGCTGACCTTGGCTGCCATTATTTTCCTGGTTTTCGAACTTACGGCTGCCAGCCTGACTCGCCTGGAGAGAGTCGCGTTTGCGTTCGGCCTTGTCGGAATCTTCTACGCGACCGCTAGCGTGGTTCCCCGGATGAGGCAGCGACACTCGATTCCGACTTTGGACGAATTTGAGCTGAAGCAACCGAAGCTAACGACAAATGAGACAGAGGAACTCGAGGACGAGCAACTCTATAAGAACATTCAGTCCTATGAACGTTCACTCGCGGAGAAGGAACGGGACCTGGGCCCCTACCACCCAGCCACCCTGGCCGCCCGCAACAACCTTGGCTATTCCTATCAAGCGGCTGGGCTACTCGATGAGGCGATCTGGCACTATGAACGCACGCTGGAGGACAGCGAGCGGGTCCTAAGCGCCGACCATCTCGGCACCCTGGCCTCCCGCAACAACCTCGCCAACGCGCTAGCCGACGCAGGACGGCTTGATCAGGCCATCGCGCTGTATGAACGCACCTTGGAGGACAGCGAACGGATCCTAGGCGCTGATCACTCCGACACGCTCACTACTCGCAATAACCTTGCCAACGTCTACGAGGCGGCAGGGCGGCTCACGGAAGCAATTGCCCTGCATTCCCGTACCCTGGACGATAGCCAGCGCGTGCTGGGTGCTGACCATCCCGACACCCTGACATCCCGCAACAACCTCGCCAACAGCTACCGAACGGCAGGATTGCTGGAGAAGGCAATCCGCCTTCATACACGCGATCTGAAAGACCGGGAGCGGGTCTTGGGCGCCGATCATCCCGACACTCTGACCTCCCGTAACAACCTTGCCAACGCGCTAGCCGAAGCGGGACGGCTCGATGAGGCGATCCACTTGCACACGCGCACTCTGAACGACCGGGCGCGGGTCCTAGGAGCCGGCCATCGCGATACCTTGACTTCGCGCAACAACCTTGGCTACGCCTACAAGGCGGCGGGTCGACTGGACGAGGCGATACGAGAGTACGAACGCACCCTCGAAGACCGTGAGCGCATCTTGGGTGCTGATGTCCCCGACACCCTGACCTCCCGCAACAACCTCGCGGCTGCATACATGGCGGCTGGACGGCTCGATGAGGCCATCCCCCTCTACGAACGTACGCTAAGTGACTGTAAGCGTATTCTGGGCGAGCACCCGCTGACCACCAAGGTTCGCTTGGCCCTCGGAGAAGCTCGAAAAGCCCGGATCGGCAACGAAGACAGGTAACCCGCGCCGTCGGCGGTTTCCCGATCACCTCAGTCAGGGGGTGACGCCGGAGAGGTTGAGGCCGACGACGCCGGCCAGAACCAGGCCGATGGACACCATCTTGAGGGTGGACACGGTGTCGCCGAGGAAAGCCATGCCGATCACCGCGGTGCCGGCGGCGCCGATGCCGGTCCATACCGCGTAGGCGGCCCCGACCTCAAGATGGCGCAGCGCCATCGTCAGCAGGGCGAAGCTCAGGAGGGCGCAGATCGCGAAGATGGCCGTCGGCCAGATCCTGGTCATCCCGTGACTCATCTTCAGTGCCACCGCGAAACCGGTCTCGAACAGGCCGGCGGCAACGAGCGTCAGCCATGCCATCGCGTCTCCTCCCTTGCGCTGACTCCATTTCTACGGAGCGGACGAGGAAACCCGGTGTACCGAGGATGGAGCCCGGATGGAGGGCCGCCCGGCTAGCCGAGATGGCCAGCGAGGAAGGCCAGCGACGGGGGTTCCTGGGCGGTGAAGAACGAGCCGTCGTGACAGCCGTGCCCGAAGACGGCCGCGGCCCCGGCGGGGAGGGCGCGGGCGAGCGTCCGGACGCCCGGGTAGAAGGGATCGCCGTAGCCCGACGCGACCCGGACCGGGCGGCGGCCGAGGGCGGCGGCGTGCGTGATCACGTCGTCGGCGGCGAACGCCGCGGCCGACGCGAAGGCACCCGGATTGGCCCGCCTGGCCTGCGGATAGCTGGTCCAGACGGCCGGGCTGACCGCGGCCACGGCGGCGAACAGGCGCGGGTACTTCTCGGCCAGCAGCAGCGCCCCGTAGCCGCCCATCGAGGTGCCCATCACGGCGATGCGGCGCGGCGGCCGGCCGAGGCCGAGACGCTGGCAGCGCGGGATCAGCTCACCGATCACCATCGCCATCGGGTCGTCGCCGGGGTGCGGGTTCCAGTAGCCGTCGCCACCGTCCACGGTGACCATCGCCATCGGGGCCAGCGGCCTGCCGCCGGGCTTCAGCGCCACTGCCTGCGCGGGCGACATCCCGGCCAGGGCGCTGGCGTGATTCCCCCCGTAGCCGTGCAGCATGACCACCAGCGGCAGCTCGTCCCCGCGGCGGTGTCCGGGCGGGTAGGCGATCGTGTACCCGACCGTCCGGCGGCGGGCCGCGGAGTAGAACGTGCCGTCGGCGGACGGGCCCGGTGGCGAGAAGGCGAGCGGCGCGGCGGGCACCGAGCAGGCTCCGTCGAGTTCCTCCAGCAGGGTCCGGCCCGGCAGGACGCCGCGGGACACGAGCTCGGCACCGCCGATCCCGGCGCAGGCCAAGACCGCCGCGGGGGCGAGGCCGAGGGTCAGCACGCGCCGGCGGGTCCAGCGGGATCCCGGTCCGTTCGGTGTCATCGCGGGCCCAGCCGGGACTGACGGACGGCTTGGCACGCGACCCCGAGCGCCAGCGCCATGACCGCGAGGCCGGCGGCATCGATCGCGCCGGGGCGGAACAGGCTCCCCGGTGGCGCCGGCCGGCCAGCCAGCCAGGCGCAGCCCGCGCCGAGGAAGACGGCCATGGTGGCGCAGGCCGCGACGCCGAGCCTGCCCTCCAAGCGCAGCAGGGCCGGCGAGAGCTCGGTCCGGCGGACCGCGGCGGCCGCGCCGGCCACCAGGCAGGCCAGCGCGAGCGGGCTGAGGGCCATCCAGGTGAGTTCGGCGGCCGGGAACGCGGCCAGCGCGGCGGGGTGCGCCCAGAACGAGGAGACGGAGAGCGTGGACGCCCAGGAGAACGCGGCTACCCCGCCGGGCACCAGGCTGGTTCGCGCCCACGGGTGACCGCCGGTGCCCGGCCAGCCGTTCCCGAAGTGCCTGCCGCCGACGACCATGATCGCCAGCCCGGCCAGGAATAGCACGGACGGGACGGCCAGGCCCCGCGCCTGGCCCCGGGCGAGCCGTGTCGCCACGGTCCACGCCACCGGCAGCGCGGCGATCAGCGCCAGGGCGGCGAGGACCAGGACCGTTCCGGTCATCACGAACGTGGCCACGGCGGTGCCCGCGCGGTGCGGCGCGGACCACTGCCAGCCGATGACGAGCTGCGACCAGATGGCGCCGCCGACGCCGAGGAAGACGGCCGCGCAGCAGGCGAGCGAGGCCAGGCCGGCCCGGGCCTGGGCGCGGGCCAGCTCGGGGGCCCGCCCAGTGGCTTGCAGGGCGCAGCCGCACAGTCCGGCGTCGGCGAGCCGGGCGACGAGCCCGCCCCTGATCACGTCCGCCGTCCGCGCCGCCAGCCTCGGCCGCTCGGCGAGGTCGGCGATCAGCAGCTCGGCGAACTCCTCGCCGTAGCGGGCCCGCCAGGCGCGCGGGTACCAGCGGAGCAAGCGCGCGGCACGCTCCCGCGGCCCGCTCACGCCGTGCCCCAGCCCTGGGCCAGGCGCCGCAGCCCGACGTCGGCGACGCGGCGCTGCGCGTCGAGCTGGGCCTGCAAGGTCGCCGCCCCGACGTCGGTGAGCCGGTAGGGCCGACGTCGGTCGTGGCTCTCCACCGGCTCGATCAGGCCCTGGGCCTGGAGCCGGGCCAGCGCCTCGTACAGCGTGCCCGGCGCCACCCGGACGCCGGCGAAGGACTCGATGTCCTTGGTCAGGGCGTAGCCGTGCTTCGCCCCGTCGGCCAGGCTGGCCAGGATGAGCGTGGCCGGCCCGGCGTAGCGGCCGAACCCGTCGAGCGCCTTGTCTGCTGACACAGGCACCACTCTATATCGGCCACCGATCTATCGGCAACCGATACAGGTGGAGGCAGGGGGCGCGGGTCAGGGGGCGCGGGTCAGGGGGCGGCGCCGGGCGCGGGGTGCGCCGCGGGGTCGGTGCGCAGCAGGCTGTAGGTCACGCCGTCGCGCCACTTGCCGTCGCGCCAGCCGATGGCGCGGGCGACGCCCTCGGCGGTGAAGCCGGCCTTCTCCAGGGCGCGCCGCTCGGCCAGGTTGGCCGTCTCGGTGCTGGCCTCGATGCGGTGCGCGGTGCTGTGCGCGAACAGGTAGCGGGCCAGCAGGCGGTGCGCCTGGGTTCCGTCGCCGTGGCCGCGGGCCCCGGGCAGCATCGCGATCCCGATCTCCCAGTAGAAGGCCGCCACCGTGGCCTGGTGGCGGCGCCAGTTCACGAAGCCGAGCGGGCGGTCGCCGCGGACCACCATCAGCACCCCGCCGGCGTCGCCGAGCAGCCGGTTCTCGGCCCAGCCGCGACGCCAGCGCAGCGGGTCGTGCCAGCCGAACCAGGCGAACTCGCCGGTCGTCTCCGGATCCTGGGTCAGCCCCTCGATGATGGTCAGGTCGTCCTCGCGCGGCGGCCGTAGCTGCAACTCGTCAGCCAAACCCCGATCATGCCGCAGCGGGCGGGCCGTGACATTTCTCAGGCGGACCGGTCCAGCGGCAGGACGCGGGCGGAGCGGGACACGGCCCCCACGAGCTGGACCCAGCCGGTGGCCGTCGCGTGCCTGACGTCCACGGTGACCGGCTGGAACGCGGCCGGGTCGACCAGCGTGGGATGACGACGGATGACCGTGTCGTAGAAGTAGTCCGAGGCGATGAAGGCCAGGTCGCATTCCGAGGTGGCGAGCAGTTGCTTGAACCCGGACGCCTGCAGCAGGCGGAACAGGTGGCTGGCGGCATCGCCGCCGAAGCCGTGGCCGTCATGGTAGACCTTGCCGACATGGGCGGCGGCGCGAAGCTGAATGCGTGCGTCTTCGCTGGACAGCCGGTTGTGCACCCGGATCAGGCCGCAGAGCCGTTCCGGGAGCGGGTCGGCCAGGCCGTCCACCGGTATCACCGGCGGCACGACCACCACCACTCCGTCGCCCCGGTCCTCGTGCCGGCAGGAGCGCCAGGGGACGCCGGCTCCGTCGAACGCGCGCTCCAGGATGCGGTACAGCATCTCGCGCACATACAGCTGCACGTACTCATCCCGGCGGGGGTCCGTGAATGCGGCGACGTCCACTGCGAACAGCCCGCAGATCTGCCCGCTGGTCGCCCGCGGCTGAGGCGGGACGGCCGGGCTGGCGGTGCAGGAAGATTTCATGGTCTGGCTCCTTGCAGAAGGTTGGGTGTCAGGCGATGCCGTACCGGCGGAGGTGGTTCAGCAGCCGGTGGGCGGCGAGTTCGTTGCGCGCTACGACGAGGCCGGGGATCTTGCCGCCGCGGCGCAGGGCGTTGACCAGGAGGGCCTGGACTTCGTGCGGATGGGTCAGCCGCCGCCCGGTGAGGGCGCGAACGGTCGTGCAGCCGGCCGCCGCGGCGATGTAGCTCGCGGCGCCGTCGCACGGCCAGCAGTCCGGCTGGTAAGCGGCCTCGACGCCGCCCATCACGACGCCGTTGAGCAGGATCTGATTGCCCCACTCGGGGAACATAGCGCCGGCCCGCTGCCCGCCGGGGCCCGGGATGACGGCAGGCGCGGCGACGCTGGCCTGCAGGACGGGCAGGACGGGCAGGTCGCAGACGGGAATCCAGGGTCCGTCGCCGCGCCGGATCAGGGCGGCGTGGTGCGCGCCGACCGCGACGGCGGATCCGGTCGCGACGGCGATGGCCACGTGCTGGAAGCTGAAGGCGACGATGGCCACTGATGCGTATCGGTCCTCGCTGTCGATGGCGAGGAACCTGGTGATCCCGTCGATCGGCTGGACCGCGGCGAACGCCCGCTTGCCGCGCAGGCAGGCGTCGATCGTGCAGGCCTGTTCGGCCGGGCTGAGGCCGTCGCCGCAGCCGAGCACGGCGAGCGATGGACGCGCGCGGGTGCCGAGCTGGCTCACCACCCGGAAGGCGCGGGCGGCGATATAGGCGGCGTGCTGCTGCCACCGGCCCGGGCCCGGGATGACCAGCGGCACGACCGTACCAGGTGACCGGGCGTCGCGCAGGTAGGCGTCGGCCGCCACAGGGTTACCGAACGGGTTCGGCTTTTCGTCGACCGCAACGCAGCCTTCGCCCGGCTCGGGGGCCAGCTCACCCAGCGGCTGACGCAGCAGGTCAGCCCGGATCTCCCTGGCCTCGGCGAGCCCGCGGGAAGCCAGCAGCGCGGCCAGGTCCGCCTCCCCGCACGGGCCGTCGAGACGAGCGACGGACATGGCGTGCCTCCTGAGGCGTTCGTGGTTCGGCTTGGCTGCTGACAGTCCCTGAGGTCAGGGAACTACGGTACTACTCCACCCATGTATTACGGTGCTACAAACACAAACTTGTTCTTTGTTTTTCTGTTCAGCTGTATTACGGTGATCACCAAGGTGATACCGGCTATCGTGGGGGATCCTGCGGCGTCGCGCACGGCGACGCGAGGACCGTACACCGGCACGACGGCCGTCCCCGCGAGGGATGCCATGACGACCCGGAGCCTGCGCTAGGGAGTGAGCAGCATGGCTGATAGAGCGACCGGCATCGCACCGGCACGGCGCGGCGGGCACCCGCGAAGCAACCGGAGTCCGCCAGGCTCGCCTGCCGTGACCTCCGGCCGCACACTACGGTGAAAGGCGGTCTGTGAGTACCAAGCCCACGACGCGGTCCGCGACCAGTCGCGGCTCAGCGCCCCCCGCCGACCGCGGCGAGGCGAAGCTGCAGGAGATCGTCTCGGTCAGGTTCACTGACGAGGAACTACGCCGGATCCAGGCGTTCGCCGTCATCTTCGAGTCGACGCCGAACGCGGTCATCCGCGACGCCTGCAGTTTCTTCCTCGCACACAAAGTCGGCACGGCCGAATACCGCGAGGCCCTTGAGGCCTACCATCGGCGCACCAGCGAGGTGGTCGACGTTCTCGAGCAGATCAACAGCGCGGGATGAGCCAGTACCAGCCGCGCCAAGGAGGTGGCACAGTCAGCAGGCCCTGCTAGTGCCGACACATACCGTTACGGTCCGCACGCGCGGCAGCAATTCGTTGCGTGCGGTCGCACGACCAGGGTCACGCCCCGCCAGGAGAACGCAAGCGGCAGCCCGGGCGATACGCCCGGGCTGCCGTTGTCACTACATAATCATTACCATCCGCTGACCGAATACGCCGGAAGATCATTTACATCCCCACAGGTCGCGGCTAACCCGAATGCACCTGCTCGGCGACGCAACAATGTGAACTACGACGCACCTGCAACCACTGCATATCGCAGCCGCCCCGCTAGCGCCCGGTCGTGACATTTTGCATACTGCCGACTTCTCTAGGGGAATTGACGGACCCCCCTTAGTCTTGCTTTACTAGCAGCGATTCCCTCACTCGCTTCGGTGAGTGAGCGCAGGCCCCGTCCTTGTGACGGGGCCTTTGCTTCGGCTGGTACCGCCGCGGCTTTTGACCAGGTGACTCACCATCCGTCAGGGCGGCGGATCTCCCCCTGAGCGTCGCGCAGCACCGGCGGAAACTGGCAGGCACGGAGAGCGCGGGGCTGGACCTGCTTGAAGAAGAGCGGCTTGAGCCCGAGCAGATCCCGGCTGCGCCCCTTGACCCGATGCGGATTCACCAGCCCCACCGGCACGCCCAGTTCCTCGATCAGCACCCGGATTGGCTCCTTGAGATCCGAATCGTTGCTGATCACGACGGCTATGTCGCTTTCCTTCCTGAATGCGTCGAGGAGCAGGAAGGTGGCCAGATTCACGTCGCTGCCCTTCTCCTGGGTCTTGATGACCTCGACGATCCTGGGGTCATCGGGGCCCGGATCGGCCACAGGAAGCCGGGCTTCTTTGGACTGGAAATGACCGAGGTGGATGCTCAGTCCCGGCACCGTGCTCAGGGCCCGCAGGTACGCGTTCTGCTGTTCCGGCCTATTCGGCGCGTCTGGTCGCGCGGCCACCCGTGAGGTGAAGTAGCGGATGTGGTTGATCGGATTCGCGGGGAGCAGCCGACGGCAGAGCGCGCCGATATCGAGCCACTGGTACTTGGTCCCCCGCAGGCAGCCGTAGTACAGATTGAAGCCGTCGACGTAGACGTTCGCCGAGCCGACGGTCTGGCGTCCCGGCACGACGGCACCGGCGCGGTCCGCGTGCTCCTGGCGGCCGGCCCGCCAACCGGGTCCATCGCTCAGTGATCTTTCCATCGCATCGGCACGTTTCTTCATTCAGGGGGCGGACGCTGCAGGACAGACCGCGGTCACGGGCGGCGCGGCGGCCATGACCGGGGCGTGCGGCCGGATCCGGTAAGGCAGGCTGAAGCCGCGGTCGGCAGGCCGCGGTGCCTGCGCAGAGCGTCAGGTCGCGATCAGCGCGGCGGCCCCGTCGTCAGCACGGCAGGCGGGACAGATGCGGGTAATGTGCGGCAGGCCGAGTGACGCGGTTCCCCGTATATTTCCCGCGCATAGCAGGTAATGTCGGCCACAATGATCCTCCTGGGAGGTGACAGGGAGGCCGCCCTCCGGCCCGTGCCTGTCCTGTTCCGACACAGCGAGCTACGGGACCGAGGGGCGGTTCTCCCTCAGTTTCTGGTGAAAACAGTTGGGGCGCGCACCTGAGTGCGCGCTCCGTCATTTGCGGCCCCGGACCTAAGGCTGTAGCGGCAGCCCGGAACCAGGGGTAGGCAAGTCCTGCAGCCGGGGCCCGAAAGGCAACCGAATGCGGATAGCGCAGGGAGAGGTATCTCAACCGCGATATCCGCCCATCGGTTGCCAAACGCACTGCGTTGCCAATGATCTGGGTTAGCAATGCGCTGCGTGGCTCCTGCTGCGCTGCAGCTTACTCCCTGTGCGCGCATGTGGGGGCAAGAATGACTATCCACGCAACCCCGGCAACACGTGGCAACGTTTCCGTATGCCTGCACACCAGCATCTACCTGCGACAACTTCTCAAATGGCTCATTTGACGCAGCATGCTACCCATTAGTAATTGCGCAACACTCGCGACTCGCGATGTATGTGCAAATGATGGTCACGGTTGCACGTGCAGGGGAGGCAGGCGGTAGCAGTGGCTATACCGACCGAAATCCCATTTGCCGCAAATGTACCAGGTATCCCATGATTCTCTCCACTGTTGACTTTCCCGGCGCCGGAGGCGAGCAGGCCGCCGTCGACGATGGCCACGGCCAAGCACCGGGCCATCGACCTGATCCGCCGCCGGGCCAGCTACGAGCGGAAATTGCAGGAAATCGGCCGCGACGCGGCGTTGCGGCCGGAGAATGCCGCCGCGACCCGAGACCGGGCGGTCGTGTTCCGCGCCCGCGCCGACGCCTGCCTGACCTCCGCTCCTGGTCCGGGCTGACCGGCGAGAACGGGTGTCTTCACCATCTCCACGCCGGGGACATAGCCTGGAAGGTGCGGGCTTGCGGTTTTGACGGGATGGGGAAGGAGGCCCCTGGGCGTTGGTCAGCCATCTGCTGGAGTCGATCCCGCCCGAGGCGGTCTACCTGATCGTGGGCCTGACGATCATGGTGGAGAGCCTGGGCATCCCGCTCCCCGGCGAGATCGCGCTGGCGACCGCGGCGGTGCTGGCGACCCAGCACAAGCTGGCCGTGTCGCCGGCCTGGATCGCGGCCGCCGCGAGCGCCGGGGCGATCGCCGGCGACTCGATCGGCTTCTACCTCGGCCACCGGTTCGGCCGGAAGCTATTCGACTGGCTGGGCCGCAAGTTCCCGCGGCACTTCGGGCCCGGGCACCTGGCGCTGGCCGAGCGCGCCTTCACGAGGTACGGCGCCTGGGCGGTGTTCTTCGGCCGGTTCATCGCGCTGCTGCGCATCTTCGCCGGGCCGCTGGCCGGGTCCCTGCGCATGCCATATCCCCGGTTCCTGGTTGCCAACGCCAGCGGCGGGATCATCTGGGCCACCGGGATCACCTACGTGATCTGGTACCTCGGCGTGGCCGCCGAGAAGTGGCTGTCCCGGTTGTCCTGGATCGCGCTGGTCGCGGCGGTCGTGGTCGGCCTGACGGTCACGCTGCTGATCCGGCGGAAGGCCAGGACGCTGACCAGGGAGGCCGAAGCGCGGGCCGAGGCTGCGCCGGCCGAAGCGGAGGCAGAGGCAGAGGCGGCGACGCCTGGGGCCGAGACGGCGCAGCGGGAGGATCAGCCGGCGAAGGCCCAGGCGGCGCGGGCGCCTGACCGGCCGCGTGCAGAGGCGGCCCGGCCTGAGCCCGCGCCGGAGCACGCTGACCTCCGGCCGCGGGAGGACGAGCCCGAGCCGCGCGAGGCCGCCTCGAGGGCACACCGTTCGGGGATCGGCGACTGACGCTACAGGCGATCGTCGGCTGCCGAGGCGACACGCCCTCGACAGGCGACCCAGGGCCGGGCGGCACCGCGATCTCCTGGTACGACCCCAGCGGGCGCTTAGTTTGCGCGGTATTGACCTGCGGCTTAAGCTCACCGGTCAGGCGCCGGGCGCCGCGGCCCTGAGGGTGGCCTCGACAGTGCCCCAGGGCATGCCCGGCGGCAGCAGGAGCGTGACGACGTCGGCGGCGTGGTCCCAGGGCTCGAGCTGCTCTCGGACCTGACCGGGGGTTCCGCAGGCGGCGAGCTGGTCGAGGACGACCCGGGCCTCGGGGGGCACGGTCCCGCGCCGCGGGCTGGGACGCGGGTTCGCGGCGATGACCGCGCTGACCTCGGCGGCGTAGCCCTGGCCGGCCAGGGAGCGGGCGTAGACGTCGCCCATGGCGGTCAGGTACCAGGCGGTGCAGGCCGTGGCGATGTCCCGGGCCGCGCCGGCGTCTTCGTCCGCGGCGGCGATGGGCCCGGCCGCCACCGTGAGGGCGGGCGCATGCGGTGCGGTGACTTCCCGCCGGCGGCCGAGCCGGGCCGCCCAGGTGGCGACGCCGTCCCGGGCCACCAGCGCGGGAATCCAGCCGTCGCCGAGTTCGGCGGCCACGTTCGCCGTGTGCTCGCCGAGGGCGGCGATCCAGATCGGGAGCCCGGGGACGGGCGGCTGGCCCAGGCGCAGCGGGCGCGCCCCCGGGACGTCGTGGAGCCGGGCGGACTCCCCGTCGAGCAGCGCGCGGACCTTGGTCACGACGTCGCGCAGCCGGACGGCGGGCCGCTCGAACGGGATGTCGTGAAACCCCTCCGCCAAGGCCCGGGTGCTGGCTCCCAGGCCCAGCACGTAACGTCCCGCGCAGACCTGATGGAGAGTGGCGGCGGTCATCGCCAGCGTCGCCGGGGTGCGTCCCCAGACCGACAGGACGCCGGAGGCGACCTGGATCCTGGTGGTGCGTAGCGCGATCTCGGTCAGCACCGGGGTCGAGTCGAGGCCCCAGCCCTCCGGCACCGCGAACGTCTCGTATCCCAACTCGTCGGCGAGCACGGCGGCCCGGACTATGACGTCCCGCCGGGTCTCCATCGGCGTGAGCCCCACGCCGCGGCGGCGCGAGGTCACTGTGCACCTTCGGCGGCCGGGGCGGCCGGGGTGGCCTCGGCGGCCCGGGCCTGCCCCGGGCGCGGCACGGTCAGCCATAGGGCCCCGGCCACGGCGAGCACGTCTCCGTCGGGTCCGAGCAGCGCGGACCCGGCGGTGAGCTTGCGGCCGTCGTGCCGTTCCGGCCAGGCGATCACCCGGCACTGGTCGCCGGCCGCAGGCTGCGCCGCCAGGGTCGTGACCGTCATCCGGCCGAGCAGGATGGCGGTGTCCCAGCCTGATCCGCCGCCCAGGCCGGCCGCCTCGGCGGCGGCGATCCCGCTGGGACAGTCGAGCGCGGCCCAGATCACCTCGGCCCGCACCCTCCCGTCGGGACCGGCGACCGAGGGATCCGGTATCCACGGCGCCGCCCACAAGGCCAGGCCGGTCACCGGCCCAGGAAAGATCCGCAGCCCGTCACCGGGCCGGCGGTTCATCCCGCAGACGAAGCAGTCGGGAAAGACCGGATCGGTGAAGTACCGGGCACCCCCGGCGGCCTTGTCAGCTTGCGCGGGCGACACCGTAGCCGGTATCTCCAGCGGGCCGGCCGGCGAGGGCGCGGCCTCGCCGATCAGCGTGCGGCCGTGCCGCACCCGGACCGAGCCCTCGTCGTCCCGTTCGATCTCCATCGGGGTGTCCAGCGGGGGCGGCCGGCGCAGCGTGACCGTTGCCCGGCCGCCGACGTACGCGGCGATCCGCCCGCAGACGTAGCCGCCGTTGCCGATGGCCGCCGGGCCGTTGAATCGGGACGGGATGGTCAGTGCGTTCGTCGTGGTCAGCGGAAGGCGCTCAGGATCCAGCATGTCTTTGACGCTAGGGCCGCGCGACCTGGGGCGGCAATCCGGATAACTACGGGTAGATGCGACGCTTAGGGCCGCCCGCGGCGCTCGTGCCTAGATCCGCGTGGGGGGAACTACCTAGGCGCTCAGGAGTGCAGGCGATGCCGGGTCACCCACACCGCGATCTGGGCCCGGGAGGTCACCTGGAGCTTGCGCCGGATGTTTTCCACGTGCGCCTCGGCGGTCCGCGGCGCGACGGACAAGCGACTGGCGATGGCCTGGTTGGTGAGGCCTTCGGCGACTAGTTCGGCCACCTGGAGCTCGCGAGGCGTGAGCCGGGGCCCCGAGCCCGCCCGTTCGGTCAGGAAACCGAGCACCGCCTCCGCCACGGCCAGCCAGTCACCGTGGTAGTACAGGTGGCTGGAACCTGGCAACGGGATCAGCGTCGCGCCCGGGATGAGCGCCGCGACCTCCCGCCCCAGCTCGAACCGGGTGCCCCGGTCCGCCTCGCGGTGCAGCACCACCGTCGGCGCCCGGATGGCGGGGAGCAGGTCCCTGATGTCGGTTTCGTAGTAGACATCCAGGAGCCTGGCGGCCACGGCGGCCGACGCGCTCGCCCGCTGGAACTTCGTGAAGCCCGCCAGGTCCTCGGCTGTGGGATCGGTGACGAAGGCGCCGGCGAGCGCCTTCAGTCCGAGGCCCCAGTGCGCCTGCACAAGGGCCACGACCGAATTCCTGACCTCGGCGGGTGCCAGGTCGCGTCCGCTGGCGCACATTCCGTACAGCGCGAGCGCCTCGACACGGTCCGGGTGCCTGGCTGCTATCGCGGCCGCCAGCTGACCTCCTTGCGAGGCCCCGAACAGGCAGAACCGTTCGGCGTGCACGGCATCGGCCACCGCCAGCGCCGTGGCGACCTGCCCGTCGAACGAGAGGTCGGTCGCGTTCCGGTCGGACAGGCCGCAGCCCGGCTTGTCGTAGCGGATCACGGTGAACCGCTCCGCCAGGCGCTCGACAAAGGGGGCGAAGGAAAACAGTTCCAGCTGCCCGCGCAGGTCGGTGATCCAGCCGGAATCCATCAGCAGCGCCGGGCCGGCGCCCGATGCGGAGTAGGCGACGCGACCCGCGGGCGTGCTGCAGTACCTGATCCTCGGCATCACCCGTCCAGGCTGGCACCCCAGGCGGGCGCAGTAAAGGAATGGGCGAAGGGATCGCTAGATGGGGTACCGGGTGGGTTCGGTGTCGTAGCTGCGTCCGGATGGCGTGGTCCACCGGAAGGTTCCGCCGGGGAGCTGATCGACTCTCCATCCGGGCTGTTGCTTGAGCCGGTGGTCATGTCGACACTTCGGCTCCTGTCAGTTATATTAACACATATGACGATCCGCGACGCGATACAGCTAGCCGAGGCCAGCAGGCCGCCCGACGGCGTCATACGCTGCCTGATCTACGTGCGGATCAGCATGGACAAGGCCCACGACGGCCACGGCGTGGCCAACCAGCTCGCCAAGCTGGAGCAGAAGGCCTGCGAGCGGGGCTGGACGGTGGTCTACCGGCTCTCGGATAACGACATCGGGGTGACCCGCAAGGACCCGACCAAACCAGGCAAGTACCGGCCGGGGTACGAAGAGGCGATGCGGCTGGTCGACGCGCGGGCGGTGGACGCGGTGCTGTGCTTTAAGTGGGACCGGTTCATCCGCGAGCCGCTGGACCTGGAGTACCTGATCCCCCGCTTCGACAAGGCCGGGGTACGGTTCGCCGAGGTGGACGGGAACATCGACCTGGGCACCGACTCCGGGCGGCTGCACGCCCGCATCCTGATCGCGGTGGCCAAGGCCGAGCAGGAGCGCAAGGCCGAGCGGCAGAAGCTGGCCAACGAGCAGGCGGCGGTCAACGGCAGGCGGTTCCTGGGCGGCCCTCGCCCGTTCGGGTACCGCGAGGATCACGTGACCGCCCACCCGGTGGAGGGCCCCGCCGTCGCGGAGGCGTGCGCCGCGCTGCTGGGCGGGGGCAGCATCAGCGGGATCATGCGGGAGTGGACCAAGCTGGAGCTGACGCCGCCGCAGCAGGACCGGCGCGGCACCACCCGGTGGAACCGGACCAGTATCCGGATGATCCTGCTGAACCCGCGGATCGCGGGCTTGTCGGTGTACCGCGGGGAGATCGTCGGGCAGGGGAACTGGGAGCCGCTGGTGAGCGAGGAGACGTGGCGGGCGGTGCGGGGCATCTTGGAGGACCCGGCCCGTAAGCCGCCGCGCGGGGTGCGGACGCTGCTGGGCGGGCTGGCGTGCTGCCCGTGCGGGAACGTGGTCGCCGGGGGGCCGTCGCATACCGGGCACCGGGTATACCGCTGCTCGATGCCGACCCGGGACCGGTCCTGGCCCGGAGAGCACGTGGCCCGGCAGGCCGGGCCGGTGGAGGACTTCATCACCAGGCTGGTGGTGGGGCGGTTGTCCCGCGCGGATGCCGCCGATCTGGTGGTCGTCGAGGAGGGCGGGCCGGATGTGGCGGCGCTGCGGGAGGAGGCGGCGGCGATCCGCCGGAACCTGGAGGAGATGGCCGCCGACCGGGCCCTGGGCCTGATCACCCGGCCGCAGCTGCTGGCCGCGACCGAGCGGGCGAACATCCGGCTGGATGAGATCGGGGCCGAGCTGGACCACGCCGCGCGGGAGAACGTGCTCGCCCCGCTGGTGGCTGCCGAGAACGCGGCGGAGGTGTGGGAAACCCTGGACCTGTCCCGCAAGCGGGCGGTCATCAAGACGCTGATGACGATCACGCTGCATTCGCCGGGCAGGGGAGCCCGCCGCCCGTTCGACCCGGCCACGGTCACGGTCACCTGGCGGCAGCCGGACGCCGGCTGAGACCGGCCGGGATGCCCGGGCCCCGATGCCGGGAGCCGGGTCGTCCTGGCGTTTACCTGCGGCGGGGGCGGCGCAGGAGGAGCGCGAGCGTGTCACGCTGCTGGCTGGACAGCGGCGGGGCGGCATCGACCAGCCGGGCGACGTAGGCATCCAGGCTGGTCTGCTGGTCATCTTCGGGGTGCCCGTCGTGGTCGGGGCATTGGTCTTGCTGGCTGTGCGCGGCCGGGGGCGAGCTGGACCTGGCTGGTCCCGGACGGACGGCTTGGAGGCCCGGCCGGTTCCTCATCCCTGGTCCCCGCTTTCACGGCGATGCTGGTCCCCTGACATGATTTAAAGCTACGTATTTGCTGCCGGACGGCAAATCAACGTGCGCCATCATAGACCGCGTTAAACGGCACCAGGCATCATTTAGCAGCACTGGACATCACCCGGCAGTACTGGATATCACTGACTAGTACGGCAGAATTTTTTTTGCTTGAACCCGTAAACCGGGGATACGCCGCGTTCGGCGTGTTCAAGCATTCACATAAACACGCCGCGCGGTAATCACCGGCCTGGGCCCCATTGCGCCACGCTAACCTCACCGGGCACAGGCGTCCGGCCGCTGGCCTGCGGCTCCGCGCGGTCGGCACCCCAGGCAGGAACGGGGAGAGCTTGGGGTCACCCAGGACCGATCTCGCCTTCCCGCGTGCGCCTGCGACCGCCACCTCAGCGGCGAGGAGGGTGGAATGCGCGGTCACTAAGCAGCGCCTTTTGCTCTGGATGAAAGCAGCCCCGAACCACCGGAAGGAACCACCGGAAGCAAGATGTGCGCTAAACCCCCACTTACGCCTGGACCGGGCGCGGTCCACACGTAAACTGGCACCAGGGCATAGCCTCTGGTAAATCTCCAACCCGGGAAACAGCAGGCGAGTAAAACAAGGGCGGTCACGAAATAGAAGCCGCGAGCGGGGAGCACGACAGAATGATGGGCGCTATCGGCGGCGGCAGCCAGACCGGCGTCAGCGGGCAGGGCCGGCGGCGGGCACGGCAGCCGGTCCCGCGCACGCGCCGGGTGGAGATCACGCTGACTGGCGAGGAATACACGGTCATAGAAGCAGCAGCCAGGCGAGCGGGGCTGGCCCGCAGAGCTTACATCGCCCAGGCAGTGCTGGCCGCCGCGAACGGCGGCCCCCCTGGCGACCGGGAGTCGCTCCGGCGGGCGCTGATCGAGCTGATGCGCGCGGCCGGGCTGGTGCGTCGTATCGGCACGAATATCAACCAGGCGGTCGCGAAGCTGAACGCCACCGGGCGGCCTGCCGGGGACCTGCCCGGCTACGCCGCCGGGAGCATCCGCCGCGCTGATCACATCGACGAGGTTGCCGACGCTGTGCGCAAGGTCCTGGGTCAAGGCTCGCGGCGGCGGTGACCGGGTGATCGGGAAGATCAGCAACCCGCGCGGGGAGCACGTCGAACCGCTGCTGTATTACCTGTTCGGTCCCGGCCGCCACGAGGAACACACCGATCCCCATATCGTCGCGGGCTGGAGGCATTCGGCCAGCCTCGAACCTGCGCTGAGGCCGGACGGAAAGCGGGACTTCACCACGCTGACCGGGCTGCTGAAGCAGCCGCAGGCCGCTCTCGGCGAGCGGGGCTACCCGCGGCCGGTCTGGCACTGCTCGATGCGCGCCGCTCCCGACGACCGGATGCTGTCCGATGACGAATGGGCGGCCATCGCGCACGAGGTCATGCACCGCACCGGGCTGGCTCCCTACGGTCAGGAAGACGAGGCCGTCCGCTGGATCGCAGTACGGCACGGCGATGATCACATTCATCTCGTCGCGATGCTGGCCCGCCAGGACGGCGGCAAGCCCAGCCTGTCGTGGGAGCGGTACAAGGTCCGCGCCGCCTGCCTCGCCGCCGAGCAGCGCTACGGGCTGCGCGCCACCGCGCCCGCCGACTGCACCGCGGCTCGCCGGCCGACCCGTGCCGAGAACGAGAAGGCCGCCCGCCGCGGCCTGGACGAAGCACCCAGGATCACGCTGCGGCGGCAGGTCACCACGGCTGCCGCCTCGGCTGGGAGCGAGCAGGAGTTCTTCGCCCGCCTGGATCAGGCCGGCGTGCTGGTCCGCAAAAGGTTCAGCACACGGAATCCCGGCCAGGTCACCGGGTACTCGGTCGCCCTGGCCGGCGACACTGCCAAGGACGCAGGCCCGGTCTGGTACGGCGGCGGGAAGCTCGCCCCGGACCTGAGCTGGCCCAAGCTGCGGCAGCGGTGGACCCCGTACCGGGTTACGCCCGGTGCTGGCCGGCTGACCATCGAGCAGCGGAATGCGGTCTGGGAACATGCCGCCCGCGTGGCCGCCGACGCCGCCGCGCAGATCCGCAACCTGGCGGGGACCGACCCGGCTGCCGTCACCGACGCTGTCTGGGCCACCTCCGACACCCTCCACGTGGCTGCCGCCGTACTCGGCAGCCGCATCCTTCGCCAGGCCGCCGACGCCTACGACCGCGCCGCCCGCTCACCTTATGGCCGCATCCCGCCGCCCACCCCGGCTGGGAACCAACTCCGCCAGGCGGCCCGGCTGCTGTCCGCGTTCGCCTACCTGACCGGCGACCGCTCCATGGCCCCGATCATGCTCATCACGCGACTGGCCGCGCTGGCCGAAGCCGTCGCCGAACTCCGCGACGCCCAGCAGCGCGCCGCCCAGGCCGCCGCAGCCCACGCCGCCGCCGAACGACTGTACGCCGCCGCACGCCCGGCACCGCCTGCACACCCGCGCCCGGCCCAGCGCGCCAGCACCGCCGCCCAGCTCGCCAGGCTGTCTTTCCCCCAGTCACCCCGGCCTGCGACACCAGGACAGCCCGGTCCGGCTCCAGGCGGACCGCCACCAGTGCGACGGCCGCCGCCACCGCGCCCTCGGCGGCACCGGGGACAGCCAGGATGACCAGCAACCCTGACGTCCGCGCCGGGCACGGGGCACGGGCACCGCCCGTGCCCCGGGCCTGGCCAGTCGCGGCTACCTCGCCAGGTACGCCGGCCCGGCTCAGCCTGCCTGCCCCGCTGCGATCCGGAGGAGGAGCCACGCACGGCATCGACGGTGAGTCGATGGGAGTCGGCGCCCGCGCCCGCCACCGAGGCCATCGCCCGGATTGCCCTAACGTGTGGTCGGGGACTACGAGCCGTCGGAAGCGGCCCGGACCTTGGGCGCTGGTGGTGCGAAGGCGGTCTCGAGCACTTCGACGAGGAGGTACGAGACCACCGCTGCAACGATGATCAGCGGCGTGACCGCGGCTCCGGCGCTCGAAGTCAGCAGCAACGCGATCACCACTGCCGCTAGCGGCAGTCGCAGAACCGCGACGATGGTCGCCGCCATCACCGTGGCGATCGCCGCCCCTTCGGGGAACCCGGGGAGGTGCGAGGCGAGCAGGCCACCGGTCGCGCCTGCGAAGATTGCCGGGAACACGGGACCGCCGCGGAAGCTGCCCATTGACACGGCCCACGCGAGCCCTTTGCACGCGAGGAGCAGGCCGAGCGTGGCGACCAACAGCGTCTCTGCCTGTTGGACGACTGGAACCAGCGCGCGCGAGCCGGAGAAGAGCACGGCGTAAGGGGTCTCATGGCCGAGTTGCGCGAATGTGATGGCGAGTCCGGCGACGATCAGGCCCGCGATTGGCAGCAGGAGGTACGGCTTGGGCGCTGCACGCACCGCGACCCTCCGGGCGACCCAGACGATCGCGAACGTGACGACGGCGGCAAGCGTCGCGACGGCCAGCGTCCAGCAGAAGTCGACCACCGTCAGGTGGGGCATGGGCGGAAGCGTGAGCGGGGTGATCGCGTATGCCGATGTATCCAGCCCCGTGAGGTATCCCAAGCCCAGATAGACGAGGGAGCCTATCCCCGCGGCCAGCAGTCCCGGCAGCAGGATCAAGGGGAGCGTGGGGCCACCGAGCCCCGCGGCTTCTATCAGGATGACCGCGCTGATCACCGGTGATCCGAACACCATAGCGAGCGCAGCGAAGCTCCCGGCTGCCGACATCACCATCACCACGTTGTCCGGCGCATCGCTCTTGGCCTTGCGTACCGCGAAGACGGCGAGGCCCGAGCCGAGGGCGATGACGGGCATCGACGGGCCGAGGACGAGCCCAAGGCCCAGCGCGGCGAGCGCGGCCAGCAGGATCCCCGGGAGATTTGCAGGTGAGGTCATCCCCGCGGCGAAGCCCTCCGCGGGGACCCGGCCACCGCGGCCCGGCAAGCGGACGATCGCGAGCGCGCTGATCAGCCCGGCGATCGCGAGCACCGGAAGCGGCCACCACCAAGGAGCCTCGCTGAACCCGAACGCATGAGGGATGGTGATGTAGACGCGGTCTTGGATCCACGGCACCAGCGTCAGGAACGCCCACGCGGCCAGGGAAACGAGGAACCCCACGACGGCTGCCAGACCGAGGAGGCGCCGGTACCCGGCGGTCCGGATGGTCGCCTTCGGATCCGCGGGGGAGGGTGCCCTCTCATCCATCGCTTCCCTGTTTCCGGCGCTAGGCGCCTGTAGCCGCGGCCACCGCAGCTCTCACTGTCTCGAAACAGTTCGCCTCGCCGATGGCATCGATCGCCCCGGCCCGTCGCAGCATGTCGAATTCCCCCGCATCCGCGTGCGTGAGCAGGAGGCGCACCCCCCTGTCAGCCAGTTGTCCGTGGACCTTGGTCAGCATGTCCGCTCCGTCGAGGTCGATCACCGGTGTCGCCTCGAGGTCGAGCACGACCGTGGTGGCATCGTTCGCCGACACCAGTTCCAGCAGATGAGCGCGGAAGGGCGCAGCGTCTGCGAAGAACAGCGGCCCGTTCATCTCGACGACGAGCACGCCGTCCGGGGTCGTCGCATCCGGGTGGGTGCCGGCTTCGACGTAGACCTGTTCCGCGGGATCGTAGGCCATACGACGCAACGGCGACTTCGACGTTCGCGAGATGAGCAGCATCAGAGACAGCAGCACGCCGAAGACGATGCCTGCGACCACGCCGACGAAGAACAGGCCGGCCGCGGTCGCCGCGAACACGAGGAAGTTGATCCGGCTCGCCGAGAGGAACCGCTTCGCGATCTTGAAGTGGATCAGTCCCAGGGCTGCGTCGATGACCACCGCGCCGAGTACGGCTTGCGGCAGGTTGGTGAATATAGGAGCCAGGAACAGCAGCGTCAGGACGGTGAGCCCTGCGACCGTCAGGCCGGCGAGCTGGGTCTTCTGACCGGCGCTCTCGCTGACGGCCGTCTTGCTCAGGCTGCCGCATCCGGGGAAGCCGCCCACCAGCGATGAACCGACCCAGGCCGCGCCCTGCGCGACGAGCTCCTGGTCCGGTGCGAATTCCTGGTGGTGCTTCGCCGCGCTCTCCGTGGCGTTGGCGATCGACTCGCTGTAGCTGACGAGGATGATCGCCAGGGCGCCCACCGCCATCGAGAGCCACTGGTCCACCGAGAAGCCCGTCGGCAACGCGAGACTCGGAAGTCCGGTGGGTACCTTCCCGACGATGTTGACACCGTGCGTGGTCAGGTCGAGCAACCAGGACGCCAGGATCCCCAAGATCACGACGATGAACGCGCGGGGGAGCTTCGGAGCCGTGAAGCGCAGCAGGAGCAGCAGGCCGACCGCGACAGCGCCGACCGTCAGCGTGGCGGCGCTGGTCAGACCGAGATCCTTCACCACGCCCACGAGCACGTCCCAGTACGAACCAGCGGCTTTGGGTATCCCGAGGATCTTCGGCAGCTGATCGACGATCAGGCCGAACCCGACCGCGAACACGAAGCCTTCGAGGACTGCCTTCGCGAGGAAGTTCGAGATCCACCCCATCCGGAACACGCCGAGGAGGACGTAGATGACGCCGACGCAGAGCGTGAGCGCGATGACCGTCGCCAGATACTCGGGCGCGGTCGAAGCAACGTAGAGGGCGGCGACCGGCGCGGTGACCGCCGCCACGGAGGCAGAAGGTCCTGTCACGACCTGGCGCGTCGCTGCGAACACCGCGTACAGCGCCGAGGCGCCGAGGATCGTGTAAAGGCCGTACTGGGCCGGCACGCCGACCACGGCTGCGTACGCCAGCGCTTGCGGGACGACGAGCGCCCACACGGAAAGGCCGGCGAGAAGGTCGAGCGGGAGCCACGACCTCTCGTAGTGGGGCAGCCAGTCGATGATCGGCATCGTGCGGACGAAGGCGTTCGGCTTCTGCCGTGCCATTGATGCGCCCCGGCTCACATTATCACCTTCCCCCTCTTCGATCCTCGCTTACCTTGCCGGCCCGGGGATCGTCCCGTCCGGAGCCCCGGCCGCATGGTCCTCTTGGCCAGCTGGGTATTCCTGCACGGGGACGTCTCCTGCCGACCAGGCGTTCATCACGGGGTCGATGATGCGCCAGGCCTCTTCGGCGTCGCCGCCGCGGATGAACAGCATCGGGTCGCTGTTGAGCATCTCGCGGATCAGGTGGGCCTGGGCGGTGAACCGGGGCGGTGTCGAGCGCGCCTCGAGCTGCCGAATCTCGGCGGTGCGCTCCGGGCCGCTGAGCGTGGTGGATAGCCGCACGTGGGGCTCGGTCAGGCCCACGGTGAGGACGTTCGGTTCGACACCGGGCCACTGGCTGAGCAGGTAGCGGGGAAGCGGGCGGAAGTGGATGGCGATCTCGGCCGGGTCCGCCGCCAGGGCGTTGCCCGAACGCAGGGTGAACGGGACCCGGCCCACCGGGGGCTGTTCACCTGGAGTGTGAGAGAGGCGTAGGTCTCGGGGGCTCTCCGGCGTCTGCAGCAGCAGGCTGCCCCGGTCCGGGATCGCGCCACCGATGTGATACGGCAAGCCGCAGTTCGCGAACGAGAGGTAGCGGTCCCGCTCCAGCACCACGATCTCGGCCGGCTCATCGAGCCGCCTCAACCGTGCCCCCGTCGAGGCACCCGCCGCCACCCCGCCCGCAATCACCGTCTTCATCTCGTCACCGCTGTCCGTCAAGGTCACGCCCACGTCGTTTACTGGATACTCCGTGTGCTCGTGCTGCCGTATCACCCATCAGGGGATGAGACGCATGGCGTCTCCGGGACCGGACATGCTCATCAGAGCAACCTCCAAGCGCCAGATGGGACGGGCTCCGAGCACTGGGGCCCAGGACGGCGCGGCAGCGCCGCACCGGCGGACGTGGACGGGGAAGCAACTAACAACAGGGGTATGGCGGCATGGCCGGTGAGGTGACCTGTGATCGGCAGAGCGGGGGGCATCCTCCGCGCGGAGGACTCGGCGGCGCCAGGCACGTGGCAGCCGGTTGGCCCCGCACGTGAGGACCTCTGGCCGGGCGGGTCCGGGGCAGCGCATGGGAGTTGTGACAGATATCGCAGCCGCAGGTTGGCCCGAACCAGCTGCGTATCGCCGCCCTGACCCGGATACGGCTGCCGCTTCGGTAGCGAACGCCTGATGGTCACCTCGAGGTTGTCTGCCGCCCACCCCCGGTTACCGCGGAACACGTGGCTGCTGGCCTCGCTGGATATACCAGCAGTCCATCGCCACACCTGACCGGCATCACCTTGGATGGGGTGAGCTACACCGGGTCATCATGCGCGGCTAGGCGCCGCCTGCGCCGCTGGTTGGGGATCGGTCGTCTGCGCATCATGCTGATCACGAGGAGCCTGGGCACCGAGAACCAACGCACTTTCCCGCCCCGTGCCAGGCACCAGCCCTTCGGAGTGATCACTGGCCACTCGCCACGGGGCTGGCTGGGCGCGTGTGGTGAGAGCCGGGCTCCTTGGCAGGTGGGGCAGAAGAGTCATTCTTCTCACCCGTGCTTGGGTGATACGGGTGATCGGCTCCGAGGTGGATGCTGAGCCTGCTCAGGCCGCAGGACCGGTTAGCCGGCGGTTACCTGCAACCTCACTGGCGCGAAGGAGGAGAAATGCCACTGGCCGATTCGTCCTATCCGCTGTTGAGCATTTTCTGGACGATGCTCGAGTTCTTCCTGTGGGTGATCTGGATCTGGATCCTGATCATGGTGTTCATCGACATCTTCCGCAGTCCTGACCTGTCCGGCGGGGCCAAGGCCCTGTGGTTCTTGTTCGTGCTGTTCATCCCGCTCATCGGCGTGCTGGTCTACCTGATCGCCCGCGGCGGCAAGATCCACGAGCACGCAGCGCGGCAGGCCCGGCAGCAGGATGCGGAGGCCCGCGCCTACATTCAGCAAGCCGCGGCGAGCTCACCGGCCAGTACGCCGGACCAGCTGGCGAAGCTGGCAGATCTCCGCGACCGGGGAGTCATCACCGCTGAGGAGTTCGAACGTGAGAAGGCCAAGGTCTTGGCGGCCTGACCCGGTACGCACCTGTGGCAGCATGTGCGAACCGGGGGGCCCGCAGGACCCGATCATCCTCCGCGCGGGCCCATCGCGCGGGTGTCCAGCCCAGGCACGGCAAAGGAGGCAGATGTGACCACCGGTGGCCAGGTCGAGACCCCGCGGCGCGAAGGCCTCGCGGGCACTTGCCCGAGCCGCTGCCACAGCGGAGCAGGCACACCGCGGCCGGGAACTGCCCGGCAAGATCGTCAGCAACCTCCGGAGGAGGGGCACGGGAACGGTACCGCTGACGAGCTCGACGAAGCTGGCCGAGCTGCGAGCACGGGGTCATCAGCGAGGCCGGCTACCAGCGGGGCAAGGAAAGATCCTCAGCCGGGCCGGCAGCCTGTACCGCACACAGTCGGGAGGACCCTCCCCGTTGAGTGGCCCGCGGCCGGACCAGGACCGCAGTTCCGTGAAGCCAAGCCCCGGGCGGCCGCAGAAGAAACGGGGTGAGGACGTTGTTCTGGCAGTGGCAGATTGGACGAGCGCCGTGAAGGCCAGGAGGGCGGCCGCGCGGCCACGCGCTACCAGAGGCGCCAGCGCGTGATCTCGATGGGAGACGACACCGTAGCTGGCTGGCTGCACGATGCGGTTGCTGGTGGGGAGGTACCTGATGACTGCGAGGAATCGGCGCTGGCTTGCCCGCGCTTCGTTCGCCCTGATGTTCGCCGCGGTGGTGCTGGTGCTGGCGGTCGCCGGGTGGCGCAGCAGTGTGGCGCTGATAGTGTTCGCCGTGATCGGCGTGTGCGCCGTCCTGGCGGGCGGGTACTGGTTCCTGGCCAACCGGGGGGTGCTGCGGTGGCTGGCGCTGGTGCTGGTGGTCGCCTCGCCGGTGCTTATCCTGGTCGCGTTCGCGCTCCACAGCCTGCTGTGGGTCGCCATCGTGGCGGTGGCGCTGATGGCGGCCGCGGCCGGGACCGCGCGGGCCGCGCTGGGCACCGGCAGCGGCAACGCGGCCATGCCCGCCGTCCCGGCGGCCCGCCCGCGGCGCCCGTTCCTGATCATGAACCCGCGGTCGGGCGGGGGGAAGGTCACCAAGTTCGGGCTGAAGGACAAGGCCGAAGCGCTGGGCGCTGAGGTGGCGCTGCTGGAGGGCCCGGGAACCGTGGACGTCGCTGCCCTGGCCCGCAAGGCGGTGGCCCATGGCGCTGACCTGCTCGGCGTGGCCGGGGGGGACGGGACCCAGGCGCTGGTGGCCGGCATCGCCGCCGAGCACGGCCTGCCGTTCCTGGTGATCAGCGCCGGGACCCGCAACCACTTCGCGCTGGACCTGGGGCTGGACCGGGAGGACCCCGCCGCCTGCCTGGATGCCCTCACCGACGGCGAGGAACTGCGGGTGGACCTGGGCGTCATCGCCGGGCGCACGTTCGTGAACAACGCCTCGTTCGGCGCCTACGCCGAGGTGGTGCGCAGCCCGGCCTACCGGGACGACAAGCGGGGCACCACCTTGCAGACGCTGCCCGACCTGCTCAGCGGCCACCAAGGCGCCCGGCTGACCGCCCAGGCCGCAGGTACCAGGATCGAGTACCCGCAGGCCCTGCTGATCAGCAACGGCCCGTATGAGATGAGCGACATCGCCGGCCTGGCCGCGCGCCCGGCTGGATGCCGGCACCTGGGCGTGGTCGCCGTCCGGGTGGACAGCGCCCGGCAGGCCATCGGGCTCCTGCGCCGCGGGCACGGCACGGGACTGACCGTGCTCACCGCCGATGAGGTCACCGTCAACGCCGACGCCCCGCAGATCCCGGTCGGCATCGACGGCGAGACGGTCATGCTGCCCGCGCCGGTCCGCTGCGCCATCCAGCCGCGGGCGCTCCGCGTGGTCGTGCCGCGGGAACGGCCCGGCGTTCCCGCCCCCAAGCCGGCCCTGGAATGGCCGCGGCTGCGGCAGCTCGCGTCCTTCCGCGCCCAGCCACAGGCCGTGCCCGTCCCCGCCCAGCCTGACAGGGAGCCAAGATCGCAAGCACGGTAGACAGCGGCGGGCCGCCGCAGTCCTCGGCGTGGCGGAGGCTGCCCGCGCTCGCGGTGGCCAGCCGGTCAGCTCGATCAGGCCCAGCAGGACAGCCGCGTCACCGCGCCGATGATCTCGTGCAGCCGGGCGCCGGCTTGCTTGCCGCGCCGCCGCGGCAGGTCGTGAGAGGCCCAGCTCTTGGCGGACTGGCGCAGCCAGGGCTGGCTGATCGGCGCCTAGCCGCACATTACGGGGCCCGGTTAACTCACCCCATCGGGGGTGATGCCTCCGGTCAGGAACGGCGATGGACTGCTGGTATATCCAGCGCGGCCAGCAGCCGCGCGTCCGCGGTAACCCGGGAGGAGGATCCATGACTGGCGAAACACCTGCCCTTGACATACTCGCCGACCTCACCGCCACGTCGGTCGAGCACAATTCTCTTGCGCTGCCCGAGTTCATGCTCGTGAGGACGACCGCCCCTGATCCCGGTGGACGACCGCCTGCCTCCTATCCCGCCAACGCCGAGGCCGCCGCGGAGAGTGGGGTCTCCGCCGATTACATCCAGTGTCATGATCGCGGTGCCCCGATTGCCGGGACAGCCAGGGTGGTCTCCGCACGGGGGAAGATCCTCAGGGCCTGGGCTTCGCGATCGCTGTGGCCGACTCCGAGATGGCCGAGGACGGCGACGCCGGGCAGTAGCAGCGGCCGGGCCCACCAGGTGACGGCGCCAGCGGATCGGATCCCGGCGGTGGGCAACTGGGTGCCCGGTCACGTCAGCGGGAATCCTCTTACGGTGGCCAGGCGATGCTGGGGCGGTGTCCGTGCTGCCCGCCCGGGGCGGCTCCTGGATGATCGCCGTGAGGCGGCTGCAGACTGCGGGAGGGAGTCGTGATGGCTACGGCGGAGGAAATTCGCGAGGGTTCAGCGTCTGCCGGTGAGTACTGGGATGCGCTGTCGGCGGAGGAGGTCACCACCAGGCTGGGCGTGGACCCGGCCGCCCGCCTGTCCGCCGCTCGTGCCGCCGAACTGCTGGCCAAGAACGGGCCGAACGCGCTCCCGGTGGAGCCGCCGCCGTCGCCGGTCCGCCGCTTCCTCGCGGAGTTCACGAGCTACATGCAGATCATCCTGGTCGGGGCGGCGATTGTCTCGCTGGTGATCCAGGAGTGGAGCACGGCCATCGTGCTGATCGTGATCACGCTCTTCAACGCCCTCGTCGGGCTGCGCCAGGCCGGAAAGGCCGAGAGCGCGATGAATGCGCTCCAGTCGATGATGAAGGCCACGGTGCTCGGTCGCGGCGCCAAAGCACCGAGGCCGCAGACCCCGGCCGAGCAGGTCGTGGCCGGTGATGTCGTGCTGATCGCGGCCGGCGACGAGGTGCCCGCGGACGGGCGGATCGTGACCTCGAGCGCGCTGCAGATTGACGAGTCGGCGCTGACCGGGGAGAGCGTCCCGGCGGCCAAGGACGCCGAGACCCTGTCCGGCGGCGAGGTCGGACCCGGTGAGCAGTCGGACATGGCGTTCATGCATACCCCGGTCACGCACGGCAGCGGGGTGGTGGTCGTCACCGGGACGGGCAGCGGCACGCAGGTCGGGAAGATCGCGGGCATGCTGTCGGCGACGGCGAAGGAGGAGACGCCGCTCACGAGGCAGATGAACACGCTGACGCTGTGGATCGTCGGCGCTGCGGGACTCACGATGATCGTGATGTTCGCGCTGGGCCTGAGCCGCGGGCAGTCGTGGACGATGCTGTTCGACACCGCGGTTGCGCTCGCGATCGCGGCGATTCCG
>CAVWBQ010000044.1:0-204839 GCA_963753225.1 uncultured Actinomycetota bacterium | reverse complement strand
CGGGATGGTCTCGCCCTTCGGGTTGGAGACCAGGCCGCGCATGCCGGCGATCTGCCGGACCTGCATCGGGTTACCGCGGGCGCCGGAGTTGACCATCATCCAGACCGAGTTGGTCTCGGGGAAGGCCGCCTCCATGTCCTGCGCCACCTCGGCGGTCGCGTGCGTCCAGATCTCGATGAGCTCCTGACGACGCTCCTCGTCGGTGATCAGGCCGCGCTCGTACTCGCGCTGCACCTTGTCGGCGCGGCGCTCGTAGTTCTCCAGGATCGCCGCCTTGTTCGGCGGCGCGACGACATCCTCGATCGCGATCGTGACCCCCGCCCGGGTGGCCCAGTGGAAGCCGGCGTCCTTGAGCGCGTCAAGAGCCGCCGCCACCTCGACCTTCGGGTAGGTCTCGGCCAGCGAGTTGACGATGATCGTCAGCTGCTTCCTGTCCACCTCGAAGTTGACGAACGGGAAGTCGCCCGGCAGCGTCTCGTTGAAGATGCACCGGCCCAGCGTGGTGGCCAGGCGGATCGGGTCGCCGTCCTCGGTGCCCTCCCGCCGCTGGTAACCCTGCGGCGGGACGACGCCCGGCAGCCTGATCTCGATCTTCGCCTGCAGGTCGAGCTCGCCCGAGTCGTAGGCCATCAGGGCCTCGGACAGCGAGGAGAACGCCCGGCCTTCGCCGGCCACCCCGTCGGTCTGCCTGGTCAGGTAGTACAGGCCGATGATCATGTCCTGGGTGGGCATGGTGACCGGCTTGCCGTCGGCGGGCTTGAGGATGTTGTTGGTGGACAGCATCAGGATCCGAGCCTCGGCCTGCGCCTCGGCGGACAGCGGCAGGTGCACCGCCATCTGGTCGCCGTCGAAGTCCGCGTTGAACGCGGTGCAGACCAGCGGGTGGATCTGGATGGCCTTGCCCTCGACCAGCTGGGGCTCGAAGGCCTGGATGCCGAGGCGGTGCAGCGTCGGCGCCCGGTTGAGCAGCACCGGGTGCTCGGTGATGACCTCCTCGAGCACGTCCCACACCACCGGGCGGGCCCGCTCCACCATCCGCTTGGCCGACTTGATGTTCTGCGCGTGGTTGAGGTCAACCAGGCGCTTCATCACGAACGGCTTGAACAGCTCCAGGGCCATCTGCTTGGGCAGACCGCACTGGTGCAGCTTGAGCTGCGGACCGACGACGATGACGCTACGGCCGGAGTAGTCGACCCGCTTGCCGAGCAGGTTCTGGCGGAACCGTCCCTGCTTGCCCTTCAGCATGTCGGACAGGGACTTCAGCGGGCGGTTGCCAGGACCGGTGACCGGACGGCCACGGCGGCCGTTGTCGAACAGGCTGTCCACGGCCTCCTGGAGCATCCGCTTCTCGTTGTTCACGATGATCTCGGGCGCGCCCAGGTCGAGCAGCCTCTTCAGCCGGTTGTTCCGGTTGATGACCCGGCGGTACAGGTCGTTCAGGTCGGAGGTGGCGAACCGGCCACCGTCGAGCTGGACCATCGGCCGCAGGTCCGGCGGGATCACCGGGATGCAGTCGAGCACCATGCCCATGGGCGAGTTACGCGTGTTCAGGAACGCGCTCACGACCTTGAGCCGCTTCAGAGCACGGGCCTTCTTCTGGCCCTTGCCGGTGCGGATCGTCTCGCGCAGGCTCTGCGCCTCCGCGTCCAGGTCGAAGCTGGCCAGCCGGTCCTGGATGGCCTGCGCGCCCATGCCGCCGCGGAAGTACCGGCCGAACCGGTCCCGCATCTCGCGGTACAGCAGCTCGTCGCCCTCGAGGTCCTGGACCTTCAGGTTCTTGAACCTGCTCCAGACCTCGTCCAGGCGGTCGATCTCCTTGCCCGCGCGGTCCCTGATCTGCTTGCACTCACGGTCGGAGGACTCGCGGAGCTTCCGCTTGGCGTCGCTCTTGGCGCCCTGCGCCTCGAGCTCGGCCAGGTCGGCCTCCAGCTTGGCCTGCCGGGCCTCGACGTCGGCGTCGCGGCGCTGCTCGAGCTGGCCGCGCTCGACGCTGATCTTCGCCTCGAGGGACGGCAGGTCACGGGCCCGCGCGTCGTCGTCCACGTAGGTGATCATGTAAGCGGCGAAGTAGATGACCTTCTCCAGGTCCTTCGGCGCCAGGTCGAGCAGGTAGCCGAGCCGGCTGGGCACGCCCTTGAAGTACCAGATGTGCGTGACCGGCGCGGCCAGCTCGATGTGGCCCATCCGCTCGCGCCGCACCTTGGCGCGGGTGACTTCCACGCCGCAGCGCTCACAGATGATGCCCTTGAACCTGACCCGCTTGTACTTGCCGCAGTAGCACTCCCAGTCCCGGGTCGGGCCGAAGATCTTCTCGCAGAAGAGCCCGTCCTTTTCCGGCTTGAGGGTGCGGTAGTTGATGGTCTCAGGCTTCTTCACTTCGCCATGCGACCACTGCCGGATGTCCTCGGCGGTGGCGAGGCCGATGCGCAGGTCATCGAAGAAGTTGACGTCAAGCACTGGTATAACCCCCTTCTCGATTAGACCTCTTCGACACTGCTCGGCTCACGCCGGGACAGGTCGATGCCGAGTTCCTCGGCCGCGCGGAAGACATCCTCATCGGTGTCTCGCATCTCGATCGCGGCGCCGTCGCTCGACAGCACCTCGACGTTGAGACAGAGTGACTGCATTTCCTTGATCAGCACCTTGAACGATTCCGGGATCCCCGGTTCGGGGACGTTCTCGCCCTTGACGATGGCCTCGTAGACCTTGACCCGGCCGAGCACGTCGTCGGACTTGATGGTGAGCAGCTCCTGCAAGGCGTAGGCGGCACCGTAGGCCTCCAGCGCCCAGACCTCCATCTCACCGAAGCGCTGGCCGCCGAACTGCGCCTTACCGCCCAGCGGCTGCTGGGTGATCATCGAGTACGGGCCGGTCGACCTGGCGTGGATCTTGTCGTCGACCAGGTGCAGGAGCTTGAGGATGTAGATGTAGCCGACCGCGATCGGGTCCTTGAAGGGCTCACCGGTGCGGCCGTCGAACAGCCTGGCCTTCCCGCCCGAGCCGACCATCCGCTGGCCGTCCCGGTTCGGCAGAGTACTGCCGAGCAGGCCGGTGATCTCCTCTTCCTTCGCCCCGTCGAAGACCGGGGTGGCCACGTGGGTGCCGGCCGGGGCGCTGTCGGCGCTGACGCTCCGCAGCCTGTCCTTCCATTCGGCGTCGTCGCCCTCGACCTGCCAGCCGGTCTTGGCTACCCACCCGAGGTGAGTCTCCAGGACCTGGCCGACGTTCATCCGGCCAGGGACGCCGAGCGGGTTGAGCACGATGTCCACCGGGGTGCCGTCCTCGAGGAACGGCATGTCCTCCACCGGCAGGATCTTCGCGATCACGCCCTTGTTCCCGTGCCGGCCGGCCAGCTTGTCGCCGTCGGTGATCTTCCGCTTCTGGGCCACATAGACCCGAACGAGCTCGTTCACGCCGGGCGGAAGCTCGTCGCCGTCCTCGCGGGTGAACACGCGGACGCCGATGACCTTGCCCTCTTCGCCGTGCGGGACCTTGAGGCTGGTGTCCCTGACCTCGCGGGCCTTCTCGCCGAAGATCGCGCGCAGCAGCCGCTCCTCCGGGGTCAGCTCGGTCTCGCCCTTCGGGGTGACCTTGCCGACCAGGATGTCGCCGTTGACGACCTCGGCGCCGATCCTGATGATGCCGCGCTCGTCCAGGTCGGCCAGGACCTCGTCGGAGACGTTCGGGATGTCCCTGGTGATCTCCTCCGGGCCCAGCTTGGTGTCGCGGGCGTCGACCTCGTGCTCCTCGATGTGGATGCTGCTGAGCACGTCATCCTGGACGAGGCGCTGGGACAAGATGATGGCGTCCTCGTAGTTGTGGCCCTCCCACGGCATGAACGCCGCGAGCAGGTTCTTGCCAAGCGCCATCTCGCCGAGGTCGGTGCACGGGCCGTCGGCCAGCACCTGGCCCTGCTCGACCCGGTCACCCTCCTCGACGGTGGGCTTCTGGTTGAAGCAGGTGCCCTGGTTGGACCGCTTGAACTTGGACACCAGGTAGGTGGTCCTGGTGCCGTCGTCGTTCATCACGGTCACGTAGTCCGCGCAGGACTCCTCGACCACGCCGGCCTTGTCGGCCAGGATCACGTCGCCCGCGTCGGTCGCGGCGCGGTACTCCATGCCGGTGCCGACCAGCGGCGCCTCGCTGCGCAGCAGCGGCACCGACTGGCGCTGCATGTTCGAGCCCATCAGGGCGCGGTTGGCGTCGTCGTGCTCGAGGAACGGGATCATGGCAGTGGCCACGGACACCATCTGCCGCGCGGACACGTCCATGTAGTCGACCTCGTCCGGCGGGATGTAGTCCACCTCGCCGCCCTTGCGGCGGACCAGCACGCGGTTCTCGGCGATGGCGCCGTCCGCCCCGAGCAGCGTGTTGGCCTGGGCGATGACGTGCCTGTCCTCCTCGTCGGCGGTCAGGTAGTCGATCTGGTCGATCACCACGCCGTCGACGACCTTGCGGTACGGCGTCTCGACGAAGCCGAACGCGTTCACCCGCGCGTAGCTGGACAGGCTCCCGATCAGGCCGATGTTCGGCCCTTCAGGGGTCTCGATCGGGCACATCCGGCCGTAGTGGCTGGGGTGCACGTCGCGGACCTCGAAGCCCGCCCGCTCGCGGGACAGTCCGCCGGGGCCGAGCGCCGACAGCCGGCGCTTGTGGGTCAGCCCGGCCAGCGGGTTGGTCTGGTCCATGAACTGGGAGAGCTGGCTGGTGCCGAAGAACTCCTTGATGGACGCGACCACCGGCCGGATGTTGATCAGGGTCTGCGGCGTGATCGCCTCGACGTCCTGGGTCGTCATCCGCTCCCTGACGACGCGCTCCATCCGGGCCAGGCCGAGCCTGACCTGGTTCTGGATCAGCTCGCCCACGGTGCGCAGCCGGCGGTTGCCGAAGTGGTCGATGTCGTCGGTCTCCAGCGGGATGATCGCCTCGCCGGAGATCATCTCCTCCTCGCCCGCGTGCAGCCGGACCAGGTACTCGATGGTGGCGACGATGTCGTTCTCGCTCAGCGTGCCCTGCCGGATCGGCAGGTCGAGGCCGAGCTTCCTGTTGACCTTGTAGCGGCCCACCTTGGCCAGGTCGTACCGCTTCGGGTTGAAGTACAGGTTCTCCAGCAGCGCCTGGGCCGACTCGCGCGTCGGCGGCTCACCCGGCCGCAGCTTGCGGTAGATGTCGAGCAGCGCCTCGTCCTGGCCGGCCGTGTGGTCCTTCTCCAGGGTGGCGCGCATCGACTCGTACCCGCCGAACCGGTCCAGGATCTTCGCGTCGTCCCAGCCCAGCGCCTTCAGCAGCACGGTCACGCTCTGCTTGCGCTTGCGGTCGATGCGGACGCCGACGGCGTCCCGCTTGTCGATCTCGAACTCGAGCCAGGCCCCGCGGCTCGGGATCACCTTGCAGGAGTAGATGTCCTTGTCGCTGGTCTTGTCGACCTGCCGGTCGAAGTAGACGCCCGGGGAGCGGACCAGCTGGCTGACCACGACGCGCTCGGTGCCGTTGATGATGAAGGTGCCCTTGGCCGACATGAGCGGGAAGTCACCCATGAAGACCGTCTGGCTCTTGATCTCGCCAGTGGTGTTGTTGATGAACTCCGCCGTCACGAACATCGGGGCGGAGTACGTCATGTCCTTGTCCTTGCACTCCTCCGAGGAGTACTTGGGCGGCTCGAACCGGTGATCGCGGAACGAGAGCGACATAGTGCCGGAGAAGTCTTCGATCGGGCTGATCTCCTCGAAGATCTCCTCGAGGCCGGACTGCTCGGCTACGTCCTTGCGGCCGGCGTCCAGGGCTTCGCTGATCCGGGCCTGCCACCTCTCGTTGCCGAGCAGCCAGTCGAAGGATTCGGTCTGGAGGGCGAGGAGGTCGGGTACCTTGAGCGGCTCCTGGATACGCGCGAAGGACACGCGGCGTGAACCAGAATTTGTTGCGGAGGTAGTCGTTGCGGAGGCGCTGCGCGATGCTGCCAACAGGGGTCCTTCCGAACTTTGTCGCGGAAATATCACCGCACGCACGCCAAACGCCCCGCGGCAAAACCCCGTAGACGCGAGGGAGGAACCGAGGACGTCAGAGTGCAGCGCAAACTAGCAGTGTAGCCAAAGGTTACACTGCTCGTCAAGTGTACGCCACTATGAGATTCACGGTTGCTCCGCAGCATCGCTCTTTAGCGGCCAAGAGTCAAGTCTGAACCGGACACTCGGTGCACATTGCCTGGGTGACGGATGCCACATGCGGTGTGATGTGTAGGTGACAACAAAGCGGGGTATGACGATATTCCTGCCCGGCGGCGGCTGCCCAGCCGGGCGTTTCAGGGTGCCGGGCCGTGTCGCGCGCCCGGGCGTGTCGCGGACGCGAGCGGACGTGAGCGGACGTGAGACGCGAGCGGACGTGACGAGACCCGGGCCCGCGGACAACACGGAACCCGGGTCTCGCAGCGCTTCTGCCGCCTAGCGCAGCCCTGCGGCTACTTGACGGTGACGGTGGCGCCGGCGCCCTCGAGGGCCGCCTTCGCCTTGTCCGCGCCTTCCTTGTTGACCTTCTCCAGGACCGTCTTGGGCGCGCCGTCGACCAGGTCCTTGGCCTCCTTCAGGCCCAGGCTGGTCAGGCTGCGCACCTCCTTGATGACCTGAATCTTCTTCTCGCCCGCGGCCTCGAGGATGACGTCGAACTCGTCCTGCTCCTCGGCCTGCTCGGCCTCGCCGCCCGCGGCCGTGCCTGCGGCCGGGGCGGTCACCGCCACGGGGGCGGCCGCCTTCACGTCGAACGTCTCCTCGAACTGCTTCACGAAGTCGGAGAGCTCGAGCAGGGTCATTTCCTTGAACGCCTCAAGGAGGTCGTCGGTGCTCATCTTCGCCATGGTGGTGATTCCTTCGTTTCTTAAACTTCTCTAGCGGGTGGTTAGCTCTCGTCGCCCGGCGTGGCCTCGGCCTCGGCCTCGGGAGCGTCGGCCTCGGCCATGGGAGCGTCGGCCTCGGCCCTGGGAGCGTCGGCCTCGGCCCTGGGAGCGTCGGCCTCGGGAGCATCGGCCTCGGGGGCACCGCCTTCCGCGGCGGCGCGCTTGGTGCGCAGCGCCTCGGCGAGCTGGGCCATCTGCACCGGCAGCGCGCTGAACGTCGCGGCCGCTCCGGCCATCGACGCCTTCATGGCACCGGCCAGCTTTGCCAGCAGCACCTCGCGCGGCTCCAGATCGGCCAGCTGGGTGATCTCCGCCGGGCTCATCGCCTTGCCGTCGAGCACCCCGCCCTTGATCACCAGCAGCGGGTTCGCCTTGACGAAGTCGCGCAGGCCCTTGGCCGCCTCGACCACGTCGCCGTCGACGAACGCGATCGCCGACGGGCCGACCAGCATCGAGGACAACTGCTCGTCGAGCCCCGCCTCGTTGACCGCGATCTTCGTCAGGGTGTTCTTCACCACGGCGAACGTGGCGTTGCCGCCCAGCGACCGGCGCAGCTCGGCGAGCTGGGCCACGGTAAGCCCGCGGTACTCGGTCAGCACGGCGCCAGAGGAGCCCCTGAACCGCTCGGTGAGCTCGGCGACCGCGGCGACCTTTTCTGCGTTAGCCATGTGCCTCCTCTCTGATATCTAGAAGCACTGTTATCCAGAAGCACTTCGTGCGTTTCTTAGCAGCCGGAGACAGCAAAAACGCCCCGGCGCGAGGCGCACGGGGCGGCATCGCCGACCCCGGTCGGGGCCGAGCGGCACAGCTCAGTTCACCTGCGCGGGATGTCCGGCACCGGGATCTCGCGATCCCGGCCGGAGCCTTCGGCCGTCACGGGTGACGGCATCCAGCGGTCTTCGGCGCTACCGAGTGTACGGTCTGCGCCCGGGCTTGGCCAAATCGCGGGCCATGGCAGCCTAGCCGGGCGGCGCCGCTGAGCCGCATGTCCCCCGACGGCCAACGCTCACGCGCGGCTTGCCGTGCGGGTAAAAGCGGACTCCTATCACACCAGCATCGCCCGGCCTGGCGAGAGAACTGCCACGATGTGACATTGATGCGGTTAGCGCGCGTCAGTAATTAACACGCGGGGGTGTGATCTCGGGTGCGAGCGGGCGGGGCGGTAGCCGCGGCGGCGGTACGGGGCGGCGGTTCTGGGTCGAAGTGCCGGTGGTCCGGTTCTAGCCGGACCAACGGCCCATCGACCCAGCGGCTACCACATCAGCGCGCCAGAAATCCCGAAGCGACGCGTTATTAAGACGCGAGCTGACCGTCACGATGTCACATCGTGGCGGTTGCCAGGGACGACATTGAGGCGCGTCCCCTGGGATAGCGGCGGTGCGCTCGGGCTCAGGCGGTGCGCCAGGTTCTGGTGACGCGCGCCCGGGTCAGGCGGTGGCTTCGGCTAGGTCGTCGGACAGGTTGCGGGTCTTGTTGGGATCGACCGGGATGCCGGGGCCCATGGTGGTGGCGAAGGTGACCTTCCTCAGGTACCGGCCCTTGGCCGCGGCGGGCTTGAGCCTGATCACCTCGTCCAGGGCGGCGGCGTAGTTCTCCAGCAGGGCGGTCGAAGGGAAGGACGCCTTGCCGATGATGAAGTGGAGGTTGCCGTGCCGGTCGGTCCTGAACTCGATCTTGCCGCCCTTGATCTCGGTCACGGCCCTGGCTACGTCCGGCGTCACGGTCCCGGTCTTCGGGTTCGGCATCAGGCCGCGCGGGCCGAGCACCCGGCCGAGACGGCCGACCTTGCCCATCATGTCGGGAGTGGCGACGACCGCGTTGAAGTCGAGGAAGCCGCCCTGGATCCGCTCGATCATGTCGTCGGAGCCGACGAAGTTGGCGCCCGCCGCGCGGGCCTCCTCGGCCCGGTCGCCGATGGCGAACACGAGCACCCGGGCGGTCTTGCCGGTGCCGTTAGGCAGGTTGACCGTGCCGCGGACCATCTGGTCCTGCTTGCGCGGGTCGACGCCGAGGCGCAGGGCCACCTCGACGGTCGGGTCGAACTTCGTCACCTGGCCGGCCTTGGCGATGCCGACGGCCTCGGCGGGGCTGTAGAGGCGCGCGGGGTCGATCTGCTCGGCGGCCTGGCGGTAAGACTTGCTGCGCTTCATGTGTGGGTCTCCTCATGTCCGGAGGTCGTGGTCAGCGGGCCGCGCGAGGCCCTGCCACTGCGCTCTGGGTGGTTGTAACGGTTACTTCTCGACCTTGATGCCCATCGAGCGGGCTGTGCCCGCAATGATCTTCTCGGCGGCCTCGATCGTGGTCGCGTTCAGGTCCGGCATCTTGGTCTGCGCGATGTCGCGGACCTGGGCGGAGGTGATGCTGCCGACTTTGGTCTTGTGCGGCTCGGCGCTGCCCTTGTCCACGCTCGCGGCCTTCTTGATCAGCTCGGCGGCCGGCGGCGTCTTGGTGATGAAGGTGAACGTCCGGTCCTCGTAGATGGAGATCTCGACCGGGATGATGTTGCCCCGCTGGCTCTCCGTCGCCGCGTTGTACTGCTTGACGAAGTCCATGATGTTCACGCCGTGCGGGCCGAGCGCGGTACCGACCGGCGGCGCCGGGGTGGCCTGGGCGGCCGGCAGCTGCACCTTGACGAGGGCGGCGAGCTTCTTCCTTCTTGGCGGCATGGCAGTTTCGTCCTTAGTTTCAGTTTCTAGATCTTGGTCACCTGGTCGAACGACAGCTCGACCGGAGTCTCACGGCCGAAGATCGACACCAGCACCTTGAGCTTCTGGGTGTCGGGGTTGATCTCGTTCACGGTGGCGGGAAGCGTGGCGAACGGGCCGTCCATTACCGTAACGCTCTCGCCGACCTCGAATTCCACCGTAGACGGCCGTGCGGCCTCGGCCTGCTTGGTTCCGGGCTCGGGCTCCGGCGCGAGCAGGTTAGCCACCTCGCCGAGCTGCAGCGGCGACGGCCGGCTGGACAGGCCGACGAAGCCGGTCACGCCGGGGGTGTTGCGGACTACCGCCCAGGATTCGTCGGTGAGCTCCATCCGCACCAGGATGTAGCCGGGCAGAACCTTCTCCTGGACCTGCTGCCGCTTGCCGCCCTTGATCTCGGTCACCTGGTGCACCGGGACCTCGATCTGGAAGATGTAGTCCTCCATGTTGAGCGAGGAGATGCGGCTCTCCAGGTTGGTCTTCACCCGGTTCTCGTAACCCGCGTAGGAGTGCACCACGTACCAGTCGCCAGGGAGCATGCGCAGCTCGCGCTCGAACTCCTCGCGAGCGTCGTCGGGCTTCTCCTCTTCTTCCTGGTCGTCCGGCGCGGACTCCTGCTCGTCCGGCGTGGACTCGGCGTCGTCCGGCGCGGACTCCTGCTCGTCCGGCGCGGACTCGGCGTCGTCCCGCGACGCGTCATCGGCCGATGCGGCGTCCGCAGCCTCGCCCGCGGGGTCGAGCCCGGCGGCTTCTTCGCTGTGGTCGCTCACGTCATCAGCCTCCCCGGTTTCCGCATCCGGTCCTGCCGCGTCCGTCACCACGGGACCATGCTGGGTTTCGGACACGATTGCTCTCTCTTTCCTCGGTACCGCCTCTTCCGGCCCGATATGGCGTCACGCTGGCGTGCGCTTGCCCCGCCCGGCGGCCGCCCCCCGGGGGGAAACCGCCTAACGGAACAGCGCGAACACCAGCTTGGTGAAGCCGTAGTCCAGGCTTGTGACGACGATGACCATGAAGATCACGAAGACCAGGCAGACCACGGTGTAGGTAACCAGCATCGAACGGGTGGGCCAGATCACCTTGCGAAGTTCGCCGACTATCTGCCGGAAGAACAGGGCGGGGGTAGTCCGGGTCCCGCGCTTGGCCGCGCGACCGGATCCGCTCCGTTTCTCCGGGGCCTCACCGCGTGTCTGAGTTGCCATGTCCTCACCTATAGGTCCGCCGGCTCTCTGTCCGCCAAACTCGGCGGGTTCGCCGGATCGCACTCGCAGGGCAGGAGGGACTCGAACCCCCAACCACCGGTTTTGGAGACCGGGACTCTGGCCAATTGAGCTACTGCCCTGTGTTTCAAGCCACACTACATGGGTTCAAATCACGCGCCCACTAACTCACGGGCACGCTGCCGCAACGACAGCTCGGCTGCCGGTCCATGCAGTGTACGTCCGAACCGCCCTTCCGTCGAACTGCCTGGCCCGGCCCGGGGGCCAGGGGGTCTGGGGGGGACGGGCAGTCCCCCCAGTCGCGGGGGGTATGGGGGGTCGCCCCCCGGCTAGCATGGAGCCCATGCCTACGAGAGTCTCCGCACGTGTGTCCGCCATCTCCGAATCCGCCACGCTGGCCGTGGACGCCAAGGCCAAGGCGCTGAAGGCGGCGGGCAGGCCGGTCATCGGCTTCGGCGCGGGAGAACCCGACTTTCCTACCCCCGGCTACATCGTGGAGGCCGCGCAGCGAGCCTGTGCCGAGCCGCGCTTCCACAAGTACACCCCGGCGGCAGGGCTGCCCGAGCTCAGGCAGGCGATCGCGGCCAAGACGGCGAGGGATTCCGGCTACCAGGTCGAGGCCGGCCAGGTGCTGGTCACCAACGGCGGCAAGCAGGCCGTCTACCAGACGTTCGCCACCCTGCTCGACCCGGGCGACGAGGTCATCGTGCCGGCCCCCTACTGGACCACCTACCCCGAGGCCATCGCGCTGGCCGGCGGGGTGATGGTGCCGGTCCGCACCGACGAGCAGACTGGTTACCTGGCCTCGGTCGAGGATCTCGAGGCGGCCAGGACCAGCCGCAGCAAGGTGCTGCTGTTCGTGTCGCCGTCCAACCCGACCGGGGCGGTCTACTCTCCGGAGCAGGTCAGGCAGATCGGCGAGTGGGCCGCGGCGCACGGCCTGTGGGTGGTCACCGACGAGATCTACGAGCACCTGGTCTACGGCGGCGCGACGTTCTCCTCGATCCCGGTCCAGGCACCGCAGACCGCTGACACCTGCGTGGTGCTCAACGGGGTGGCCAAGACGTACGCGATGACGGGCTGGCGGGTCGGCTGGATGATCGGCCCGAAGGACGTGATCAGCGCGGCGGCGAACCTGCAGAGCCACGCCACCTCCAACGTCTGCAACGTGGCCCAGGCCGCCGCGCTCACCGCCGTGTCCGGTGACCTGTCCGCGGTGGCCGGGATGCGCGCCGCGTTCGACCGGCGCCGGCAGGCCATGGCCAGGATGCTGAACGAGATCCCCGGCGTGATCTGCCCGGAGCCGCAGGGCGCCTTCTACTGCTACCCGAGCGTCAAGGGGCTGCTCGGCACCGAGATCGCCGGGCAGCATCCGCAGACCTCAGCCGAACTGGCCGCGCTGATCCTGGACGAGGCGGAGGTGGCGGTGGTGCCGGGCGAGGCGTTCGGCACGCCGGGGTATTTCCGGCTTTCCTGCGCGCTCGGCGACGCCGACCTCGAAGAGGGCATCAGCCGGATGGCCAAGCTGCTCGCGGAGGCGAGATAACGCCCAGGCCGCTGTCCGCGCTGCCCAAGGCGCATCTGCACCTGCACTTCACCGGGTCGATGCGGCACGGGACGCTGGTCGAGCTGGCGGACGACCGCGGCATCCGGCTGCCCGCCGCGCTCACCGAGGACTGGCCGCCGCGGCTGAGCGGCACCGACGAACGCGGCTGGTTCCGGTTCCAGCGGCTGTACGACACCGCGCGCTCGGTGCTGCGAGGACCCGAAGACGTGCGCAGGCTGCTGACCGAGACCGCGCAGGACGAACGGGCGGACGGGTCGGGCTGGCTGGAGATCCAGGTCGACCCGTCCGGGTACGCCGGCCGGTTCGGCGGCATCACCGACATGATCGAGCTGGTCCTCGACGCGGCCGCGGCCGCCACGGCGGCCACCGGGGTCGGCATCGGCGTGATCGTGGCGGCCAACCGGACCAAGCACCCGCTGGAGGCCAGGACCCTGGCCCGGCTGGCGGCCCAGTACGCGGGGCGCGGGGTGACCGGGTTCGGCCTGTCCAACGACGAGCGGCGGGGGGCCGCGTACGAGTTCGCCGCCGCGTTCCGTATCGCCGAACGGGCCGGGCTGCTCCTGGTCCCGCACGGCGGGGAGCTGGCCGGGCCGGCCAGCGTAGAGGCCTGCCTGGACGAGCTGCACGCGGACCGGATCGGCCACGGCATCCGGGCCACGGAGGATCCCGCCGTCGTCAAGCGGCTGGCCGCCGGCGGGGTCACCTGCGAGGTGTGCCCGTCCTCCAACGTCGCGCTCGGGGTGGCGGCGTCCCCGGCGCAGGTCCCGCTGCGCCGCCTGGTCGAGGCGGGCGTGCCGGTCGCGCTCGGCGCCGATGACCCGCTGCTGTTCGGCACGCGGCTGGCCGCGCAGTACGAGATCGCCCGCCAGGCGCACGGCTTCACCGACGCCGAGCTGGCCGGCCTGGCCCGCATGTCGGTGCTGTCGTCGGCCGCGCCGGAGCAGGTCCGGGCCCGGCTGCTGGCCGGCATCGACGCCTGGCTGGGCAGGGCCGAATAACCTCGCACGGAATACCCTGGGCAGCGGCTAGGCTTACAGCCCTAAGGCGATGATCCGGCTATCACCGGGGAGCCCCCGGAAGAAAGGGCCCACGCACGTGCGGCGAGCGCGGCGTGGCCTGATTAGAACCGGGCGGGTCCGGCCCGTCACAGCCGGCTCACGAGCGGTCGCCGGCAGGCGGCAAGCGAGGTGGTACCGCGGTACGCCCGCGCGGGAGCGGGCGCGTCGTCCTCGTGGAACAGGCACGCAGCACCACGAGGACCGAGCACATGGCCGTTTATCCGCGTACCGGGCACGGCGACGTACCCGCCCAGCCCGACTTCCCCGCGCTCGAGCGCGAGGTGCTGGACTACTGGGAGGCCGGCGACACCTTCCGCCAGTCGATCAGGCAGCGCCCGGCCGACGACGAGTTCGTCTTCTACGACGGACCGCCGTTCGCCAACGGGCTGCCGCACTACGGGCACCTGATCACCGGCTACGTCAAGGACCTGGTGCCGCGGTTCCGCACCATGCAGGGAAAGCGCGTGGAGCGCAGGTTCGGCTGGGACTGCCACGGGCTGCCCGCAGAGGTGGAGGCCGAACGGCTGCTCGGCATCTCAGGCAAGACCGGCATCCTCGCCATGGGAGTCGAGAAGTTCAACCAGGCCTGCCGCGAGTCCGTGCTGCGCTACACGCGCGAGTGGCAGGACTACGTGACCAGGCAGGCGCGCTGGGTCGACTTCGAGCACGACTACAAGACGCTGGACCTCCCCTACATGGAGAGCGTCATGTGGGCGTTCCGGCAGCTATGGGACAAGGGCCTGGTCTACCAGGGCTTCAAGGTACTGCCGTACTGCTGGCGGTGTGAGACCCCGCTGTCCAACCACGAGCTGCGGATGGACGACGACACCTACGCCGAGCGGCAGGACCCGTCGGTGACGGTCCGGTTCAGGCTGGAGACCGGGGAGTGGCTGCTGGCCTGGACCACCACGCCGTGGACGCTGCCGTCCAACCTGGCCTGCGCGGTCGGCGCGGACATCGGCTACGTGGTCGTCGAGTCCGGCGGCGAGCGGTACATCCTGGCCCGGGACCGGCAGGGCGCCTACGAGCGGGAACTGGAGGGCGCCGCCACCGTCGGCGCACTGACCGGCGCCGAGCTGGCCGGGCGGCGGTACGAGCCGCTCTTCGGTTACCTGACCGACGCGGAGAAGTTCGGCACGCAGGACGCGTTCCGGGTGATCCTGTCGGACGACGTCACGACCGAGGACGGCACCGGGGTGGTGCACATGGCCCCCGCCTACGGCGAGGCCGACGCCCTGGCCTGCGACGCGGCCGGCATCCCGACCGTGCTGACGGTGGACGAGCAGGCCCGGTTCACTCCGGTGGTGACCGACTTCGCGGGCCAGCACGTCTTCGACGCCAACGCCGGCATCGCGGCGAAGCTGCGCGAGCAGGGCAGCCTGGTACGCAGGGAAACGTACACGCACTCCTACCCGCACTGCTGGCGGTGCCGCAACCCGCTGATCTACAAGGCGGTGTCGAGCTGGTTCGTCGCGGTGACGAAGTTCAGGGACCGGATGGTCGAGCTGAACGAGCAGATCACCTGGGTACCCGAGCACGTCAAGCACGGTTCGTTCGGTAAGTGGCTGGCAAACGCCAGGGACTGGCCAGTCAGCCGGAACCGGTTCTGGGGGTCGCCCATCCCGGTCTGGCAGAGCGACGACCCTGCCTACCCGCGCACCGACGTATACGGCTCGCTGGACGAGCTCGAGCGCGACTTCGGCGTGCGCCCGGCCGACCTGCACCGGCCGGTCATCGACGAGCTGACCCGGCCGAACCCGGACGACCCGACCGGCAAGTCGGTGATGCGCCGGGTGCCCGAGGTGCTCGACTGCTGGTTCGAGTCCGGCTCGATGTCGTTCGCCCAGGTACACTACCCGTTCGAGAACCGGGAGTGGTTCGACTCGCACTACCCGGGCGACTTCATCGTCGAGTACATCGGCCAGACCCGCGGCTGGTTCTACACCCTGCACGTGCTGGCCACCGCGCTGTTCGACCGGCCCGCCTTCCGCTCCTGCGTGAGCCACGGCATCGTGCTCGGCGACGACGGCCAGAAGATGTCCAAGAGCCTGCGCAACTACCCGGACGTGAACGAGGTGTTCGACACGTTCGGGTCGGACGCGATGCGCTGGTTCCTGATGGCCAGCCCGGTGCTGCGCGGCGGGAACCTGATCGTCACCGCCCGCGGCATCAGGGAGGCGGTCAGGCAGGCCATCCTGCCGCTGTGGAACAGCTACTACTTCTTCGCGCTGTACGCCAACGCCGAGGCGTATACGGCACGCCGTTCGGTATCCAGCGAGCACGTCCTGGACCGGTACATCCTGGCCAAGACCCGTGCGGCGGTGACCGGGATCGAGGAGCTGCTCGACGTCTACAACGTCGGCGCCGCCTGCCAGGCCCTGCGCGACCACCTGGAGGTGCTGACCAACTGGTACATCCGCCGGTCGCGGAACCGGTTCTGGGCCGGCGAGCCGGCCGCGCTCGACACCCTGTGGACGGTGCTGGAGACCATGACGCGGGTGGCCGCGCCGCTGCTGCCGCTGACCACCGAGGCGATCTGGCGCGGGCTGACCGGCGGCGCTTCGGTACACCTGGAGGACTGGCCCGACGTGTCGGACTGGCCGGACGAGCAGGAACTGACCGGGGCGATGGACCTGGTCCGCACCGTGTGCAGCACCGCGCTGGGCCTGCGCAAGGCGCACCAGCTGCGGGTCAGGCTGCCGCTGGCCTCGCTGACCATCGCGCACCCGGCCGCCGAGTCGCTGGCCCCGTTCGCGGGCCTGATCGCCGAGGAGGTCAACGTCAAGGCGGTCGAGCTGTCCTGTCAGCCGGCCAGCCTGGGGCGGTTCGAGCTGGCGGTGAACCCGCGGGTGCTCGGGCCCCGGCTCGGCGGGCAGGTGCAGCAGGTCATCCGGGCGGTCAAGGCGGGGGCGTGGACCCAGGCCGGCGACCGGGTCGAGGCGGCCGGCGCCGTGCTCGAGCCCGGCGAGTACGAGCTCAAGCTGGCCGCGGCGGACCCTGACTCGACAGCGGCACTGCCCGGGCACGCCGGGCTGATCGCGCTGGACCTGCGGGTGACCCCGGAGCTTGCGGCCGAGGGCACCGCGCGCGACGTGGTGCGGATCGTGCAGCAGGCTCGCCGGGACGCCGGGCTGGCGGTCTCGGACCGGATCCGGCTGGACGTCGGCGCCGACGGCGCCGTCGCCGACGCGGTCCGGGCGCACGCCGGGTTCGTCGCGGCCGAGACGCTCGCGGTGGACCTGGCCGTCCTGCCCGCCGGCGAGGTGGGCGGCGAGCCGCACCCGGTGGCCCTGCCCACCACCGGCGCGGCCGTGACGGTGGCCCTAGCGCGCGTGCCGTCCTGACGGCCCGGCCGGCGGCGGGCGGCCAGGACCGTGATGACCACGACGACCAGGAGGCCGAACGAGCCGGCGATCACCGCCAGGGCGACCGTGCGCGCGGAGGTGCCGGACGGCGCGGCCCTGGCCGCCGGCGCCATACGGGCTCGCTCCGCGGGCAGTACCGCGGTCACGGCCCGGACCGGGTTGACCACGCCGTGCCCGGTGCCCGGGCCCGCCGCGCCGTGCGCGGTGGCCTCGATCCGCGCCACCACCTGGGCCGCGTTCAGGCCGGGGTGAGCCGACCGGACCAGCGCGACCACCCCGGACACGAAGGCGGCGGCGAAGCTGGTGCCGTTCTGCGCCGGGGCGTAGGCGGCGGGGAAGGTGCCCGGGTAGGCGCTGGTGATGTTCACGCCCGGCGCCGTCACCCCGACCGGGGTGTGCTGGTCAGAGAAGCCGGCCAGGACGCCGCCGGGCCCGACCGCGCCGACCGCGAGCACGCCCGGGTAGGCGGCGGGGTAGAACGGGCCGGTCCCTTCGCCCCCTCCGGCGCCGCCCTGCGGGAGGTCGTTGCCCGCCGCGGCCACCACGACCACGTTATGGCTCAGCGCGTACTCGACCGCGTTCCGCAGGGCCGGGACGTCGTCCGGGGTGGCCAGCGACAGGTTGATGACGTCGGCGCCGAACTGCACCGCGTCCATGATCCCCTGCGGGGTCACCGAGGTCGGGAAGGTGTCCGTGCCGCTGATCTTCACGGACAGGATCCGCGCCGCCGGGGCGACCCCGGTGAACGAGACGCCCGGCACCGGCGCGGCCGCGATGATGCTGGCCACCGCGGTGCCGTGGCCCACGCAGTCAGCGCCGGGCGCGATGTGAGGCCTGGTCCCGGCGACCAGGTCCGGGCCGGGGATCACCCGGTCGCCGAACTGCGGGTTCGCGTCCACGCCGCTGTCCACCACCGCGACGGTCACGCCGCCGCCCCTGGTCCGGTTCCAGACCGAGGCGAAGCCGAGCGCCTGCTGCGCCCACGGCGCGGCGGCCGGCGCGGTGACGCCGTGCTGCGGCGGGCACCCCGGCCGCGGCCCGGGCAGGCCTTGCCGGGCGTGCGGCCCTTGCCGGGCGTGCGGCGCGGCCTGGACCGCGGGTCCGGTCAGGAGGAGCGCGGCCGCGCAGACGGCGAGAGCCAGCCCCCCACGTGCCACACCCCACCTCCCCCACCCTGGCCTTTATACCCATATGTACGGCGCTGGCCCGGGCCGGGCTCACGATGGCGGTAATTGTTACCGGCTGGTGAGTCGCCAGAATCCGAACCGACAGGCGCGCGGCAACGTGCCCATGGGTGGAGACATCTTCCATCGGAAGGGAGCGTTATCGAAATGAAAGCGACAAGACGGTACGCGGCAGGCCTGGCCGCGGTCGTCACGACGGCGGCCGGCCTGCTGGCCGCTACGGGCCTGGGTGCCGGGGTCGCGGGTGCAAGCGGCTTCCCGGCATTCGTCGGACCATTGCACCACGTCACCACGCTGGCCTCGACGGTGCCGGCCAACGGAGACGTCAACCCCTACGGGGTGGCCGTCGTCCCGCGCGGCACCGGGCACCTCAGGCAGGGGAACATCCTGGTCAGCAACTTCAACAACAAAGCCAACGTGCAGGGCACCGGCACCACCATCGTGCAGATCACCCCGCACGGCCACGTCTCGCTGTTCGCCAGGGTCAGCCAGCACCTGCGCGGCTGTCCCGGCGGGGTGGGCCTGACCACCGCGCTGACCGTGCTGCGCAGCGGCTGGGTGATCGTCGGCTCGCTGCCCACCAAGGGCGGCAACGTGTCCGGATCCGGCTGCCTGATCGTGCTGGACCGTTGGGGCCACGTCCGGGAGACGTTCGCCGGCCGCGGCATCAACGGCCCCTGGGACATGACCTCGGCCGATTTCGGCCGGACGGCAGAGCTGTTCGTCACCAACGTGCTGAACGGCACCGTGGCGGCGAAGGGGGCGACCGTGCACCGCGGCACGGTCGTGCGGATCCTGCTGGTCATCCCGTCCGGCCGGCTGCCGTTCATCCTCAGGCTGGACACGATCGGGTCCGGTTTCGGCGAGCACCTGGACCCGGCGGCGCTGGTCATCGGGCCGACCGGGGTCGGCCTCGGCCGCAACGGCACGCTGTACGTGGCCGACACGGTGGCGAACCGGATCGCGGCCATCCCCCGCGCGGTGTTCCGGGTCAGCGACGCTGGCCGGGGCTTCACCGTCAGCCAGGGTCACGCCCTGAATAGCGAGCTAGGGCTGGTGGTGGCGCCGGGCGGTGACATCCTCACCGTGAACGGCGGCAACGGGAACCTGGTCGAGGTCAGCCCGTTCGGCAGGCAGGTCGCGGTCCGCGCGCTGGACGTCTCCGGTTCCCCGCCGGGCGCCGGCGCGCTGTTCGGCCTGGCGGTCAAGCCGCACCATCGCGCCGTCTACTTCGTAGACGACGCCACCAACACCTTCGAACTGCTCCACTAGAAGGTCGTCGCGGCGCCCTGGTCCCCGCCCGGACCAGGGCGCCCGGCGTTATCGAGAGAGCCTGTCCCGCGTGGATACCCCTGCTACACCACCCACCTCACCGGGCTCAGCCACCCCACCGCCCTCACCCCGGTTTTCAATGAACGTGGCGTTCTACCGAATCTACGGGGTAGAGCGCCACTCTCATTGAATTGGATGGCCTTGAACGCACAGCTGCCTTGTGGCTCTTGTGGCGAGAGTGGCAGATACTACGAGTGATACGGGCGCCATCATGACACCCGGCGGTCAGCTGCCGGGGAGGTGCTCGCGCAGGGCCAGGATGGCGTCCATGGCCGGGTCGGCGTTGCGGCGGAACGCCTCGAACGTGGGCGGGGCGTAGATGTCGGGCGCGATCCAGGTCCGGTGGTCCTCGGGCCAGGAGGTCTGCCAGAACAGGTCGCCGACGTTGGCGACGAGCTTGCTGTAGGGAAGCTCGAACGGGATCCTCTCGCCGTTGAAGTTCGGCCGGGAGCCGGTGGGCTCACCCACGAAGATCGGCTCGGTCTCGCGGCCGATGGCGGTCGCGGTGTTCTGCGCGGCCGAGAAGGTCTGGCGGCCGATGATGACGAACAGCGCGCCGCGCCGGCTGATCTCCGGGTTCCGGATCAGGTGGTGCAGCAGCGACTGGGAGAGGAAGGTGTTGCCGCCGCCGTTCCAGCGCATGTCGATGACGAGCCGGGCCGGCCGGCGGGCGGCGATGAAGGCGAACAGCCGGTCGCAGAAGGCGGCGAACGGCTCGGCCGGATGGTCGGCGACCGCGTTGTACTGGAAGTAGACCAGGTCGGCGGCGGGCAGGTACTCGAACCAGTAGGGCAGCTCGCGGTGGCGCAGGTGCAGCGGCGGCGTCCCGGAGTGCCCGGAGACCCCCGAGAGCCGTTCGGTCACGGTGTCGGTCAGGCGGGTCCAGCCGGGCGGGTGCCGGTCCAGGCGGCGCGGGCCGGGCACGGCGTCCACCGTCGCCTCGCCGCCGGTGCCGTCGGGGAAGCGGACGGTCAGGGCGACGTGACCGGGGTCGCCGGTGAGCCCGAGGCCGTGCAGGATCGCGGTCTGCCGCAGCAGAACCGGGATCTCCAGCCTGACCTGCTGGTCGTTGTCCCTGGCGATGAGCGGGCCGAGCGCCGCGACGGCCCCCTCCACGGTGCGGCCGCCGATCGTCTCCACCTCGGCGCCCAGCAGGCGGGAGTACCCGGGCCCGGCGGCGGTCACGAACAGGCCCTCGGCGAACAGGAAGAACTCAAGCTGAACGAGCCGGGTGAGCTCGCTGTCCCCGTCGGGCATCGCGATGCCCGCGTGGCCGTCGTCCATGTGCGCGGTCAGCCGCATCATGGCCACGATGATCTGCGTGTCGGACAGACCCGGGATCTGGCCGTCCAGGCGGGCGACCTCGGCGTCGAAGTCCTCCTCGGAGACCAGCGCGAACGGCGCGTACGCGCGGCGCTTGAGCTCGCGCGCGAGCAGCCGCAGGTCGGTGCGCCAGCCTTCGTCCCTGGACAGGCCCTCGACCTCGACGATGCCGAGCAGGTCGCGCAGCCGCTCGTCGTCGCGCCAGGCCTGCCAGCAGTCGTCCGCCCTGGCCCGGTCAAGATCGCGGAAGCCCCGGCCGAGCGCCGCGGCGAGCGCGTCGATGGCGTCGGCGCGGCGGCCGAGCTCAGCCTGGCAGCAGGCGATCATGTAGGCCACCTCGCCAGGCAGGAACTCGGTCGCGTCGCCGCGGTGGCGGACCTGGTACCCCGGGCGGACGCCGAGCTCGAGGACCTTGGCGTAGGCCAGGGCGGCCGCGGTGAAGTCCCGTTCGGCGAACCGGGCCTCGGCCAGGCGCGCCCAGTAGTCGCCGTGGACCGGGTTGGCCTCGGTCACGCGGGCCCACAGCCCGGCGGCCTCGGTCCAGTCGCCGGCCGCCGATCGCAGTTCGGCCCGGGCGAGCAGGTCGACGAAGGCGGCCGGGTCGGCCATGTGCGCTCCTACAGGGTGACGCCGACGAGGACGGGTTCGGGGGCGAGCGAGACGCCGAACGCGTCGCGGACCCCGTCCCTGATCTCCCGGGCCAGCGCCAGCAGCGCGGCGGTGCTGGCCGTGCCCGCGTTGACCAGGGCGAGCGTGTGCTTGGCGGAGATCCGGGCGCCGTCGCCCGGGTTGTAGCCCTTGCCGAACCCGGCGTGCTCGATCAGCCAGGCCGCGGGCACCTTGACCAGGCCGTCGCCGGACCCGGCGACCCCGAACCGGGGGACCAGGATCTGCGGCCCGCACCTGGCCCGGGCGGCCGCCTCCACCGCGGCCAGCGCGGGCGCGTCAAGCACCGGGTTGACGAAGAACGAGCCGGCGCTTCGGGTGTCGGGGTCGGCGGGGTCGATCACCATGCCCTTGCGCTGCCTGAGCTCGATGACCGCCGCGCGGGCCTCGGCGCTCTCCGCCCGGCCGCCGGGCGGGACGCCGAGGGCGGCGGCCAGCTCGGGGTAGCGGACCGGAGCGGACAGCACCTGCACCGCCAGCCGGAACGTGACACTCAGCACGACGAACCGCCCGGCGCCGCGGAACCGGCTGGTCCGGTAGCCGAAATCGCACAGCTCGTTCGGAATCTCCAGGACGTCCCCGGTCACCCGGTCGTAGACCCGCACCCCGGTGATGGTCTCGGAGACCTCCTGGCCGTAGGCGCCGACGTTCTGGATCGGGGTGGCGCCGGTGAGCCCGGGGATGCCGGACAGGCACTCCAGGCCGGCCAGGCCCTCGGCCACGCTCCGGGCCACCACGGCGTCCCAGTCCTCGCCGGCCGCCGCGGTCAGCACGCCCGGCCCCCCGTCCCGGCTGACGCCGCGCGTCGCGACCTGGACCACGGTGCCGTCGAAGCCCTCGTCGGAGACGACCAGGTTGCTGCCGCCGCCGAGGATCAGCACCGGTTCGCCGGCCGCGTCGGCGGCCCGCACCGCGTCGATGAGCTCGTCCTCGGTGCCGGCCCGGACGAAGGCGCGGGCGGGGCCGCCGAGGCGGAGCGTTGTGTAGTCTGCCAGCCTCACAGAGGAGGCCTCACGGCAGGCGGACGACGGCCCGGGCGCGGGTCAGCACCTTCGAACCGCCCGACCTGGCGGTGACGTTAACCGCCACGCGGTTTCCATCGAATCTCTCGGCGATGGTGCCGCTGACATCGATCACCGCGCCTGTGTCGTCGTCCGGGACGACGACCATGGCGGAGAACCGCACACCGAATTCGAGCACGGCGCCCGGGTCTCCCCCGGCCAGTTCGGTGACGTAGCGGCCGGCCTGCGCCATGGTGAACATTCCGTGTGCGATCACGTCGGGGAGCCCGACGGACCTGGCCAGCCGCTCGTTCCAGTGGATCACGTTGAAGTCACCTGAGGCGCCGGCGTACTTGACCAGGTCCAGCCGGGTGGCATGGTACTGCTTCGGCTCGAGTTCGGTTCCGGGCTCGGCGTCCGCGTAGCTGAGCATCGGCTAGGCCCCGCGCTCGACCAGCGTGCCGCGGGCGGTGCACACGTGCTCGCCGTCCACGGTGGTGATGTCGGTCCGCGTGGTCATCATCATGTGGCGGCCAACTTCCCTGATGTCCTCGATGGTGGACCTGGCGACGACCCAGTCGCCCGCGTGCAGCGGGCGGGCGTGCTCGAAGATCTGCTCGCCGTGCACGACCATTGAGTAGTTCACTCCGAGGCCCGAGTCGTGGATGACCTGGACGCTGCTCGTGTTGGTGATGACGATGGCAAAGGTGGGAGGCGCGATCACGTCGGGGTAGCCAGCCTTGCGGGCGGCCTCGGGGTCGTGACAGAGCAGGCTCGACTCGCCGATCGCGGTCGCGAACTCGGCGATCTTGGTCCGGCTGACCTCGTAGGGCTCGGTGGGCGCGAAGGTCCGGCCCACGTAATCCCGGTTTATCGCCACTGCCGGCTCTCGCCTGCTAGCGGGTCTCGCGGTGCGGCCGGTGGCACCGGCAGTTCGGGCAGAACTTCTTCAGCTCGAGCCGGTCCGGGTCGTTACGCCGGTTCTTCCTGGTGATGTAGTTCCGGTGCTTGCACTCCTGGCAAGCAAGCGTGATCTTCGGCCGGACGTCGGTGGCAGCCACGGTCGAGCCTTTCTTATCGTTTAAGGGATCTGGACGAACAGTAGCGGAGGCCGGACTTGAACCGGCGACACAGCGATTATGAGCCGCTTGCTCTGCCTGACTGAGCTACTCCGCCATCGCTAACGCAGCAAGGCTACCCGATCTTCCCTTTCCCGCGGCGCACCGGTCCGCTTTGACCGCCGACGTCCAGGCCAGGCAAGATCGTGACCGTGAGCATACTGGGCACCAGGGTAATCCGGACCGAAGATCCCCGCTTCCTGACCACCGGCGGCGTGTACACCGAGGACATGCGCCTGCCCGGCGCGTGCCACGTCCACTTCGTCCGTTCGGCGGTCGCGCACGCGCGGATCACCGCCATCGACATCAGCGCCGCGCTCGAGGCGCCCGGGGTCATCGCCGTGTTCACCGGCGCCGACCTGGCCGAGCTGCCGCCGATGGCCCCGCCCATGGCCGGCATGATCAACGCCGAGATGGGCCAGCCGCTGCTGGCCGCCGGCGTGGTCCGGTACGTCGGCGAGCCGGTGGCCGTGGTCGTCACGGAGGGGCGCTACCAGGGCGAGGATGCCGGGGACCTGGTGGACGTGGACTACGACGTGCTGACGCCGGTCATCGACATGACCACCGCCGCAGAGAACGGGGACGGGGAGGCGGGCGGGGGGGCGCCGGTGCTGTTCCCGGCGGCGGGCACCAACGTCGCCGCCACCATGGGCGACGCCTCGGCCCTGGCCGCGGACCTGTTCGACGGGTGCGAGGTGGTCGTCTCCCGCACGATCGTCAACCAGCGGGTCGCGCCCGCGCCGATGGAGACCCGGGCAGCGGCCGCGGCCTGGGGGCCTGACGGCCGGCTCACCGCGTGGATCCCGAACCAGGGCGCGCAGGGCACCCGCTCGTCGCTGGCCGCCATGCTCGGCATCGACGAGGCCATCCTGCGGATCATCACCCCGGACGTGGGCGGCGCGTTCGGCGCCAAGTTCGGCGCCGACCCGGAGCACGGGGTGGTCTGCTGGGTGGCCAGGCAACTGGGCCGGCCCGCGCGCTGGACCGAGACCCGCAACGAGAACCTGGTCGGCATGACCCACGGCCGGGCCCAGATCCAGAAGGTCAGTATCGGCGGCAGCCGGGACGGGACGGTGGGCGCCTACCGGATCGAGATCCTGCAGGACTCCGGGGCCTACCCGAGGTTCGGCGCGTTCCTGCCCTTCCTGACCATCTTGATGGCGCCAGGGCCGTACGCCTTCCCGCGCGCCGAGGCGGTGGCGACGTCGGTGGTGACCAACACCACGCCGGTCGGCGCCTACCGCGGCGCGGGACGCCCGGAGGCCACCGCGGCGGTAGAGCGGGCCATGGACCTATTCGCCGCCGAGATCGGCGTGGACCCGGCCGAGGTGCGCCGCAAGAACCTGCTGCCCGCCTTCACCGAGCCGCACACCACCGCGTTCGGCGCCGTGTACGACAGCGGCGACTACGCCACGGCGCTGGACAAGGCGCTGGCCGCGGCCGGTTATGAGGACCTGCGGGCCGAGCAGGCCAAGCGGCGCGCCGACGGCGACCTAGTCCAGCTCGGCATCGGCCTGTCCTGCTACGTGGAGATCACCGGGGCCGGCGGCGAGGCGGGCGGGGCCAAGGAGAACGCCACCGTCGAGGTCCACCCGGACGGCAGCGCCACCATCTTGACCGGGACCTCCCCGCACGGCCAGGGCCATCAGACCGTGTGGGCCATGCTGGCCAGCGCGGAGCTCGGGATCCCGGTGGACCGGATCACCCTGAAGTGGGGTGACACCGACCTGATTCCCGAGGGCGGCGGCACCGGCGGCTCGCGCAGCCTGCAGCAGGGCGGGGCCGCGGTCCAGCAGGCCTCCCGCGACCTGCTCGACGTGGCCCGGCAGCGGGCCGCCGACGAACTCGAGGCCAACCCGGCCGACCTGGTTTTCGACCTGGGCCGCAGCGCGTTCGCCGTGGCCGGCGACCCGGACGCCGCGGTGCCGCTGGCCCGGCTCGCGGAGCATGAGCGGCTACTGGTGCGCGCGGTGTTCACCGCGCCAGGGGCCACCTTCCCGTTCGGCGCGCACGTGGCCGTGGCCGAGGTGGACACCGAGACCGGCAAGGCGGTGCTGCGCCGGGTCGTCACCGTCGACGACGCGGGCACGGTGATGAACCCGCTGCTGGCCGAGGGTCAGCGGCACGGCGGGATCGCCCAGGGCGCGGCCCAGGCGCTGCTCGAGGAGGTCGTCTACGACGCCGATGGCAACCCGCTGACCTCGAGCTTCGCCGACTACGCCATCGTGACCGCGACCGAGGTGCCGACGTTCGAGCTGGCCGACATGGAGACGCCGACCAGTTACAACCCGCTCGGCGCCAAGGGGATCGGGGAGGCCGGCACGATCGGCTCCACCCCGGCCGTGCAGAACGCGATCGTCGACGCGGTGGCGCACCTCGGAGTCCGGCACATCGACATGCCCGCGTCGCCGCGGCGGGTCTGGGAGGCGCTCCGGGCCGCGTCCGCGGGAGGTTCGGCTTCGGCGGACTAGCCCGGCTGGATGGAGCCGCGCGCAGCCGGGCCCGTTGTCCAGTCCGGGCCCGCGCGGTGCCTCTCCGTTCACTCCGACCCCAATCACCGCACCGGTATCAGCGGTGGCGCCAGCACGTACCGCGCCCCTGCCGGCCGTTCGGGGTGAGGGGCCTCCTGCCCCCGATAGATGGGGTCAGGGGCCCCCTCACCTCGTGCGCTCGCTCCCGCTGAAGCCCCGGTGAGCCCAGTCGGCACCCCCGTCACAACAGCACCCCGCGGCATCCGGCCCACGGCCAGAAGCTGAGGCGACAGACCGTAACATCGAGCCATGCCTCGCCGCTTCGCCCTCGGTAGCGCCCAGGACCTGGTCCAGGCCGAGCGCGACATCCGGGCACGCATCGGCGACTCCGAACTCGACTTCGCCGCGATGGCGGCGGTGTCGAACATCTACCGCGCGGCCAACGCGATCCGCAACCACATGGAACAGAAGGTGCTCGCGGAGGAGGATCTGTCCTGGGCCGCGTTCACCGTGCTGTTCGTGCTGTGGATCTGGGGTGACCAGCAGACCAGGCACCTGGCGGCCGAGGCCGGGGTGACCAAGGGCACGCTGACCGGGGTGCTGAAGACGCTGGAGAAGCGCGGCCTGGCCCGCCGCCGCGGCCACGACGCGGACGGCCGGCTGGTGCTGGTGTCCCTGGAGCCCAAGGGCCAGCAGGTCATCGAGCGCCTGTTCCCCGCCTTCAACCGCGGCGAGGCGTTGGTCAGCGCCAGCCTTACCGCCCGTGAGAAGGACCAGCTCGCCTCCCTGCTCCGGACGATCATCCGGACCGTGGAGGAAGAAGACTAGGCGGCGGGTCCGCCTGGAAGCGGGCCACGGCGTCCTCGTCCCATTCCAGGCCGTTGCCCGGGATGTCCGGCAGGACCAGCCTGCCGTCCCGGATCTCGAAGGGGCGGGCCAGCACGGGATGGGCCCAGTCCTGCCACTCGAGCCACTGGCCGGTCGGGGTAACCCGGAGCAGGTGCCCGGAGACCTCGGGGTACAGGTGCGAGGACATCGGCATGCCGGTCACGTCGGCGATCGCGGCGGCCCGCAGCCACCCGGTCACCCCGCCGATCCGCATCAGGTCCGGCATCACCAGGTCGCAGGCCCGCGACCTGATCGCCTCGTACATGGCCCGCGGGCCGTAGAAGTTCTCCCCGAGCATGACCGGGGTGGCCAGGTCCGCGGCGAGCCTGGCGTGGCCGTCCAGGTCGTCGTAGCGCAGCGGCTCCTCGATCCAGCTCAGGCCCTCCGCGTCCAGCGCCCGGCAGCGCTCCAGCGCCTCGCCGAGGCTGAGGCCCTGGTTGTAGTCCGCGACCAGCGCCACGTCGTCGCCCACCGCGGCCCTGACCCGGCGGACCGCGGCGAGGTCGTCGGCCGTTCGGTCCCTGCCAACGCGGACCTTCAGTGCGGTGAACCCGCCTTCGGCGAGCAGTTCCAGCGCCTCCTCGGCCACCTGCTCCGGCGCGATGAGCCCCAGCCCGTTGCTGTTGTAGGCGGGGACCGGGGCTAGCGTGCCGCCCAGCAGCACGGCCAGCGGCAGGCCGGCCGCCTGGGCCAGCGCGTCCCACAGCGCGATGTCGAGCCCGGCCACCGCGGCCAGCGCGAGCCCCTGGTACCCGGCCAGGCCGAGCCAGCCGCGGGCGCTGGCGTATGCGGCGGCGGGCGAGACCGGCTGCCCGCGCAGCGCGGCGGCCATGTCCTCGAGCACCGTCCGCAGGCCGGCGGCGGCGCGGCTCAGGTAGGGCGCGAGGTAGCCGCGCCCGGTGATGCCCGCCCCGGTGGTCACGTCGATGAGCAGCAGCGGCCACTGGGAGAAGTCCCCCACCTTGGTGGCCAGCGGCCGCCGCAGCGGCACCACCACCGACCGCACCGTCACGTCCCGCACCACCAGCCCGGCGTCAAGCTCAGTCACGTCAGCCTCCCTCAGACCAGGTCTAGCTCGTGAAACCTGCCGTCAACGTCTCAGTTGGCACCATGATGTACGGTGCGCGTGGGGGAGGTGAGGAGGCGTACCGGTGGCGGATACATCGGGCTCGCGCGGGCTGTACGGCTTCGACGCCCGGGTGGCTCATCCGGCCCGGGTCTACGACTACTGGCTCGGCGGGAAGGACAACTTCGAGGCCGACCGGATCGCCGGCGAGGAGACCATCGCCGCTTACCCCGCCATCCGCGCCTCGGCCCGGGCCAACCGGGCCTTCCTGGCCCGCAGCGTGAAGTACCTGACCGCCGAGGCTGGCATCCGCCAGTTCCTCGACCTCGGCACCGGGCTGCCCACGGCCAGCAACACCCACGAGGTGGCCCAGTCCGTCGCGCCGCAGAGCCGCATCGTCTACGTCGACAACGACCCGCTGGTGCTGTCGCACGCCCGCGCGCTGCTGACCAGCAGCCCGGAGGGCGTCACCGCGTACCTCGACGCCGACCTGCGGAACACGGACCAGATCCTCGAGCAGGCGGCGGGCACCCTGGACTTCGGCCAGCCGGTCGCCATCATGCTGCTGGCCATCCTGCACTACATCCCGAATCTGAACGAGGCGCGGCAGATCGTGGCCCGGCTGCTGAACGCCGTCCCGTCCGGCAGCTATATCACCATCTCCCACGCGGCCAGCGACATCTCGCCGGAGGCGATGGCCGAGATGATCCGGCGGATGAACCAGCACCTGGCCGAGGGCAACCACGTAGGGCGCACCCGCGAGGTGGTCGCGAGCTTCTTCGATGGCCTGGAGCTACTCGAACCCGGCGTGGTGAAGGTCACCGAGTGGCGCCCGGAGTCGGCGATAGAGGCCGAGGGGCCGACCAGCCTGTGGGGCGGCGTCGCGCGCAAGCCGTAGGCGGCGCTCCCGGCATCCTCCCGGCGGCTCACCGTGGCTAAAAACAAGTTGAACCGCACTGTGCCCTGAGGACAATGGTTGTGGTATCCAAACCAATCGGGGCCCGGTACTGACGGGGCCAGGTATGACTGAAGCGCAGCTGGGGGCATTCTGCGCAATTGCGCGCGACGTTTCCGCGGAAACGTCCGCGACATTCCTGTCGCCTGTCCATCCGGGGCGCGCCCGCTCGTCGTCTTGGTGACCGGCCAGACAGGCGAGAACACGAGGACGTGATGACGATGATGATCTACGACATGACCCTGCAGCACCAGGCCGAGCGCCGGATGAGCGCGGCCGAGCAGCGGCGGGCCGACGAGCAGCTGGGCCGGATGGCCGCCCGGACGTCGCAGCTCTGGCGGCGGGCTACCCGCCCGGCGCGGGCGCTGCGCGGCCTGCGGGCCTTCGGTGTCACAATCAGCGGGTGACGGAGACGACCGAGGCGATGCTGGCCCGGGTGCGGGCCAGCTTCGACCGCCAGGCAATGATGAGCACGCTCGGCGTCGAGGTCACCTCGGTCGAGCCGGGCAGGGTCGAGATGTCGCTGCCGCACGACGACCTGTTCACCCAGCAGCACGGGTTCCTGCACGCCGGGGCGGTGGCCTCGGTGCTGGACACCGCGTGCGGGTACGCGGCGTTCAGCGTGATGCCGGCGGACGCCGCCGTGCTGACCGCGAGCTACACGATCAACCTGCTCGCCCCGCCGGCCGGGGAGCGGTTCACGATCACCGGCGAGGTGGTGCGGGCGGGCCGCACCCTGATCGTCTGCCGCGGCGAGGCGTTCGCCGACGGCGACAAGCGGCCGTTCGCGGTCATGCAGGCCACCTTGACCGCCGTGTTCGACCGTCCCGGTATCAGCGGCTGACCGCCGGCGGCCACCAACCTGCAGAACGCGATGGGCAGCGGGGCCGCCGCGCTGATCCCGGTGGCCATCGGCATCGCCGTGCTGCGCTACCGGCTCTACGACATCGACCGGATCATCTCCCGTACCGTGGCGTACGCGATCGTCACCGGCCTGCTAGTCGGGGTGTACGCCGGGCCGGTGCTCCTGGCCACCCAGGTGCTCCGCTTGCACACCCCGGTGGCGGTGGCCGCCGCCACGCTGATCGCCGCGGCCCTGTTCAACCCGGTACGGCGGCGGGTGCAGATGCGGGTGGACCGGCAGTTCAATCGCGCCCGGTACGACGCCGACCAGCTCGCAGCCGCCTTCGCCGCCCGGCTGAAGGACACGGTCGACCTGAACTCGGTCCGCGACGACCTGACCGGCATCGTGTCCCGCGCACTCGAGCCGACCCACTTGTCGGTATGGATTAGCGGTCAGGGCCGGTCCTGACCAGGCAACTCCTGATCAGGCAACTCCTGAGCTGGCACCTCCTGAGCTGGCACCTCCTGAGCTGGCAGCCGTCCGAGTCCGGCGGGGGCGAACGCGGCCAGCTGCTCGTCCAGGCCGCGGGCCTGGCCCGAGCCACGGTAGACCGGCCGGGCCAGTTCGGCTCGTGCCACCGACAGCCGCTGGCCCTGCACGGCCGTGCGCTCGCCCGGCGGCAGCGCCAGCACCGGCTTCATGGCCTCGATCGCGGCGTCCAGCGCGCCCGTCCGCAGCCGTACGATGGCCAGGTCGGTGTGCGCGAGCATCCGGCACCGGCGGCTGTGCTGCTCGCCCGGGCCAGGTCCGGCCGCGTACCGGGCGGTGGCGGCCTCGAGTTCGGCGGCCGCTTCGGCGCTCAGCTTCGAATCACGGGGCTTCGAATCACGGGGCTTCGAATCACGGGGCTTCGAATCACGGGGTTCCGAATCACGGGGTTCCGAATCACGGGCGGCTTCGGCCAGGACGAAGCCCGCGTAGTAGGAATGGGTGGCCAGGGAGAAGCCGAACTCGCCGCCGATCTCGAGTAGCTCGTCGCGGTGATCGCGGTCCCTGGCGTCGCGCGCGGCCGCGATGGCCTGGCGCGCGCTCGCGGCGTCGCCGCGGCGGGCCGCGGCCAGGCCGCCGAACAGGTGCAGGTGCGCCGCGCCCTGGCCATCGGCCAGGAAGCCGAGCCCGCTGCGGACGAGGTCGGACGCGGCTTCCGGGTGCCCGCTCCAGAACGCGGCGTAGGCCGCGCACAGCCGCAGCCTGGCCATCAGCGGGCGGTGGTCGATGATCGTGGCGTAGGCCCAGCCCGCCCGGGTCAGCTCGCCGGCCTCCTGCGGGTAGCCGAGGTTGACGGCGGCCGCGGCCATTAACGCGGACAGGCAGCCTGCCAGCAGGTAGAGCTCGGCGGCGTCGCGCGGCCACTGCCGCCGGCCGAGCGCCTCGGTGATCCGGTTCCTGACCCGGCGCATCTCGGTGAACAGGCCGAACGTATCGCCGGTCAGGTACGCCACGGCCAGGCTGGCGGTGTCGGCGCGGAACTGCTCCAGGGTGGCCTCGCCGATGCCGCGCTGCTCCGCGCGCTCGGCGTGCTCGCTGCCTTCGTGCGCGGCCATCAGCACCTCTCGCCTGATCGCGGACGCGCCCGGATCGGCCAGGGCCGAATTGGGCACTGCCGAATCGGACGATGGCAGTCCACGGTAGGCGGAGGCGGCGGGGACCCCCGGGCCATTGTCGACCATGCCCGCCGGCGGCCCCTGTCCGCGACCCGGGCCGAACTGGCCGAACGGGATGCCGAACGCGCCGCAGTACAGCAGCTTGTAGCGCTCGGCCGGGGCGACCGCGCCGCGCTCCCAGCGGTAGATGTTGTGGCTGATGTTGTCGGCCCCTGGCATCGACGTGTCGCCCCGGGCCCGGGCCGCCCGGATGAGCTGGCGGGCGAGCTCGGTTCTCGTCCAGCCGCGATCCTCGCGCTGCCGGCGCAGCCAGGCAGCGAGTTCGGATGACATAGGGGGTTATGGTAACGGCCGGGAGTTCCGCCGGGACAGGCTGTGTCCGGCGCTGTCACCGATTGTCTGGACTGTCCCTCAGGTCCAGCGCCGCGGCGACCAGCCGGTCCGCCCGGGCCCGGGCGGCTGGCTCCTCGCGGATGGTGTCGGCCAGGAACTGGTCGGAGTCGATTCCGAGCTGCCTGGTTTCGGCGTCTGTGTGCGCGTCCAGCCAGCGCTTGAGCTGCGGGCCGTCCACCTCGGGGTGGAACTGGACGGCCAGGTGACGGCCGATCCGGAACGCCTGTACAGCGGCGTCGTTGCGGGCCAGCACAGTGGCGTCGGCGGGCAGCAGGCAGCGGTCGTTGTGGAACTCCAGCCAGGGACCGGCAGGGACCGCGTCCTCGTCGGCCGACTCGACCGCGAACCAGCCGACCTCCTTGCCCGCCATCGCCTCGACCCGGCCGCCCAGCGCCGCGCACAGCGCCTGCGCGCCGAAGCAGATCCCGAGCACCGGCACTCCCGCCGCGTCGGCCGCGCGCAGCCAGGCCAGCTCCTCGGCGATCCAGGGATCCGGGTCGTTGACCGAGCTGACCGCGCCGAGCACGATCACGTGGTCCGCGCCGTCGAGCGCGGGCAGCGGGCCTTCATCGGGGAAGAGGTGCACGGCCAGCGAGGCACCGCGCGCCTCGAACGCGTCGGCGATGAAGCCGGCCGAATCAATGTCGTGGTGCCTGACTACGACCACCCGCATCTTGCCCAGCCTCTCACCCGCCGTTGCGGGGCCTGTTCGTTTGGTGCCAAACTATCTGGCTATGCCCCGTGGCATAGATCCGGGCACTGTCGATCTAACCGATCTTGACATGTGGGCCCGCGCGGTGCCATAGGAGGAGTTCGGGCGGCTGCGGCGGGAGCCGGCCGACGAGGACATGGCCGGGCCGGGGCGGGCGGTCCGGGGCGGGCGGTCCGGTGCTGTGGTTCCGGCCCAGCCGGGGTTCAGGAGGGGGTGTAGCCGGCGGCGGTGAGCATGCGGCGCAGGTCGACGACCATCTGGGCGTCGACGTCCTTGCCGACCGGATGGTCGAAGATCTGGCGCTCGGCGCCGACAGTGATGGTGACCTTGCCGCCATGGACGGTGACAGTGCCGATCGCGTCGAGCAGCGAGGTCACCGCGTGCCACTCGATGTTGTGGCTTACGGGGTGCTCGAAGATCTGGCGCAGCGTGTTCCGGTGGCGGTTGTCGAGGTGCGGTGACTCCGGTGAGGATGACATCGTGCTCCCTTCCGGATAGAGCCTACGCGGGAGCGCCGGAGGGAGTCTGGTGTCTCGCGTGTTCATCACGGGCTCGGGCTGATGGCCGCGCCGGACGACATGTCGCTGGCGCCGGTGACGCAGGCCTGCCAGGCGGTCAGCGACGACCCGGCAGCCACCGGCACCGGCGGGCACTGCGCCGAAAGTGCCGGCACGGAACTGCCGCAATGAGCGCGCCCGATGGCGGGCACGTCATGGTCGTCGGGATGGACGGGGTCCGGTTCGACTTCCTGGGGCCGGATAGCGCGCCGTCGGTCTGGGCGCTCGGGCAGGCCGGCTTCCTGGCCCCGGTCCCGGTGGACGAGGCCACGCCGACCTGGTCCGGGCCGTGCTGGGCGACGATCGCCACCGGCACCGGGGTGGCCGGACACGGCATCACCGGCAACGACCTGACCGGCCACCGACTGGCCGAGCACCCCGACTTCGTGACCCTGGCCACCCGGGCCGGGCTGCCCACGCTGCTCGCGGTCAGCGGGTGGCCGCCGCTGGCGCTGCCCGAGGACGGCGGACCGCTGTTCGCGGAGGCCAGCACGCGCGAGTTCACCGCCGTGCCAAAGACCGGCCTGGCCTTCGACACCGCCAGGGAAGCCAGCGGGGAGGCAGTCCTGGCCGCGTGGGATGCCGCCGACGAGGCCACCACGGCGCGCGCCGCGGCGATCCTGGCCGGACCGGCGCCCCGGGTGTCGTTCGTCTACCTCGGCGCCGTCGATTTCGCCGGGCACGCCACCGGCTCTGGAGCCGCCTACCGGGCGGCCCTTCGGGCCACCGACCAGCGGGTCGGACGGCTCGTGGCGGCGGTCCGCTCCCGGCCGTCCGGCCCGGATGAAGACTGGACCATCGTGGTGGTCACCGACCACGGGCACCTGGAGGAGGGCGGGCACGGCGGCCGCGAGCCCGAGGTCGCGACCGCATGGGCGACCGCCGCGGGCCCCGGCATCCGGCCGGGCGCCCCGCCGCTGATCACCCGGCAGGAGGAGGTGGCGCCGCTGGTTCTCGCAGCCGCAGGCTGCCCAGCGCATCGAGGCTGAACGCACAGGCCAGGACCACGCCGGTGCCGAACGCGGCGCCGCCCACGGCATCGGTGAAGGTGTGCGACCCGATGGCCACCATGGCGGCCGCGACGGCCGCCGCCAGCAGGACCGCCATGAGCGCGAGCAGCAGCCGGACGCCGCCAGGCACGCGGCGGCACGGCGGGCTGGCGAGCAGGACGGCGAAGATGGTCGCCAGCGCGAAGCTGCTGGTGGCATGTCCGCTGGGAAAGGCCTGCCCGATGGCCTCGCCGACGGACGGCTTGAGCACGTAATCGGTAAGCCCGATCGCGACGGGCACTGCCACGGCCGTCAGCACGGCTCCCCGCCACTGTCGGGTGATCGCGCACGACAGCATCAGCGTGAACGTCATCACGGTCACCGGTATCAGCTCGCCCAAGTGGGGCAGCCAGTTCAGCAGCCAGGGAAACCGGCCCTGGAGCGCCTGGAGCCGCGGGTCGAACGTCGCGTCGAGCCATGCCGGCAGCCCGAAACCGGGGAGGCGCGCCGCGGTCACCACCATCGCCGCCAAGCAGGCCGCCACCAGCATCGCGGTCGGCCGGCGCAGCGACCCTGACACTAGCTGCATCAACTCAGCGTATGCGGGGCGGACACGGAGATGAACCGCCTGCCTTGCTGGTCATGGGGCCGAGGTCCAGCGCCACGACCCGGCGGAAGCCCACCCGCGGGCGGGCCAGGCCGGCCTGGCGAAGGGTCAGGGCACGGCGGCGCAAGGGCACGCGCCGGGGTCGTTCGGTACTAAAGGACGGTGAGGACCTGCGGGCCGCCCTTGGTGACGGCCACCGTGTGCTCGGCGTGCGCCGCCCGGCTGCCGTCACCGCTGCGGATAGTCCAGCCGTCGCGGTCGATCCGGTACATGTCCCTGCCGCCGGCCAGGAACCACGGCTCGATGGCGATGACCAGCCCGGGGACGAGCCGGACGCCGCGCCCGGCCGGGCCCTCGTTGGGGACCGACGGGTCTTCGTGCATGGACCGGCCGACCCCGTGGCCGCCGAAGTCGGTGCAGATCCCGTAGCCCGCGGCGCGGCCGACCGCGCCGATGGCGGCGGAGATGTCCCCGATCCGCGCGCCGGGAACGGCGGCGGCGATGCCCGCGCGCAGCGCGTCCCTGGTGACGTCGATCAGCCGCTTGTCGGCCGGGCGCGGCGTACCGATGGTGAACGAGACCGCCGCGTCGGCCGTCCAGCCGTCCAGCACGGCGCCGCAGTCCACGCTGAGCAGGTCGCCGTCGGCCAGCTTGTACCGGCCGGGGATGCCGTGCAGCGCGGCGTCGTTCACCGAGGTGCAGATGGTCGCCGGGAACGGGATCGGGGCGAAGCCGGGCTGGTAGTTCAGGAACGGCGAGTAGGCCCCGGCCCGGGCCAGCACGCCCATGGCTACCTCGTCCAGTTCGGCCGTCCGCATCCCGGCCTTGGCCTGGTCCCGCACGGCGGCCAGGATCTGCGCGACCACCTGCCCGGCGCCGCGCATCGCCTCGATCTCCGCGGGTGTCTTGATCTCGACCACCGGCCTGCACCTCCCTTTGCGGGATAACTATACCGGTATTACTATCACGGTATGGTCCGACCGCCACTGAGCCGCCTGGAACACGAGCGGGGCCAGCGGCTCGGCATGCTGCTGCGCGGGGCGCGCGGGACGCGCAGCATGGCCGAGATCGCGGCCGTCTCCGGCGTTCCCGCGGAAACGCTGCGCAAGATCGAGACCGGCCGCATCGCCACCCCCGCCTTCTTCACCGTGGCCGCGCTGGCCGGGGCGCTCGGCCTGGCGCTGGAGGAGATCGCGCAGGCCTGCGCCGAACCCTCCGAGGCGCTCAGCGCCTGACCGTGCCCTGGGCCTGGGCCGCGGGCCGCAGCACGTCGCCGACCGGCCGGGCGGACCTCGCGCCCGGCTCGGCGTACCATTCCCGCCCCGCGACCAGCCCGAACAGCGGTACGGGCAGCCTGACGACCAGCCGGAACAAGCGCCCGGCCCGCCCCCGGCCGTAGACCTGGGTCCGGTGCGCGGCCAGCGCCGCCTGCTTCTGCGCGGCGAACCGGCGCACGTCGATCCGGTGCGTGATCGCCGACCTGGGGGTGGACCCGGCCCGCATCACCGCCAGGTCGTGCCTGACCACCAGTCGCAGCACCCGCACCGGGGCGAACAGCCGACGGATCGTCTCCCGCGGCGCCGTGCCCTCGAGGACCCTGACGTTCGCGGCCAGCCGGGCGGCCCGGGCGCCGACCCGATGCACCATGACGTGGTCCCGGTGCCCGTAGTGGCCCTGCGGGTCATAGCTGAGCAGCAGGTCGGCGCCTTCCTCGCGGAGCAGGGCGGCCAGCTTGCGCGCGGCCTCGTCCGGGTCCGCGCGGGCGAACCTGACCTGGCCGGGCGGATCGGGGTAGAGCACCGGGCCGTGCCCGCTGTCCGCGTAGCCCAGGTGTACGACCCGGGCCACGCCGAGGAGGGCCGCGCTGGCCCTCAGTTCGGCCAGCCTGGTCTCCGGGTCGGCGATGATGCCCCGGCCCAGCCCGCCGCAGCAGGCCACCACCACGACCGTGCGATGACCCTCGGCGGCCAGCCGGGCCAGCGTGCCGCCGGTCAGCAGCACCTCGTCATCCGGGTGGGCGTGGAACGCGACGACGGTGGCCATCGCGGCCATCCTGGCAGATGTCGATCCGGGCCGGGCGCGTTCGTGTAGGGAATGAAAGGTCCCTGCCGGAAAGGAACACAGCCATGCGGAAGCTGACCGTCATCAACCACATGTCGCTCGACGGCGTGATGCAGGCCCCGGCCCGCCCGGACGAGGACACCAGCGGCGGATTTAACCGCGGCGGGTGGGCGCAGGCCGGCAGCGACGAGGTGATGGCCGACTTCATGGGGGTCGGTCGGGGCGGCCGGCGCCTGTTCCCCGAGGGCGCGCCCGCCGACCTACGGCTGGCGGAAACCGTCGGCACCACGACCGGCGTCATCATCGCGCGCTACCAGGCGCGGTGACGACAGGCCGTATGCGGGCAATTACGGTGGAGATATCAGCCATGCGGCTGATGCCAGCCGGGATGGCATGGTGCAGAATCAAGATGTCCGGGTTTACGGGGAATCCGGAGTTACGCCTCACGGGGGTGAAGCGACATGACTAGCATCTCGCTGGCCACGTTGGCCAGGCGAGCCGCTGACCTGGGCAATCCACTGCCCTGTAGCGACGACACGCAGCTGTGGTTCTCCGAGCATCCTGCTGATCTCGAGCTGGCCAAGGCGATGTGCGAGAGCTGCCCGCTGCGACGGCCGTGCCTGGCGGGGGCGATCGACCGGGCCGAACCGTTCGGCGTCTGGGGCGGCGAGATCTTCGAGAAGGGCAGGATCATCGCCTACAAGCGGCCGCGCGGTCACCCGGGCCGGCGGGCCCGGGCCAGCTGACCCGGCCGGCTGACTGGCGGCCGGTTGATAACAGCCGGTTGACAGCGGCCGGTTGACGCGGCCGGTTGACGCGGCCGGTTGACGCGGCCGGTTGACGCGGCCGGTTGACAGCGGCCAGGTCCGAGGCCATGGTAAGTGCCGAACGGGCTCGTAACTCGCCCCGGCACCGGGAGGACCATGCCTGTGATCCCGGCCGAGGCCGACATCCGGTGCCCGGCTGAGCAGGTTTTCGACCTGATCACCGACTTTCGCGGCCAGGATCGCTGGCTCGCGAAGTCCTCGTCGTTCCGCGGCACCACGGCGATCTCATCGGACCCGGTGACCCTCGGAACGACCTACCGTGAACCCGGCCCGTTCGGGGTCAGGAACGGGACGATCACCGAGTTCGAGCGGCCGGCCAAGATCACCTTTCATCAGCCGATGACGATGCGGCTGCACGCCGGGACCGTCGACGTGACCCTGCGCTACACGCTCACGCCGGACTCCGTCGCGGGGGTGACGCGCGTGGCGCGGGTGGTGACGCTCACGATCCCGTCGTCGCTGCGGCTCGTCCAGCCGGTGCTGGTGCGGGCGTTCCGGGCGGAGAGCGCGCGCACGCTGATGGCGCTAAAGGCCTACGCCGACGCGCCGGCCCCGTTACCGGCCCGGGCGGGGCGCTAGCCGCGGCGGCGGTTCCGGGCGGCGGTTCCGGGCGGCGGTTCCGGGTCGATGGGCCGTCGGTCCGGTTAGAACCGGACCGGCGGCACATCGACCCAGCGGTTAGCGCATCAGCGCGCCAGAAATCCCGAAGCGACGGGTTATTTTAGGGACGCGCGCCTGGAACTGCATGAGCGCGGCAACCATGTCGCAAGGCTCTGGCACGGCGTGGTACCGCAGTGGCTCAGGCGGTTCCTGCGCCTCGTGCGCCGATCAAACTGAGCTGCCCGGCCTGGCGCCTTATCTACCGGGACTCCTTGGCTGACAGGTTGCGGTAGCCGGGGTGGATCCCGGGCACCAGGCCGTGCGCGGCGGCAAGCTTGCCTAGGAGCTTGCTCAGCTGGGCACGTTCGGCCTGGGTGAGCGGCGCGCTGATGGCCTGCTCGTGCTCCAGGGCGGCGTGGCTCAGGGCGGCCATGGCCTGCTCCCCCGCGGCGGTGAGGTGCAGCGCGTAGTTGCGCCGGTCGCCGGGGTTGCGGCGCCGTTCGATCAGGCCGCGCTGTTCCAGGCCGTCCACCAGCGCGACCAGCCGGCTCGGCGGGGTGCCGAGCCTGCGGGCGACCGCCTGCTGGCTCAGCCCGGGTTCGCGGCTGATCAGCCGGAGCAGTCCGGCCTGCGGGCGGGTGAAGTCGAGCGCCGCGGCCCGCTCGCCGAACCTCTCGGCGGCGTAGGCGCCAAGCTGCGCGACCAGGAACGCGATATCAGTCCGCTTGCGCCCTGCCGGTTCGGGCCCCGCCGGTCGCGGCCGACACCGCGCATATCGCCGGGCCCGCGCTGGCCAAGGTCCTGTCCGACCTGTCATTCGCGGCCGGCGCCGCGGGCTTCGTGGTGCCGTTCGCGCTGCTCATCGCGGGCGTGGCCGTGCCCTCGCTGATCCTGCGGCTCACCCCGGGGCCGCTGGCCTGGGGCGGCCTGGTGATCGCGGCGATCGGCATGGTGTCCACGCTGACCCTGCTCACCTCGGCGCTCGACTTCACCCTGCCCATCGGCCGGTTCGGCGGCCTGATCTTCATTGTCGCCGCCAGCGTCCTGCTGCCCGCCTCCCGGCACCGGCTGACCGCCGCCCGTCCGGTCGCCGCCTGAGACTTAGCTCATCCCGGGCCGCACCTCGATCGCCTGGTCCACCCCGAGCAGGCTCAGCGCCCGCGCCACCGCCGGCTGCGGGTGGGCCAGGGTCAGCCCGCCGCCGCGGTCCTTCAGCGTCCGGTCGGCCAGCACCAGCGCCCGGATCACCGCCGAGTCGGCGAACCGCAGCCGGGACAGGTCCACGGTCAGGTGCCGCACGCCGCCGGCCAGCTGAGCGGACAGGGCCTCGGTCAGTTCGGCCACGGTGGTGAGATCCGCCTCCCCGGACATTGTCAGCACCGGGCCGGTCTCGCCGGCGGCCACCGAGATCTCGAGCAGGCCCACCCGGTGGTGATTACCACACGACGCGTAGGCGTCACAACCTCCGGAGCCTGGCCGGGCAACGATCTCCCGCCGGGCGAATGGCGCGGCGTCCGGCGGGTAGGGAGCGTACGCCGCCGAGCCAGTGGTTGGTGAGGTGATCTGTGTGAGCGTGACGGGCCCGGCCGCGCGGACGCGCCGGTGATTGCCGTGCGGCAGGTGCCGAGCCCGCGCTACGGTTTGGACCGTAGCGCGGAGCACGGCCGCGCCTGGAGGCGCGGGTGCCGCGCTTGTGGAGGTGGCGCGGTGGCGTTCGGCGCTGACGCTCAGATCACGGACCTGACCGCGGACGATCACGCGTGCCTAACCTTCGGTGAGCCGGAGGATCTGTTCGACCTCACGGCGGCGTTCGTGCGCGACGGGCTCGCCTGCGGGCTGAAGGTCGTCTGGGTCAGTGATTCGGCGCCGCAGCGGGCCACCTCGGAGCTAGCGCGGCGCGGGATCGAGGTGGAGTCGGCGCTGGCCGCCGGGCAGCTGGCCGCGGCGGACTGCGAGGGCCGGCTGCTGTCCGGGCAGGAGTTCGACGCGGGCCGCGCGATGGACTGGCTGACCACGCAGATGACCGCCTGCCAGCGGGAAGGATTCCCCGGCCTGCGGGTGGCGGTGGACATGAGCTGGGCGCTGCGCCCGGTGACCGGGGTGGAGCAGCTGCCGGATTTCGAGGAGGGCGTGGCCGCGGCGCTGGCCGGCAGCACGGTCTCCGTGCTGTGCCAGTACGACCGGGAGGGGTTCGATCCGGTTACGCTGGCGACGGTGTCCGCCTTCCACACCCGTTCGGTGGCTGCGGCGACGTACTACGCCGACGCGATGCTGCGGATCTGCCGCCAGTACGCGCCGCCCGGCATCCGGCTGGCCGGGGAGATCGACTACCAGCACGCGGAGCCGCTGGCCCTCGCGCTCGCCGAGGCGATCAGGTTCGAGGGCGACATCACCGTCAACATGACCGCGCTAGCGTTCATCGACGGCTCGTGCGCCCGGATGATCGTCGACGCGGCCCGCGGCCTGGCCGCGTCCCGGACGGTGGTGCTGCACTGCCACCCCGGCATCGCCCCGACGTTCGTGCTGCTCGGCGTGGGCGACATCGCTGGCGTCAGCCTGGTGAACGTGCATGACCGATAGCGCCAGGGTGAAGACGGGGAGCGCGGCGGCTCGGGACGGCGAGCCCCCGGCCCTGGATCAGGCCTTCGACGGTGACTCGCTGTACGCGCTGCGGGCGGCGGTGGCGGCGCACGGCTCGCAGGCCGGGCTGCCGGAGGGGCGCACCAGGGATCTCGTACTGGCCGTGCACGAACTGGCCGCCAACGCGGTGCGGCACGGCGCCGGGCAGGGCCGGCTGCGGCTGTGGGCCACCACCGAGGCGGTGCGCTGCGAGGTCACCGACGGCGGCGCCGCAGACGGCCCCGGCACGGACGGCCCCGGCACGGACGGCCCCGGCACGGGGTCCGCGGAGGCGGCGGAGGCGGCGGATGCGGCGCTGTGGCACGTCGAGGCGGGCCACGGGCTGTGGCTGGTCCGCCGGATCGCCGACGGGGCCAGCGTCCAGTCGGACCCGTCCGGTACGGTCGCCGCGGTGAGCTTCCGGCTTGGCGCACCAGGGGGGCCAGCGCCGTTCCGGCTGGACCGCCGGGCCGAGGGCGGCTGCACCGTCCTGGCCGTCACCGGCCAGCTGGACCTAGGGTCCTCGGGCGAGTTCGGCGGCGCGGTCGGCGACCTGATCGCGGCCACGCCAAGCCTGCGCCTGATCCTGGACTGTACCCGCCTGGCCTGGTGGGACTCGTCCGGGCTGGCCGCCTTGATCACCGCGAAGCAGCGGATCAGCCGCGACCGTTCGGCCCGGATGATCGTGGCCGGCCTGCCCGGGCCGCTGGCCGAGCGGCTGCACGAGGCCGGCCTGGCCGGCCGGTTCACCCTGGCCGACAGCACCGCCGCGGCGGTGACCGCGCTCACTTCGCCCGGGTGATGCCTCCTGACGGCGAGAAACGGGCCGCGCTGGCGCCGAAGTCCGCCGAGGACAGCCGCGCGACAAAGGAAATGGCCCCTCCGCCGGGCACGGGCCGCCCGGTCCCGGCGAGCTCGACCGGGTAGAGGCGGGCCCGCTCGAACCGCCCGGACGAGGACAGCGTCACCCGGAGGATCGCGCTCATGGTCAGGTTGCCGTGGATGGAGAAGTTGCCGTAGCCCGCGAAGTTTCCCAGGCTGTAGGCGATGAGATGGCCCTTGTAGAACTGCAGGCCGCGCAGGACGTGCGGGCCGCTCGCGATCACCAGGCTGGCGCCGGCGTCGATCGCCATGTGCGCGAAGCCCTCCGGGTTCCCGCGGTCCTCGCCGCGGTAGATCTCTTCCCGGCCGGTCACGTGATCGGCCTGGGCCCCTTCCGCGCCGGCGTGCATGTACGCCACGACGATCCGTGCCTTCCTGGCGGCCTGCCTGATGAGAGCGCGGGCGGCGGGCAGGTCGAGCAGGCTCGCGGTGTAGGTGTACGGCGCGAACGCCACGAAGGCGACCGGGATCCCCTTGACGTCCAGGCGGGTGACCTCACCGGGAAGACCGGTCTGGGCCAGGCCCGCCGCGTGAATGGACCGAACGGTCTGGGCCATGCCCGCGGCACCGAAGTCGTGGGAGTGGTTGTTGGCGTCGTTCAGGACCGTGAACCCGGCCTGCTTGTAATAGCGCGCGTAGCCCGGCGGGGTCCGGAAGGCGAAGCAGTCAGAGGTCGGCTTGCTCCCGCACTTGCTGGTCGTGGCCGTGGTGAGCGTGCCTTCCAGGTTGCCGAAGACGACCTGGGCGCCGTTCTTGAGGTCCCGCTTCACCGCCTGGTAGTACGTGCCAGGGTCCGGCGGGAGGTCCGGCGTGTTCCCGAGCATCATGTCGCCGACGGCGGTGAGGGTCACCGAGGCGCCGGCCGCTGACTTCCGGGGCAGCGCGGCCGGCTTGGGGCCGGTGGCGGCGGTGGCCAGGGCGCTGGCCGGGGTGGCGGAGGCGGTCGCGTCGGCGGCCGGCGTCGCCACCGTCGCGCTCCCGGGTGAGCTGCCGAAAGAGCAGGCGGAAACGATCAGCGCGACGGCCGGGGCGATGATCGCCAGGAGCCGGCTGCGCCGCATGCGACCTAACTTAGCCCGCGACGGGCCTGCCTGCGGGGACGTTGCGCCGGACGGCGTTTCAGGCCGGGCGGGCGAGGGCTGAGGCCACGGCGGCCTCGATGACCCGGGCCGACACGTGCGCGACCTGGTCGGGGGTGCGGTCCAGGTCGCCGGCCAGGGACTGGGTGGTGAAGCCGGACAGCTGCACCGCGACCGCGTCGGCCAGCCACCGCGGCGGCTGGCCTGGGCCGCCGCGCGCCCGCCATAGCAGCTCGGTCACGCCCACCGCGAACCGGTTGCGGCTGTCCCGGCACTCGGCCGCGACCATGGCCAGGTCCGCGGAAAGATCGGCGGCCCGCACGCCCACCAGGTCCCAGAAGACCCGGCCGTTGCGGGCGTTGAGCCGGTGGGTGACCGCGAGCAGTTCCGGTAGCCATCCGCGCAGGTCATCGCCGACGGGCGGGGCCGGGATCTGCTCGGCGTAGCGGCGGATGCCCGCCCTGATCACCGTGACGAACAGGGCCTCCCTGGTGGCGAAGTGCCGGAAGATCGTGCGACGGCTGACCCCCGCGGCCTCGGCCACGTCGTCCACGGTCGCGGCCAGGCCGCGGGCCGCGAGCGCGACCCCGGCGGCGCGCAGGATCCGCGCCTGGGCGACCTCCCGCTGCTCGCCGGCGAGCGTCAGGCTGTGCTGGTCAATTCGGGCCGCGACCACGCGCCGATGCTAACACCGGCCCATTGCACGTGTCACACATGAGTGACAGAATGGCACCATATGGTGACCTCCCTTGACAAGGAAGCGCTGCGGCGCAAGTACGCCGAGGAACGGGACAAGCGGCTCCGCCCGGACGGCAACGACCAGTACCTGCGGCTCACCGGCGAGCTCGCGCACTACCGGGACGATCCGCACACACCGTGGACCGAACGGGCGCCCAGGACCGACCACCGGACGGCCGTGTGCGTCGGCGGGGGGTTCGCCGGCCTGGTCGTGGGGGCCCGGCTGCGGGAGGCCGGCGTCGAGGTCCGGATCATCGAGAAGGGCGGCGGCTTCGGCGGCACCTGGTACTGGAACCGGTATCCCGGCGCGCAGTGCGACACGGCGTCGATGGTGTACATGCCGCTGCTGGAAGAGACCGGGCACATGCCGACGGAGAAGTACGTGCACGGCCCGGAGATCCTGGCCCACTGCCAGCGCATCGGCAGGCAGTACGGCCTGTACTCCGACGTGCTGTTCCATACCGAGGTGACCGGGCTGAGCTGGGACGAGCCCCGGGCGCTCTGGGTCATCGAGACCAGCCGGGGTGACCGGCTGACCGCCCAGTTCGTAGTGCTCGGCACCGGCCCGCTGAGCGTGCCGAAGCTGCCCGGTATCCCGGGGATCGGCTCGTTCCGCGGCCACTCGTTCCACACCAGCCGGTGGGACTACGGCTACACCGGCGGTGACTACGCCGGCGCTCCGATGGACAAGCTCGCGGACAAGCGGGTGGGCCTGATCGGCACCGGGGCGACCGCGGTCCAGTGCGTGCCGTACCTGGCCAGGGACGCCCGGGAGCTGTACGTGTTCCAGCGCACGCCGTCCTCGGTCGACGCGCGGGACAATCACCCGATCGACCCGGGCTGGTTCGCCGAGATCGCCACGCCGGGCTGGCAGCAGCGCTGGCTGGAGAACTTCACCGCCAATCAGGCCGGCGGGGCCGCGGACGTGGACCTCGTGCAGGACGGCTGGACGGACATCGCGTGCCGGATCCGCGCCAGGATCGCCGCGCTGCCGCCGCAGGACCTGAACCCGGCGGCCATGCTCGCCGCCTACGAGGAGTCCGACTTCGAGAAGATGGAGGAGATCCGCGCCCGCGCCGACGCCATCGTGCGAGACCCGGACACCGCGGGCAAGCTCAAGGCCTGGTACCGCCAGCTGTGCAAGCGGCCCTGTTTCCACGACGAGTACCTGCAGGCCTTCAACAACCCGAACACCCACCTGGTCGACACGGACGGCAAGGGCGTCGGCCAGATCACCGAGACCGGCGTGGTCGCCGGCGACCGGGCGTATGAGGTCGACTGCATCATCTACGGTTCCGGCTTCGAGGTCGGCACCCCGTACGCCCGGCGGGCCGGCTTCGAGGTGACGGGCCGCGACGGCACGCTGTCGGAGCACTGGGCCGGCGGGATGCGCACGCTGCACGGCATCGGAGTCCACGGATTCCCGAACCTGCTGTTCGTGCAGCCCACGCAGGGCGCGAACCTGATCTCCAACGTGCCGCATAACATCGTCGACTCCGCCCTGACCATCGCCGCGGTCGTCAGGCACGCGGTAGAGGGCGGGTCCGGCACGGTCGAGCCGTCCCGGGACGCCGAGAACGCCTGGGTGGAGCTGCTGCTGAGCGGGCCGGGCAGCATGATCGGCGGGCCGGACTGCACGCCGGGCTACTACAACAACGAGGGCCAGGACCCGGGCCAGTTCCTCGGCTACGGCTACCCCTACGGCCCCAGCGCCTACTTCGCCTACATCGACAACTGGCGCGCGTCCGGCACCTTCGACGGCCTGGAGTTCCGGTAACGCCCGGCACATGCTCACTGCCCACCCCTCACCGCCCGACCCTCACGCCCCGGCCTGACGGCCTGCGGTTGGCTCGCCGAATTCCTCCTTGGGGTGGCTGGGGTTAACGAGGCGAATGAGCGTGGTGTCGCGGCCCGAGGTGGCTGGCGGGCCCGACTAGAGCGCCGGGGACGACGAGCGCCAGCAACGGTTGTGGGAGAATTGTGGGTTTGCGGGGAAAGTTGCTGGTTTGAGGTGTCTGTTTCTGGGCAGTGGGTAACGCGGCACCCGGCTGCGCGCAGGCGCCGGGGCGAGTCCAGATCCGTGATGGCCAGATCCGAGATGGCCAGATCCGACATGGGAGTGGCGCCATGCGGCGGTTCCTGTTCCTGGCGACGATCGTCACTGTCGTATCCATCGCGGCGGCGACCTCGGCCGCGGCGGCGTCCGGGGCTCCCCCGGCCAGAGCCGCATCCGGCAGCGCGGCGGCGTCAGGCCCCACGCTGTCGGTGAGCTCGCAGCTCGACGTGCGGCGGTACGCGGCGTCCGGGGACCGGGCCTACGAGCTCGGCACCGAGGACGGCCGGTATCCGGCCATGGGCTTCCACACCCGCGGCGAGATGGGCGGCATCTGGACGCCGCCGATCAAGCTGCTCGACGGCATCTGGTTCGGCGTCAACGGCCAGTGGATCGGCCCGGCGACCACGTTCACCTCCGGCTTCGGCTACGTGCAGATGGCCCTGCCCTCGACCGGCGGGGTCCAGCTGACCCGGACGGACTTCGCGCCGGACGGGCGCCGCGCGGTGGAGTTCGGGCTGACGCTGACCGCCGGGTCGCAGGCGGCGAACGTGAACCTGAACGTCGACGCCCACTCCGAGCTGATGAGCGCCTACCCGTGGGGCTCCACCACGCCCGACCAGACCACGTTCAACCTGCCCGACAAGGCGTCGTTCAACGGGAAGCAGCTCGTCTTCACCAACGCGGGCACCCCGCCCGTCGCCAATGCGTCCGCGCAGGATTATGCCGCGATCGTCGGCGCCACCGGCCTCACCCCGGCGTCGGGAAAGACCGGCGCCGACTTCCGCGGCCCGCAGGACCCGCCGGTGATCTGCCCGGTCGGCTCGGAGCCTGACAAGTTCCGGTGCGATGACACCGCCTACGGCAAGGGCGCTGGCGGCGAGCTGACCTACCCGGTCAGCGTGCCCGCGGGCGGCAGCCGGACGATCTGGTTCACCGTGGCCGGATCTGACCAGGGCATGTCCGATGCCCAGGCGCAGTTCCAGGCGGCCAGCGCCGACCCGGCGGCCGAACTCGCCGCGAAGGTCGCCGCGCGGCAGCGGCTGAACGACCAGACGCAGGTGTCGCTGCCCGGCGACCAGGCCCTGGCCCAGTCCGTCACCTGGAGCAAGCAGGACATGGCCGACCTGACCCAGCAGGCGGACAACCTGAAGATCCGCGACACCGAGGAAGGCACCCTGTACCCGGCGCCGCTGGCGACCGTGCCGAGCATCCGGTTCGAGGGCGCCGGCTTCCCCGACTACCCGTGGATGTTCGCCACCGACCAGGAGTACACGGTCTTCGCCCTGCTCGCCGCCGGGCAGTTCGCCACGGCCGAGGACGGCATGCGCTCGCTGGCCCAGGTGAGCATCATCGCCAACCATGACTCGGGCAAGGTGGTGCACGAGACCGTCACCGACGGCTCGGTCTACTTCGGCCTGAATGACGAGCCGGGCGACGTCGACGAGACCGCCAAGTTCCCCGATGACGTGGCCATGATCTGGCGGTGGACCGGCGACAACGCCTTCCGTGACCAGATGTACGCGTTCACCAAGAAGAACATGCAGTACATGATCGGCCTGATCAAGCCCGGCGACACGTGGCCGTCCGGGTCGGGCAACGTCGAGTCCAGCGTGCTCGGCCCCGAACGCGGTCGACGTGGCCGTGTACACCATCCGCGGCCTGTACGACCTGGCCGACATGGCGGCGAGCAAGGGCGACACCGCCACGAAGCAGTGGGCCGACAGCCGCGCCGCGGCCCTGGCGAAGAAGTTCTCGGCCGCCTGGTGGATGCCCGGCATCCCGCAGTTCGCCGACTCGCTCGCCGACGCGGGCAAGACCCAGCTGATGCAGCGCTGGTGGACCGGCGTCACCCCGATGGAAGCCCAGCTGTACCCCGACGGGGTATCCCAGCCGGGGCTGGTCCCGCCGTCCGAGGCACTGCCCGCGCTCAAGCTGCGCGAGACGTCCTGCTACTCGGGCACCTACGGCCTGTACGTCGAGGGCGGACCCGGCTGTGACCCCGGCACCTACACCGGTCACACCCAGCAGGCCTACACCCTCAACACCGGCGTCATGGCCGTCGGCCTGGGCAACTACGGCCTGCTCGGCCCCGGCCAGCAGCAGCGGTACACCGACGACCTGGCGCAGCTGCAGCTCGGTAGCGTGGCCGAGCAGCCCGGCGCGATGCCGGAGATCGGCCCGTCGCCCGACTTCGCCGCCAACGTCAGCCAGCCGTTCAACGAGCGGTCCTCGCTCGACCAGGCCTGGGGCACCTACGGCGTGCTCTGGCCGGTGGTGAACCAGCAGCTCGGAGTGGACCCGCAGCTCGGCAACGGCCTGCTCGAGGTGCTGCCGGACGTGCCGGCCGGCCAGTCGTCGGTGAGCGGGACCAACATCAGGGTCGGAACGGGCTCGGTCGACGTCGCCGCGACGCACCACGGCAGCTCCTATACGACGACCGTCACCGCCAGCCTTTCGTGCACCCTGCACGTCGGGGCCACGGTGCCCGCGGGCGCGACGGTCCATCAGGTCACGCTGAACGGATCGGTGGCGCACTACACGGTGCGGGACACCAACGCGGGCCGCGAGGTGCTCGTGTCCACGCCGTGCCGCGGCCAGACCTGGCAGGTGCACGTCGTCGCCGGCTGACCGGGGAGGGAACCGGGCCTCTCAGCTCCGGGCCGGGCAAATCCTCTGGTAGGGAACGCCAGAGGCATAAAGAGCCCACTGTTCAGCAGACAGCGAAGTGGGCGCGTTCGCGCATAGGCTCGACGTCACATCGGTGAGGTAGGTGGTGTCCAGCAGCCGGACGCCGCCGTCGGTACCGCCAACCGCCAAGGCGCGCCCGTCCGGGCTGAACGCGAGCGCCGTGACGCGGGCGGTGCTGGCCTGCACGCCAATCCGCTGCCCGCTGGAGACGTCCCACAACTGCACACCGCCGTCAAAGTCCGCGGTCGCCAGAATACGACCATCCGGACTGAGCGCCACGGCGAGGCCTGGCCCGGTGTAACTTGAGCCTTCGCCGGTCGTGATGACCGGGCCTACCAGGCGACGGGTGGCCAGGTCCCAGAGCCGTACAAGCTCGACGCCGTTGATATCTCCCTCCATCGCGAGCAAGTGGCCGTCCGCGCTGAACGACATGGCGGAGACGGGGGCGAAGCTGGTCATGATGGTCCGGCCAGCCAGGCCGGTGGCCATGTTCGCCAGCGACACCTGCCCGTTGATGGCGTAGTCGGCAAAGGTCTGCCCGTCTCCGCTGAACTGCGCCCTGCTGATGTAGATGTTGTCGATCACGGGCGGGCCCTTCTGGCGGCGGCTGGGCAGGCTCCATATCCGAACATGCGTGGTGCCACTGCCAGCGTCGGTGATCAGGGTCTTCCCCCCGGGTCCGAACGCGACGGCCGTTACCGGGCCTGCGTGGATGGTTACCGGCGGGCCGTCCTGGTGTCGCTTGGCCAGGTTCCACTGGAAGACACGGCCGACGGCAGTGCCGAACGCCAGTTCCCTGCCGTCTGAACCGAAGGCGAGGGCATCGACCTCATACGGTGTCCTGGTCAGGAGAGGGCCGTCGGCGGCGACGTTCCACAGTCGTGCGTAGCCGTCGTTGCCGCCAGTGGCCAGCGTGAGTCCGTCGGGGCTGAACGCGACCGATGAGACAGGCACGGTCAGGCCAGAGTCGAAGGCCTGACTGAGCAGGCGTCCGGTGGTCAGATCCCAGAGTTGCACCTGGCCATTCAGGGCAGCGGCGGCGAGCAGCCTCCCGTCGGGGCTGAACGCCATGGTCTGGCCCACTCCGGGCGCTCCGACCTGGGCGAGACGCGGGCCGATCCTGTGGCGGGTGGCGATATCCCAGAATGTCACCTGACTAGACACGTCGGACATGACGGCCAGGACATTCCCGCCTGGTGCGAATGCCAGCTGATTGTCCCCGCCCGGAATGGTCATAGGCGGGCGGGCCCGACGTCCGGTGGACGTGTCTATGAAACGCACCTGGCCGCTGTCATAGGCAATCGCGACGACATCGCCTGCCGGGCCGAGCGCCGCCGTGCCGAATTTCCCGTGGAGATAGTCGGGAGACTGTTCGATCTCGCGGCCGGTCTTGATGTCCCACCGCTGCACTATGTCGTTGCTGCAACTGGTCAGCGTACGGTCGTCCTGGCTGAAAGCCAGTCCGGTGACCTGCTGCTCGACGGCATGCAGCGGCCTGCCGGCCCGGCGATCGTGAGCAAGATCCCAGAGCAGTATCACGCCGTTGTCGTAGCCGACCGCGAGCATGCGGCGGTCCGGGCTGAAGGCCACCGAGTCGGCTGGTACCGGGTTTCCCTGCAGCGCCGCGACGCCAGGCTGAGCGGCCGCCTTCAGCATGCCGAGGCGGGCCTCCGGGGTGCGGTCTACCCGCCAGGCGGCCAGGCTCAGCAAGCGCGACAGAACGGGGTTCGTGCCGGCAAACTTCGCGCTCTCGGCCGTCAGTTCCCTGGATATAGCGAGATCGCGCTGACTCCTCACGCTGCTGGCCTGGATGTCGGCCTGAGCCGCGAACCAGATCGCGGTGATCAGCAGGACGGCCAGGCTCGCGGCGATCGCCCGGCGGAGCGACTGGCGGCGGCGACCTGACCGCTCGCTCATCGCCAGGAACGCGTGTTCGAGCTTCCCGGCTCCCAGCTCCCCGGTCGCCTCCCGGGCCGCTTCCAGCCGTCTTCCGCTGTAGAGATAGGCATTGTCTCGTCCGTGCTCGTCCCAGTCCCGGCTGGCGTGGCGTAGCCGCGCTGCCACCTGGAGCTTCGCCTGGTCGTCCGCGAGCCACTGGCGGAGCAGGGGCCAGGTGCGCAGCAATGCCTCGTGCGCCAGCTGCACGATGTCGCCGTCGACGGTGAGCAGTCGTCGCTGCGCGAACCCCTCCACGATCGCGGTCACGGCCCCGGACCCGGAGTGGCCGGCGGCCAGTTCCTCGCGGGTGGCCGGGCTGGAAACCTCGGTGCCGTCCTCGCTGACGCTCGCGAGCCGGGTGAAGATGGCCCGCGCTACCGGTCGTTCAGCCGGGCGGAGAGCGTCATACACCGCCTGGGCGCTCGTGGCCACCGCGTGCTCGATGCCGCCGGTCCGCCCGTACGCGGCGACGGTAAGCCGGGCGCCATCCCGCTTGTCCCACGTTTCAGCCAGGGCGTGTGACAACAGCGGCAACGCGGCCATGCCGCCCCGAGCCTGACCATGCAGTTCGCGCAGCAAGGCATCGGTCAGGTCGCCGTCGACCGACGCCCCCACGGCCCGGGCCGGCTCGGTGATCGCCCGGCGCAGTTCAGGCTCGGTCATCGCGGTGACGAGGAACGGCTCGCTGACGGCGGACCGCAGGAGCGGGTAGTCGGCGCAGCGAACGAGGAAATCGCCGCGCACGCCAAGGATTACCACCGCTGGTGGCGAGCCCGACGCGGGCCACGGCCGGGCGGCCGCGGCGTGCAGGGCGGTTATGAAAGCCTGCCGGTCATCCTCCCCGCACGATGACCGGAAGATCTCTTCGAACTGATCCACCACCAGCACCAGCCGACCTGACTGGCCCGGCTGGCCCGGTGCGCCCGCCAGCACGGCCTGTCGCGCGCTCAGGTCGAAACGCTCCGGGGCAGTCGCGAGCGTGGCGCGCAGCTGACCTGCGTCCGCGCCGCTGACGGTCGCGATCTGAGCGGCAAGCTCGTCTAACGGATCTCCCGTGGCCGTCATCGCCAGCCGCGGCCAGCCAGCCGACCCGGGGATCGCCAGCGCGCCGCGCGCCACCGCTGGCAGCAGGCCGGCGCATAGCAGCGAGGACTTCCCCGCGCCCGACGCCCCGGCCACCACGACCAGGCTAGTTCCCTGAAGCCGTCGGACCAGGAGACCGGCAAGTTGCGCCGTCAACCGCTCCCGGCCGAAGAACACGGCGGAATCCTGCATGCGGAACGCCTGCAGCCCTCGATAGGGTGACCGGACTGCGCGCGCGGCAGCAGGCGGAACCGGAGCCGCACCTGGCCGCGGCCAGTTCGCGGAGCAGATCCTCCATCGACCCCAGGCGGTCCAGGACCATGCGCTGGGTGACACCCTGGCCGTTCAGCTCGTGCAGGATCAGCATTGAGCTCTGCTGTACTTCGCCAAGCAGCCAGCCGAATTCGGTGAACCTGGCGCCGAGATCCTCGAATGCCGAGCAGAATACGGCGATTGCCTCCGCACTCCCCGAGTCCACCACGGCACGAAGGCACGTTTCTGTCGCGCCGATTTCCCTCAGCACCCGAGCGATATCTGCCCGTAGCGCCAGCGCGTCAGCGTCACCAGCGGCCAGCGCGTTCTCCAGATCAGCGCCGAGCTCATCACGGATTTCCGCTGCGGTGGCAGCCCTGTTCCTGAGCTGTTCCGCCTTATTCGTAAGCACCGTAGCGAGGTAGCCAGTACCGACAGCAGTAAAACCACCCGCCACCGCCGCTCCCGGGATGCCACCCATTCCGGTGGCCGATGCGAGCACTCCGCCAAAGGCACTTGCGCAAAGGAAAGCCGCTATCCCCGTGGATTCAAATCTGGCAACCCGATTCCCCGCATCGGCCACCGTCTCTCGCACCCAGGCACGGATGCCTTCCCGCATGTGCCGATGGAGTTCTGAGCGCGACGTCTCCTCGGCGGGCATGACACCCCAATCAGCCTCGTCATGACAATGACCTAAGACCCGGAAACCCTACTCTGTCCGCTCCGCTTGCGGGGGCCATGCTCTTCAACGGGATCCTCGGGGCGGCCGGACTGGCGATGAGCGCGGCGGCCGGGCCGTCACGTCGCCCGTTCGGCGCCATGTAACGGCGGGTTCCGGTGCGGCGGGATCGTTTCGACGGTGCCGTTCAGCCGGGCTCGTTCGGCGGCGAAGACGGCGAGATGGCTGGCCAGCGACTCGCGCGGGCCTGAGGAGATCAGCTCGCGGTTCCCGGTGGCGACCGCGGCGGTGAACGCGTCCATGAGTCCCGCGTCGCCGCCGCCGTGGCCCTCGGCGGCGTTCATCCCGCCCTCTGGCTCGGGGGTGACCGTCCGCTCGGCGCCGGTGAGGAAGTCGTAGACGCGGATGGTCTCGCCGTCGCCGTTCAGCTCGGCGCGGGTGCCGAACAGCTGGGTACGGCGGTGGCCGGGCCGGCTGAACGCGGTCATCGTGAAGGTGGCCGTGGTCGCGCCGGGAAACTCCAGCGCGACGACCTGATGGTCGACGGCGTTGTTGTCGCAGGCGTAGACGCACCGGCCGTACGGGCCGGCCCGCAGCGCCTCGTCCAGGGCCTCGGGAGAGAAGTCGTCGATGACGACGCTCAGCGGCCAGCCGCGCGCGCCCCGGTCGAGCAGTCCGCGGTAGAGCCGCGGCGCCGAGTAGGGGCAGCTCACTTCGACCGGGCAGGCGACGCACCGGTCCGCGGCGCCCGGCGGGCGGTTCGCGGCGGTGAAGTGGGTCAGGCTGCCGAAGCTCGAGACCCGCAGCGGCGCCCGGCCCAGGACGTACTGCAGCCAGTCCAGGTCGTGGCAGGACTTGGCCATCAGCATGGAGGTCGCCAGGTCGCTGCGCCGCCAGTTGCCGCGGACATAGGAGTGGGCCTGGTGCCAGAAGCCGACCGGCTCCAGGTGCTGGACGCTCATGATGTCACCGAGCTGGCCGGAGCCGGCGATCTGCTTGACCGTGCGCGTGTACGGCGTGTAGCGCATCACGTGGCCGACGGCGAGCATGACCCCGGCCTTCTCCACCGCGGCCACGATCCGCCGGCACCCCGCCTCGTCCGGCGCCATCGGCTTTTCCAGCAGGATGTGGTAGCCGAGCGCGGCGAACGCCTCGGCCGGCTCGGCGTGCATCCGGTCCTGCGTGCAGATCAGGACCGCGTCGGCGAGCCTGCCGCGGCTGGCCAGCTCTCGCCAGTCGGCGGCCGTGTTCCCGGGTGCGATGCCGTGCTCGGAGGCGAGGCGGGCGCGGCGTGGCTGGCTGGGTTCGGCGACCGCGACGACGGTGGCGCGGTCCGGGTGGCGCCGGACCCACCGGGCGTACCCGGTGCCGCGCTGGCCTGCCCCGACGACGATCAGGGATACGGGTGTCATAGGAGTGATCTTCCCCGGCCTGCCTGCGGAGGACCACGCTTGGATAGTGGCCAACTAACTCGTGTTTGTGTTCTAATAGTTGGCACGGGTCGAACACGTGAGCTAGATCACTGACTCTCTTCGCCGGGTCGGGTTTAGTCCGGAGTACCCGGTTCAGGCCATGCGCGAGGGGTGATCACGACGAACGAGAAATTCGAAAACTTTATCGAGAATGACGACGAGTGGTACTCGGATCTAGAACTCAAGGTACTGGACCTGGAACAGGAGCTTTCGCAGTGGCGGGAGTCGCGCACCCGCGAACCGGGCTACGGGTCCGAGTCGCCACCGCACCGGGAACGGGAGATGCTGCGCGCCAGGGGGAACACGCGGCGCGCAGACGATGACGGCCGGGCCCAGGTGCTCATCGACCGGGGGCGGCGCACGGCCCGCCGGCCCCGGCCCCGACCTCGCTCGGGCCGCGGCCGTACGATCGCCATCGGGTCAGCGGCCGGCCTCGTGGTGCTCGTCATCGGCGCGATGGTCCTGCTCAGGAAGGGCCCGTCGTGGCCGCCGAGCGTGGCCACCGTGAAGAGCGAGATCATCACCGCCTGCCAGAATCCGAACGTCGTGTCGGAACCGAGCCAGGTCAATTTCGCCTGCGCCAGGGACACGAGCCAGGTTCTCTGGGTCTTCGCGTTGCTGACGAGCAACAACAACCCCGGCTACGCCGATGCCAAGACCGGCAGGAAGGGGCTCGAGCCCATCACTCCCGCCCAGGGAGGCCAGATCGCGTGGTCGCTGAACCTGCATCATCCGTACAACCCGTCCAGCCCGGCTGACAGCCTGGAGGTGGCGGCGCGCGCCATCAACAACATCATCGGCGGGGCCACGCTGACCGGCGCCAACGGCAAACCCGAGGTCCAGCCGGGTCTGGAGAGCAAGCCGGAGAACTGCGCCAGGTACACCGGCTCGCCGGCCATCGTCTCGCGTGCCGGGTTTCCCAGCCGGTGCGCCAGCCCGGTGACCACCACGGAGGGCCAGGCGGCGCTCGTCGCCGACGCCTACCGGCAGTGGATGCCCGGCGCCAGCCCGGTGGCCGCGCAGAACGCGAGCGTGCTGTTCCAGAACGCCGGCAACCCCGGTGACCCGCAGGTGCAGGCCATCCTCACGACCCTGCCGGACCACGGGAGGTAACGACGAAGCCAACGTGGCGGCGGTCGACCGCGCTGGTGAGCCTGTCTACCTGCGGAGCGATGACCGGATTCACCTTCGCCCGCGGCACGGTCGCCGAGATGACGTCGCCGGCGAGCATTCCGGCTCATCTGCTGGCGGTGGACGAGCCGGCCGGGCCGGGGTCCGCGGGCTCCTCTGGCTCTCCGGAGGAGAATGCGCTGCGATCGGCGATCGTCAGCGTGGCCAGGCACTACCTGCAGATGGCGCGGACCAGGACGCCGGCCGAGATGGAGTCGCTGATCTGGCAGGCCAGCAGCGTCGACGGCGCCGACCACGGGCAATCGTGCGCGGCCTTCGCCAGCCTCACGCTGGCGCTGGGCGCCAGGGCGGCGGGCCAGCAGAGCTGGGTGAGCGGGGGCGGCTCCTATCCGTGGCCGCTGCACCAGTGGGCCGACGTGCGCGTCCAGCCCAACCCGGCCTCGCCGGACGTGGTCTCGATGCTGCAGGACGCGCAGGCGCATCACCGCTGGCGCCCGCTGGGCGACGGCTACCGGCCGCAGCCGGGAGACTGGGTGCTATTCGACGGACACGTCGAGGTGGTCACCAGGTACAGCGGCGGCGCCCTGCACACCGTCGGCGCCGACTCGCTGCCGAACCTGACCGTGAACGCGCATAGCTTCCCGGCTCCGTTCGGCGCGCAGGGCGTGCTCGGCTTCGTCGACAACGGCGGCGGCGGTGCGGCGGCTGGGGATGGCGAGGCGCTGGTGCCGGGCGTCGCGTCGCAGGGCGGTTCGGGTCAGGCCTACCGCAGGCACGATCAGCAGCCCACGGGCGTGCCCGCGACAGCGGCCCAGCAGGCCTTCATCAGCCGGGTGGCGCCGGGGGCGATCGCGGCGCAGCAGCGCTACGGCATCCCGGCCGCGGTGACGATCGCCCAGGCTATCGACGAGTCGGGCTGGGGGCAGAGCGTGCTCGCGACGGCCGACCACAACCTGTTCGGGATCAAGGGGGCCGGCCCGGCCGGCAGTGACATGCTGCCGACGCGGGAGCACGAGAACGGCGCCTGGGTCACCCGCACCGCTCCGTTCCGGGTGTACCGCAACATCGCGGAGAGCATCGAGGATCACGGCCGGCTCCTGGCCCTAGGCGCGGCCTACCAGCACGCGATGGCCAGCCGCCACCTGCCGGACGCGTTCGCGAACGCGCTGACCGGCGTCTACGCCACCGATCCTGACTACGGCGCCAACCTGGTCGCGCTGATGCGGCTCTACAACCTGTATCGCTACGATCCGGCGCCGTCCGCCGGGCCTCAGGTCGCGGGCCAGCAGGCGGTGGTGCCTGGCGTCCCGGACGCGGGAGGTTCGGCGGGCGGGGCAGGCATTCCGGGGGTTGCGGGGGCGCTGGCCGTCGGCGCGGTGCGAGCCAGACGGCACGCGCCGGAACCGGATCCGGGGCGGCGGGCGGCACCTGGGCCACGGCCGGGGCCGCGGATCGCGCCGCGGGGTCCGCTGCCGAAGCCGCGCCGCTATGTCCCGCGAATCCCGCTCCCGGTAACCGCCGACTTCGTGGCGCGGGCCAAGGGCCCGCTGACCCGGGCACAGCCGCTGTACCAGGATGTGGCCGGCCGTACCGGGATCGGATGGGAGCTCCTGGCGGCCTGCGACTGGATGCAGTGCCAGGGGATGCCGCGCTACTCGCCGGTGCACGGCGAGAAGCTGGGCACGGTCAATCCCGACGGCACGGTATTCCGGACCAGGTCAGCCGCCTTGGCCCAGTGCGCCAGCGACCTGATCGAGCTGGCCGACGCCGTCTACCTGATCGGCCTGCCGACGCGGCGGGCCCTCTCGGTGCGGGAGCTGGCCAACGTGTTCGCCGCGTTCCGGTGGGGCGGGCTGCTCAAGGCGCACGGCGTCTCGGCCATGGAGTTCCCGTACTCGGTCGCGGGCCTGACCGTCCAGCACCTGAAGATGCGCTGGCCCGACATCAACGAGCCTTACGCGCCGGACAAGCCGGGCGCGCGGTTCCGCATGCCGTTCGGTGCGGTCCCCGTGGTGCTGAGCCTCGGCTACCGGGCGGTGGTCTAGGCAAGCCTGCGGCGGGCCGTGCGGACCCGTCCGGGCCGCTGATGAGGGCTACATCAGTCCCGTCAGCCTCTCCCGCACCCATATCCGCTCACCAGTACGACAATCGTGACTTTTACGGGGTAGATTCGGGCTCCCGGGTGATTTTGGGGCACTATAGTGCACAAAAACCACCCGAGAGCCCCGATCCACCCGGATCTTTCGCCGCTGCCTGTCTCACCGCGAACATCCGCACCGGGCACCCCGGCCAACACGGCCCGAGCCTGCAACCCGATCGGGAATTACTCATCCAGGCAGGCACCGTCTGCCGGGAATCACTCATCTGGGTCAGGCCGACGCGTGGAACAGGCTCAGGTGACGCGGGGCCCCTACTGGCTGGATTTCTCGATGGGGCATAGCTCGAGCATGCCGCTGAGCTCTAGGACCATGCGAACTTGGCGGGTCGGCGAGCGCAGCGTCACCGGGCACCGCGGCGTGAGCAACCGGTGGACCCGGGCGAGGACCCGCAGGCCCGCGGCGTCGAGGAAACTCGTTCCGCTCAGGTCGACGATGAGGTGCTCGGGCTCCTGGCTCGCCACCTCTTCCAGCTGGCGCGCCAGTATGCCAGCCGTGGCGAAGTCCACCTCACCGCAGACGACGACCGTAGCCCGGTGGCCGTCCCAGTGGCACTCCGCCGTCAGCGGCGGGTCATGCCTGCCTAACACCGCACTCTCCCTCCACCACCCCTCCACCACGCGAGGCACTCAGGCCAGCAGCGCTCAAGCCCGCCCATAGCGGCGATAGAGGGAGCTGATGGCCGAATCCACCTGGATTCAGCATAGAACAGAAGTAGCGCTGAGAGTCGCGATGATCACATCAGGTAACGCCGGGAGCCGGTTCAATATCGGTCAGCTGACGGATGTTTCGCACTGCAAGTTGCAGAAATACTTTTATTGCAATCAGCACCCGGGCGGTTCGGTATCACGCCTGGGGCCTTGCCCGGGAGCAGCCGTGCTGGGTGACCGGCACCGTCCCGGAGTCAGCTCATTATGCCTGCTGGGGAACCTGATGAACGTGATAGCGCCGACACCTGTCCGGCCTGGCTGTGCTCGTACCGCGCGCGGCTGCGCGGAAACCCGCCACCGCGGCAGTGACCGGCGACGGCATGGGTGAGGACCTGATGACCCGCAGGCAGGTGGCGTCGTTGTTCCGGGTGACCTCGGCGGCGGTGGCCTCGTGGGCGCGACGCGGGCGGCTGCCTGAGGTTCGCAACGAGGCCGGCGCCCGGTACCGGCGCGCGGATGTGGAGGCGCTATTCCACAGCGGTCCCAGGTGGCGGGCGCGATGACCGGCAACCGGCCCTGGTTCGGCGCCGGGGATGCCGCGGGAAGGAGACCATTGCCATGACCGGACAGTTCGCCCCGTACGGGGTGCCTGATCCTGCGGTCCCGGGGGAAGGACCCGAGGCCGTGCCGGGCTCGGCGGTTGAGATGCCGGGCCGGCAGTGCTCACGCTGCGGCGCGGTCGGCACGCACTACCTGACCTGCCCGGGCCTGCGGCTGCCGCCGGATTACCATCTCGGCGACGCCTCAGGGCCCGAGTGAAGGTACGGCCCGCCCCGCGGGCAGCTGCGAATGCGCGAGGCATTGAACCGACGGTGACAATCTGTCGTTATATGACTACATAAGGTATCGATCCTGGAGCGCTGGAGGAAGGGAACGTGATGCGCGACACCTGGACCTGACGGCCCGCGTGGCTCTCGTCAGCTACTGGCGTCAGCTACTGAAGGCCGGCCCGGACGGACGTGATGCGCTGGGTGTTGAAGCCGAGCCAGTGCATCCGTCCGACGTAGCGCGCGTGCTCGACCTTGAGGCAGCGGTCCATGATCACCGTCACGCCGCCTTCTTCGGCGATTTTGGCGCCTTCGGCGTTGATCACGCCGAACTGGCACCAGAGGGCGCCGGCGCCGATCGCCACGGCGTCCCGCGCGATTGGCGGTAGTGCGTCCGGCGCGCGGAAGACGTTCACGATGTCCACCGGCACGGGCACGTCCAGCAGGCTCGGGTAGCACTTCTCGCCGAGGATCTCGGTCTCGCGGGGGTTGACGGGGATCACCTGGTAACCGTGCCGCTTGAGGTAGTAGCCGACGAAGTAGCTGGCCCGCAGCTCGTTGGGCGACAGGCCCACGATCGCGACCGTCCTGGCCGTGTGGAGCACGCGCTGGATCGTCATCGGGTCCTGGTACCGCGCCAGATCGGTCATGCCGTCACAACCTTCTTTTCCGCCGTCGCGGCGACGAGCGCGAAACCTTGCTCCAGGTCCCAGATCAGGTCCCCGACGGACTCGGTGCCGACAGATAGCCGAACGGTCCCGGGCCCGACGCCGGCCGCTCGCAGCTCGTCGTCGCTCAGCTGGCGGTGCGTCGTGCTGGCGGGGTGGATGACCAGGCTCTTCGCGTCGCCGACGTTCGCCAGGTGGGACCACAGGGTCATGCCGCGGATGAGGTCCTGCCCGCCCGTTCGGCCGCCGGCGCAGTCGAACGAGAACACCGCGCCGGCCCCGCCCGGCAGGTATTTCTCCACCAGCGGCCGGTACCTGCTCCCGGGGAGGCCGGGGTAGGTCACGTTCGACGCGAGCTCGTGCGACTCGAGGAACGCCGCGACCGCCTGCGCGTTCTCCACATGGCGTTCCATCCGAAGCGACAGCGTCTCCAGCCCCTGCAGGAACAGGAAGGCGTTGAACGGCGACATCGCCGCGCCGAGATCGCGCAGGGTCTCTGCGCGGAGCTTCATCAGGTACCCGTACGTGCCGAACGTCTCGTGGAACTGCAGGCCGTGGTAGGCCGGCGACGGATCCGCGACCACGGGAAACCGCCCGTTGGACCAGTTGAACGTCCCGGCCTCGACCACGACGCCGCCGATGCTGGTGCCGTGGCCGCCGATGAACTTGGTCGCCGAGTGGATCACGATGTCGGCGCCCCATTCGATCGGGCGGCACAGGTACGGCGACGCGAACGTGTTGTCCACGATCAGCGGCAGCTCGCGGGAATGCGCGATGGCCGCCACGGCCTCGATGTCCAGCACGTTCCCGCCCGGGTTGCCGATCGTCTCGGCGAAGAACGCCTTGGTGTTCGCGCGGACCGCTTTCCGCCATGCTTGCCGATCGTCGGGATCGACCCAGGTCAGCTCGACGTTCATCTTGCGCAGCACGTGCTTGAACTGGTTCACCGTGCCGCCGTAGAGCGCCGAGGACGAGACCACGTGGTCGCCCGGCTCCAGCAGGGTGAACAGCGCGGCGTTCTGCGCGGCGAGCCCGCTCGCGAACGCCACCGCGCCGGCGCCGCCCTCGAGGTTCGCTATCCGCTCCTCGAACACCGCGGTGGTCGGGTTCATGATGCGCGAGTAGGTGTTCCCGTACTCCTGCAGGTTGAAGTAGGCCGCCGCCGACTCCGGATCCTCGAACACGTAGCTGCTGGTCTGGAAGATCGGCACCGCGCGGGCACCCGTGTTCGGGTCGGGCCGCTGCCCCGCGTGCAGCTGACGGGTCTCGAACCCGAACGCGCGAGCTTGCTCTGGCTGGCCGGTCACGAAGGCTCCTCAAGGAACTGGCGGATGATGGGCGTCTGCCGGGCTTCCTCGAGCAGGAAGCAATCGTGGCCGTAGGGCGCCTCGATCACGTGGGACTCGACCGGCTTGGCGAGAGCGCGCAGCGCGCCGGCGATGTCCTGCGACGCGGACGGCGGGTACAGCCAGTCGGAACTGAATGAGATCAGCAGCGTCCGCGCCGCCACGCTCTCGAGGGCCCGGGCGAGCGACCCGTCGCCGTGCTGCCGGGCCAGGTCGAAGTACGTCAGCGCGCGCGACATGTAGAGGTAGGTGTTGGCGTCGAAGCGCCGGACGAACGAGTCGGCCTGATGCCTCAGGTAGCTCTCGACCTCGAACTCCGGCTCGGTGATCGTGTAGCGGATGTCGTCGGCGAACTGCAGCCGCCGGCCGAACTTGTCGCTCAGGGCCGGGGCGGACAGGTACGTTATGTGGCCGACCATCCGCGCCACGCCCATGCCGGCGTCGGGCCTCCGGCCCGTGCCGTAGTAGCGGCCGCCCTGCCAGGCCGGGTCGCGCATGATGGCTTCACGCGCGATCGCGTTCCAGGCCACGCCCTGCGGCTGCAGGGCGTGCGTGCTGGCGATCGCCACGACGGCATCGACCTGGTCGGGAAACAGGATCGCCCACTCGAATGCCTGCATCCCGCCGAGGGAGCCTCCGGTCACCGCCGCGAGCCGCTCGATACCGAGTGCGTCGAGGAACACCCGTTCGGTCCGTACCATGTCCGCCACCGTGATCACGGGGAAGTCCGGTCCGTACGGCCTGCCCGTCGCCGGGTCGGTCGACGACGGCCCCGTCGTCCCGCGGCAGCCGCCGAGCAGGTTCGTGGAGACGACGAAGAACCGATCGGTGTCGAACGCCTTGCCGGGGCCGATCATCCCGTCCCACCAGCCGAGCCCCTTGCCGGCCGTGCCGTCGCGATCTTCGGCTCCGAACCCGTCGCGCGTGCTCTCGGCCGGCGGTGCCTTCGCGAAGCCCGCCGCGTGGGCGTCGCCGCTGAGCGCATGGCACACCAGGATGACGTTGTCGCGCCGGGGCGACAGGGTGCCGTAGGTCTCGTACGCCACGCGGACCGGGTGCAGTTCCCGGCCGCAATCGAGCCGCACCGGCTTCGGCAGGTCGAGGTACTGTGTTTCGACCGTGCCGGCCGAGCCAACCGTGCCGGCCGAGCCAACGGTGCCGGCCGAGCCGGCCGCGAGCGTCGGGGCTGGCTCCGCCATGGGGGCTATCTTAGCTGGTCCTAGCAGGTATATTTTCATTCATTCCCATCGAGAATATGGGCAGGGGAGCGAGAGGGGTATCACGCGAGATGACCACGGTTACCAACGGTGTCAACGTACAGGCGCTGCTCGACGCGCGCGAAGTGCTGAAGGGTGCGCCTGAGGCCGCCCAGTTCACCTGGCGCGCGTCAGCCGAGTGGCAGAACGGCGTGCACAGCCAGATCAAGGTGCAGAGCTTCTTCGGCCTCGGCGAGGAGCACAACCACCTGCAGGAGTCGGTGTTCGAGGCCGACCACCCCGAGGTCTTCGCGGCCACGGACAGCGGCATCACGCCGATCGAGTACCTCATCGTCGGGCTGGCGAGCTGCCTGACGGCGGGCGTGGCGTCCGTCGCGGAGAACCGCGGCATCCAGCTGCGCTCGGTCACCTCGACGGTCGAGGGCGCGCACGACATCCGCGGGATCCTCGGCGCCGACAGCGACGTCCGCAACGGCTTCAACGACATCAAGGTGACGTTCTCCATCGACGCGGACGCGTCGAGGGAGGACATCGAGGCGCTGGTGGCCCAGTCCCAGAAGCGTTCGGCCGTGTTCGACGCCCTGACGAACCCGACGAACGTCACCGTCGAAGTCGCCTGAGGGTTTTGGGGGGCCGGGTCATCGAGCGCGTTTCCGCGGTCGTCATCGGCGCGGGGCACGCGGGCCTCGCTGCCAGCCGTTTCCTCGGCGACCGGTCGATCGACCATGTCGTGCTCGAACGCGGCGAGGTGGCGAACTCATGGCGCCGCGAGCGCTGGGATTCGCTACGGCTGCTCACCCCCAACTGGCAGAGCCGCCTGCCGGGCCTTCGCTACGAGGGCCCGGACCCCGACGGGTACATGACCATGGGGGAAGTGACCGAGTTCATCGAGCGCTTCGCCGCGGTCTCGCGTGCTCCCGTCCGGACCGGTACGGACGTCACGTCGGTGCGGCCTGCCGACGACGGGTACCACGTGACGACGAGCCGCGGGGAGATCCGCTGCCGGGCCGTGGTCATCGCGAGCGGCGCCTGCAACCAGCCAACGGTGCCGGGGTTCAGCGCGGCGGTTCCGGGGTTCGTCGAGCAGCTGACGACGTTCGACTACCGCGACCCCGCCAAACTCCCCGACGGCGGCGTGCTCGTCGTCGGGGCGTCAGCGACCGGCGTGCAGCTGGCTGCCGAGTTGCGGCGGTCGGGCCGGCCGGTGACGCTCTCGGTGGGGGAACACGTGCGGTTGCCACGCACCTACCGGGGACGCGATGTGCTGTGGTGGATGGACGCGTCGGGCGTGTGGGACCAGCGGTACGACGAGATCGACGATCTCACCCGGGCCCGGCGGCTGCCCTCGCCCCAGCTCGTCGGGACTCCCGAGCGGACCACGCTCGACCTCAACGTGCTCGCCTCGGCGGGCGTCGAGCTGGTGGGTCGCTGGGCGGCGGTACGTGACGGCCGCGCACTGTTCTCCGGCGGCCTGCGCAACGTGTTCTCGCTCGCGGACCTCAAGATGAGGCGCCTGCTGGACATGTTCGACGAATGGGCACTGACGAGCGGGCGCGACGGGGAGTTCGGCCCTCCCGAGCGCTTCGCGCCGACGCGCGTGCCGTCCTCGTCGCGGTTGCAGCTCGACCTGGGCAGCGGTGAGATCCGGTCGATCGTGTGGGCGACGGGTTTCCGGCCTGACTACGGATGGCTCGACGTGCCCGCCCTCGACGCGAAGGGGCAGCTGCGCCACGAGGGTGGTGTGGCCGACAGCCCCGGACTGTACGCGCTGGGGCTGCCCGTGCTGCGGCGGCGCAGGTCCACGTTCATTTCCGGCATCGAGGACGACGCGCGTGAGGTGACCGATCACCTCGCGCGGTACCTGGCTACGCGCCGGTAATCCCGGCCGCGGGCGGCTCAGGCGGGGCCACGAGGGTGCTGTCCTGGCCTGAGCGCCGCAGCGCCTCACTGATGAAGCCGCTGGCTTTGAGTTCCTCGATGACCGCGGCGAGGAACCGGACGGTGCCGGGGGCGCGGGTCCGGCTGGTCCCCAGGGCCTGCCGGATCTGCATGAAACGCTCATCGATCATGCGGAACCCAGGGTTGCGGGCGACGAAGTCACGCACCACCTGGCTGATCCCGGCGCCGGCCTCCAGGCCCTGCTCGCGGAACGCGCCGATCCCGTCCCGCCCGCGCACCACGCTGGCCTGCTGCAAGGTACGCGACAGGAACAGGTCGTACGCCGATCCTTCGTTCACGCCGATGCGGACATTTTCGCGATCGACCTCGGCGAGCGTGGTGATGCCCGAGTCCTCCCGGACGACGTACACCCCCTCGATCACGGCATACGGAGCGGTGAAGGCGACCTGGGCCGCCCGGGCCGGCTCGATGGCCAGGAAGCAGATGTCGGCGTCGCCCCGCGCCAGTGCCTCGAAGCTCTCCCGGGCGGCGGCAGAGCAGACCAGGTCCACCGGGACCCCGAGTCGCACCCCGAACTCGCGTGCGATGTCCACCGTCACCCCGGCCGGCGCCGCGGCGGTGCCCTGCGCCAGGACCGGATTACCCAGGTTGATCGCGGCGCGCAGCACGCCGGCCGGCACCAGATCACTGACCACCGTGTCCTGGACGCCGCCCACGATGGTCACCGTACCAACCGGAGGGCCCGGAGCCCGGTCAGGAGCAGGAGCGCGCATGCCCCGATGAGCACTGGCTCGATGGTGAACGCGGCACGCAGTCCGAGGTGGTCGGCGAGGCTGCCGAGGAGGTAGGGGGCGGCGATGACGAGCACGCCGCCGAGTAGCTGGGTGCGGGCGTTGGCGGTGTCGCCGTTTCCGGGTGCGGCGGCCAGGGCGAGAGCCAGTGAGAGGGGGTAGAGATTGGCGATGCCGAGCCCGCACAGGAAGAGCCCGGCGATCGCAGGGACGGGTACGCCGGCGAGCCAGAACAGGAGGAACCCGGCGGCGGTGACCGCCAGGGATGCCCACAGCAGCGGGACGGTCCGCCCGGCCCGGCGGGTGAGCCACGCGCCGCCGACGCGGCCCGCCAGGATACCGAGGTAGAGACTGCTCATCGCGGTGGCGGCCTGGGCGGCGCGCAGTCCTGACGCGGTGAGCAATTCGGCGCCGAAGTAGACCAGGCAGAACTCGACCGCGATGCCGACCGCGACCAGCGTGGCCATCAGCCAGCAGGACAGCGGCAGCCGTGCCCGGCCTTCGGCGGGACGCCCGGCCGTCGCCGCCGGCAGCGACTGGTGCCGGTAGCGCAGGTAGAGGCCGGCCAGGATGAGGACGGGCAGGCCCAGTGCCGAACGCCAGCCTGCCGGGGTGGCCTGAAACAAGCCGAGCAGGAGCGGAGCGAGCACCGCGCAGCCGGCCGCGCCGACGTTGGCTTCGGTCAGCGCGCGGTCGCGGCGTTCGCCGTGCCGGTCGGACAGGATGGCCTGGGTGCTGGTAAGCAAGGTCGTGCCGGCGAAGCCGAGCACCGCGGCGCCGAGCAGGGTCAGGGCGATGGTGTGGGTCACGGCGAACAGGACCGCGCCGGCCGTGGCGCCGGCCGCCGAGTACCACAGCAGCGCGGCGCGGGGCAGGCGGCGCGCGAGTCCGGCGAAGCTGGCCCCGACCAGGACCGCGCCGGCCGACCACAGCGCCGAGTACACGCCGAGCATGGTGTAGGAGAAGTGCAGCTCGGCCTGCAGCAGCGCCAGCGCGGGCCCGAACGCGTACAGCCAGAACGCGTAGCCGGCCAGCGCGCCGTAGCAGAGCAGGGTCGGCGCGTCCCGGCGAAAGGGTGGTTGTGACGGCGCCCTGTCGCGGGGCGGCTGGGACTTGGGCCTCTGGCTGGGGTCTGCCGTACCTCGTGCTGTGTATCGATACACAGCTACAGTGTACTCGTGGATCGACGACGGAGCCGGCCGACACTGCGTCAGGTCGCCGACGCGGCCGGAGTGTCGGTGATGACGGCGTCCTACGTCTATTCCCGGCCCGAGCGGGTCGCGCCCGGCACCGCGGCGAAGGTCCGCGCGGCGGCGGACAGGCTCGGCTATCCCGGCCCGCACCCCGGCGCACGGTCGCTGCGCCGGGGCCGGGCGGGCAGCCTCGGAGTGATCCTCGGCGAACGGCTGACCTACGCCTTCGACGACCCGCAGGCGGCCCGGTTCCTGGCCGGCGTGGCGGAGATCTGCGCGGCCGAAGGCGTCGGCCTCACCCTGGTCCCGATCACCGGGGCCGCCAGCGACGCGCGGCGTGTCGCCGAGGCGGTGGTGGACGGGTTCGTCGTGTGGACCACCAGCGACGACGACCCGGTCCTGGACGCGGTCGCGGCCAGCGGGCTGCCGGCGGTCGTGCACGCCGGGCCGCGCCGGCCCGGGCTGCCCGTGGTCGGCATCGACGACCGGGCCGCTGCCGCCGCGATCGGCCGGCTGGCCTTCGCCGGCGCCGCCCGGCCCCTCGTACTCAGCTTCCCGGTCAACCGCGACCGTGCCCAGGCGCTGCTCACCGGCCCGCCCGGCCCCGCGGTGACCTACCCGGTGACCCGCCATCGGTGGGACGGCTTCCTCGACGCCTGGCGCGAGGCCGGAGGCGCCCCGGCCGGCCTGCGGGTCGCCGTGTGCCCGGCCAACGCCACCCCGCACGGCGAAGCCATCGCCGGCCAGGTGTTCCGCGGCGACGACCCGCCCGACGCGATCGCCGCGATGAGCGACGAACTCGCCCTCGGCGCGCTGCGCGCCGCGGCCCGGGCCGGCCGCGGCGTGCCGGGCGCCGTCGCGATCACCGGATGGGACGACAGCGACGCCGCCGCACCCGCGGGACTGACCACCCTCCGGCAGTCGCTGCGTGACCAGGGCAAGCGCTGCGCCCGCATCGCCCTCGGCCTCCCCCAGCCAGCAGAAGCCCAGGACCCGCCGAGCTGGCAGGTGATGGAGCGCACGAGCACTCGGCCGGGGCGGTGAGCCGATGGATTGGGTCAGGGGATCAGGCTCAGCTCACGGGCCCGGGCGACGGCCTCGGTGCGGTTGGCCGCGCCGAGCTTACCCAGGACGTGGCCCACGTGCTTTTTGACGGTGTCCAGGGTGACCACGAGCTCGCGGGCGATGGCCTGATTCGACCGGCCTGCTGCTAGCTTCTCCAAGACCTCGAGCTCGCGGCTGGTCAGCGGGTCGACGATGCCGGAAGAGACGGGATCGCGCGCCGGCTGACCGGGGCCGAAGGCTCGCTGGAGCCGGGCCAGGTAGCCGAGCGGGACCCCGGCGGCTGCCTGGAACCCTGACCCGGTGCGCTGGGCCGCGACGAGCCGTCCGAGCAGCGCGGCCATCGGCAGGCCCTCGTCGGCGAAGACCCTTACGTGACCCTGCGGGCAGGCGAGCAGGAGCGCCCCGGCGAGGGCCGTGACCGCGCCTGTTCCATCGCCGGTAGCGGCCAGCGCCAGCGCCCGCAGCGCGCCGGTCTCGATGAGGCTGCCGGTACGGCCCTGGGCGACCGCCGCGGCGTGCAGCCGGTCCAGCAGTGCGAGCGCCTGCCGGGGCCGGTCCTGGGAGAGCAGGATCCGGGCCAGCACCAGGTACGCGGGCTCGCGTGCGTAATTTAGCTCGTCGTCCGGGCCGAGGCCGTTGTCCTGCGCGAATCGGGTCGCGGCGGGCAGGTCGCCCTGGGCCAGCAGCAGCCGGGCCCGCTGGGCCGGGACCGGGTTGAGCAGGCCGACCGGACCTGGTGCGGCCTGGTCGGCCTCGGTGATCGCCTCCAGCGCCCCGGCCAGATCGCCGGTGGCCTGCCGGATCATCGCGAGCGTGGCGAGGCCGCCGGCCAGCGGCGGGGTGTAGACGAACTGGCGGCACAACGCGATCCCCTCGGTCGCGTGCCGCAGGGCGACGTCGAGTTCGTCTCGCTGGTAGGCGATCTCGGCCAGCCCCGCATAGCCCGGGCCGGCGGCCGGCGCCGGCCGGCCGGACGTGACCAGGCTGTCCAGGGCCTGCTCGCAGGTCAGCGCGGCCGCGTCCAGGCGCCCCTGGGCGAGCTGGATCAGCACCAGCTCGTAGTAGCCCCATGCGATCAGCGTGAGCTGGCCGGTCTCGCGCCACCCGGTGACGCTGGACGCCAAGGCGCGTTCGGCCTCGGTGAGCCGGCCGCGCAGCCATTCGGCCACGGCCAGGAATCCGTGCGCTGTGGCGCTCAGCGCCCCTTCTTCTGGCTGGCTCTCGGCCAGGGTCTGCGTGGCGAACGCGGCCGTGGCCTCGGCGTCGCCGTGGAGCTGGGCGAGATAGCTGCGATTGAGCGCGGTCAGGGCCGGGACATTGATCAGGAAGCTGGCCGCCGCGCCGCTAGCTGGCTCGAACGGCTCATCGGCCCAGCCGGGGGGCGCGCAGTCAACCGCGTCGAGGAGCGGTTCCATGACCTCGGGGTGGCCGCTGTCGGCGGCCATGTGGGCCTGCGCCAGCAGCAGCCGCGGGCGGGACCTGACCACGTTGGCGGGGAGGACCGACAGCCAGCGGTCGATGGTGGCTGCCTCGCCGCGGATGCGGTGGACCAGGTCGAAGTGCTGCTCGATGATTCTGGCAGCCCAGAGCATCTCCCCGGCCGCGGCCGCGTGGCCGATGGCGTCGTCGGCCAGCCCGCGCTGCTCGTACCAGGCGGCCGCGTTGCGGTGCAGCTGCGCCGCGCGGCCGGGCTGTTCTTGTTGCAGGCGGGCGCGGAGCAGGTCGGCGAACAGGTGGTGATAACGCCACCAGCCGCGCACCTCATCCAGCGGGATCAGGAACAGCCCCGCCCGTTCGGCCTCCTCGAGCAGCGCCTGGCTGCCCTCGCGGCCGGTAACGGCATCGCACGACGGGCCGCTGAGCCGGCCGAGCACCGACGTCTCGAGCAAGAACGTCCGCAGCCGCTCGTCCTGCCCCTGGAGCACCTCCCCGGCCAGGTAGTCCAGCACGTACCGGTGGCTCCCGGTGAACGCGGCCACGAAAGCGGCGGCATCGTCGTGCCCGCGCAGGGACAGCGCGGCCAGCTGCAACCCGGCCGCCCACCCCTCGGTCCGGGCCGCCAGCGCCGCCACCGACGCATCCGGCAGGGCCGCCGCCGCGTGCCGGAACAACTCCCCGGCCTCCGCCGGCGTGAACCGCAACCCGGCCACGCGCACCTCGGCCAGCTGACCGCGGGCCCGCAGCCGCGGCAGCGGCAGCGGCGGGTCGCTGCGGCTGGCCAGCACCACGCAGATCCCGGCCGGCCGGTGCTCGACCAGGAACGCGAGCGACTCGTGCACCTGCGGCGAGCCGATCACATGGTAATCATCGAGGACCAGCAGGACCTCATCCGCGGCCAGGTCATTGATCAGCGCCGTGACCAGCCCCCGGAACGACGACGGCGCGGGCGGCCCGAGCAGCGGGGCCACCCGTTCGCCGGTCCCGGGCCGGGCCCGGTCCAGCGCGGCCACCGCGTGACGCCAGAACCGGGCCGGGTCGTTATCCCCCGCATCCAGCGACAGCCACGCCACCGCCCGGCCGCCGCGCCGGGCCCAGTCCGCCAGCACGACCGTCTTGCCGTACCCCGCCGGGGCGCAGACCAGTACCAGCCCCCGCGCCAGGCCCTCATCCAGGCGGGCCAGTAGCCGCGGCCGCGGCACCTGGCCGGCTCGCGGCCCGGGCATGTGCAGCTTGGTGGCCAGCAGGACATCGCGCTCCGTACCCGCCACCGGCCATTCAGCCATCGCTGACCTGCACCGTTCTACGCCCTGTCCGGCCATTCCACTGCCCTGGGCGGCCTGTTTCCCCATTTCCCCGTGGCGCCCGGCCGCAAACAACCGCCACCCGCGGCACCTTGGCGTCCGGCGCTGGAGCGAAAGATTCCACCTGATCGGCACCTTCGGGTGACGCCACGCCCTTTTCCGCTCCATAGCGTGCAGATCACGGAACCCCCATGCAAGGACGCACAGATGCCTGCACGGGGCAGCGATCACACGGGGTCATGCCAGGAGCCGAAAGGGAGATCGTGAGTAACTCATACACCGGTACGACGGACACAGGGGACCGTCGTACGGCTGACGTTAAGGCCAGGCCGGCCGGAGCGAGAGGGGGCCTGTTCGCCGGGCTCGGCCGGGCCGTGGTCCGCCACCCGTGGCGGGTGATAGCGCTGTGGGTCATCGCCGCGGTAGCGGTGATCGCTACCGCCCCGAAGCTGCCGACCACGTCCAGCGAAAGCAGCTTCCTGCCCGGCAGCTACGAGTCGATCCGGGCCGCACACCTGCAAGACCAGGCGTTCCCGCAGGCAGGCCACGTGACCAGCTCCGCCGCGACCATCGTGTTCGCCCGCGCCGACGGCGGGCGGCTGACCGCTGCCGACTCCGCGAAGGTCTCCGCGATCGCCGCGACGCTGGGCGGCCGGCACATCCGTGACATCGTAAGCGTCACGGCCGGCCCGCCGTCGCCGAACCGCCTGGTGCAGACGGCGCTGGTGGCCATGCCCGACGGCGTGGTCAACGGCTCGGGCACGGCGGCCGGCGACGCGGTCAAGGTGCTGCGCGCCGACATCAAGCCGCTGGCGGCCGGAACCGGGCTGACCGAGGGCGTCACCGGGACGGCGGCCCAGCAGCTCGACAGCCAGCAGTCCAGCAACCGGGCCCAGAAGATCGTCCTGCTGGCCACGCTCGCCCTGATCCTGGTGCTGCTGCTGGTGATCTTCCGCAGCCCGGTCATCGCGCTGCTGCCGCTGGTCGTGATCGCGCTGGTCTCCCAGGTGGCGACCGGCCTGATCAGCGACGTCAACAAGGCGCTGCACCTCAACACCGACAGCTCGATCTCCACCATCCTTATCGTCGTGCTGTTCGGCATCGGCACCGACTACATCCTGTTCCTGATGTTCCGCTACCGGGAACAGCTACGCGCCGGCGAGGATGCCAAGCAGGCGATGGCCAGCGCGGTCACCCGGGTCGGCGAGGTGATCGCCTCGGCGGCCGGAGTGGTCATCGCCGCGTTCCTCGTGCTGCTGCTGTCCACGCTGAGCGTGCTGCGGTCGATGGGCCCGGCGCTGGCGATCGCCGTCGCGGTCACGTTGATCGCCGGGCTGACGCTGATTCCCGCGGTGGTATCGCTGCTCGGTCCGCGGGTGTTCTGGCCGTCCCGGTCGTGGCGGCGGGAACCGCAGGCCGCCCGGTTCGCCGCCATCGGCCGCGCCCTCGGGCGACGGCCCGGCACCTTCGCGGCCGTATCCGGGCTGGTGCTCGTGGCCCTGACGATCGGCGCGTTCGGCTACAAGCCGACATTCGACCTGTCCTCGGCGGGCATCGGCGCCAGCGCCGAATCGGAAACCGCGTTGCACACCCTGGAGAAGGGCCTGCCGCCCGGCGCGACCGACCCGGCTAACGTGCTGCTGCACGCCACGTCGGGCCGACCGCTGCCGGCCGCGGACCTGGCCGCCTACAGTGCGAAGCTGAAGACGCTGGCCGGCGTCGGCGCGATCGGGACGCCGAAGCTCAGCGCGGATGGGGCGACCGCCGACTACCCGGTAACGCTCTCGTATGACCCGCAGTCCACGGCCGCGGTGAACGTGATGAAGAGCACGCTGGTGCCAGGCGCCCATGCGATTGCGCCTGCGGGCACGTACGCGCTGGTCGGCGGCACGACATCGGTATTCGCCGATATCCAGCGCGCGGTCAACCACGATTATGCGGTGGTGTTCCCGGTCGCTGCGGTCATCATCTTGCTCATCCTCGGGCTGCTGCTGCGCAGCGTGGTGGCGCCGTGGTACCTGATGGCCTCGGTCGGGCTCGGGTTCGGCGCCACCCTGGGCGCCAGCGTGCTGGTGTTCCAGCACCTCCGCGGCCAACCAGGGCTGGTATTCCTGCTGCCGGTTTACATGTACCTGTTCGTGGTCGCGCTGGGCACCGACTACAACATCTTGATGATCGCGCGGCTCCGCGAGCAGGCCGCCGAGGGCATGCCGCCGCGGCAGGCCGCAGCCGACGCGCTCCGGCACGCCGGGCCGGCGATCGGCGCGGCGGGGCTGATCCTGGCGGGCACGTTCGCCTCGCTGACCCTGGCCGGGAATACGATCCTGTCCCAGATCGGGTTCGCCGTGTCCTGCGGGATCGCGCTCGCCGCGTTCGTGATGGCCATGTTCTTCTCCCCCAGCCTCACCGCGCTCATCGGGCACCGCGCCTGGTGGCCAGGCCACTCGGGCGGACCTGGCCGCATAACCGCGAAAGTCGAGCGCAATCAGCGCAACATATTACGAGTTTGAAAGGCGCCAGCCGGTCCGGCGGCCGCGGCCGGGCCGGCTGGCTACCGTGGCGGTAATCACCATTCCGGAGGTTGCTAGCGGGACCGTGCCGCAGGGGAGTGCGCATGGCCACGTTCCGGCTGGGATTGCGGGAGCGGGAATTCACGGAGGCACATATGAAAGCCCGCAGTTCCTGGACGGTTGCGCTTACCGCGGCTGCCATCATGATCCTTTCCGCCGGATGCTCGTCCGCCAGCGGCGCAGTGCCCGCCGATCCGGCGCCCGCGCCCGAGGAGCCGGACATCACGGTCGCCGCCATACCGGCTGTCGACCTGGCCGGGCTGTACATCGCGCAGGACCGGGGACTGTTCGCCAGGCAGGGGCTGCACGTGCGGATCGAGCCGATACCGAGCGCCCAGTCGGTCATCGCCGAGCAACTGAAGGGCAAGATCGACATCAGCGCGGGGAGCTACGTCGCGTACATCGCCGCGGAGGCCGCGGGCGCCAGGTTCCGGATCCTGGCGCAGGCCTCCACCTTGGCGCCGAACACGCGCGCGCTGGTCGTCACGGGGAATTCGCGCGTCACCACCATCGCCGGGCTGGCGGGCAAGAAGATCGGGGTCAACGGAGTCAACAGCATCGGCACCCTGCTGGTCAGCGCGCTGCTTTCCACGCACGGGGTCTCCCCCGCCAAGGTGCGCTTCATCGCTGACCCTGGAGGTTTCCCTGCGCTGCCAGGGAAACTGCAGGACGGCGACTGGGCTGCGGCGTTTCTCGCCGAGCCCTACATCACCGCCGCGGGCCAGCAGTACGGCGAGCAGGTGCTAGCTGACCTGGATCAGGGCGCCGTCACGAACCTGCCCGTCGACGGCTACGTCTCCACCCTGGCGTGGGCGCGACAGCACCCGAAGACGGCGGCCGCGTTCACCCGGGCGATCGAGCAGGGACAGGTGATCGCCAACCATGACGTGTCGGCGGTGCAGGCCATCATGGCGCAGAACGACAAGCTCCCGCCGCAGGTGACCGCCGCGATGGCGCTTCCCCCCACCTACCCGGTCGGGCCCGTGGTCCGGGCAAATATCCAGCGCGTCGCCGCCGCCATGCTCCAATTCGGCGTGCTCGGCCCGCAATACGCCATCGCGGTCAGGCAGGGGACCGTGGTCCAGTCGATGATCGGCGCGGGCTCGTGACAACGCCCGTCAGTGATCCACGATCCTCGCGGGGGCGGGCATCCGCCGGGTGCGGTTCCACCACAGCGAGAGCGCTACCGCCGCGGCGATGAGCAGGCCGCCGCCGGCCGCGAACCACGAGGCGATGTCGATGTGCTTGCGGACGATCGTGAAGGCGGCGGGCAGCCTGGCGAGCGCCGTGGCGAGCTGGCCGGCATCTTGCGCGCGGTAGAACGTACCGCCGGTGGTCCTGGAGATCTGCCTGAGCGCGTTGTAGTCGGCGTCGAACGGGTTGCCCGCCCCGCCGGGCCCGCCGCCGAAGCCCCCGCCGCCCCCGAAGCCCGCGCCGCCCCCGCCCCCGCCGCCGAACCCGCCGAACTGATCGGAGCTGCACGCGAGTGGCGCGGGGTTATCGGTGCCGTAGCCGATCGTGAAGACGCGCACGCCCCGGCCGGCGGCCTCCTTCGCCGCGGTCTGCGGGTCGACCCCCCGGTTGTTCGAGCCGTCGGTGAGCACGACGATCACGTCGTCGGCGTAGCCGGTTCGGGGGCGGGAGACGGTCGCGCCGGTCGGCCTGACCGACGGATCGACCTGGGCGATGGCGTCGAGCGAGGTCACAATGCCCTCGCCGATGGCCGTTCCGAACGAGGTGGTGAGGCCACCGAGCGCGCTGAGCAGCTGCCTGGTGTCCCCGGTGGGCGGCACGAGGACGACGGCCGTGCCCGCGAAGGCGACGAGGCCGATGCGCGGGCCCCCCGTCTGGGACTTGATGAAGACGCTAGCCGCCTGCTCGGCGGCGGTGATCCGGTTCGGCTTCACGTCCGTGGAGCACATGGAGCCCGAGACGTCCAGGGCGAGCATGATCGTCGCGGACGACGACGGGACCGGCACGGTCGCCTGCGGGCGGGCGGCACCGAGCGCAAGCACGGCAAGACCAAGCGTCAGCAGCGCCGCGGGGATGCGCCGCCGCCAGCGGGAGCGGCCAGGCACGGCCGTCCGGACGAGCGCGATCGAGGTGACCCGGACCACGGCGCGCCTGCGGCTGCGCCGTGATTGCCACCAGACGGCGAACACCAGCGGAATGACGAGGAGGGCGAGCAGCGCCCACGGCCAGGAGAAGGACATTCAGACCACCCGGCCCGAACGGGTGACGGTGAGCACGGCGCCCGCGGCGAGCAGCGCGAGGGCAAGGGCGATGAACGCGCCTGCCAGCGGCAACGGCTGGTTGGTGACGGTGAGTCTCAGGTCGATGGACGAGGCGATCCCGTCGAGCTCGCCCGCGTCCGATGCCGGATGGTACGTGCCCCCGGTGGCCTGGGAAATCGTTGTCAGGGTGGCTGCGTCGAGCGCGGTGAACAGGTGGTAGCCATCGACGTCGACGGTGGTGCCCGCGGTGGTGCCGACCCCGATGGTGTCGATGTGCACGCCGGCCTTCTCGGCCACCGAGGCAGCCGCGGCGATGCCGGGGCCGGCACCGCCGCTGGCGGCCCCGGCCTGGTCCTGCCCGTCGGAGAGCAGCACGATCGTGGCGGAGGGCCAGTAACCGATGTTCGGCGCTCTGCCGTCGCGGCCGATGGCGACCGTCTTGCGGGTGATCGCGGATAGCGAGGCGAGAATGGCGTCACCCAGTGACGTGCCGCCGCCGGCCCTCAGCCGGCGGACCGCGGCCGAGACGGTCGCGTGATCGGGAGTCGGCAGGGCGGCCTCGAGACCGCCCTGCTGGAACGCGACCACGCCGATGTCCACGCTGTCCGGCTGGGCCTTGATGAACGACAGCGCCGCCCGTTTCGCGGCGGCAAGACGGCTGGGCGCCACGTCGGTGGCGGCCATGCTGCCCGAGACGTCCATGGCGAGGATGACGGTGCCGGAGGCGCGGGACACCGGGACGGACGCCGCCGGACCGGCGACGGCGATCGCGAGCACGGCGACGCCTGCGATGGTGAACCACACGCCCCCCAGGCGGCCGCGGTCGCGACCGCGCCCGGGGCCCTGCCCCTGCCTGGCCGCCGCGATCCCGGCCGAGGCGAGGGCCCTAGCCCGTCGTCGCGCGGCGGCGACGGCGGCCCACGCCAGCGCCGCGGCGACCAGCAGGCCGACGGCCAGGAGAGCGGGGTCGGAGAGGCTCACGCGCGCCTGCGCCCGGTAATCAGCTGGGTGCTCGCGACGACCTCGATGAGCGCCCTGGCCAGGTCGGCGTCCGTGCCGATGCGGTGGACGGGCACCCCGGCCCGGCGCATTCCGGCGGCAAGGCGGGCATCGCGGTCCTCGACGCCCGCGCGGAGCCGGGCGCGCAGCAGCGGGTCGCTGGAGTCGATGACGAGCTGCTCCCCGGTCTCGGCGTCTTCGATGACGACAAGGCCGACGTCGGGCAGCTCGTCATCGGCGGCATCGATGACGCGCAGGGCGACGACCTCGTGGCGTGGTACCAGGCGCAGCAGCGACCGTCCCCAGTCGCCGTCCCCGATGAAGTCGGAGATGACCACGATCAGGGCGCGGCGCCTGGCGAGCTTGGCGACCGCGTTGAGCATCGCCGCCAGGTCGGTCGTGCTCCCGTGCTGGCCAGCACCGTGCTGGCCGGCATGGGGGCGGCTAACCTCAGCGGTCCTGGCGAGCTCGGCGCCGATCCGCAGCGCGTGCCTGCGCCCGGTGCCCGGCGGCACGATACGCACTGCTCCGGTGTCAAAGAGCCCGGTGTCATACAGCCCGGTGTCAAAAAGCAGCGCGCCGACGCGGCTCCCGCTCCGGCCGAACAGCCGCGCGAGCACCAGGGCAAGCTCGCTGAGCACGTCGTCCTTGCCGCGCCCGGGCGGCCCCGCCGTCATGGACGCCGAACGGTCGAGCACCAGCCACACGGTGAGCTCGCGGTCTTCGGTGAACACGCGAAGCTGCGGCTCGTTCAGCCGGGCGGTGACGTTCCAGTCGATATGCCGCGCGTCGTCGCCCTCGGTGTACTCGCGCAGGCCGACGAGGTCGGTTCCGGTCCCCCGGTGCGCGGTCCGGTAGCCGCCCGCCAGACGTCCGTCGAGGCGGCGGACGACCCGCCATTCGAGGCGGACCAGGAGGCGTTCCGCGGGTGTGCGCATGGGCATGAGGTCAGCGGCCGCTCAGGACGACCTCGGGCTCGGCCACGGCGTCGAGCACCCTCGTGATGATCGCGTCGGTGGTGATGTCGTCGGCGAGCGCCTCATACGACAGCACGATGCGGTGCCGCAGCACGTCGAGGGCGAGCTCGCGGACGTCCTCTGGCAGCACGTAGTCACGGCCGTACAGGAACGCGAGCACCCGGGCGCCGGTGACGAGGGCGATGGAGGCGCGCGGGCTGGCCCCGTAGCTGATGTACCGCTTCAGGTCGGCGAGCCCCGCGCTGAACGTCCTGCGCGTCGCGGTCACCAGGCGCACGGCGTAGTCGACGACGGCGGTATCGACGAAGATCTCCCGCACGCGCTCTTGCATGGCGATCAGGTCCGCCGGGCCGAGCATCGCGCGGACCGGTTCGGCGGGGCGCAGCGCGCGGTCGACGATCGCATGTTCCTCAGTGGCGCTCGGGTAGTCGACGACGACCTTCATCATGAACCGGTCGACTTGCGCCTCGGGCAGCGGGTAGGTGCCCTCGGACTCGATCGGGTTCTGCGTCGCCATAACGAGGAACGGCTCGGGCACCTGGTAGGTCTCGCGGCCGATGGTGACCTGATGCTCCTGCATCACCTCGAGCAGGGCGCTCTGCACCTTGGCGGGCGCGCGGTTGATCTCGTCGGCGAGCAGCAGGTTCGTGAAGACCGGGCCGAGCTGGGTCTGGAACTCGCCGGTGTGCTGGTGATAGACCCGCGTTCCCGTCAGGTCGGCCGGCACCAGGTCGGGCGTGAACTGGATGCGCTGGAACTGCCCGCCGACCGCCGCGGCGAGCGACTTGACGGAAAGCGTCTTGGCCAGACCGGGAACGCCCTCCACGAGCAGGTGCCCGCCGGAAAGCAGGGCGATCGCCATTCGCTCGAGCAGGACGTCCTGGCCGACGATGGTCCGCTTGACCTCGAAGAGCACCGGCTGCAGCGGGTTGACGTGCGTGTCGCTCATATCTGGGGTCCCTTCCCTGGTCCCTTGCCGCCATTGCCGCCGAGCGCGGCGCCGATGGGCACCGCGAAGCCGATGCCGGCGAACGCGTCCTGGCCATCGGGTGTGGCCAGCGAGACGACGATGCCGACGACAAGACCGTGCGCGTCGAGTAGCGGGCCACCCGAGCTGCCCGGGTTCACCGACGCGTCGAACTGGATGAGCCCGGAGAACGTGCCGTGATCGGTGTCCGCGGTCCGGTCAAGGCCGGAGACCACGCCGGCGGACACGCTGTCGGTCAGGCCGAGCGGGTTGCCAATGGCGACGACCGCCGCTCCCACGTCAGCGCCGCCGCCGAGGGTGGCCGACACGACCACCTGCGGCAGCTTCGCGGGGATGAGCGTGGCGATGTCCAGCTTCGGGTTGGCCGCGGCGACGGTCGCGTTCGCCGTGGTGCCGTCGGCGAACGTGACGGTGATGGTCCCGCCGCCGGCGATGACATGATTCGCGGTCAAGATCGTGCCGTCGTCGGCCACGATGACGCCAGTCCCCAGCTCCTGGCCGGTGCGGATGATCACCACGGACGGCGCGACCCGCTGGTAGATGCCCGGCACGGTCAGGCTCGCGGTCGATGCGGGGCTTGGCGTCGCGGCCCGGGCGCTCGCCGCGGGGGCCGCACTCCAGAGCCGGGTCGCGAGCACCGCGACCACCCCGAGCAGGACGACCACGACCGCAAGCCCGGCGGCGAGCAGGCGGCGCGATCCGCGAACCCCGGGCGTGCGCGGTCCGGCGCCATCGACGCCAGCAGGGCCGCGATCCATGACTTCACGATAGATACGGCATTTAAGAAAAGGGTAAGCGCATGCCCATAAAGCACGGAAGAAGGCCCCTGGCCGGCGGTCGCGGTCAGCGGCCGCCAGTCTGGGTAGGAGTGGGGCAGAGCTGAGGTTGGCAGAGCTCGCGAGATGAGGACGAGGCTGATGACTGTTCTGGTCGGCCGCCGCGAATCGTTCAGTGCCGCGCACCAGCTGTGCGATCCGGACCTGTCCGATGAGGAGAACCGGCGGCTGTTCGGGAAGTGCGTGCATCTGCACGGGCACAACTACGTACTGGAGGTGGTCGTAGCAGGCGAGGTCGACCAGGCCAGCGGCTATGTCCTGGACCTGAAGCTACTGTCGGACGTGATCGGCAGGCAGGTCATCCGCGACGTGGATCACCGCAACCTGAACACGGACGTCGCGTGGCTCAAGGGGCGCGTCCCGACCACGGAGAACCTGGCCCGGGCGTTCTGGGAGCGGCTCAGGCCGGAGCTTCCCGACGGGCTGCTGCGGTCGGTCCGGGTCTGGGAGACCGACAAGAACTGGGCCGAGGTCGGTGACCAGGCCTGAGGCTCCGGCCGGGCTGGGCCGGGAGTTGCGGAGCCGGTACACGACCGCGGACCTGGGCGTGTTCACCCGGGACGAGGCGAGCCGGTTCGTCCCGAGGGGGACCGGTGATCCGCAAACCGACATGGTGCTGGCCTGGGAACTGCTGTACCGGCTCGAACCGGAGCTCTACGACCGGCTGGCCAGCGCCGAGCGGCTCCATCCCGGGATCGCGGGCTGGCTGCCGCGCGACGTGGACCGGATCGCCGAGGTCGGCGCGGGCACCGGACGGCTGACCATGGAGCTCGCCGAGCGCGGGCAGCATGTCGTGGCGGTGGAGCCCGCGCTGCCGATGCGCCGGATCCTGCGGCGCAAGCTCGCGGCGGCCGGCCACGGGGACCGGGTCCGGGTGGACAGCGGGTTCTTCGACCAGCTGCCGCTGCCCGGCGATTTCGCCGGCCTGGTCGTGGCCTGCTCGGCCTTCACCCCCTCGCCGGGGCACGGCGGCGAGGCCGGCCTGGCGGAGATGGAGCGGGTGTGCCGGCCGGGCGGATGCGTGGTCATCATCTGGCCGAACCACCTGGACTGGCTCGCAGCCCGCGGCTACCGGCATGTCAGTTTCCCCGGGCCGATGTCCGTGGAGTTCGGCAGCTATGGCGAGGCGGTGGAGCTGGCCGAGATCTTCTACCCCAGGGCGGCCGGCGAGGTACGGCGACGTGGCCGGCGATGTGTTCCCTTCGAGGTGCTGGGCATCAATCCGCCGCGCGACCTGGCCTTCAAGGTGCTAGAGGGGTGAAGATCGCGATCCTGGCGCCGCTGGTGACGGCCATCCGCGAGCCGCAGCGCGGCGGTTCGCAGGCGTTCGTGTCCGACCTGGCCCGCGGCCTGGCCGGCCGGGCGCACGAGGTGCACGTCTACGCCGCCTCCGGCTCGGAGATCCCCGGAGTCGAGGTGATCGACACCGGAATCGACCCCCGGTCCCTCGCGGGCACGTTCTACCGGGCGTCCGGGCCAGCCGCGGGGGCGGCAGCGGAGGCCGCCGCGGCGGCCGCGGCCGGGTCCGCGTTCACCACGGCCTTTGCGGCCATCCGGGCGACCCGGTACGACGTAATCCACAATCACGCCTTCGACGCGCCCGCCGTCACGCTCGCGACGGCGCTGCACGCACCGGTCGTGCACACGCTCCACCTCCCTCCGGACCAGGCGGTGTCGGCGGCGCTCCGGCAGGTAGCCGGGCGCGGCCAGCCGCCGGCCGTGGCCGCCGTCTCGGATTTCCAGGCCAGGGCCTGGCGCCGGGTCGTCCCGGTCGACGCGATCCTGCCGCCGTACCCGCCGGTTGGCGCTATTGGCTGGTCGGGAACTGCCGGGCCGGGCGCGCTGTTCGCGGGCCGGCTGAGCCCGGAGAAGGGCGCGGCCGAGGCCATCGACATCGCCCGCGCGGCGGGAGTACCGATCGACGTCTACGGCGACGTCTACGATGCCCGGTATAGCCGGGAACAGATCGATCCGCGGCGAGGCTGGCCCGGCGTGACCGTTCACCAGGCAGTGCCCAGGGCGTTGCTGTGGCAGGCCATGGCCCGGGCGGCCGTAGTGTTGTATCCCGCCCGCTGGGACGAGCCGTTCGGGCTGGCCGCGGCCGAGGCGCAGGCATGCGGGACTCCCGTCGTCGCGTTCCGGCGCGGCGGCCTCAGTGAGGTGATCGTGGACGGCGTAACTGGTTTCCTGGTCCCGCCCGATGACGTCCGGGCCGCCGCCGAGGCGGTGCCGAAGGCGGCCGGGATTTCCCGGCCGGCCTGCCGTGAGCACGCCGAAGGGCGGCTTGACCTGGACCTGAGCCTGGACGCCCACGAGCGTCTCTACCGGAGGGTGATCAGTGAGTGAGTTGTGGCTAACCGGACGGGTGGCGGTCGTCACCGGGGCCAGCCGCGGGATCGGGGCGGCTACCGCCGCGGCCGTGGCGGCGGCGGGCGCTCACGTCGTGCTGGCCGCCCGGGACCGCCGGGCCCTGGACGGCGTGGCCGCCCGGATCAAGGACGCGGGCGGCCAGGCCACGCCGGTGCCGACGGACGTGAGCGACGAGACCGCGATCGGGCATCTGTTCGCCGAGGTCACCGGGATCGGCCAGCTGAGCGCGCTGGTCTGCGCGGCCGGTGTGCTGACGCCCGCGCCGTTCGCCGGAACCACGTCGCACATGTGGCACGAGACGCTCGGGGTCAACCTGACGGGTACCTTCCTGTGCTGTCGCGCGGCGTTCACCGCCATGGCTCCCGCCGGGCAGGGCCGTATCGTCAACATCGCGTCGTTGTCTGGCGTGTACGCCACGGAGAAGTTCCCTGGGCTGGCCGCGTACAACGTGTCCAAGTACGGGGTCATCGGCCTCACCGAGGCGCTCGCGGTCGAGGGCAAGGAGCACGGCATCAGCGCCATCTGCCTGAGCCCCGGCGCGGTCGACACCGAGATGCTGCGGCGGGCCAATCCGGCCCTTCGTCCGGGCCTGACCCCGGACGACGTCGCGGAGTTGATCGTCGCGCTGCTGGACAGCCCGCTGGCCCCGGTCAGCGGGGCGAACATCCCGCTGTTCTCGAATGCCTAGGACGTTAGCGACCACAGATCGGTGCGGTCGTCGCCAAGCACCGCGGGAGACGGCCGGGCGCGCGCGGACACCAGGCGAGCGCAGGCCGCCATCTCGCCGTCGGTGTCCAGTTCGGGATCGCCGCCGCGGTCGAGGCCGACGGCGGCCCGCACCACCCCGTCTACCAGGTAGAAGCCGATCAGCTTCGCCTCTTCCACGCTGCCGCGGACCACGAACTCGTCCCACGTGGCGACGTGGCCGACGTACTCGATCTTATGCTCGTACTGATCCGACCAGAAGGTGTAGAGGTAGTCGTAGGGGGCCGTCGAGCCGAGCATGGACCTGGCCGCGGCGGCGCCCTGCTTCTCCGCGTTGTTGTAGTGCTCGACCCTGACCCGCCCGAACAGCGGGTGGAGCTGGTTCGCCACGTCACCGGCCGCGTAGACATCGGGCGCGCTGGTCCGGCAGAGCTCGTCGGCCAGGATCCCGTTGTCCCGCGCGACCGCGACGTCGGGGATGACGGGTTCTATGCCGACCCCCGCCACGGCGAAGTCGCAGGCGATACGGTCGCCGGCGGCGGTCACGACCGCTTCCAGGCGTTCGGCGCCCGCGAAGGCGGCGACCTGGTCTCCGGGGCGTAGTTCGACGCCGTTCGCGCGGTGGCTGGCGCCGATCAGCGCGGCCACCTGGCCGCCCAGGACCCGCTCCAGCGGGGCCTGGCCCGGGAAGATCGCGGTGACCTGGACTCCGAGCTGGGTCAGCGAGGCCGCTACCTCGCAGCCGATGAAACCCATGCCCACCACGACCGCCCGCCGGCCCGGCCGCGCCTCCCGCTTGATCGCGTCGCACTCGGCCTGCGTGCGCAGGTAGTGAATCCCGGGCAGGCCGGCCCCGGGGATCCCGAGCCGCCGGTTCCGTCCTCCGGTGGCGATCAGGACCTTCTGGTAGCGGAGTTCCTCGCGTGAGTCCAGGGTGACCGTGTGCGTGGCGGGATCGACCGCCACCACGGCGGTTCCGTGGCGGAGCTCCACCTGGTGGTCGGTGTACCAGCCAGGCCTGACGTACCAGCCGCCGAGATCCTCCTCCGAGCGCAGGTAGGTCTTTGACAGCGGCGGACGGCCGAACGGGATGCCCGGTTCCCGGCCGATGATCACGACCGGTCCGGCGAAACCCTCCTCCCGGAGCGTGACAGCGGCGTTGCCTCCTGCGAGACCGCCGCCGATGATCAGGATTGGGTCTGCGCTGGTTCGTTCGGCCACGTGGTCCATTCTGCCCTCCGCCGGGCGCCGCCGCGCAGCTGTGTGCAGGGCTGCTGACGTCCTGTGATGATGTACGGGTGCTGTAATTACACGGTCTTGGTCAGAGGATATTCATGGAAATTGCGGAACCGTGCAGATCACCGGTGATTGGTACGATCGTATACCATCGCACGCAAGCGTTATTAGTTGGATCGTTGGCCCCACACCATGCCGCGTCGGTCGCAACGAGCTGGTATGCGTGCTGATCTGCAGGTGTGAAATCGATGAACGAGTTCATCGCGATAGATCCGATATCACGCCAGCGTTGCGACGTGAAATCCCACGCCCACAGCTCGACCGTGTGGGACTCGCCGTTCGCGTTGTAGACGCGCACCAAAGAGACCCCTTGTGCGGGGATCGGTTGCGCCAGCTCGACACCAAAATTTACCTGCGATCCGGGCGGTACCATTTGCCCCGCCGTCGGAGCTTGTGCAATCACTCGCAGGTATTCGAACCGGGATTCACCGGTGGGATTGCCAACCACACCGACCTGCAGCCTGGCCGCCTTGATCGCGTCACGGGCCTGGCTGGCAAGGAGCCCGACGACGGCGGGGACGGCGACGGTTACGGGGGGCGGTGGCGGCGGAGGCGGGGATGGACGTACGGACGCTACGGTGATCGAACCACTGGGACGCGGCCGCACAGCGCCCCCGAACCATCTCCCGAGTTCCTGCAGCATTTTCCAGCCAAAGGGGTATTCACCAGGCTCGGATGGGGCAGTGACCGTGAACGGGACGGCGAAATCGATCACTTCTTGCCCGATACTCTCGGGAAGTTCCACTCGGCTGCGGCCCCATATGAGGTTATCCTGCGGCCAGGAACCTATCTTGTATCGAGCGTCGGAAGTAAAGATCTCGTTGCTGAAGTTTGCGCCGTGGACAACGACGTTGAAAGACTGCCCGGGCTGAGCCCAGAACCCGACGCCTGGTATGAACTCGAGTCCGACTTCCAGTCCATCTAGGCCGCCATTGTAATCGGGGAACTCGTCCTGCACCCAGCGGAAGGTCACCCTGCTTCCACCCGTGAGTCGATCAAGCCCGCCCAGCAGGTACATGCCCGTATGGATTCCGAGGGACTTGGCCTTCTTAAACTCCAGGGACTGGCCGTTACGCACTTGGTCGGCCCAGAGCGATACGCGATCGGAGTGTTTTTCGTCTTGCGCCCAGATCTCCCAGCTCGAGCCAAGCCCATCTGGAACCGTCAGCGCCTTCCACCACCTGGTGGCTGGCGTGGTCTCAAGCACGAACTCCACCGTGTCAGCCGGTACGGCATTAGGCTCGATGACGGCATCGATCAGGTCTCCGTCCCAGGTGGGACCCGCATTAAAGACTGACCAGTCAATCGGAGACGCCATCGGGCCCCCCACTGTCGATCTGGCCCGGCTCGCTCACTAGTGGTTCGGGTTCCGCCTCACGTGCAGCGATCTCGATTCTGGATGTCCGCGGCCCGGTATCTTCTTGCGCTTCGAAAGGCACGCGGATCGACAGTACGCCGTCCGTGAGTCTCGTCTCGCTGCGGAGGCTCAGGTGTCCTTCCGGCAAGGTGAACACCCGGGCGAAACGGCCTTCGGAGCGCTCCCGGAGTAGCTTCCGACCCGGTGTCGGGGCGATTGCGCGCCGGAAACCTGAAACCATGAGCCGTGATTGCGAATTGTCGGCATCCCCGAGCCTCGTGACCTCGACCTGCATGTCATTCCGCCCAATTCCGGGAAGTTCCAGATCAATGACCAGAAAACTGCCCTCTTCATAGACGTCTGCGGACGGTACCCACGCGTCATCGTCGGGAAGCGCGGTCGCTCGCGGTGCTGGAAAGCCTGGCCGAGGCCGCTGACGGGATCGGCTCTTTCGAGCCCGGAAGGCTTACCCTCGGCGCGGCGCTGGAGGACGCCTGGGGCCGTGTGTTTGAGGAGTTGCCAGAAGACACCCGGCATGCGCTATTCGTCGTCGCCACTGACAGCGCCAGCGGCGGGCGACACGTAGAGGCAGCGCTTGGCACGATCCGGCTCCCGCTGTCGTCACTCGCCGCCGCCGAACGCCGCGGGCTCATCGCCACCGCGGACGGCCAGATCCAGCTTCGGCATCCGCTGATGCGCCCGGTGGTGGTAAACCGGACACCCCTGTGGGCAAGGGCCGCGGCTTGCCGGGCCCTGGCGGCGGCGGCCGGAGGGAATCTGCGAGCCTGGTACCTGGCGGCGGCGGCTACCGGTCCCGATGACGTCGCAGCCGACGCTCTCGCGGTGGCGGCGGCCGATATGCGGCAGCGGGACGGGTGCGGCACATCGGCGAAGACCTGGCGGCGGTCGGCGGAGCTGACGGCCGATCACCGCACGCGAGCCATGCGCCTGCTGCACGCTGCCACCGACGCGCAGCTAGCGGGAGACAGCGAGGCGGCGATAGCTTGGTGCGAGGACGCCCTGACAGTGTGTCATGATCCGGTCTTCATCGCCGAGGCCGAACTGGTCCTCGGGCGGGCCCGAACCTGGGGCGGTGACCCGTTGCCGGCTCTGGACGGCCTGATGCGGGCGGCGGAGGCGATCCGGTCGATCGACCCGATCCGGGCTGTCGCGCTGCTGGCAGAAGCCATATTGCCTGCGGCGATGGCCGGGCGTGTTCGCATTGCCCGACAGGTCGCGCAGCAGGCAGAGGAACTCTGGGAAGAGGCCCATGCCCTGGCCGCTGGTGAAGCTGCCCCGCTGACCGTCCTCGCGCTGATGGCCGAGGCTTTTGTGATGGCCGGAGAACTCGACCGGGCTGCCCGTTGCCGGCTCCGGGCCGAGGCCTTGCTGTCGTCGGCAGACCTCGTCACCGAGCAGCACGGCGTTACGCATCTGGCGCAGGGTGACATCTGGACCGAGCGCTACGAGCAGGGCCGCCTGCGCGTTGGGGCTGTGGTGGACTGCGCGCGGCGCATGGGCGCGCCGGCAATCTTGTCGCTGGCCCTGGGGCTGTCCAGCGAGCGGGGCTGGTGGACGGGGCAGTGGGCGTCCGCCTATGCGGACGCAACCGAGTCGTTGCAGTGGGCACAGGAGATTAACCAGGCAGGGCTTATGGGGTATGGCCTATCGCAGCTGGCCAGGATCGAAGCCGCTCGCGGTGACCGTGAACGGTGCGTGGAGCACGTGGAGCGGGGCCGCCGGGATGTCGAGTCACGGGGAGCAGGATGCCTCGCCATCTTCAACGCGGCGGCGCTCGGCCTATGCGCACTCGGCCGCGGTGAGCTGGCCGCGGCCATCGAGCAACTGGAGCGTGCCTGGGCTGCCGGGGAGACTGCTGGGCTGGGCACCCCGAACGTGATCCCGTTTGCCGGCGACCTCGCCGAGGCGTTCGCCAGGGTCGGCGCGGCCGAGCGGGCCGAGCAGGTCCTGGCCTGGCTCCAGGAGCGCGCCGACGTCACTGGCCTGGTCTATCCACGGGCCGCCGTGGCTCGGGCGCGCGGGGTCCTCGCCCACGACCCGGCCGAAGCCGGGGCCTGGTTCGCCACGGCCCGCTTGGCGTACGAGATACAGCCGATGCCCTTCGAGCAGGCCCGCACGTTGTTGTGCGAGGGCGAGGCGCTGCGCCGCGCCCGCCGTCCCGCCGCGTCCCGCCTGCCCCTCCGGCACGCCCTCACCATCTTCAACGGCTTGGGAGCGCGGCCGTGGGCTGCCCGGGCGAGGACCGAACTAGCAGCCGCCGGCGCCCCCGCCGACGGCCGGGGCGAGACACGCACGGACGTCCTGGACACCCTCAGCCCTCAAGAACTCCAAGTCGCCCGCGCCGTGGGGCAAGGGCTCAACAACATCGAGGCTGCGGCGACCCTGTTTGTCTCGCGCAAGACAGTGGAAGCCCACCTCACCCGCGTATATCGCAAGCTTGGCGTCCGGTCTCGCACCGAGTTGACCCGCCTGCTGCTCACACGCGACCGGACAAGCTGACACGGACTGGCGGACCACATCGCGCTGCCCTGCACCGGGCCAGGCACGACCGTATTTGAGGAAATCTAGGGAGATCCCTGAAGCGGGGACGAAGATTCGCAATCGGCTCGGCGCGGGGCGCCGTCGGTCACACCCGGGCGTGGTCCTGGATGTCCTGTTCGAAGTCGGCCACGAGTTCCGGGGTGAGGGTGCGCCGGGTCTGGCTGATGGCGTGCACGATGTCGGCCGTGGTCGCTTCTTCGGCGCCGCGCTCGAACATGACGCGCTCGAAGACATGCTGCGCGGTCCTGCGTGCGGCGAACTCGATGTCGGCCGGGGTGAACAGCCGCGACTCTTCCACGATCGCGGTCATGTCCAGCTTGCCGTGCGGGATCGCGACCAGGTACCGATCCCAGATCGCCGCCCGCGCGGCCGGGTCGGGCGGGCCGACCGGGATGACGTAGTCGAACCGGCCGTGCCGCAAGAACGCGCTGTCCAGGGCGCGGACCGAGTTGGTGGCGCAGATCAGCAGCCGCTCATCTTGCTCACGGAACGGCGGGATGAGCTTGAGCATCTCGTTGGTGACTCCCTGGGTTGCGGACACGGTGCGCGGCTGGCGCGCCCCGGCGATCTCTTCCACCTCGTCGATGAACAGCACGACCTTGTCCAGCTCGGCGACCAGGGAGAACGCCTCCCGTAGCGCGACGGCCAGGCTGGCCGGGGACTCCCCGGCCAGCCGCGAGGGGAACAGCTCCACGAACGGCCAGCCCAGCCGCGACGCGGCGCCCTTGGCGAAGGTTGTCTTGCCCGTTCCCGGCGGGCCGAACAGCACGATGGCCCGCGGCGGGACCAGCCCCAGCCGCTCGGCCAGCTGCGGCTGTGCCAGCGGCAAGATGACCCGCCGCTCGATCAGCTCCTTCTCCTTGACCATGCCGCCGAGTTGCTCCCAGGCGCCGGCCCGTATCATCCGGCCGCCGAGTTGGCCCAGCACCCCGGCGCTGCCCGGATCGACCGGCTCCAGCCGCTCGTAGAACACCATCCCGTCACGCGCGGTGTACCCCGCGTGCTCCAGCGCCAGGGCGCCGATCTCACTTCCGCCCCCCAGCAGGCAGCGGATCCGGTGCACCCCGGCCGCCACCAGCCGCCGCTCCAGCTCGCCCAGCATCGCGCTGCCGATCCCCCGCTGCCGCCACGCGCCCGCCAGGCTGATCCGCATCACCCACGCCCGGTCACCGCTGACCGTCGCGACGGCGGCTCCCACCAGCTCCTCGCCGGCCACCGCGACCACCGCAGGCTCATGCGACCGGACAGCCGCGATCAGGTCGGACAAGCTGAACGCCGGCGCCTCACTGCTGGCCGCCGGGTTGTCCCACAACCGGACGGCGGCATCAAGATCATCGGCGTGGAAGTCCCGGACCCGCCACGGCGTCATCGCATCAGTGTGCCACTATCACCGCCAGGCCGCCGTGGCCGCCGCATAGTCACGCTCCGCGAGGTGCACCGGCGTCACCTGGATGCCGGTGATTCCGGTAAGTAGAGTGGCGGCATGCGCGTAGTGATCGCGGGCGGGCACGGGAAGATCGCACTCCTGCTGGAGCGCCTCCTGGCTGAGCGCCGCGACCAGGCCGTCGGGCTGATCAGGAACCCGGCCCACGTCGCCGATGTGCAGGGGGCCGGCGCCGAAGCCGTCGTCTGCGACCTGGAGGCGGCCTCGGCCGATGATGTCGCGGTGCTGCTGTCCGGCGCTGACGCGGTGGTGTTCGCGGCCGGCGCCGGTGCGGGCAGCGGCGCCCCGCGCAAGGATTCTGTCGACCGGGCTGGCTCCGTGCTGATGGCCGACGCCGCCGGGCGGGCCGGGGTCCGCAGGTTCGTGCAGGTCTCCTCGATGGGAGCCGGCGCGCCGCCGCGGCCCGGCAGCGATGAGGTCTGGGCCGCCTACATCACGGCGAAGACCGCCGCCGAGGACGATCTGCGCGCCCGGGACCTGGACTGGACCATCCTGCGCCCGGGCGGCCTCACCGACGCTCCTGCCACCGGCAGGATCCGGCTCGCGGCCCCGCCGGTTCCCGGTGGCACGATTCCTCGCGCCGACGTCGCCGCGGTCATTGCGGCCCTGCTCGACGAACCGGGTACCCGGCACCAGACTCTTGAGCTGGTCGGCGGTGACAGCCCGGTCGCCGCGGCCGTGCACAGCATTTCCTGATCACGGCGCCGGAACCGCGCCGCTCACATCGCCCAGTCCGCGCTCCGGCTGACGCACGCGGGAGTCCCGCGGAGCATATTCTCGCCGTTGAAGACGGCCGTCGCTGGCGGTACATTTCCCCGGTGGGGGGAGAACCGACCATTGTGGTGGAGCGCCGTAAGGAGCTTACCTATCTTCTGTGCCAGGCTGCTGAGCTTGAGCATGCCCTGATGTGCCAGTATCTCTACGCCGCGTTCAGCCTCAAGAGCACAGCGGGTCCCGGTCTTCTGGCCGGCCAACTGGAGGCCGTCGAACGCTGGCGCCGGGTAATCTTCGCCATCGCCGGGGAGGAGATGCTGCATTGGGCCATGGTCCAGAACCTGCTCACGGCCGTCGGGTCTGCCCCGTATGTGAGCCGGCCCCACATGCCGCACCAGGCGGGAGGCTACCCACCGGGGGTGCAGCTTCGCCTGCTCCCCTTCGGGGAGGCGGCGTTGCAGCACTTCGTGTACCTGGAGCGGCCGGAAGGGGTGGAGCGCGCGGATGCGGAGGGCTTCGAACCTGCCGGGCCGCCGCCGCCGCCGATGCGCCTCGATGAGGTCGTGCCGCGGGGCCAGGACTTCGCCACGCAGGGCCACTTGTACCGTTCCATCGAAAAGGGCTTCGCCCGCCTGGCTGACAAACTGGGCGAGGACCGGCTGTTCATCGGGCCGGCGTTCCAGCAGGCCGACGAGGCCGCCTTCGGCTGGCCTGACCTGGAGCCCATCACAGGACTTGAGGGCGCCAACCGGGCGCTGGAACGCATCGTGGAGCAGGGAGAGGGGGCTACCGGGGATTGGGCGGCCGCCCATTACGGCCGCTTCCTCGGGGTACTTGAGGACTACCTGGTGATGCGCAAGACCGATCCGGGCTTCGAACCGGCCCACCCGGTCGTGGCTGCTGGGATGAGAGGGGTGGAGGGGATCGAGCCGGCTGTCTTTATCACCGACCCTGCCACCGGCGGGTGCTCCGACCTCTTCAACGCCGTGTATGAGCTCGTGCTGCAGATGATCGCGCGCTACTTTGCCTTCGGCCACGAGACGCCCGGGCAGCGCCAGGTCCTAGCCCATACCGCCGTTGGCCTGATGTTCCAGGCCATCAAGCCGCTTGGTCTCCTGCTTGCCCGCCTGCCGGTAGGACCCGATCACCCCGGTGTCACGGCGGGAGCCAACTTCCAGCTCCCCTACCGGGCTAGCTTCCTGCTCCCTCACCGCCGGTCGGCGTGGCTCCGCTTCGCCGAGCGCCTCGACGAACTGGCCGTCTTCGCCGCCGACCTCCATCCGCCCGAGGGAGAAGACGTGGCCGCGGCGGTGTCAGCGACGCTGGGGCGGATGGCCTTGGACCTGACAGCTCAGGTCGAGGCGGTGTGACGCCAGAGGCGAACATCACCACGAAGTCCCTGGGCGAGGGATGGCGGTTGACATCAGCCGGATACTGGCGCACGGTTCCTTTGTGGGGGCCGGCGGTGGGACTGGGCGCGAGCATGGGGACACGCAGGGCACTGGTGCGAGGTCCCCGGGGAGCCACGAGCCGCCACCGGCCGGACCAGGTGTTATCCTCACGCCGGACCAACGGATCCGGGTCTTTATCTCCTCGACCCTGGAAGAGCTGGCCGGTGAGCGGGTGGCCGCCCGGCGGGCCATCCAGCAGCTGCGCCTAGTGCCGGTGTGGTATGAGTCGGGTGCCCGCCCGCACCCGCCGCGCAGCATGTACCGAGCCTACCTGGAGCAAAGCCAGGTGTTCGTGGGTATCTACTGGCAGCGGTATGGCTGGGTCGCCCCGGGGATGGACATCTCGGGCCTGGAAGACGAGTACCGCCTGGCCGCGGGCAAGCCCATGCTGTTGTACCTGAAGCGTCCTGCTCCCGACCAAGAGCCACGCCTGACGACGATGATTGACAGCATCCGCGCGGCCGGCACCACGTCGTACCGGACCTTCGCTACGCCGAGGGAGCTGGAGCGGCTGCTGGCCGACGACCTGGCTGTTGTCCTGAGCGAGAGCTTTCGCAGCGCGGCGGAAGGCACCGCGGCGCCGCGCCGGTCACCGGCCTCCCCGGGCGAGCCCGGGGAGCCGGAGCTGCCGGACGGGACGGTGACCTTTGCTTTCACCGACATCGAGGGTTCCACGCGGCTGTGGGAGACCGAGCCGGAGGCCATGGCACAGTCCCTGGTCCTGCATAACGAGACACTCCACGCCGCGTTCGGGCACCACGGCGGGGTGGTGTTCTCGACGATGGGCGACGGGATGGCGGTCGCATTCTCCTCGGCGGCAGGGGCGGTACGGGCAGCGCTGGAGGCGCAGCGGGCCCTGATGGCGGCGCCGTGGCCGGCCGAGACCGGGGTATTGAAGGTCCGGATCGGCCTGCACACCGATGAGGCCGTGCTGCGCCACGGACAGGCAGTGCTCCGCGACGGCCAGTATGTCAACCGGCCGCTGAGCCGCTGCGCGCGGCTGATGGCGGCCGCCCATGGCGGCCAGATCTTGATGTCGGACGCGACCGAGGCCCTGGTGCGGTCGCAGCTCCCCGACGGCGCCACCCTGCTGGACCTGGGCGAGCACCGCCTGCGCGACCTGGCCGGCCGAATGCACATCTTCCAGCTCGTCCACCCGGACTTGCCGGGCGCGTTTCCCGCGCTGCGGACGCTGGATGCGTTTCCGGGGAATCTGCCGTTGCAGGTGAGCTCGTTCATCGGCCGCGCCCGCGAACTCAGGCAAACCGCGGCCGCGCTGGGCGAGGCGCGGGTGGTGACCCTGATCGGTGTGGGCGGGGTGGGTAAGACCCGTCTGGCGTTGCAGGTCGCCGAGCAGGTGCTGCCGCGGTTCGGTGACGGCGCGTGGCTGTGTGAGCTGGCACCGATCCGCGATGCCGCCGGCGTGGACGATGCCGTCGCCGCGGTGTTCTCGGTGACCGCCAGGGGCGGCCAGAGCACCCGCGATGCCTTGGTCGAGTTCTTGCGCAACAAGGAGTTGCTGCTGGTGCTCGATAACTGTGAGCATCTGCTCGCTGGAGCCGCAGCGCTGGCCATGGTCCTTGAGCGGTCGTGTGCCCGGCTGGTGATCCTGGCGACCAGCCGCGAGGGCCTCGGGATCGACGGGGAGCGGCTGGTTCCGGTGCCGCCGTTCGCGGCGCCGGGCGCCGATGCCGATCTGGAGACGATCACCGACGCGGAGGCGGTGCGCCTGTTCGCGGAACGCGCGGTCGCGGTCAAGCCCGATTTCAAGGTGACCGCCGAGAACGCGGCGGCGGTCGCCGCGGTGGTCCGGCGCCTGGATGGGGTGGCGCTGGCCATCGAACTAGCGGCGGCGCGAGTGCCCGCGATGACCCCGGCCGAGCTGGCCCGGCGCCTGGACCGGCGTTTCGCGGTGCTCGCGGGCGGCCGGCGGGGCGCGGTGGAACGTCACCAGACGCTGCGGGCCGCGATTGACTGGTCCTTCGAGTTGCTCACCGAGCTCGAGCAGCGGCTGCTGGGCCGGCTGGCGGTGTTCGCTGGCGGCTGCACCCTGCAGGCCGTCGAGACGGTCTGCAGCGGTGAGGGTATCGATCCCGGCGTGGTGTTCGAGCTGCTGGCGAGCCTGGTGGCGCGTTCGCTGGTGGTGGCCGAGGAATCCGGGCCCGAGAGCCGCTACCGGTTGCTTGAGACGATCCGTCAGTACGGCGAGGAACGCCTCGACCGGGCCGGCGAGACCGAGCGGTGGCGGGCCCGCCACGCCGGCTACTACGCGGGCTTCCCCAGACAGGTCCGGGAACATGACCGCGACCGGGGCGAGGTGTTCTGGGCTGTCAGGCTCAGCGCCGAGCAGGACAACCTGCTCGCGGCGTGGTCGTGGGCGGTCGACACCGGCAACGTCGACACGGCGTTCGCGATCCTGGCCGGCTTCGCGCCCTGCGAGGTCTGGAGCAGTTATCCGTTGCTGCTTCCTGGCGCGGCGGCCCTCGAGCTGCCCGGCGCGACTGAGCACCCGGGTTACCCACTCGCCCTTGCGGTCAGCGCCGTGCTCGCGTCGTTTCGCGCGGATGTGACCGGCGCCGAGGAGCTCTGCCGCCGGGCGGCAGACGCCAACGCGGGCCGAGATACCCCGGACTGGCGGGTCGAGGAGACCCTCTGCGCCGCCCGCTCGAACATCGCGAACACTACCGGCGCGTTCGAAGAGGCCGGCCGCCTAGCCGAACAGGCGGCTGGTCTCGCGCGGGCCGGCGGCGACCTCGCGGACGCCTCCATTGAGCTCACCATCGCCGTAGCCGATCGCGTATTTGTCGGCGACGCGCCCGGCGCGGTGCCGCTGGCCAGCGAAGCACTCGCGCTCGCCCGCCAGATCCGCGCCCCGGCCCTCATCGCGAGCGGCTTGCTCGCCGTGGGCCTGGCCGTCGCCGACACCGACCCCGGCCAATCCCGTGCCAACCTGCGCGAGAGCTTCGAGCTCAGCACCGCGCTCGGCTACCAGAACTCCCTCGGCCTGCTGTGGGCGACCGGGATCGCCTATCGCATCAACGACCGGGCCGCCACGCTCGAGCTCGGCCGCCGAACCATTCGCGACCTCCGGTGGGGCGGTGACCGCCTCCGGATGGGCCTCGTCCTCCACATGATCGCGGGCGCGCTCGCCACCGCCCGACCCGCTTCCGCCGCGACCATTCAGGGCGCCGCAGAAACCAACGTGGTCGCGCCGCCGAGCATGATCGCGCCGATAGCTCTGGGGGATGAACGCGTGCGGGAACTGCGCGCCCGCGGGGCGGATATGGACTGGGACCAAGCCGTCGCCTACACCATCGCCCAGGCCACCCAGGCCCTCAACGACCTCGGATCAGGAACCATGGCTGAGTGACCAAGAGAACCACCCATCACGGATACCCAGATCAGGCCTTTCCTGTTGCGCTGTCCCAATCCGGCCTAACGTCGTAGGCGTGGTCGACCGGGATGTAGATGACGCCCTGGCGCGGAGCTTCCTCGCGGAGCTGCCGGCGGAGCTGGCTAGCAGGCTGCGGGCTGAAGGGGAGCGTGCCGACTACCCGGCGGGTACGACAGTGTACCGGGCCGGGTCTGACCCGCGGGCGGCGCTGGTGGTCCGGGGCCTGATCCGGGTGTACCTGAGCTCGCCGGGAGGGCGGCAGGTCACCGTCCGCTATGCCAGGCCCGGTGATGCGCTGGGGATCGCGGTGCTGGTGGGCGGGCCGGCCGGCACCAGCGTCCAGACGGTGGAGCCATCGAGCGTGTTCCGGATCAGCGCGCGGACGCTGACCGAGACGGCGCGGCGCGATCCCCGGGTCTCCTGGGCCATCGCCGAGGAGCTGAACCGGCGCCTGTATGAGGTGCTGGAGCAGACCGCGGTCAACGCGTTCGGCTCCGTGCGCCAGCGTGTGGCCGCTCACCTGCTCGATCTCGCCTCCGACCGGCAGCGCCCTGGTGGCCGCCTGGTGGCCGGCGTGTCACAGCAGGAGCTGGCGGATGCCACCGGATCGGTCCGCGAGGTGGTCGCCCGGGCGCTGCGTGATCTGCGTGTCGCCGGGATCGTGGCCACCGCGGCGGACAGCGTTGTGATCCTCGACCCGGCCCGGCTGTACGGCGAATCCGGCGGCCCCGCCGGCCTGTGACTTTAGTTACCTGACGCGCGACTGAGGTCAATGACGCGGCCGTGAGGCGGCGGCAGCCTGGGTGTCATGAACGCTTTGACCGCGATGTCCCGGACCGAGCCCGGATCGCCGGGGCCGGTGAAGGCAGTATCGGTGATCAGCACCGGCACCGTGCGGATCCGCCCCGAACACCCTTACGGCAGCCGCAAACCGCTGTACTGGTGGCTGCTGACCTCCCGGCGGTGGACACCGCCACGGCCGGTCAACGTCTACGTCATCGAGCACGCCAAGGGGCTGATCCTGTTCGACACCGGGCAAGACCGGGCCTCGGTCACCGATAGCAGCTACTTCCCCCGCGGTGTCACCGGCTACCTGTATCACCGGCTCGCCCGCTTCGACATCGCAGAGGGCGACACGCTCACCGCGCAGCTCGCCGCGCTCGGGTATGTCCCCGCCGACGTGGACACCGCGATCGTGTCCCACCTGCACCAGGACCACATCGGCGGGCTGCGCGAGCTGACCGGCTCGGAGCTGCTGGTGTCGGCCGCCGAATGGGCCGAGCTGGCCAAGCCGGCCCCGGAGCTGCGCGGCTTCCTGGACAGCCACATCCAGCTGCCGGGACTGAAATGGCACCAGGTCAACCCGGAGCCCGCCGATGATCCCGGCCTGGCGCCCTTTACCGAGTCGCTGGACGTGATGGGCGATGGGTCGCTGATGCTGCTGCCCACCCCCGGTCACACGGCAGGCTCGGTGTCGCTGCTGGTCCGCCGCGCGGCCAGGCCGCCGCTGCTGCTGGCCGGTGACCTCACCTACGGGGCAGAGATCCTCCAGCGCGGTCAGCTTCCCGGCGTGGGCAACCGGCGCCGGCTCGCGGAGAGCTCGCGCAAGGTTCTCGCGCTGGCCAGGCAGCAGCCGGGCCTGGTCGTGCTGCCCGCCCACGACCCGGCAGCCGCCCAGCGGCTGCTGGACAGCTGAGACCGGAGGAGACGACGTGGACATCGATCTGCGCGAGCCGGTGCGGCTCGGCGAGAGCACGCAGTGGATCCGCATCCGGGCGGCGAACGCCCGCAACCCGCTCCTGCTGCTCGTTCAGCAGGGCCCTGGCCTGCCGATGCTCAGCGAGGTCCGGACGTTCGAGCGACTGCTGTCGCTCGAGGATGACTTCACGGTCATCTACTGGGACCAGCGCGGTTGCGGCCGCTCGCTGCGGTCCGCGGACGCGAGACGCGACCTGAGCATCGCGACGATGGTCAGCGACACCGAGCGGCTGCTGGCGATGCTGTGCGATCGCTTCGATTCGCCCGCGGTCGTGGCCGGGTTCTCGTTGGGCGCGATGATCGCGGCGCGAGCCGCCGCGCGGCGGCCGGACCTGGTGGCAACGCTCGTCGCGGTGAGCATGGACGTCGACGGCGCCGCCGCAGGAAAGAACGCCTACGAGTTCGCGCTCGCAACCGCGCGGGCCAGGCGGAACCGCCGGGCCGTTCGGCAGCTCAAAAGGATCGGGCCCCCACCCCACCTCACGCCCGAAGGGTTCTCGACCCGGGCGCGGTGGGTGGCCAATTTCGGCGGGGTCCGCATCGGTCAGACCCACAACTCGATGGCCCGCGGCCTGCTGGCCAGCCTGCTTCGTTCCCCCGACTACTCGCTCGCGGACGCCGTCCGTGCCATCCGGGGGATCACGGCGACGCAAGCCGCGGTGCTGCCGGAGCTGGAGACGCTTGACCTGACGGACACGCTTCCCAGCCTGGACTGCCCCATCGTGATGGTCCAGGGCCGGCACGATCAGATCGCGCCCGCCTCCGCCGCGGAGCGCTACGCCGAGTTGCTCAAGGCACCAAGCAAGCAGTTCGTGTGGTTCGAGCACTCCGCGCACATGCCCCAGCTCGATGAGCCAGGGCGGTTCCGGGAACTGCTCGCGAAGGTCCGGCTCGGACTGCCGGCCGATGCATGACGACCCCGATCGTGTTACCTGTCCTACCTCGCAAGGAGTGTGCTGTGATGACGACATCCGAGACCAGCCTGGTCAATGACGGTCAGGTGGCCAGCGATGTCCTGCTGCTCGGGGCGGCGGGAAACAGCGGCCGGCTCATCGCGGCCGAGTTGGCCGCCCGCGGCCTGTCCGTCCGGCTGGCCGGACGCCGCCGCGGCCCGCTGGAGGACCTCGCCCGGACTCTGGCCGCCGATGGCGCGACGACGGACGTGCGCACCGTCGACGTGAGCGACGCGGCGTCGCTGGCCGAGGCGATGGCCGGCGTCGGCGTGGTCCTGTCCACGATCGGGCCGTTCGCCCGGCAGGCCGGCCCGGTGATCGATGCCTGCCTCGCCGCCGGAGTGCCCTACGTGGACATAGCGAACGAATGGCCGGCGGTGCGGGGGCTGCTCGACCGCGACGAGCAAGCACGCGCGCACGCGGTCACGCTGGTCACCGGGGCCGGGTTCGGGCCGGCCGCGACGGAAACACTGGTCCTGCGCCTGGTCGAGCAGATGGGCGCGGTGCCGGACCTCGTGCGTGTCGCAGCCGCCGCGCAGGTGACCCGCCAAAGCGACGGCGTGCGCCAGACGATCCAGGAATCCCTGTCTCACGGCGTCACCATCACCTACCGGGATGGGCAGGTGGTCCGGGAGGCCCTCGGCAGCGGCGCCACGGTCTTGACCTTCGGCGGCGCCCAGCGGCAGATGCTGCCCGGGCCGGTCGGTGACCTCGAGACGGCCAGGCTGGCCAGCGGCGCCGCCAACGTGGTGGCCTACATCGCGAACCCGGCGGCGCACGGTGGCGGAACCGACTCCTGGACCTGGGCCGAGGTCACCGGGCCCGACGGGCACACCGTCACCGCCGAACTTCGCGTCGGTGAAGGCGTCCGCGCGACGGCCGCCATCGCCGCCGAAACAACCCAGCGCGTTCTAGCCGGAGTCAAGCCCGGCGCGTGGACTGCTGGCCAGCTGTTCGGCGCCGCTCTTGTCCCCGATGCCGCCGGCGCGCAGGTGACCGTGAAAGGACAGCCGGCATAAGCGGTGCCCGGCGCGGCTGGACGGAAGGTTCGCATCGGGGAGCGCGCTCCAGCCAGCCGGGCGGGTACTGACGTCCTCGCAGCGTTCCTCAAGCTGGTGCAGTGACTCGCTATCGCCGAGCCGGAATGCCGCCTCCACGCGGGCGCTTTCCTGCACCTCGGGAAGATCCAGCACAGCATCGACCAGGCTCGCGCGGCGCCCTGGAGCGATCTGCCCTGGCTCCGGGCGCAAAGACACCCGGGCGGTGCCGCGACGGCCCGGCCTGGCGCGATTTCTTATTGCGTCGCCTGGTCGGCGGTGACGGTGGTGAGCCAGCCGAGCCGCTTTGACATCGCCTGCGCGCAGCTGACGACGGCGCGTACGTGGCCGGAGTCGTCGGCGGCGCGCCACAGGACCGACCATGGGTAGTAGGAGGCCGGTTCGGTCAGCGGCCGCCAGGTGGTTCCGGGGAGCGCAGAGATGCAGGAGGAAGGCACGCAGTACAGGCACCGTCCCTGGGCGACGAGATCGGCGGCCGCCCGGATGCTCTCCACGGTCCCCCCGTACACGGTGGGGGTGAAGCCGGCCGACCGGCACATCTCGACGGTGAACTGATTGAATTCCGGAGCCCGCACTTCCTCGGCGAGCAGCAGCGGTTCCTCAGCCAGGTCTGAGACTGGCACGCCCTCCAGCCCGGCGAACCGGTGACCGGCTGATACCAGGACCCCGAGCGGGTCCTGGCGGAACAGCAGCGATGCGATCTGCGGCGGAGCCAGCTCGGCCCGGCCGACACCTACATCCAGCCGGCCGTCGATCAACTGCTGGTACTGCCCGGGCACACTGGCCTCGACCTGGTGGATCACCAGGCCGGGGTAGCGGGCCTGAACCTCGTGCAGGATCTGCGGCATCGAGTCATAGCTGGAATCGATGATCCCGACCCGCAACGTCGCGGCCGCGCCCACCGCGCTCCGGGCCACCCGCGCGGCGCGGTCTACGTGCGCCAGGATCTGCCGGGCCTCGACCAGGAACATCACTCCGGCAGCGGTCAGGGAAACATGGTGCGTGCTGCGTTCCAGCAGGCGGACCCCCAGCTCACGTTCCAGCCGCTGGACCTGCTGGCTCAGCGCCGACTGCACGATGTGCTCCCGCTCCGCAGCCCGGCCGAAATGAAGCTCCTCGGCTAGCGTTACGAAGTAGCGAAGCTGGCGTAGCTCCACACCCGCCGCCAAGTCCGTGTCCGGCCCATCCATGTACTCCCTGGAACTTGGAAACCCTGCCCGCAAGCCTACTTGCGCGCCCTGGGCTCTTGGAGAGCGTAACCGGCTTGGGCCGCCTGCGACTGCCAGCTAATCGGTTCTGGTGATAGGCCCTGCTCAGGTTGCGCGTTTCCGTCGCGCCGCTATCGGGGTTGACTTGCCAATGAAACCAGCCGGGCCCCCCGGCGTCTCTATCACGATAAGGGGGCAGCCATGATCCCCGCCCACAACATGGCCCTAGGCGCGCCGGCCATCAGCCTGAACGGCTCAACGCCGCGCTGTGAGCACCTCGACGGGCTCCAGCCAGTCACGGCCCTGTCGGATGACTGCCGGGACTGCCGGGACCGCACAGACCGCCGGGCGTCCCTCGCGGTCTGCCTGACCTGCGGCTGGGTAGCCTGCTCTGACGACTCGCCCAGCCAGCATGCCAGGGCGCACTACGAGGAAACCGACCATCCGCTGGCCGCCGGCCTAGAGCCGGGACCGCGGTGGAGATGGTGCTACGTCCACCAGCGTCTCGTCTGACCCTGGCAGCCCGGCCGCCAAAGGCCGGCTCTTCGCCACACCTGCAGGCGCGGGATCATCATGATACTTCAGGCGGCAGCCATTTAAAGTATGTCGGCGCGGCACCATTTCCGGGATGGCGGTCCGTCGAAAAATAGCTGCGCCATCCTTCATGCCGCAAGTCGGAAAAGCGCGGTCACGTAGCCGATCACACCGGGACAGGCGCCCGGGTGCAGCCGTTATTCCTGGACCGCAGCCGAGCGGCGATCGGCCAGCGTGATGATGTTTGCGGTTTCTGCCTATTTCCGCGATGGGGTGGCGCGGGTTAGCTGGGAAATAACAGTCAGGCGGCAAGGTATCGCGACGCCGTGGCCCGGCAAGCTCCCGGCCGCGATCCGGCACTAAACCGGTCACCAGCTCATCGAAGTACAGGAGCCCGGTTATGGATGCCATCGCGTGGATCGTTCTGGGCCCAGACGCGGGCGTGCTCGCTAACATGGCGATCCCCGGCAGGTGCCGCCAGCGGTCACGCAGCCGGGCGCACCGGTGAACGCGCAGGCCGCGGCGGTGAGAGCAAACGGAACAACCAGGATGCCAACTCGGCTTACGGCGGATGATTATGACGGGAGGACGCCGTTTGCTGTGAGCGGCCGGCCGCCGGGCACCGTCCAGGGCTGGGCCCGGGCTGGCGTGCCGACGGCGTTTGTTGTCGTACCGTTCGCCGGGCTGGCCGCGGCGGCGTGGCTGGCCTGGGGCCACGGCCTGAATCTCGCCGATGTCCTGCTCGCGCTGGCCTTCTACGTGATCATCGGGCTAGGGGTGACGGTGGGCTTTCACCGCCTGCTGACTCATCGCAGCTTCACCGCGGTCCCTGCGCTGCGGGTCGCGCTGGCGATCGCAGGGTCGATGAGCTTCGAAGGTGAGGTCATCGGCTGGGTCGCCATCCACCGCCGCCACCACGCCTTCTCCGACCGGCCCGGTGACCCGCATTCTCCCTACCGTTACGGCAGCAGCGTGGCCGGGCAACTCCGCGGCCTCGTGCACGCCCACATGGGCTGGCTGCTGCGCGACGACCCGACCCCGCCCGTGCGGTACGCACCGGACATGGTGGCCGATCCGGCCATGCGGGCCGTTTCAGCCGCGTTCCCCGCCCTGTGCGCGCTTTCCCTCGCCCTGCCGTTCGCGGCTGGGTGGCTGATCGGCGGGACCTGGCGTACCGCCCTGGCCGCGCTGCTGTGGGCAGGGCTGGTGCGCGTCGCCGTGCTGCAGCACGTCACCTGGAGCGTCAACTCGCTGTGCCACGTGTTCGGCAGCCGCCCGTTTGCCACCCGCCGTTACGACCGCGCCACCAACCTGTGGCCTCTTGCCCTGCTCTCGTTCGGCGAGAGCTGGCATAACATGCACCATTCCGATCCGGCCTGCGCCCGGCACGGCGCGGACCGCGGCCAGGTCGACATCTCCGCCGCCGTGATCCGCATCTTCGAGCGCCTCGGCTGGGCCACCAAGGTGCGCTGGCCTACCCTCGCCCGCCTTGACAGCCGCCGCCGCTGCCCCGGCCGGGGCGAACCAGAGCTGGTTCTGCAGCCCGGGGGACAGCGTACCGGGCGGGCGGCGGCCAGCCGGCTGTCGCCGCTGCCCGCCGCCGGTGACCGGATCCGATGACGGTCATCGCTGGATCGCCATCGGTTACGGTTCCGTCCCCGGAGCGGCTCGCCGCCCCGAGGACCGGCCCTGACCGCGGTACCATTCCCCCAGCGATTACCCGGTCACGGCCCGGCCGGGAATTTGTCCGCACCGCGGTATCGGTGGTTATCGTCGCGGCCATATTCGGGTTCGCGCTGCCGCGGTTCGCGTCCTACCGCAGTGTGCTGTCCAGCATGGACGCGATGACGTGGCCGCAGGCCCTGCTCGTCGGCACCGCCGCCGCCGCCAGCATGGCCTCTACCTGGATAATGATCTGCTCGGTCCTGCCGTCGATACGGCCGCGCGAGGCGGCGGTGGTCAATCTCGGCTCAACCGCGGTGGCGAACACCATGCCGGCCGGCGGGGTCCTCGCCATGGGGGTCAGCTGGGCGATGCTCTCGAGCTGGGGCATCGGCACAGCGGACTACGTGCTCTACACCATGGTGTCGGGAATCTGGAACGTCTTCGCCCGCCTGGGCCTGCCCGTCCTAGCCCTGCTGGTCCTGATGACAGCCGCAGGCCCGGCGCCGGGCTGATCGTCGCCGCAGGAGCGAGCCTGGCCCTGCTCGCCGCCGCGGCCGCCGGGCTCGGCCTCCTGCTGCGCAGCGAGTCATTCGCGCTCCGCGCCGGGCGTTCGCTGCAGCGCATGGTCGCTGTCGCCTGCAGGCTCGCACGCCGGCCGGTGCCCCCTGACGTCGCCGGATGGCTGCCTGGCTTCCGCGGCCGGACCGGCGCCCTGATCGCCGCCCGCGGCTGGCGGATCACCGCCGCCACGGCGGCGAGCAATCTGACCTTGTGGCTCGTCCTGCTGGCCTGCCTGCGCGGCCTGGGCCTGTCCCAGGCCCAGGTGCCCTGGCAGACCTCCCTCGCCGCCTTCGCGTTCGTCCGGCTGCTGACAGTGCTGCCCGTCACCCCCGGCGGCCTGGGAATCACCGAACTCGGACTGATCGGCACCCTGGTCGCCGCCGCCGGCCATCGGGCCAGCGCGCAGGTGACCGCTGCCGTGCTGCTCTACCGGGCCGTCACCTACCTGCCCCCCATCCCCCTCGGCGCGATCGCCTGCCTCACATGGCGGCACGCACCGGCGCTGATCCGCAGCAGCCCGCGCAACGCTGGCCGGCAGAGCGACCAGTCCCGCGCATAGACGTCTGAGGCGGATGGTCCGCGGCAAGGAGTCAGCTGCGGAAAGACCGTCACCCCTGGCTCGTTCGGCGCCTGATCTTCGATCTTTGTGGTCAGCCCGGCGAGCCGGGCCGCTGTTGCTGCGCGAAGTCCCTGCCGCGGATAGCGGCCAGGGATACCACTCCCGATACCAGCGCGATGACCGCCGCAACCAGCAGAATGCGGTTCAGGCCCGTGGTGAAGGCGGCCCGGGTGATCGTTCCCACGGCCAGCCTGGCATGCTCGGGCAGCCGGGCGATCACGTTCCGGATCTCCCCGGACTGCACCGCCGTGGCGATCTGCGGGCCGCTGCGGGACAGTCCGGGCACCGCGGCTATCCGGGCCAGCACCTCGTCCTTCACGTTGTTCGCGAACAGCGTCCCCAGCAAGGCGATTCCGGTTGCGATCCCGACCTGGCGGAAGGTGGAGTTGATGCCCGAGGCCATACCGGCTCGCTGCGGTGGCACTACGCCGACGGCGGTGGAGGCCAGCGGCGGATTGACGATGCCGATGCCGACGCCGCCCACGATCATTCCCGGGATGAGATGGGTCCAGGCCGAGCCCGCGTTGAGCCCGCGCATCAGCAGCAGCCCTACGCCGATGACGATCAGGCCGGGCCCGATGAGCAGCCGGACCGGCACGTGCGAGGTAAGCCTGCCGGCCACGGTGGAGGTGACCAGGATGCCGCCGGAGATCACCATCAGCCGCACGCCGGTGGCCAGCGGCGAGTAGCCGAGAATGTCCTGCAGGTACAGCACGAGATAGAGCAGCATCGAGAAAATCGAGGCGCTGAGCCCGAACGCCGCAATCGAACCGCCGCTGAAGGTCGGCAGCTTGAACAGCAACACGTCGAACATCGGCTGCGCACTGCGCAGCTCCACGATGACGAAGACGGCGAGCAGCATGGCCGCCACGGCCAGGCAGCCAAGGACCAGGCCGCCGGTGAAGGAGCGCTGGTTCGACTCGATGAGCCCGTAGACCAGGCTCGACAGCGCCACCGTGAAGAGCGAGAAGCCGAGCCAGTCGGGCCGGCTGGCCTGCGCCGCGCGCGACTCGGCCACCTTGGCTAGCGCGATGATGACGGCCGCGATGCCGACCGGCGCGTTCACGAAGAAGATCCACCGCCAGGACAGACCGGAGGTCAGCACCCCGCCGAGCAGCGGGCCGATGGCCACCGCCAGGCCGGTCACCGCTCCCCAGGCCCCGAACGCGACGCCGCGGTCCTTGCCGCGGAAGGAGTCCGCCAGCAGGGCCAGCGATACCGCGAACATGATCGCCCCGCCGACTCCCTGCAAGGCGCGGGACAACTGCAGCATCACCGTGCGGACGGCAAAGCCGCACAGTACCGACGCGAAGGTGAAAACCGCCAGGCCGACCAGGTACAGCAGGCGGCGGCCGTACATGTCGGCCAGGCTGCCCGCCGTCAGCAGGAACGCCGCCAGGGTCAGCGCATAGGCGTCAACAATCCACTGCAGGTCGGAGAAACTCGAATTCAGCGCCCGCTGGATATCCGGCAGGGCCACGTTCACGATCGTGATATCGAGCAGCAGCATGAAGGTGCCCAGGCACACCGCGACCAGGGTCCACCACTTGTTTCCGCGCTGGCCAGGTTCCTCGCCGAGAGCTTCGGCCACGAAAGCTCCCGATGGTTCGGGGACAGGTCCACGCGGCGGCCGTGGCGGCGGACTTGTCGCAGATTTCATCATCATTTCCTGACTCGGGGCGGCGGCGATGACCGAGCGGTCCTGCCGGTCGAGCCGACGCGGGCGGAGATAGCGCGAGCGTGCGGGCGATCAGCCGTGAGACGTGCATCTGGAAGGGGCCGAACTGCTGGCCGATCTGCGCCTGTGCACCGCACTGGCGCCGACCCTGTCCGGGAAATAAAAAATCCGGGCCGCTGCCATCCACTCGCGAATATCGCGGGTGCGGCTGCCGGGGTCCGGAGCAACTGCCAGTTATGCTACACGTCCTGGCGCGGCTGCGATCCGTGCGGCCGTTAGGTAGCCGAGCGGCACAGATGGCTAGTAATCGGTCTGCGTGATGACGTTTGCGGTTTCCGGCTCTTTCCGCCGCCGGGATTCCCGGCTTAACTGAAAGGTGACAAGAAAGACGGCAAGGTATCGCGAAGCCACGGCGGGGCCAGTCCCCCCGGCCACGATCCGGCACCAAACCGGTCATCAGCTCATAGAAGCACAGGAGTCCGGTTATGGGTATTATCGCGTGGATCGTTCTCGGCCTGGGCGCGGGCCTGCTCGCCAATGTGGTGATCCCCGGCAGGAGATCACAGGGCCTCATCCTCACGTGCGTGATCGGCATCGCCGGGGCGCTGCTCGGGGGCTGGCTGGCCACGAAGTTGTTCCACGTGGTCACCCTGCACGGGTTCTTCAACATCTCCACCTGGCTCACCGCCATCGCGGGCGCGGCGATCCTGCTGCTGGCCTACCACCTGGTCACCAGCCGCAGCGCCGGCAGCAGCCGCAGCCGCGGCCGGTCGCGCGGGTGGGCGCACCGGTGAACACCCAGGCGCCGCACCGCCTGCCGCCGACGGCATCAAGACGTGCCTGACGGCCGCGGGCAAGACCAGCCGGCTCACTCCACGAACTCACGATCCAGCCCCCGAAAGGGTGACGCAGCATGTCCATCGCAGCCGGTATTGCCCTTATCGTTTTCGGGGCAATCCTCACGTTCGCCCTGAAGGGCGGGCATATAGGCGACCTCGATCTGCATGCGGTGGGTGTAATCCTGATGCTCGCAGGCATTATCGGGATCCTGCTGCCCGCGCTGATTCGCAACAGGTCACGCTTTTCCCGGCCGACTATCCGCAGCCGGCAAGATGTCATGGACGACGGGACGCGGACCATCGTGAAACATACCGATGGATCGCAGACCCTCGTGGAGCATAACGACGGCGAGCAGACCTTCGCCGAGCACTTCGACGCCGCGCGGTCGATCAAAGATGGCCGCCGGAATCATGACTCTCGCCGGCCCCGGGCGGGATCGGGCTCAAGCTAAACCTACGGGGGCCGGCACGACCAGGAAGCGCCTGCTGCTGGCGCTGGTTCGGCCATCCGGTGGCGGGACCGAGGTCTCTCCCCTGGCGTGCTCGCCCATCAGGTAGACGGCCGGATACTTCATCGTCACCTTCGAACAAGACTCCCGCCATAAGCGCCTGGTGCGAACGCGCCAACGTGGGGCTCTGCTTCCATCCCTGTCCGCGCATCGTCACCCTCAATAATCGGGTCGCAGTTTCTAGAAATATTTTGCTAGTTCTTGGTTGCATAGATAGGCTGAAGGTCGGCACCGGGACTAGCCCCCGAGGGGCGGCCAGCTACCACGGCGCCACCGAAGAAGAGGTGTTGGTGATGGTCGCCCTGGTGGTCATCCTGGTGGTACTCGTCGTGGCCGGGCTCATCGCGGCCGGCCGCTCGTTCAAGGTCGTGCAGCAGTACGAGCAGGGCATTATTTTCAGGTTCGGACGGGTGGTGCCGGGGACGCGTGGCGCCGGGCTGACCCTAATCAGGCCGGTCGGCGACCGCATGCAGAAGGTCAATATGCAGATCATCGCCATGGCCGTCCCGGCTCAGGAAGGCATCACCAGAGACAACGTGACTGTCCGGGTCGATGCCGTGGTCTACTTCCGGGTAGTCGACCCGATCAAGGCGACGATCAACGTACAGAATTACATGTACGCCATCTCCCAGCAGGCGCAGACCTCACTCCGGTCGATCATCGGCCAGTCCGAGATGGACCAGCTGCTCTCCGAGCGGGACTCGGTCAACCGCGAGCTGCGCCGGATCATCGACGAGCCGACCGAGGGCCCGTGGGGCATCCGGGTCGAGCGAGTGGAGCTCAAGGATGTATCGCTGCCCGACAGCATGAAGCGATCGATGTCCCGGCAGGCCGAGGCGGAACGGGAGCGCCGCGCCAGGATCATCACCGCCGACGGCGAGTACCAGGCCTCCAAGCGCCTCGCCGCGGCAGCCAACGTCATGGCCCGCGACCCCGCCGCACTGCAACTGCGGCTGCTGCAGACAGTGGTCGAGGTCGCCGCGGAAAAGAACAGCACGCTGGTCATGCCGGTACCGGTCGAGCTGCTCCGTTTCTTCGATAAGTTCACGCCGTCGGCGCCTGCGGGCGACAGGAAGTCCGCGGAGGATTCGGCGTCACTCGCGGACTTCGGCGATGAGGATGTGGCCGCGGCCGAGGCCGAGATCACGAGCGGAGCGCCGCTTGAGATACCCGAGGTCCCGCCGATCCCCCAGCTGCCCGTACAGGTAGGCAACGGCAAGCTGACCGCCGCCGTCTCGGTGCTGCAGCCGGACGCAGTGGCCCAGCACAACGGCGACGACGCGCACTCGGGCGCATAGGCTCCGCCGGCCGGCGGACACCTGGACCTCCGAACGTAACGACCTGACTCACTGCCATCCCGGCCAGGCCGCAACGCCTACCCGAAGTCTCCTGGCGGTTATCCGCGCGCAACACGTCAGTGCGCCGCGACCGTGGCTGAACGCCCACTACGCCATTGCAGATGCCGAGGTACGGCAAGCGAGCTCACTGGCCATACGATCGCGTTGATGAGGGCTTAACGAAAACCGCCGGGGCAGTGCGGGAGAGGTGGGAGGACCTGGTGGAGGCAAAGTCGGAGCGTCAGTTGGCTGACCCGCCGTCCACCTGGCAGGAGCACTGGTTCGACCACCGCCAGTTGCTCCGGCTTTACCACAGCGACGAGCACTGCGCGATATACGTGGACCCCGACGTGCGCCGGGCTGAGGTCCGGTGGCTGCCCCGGTTCATCAATGTGACCTGGCAGTACTCCAAGGCAACCTACGGCGACGCGTTCGGGCCCGACCCGCGCATCTACTCCATCCACCACGCCGGGCGGCACGGCGGCGGCCACGCGGGCTACTACGTCAGCCCGGTCCACGACTACCACAACGTCAGCGACTGCGGGCTGGACACCTGGCGGGAGCGCAACGCCCTCGCTCGCGAGCTGCCCGCTCATGAGATCGGGCATTCCGTGGAGAGCGCCAACAACGGCGTCCACGGCTCACCGGCGTATGAGATCTGGGGCGACAGCAAGTGGGCCGAGTTCTACATCTATGACCTCTACACGGCGCTGGGCATGGATCGCGAGGCCAAGGGCGTCTACCGCAGGTTCACCGGCAACGCCGACGATTTCCCTCGTCGGGGGACCCGCTGGTTCCGCGACTGGTTCTACCCGCTATGGCGGGACTGCGGGCGGGCAGAGGTCATGAACAGGTTCTTCCGCGAACTGGCCCGGCACTTCCCGCGCGACTCCCGCGGCACCTACACGCGGCGGATGAACTGGGGCGAGTACGTCCACTTCACCAGCGGTGCCGCGGCCGCCGACATGAGCGGCCAGGCCGCCCGCGCTTTCGGCTGGCCCCGCGAGTGGGCCGGCCAACTGGAGCACGCCCGCGAGCAGTTCCCCGGCATCACGTACTGAAATACCGGGCCGTGCTTCCGGGCCGTACTGGTTGACTCCTACAAGGCGTGGGAGGCTGGCGACGCCGACGCTATGGTCGCCAACTACACCGCGGACGCGACCGCCATCATGACCGGCTCGCTCCGCGACAGCCGTGACGTGGTCCGCGAGAGCATGGCCCTGGCCTTCGAGGGGCCACTCAAGGGCAGCTCGACCTACAACAAGCAGCTCAGCCTCCGCTTCGTCGGCAGGGACGCCGCGATCGTCGTCAGCGAATCCGGCATCCTGTTCGCCGGCGAGACCGAGGTTCCGGACACGGACACGGGCAAGGTGAACGCGACCTGGGTTTTCGAGAAGCGGGACGGTCAGTGGCTGATCGCCGCCTATCACAACAGCCCGGTGCTGGCGCCTGGACAGTGAACACTTTCCTGTAACCGACGGTGACCGAGGGCATCGTATGGTGGTCTTGATAGGAGAAGAACTCCACCCACCTTGCCAGCACGGCGACCGGGCGGGCTGGCACCACACCATCGTCCGCTTCACCGCCCGTCTCGATCGCGGGAGTACTCGTTTAACGGCGCAGCTTGCAACCGCGCGCGGGCGGGAATGAACCGGGCACCGGATAGGTTGCCCTAGTCGGTCGTAGTTGTCTTGTGTGTTCGTGTCACCTGCACGCTCGCGGAGAACGATGTTGCGGGCGCGCCGCTTCAGGGATCTGGGGAAAGTCGCGTCGAGAACCGGCCCGGGTACCGCACCGCGCGGACCCGTATCCAGCCCCTGTAAGGAGCGACATGACACAGGGAACCGTCAAGTGGTTTAACGCGGAGAAGGGCTACGGCTTCATCTCCCGCACCGACGGACCGGACGTCTTCGTGCACTACTCCGAGATTGACGGCTACGGCTTCCGCAGCCTGGAAGAGAACCAGCACGTGGAGTTCGAGGTAGCCCAGGGCCCGAAGGGCCTGCAGGCGACCAGCGTCCGCGCCGTCTGAGCCACAGGCAGGCTAGGCCTGCAAGGGATAAACGTGGGCCCGGCACCTGGTGTGCCGGGCCCACGTCATGTCCGTCGCGACGGCAGGCGCCGGGCATGCTCAGGGATTATCAGGTGCGGCCCCGCTGCGGCCGGTATGGCTGCATTGTTATGCACCGGCTGGCGCGTCCCGGCTGATCGCACCTATTCGGCGAGGGCCCGGGCATGGCGATGACCCGTTCCGGACGGCCCTTTCCGTTAACCGCCGGTACCGATTTTCAAAGCTGGGGCTACGGGGGCGGGGAAATCCCAGGCCGTTCGGTCCCTATTGGAACAGGCCACGGCGGCGGGGAATCCTTGGCTGGTAGTCGACGTGGTGCTCGAGATCGAGGACATCGGCGATGACCAGGAAAGGCGTTCCTGATGGCGCGCGCCCTGGCGGCGCGTCGCAGACGTGGCTGATAGACGAGCCGATCGCTCATGATGTGTCGTGGTCATCGGACTGCGCTCCGTTCAGGTCAACCGCGCCTGCTGAGACCGGGCGCGGCCGGGTGATAGTGATGCGGGCTTGCTGGTCAATCCCGGCGGGGACCAGATCGCGGTCATCGGTCTGCCCGGCCCGTGATGGTGGGCTGGTCCGGCGCAGGACGGTGACAGCGATGAGGACGGCGGCGACCTGGAGCGCGGCACTAAGCGTCAGGCCGAACGCGTATCCGTCGTTGAGGGCCTCGGGCGTGGCGGTCTGGCCGGCGCGGTGCTGCGCGACGGTGGCGAGGGCTGCGAGCCCGACCGCGGCACCGATCTGGCGTGAGCTGTTGAGCAGGCCTGAGGCGGTGCCGGTCTCGTGGGGCGCGACCCCGGCGGTAGCGGTGGAGACGACCGGTCCCAGGCAGAGCCCGAACCCGACACTGGCGACGATCGAGGGTCCCAGGACGTCGGTGGTGAATGCGCCGTAAGGGCTGATCAGGCCGAACCAGGCGAACCCGGCCGCGGTCAGCAGCCCGCCGATGACCAGAAGGGTGCGGGGAGCGAGGCGGTAGCCGAGTTTGACGGCGAGCACGGAACCGGCGATCACGCCGAGGGCGAACGGCAGGAACATGATCCCGGTCAGCGCCGGCCCGGTCCTGAGCACTCGTTGGAGGTAGAAGGACACGAAGTAGAAGGCCGAGGCCATGGCCGCACCGACCAGGAGGTTGTAGGCGTTCGCGCCGGCGACCGAGCGGTTGGCCAGCAGGCCGAGCCGGATCAGCGGTTCGCGGGCGGTTGCCCGCTCGGCATAGATGAATGCGGCCAGCAGCGCGGCGGCGACCGCCAGGGTCGTCACGGTAACCGGCGAGGTCCACGAATACTGGTCGGTGCGGACGACGCCGAACACCAGCAGGGTCATGCCCGCTGTGGCCAGGGCGGCACCGAGGACATCCGGGCGGCCGCTGCGAACCGGGGGCGGGCCGGCGGGGACACCCCGCCAGGCCAGGGCCAGCGCGGACGCGGCCATCGGCACGTTCACGAACATCACCCAGCGCCAGCTGGCGTACTCGGTGAGCAGGCCGCCGATCAGGACGCCGAAGGCACCGCCGGCGGCGTTCATCGCACTCCAGACTCCGAAGGCCCGGACGCGGGCCCGGCCCACGGGGAACGTCGCGGTCAGCAGGGCCAGTGCGGCAGGTGCCAGGGCGGCGGCCCCGATGCCCTGCGCTGCGCGGGCGGCGACAAGATAGCCGGGTTCCTGGGCGAGGCCGCCCGCGAGAGAGGCGAGGCCGAACAGGCCGAGCCCGAGCAGCAGGACCCGCTTGCGGCCGTACCGGTCGGCGGCCTTGCCACCCAGCAGGAGCAGCCCGCCGAAGGTGAGGGCGTAGGCGTAGATCACCCAGGTCACGCCCGCTGCGCTGAAGCCCAGGCCGCCAGCGATCCGCGGGAGTCCGACGTTCACCACCGACAGGTCCAGCGACACCATGAACTGCACGACGGCCACCGCGGCGAGGGTGAGACCAGGCCGGGCACCCGGCTCGATGGCCGATCTTGCGCATGCTGAATCCTTACTTGTCACCGCAACTCACTCCTCTGCGCTGTTCTCGTTGCCGCGAATCCGCTCGTGCCGGGTTCCGGCGAAGGATGATGGCGAAGGTCTCTATAGACTTTCGGAACATGTTCCGAAAGTCTATAGAGACCAGCCGCTGGCAAACATGGAGGCCACAGCCACCCCGGTTTTGCCGAAGCGGCTGACGGGACAGCATGATGGGACGGTGTCCCGACCCAGCCCACCGCGCGGCCGCACCGGCCGGCCGCCGGTGACCTCACGTGCGCAGATCCTGGCTGCGGCCCGCCAGCTCATCGATCGGGACGGCTGGGAGAAACTGACCATTCGCCGGCTGGCCGCGGAGATCGGCATGGGGGCGACGACCCTGTACCACCACGTACGAGACAAGGAGGACCTGCTGCTCCTTCTGCTCAATGAATACGTGGAGCAGATCCCGCGCCCCGACCTGCCCAGCAAGCCACGGGACCGGATCATCGCTGCCGCCGCCGCGATGCACGACGCCCTCGCAGCCTGGCCCTGGGCCGCTGAGATCCTCACAGTCGACGGTTTCGTCGGCCTCCTCGGCGAACCTGCCCTGTGGATGGTCGAAACCATCGTGGCCGGAGCCATCGACTACGGGTGCACACCCGTACAGGCCGTCGACGCCTTCCGCGGCATCTGGTACTACACCGTCGGCGAGATCCTCGTCCGCGCGCACTCCGCCCGCCGGGGGACCGACGACGAGCGACCCTGGCGCGACATCGACTTCAGCAACTTCGACGCATCCCGCCTGCCGCGCCTGGCCGCCCTCGGCAACCAATGGCCCGCGCTGGCCTCGCGAGATACCTACCCCCAGGGACTCCGCGCCTTCGTCGACGGACTGCTTACACAAGCCACGCCGACGGCTCCCTAGCCCTGGCTTTTCATCACGTAGGTCGGCGGCCCAGGTCGAGGAGCACCTTGGCAGTGAACGTTACCGGGGCCTGGCCACGCCGCGCGGGTCACTGCTGCCTGGCTCCGGCCATGCGCAGGGCCAGTGCGGCGTACGCGTCCGCCAGCTCGGCGAGGATTGCTTCTTTCGACCGGAAGTGGGCGTACAGCGAGGCGGACTGAACGGCTGCCTCGGCGGCGATGTCACGGATCGAGGTGCCGTGGAACCCGTGCTCGGCGAACAGCCCCAGCCCGGCGAGCAGGATCCGGCCCCGCGTGCCGTCCGCGGCAGGCCGCGGCGGCAGGGCCGGCACGCCGGAACGGACTCTGCGCATCCGAGGTGGTTCACTCACAGGAAGCTCCGTTTTTTCCAACCGATTGATCGGCAGGCTCACGCTCGCCCGCCGCATTGCGCGAGTAACTTGACTGTACGCCAAGGCAGTTCTACGGTCGCTTCCTACCGACCGATCGGTTAGTATGTGATTATTGCTTACCAGCATGAAAGGGAAGCCGTGCCGTTCGCCCGCCGTCCTGACGTCCGGACCTGGTGGGATCAGAGCGGAACGGGCGACCCGATCCTGCATTTCCGGTCCAGCCGACGGCTCCAGCACCAGCACGCGCCCGGCATCCAGCACGGCGGAGGCGTTACGTGACCCGGGCCGGTTTCGTGGAGCGGGTGGAGCGCCCGGCTGCGCTGTTCGCGGGCGGCCGGGCTGGCCGTGGCGGTCAAGCTCACCGGGTCAGCACGAGATCGCCGGCGCGCGGTGAACGCGCCCCGCCTCGCCGCCCTGGTCCGCGCCGGAGCGACCTTCAGCAACGGCGAACACGGGGAACGATCCGGCGGGGAAACCCAGCCGGAAACCGCCTGAACGATCTTGATCCGCAGGTCTTGGCAGTTGCCCCCTGTGGATGGCAGATGAGGAAGCATTAGCCAGTGGGTTATCAATGATTCGGAGATGGAATGTAGATGTTCAGGCAGCTGACCCATGCAGCGTTCGGCGCGAGCACGCTGAGTGCGCGTGTCATGGCCAAGGCCGTAGCGGTGCCGGTGGACACGGCGCTGTGGGCCCACCACACCACCAACCGCAAGCCCCCGACGTGGCACAGCCGCAATGAGGTCGTGCTCACCTCGCCGTTCGCGCTGCTGCGTGACTTCAGCACCGGCGACGATGACGTCGTTCCCACGCTGGTGTTCCCGCCGCTGGCCGGGCACGCCTCGTGCATCATCGACAAAAAGGGCCAGAGCCAGATCCAGCTCTGCATCAAGCAGGGCATGACCAGGATCTACTCATTCGACTGGCTGAGCTGCACCAAGGCCGCCAAGGACACCACCGAGACCGACCGCCTGGACTTCATCACCCGCGCGGTGGACCTCATCGCCGGGCCCGGGGGCACGGTCAACATCGTCGGCAACTGCCAGGGCGGCTGGGAAGCCACGCTATGGACGGCCATGCACCCCGGGCGGGTCAACACGCTCATCGTGGCCGGCGCGCCGATCGACACCAGCGCCGGGAACGGCCCGGCCAAGAAGCTGATGCCCATCATGATCCCGCGCGGCAACATAGCGCTGTACAAGGCCATGGTCAAGGCCAACGGCGGCATCGTGCCCGGCATCAACCTCGTCATGGGGTTCATCGCGATGCACCCGGTCACCCACGTGGCCGAGCACCTCAAGGTCTACACCCATGTGCACGACCGCGAGTACCTCGACCACTTCAATGACTTCTACGACTGGTACCTCCACCCGGTCAACCTGCCGGGCAAGCTGTACCTGTGGGCGGTGGAGCACCTGTTCGTCAACAACGAGATGTTCACCGGCGAACTGCAGGTCGCGGGCCAGACGGTGAACCTGCGCAGCATCACCTGCCCGGTGTTCCTGCTCGGCGGCGAACAGGACGACATCACGCCGTGGCAGCAGGTCCGCAACATGCAGCACGCGGTCGGCTCTTCGCTGGTCCGCTGGTACCTCGCACCGGGCGGCCATATCGGCCTGTTCATCGGCCGCCAGTCGCAAGCCGAGTACTGGACGCCGATCCTGGCCCAGGTCCGCGAACTCTCCCGGCCAGCGGGCATCACAAACGCAACCACCAGCACCGCAACCCGAAATCCTGATGGCGCATCAGGGAACGGGAAATCAAGTGAGCTGCTGAGCGGGTGGGATGACCCTAGATACACGCCGATACCCAAGGGGGCGCGTCGTATTTCCGCACGTCAAGACCAGGATCCATCGACTATCGCACTACATCAATAGCGGAACCCGGGTACCGGCACAGCCCGGAGACCACGTTGTTCACTACAGGCCGTTACGACGCTTGACGGCAGCGTGTCTGCGTTCGTAGAGTCGGAAGCCTGTTTGCCCTTTCCCGGCGCGCCCGGACCGCCCTGGACCCCGGCCGCCATCGCGCACCAGTGAAAGGACCAGTCATGACCGAGTTCACTGCTTTCCCGCAGCTGCCCCCTTGAGCGCTTCGCCCGGCGCCTGCATCGCTACCAAGACGGCGGTGGCCGCAGTGACAGCCGCCACCGTGCTCAGTGTGGCGGCCCCGCCCGTCGCGGCGCTGGCCTCCTGGCGCAGGGTGCTGCCGGCCCGGCACGGCTGACCGGCCCGGCAGCAGGCTAACCTCACAAGTCCTGGTACAACCGGACAGTCGCCGGCAAGCTCACGAACCCGGGGACTATCGCTCACCCGACTTCAGTACGAATACCTCATCGGCCGCGGCAAGCGTGAATACCCGATCAGTTTGCCGCGCCCGGCTTGCGGAGCACCGCAGCTGCGCCAGCTCCTCCTCGGAGAACACATCCGGGTCGCCATCGGCGTTCTTTCCCTTCACGACCGGCCACCGAGATGGGGATCACCCAACTGGGCAGACCATGCCAGCCGCAGTTTAACCAAGACACTCCGGCAGTAGAGACCATCCCCGCCTTACCGCACCACCCCCGCTAACCGCTGGTTTGCGCCTGAAGCTACCGGTCAGGCCGCTCCGGCAAACGAGAGGAACACGCCCCATGCTCATCGCCAACTACGGCCCCTGGTCCGCATTCGCGTCCGGTCGCACGCCCGAGTCGTATGTCGAGGACGCCCTCGGCGGCGACCCGGCCGGCTGCGACCTGTACGCCGCGAGCGCCGCGTTCCGCCAGGCGGTCTGCGAAGCGCTGCCCGACGGCGTCACGCTGGCGGGGCACTACTTCTTCGGCCCCCACGACGAGCAGGACTGCGAGTGGGACAGCCCGCTGGACATCGGCGCCATCATCGAGAGCATCGACCCGGAGCCGATCATCAAGGCCACCAGGCGGGCTGCTGGGACTAGCTAAGCGCCGAGTACGGCGCGAGACACCGACCGGCACCGTGACATGACCTAGCCGCACCTGCAGTCTCGCGGGAGTGGTGTCCTGTCCGATCCGATGTGAGCCATCGCGGGCCGGATCTGCAGGCGTGCTTAATGTTGGCGGGACGGGTTCATAGCGCCCGGATGTCCCGCTGAGGTGAGCCATGTCGCGGTATCCCGGATGCCGTACTGCCCGGCGCGTCTCCGGTGGGCCCTTTTCCAGCCGGCTGCAGCGGGCTCCGTCCTCAGGTGAGCGCAATGGCTTCGGCCCACGCGTCGTATTCGTATATCCACCGGCGGTCGATCAGCTGGCTACCGGAGCTGTCCCAGCCGGCGCCTTGCCGCCGTGAGCCCAGCTGGACGCGCGCCGTCCGGTCCCGCCGCAGCCCCTCGTATGCGGCCAGCGCCCGCGGCACGCCGGCCGGGCTCGTGCTGGCTCCCAGCAGCGTGGCCAGCGTCACGGCGTCCTCCAGGGCCTGGTTGACGCCCTGGCCCAGGTGCGGCAGCATCGGGTGCGCCGCATCGCCCAGCAGCGTCAGCCGCCCGCTGCTCCATCTGGGCAGTGGCGTACGGTCGTACATGCCCCACTGGAACCCGCTGCCGCCTGGCCCGCTTATCGCGGCGATGACCTTCCCGATAGCCGGGTCCCAGCCCGCGAAGTGCGCGGCTAGCGCCGCCGGGTCGCCGGGGGCCGACCACGACTCACGGACCGAGGTATCCGACGGGACGAATCCCACGTAGTTCAGCAGCTGCCCGGCACGCACCGGGAACACCAGGAAGTGCCTGCTCTCTCCCACCCACATCTGCATCGCGGCGGCCGGGTACTCATCCAGGCGCGGTACCAGACCGCGATAGGCCACCACGCCGGAGAACACGGGCTTCGCCGGAGCTACCACGAACCCCTGCATCACGGAGTGGATGCCGTCGGCCCCGATCACCACGTCTGCCGTCGCTGCGGTCCCGTCCGCGAAAACGGCCGTCGCGCTGCCGGCATCCTGGCTGAAACCCGTGCACCGGCGCCCGGTCCGCACCGTGCCGGGTGGCAGTTGCCCGGCCAGCAGGGCAAGCAGGTCAGCCCGGTGGATCCCGACATTCCGTCCTGGCAGGGTGAACTGATAAGGCTCGTGCCGCACGGCGCGCCCGTCGGAGAACCGGAGCTGAGCCGACACGTACCGGGCGCCCATCCGCCTGATCCCCTCGCCAACCCCGAGCCGCTCCAGCATCCGCAGGCCGTTCGGCGCCAGCGACACGCCCGCGCCGACCTCGGCCAGCTGCCGCGCCTGCTCATACACCCGGACATCGGTCCCGGCCCGCGCCAGCGCAACCGCCGCCGCAATTCCGCCGATCCCGCCGCCGACAACCACCGCCCGCAGCGCCACGTCCTTCCCCTCTCCGAACGGCCCGCACCCAGATCCAAGCTAACGCCGCGCCCGTTCGCCCGGCGGTTCGGGAGTGGGTCGAGGTTGACGCCGAGTGGCTCACCTGTGCCCCTCGTGGTCGTGCCCTAGGCTTCATGTTGGCCATGAAGACCAGGCCCGGCCGCAAGATGCTGACGCTCGCCGACGATCCGGGCCGCGGGTAGCCGGCATGCATGGCCCGGCTCAGCTGGACGTGGCGTTTCCGGTATGCCTATCGTGGCTCGGAGATAGCAGCATTGAGTCCGCGATCCCCAAGCGGCTTTACTGGGCAATCGTTACTCAGGACCCCGGTAGCGATCCGTGCAGTGCGCTCCAGGCGAAGGGGCATAGATCTCATGTCATCTGCCACCCAGGGCCGTCAGGAAGCCCCCGTCGACCGGCGCTGGCTGGTCCTGGTGGTGGTGGCTATCGCCCAGCTGATGGTGGTCCTGGATTCCACGGTCGTGAACATCGCGCTGCCGTCGGCCCAGCGTTCGCTGGGGTTCCCGAACGGCGACCGGCAGTGGGTGGTCACGGCCTACGCCCTGGCCTTCGGGAGCCTGCTGCTGGTCGGCGGCCGGCTCGGCGACATCTACAGCCGCAAGCGGGTCTTCATCGCGGGCCTAGCCGGATTCGCCGTCTCCTCGGCCATCGGAGGTGCCGCCGTCTCGTTCGAGATGCTGGTGGCGGCCCGGGCCCTGCAGGGCGCGTTCGGCGCCATCCTCGCGCCGTCCGCTCTGGGCACCCTGGTCAGCACCTTCCAGGACCCGCGGGAGCGGGGGCGGGCCTTCGGGGTCTTCGGCTCGGTCGCCGCCGGCGGCGGCGGCGTGGGCCTGATCCTCGGCGGGGTGCTTACCCAGTACCTGTCCTGGCGCTGGACGCTCTACATCAATCTGGTGTTCGCCGCGATCGCCGTGGCCGGCGCCCTGGCGTACATGCGCAGCAGCCGACCCGCCAGCCGGCCGCGGATGGACTGGCCCGGGGCTGTACTGGCCTGCGCCGGGCTTTTCCTCATAGTCTTCGGCTTCTCCCACGCCGAGACCGCCGGCTGGACGGCCGGGCTCACGATCGGCTCCCTGGTCCTCGGCCTGCTGCTGCTAGCCGCGTTCGTAGTCGCCGAGCGGCGGAGCAGTCACCCGCTGCTGCCGCTGCACGTGATACTCGACCGCACCCGGGGTGGCTCCTATGTCGCGGTCGGCCTGTCGGGAATCGCGATCTTCGGCATCTTCCTGTTCCTCACCTACTACCTGCAGGAGGTCAAGGGATACAGCCCCGTGACCAGCGGGCTGGCCTTCCTGCCGATGATCGGCTGCATCCTGCTCAGCTCCAATGTCTCCAGCATCGTGACCTTGCCCCGGCTCGGGCCGCGCGTTCTGATCACCACCGGCATGCTGCTGGGCGCCGGCGCCATGACCTACCTGGCCCAGCTCACCGTGACCTCCAGCTACGCCGGTGGCGTGCTCCCGGCCCTGCTCATCCTGGGCCTGGGCTTCGGCATGATCTTCGCCCCGGCCATCAACACGGCCACGGCCGGCGTCCAGCGCCAGGACTCAGGCGTAGCCTCCGCGCTTGTCAACACCATGCAGCAGGTCGGCGGATCGATCGGGACGGCGCTGCTGAGCACCATCGCGCTGACCGCGACGACCAGCTACCTCGTCGCGCACCACACGGGGCCGCTGGCGCCGGCGATCGCCGCCACCCACGGTTACACCGTGGCCTTTGCCGTATCCGCGGGAATCTTCGGTCTCGGTGTGATCCTCGCGATCGTCCTGCTGCCATCCCGGCAGCGGCTTGCAGAACTCAGGGCCGCCGCACCCGCGCCCGCGCCCGCGCCCGCCGCCGCTGCTCCTGCCGCCGACCTCGTGCCGCAGCTTGAGGTGCACGCGATTCCGGTCGCCCTGCCATGCTGCTCGCCGGTGATAAACCCCGCTTCGCTCCCGGCGGGCAGGCCTGCCGGGTGATCGCGGCGGAAAGGGACCCGATGCGGCGTTGGGGCCCTGGCGGGCGGGCCGCATGCCGCTAGCGGCTAGCGGCTGGCGGCTGGCGGCTGGCGGCTGGCGGCTGGCGGCTGGCGGCAGCAGCCACCGTCGGGCGTCCGTCCTCCAGCCGCTGACCCCGTCAACGCGAGAGTTCAGCTCGAACGGCTCCTAGCCGGTTCTCAGGCCACGCCAGACCGGTTGGCGTAGCCGTCCGGACGCAGTGCGCTCCAGGTAGGCCACCTCGGCGGCGAGGACGGGGCGGGCCCACCGGGCGTGCCGGGTGATCACCGAGGGAAGCGGACCGGTGAACGGCGAGATGGGTTGCTCCAGGGACTGCAGGAGCGCGGTCAGCTCTCGCAACTCTGCCATCGACAGGCCACTGCCAACGGTGCCCGCGAACTCCAGCGCGCCCGGCCCGGGAATGCCCATCAGCACCGACCCGGCCAGGTGCCGACGGGCGCCGGTACCGGGAAGCCAGCCGCCGACCCGCACATCAACCGCGCGGATATTCCGTATCTTGAGCCACTCCCTGGTGCGCCGTCCCGAGTGGTACAGCGAGGCGGGACGCTTCAGCAAAATCCCCTCCAAGCCCTGGTCACGGGTGACGGCTAGCAGCGCCGCAGCGTCGCCCGGGAACGCGGGCGGCACCTGCACGGTGCCAGGGACCTGCAGGTGCAGATCGTCCAGCAGGGCCCGACGCAGCACGTACGGGCTGCCCGCGAGGTGCTCGCGGCCGGACCGCAGCACATCGAACACGATCAGCGTGACCGGCACCGCGGCCAGCAGCCCGGCGGCTGGCCGGCCAGTGCGCATCCTCCGCTGCAACGCGGAAAAGTCCGGGCGCGGACCGGACAGGGCGACGATCTCCCCGTCCAGGACGAGGGTCATGCGCCCGGCCATGGCGGCGAGCGCGCCGAGCTCGGGATAGGCGGCGGTGATGTCACGGCCGTTCCGGGACCAGGCCCGGACCCGGCCGCTCTCCACCGCGATACATGCCCGCATACCGTCCCACTTCACCTCGGCCACGAACTCGGCGGCGTCCGGCGGCAGCCCGGCCGCCGCGGTGGCCAGCATGGGCGCGATGAAGCCGGGACTCTCCTTGGCCGCCTGCCCCGGCATCGCATTCCCCCGCGCGTGCAGGCCGAGGGCGTGCCCGGGTCACGTCTCGGCGGTCACGGGGGTTCTGACCTGCCAGGATCTACCCCGACCCAGAGAGATTCACACCGGCAGAAGCTCACCGCGGCTAGCCGCGTGACGATTGCGTACTGCGCTGTGCGGCTAGCCAGCTGGTGGTCCCTGGCCGCTGCGCTGTTCGCCTGGCGCGGCCAGCGCCGCGATCTCCCTGACGAACTCCGGCCACAGCGCCCGGGGCAGGTCATGGCCCATGCCGGAGAACCCTGCGAAGCGTGAGCCCGGGATGGCCCTGGCGATCGCCAGGCCCCCGCTCGCCGCGACCAGCGGGTCATCCAGCCCGTGAATGACTAGTGCCGGGACCGTGATGCGGCGAAGGTCTGCCGTGCGGTTCGGCTGGCCCGCGCTCGCCGCGAGCTGCCGCCGGAACCCGTCCGGGTCGTATCCGCGATCCCAGCTCCGGCCGGCAATGTCACGCACGTACTGTTCATCGAACGCGAAGCCGTGCGAGCCGATGAGCCGGAAGGTCTCCACGGCCGCGGCAATGGCCGCAGGCCGGCCGCCGGCCGCGCGCCGCCGCAGCAGCCGGGCGTAAACCCGGGGTCTGGGCTGCCCCACCCGGCGGGATCCGGTGGAGGTCATCATCAGCGTGAGGGTGCGGACCCGGGCAGCGTGCTCCAGCGCGACCGCCTGCGCGATGAAGCCGCCCATCGACGCCCCGACCAGATGCACCGCACCCAGCCCCAGGCCATCGACGAGCCCGGCCGCATCCGCGGCCATGTCGCTGATCGAGTACGGCGGCGGCCTGCGCCGCACCACGATGTCGGCAAGCCGCGGCGGCGGGAGGTCCCGCAGGTGGGTCGATTCACCGACGTCCCGGTTGTCGAACCGGACGACGAAAAGACCGCGCCGGGCCAGGCCCTCGCACAGCTCGTCCGGCCAGGCGATCATCTGCGTCGCCAGGCCCATGATCAGCACGGCCGGCGGCGCGCCCGGGTCACCGAACGTCTCGTACGCCAGCTCGATACCGTTCGCGGCGACCCGCCCCAGCGTGCGCGCAGCGACATCTTCCATGGCCGCAGTCTCGCATGCGACAAGCCGTCGATCACCTCCGCCCTGCGGCAGCGGCTCTCCATGCCTGCCCCCGGCCGCGAAAATGACGGTCACGGGCGGGCAGGCCACGGATGCAGCCGGCCCGCGCGGTCAAACCCGCGCAGATCGCCCAGTTCCGTGCGTCGATACCAAAACTCGACCATGACTTTCGTCAGTACATTGGGCCGCAGTGTGCGCGTTTCTCCGAGCAAGGGCTGATTACGCAGAGCGAGAAGGTCCGCCCTACCTTAGTGAGCCAGTCGCCGGTTCCGCGCCTAGGAGAGTTCCCCCATGCAGCCATCGCGCCGGCGCGGACGTCCTGGCCGGCCAGCGGTCACCACGTGCCCCGGCACCGGCCGGCTGTGACCGCCTGTGACCAGCCGCCGTCCCGGCCAGGCATGCCAGGCGGCCCCACGGCCCGCCGGGCCGGCGCGGCTGTCGCCTGCCAGGAACGCCGGGGGCATACTGGGGACATGGGCCGGGTCATCGGGACAATCCTCGGCGCGATCCTCGCCATCTGGCTTGTCGTCACGTTTGCGGGCGGGATCTTCGCGACGCTCAAGATGTTTGTCATCATCGGGCTGATCGCGATGGCCGTCTTCATCGTGGTGTGGCTCGTGGCCGGGCGCCGCAGCGGCGGCTAGCGCGGCGGTATCCGGCCGGGCCGCACGCTCCGGGCAGCAGGCTGGACAGCATGCCGGGCAACCGGTTATCCCAGGGGCAATCGCCGGGCCGGGGATGAGCATGGCCACGAACGGCACACACCCGGCGGCGACGGCTGACGGTGGCCTCCTTCCGGGCCCCGGCCTGCCCCTGGCGCCGGTCTCCTCGCTCACCGCCCAGGCACCCGCGGTACTCCCGGTAGATTCAGGTAATGAAGAAGGTTCTCGAACTCCTGGTCTGCCTGCTCCACCCGGTCGCCGTGATCCTGATCTGGATCGACCTGGCAACCCGCCGTGAGATCGGGGGCGGCGCGAAGCTGGCATGGGCTCTGTTCAGCCTGATCCCGATCGTGCCGTTCCTGTACGTGCTGACCGGCGGCGACCTGTGGTGAGGCCGCCGCGCAGCGGTGGCGATGCGCCGCCAGGCCGGCACCGGAACTGATCCTGACACGCTGGCGGGCGCTGCGCCGCTGACCGGCGAAACCGCCGCTCGCGGCCGGGCGGTCGTGCGCGGAGCGCGCAGGAGCGGCCCCGGCTCGCCGGGGCGCGGTCCGGCGTGCCCGCCCATCCCGGCAGCATGCACGCCCGGCCCCGTCACATCGCCGCCGGCGCACAGGCCTGTCCGGGCTGGCCCGGTCCCGGACGCAGGCACCCGGCTGGACGATCCCGCCCGGGCGCGAGATCGTCACCGGGACTGACGAGCACGCGCCGCCCGGCCTGTGCTTCATGCCGGCCGGCGATCCCAGGACAGTCAGGGAACCGCGCGCACCCCGACCTGACCAGCAGCGCGCAGAACGCGACCAGGACACCGGGAGGCTTCTCCGCCGGGGGGCCCGCCGGGGCCGGCACCGGGGGCAGGCCGGCGAAGAATCCCGGACCGTCCCTGCCAACCCCGAAGGCAACGAGTCCTGCGTCTGGATAGCGCTCAGAATCGAGGCGAACACGATATGGATCCACTGCAGGCAGATGCCCTGGTGGCTAAGGGTCCGGCTTAGCAGATCCGGGCAACTCGACTTGCGGCTCTTCGGTCTTGCCTGGATCCGTCTCGGCCTGGATGCCCTGGCGCTCTGGAATCCAGTCCGATGGCGAGAGGTAAAACAAGAACATGACAATGCTGCGAGCACCAAGATAGATCACAAGGAAGCCAAGGACCGTAGAGTAAAGAATGATCGATCCTGCCATCACTTTATTCTGTTCGGATGGATTCCCGAAGATGCTTGACGCAAATGTCGCGAGTTGGCCGAATCGACGAGGAAGGCTCCCTAGCTGAACTAAAGTGGCGCCAACGATAATTTTGGTGAGCCAGTCAGAGATATCCTCAAGGTTTGTATTAGCAATGAGCCGCTGGCGCTGCGCGCCTGAATTATTTTTAGCATAGCTGGTCATGGCACGGGGAATTCCGAAAAGGAATCCCAGCAAACCTCCAGCAAAGCAGCTAGCTGCCGACACCATGACAGCGGCGCCGTATGCGAGCCACTCGCCATGCGGAAGATTAGCGCAGAAAATTGCGAGAGCCGACAATGGGAAGGCAATGGCCAGCGCGAGCATGGCGACAACCCATTTGTTTATGTATGCGCGTACATCCGCAAGGGCCTCGTCTCGCTGACTCAGCGTCCTCGCTCTCCCTCGCCTCGCAATCATCCAGGCTCCCTCGATTGTGTAGATGCCGTCTCTAGCAGGCAAACAGGTGGTGCCATCAACAGGAAACTACACGACAGTTCACGTCTGCGCAATTATTCTCTTACCGTTCGAGGAAGGCCTGTAGGCTGTTTGCTCAGTGCAGTCAACCCCGTCACCCTTGCCTCCCATCGCACATCAAAACCCTAGACTCCGCGGGGAACCCCGAACGGTCCAGAATGAAAGCCTCTTTGCGCGTGTACGCGGACTTAGATTGCGCTTCGCGAAAGGCTTCCCGCCAGCCTCCGTCCTCGGCTAATAGACTCCGCGGCAGTCGGCTGACCATCTGGGCATGGCCAAGTCCCGCGCTAGGACCGCGACGTTCGCCCTTTCCGCAGCATGACAGTATGTCCGATCGCTGTCATCCTGATAACAAGCTTTGGTCCCCGGGGACTTCGAGATCGGCTCTGGTGTAACCGTGCTTAGTGGCAGCGACGATGAACGCATTTGGTCGCAGCGGTATGAGGCGAACCTGGAGAAGGCGGCATCAGGAGATCTGGTCCAGGTCGTTGAGGTAGTCCGCGACCTGGCGGGACGGGAGGCCAGCCGCGGCCCTGCTGCACAACCCCGCAGTCACCGCCGTCATCATCGGACCGCGAACCGCGGAGCAACTCAGATCCGGCGCTCCCCCGGTACAGGGCACCGCTGCTCACAACGCGGCGGCGCGTAGCCGCATCGATCACGAATCGAGAAGCACCAGCGGTCGCGGCGGGCCTAGCCTTCGTTCAAGTGGCCGGCATCGCGCCGAGCCTGTGAGAGTTCGAAAGGTGGGGTGACAATGCCTGCGAAGAGTTCCCATACCGGGTCCGACGGCTTCACTGCTGCAGAGCGTGCCGCGATGAAGCAGCGCGCCGCGGAGCTGCGCGCCGAGGGCAAGAAGGGCGCCAAGGAGGCCGACGGGCTGCAGGCGGTCCTCGACTCGATCGCAAAGATGGCGCCGGAGGACCGTGCGGTCGCCGAGCGCGTCCATGCGACGGTGAGCGCTAGCGCCCCGAAGCTGTCGCCGAAGACCTGGTACGGGATGCCCGCCTACGCCAACGCGGGAGGCAAGGTCGTCGTCTGCTTCAAGAACTCGGGCAAATTTAACACCCGGTACTCGACACTGGAGTTCCAGGACGCTGCGAACCTCGACGACGGGGAACTGTGGCCCGTGTCGTTCGCGCTGCAGAAGTGGAGCCCTGCGGTAGAGCAGAAGGTTGCCGAGCTGGTGAAGGCTGCGGTCTCCTGACAGGTGCCGCAACCGCCGCGCGCTTCCCCGCAGGCAACCACGGCTGAGCGTCGCGCACCCACAGGGTGCGTGACTTGCCTTCGGGGAGGCCAGGGATCGCGGAGGAGGCTCCGGAGGCGTGCCTGCGGCCGGGGTCACCGCTCCAGGTATGTGGCGAGATTCGCCAGGGAGGACGCGAGCCCGGCCGCATGATCCTCCGCGGAGATGCCGTCGGGAACGTTGTCGGCTCGGATCTCAACCCGGGTCCCGGACTCGACCGTGGCGACCTCCCACGTCATGATCATGGTGCCGGCGTACCCGGGCTCGTCGGAGACAAAGTCCACCGCCTGCACGACCCGCACATCAGGGACGAGATCGACGAAGCGAGCCTCAACGATGTCGGAGTCCGCCGTTGCCTTGCCCAGAGCGCTCGAGGCGTCCGTATAGGTCAGGACCATCCGGTAGGAGCCGCCCGGGCGGGCATCGAATCGCTCGAATCTGCCGGTCATCCCATTTGGCGGCAGCCACGCCGCAAGCGCATCCGGATCGACGAAAGCGGCATAGATCCGGCCCCGCGGGGCCGCGATTACTCGGGAAGCGGTGTCCGTCCGTGCCATAAACGGCACTGTATCCCCGCCGCCCCGCGGTTCGGCGCGCACGCTTCTCCTGGGAACCCGCTAGCCAGGCCCGCAGGCGATGGCAAGCCAGCCGATCCGGCAGACCATCACGCAACGTGCCAATTCCTCGGTCGCCACCAGTTCTCCCTGCCGAATACTGGAGTTTGGGGTCTGCGCTGGATGGGGGCTGGCTGCCGGGCGAGGGCGGCGCCGCTCGTGGCAATGCCACGCCCGCGCTAGCCGGGCCTGGATAGGTTCGGCATAGCCTCGACCCGAAGGAGATCCCATGGTGGTGCCGTTGGCGGCCCGGCTGGTGGCTGCGGTGGCCGGCGGCCTGCTCGTGCTCGCGGCGTGGACCAGCGTCACCGGGACGCTTATCGTGTCGCGTTCGGTCGGCAGCTGGCTGACACGGTGGGTGGACCGGATCGTGACCGGGGCATTCAGGCTGGCGGCCGTCCCCATCACCGATTACAGGCGGCGTGACCAGCTGCTCGCCACCCAGCCTGCGGCGATCTTGCTAGCGCAGCTGGCTGCCTGGCTGGGGATATCTTTTGCCGGGTTCGGGCTGCTGTTGTGGCCCTTCGCCGCCCGCGGCGTGGCATCGGCTTTTACCGACGCAGGGTCCTCGATGTTCACCCTGGGATTCGCCGAGCCGGGCGGCGCCGCGCCGGCGGCGATCGTCTTCGTGGCCGCGGCGACCGGCTTGGTGATCGTCACGCTGCAGATCGCTTACCTGCCGACCCTGTACTCGGCGTTCAACCGCAGGGAAACCGAGGTGGCGCTGCTGAACGCGCGGGCCGGCGTCCCGTCCTGGGGCCCGGAGCTGCTGGCGCGCACCCACTACGCGCTGGGATCAGGCGTGTCGACCCTGGATACGATGCCCGATCTGTATGCCCAGTGGGAACGCTGGGCCGCGGACATCGCCGAAAGCCACACCACCTACCTGCCGCTGGTGCGGTTCCGCTCACCCCTGGCCCTGTCGTCCTGGGTGACCGCGCTGCTGGCCGTGCTGGATTCCGCCGCGCTGTTCCTGGCCCTGTCGCCCGGGTCCGCGCCGGTGGTACCGGCGCGGCTGTGCCTGCGCGGCGGATTCCAGGCCTTCAACCGGATCGCCCGGGCGATGGGCATCCAGGTAGCCGATGAGCACAGCCCAGAAGCCGGCATCAGCCTGAGTTACCAGGAATTCCTCGATGGGGTCGCCCGGATGCGCGCGGTCGGATTCAAGATCGAGCGCGACCCCGCCGAAGCATGGCCGGACTTCGTCGGCTGGCGGATCAACTACGAGCAGGCTGCCTACGCGGTGGCCGCCGCCGTCGACGCGGTACCCGCACTGTGGTCAGGCCCACGCCGGCAGCCCACCCCGGCCATCGCGCCCATCCGCCCGCCGCAAGGCCGGCCGCCCGCCTAAGCGGCGCCCAACCGCAGCCGGACCCTGCCCGGATTGACGGCGGGAGGGGGAGATCGCGAGGAACCAGACCGCCGGCCTGTGGCGGCCGTCTGGACACCCTCGTCGCAGCCCGCGTCTGCCGGCCCATCGTGTCCTTCTGCCTGGCAGCTCTGCCTGCCCGGCAATCACGCTGCCTGGCGGAGCATCCGGTCCGTCTCCTCGCCCAGCTGCTTGCGGAACTGCCGGTCGTAGGCCTGGGGCAGGGCACGTGAGGTTCTGAGCCCGTCGAAGAATTGCCCGGTGACCGCATTGAGGGCCGGGTCGGTGATGAGCCGCATGGTCGCCTCGCCTCCCTGCTCGACCGTGGAGACCGGGGTGATGCCACCGCGCGCGACCATCGCGGTGTTCATGAAGGTCGCCGGGTGCAGGCAGTTCACCGTGACCTGGGCAGCCGCAAGCTCGCCGGCCAGATCGAAGGTGAACGCGGCCAGCGCGAGCTTGGACCTGCGGTAGGCGTCCACTCCGTTGTACCCGGCCTCGAACTCGGCATCGGCAGGGTCGAAGGGGACCTGGCCGAGCGAGCCCACGTTGACGATCCTGGACGGCGCCGATGCCGTCAGCAGCGGCAGGAGCAGCCTGGTGAACAGCACCGGCGCGAGATAGTTGACGGCGAACCGCAGTTCGTGGCCGTCCGCGCTTACCTGCCGCCCCTCGCCCGGCGCGCCGAAGCCGATCCCCGCGTTGTTCACCAGCACATCGAGCCGCGGCACCTCCGCGCGGACCAGGCCCGCAAGTTCCCGCACGTCGCCGAGCGAGGCCAGATCGGCGACGTAGCCCCGCGCACCGCCGCCAAGCTCCGCGGTAAGGTCCGCCACGCGCGCCGGATCGCGTCCGTGGGCCAGGACCTGCCAGCCGGAACCGGCAAGCTGGCTGGCCAGGTAACGGCCCAGCCCGGAGGTGGCACCGGTGATAAGCACGGCAGGCGCGGCGTCAGCCATCTGTCCTCCAGCACGATCCGATCTTCATCTCGCGGCCCGGGCACCCCAGACACACTCGCGAAGGGCACCGGCGCCCAGGTGCCCAGGTGCCCCGGTTCTCTGCGCCGATGCGATAACACCGGCGGCAGCTACGCCTGAGCCTAAAGCCAGAACCGCGTCCTACCGGTGGGCCGAAGACGAGGATGGCTTCGGGACGTGGTGGCTGCTGCCCGCCTGCCCGCGCGGACGTCCTTACGATGGGATTATGCAAAGCGATGCCATCGACGTCGACAGCTATCTCGCGCAGGTGCCCGAGGGACGGCGCGCGGTGCTGACCGAGATACGCGATGCGTGCCGGAGGCTGCTGGCGGGCTTTGCCGAGTCCATGAGCTACGGGATGCCTGCCTATAGCCGTGACGGCACCGCCGAGATCGCCTGGGCCAGCCAGAAGCGCTACATCTCCTTGTATGTCATGCGCGCCGATGTCCTGAACGCTCATCGCGGACAGCTTTCCGGCCTCGATGTCGGCAAGGGATGCATCCGGTACCGCAGCCCTGCCGCGGTCGACTTCACCGTTGTCCATTCGATGCTCACCGCTGTAGCGGCGAGCCGCGGCCCGGTCTGCTCGCCGACCTGATGCGCCGCCTCGGCCGCAGCCGCAACTCGCGTGCCGCCGCGACCAGCTAGGCTAACGCCCGCCATCCCCGTCGGAACCCGGCGGCCGGCCTAGCCCGTTTTCAGCCTGCGGTTGGGCGCGAACGGCCTAGCCGCGGGAGACGCAGGCCCGGCGGATGCCGCCGTCGCGGGGCTGGCCCCGGCCAGCGCGGTTGTGGTGACCGGCCCGGCGGAACTGCCCTTCAGCCAGGCTGGCCAGGACTGCTGCCAGTAGCCCCAGCCGTTGTCCCAGGCGAGCACGCGCGGCGTGCCGGTGATGGTCACCGGGTCGCCCCGGTAGGCGGTGTGCCGCCACCAGGCAGCGCCGTCGGCGGTCATCCGGACGCAGCCGTGGCTGCAGTTCTCCTGCCCCAGGCACCACAAACCGCCGGGGCTCTGGTGCATGTACTCGCCACTGTCGGAGATCTGCACGTCGTCGTAGACGATCTCGTGATAATACCCTGGCTGGCCCGGCTTGATGTTCGGCGAGGTCATCCATACCGAGTCGTAGCTGCCCATGGTGAGGTGAACGCCGCTGGTGGTGTAGAAGTCGTTGCCGACGGAGTCGTAGCCGCCCATTCCGCCGCTGACCGGAATCGTCCTGGCGAGCGACCCGTTGATATAGAAGCGGGCCCGGTCGGTCTTCAGGTTGACCTTGACAATGTGCGAATCGCCGATCGTGAACGAACGGCTCAGGTCGCTCCCGCCCCACAGGCCCCGCCCGCCTCGGACGCCGGTCAGGTGCGCGGTGAGCAGCACATGCTCGTGGGCCGGCCAGTAGCTCTGCGGACGGAAGACAACCTCGCTGTCCGAGGCCCAGAACCACGCGCCGGTGACCGGGACGTCGCTGCCGACCTCAAGGGCATGCTCCACCGCGGCCCGGTCCGGGCGGGCCACGTCGTAGTTGAAGCCGACGATGATCGGCATGCCGACGCCGGCGGTCTCACCGGAGCCGGGAGTAACGCTGCTGACCTGCAGGACGCGAGCCGCGCTCCTGGTGGTGAAATGCGTGACCCCGGTCGTTGCCGCGCCCTTGCTGTTCCTGGCGACGACGGTGACGGTGTAGGAGGTGGCCGGCTTCAGCCCCCACCGCGCCGACCAGCTCGTGCTGCCCGGCCCGTACTGCCCGGTGACGGCGGAGTTGCCGGACGCCACCGTGACCTGGGTGAGCGTGCCTGCAGACGCCGTGATCTGCACCTGAGTGTCGGGAGCGACCGTCGCCGCGCCGTCGGCCGGGGTCACGGTCACGACCGCGGGCGGCGCGGGTTTGCTGGCCAGCCGCTGCGCGGCCGGATGCCCCGCCGTCACCGGGCCCGTCGTCGCCACATACGTAATCCCGCTCGCCAGCACGAATGCGGCAGCCCCCGCGACCAGCCATCGTTCGTTCCGCACTACGGGCCTCGCCATCCACGAAGGACCTGAGATTCAGGCGAATACAGGATAGGGCGCACGGCACGGGAGACGTTCGCCCGGGAGTAATCCGGAGACCGTCCCTGCGACGTGCCAAGACCGGGCAGGTAAAAGCCTGCCGCACTGGTCAGCAGGTCAGGGGAGGAATGTATGGCTATCGGCGTGATATTCAACTTTCCCGGCGGAACCACCGAGCAGTACGACGAGGTGTGCCGGGGACTGAACAATGGCCAGCCGATGCGCTCGCTGGCGGACTGGCCCGGCGGTGGTTGCCTGTCGCATACGGCAGGGGCTACGCCTGACGGCTCGTGCGTACTCGACGTCTGGGAGTCACCGGAGAAGTTCCAGGCGTTCGGCGAGAAGCTGATGCCGCTCATCCAGCAGACGGGCCTCAAGCCGGACGAGCCGATCATCTTTCCAGCGCACAACTTCGTCAACCAGTAGACGGCGGCCGGGCCGCGGCATCGCCGTCGCCGTCGCCGTCGCCGTCGCCGACGCCGACGCGGAAGATATCTGGCTGCCCGTCCTGGCTGCGCTGCAACTCCTGGTGAATCCACCCTGACGAGGCCGTTTGAGGGGAACGACCCCGAGCGATTCTTGCGGTCTCGTCCACCGGTAAGCCCCTGGAGCAGGTGGCCGAGGCGACGGCGGCCGCGAATGGCTGTGGGTGGCGAGCCACCGCGGGTCCGTTCGGCATGATTTCTTCGATTTTTCCGAACGGACCGTGGTGACTCCCCCTGTGCAAGCCGGTGCGCGCCCGCCCGCGGGCGCCCGATCCCATCAACCGGTGACGCCCGCTCACCCTGCCGCGCCGGTACCAGGACGCCGCCGCCATCGTCATCGTCGACGTGGGTCCCTTCCAGGCCATGGCGTGATTCAGCGGTGATAGATATCGCGTCGGTGATCCCCGCGCCCTGCACGCCAGTGCCCTTCGAAAGGGGCTCGCAGCGGTGTTGCCCGGCAGCCGACCTGGACGGTATCGCGAGCACGCGGAAAAACGGGTTGCGGAGGGGCGCGGGGCTGGGCGGTAATGGGTTGTCCGCGACGGCTCCCCAGGAGGTACCCGTGATGCGTTCGGCAACTGTCCTGCTAACAGTCCCGACCCGACTCCTGGAGCAGTTGTCCCTTGCGCACACTCAACCTCGGAATCCTGGCGCATGTTGACGCGGGCAAGACCAGCCTGACCGAACGGCTGCTGTTCGAGGCTGGCGCCATCCCCGACCTTGGCAGCGTCGATGCCGGCACCACCCGTACCGACTCGATGGACATCGAGCGCCGCCGTGGCATCACCGTGCGCACGAACGTGGCGTCTTTCGCCGCGGGCGATGTTCAGGTCAATCTCATCGACACCCCCGGTCACTCCGACTTCATCGCCGAGGTGGAGCGCAGCCTCGCCGTCCTCGACGGGGCCGTCCTGGTGGTCTCCGCGGTCGAGGGAGTGCAGCCGCAGACCGTTGTCCTGTGGCGGGTGCTGCGGCGCCTTGCCGTGCCAGCCGCGATCTTCATCAACAAGATCGACCGTCAGGGAGCGGACCCCGCCCGGGTGCGTGCCGGGATCGGCCGCCGCCTTGCGGCGGGTTCGGGCGTGCGCCTGCTTCCGCTGACGGAGGTGCTGGCAGCCGGGTCGCCTGGCGCGGCGACTAGGCCGGTCCCGCTGACGGACCCGTCGGTGATCGACGCCCTCACGTCAGGGGACGACCGGCTGCTCGGCGCCGCCCTGGACGGGCCGGGCGTTACCGAGGCGATGGCGCTGCGCTCTGCGCGCACCCAGGTGGGGCGCGGCGCCGTGGTGCCGGTGCTGGCGGGATCGGCGCTGACCGGGGCGGGCGTGCCCGACCTGCTGACGACGCTGCCGCGCCTCATGCCATGGGCTCGCTCTGCGACGCGCTCGCTGTCCGGAGTCATCTACAAGATTGAGCACGGTGATCACGGCACGATGGCGCACTGCCGCATGTTCGGCGGCGAACTGCGCGTAAGGCACCGGGCCACCGTGGCGGGCGCCAGGCCCGAGGTGATCACGTCCCTGGAGCGGTCGACGCCAGACGGCTGGGCCCGGGTGGGTGCCGCGCGGGCCGGCGACGTCGTGCGGATACGCGGGATCGGCTCGGCGCGCACCGGCGGCTGGGTAGGCGAGGCCATTCCCGGCCGGGTTACCCGCCAGTTCCCGGCCCCGGCGCTTGAATCGGTGGTCGAGCCGGTCAACCCGGCCAATCGCGGTCGGCTGTTCTCGGCGCTGCGGGAGCTGGCCGAGGCCGACCCGCTGATCAACCTGCGCGTCAACACCGAGCGCGGCGAGATCGCGGTCAGCCTCTACGGCGAAGTGCAAAAGGAAGTGATCGCCGACCTGCTCGCCGGGCAGTTCGGCGTGGCTGTCACCTTCCGTCCCACGGTGACCGTGCACATCGAGCGGATCGCGGGAACGGGCGCGTCGTCCGCCCTCATGCCGGGGAAGGCCACGCCCTACCTGGCGACGCTCGGGTTCCGGGCGGAGCCGGCGCCTGCCGGCTCCGGCCTGGCCTGCGACCTGGAAGTCGAGCGCGGCTCCATGCCGCCCGCCTTCTTCGCCGCGACGTGGGAAGGGGTCCGGGCCGGCCTGGCTCAGGGCCTGTCCGGCTGGGCGATCCCCGATGCCCGCGTGGTGCTCACGCACACGGGCTACTGCCCCAGGCAGAGCGCTATGCACCAGAAGTTCAACAAGAACATCTCCTCCGTCGGCGCGGACTTCCGCAACCTGGCGCCGGTGCTGATCCACGAGGCCCTCAGGCAGGCAGGAACCGTCGTCTGCGAGCCGGTCGAGACGTTCTACCTGGAGATCCCCGCCGGCGCGCTCCCCGACGTGATGGTGACGATAGCCCGCCTGTCCGGTCTCGTCACCGGCACCAGCCCCGTCGCCGGAGCCCTGGCGCTCACCGGCACGCTCCCCACCCGAAGCGTCCAGCCCCTGCTTGCGCGGCTCCCCGAGCAGACCAGCGGCGAAGGAGTCTTCACCTCGGAGGTGACCCACTACACGCCGGTCGCGGGGCCGCCTCCTGCCCGGACGAGAACCGGCCCCGATCCCCTCGACCGACAGGAGTGGTTCCGTGCCCACCCCCGTTAACCTCCCGTCGCGTCACCGGGCCTAGCTGGCGGGTCTGGTCAAGAGCCGGTCGTGCCGAGCGCCGCCGTGATCTGCTGGATGGCCTGTTCTTCCGCGGGGCTCACGCTCTGCCCGTGCTCCCTGTGGGCGGCGGCAACCTTGCCGGCGAGGGTGAGCACGAAACGCCGGTAGTCATCGCATTCCCCGGCGGTCGCCTTGCTCTCCAGCAGCGCCATGGCATCGCGAATGTGCCCGAGCCCGTTATCCCTGAGCTCTTCGGCAGAGTGATATCGGGTGTGGTCCATCTTGGGCTTCGCCGACACGATCTCGTCCAGGAGCTCGCTCTCGCCGTGCTCCGCGCGCGCCTCGGCGTAGGCCTTCGACATGGCGATGGTTTCGCGGAACGAGCCCCCGTGGGCCGCGGTGATCACGATCAAGCCGGCGGCTGGCGGGGCCTCGAGGACTACCTTCCATTCCTCGGGTGAAAAGGCGGCCTGTGTCGTCATATCATGCTCCCGCGCTCCTAGGGATGCGGCCACGCTAAGCATCTCGCGGTCCCAGGCGATGCGCTTCACCCGGCAAGGGTGAAAACGCCATGCCGTCGCCGGACCGGGTCACGTTGACCCCGCGCCGCGGGAGCCGGAGACTGTTCCGTGGATCCGCAGTTTCCCTGGAGGCGGAGTGCCCACCGTTGACTCCCGGCTTGAGCAGCTGCTCGATGCTCAAGCGACGCGGCCGGCCGTACCGGCGGAGCGGCTAACGGCCGCCGCCGTGCGCGTAGACGATCAGGCCGTGCTCGCGCTGCAAAGCACGCCGGGGCCGCTCTACGCGATCGAGACTGTGACGCTGGCGGGCACCAATGGCCTCGATGCGCGCGTGTACCGACCTCGAGCGCAGCCGTCGCCGGTGCTGGTCTACTTCCATGGCGGCGGGTTCGTGATCGGTGCCGCAGGCTACGACCGGCCGCTGCGCGATCTCGCGCGCGCCACCGGATGCCTGATCGTCGCGCCGAACGTGCGGCTCGCCCCGGAGCATCCCTTCCCGGCCGCTGTCGAGGATGCCCTGACCGTCATGAACGGGATCGCGGCGGCGAGCGTACAGCTGGCTGGCGGTGCCGGCCCGGTAGGGATCGCCGGCGACAGTTCGGGCGGCAACCTCGCCGCCGTAGCCACCCGCGAGCTGAGCCGCGAGGGTCATGCGCCCGGCTTCCAGGTACTGGTGTATCCGATGCTCGACGCCACCGCGAGCTCGCCGTCCTATCTCGATTTCGCGACCGGCTATGGTTTCACGCGGGACAAATCGCTGTGGTACTTCAGCCAGTACCTGCCGGCCGACATCGACCGCGGTAACCCGCGCGTCTCGCCGCTGTTCGAGCCGGACCTGAGCGGGCTTCCCCCGACGCTGGTGATTACCGCCGAATGCGATCCGCTCCGTGACGAAGGGGAACGATACGCGGACGCGATCCGCGCGGCCGGCGGCGACGCCACATCGCGACGCTACCCGGGGATGATCCACGGCTTCTTTCAGATGACCGGTCTAGTCGCCGCCGCCCACGAGGCACAAACCGACATAGCCAACTGGATCTGGAGCCTTGACAACCATCAGGCCCAGGCTCCCGGGGCTGACCCTGGCCGGCCGTGATCCGAGCCAGGATCACGGCCTCGCGGCCGCGGAGCGGGTCGGCGAACAGGTGGTGATAACGCCACCAGCCGCGCACCTCATCCAGCGGGATCAGGAACAGCCCCGCCCGTTCGGCCTCCTCGAGCAGCGCCTGGCTGCCCTCGCGGCCGGTAACGGCATCGCACGACGGGCCGCTGAGCCGGCCGCGAGTCGGCCCGCTATCCCACGGGGCAACCCTGGTCCGGCCATTCCATAGCCCTGACCGGGACCGATGCCGGCCAGCTGGCCGATGTTCGCCGCCGGCTGCCGCCGCAGGCTAGCTAGGTGAGGTCCCGCAACGCCATTCGGAAGGAGAAACCGCCATGAGGGCGTCGATCGGGCTCGAGTACGAGATGACCTTCGCCGAGCGGATCGAAGGACCGCTGGGACCCACCACCGGATCTCCGGCCCGGCTGTGCTGGAAGATCGCCGAGGCCACGCTCACCGGGCCGCGGATCACCGCGAGCCTGGCGATGCCGGGAATCGACTGGATCCGGATCGACGGCAATGGAATACGCCGCCAGGACCAGCGAACACAGTTCCTTACCAATGACGGGACGCTGATCCTCATGCGCTACGACGCCGCCCTGATCCGCGGGGACGAGGAGTTCTCGCGAGCCCTGGCGAGCGGCCGGGAGACCAGCTTCGCGGACCAGTACATGTGCATGACGCCCCAGTTCGACGTCAGCAACGACACCTGCGGCTGGCTCACCCAGAACCTGTTCATCGGCCGCGGGCGGCTGGCCGGGCCCAGGCGGATCGAGTACGAGCTCTACCGGGTCATCTAGCACCAGCCGTCAGAAGGAGAAACTGTATGCGGGCACTAATCGCGACCGGCCGTCCCGGGGTCCGCAAGCCAGCGGGGAACGTCGCTCACGCAGAGCACGACAGGCGAATAGCCCCTTGCTGCGCGACGTCACTGACGGCATCCAGTTCGCTGCCGCAGCCGACACCGTGGCCAGCCACTTCGCCAGCGACGGGCTGGACGGCATTGCTCCAGTGCTCCAGCGTGACTTCATGCGCGAGCTGCGGGCAGCCTAGATGAGTGATTCCTGATCGGGTTGCGGGCTTAGGCGGTCTTTGCCGGGGGTGCCCGGTGCGCACGTGCACGGTGGGGCAGGCAGCGGCGAAAGATCCGGGTGGATCGGGGCTCCCGGGTGATTTTGGTGCACTATAGTACCCCTAATTCACCCGCAAGCCCGAATCCACCCCGTAAAAGTCACGATCATCGTACTGGCGAGCGAAAAGGCGTGCGGGAGAGGCTGACGGGACTGATGTAGCCCTCAACAGCGGCCCGGACGGGATGATCCGCGCGGCCCGGCCGGAGGCTATTCAGGTGAGTGAGCCGCACCCCGGCACGCCGCGCTCACCTGAATCAGGAATCACTCATCTAGATCAGTGATTCCTGACGGGTTCAGTTGTCATAGGCGATCAGCGATCGCCTGGCGGGTTCGCCGGCGGCCCAGTTGTGCCAGATGCAGGCGGCCATGGCCAGCAGCCGCCGGGCGATCCTGGTGTACAGGCCCCCGGTGGTCCGGCCGCCGTGCCGTTCGAGGTCCAGCTGGCCTTTGAGGGTGTCGCTGACCGATTCGATCCACTGCCGGATCCAGCCGATCGACCCGTGGCGAGGCGCCTCGTCGCGCCGGTCCGGCCGGACCAGGTACAGCTGGTACTCCCCGGCGACCAGGTCCTCGAACTCCCGGCCCGCGAACCCCTTGTCCCCGATCAGCGTCAGGCCCGCGGGCAGGGCGCCGGCCCGGGCAGCGCAGGCCGGCAGTCCGGCGGCAACCTCGCGTTCGCCGATCTTCGGATCGGCCAGGCACCACGCCACGGGCATCCCGTCCGGGGTGGTGATCAGGTACAGCTTCAGCCCCCAGTACCAGCGCGAGTGCGCCGCGCAGTAGCCGTAGAGCGCCCACCCGGCCAGCTCGCTGCGCCGGACCGTCTCCCGGGAGGCGCCGCAGGGTACCGGGGTGGCGTCGATCAGCCGCACCGGGTCGTACCAGCACGGCGACTGGCGGGCCAGGTGATCGATCGCCGCGGCCAGCAGCGGCGCGGCTTTCTTCAGCCGTTTGCGGTAGCCGGGCTGTTCCGGCAGGTAGGGGAACAGGTGCCCGAGCCGCCCGTAGCACAGCCGCAGCCAGTGATGCTCGCTGCGGGCACCCAGCAGCACCTGCGCCACCGCCAGGCACGCCAGCTCGGCGTCCGACAGCCGTTTCGGCCGGCCAGGGCGGCACTCGCCCGAAGGGATCACGTGGTCGTCGATCTCCACGTACAGTGCGATCAAGAGGGTATCCAGGTCTGGCGTCACAACCGGCCATGGATGCCCTCCTCTCGTTTCCGGGTCAATCCGACACGCCGGACACGCCGGAATCAGGAATCACTCATCTAGGGCGTGCCCGTCGGGCTCCCGGCCACCCGGTGGATGGCGGAGCTCGGCGCGCTTGCCATCCGCACCGACGGAGCTACTGCTCCGGCCGCATGCCTCGCTCTCTTCCGGCCCGCGGGCCAGCATGATCTCGTATTCGACGGTGCCCCGTCCGCGACGGGCGAGGCGGGCGCCGGCGTTGCGGAGCAGAGCGGCCACGGCCGCGTTACCGGGGTCGGCCAGGGCGGTGAAGCGGCGGATTCCTTCCTGATCAGCCGCCGGCCGGCGGCCAGCCCGGTGATTGCGGTCATGGCTGCGAACAGCCCTGACGGCGCGGATATGCCGACCCGGGCTGAGGCAGCGGCGCGGCCTCCTACCCGTACTGGTTCCGCCGCCGGGGTGATTGCCGTGGTTTTCATGCCGCCTGCTTCCTGTCGTCTTCCTGGCTTGGCTGAGACCCCGGCCGATAACGCCGCGGCCAGGGCCGGGGGATCAGAGCGGGCACGCGGGCCCGGTAAGCGGTGTAGGTGCCACCCAGGCCGTGGATCAGGTCATGTTCTTCGAATGCGATGCCGGCCAGGATGTAGCCGGTCGCGGTGGCCGCGAACAGCACGTGCCCAGCTGTCATCGTGGGCGCCGACCAGAAGATGACCACGAACCCGGCCATCAGCGGATGCCGGATGCGCCCGTACACGCCGCGCTCGGTGAATGGCGGGGGACTGTACCTGACGCGTCGCGCATGCAGCCAGGCCTGCCGCAACCCGAACAGGTCGAAATGGCTGATCAGGAAGGTGGAGCTGACAGCCGCCCAGCCGGCCGCATACACGGCCCAGAGCGCGTAGGCGCCCGGTCCCGACAGGCTCCAGACGGTCCCCCTGACCGGCCGCCACTGCCAGAACAGCAGCGCCAGCGCCAGGCTCGCGGCCAACACGAATGTCGTCCGTTCGGCGGGCCCTGGCACGATGCGCGTCCAGCGGCGCTTGAACCACGGGCGGGCCATCACGGTGTGCTGAACCGCGAACAGCAGCAGCAAGAGCAGGTCGATGGCCACCGCGACCGGCACGGCGGCGCGCGGCCCCTGGTCGATACCCTTAGGCACGCCGAAGCCCGCGAAGAAGCCCGCCGCGTAGCCGAGCACCGCCAGGAAGAACAGGTACACCGCTGCCGCGTACACCAGAATGATCAGTGCGGGCATCCTCGCCGGCTGTGGGTGCCCGGCGACCGGAAGGCCGGCCGGCTTCGTGGTGTGTGACATGCTTTGACGCTAGGACCGCCCGGCCTGGGGCGGCTATCGGGTGAACTGCCGGCAATTCCGCCGTTTCCCCTGGCTGGGACGGTCGTACGGGGTCAATCCGTCGGGCGAACTACCTAGCCGCTCCGGATCTTATTCAGTAGCCGGAGTCCCGCTTGGTGCCGCCGTAACCGATAATGCGGAATGGGTCGCGGCGTGGCGAGCAGGCGGGAGGACGGGGTGAGCATACACGCGGAGGACAGCGCTTACGCGCTGCTGAGCGACGGCGCCACGATCGAGATCCGGGCCGCGCGGCCCGATAACTTCGACGCAGTGCGGGACATGCACGCCAAGATGTCCCCGGACAACCTGTACCTGCGCTTCTTCAGCATGAGCCCGCTCGCGGCCGAGCGGGAGGCGCGCCGGATATGCCGCGAGCCCGGGCCGGACCACGCGGCGCTGCTGGCCGTGCTGGACGGCGAGGTGGTCGGCTGCGGCACCTATGAGCTGGCCGGTATTGGGTCCCGATCTGCGGAGGTCGCGTTCACGGTCGCCGATGGCCTGCATAACCGCGGCATCGGCATGCTGCTGCTGGAGCACCTGGTCTCGCTGGCCCGCGGCCAGGGGTTGCGCGCCTTTACCGCGGAGACGCTGAGCGAGAACGCGGCCATGCTGCGGGTATTCGCCGACGCCGGGCTGCAGGCGCAGCGCTCCCTGGTAGACGGCGTGTATGACTTGAGGTTCCCGCTGCCGGCCGACGAGGCGGACGCCGCCCTGGGCACCTATCGCGATACGGTCGCCGTGCGGGAGCGGTCCGCGGACGTGGCGAGCATGCGGCACGTGCTGATGCCGGCCTCGGTCGCGGTCATCGGCGCGAGCCGGCGCCCTGGCTCGGTCGGGCGGGTCATCTTGCAGAACATCGTCACCGGCGGCTTCCCGGGCCCGGTCTACCCGGTCAACCCGGGTGCGGCTGAGCTGGACGGCATCTCCTGCCTGCCGTCGGCAGCCGCGCTGCCCGAGCAGGTCGACCTGGCGGTCATCGCCGTCCCGGCTGGGGCGGTGCTCGGTGTCGCCGAGGACTGCGGACGGCGGGGAGTTAAGGCACTGGTGGTGATCGCGGCCGGGCTCAGCGGCCCGGCCCGCGCAGAGCTGCTGGGGATCTGCCGCCGCCATGGCATGCGGATGGTCGGGCCGGCCAGTTTCGGCGTGGCCAACCCGGGCATCGGGCTGGACGCCACGTTCGCGGCCCGCCATCCCGCGGCGGGAACAGTCGGCCTGGCCTTGCAGTCCACCGGCGGCACCGGCTTCGTGCTGGTGGAGCACCTGTCCCGGCTGGGCGTGGGGATCTCCACCCTGGTCTCCTTCGGCGACAAAGACGACGTGTCCGGCACCGACATGCTGCAGTGGTGGGAGTCCGACGAGGCGACGAAGCTTGCCCTGCTATACATGGAATCGATCGGGAACCCGCCCAAGTTCGCCCGCACCGCCCGCCGCGTGGGCCGCACCATACCGGTGCTGACCGTGGCCGTGGGCCGGTCCGCGACGGGCCGGCGGCTGGCCGGGGCACGCGCCGTGAAGGCCGCTACCCCGCTGGTCACCAGGCAGGCCCTGTTCGAGCAGGCGGGCATAATCGCTGCTGCGAACCTCGGCGAGCTACTGGACACCGCGGCGCTGCTGGCCTCCCAGCCGGTGCCCGCCGGGGGCAGGGTGGGCGTGGTGTCCAACACCCGCGGCGCCGCGGTGCTCGCCGCCGACGCGTGCGGCGACGCCGGCCTGCAGGTCGCCGGCCTGGCCGCTGACACCCAGCTGGCGCTGCGGGACATGCTCGGCCACGAGGCCTTGGTGGCCGGGCCGGTCGACACCACCGTGCTGGTCGGACCCGACCGCTTCCGACGGTGCCTGGAGCTTGTCGGTGCCGACCCGGGCGTGGACGCGATACTGACGCTGACGACTTCGACTGCGGGCGGCGACCTGGTTCCCGCGGTGGGCGCCGCGCGGCTGCCTGTGCCGATCGCCGCGGCGGTGATGGACCAGGTCGAAGTGGTGCGGCTGCTGCGGGGCCCCGGCGGGGAGTGCCCCGCCGTCCCGGCCTATGCCTACGCCGAGTCCGCCGCCCGTGCCCTGGGCCACGCCGCGCGCTACGGCACCTGGCGGGCGACCCCGCCGGGACGGGTGCCCGACCTGGAGGGCCTGCGCCAGGACCGGGCCAGGGAGCTGGTCGCCGGTATTCTCGCCAGCCCGCCCCGGGGCGGCTGGCTGGCCCTGGATCCGACCGTGGAACTGCTCGGCTGCTACGGCATGCCGCTAGCCGACAGTATCGGGGTCATCACCGAGGACGCCGCGGCCGCGGCGGCGGCACGGTTCGGCGGCCCGGTCGCGCTCCGCGCGGACGTGCCCGGCCTGCTACGCACCAGCGACGCCGGCGACGTGCTGACAGACCTGCACGGCGCGGATGAGGTCCGGCGCGGGTTCCGCTCGCTGAAGGAGATCTTCGGCAGGCGGCTGGCCGGCGTCATTGTCCAGCCGGTGGTCACCGGCGGCGTCGAGGTGGGAATCAGCGTCCTGCACGAGCCGGTGGCCGGCCCGCTGGTGCTGTTCGGACTCGGCGGCGCCGACGGCGATATGCTGGCTGACCGGATCGCCCGCCTCGCTCCCCTCACCGACGCCGACGCCGACGACCTGATCCGGTCGACACGGGCCGCCCCCCGGCTACTCGGGCGCCGCGGGGTTCCGGCCGCCGACCTCGCCTCACTCAAGGATATGCTGCTGCGGGTCTCCCGGATGGCCGATGACCTGCCGCAGATCGCCGAGCTCGAGCTGAGCCCCGTCATCGCCCGCCCCGACGGCGTCCAAGCCGTCGACGGCCGGATCCGCATCCAGGCTGCCGAGCCCGCCGACGCCCACCTGCGCCGGCTGCCATGACGGACGCAGAATCGCGGTTCCTCCTTGCCGCGGACAGGCGGGCGCAGGACGGGCGCCCGTGTCAGCATCATCCCGGCCAGGCCGGCCATCGTGAACCCCGGCGGCCGCTGTCACGCCCTGCCGTGGCCGGCCGTGTCCGCCGCGGCCGGCTTAGAGGCAGCCGCCAGATCCAGATACGGTTCGTCCGCGAGCCCGGGCAGCGAAACGGCAGCCGAACTCGGCGCCGGCGTCGGCTTGCGCGGCTCCCGGACCCCTGCCCCGCCGCCGCGGCCGCGGTAGATGAGCAGGCCGTTGACCGGATCCGGGACGGCATCCAGGGCCGCACGCACGACCGGCAGGGCGCGGAACGCGTCCCACTGCTCCTCGGTGTCGAAAAGCATCTCGAACACCACGCCCCACCGGTCCGCATACCACGCTCCGTCGCGGACCCCGTTGGTCAGCGCCGCTTCGATGAGGGCTGAGTCATGCTGTTCCTGCCACCGGAAGGCGGAAACCTCGCCGTGCAGCACCTCGATCGACCACCACTCGGCCACAATCGCGATGGTACGTCTGCGCTCGCGAACCGCAACACCCGCCGGCCAGCCTGCGTAACCTAATCCCGAAGCGACACGCAAATTCTGCATGGTGCTATGCCGACTCTGAGCGGTTGCTCAGCATTTCCCGCCGCCAAGCGGACACGGCAGAGCCGTGCCGGTTTCGGCAGCAGCATGCCGGGCAGGATACGGCACTGTAACCGGGCGCGAGCACAGGTAATACGGTCGCTCAAGCTCGGCAAGGACAACGGCTAGGCCGGGCAGGAGGCTGGCCATGGGCGAGGCGCTGACCATCGAGGTCCGGCACGAACAGGGCTATGCTGTCGTGTCCGCTGCCGGGGAAATCGACATTTCCACCGCGACCAAGCTGCGCGAGTGCCTTTTCGAACTGGCAGCCAGCGGCCTCCCGCTGGTGGCTGACCTGGACCAGGTCAGCTTCGTGGACTCCGCCGGGCTTGCCGCGCTGGTCGGTACGGCCAAGCGCGCCGCCGCGAACGGCGGCAGCCTTTACGCGGTCTGTGCCCGGCCGAAGATCCGCCAGCTGTTCCGCATTACCGGGCTGGACTTCCGGATACCGCTGGCCCGCACCCTGGACGAGGCTCTGCAGGCGCTGACGGCGGCCCGCACCACACCCCCCTAGCCTCATCCCGCTACGGGCTCAGGCGCAGGCCTTGCGTCCCGCATGCTGGGCAGGCCTTGAGGGCCGGGAACACGGGCAGGAGCCGCCTATCCCTGGTTACCTCACCTCCGGCCCCGCAAGCGACGGCCATCCAGCCGATCCGGCAGCCCATCACGCAACGGACCTGCCCACCAGCCCTGACCGCCAGAAAGCCTGGGCGGCGGGCTGGCTCAGGGGCTACAGGGTCACGCCGGTCAGCGCGGCGCAATATCTGAGCAGCCGGTCCTGGATTTTGAGATCGCGGGCGGCGGGGTGTGCCGTGCGGGGCTTCTGGTGATAGAAATAGCCGCCCGTCACCCTTGCGCCCGGATCCGGGCTGACGGCCAGCCATGCCTGGGTCACGGGGGCGAGTGACAGGTCATCGGGTGCGCCGGGGCCGCCCATTCTGGTGGGTACCCAGCCAGGCTCAAGCGCGTTCGATATGACCTCGGTCCACAGCCGCGCGACGGCGAAGGCGAGGACGACGTCGAACAGTTTGCTGTCGGAGTATGCCTGCGAGCCGTTCCAGCGACGGTGTTCCCACTGCGGATCGGTCAGGCCGGGATCCCCGCCGCGATGCATGCCCGAGCTGAGGTAGACCAGCCGGCCAGGCCGCTCGATCAGGCCGGTCAGCAGGTACGGGGCGAGCACGTTGATCGCGAAGACGTTCTCGAGGCCGTCATCGGTGCGGATGTGCCGCGGCTCCCGGTATCCGACCCCGGCATTGTGAATGACCGCGTGGTACGGGCCGCCCGCGTTGGCCTGCTCGGCGACCTGCCGCATGCCAGCGATGCTGGACAGGTCGCCGACGACAACGGCCCCGGCCGCGGGCAGGGCCGCACGTGCGTCCTCGGCCCTGGCTGCACTGCGGGCATGCAGCGTGACCGAGTGTCCGTCGTCGGCCAGCAGCCTGGCTGCCATCAGTCCCAGGCCCTCGGTGGAGCCGGTGATGAGCACACGTGACATCAGCAATTCCCTTCGAGCAGAAGCGGCAGCCGCCGGACTGGCAGCGCCAGCTACAGGTCGAGATCATCGAAGGGCAGGCGAGGAGGCAGCTGCTGCTGCTCAGCCACCACTGACAGCAGGCCGAGGGCGGCCAGCCCCACAAGAAACCGGTCCGGCGCCGCCCCCGTACTCAGGCCGAACGCGACACCCGGCGCAGCACGCTGCGGATCCGGCAGGCCCTCCAGCTTGTCCAGCCCCGGCTCCCCGCGCATCACCAGCACACCGCTGCGCCCAGCCCGCGCCGCGTCGAGCAGCTCGCTGAGCGCCGCGCGTTCCGGGAGACGATCTAGCAGCATCACAAGGCCTCACGTGGAACCGCCGGCACAGATAACGCCACCCGCCCGGCTCACGCTACAGGCCGCCAGCGCGCGACGCTAGCACCTGGCTCTCTGGTGGGGTTCACCAGGCTGAGATCCATCAGCACACGAGGCTAAATCTTGCTCTCCCCTTACTCCTAGGTGCCCCGACCTTTACAAGCCAGGGCCACAAGGTCACGATGGTCATATCGGGCAATTTTCGCAGAGTGACCCGCGAGATGTCGCGTCGGTCCACACGCCAGCGGCTCACGCTCCGGCGGATGACGATCAAGGTAGGCGACGTACGCGCCAAGGGGGAATGGTCATGTACAAGTTCGAGATATACGGCAAGGAGAGCCCGGATAAGCTCACTCACTATTACTGGCAGTTGGTCGCTTCCGGCAATGACGGTGAAGACATTGTCGCGGCGAGCAGGAGTCTCGCATCCCGGGCCCAGGGATCCGGCAAAGTCGTTCATGAGGTTTGAAGCAGCTTTAGCGTCCGCTGCGGGTCGCGGGCGTGGTGGCGGTTGGCGGCGGCGATGTTGATGTGGCCGTCCAGGCGCAGCAGGCTGATGGCCAGGCTACCTGTTGACTGAACAAGGGCGAGAGTTTCCGCAGTTCAGCGGGCATGCCGTGGTTTTCCCTGGCATGGTCTGGCGTCATGACCGGAGACGATGAGCCGTCCAGGGACCTGGCGGCGCTGGCAGTTCCCCAGGACGGCCGGATGGTGGCGACGGGTGATCGTTACGAGCCTTACCGGCTGGTCGATGCTGACGGGGTGGTCGCGGCTGGCGCCGCGGCCTTCTTCCGGGATCTGCTGGCGGCGGGCAGGTCGGAGTCCACGGTTCGTTCCTATGGGATGGACCTGCTCCGGTGGTTCCGGTTCCTGCGGGCGGCCGGGGTGCGATGGGATCGGGCGACTCGTGCCGAAGCCCGCGATTTCTCCAGGTGGCTGCAGGTTGCCGGCAAGCAGGCCCGGCCGCATTGGCGCCGCGGTGACGCCGGCGGCGGGGCAGCCGTTCCGGCTGGGGCGTATGCGCCGTCGGTGCGTGCGCATTCCGAGACGGTCCTGCGGACCTTCTACGACTTTCATCTGGATGCAGGCAGCGGGCCGCTGGTCAACCCGTTCCCGCTTGACCGGTCACGACGGGGCGGGCGGGCGCACGCGCACCATAACCCGATGGAGCCCTTCCGCAGCGAGCGCAGCGGGCTTTACCGGCCGAGGGTGCCTGACCGGATCCCGCGCAGATGCTTCCGGTCAGCCCGTGCACTTCATCAACGAAGCCGGCAACGATACCGGCCCGATCCACGAGTTCGCCACCGGCGCGGACGGGATGCTGGCGCTGGCCTGCTCAGTCGCATTCCGAGACGCCCGGCTCCGGGATTCACTCCGAACCGGGGTCTACGACCGGCTGCCGCCCGCGGTCCGCTTCGCCGCTATCCGGCTGGCGCTCAACGCCGGGCTGAGCCCGGCCCGGCGGATGGTCAAGGAAGCTGCCGCCGGGCGCGATCCCTTGATCCGCAAGGGGCCAGTGGGCCCGCGCCACGCGGTACGCACCGCCTCGCTACGCGCCGGCCAGGCGATTCATCTGTCCTGCACCGTGTTTCATAACGTTCTCGGGTGCCCGTAGCTACTTCTCGGCGTGATCCAGCAGCCGCACGATGATCGAGCTGCGGGTCGGTTCCGGGATGGCGGGCATGTGCCTCATCATGCCGCGCGAGGGTGTCCGGGCCGGTTAGGATCCCGTGCCCCGTTGTCACTGGTTTGTCACTGGACCCGAGAGATCCGGCTCGAAATCGGTCTTTCAGGAGAACTCGTGCGGTCGCGCATGGGCTCGTCGGATTGTTCCGCATCAGCTGACTTCTCGTCCTTATCAAGACTGACCAGGGCAGATCGGTCCTGGCGAAGTCGTCTCCGATACACAGCAACGACTCCCCCGCAACGGAAGCGACCGCGTAGGTCCGGATTCTCGGTGAGGCGGCAAGCTCATGAACGATGCGGTACCGCAAGGTTGGCTCATCTAGAGCACGATCAGGCGGTAACCTGCTCCCGGCCGTGCAGTGCCGCCATGTCGGCGGCGGCCAGGCCGGAATACCATCCCTCCTCGTCAGACACCCGAGCCGCGCGGTCGTAGACGAGGCCGTCACCGAACATCTCGTCGACTGCATCGTCAACGTCCTGGTGGCGCACATTGAGCACCGGCAGCAGGTCCTGACCTGACGAGGTGGCCACCGCTTCCTGCTCCGCGTGGACGGTCGCTTGCGACAGCCGCTCCCCGATGCGGAGCGCGTAGGCCACCAGGAACGACTGACGGAACGCGCGGGTGCGTGACCGTCCGTAGGCATCCCGTTTCGTGCCCTCCCGCAGCATCGCGGTGTTAGCCTGCACCAGCAGCGAGGTGAACAGCAGCTCCACGGCGTCTAGGTCGGACGGGAAACCGATCACCGTGGATATGCCGAGCGCCTTCTGCCAGACCGAACGGCAGCGGTTGGCTTGCGCGACGGCGTGCAGGAGCGTCGCCTTCGGCGATTCGTACGGGTTATCCACCGGCAGCCGCCGCCCCGCCGGCTTGTCCCTGTTCCCGGACTGAGCGGCTAGCAGCGCGTGATCGATGCTGTGCTTGGCCATCAGCTCCTGCGCGCGGGCCGACAGCGCCTCCGCCTCCTCGGGAAACTCCGTGGATTCCGCCTTCGCCAGCAACGCGCGGATCTTGCCGAGGATCCGTGTATCGGCGTCGCCGATCGCTGACGATGCGGCGGCACGCGCCGTTCCCGGCAGCGGGCACAACCGTTCCAGCACCGGCAGATGCTGCAGCAGGTGCAACAACTCAATCGCGACCTGCACCGTTGCCAGCGCTTCCGCTGTCCGGGCACCCAGGAACTCGGCGTCGCTTCCCCACCAGACTTCGGCCCCGAGCGCCGAGACCTGCGCGGCCCAGCGATCGCCCACCGTCGCGGCAGCGTAGCCGCGCATCTCGTCGGCGATCACGTCAGCAGCCATCGACGCGTGCGTGTCGCCCAGTTCCCGGCCGACGTGCCTGACCAGCTCCGCCGGCTGCCAGCCGTGCCGCCACCCCGCCGTGACGGACAGACGCAAGAAGCCGGCGATCTCCCGGCTAACGCCCTGCATCCAGCCCGGTGCCTGCCCGGTAGCCAGCAACCCCAGGTACTCCCCGAGACCGCGCTGGTCACCCCGGCAGACCGCGTCCACCGCCGCCCACACCGCCGTCACGACGAGCTCTTGCTGTGACGGAACCCGGCCCCGGCCCGGCGACCACCCGAGACTCGCCGCCCGCTCCGCGCGGCGGCGCTGGCGGTCCTTGTCCCTCTTCTGCCGCCGGTTCCGGCTTACCTTCCCCACGATTGCGGACCTCCCTGAGACCGACCCTGGACAAAGCCTTGCACCGAACGCCGCGTGGCGGGGGAAGACACGCTGAAGTTGCACCGATCTGCCGCAGCTGTATAAGGGTGGCGGCGGGAGGCGGTCCCGGTTGTCGCGGATGTAGGCGCACCCGGTGCCGACGGTCGTTGGGCTAGACGGGCGGCGCTCGCTTCCGTGGGCTGGACGGTGCCCGTTCAAGCTGACCGCGGCCCAGCATGCCGAGCTAAGGCGGTGCTGGCTGTCGGCCTGGGTTGCCTGCGGCGCCCGCAGCATCTGGCGTTGCACCGCTGCCCCTCCTGTCTCGCGACCAGATATTATGGCATTTTGGGTGACGCGTGAATCCCGTGAGAGGCCTTGAACGTGCGAAAAGATTTCGATGAAGAATATGCGCACGCCGTTAAGTTGCTCCCTAGATTCGGGCAGTCCCTGGAGTCCTTGCTAGAGCAACTACTGACGGGGAAAGGGATCCGGTTCCACCGGGTAAATCACCGGGTAAAGTCGAAAGATAGCGCGGAGCGCAAGATGGCGCGCCCCCGTAAGGGGGCGACCGACTCTGGCCCGCGGACGCTGGAATCCCTTACCGACCTGCTCGGCGTCCGCGTTGTCACGTATTTCAGGAACGAAATCGAGAATGTCGCCGAGGTAATGAGGTCCGAGTTCGTCATTGACTGGGAAAATTCGATAGACAAACGGACCGCGCTGGATGCTGACCGGTTCGGGTACCTGTCTATGCATTATGTCGCCCAGCTCAAACCGGACCGTACGGCGCTAGCGGAATACCAGAACTACGACGGCATAAAATTCGAGATTCAGGTCCGCTCCATACTGCAGCACGCATGGGCCGAAATGGAACACGATCTCGGGTATAAGTCCGAGGCAGCTGTTCCTCGCGACTTTCGGCGCCGTTTCTCGCGCTTGGCGGGCGTCCTCGAACTCGTGGACGACGAGTTCGTAGGTATCCGGGAAGCCATTGACGAGCATCAGGCTGAGGCGCAGAAGACCATAGACCAGGGTAGATTCGGCATTGAGATCGACCAGGATTCCCTCTCCGCCTTCGTCCAGTCGAGCGATCGAATCGCGCAACTCGACAAGCTGATCTCCAGATATCAGAACGCCTTCGTGCAGAGGCACGTCGACAAGCAGTACCTCGGACGCCAGGCCGGGCTGCTCGTGGAATCTGGATTTCACTGGATCGAGGACCTCAGCAACTATCTCGACGAGAACTCGGCTCTTCTGGCGAAGTTCACCGAGTATTGGCTGGCCCACACCCACCAAGAGCCCGGGGGCGGCCGCGCGCCCGTCCCGGCGGGGATCACGCTCTACTACGCCGCAGCACTTAAGACTACCCAGGAAGGGCGCAACGGGAGCACGCCGGCTAAGGCATTCCTGCCGAACAACCCCGGCTTGCTGAGGCAGGCCCTCGATGCGGCGGCGGCGGACATCGGTTCGCCGTCCGGCAACTAGCGGATGCTGGTGACAATGCGTGACGGATTGAAGGCGCGACTTTGCCTGCTGACATTCGGCCCTATCTGACTTAGCCTGAGAAGTTAGTAAGGCCCGCAGCTTCTGCAGGGGAGGAAATAGCCGTGGACGGCGTTACCCCAGTTGTCCCACTAGACGAAGCCGTTCCCAAGTACGTTCTCGACACCCGTGCCATCCCACTTGAGGCACTCGCAACAGACAGTGACGTCCGGCGAATGGTGAACAGAATCCTGGACAACACGGAGGGATCGTCACGGCTTCCTGTGGCGGCGTTTAACGCCGCCATCTGACCATGACCTGTCGTTATGGCGGCTTCAATATCACAGTATGTGCTAAAAGTCCACAGCCGGTGCAATCTCGCGTGCAACCACTGTTACGTATATGAGCACGCCGATCAGAGCTGGCGGACGAAGCCGCGGGTTATCTCCTCACAGACTGTCGCGATGGCGGCGAACCGCATCCGGGAGCACGCTATCGCGCACCGACTCGCCGACGTGTTCGTGGTCTTGCACGGCGGAGAGCCGCTGCTTGTGGGCAAGACGAGAATGCGCGCGCTGCTCGACGTGCTGATTTCCCAGGTCGGGCCGGTTACCGGCCTCGACCTGCGCATCCACAGCAACGGGTTGCTGCTGGACGAACAGTGGTGCGCCATGTTCCGCGAGCACGGGGTAAAGATCGGCGTCTCTCTCGACGGAGACCGTGCGGCCAACGACCGGCACCGCGTATTCGCGGACGGCCGTGGCAGCTATGACCAAGTCCACGACGCGCTGACGCTCCTTCGCCGTCCGGAAAACCGCCATCTTTACGCCGGGATTCTGTGCACGATTGACCTCGCCAGCGACCCCGTCGCCGTTTACCAGGCGCTGGCGGCTCAGGAGCCGCCCAACCTGGACCTGCTCCTGCCGCACGCCACCTGGGAGCGACCGCCGTACCGCCCGGCCGGGCTGCGGAGCCCGTACGCGGACTGGCTCATGCAGGTCTACCGGTGCTGGGACCAGGACAGCCGACGCATACCCATCCGGATCTTCAATTCGGTGCTGTCCACCGCGCGGGGCGGGCCCAGCCTCACCGAGGCTCTGGGCACCGAACCCGGGGATTTGCTGGTGATCGACACCAACGGCGACTGGGAACAGCCGGACTCTATGAAGACCGCGTTCGACGGAGCCGCCACGACCGGGATGAACGTGTTCCGCCACGCCGTCGAGGAGGTGGCGGCCCACCCGGCGATTATGGCGCGGCGGGGCGGGGTTCCTGCGCTATGTGCCACCTGCCGCGGCTGTCCCGTGGTCCGCGTGTGTGGCGGCGGCTTGTATGCGCACCGGTTCCGGGCTGGTCCCCACGCCCGCCGTCGGAGCGGCACCGACCCGGCCGAGTTCGATCACCCCTCGGTCTACTGCGACGACCTCAAGGCGCTGATCGACGCGGCAGTGGCGGCCGATCGCAGTCCGGCCGCGCGGGCTGTAGCCCGGCCCGCCGCCGCGAGCGTCTCCGACGAGCCCGGGCCGCCCGGGACGCGTCCGGCGCACGTGCTTCCTGGCGGAGCCTTCGACATCCTCGCGGCCGGCCCCGGTGATGTAGCGAGCGTCGAGGCGCTCGCCGATGTGCGCATGTCCCAGGTCCGCTCGCTTGTCGCCGTGGTGGCGGCCAGCACGGCGAGCTGGCGGGACTCGGACCTGCGGGCCGCCGCGGGTGAGGGCTGGGCGCTGCTGAGCACGCTGAGCCGCCACCACCCGGGCGAGGTGAACGAGGTCCTCGCCCACCCCTACGCCTTCGCGTGGGCGTTGCGGTGCCTGCGCCCGCCACCCGGTGCAGACACCGACCTGGACCGCGCGCACCTGGCCAGCCTGGCGGCGGCGGCCGCGTTCCGCGCCGGGATTCCCGCGGAACTAGCGGCACCGGTCCGTGACGGGTACGTGCACCTGCCGACGGTCGGCGCGATCGCCGCCGATCCCGGCCCGGGCCGCACTCAGGTCGTAACGATCACGCCAGGCCAGCCGCCAACGCCGCGTGGCGGTGGCCTGTGGCGCACGGCACGTTACGTGCCCGATCCTCCGTTCCGTCGTCTGATCGTCGAAGATCTCGATCCGTTCCGCGACTGCCAGCAATGGCCCGCCGCCGACCGCCTGTCGCTATCAGAGTGGGAGGTCTGGCGACGGGACCTCGCCGCAGCCGGACAGCACCTGGCCGCCACGGTTCCCGGCTACGCTCAGGCCCTCGCGGCCGGGCTGCGGGTCGTTGTGCCGCTGCGGCCGGCCGCGGCCAGCTCGCGCAGCGCCTCGGCGTGGCAAGCGTTCGGCGGCGTGGCCATAGCGCGGCCCGGTGATCATGCGCCGCACGGTGAGCTGAGCGAGTTGCTCCTCCATGAGTTCCAACACGTCAAGCTCAACGTCCTGCTCGATTTGCACGAGCTGACGCAGGCGGGGTCCCCGGTCCGGCTCCGGGTGCCATGGCGGCGGGATGAACCCCGTCCGCCGGAAGCCGCACTGCACGGCATCTACGCCTTCCTCGCGCTCACCCACCTGCGCAGGGCGGAGGGACGGGCGGCGCGGGCCACATACCTTCGCTACCGCTCCTGGGTGTGCGGCGTGGCTGATGACCTGCTCAGAGCCAGCGGCGTACTGACCTCGGCGGGCGAGCGGTTCGTCAGCGGGATGGCGGTAGCGGCGGAAGACGCGGTCACATGACGCCCGGCTGGGACCTTCAAAGCCTGGCCGCCGACCTGCGGGTGCTTGGAGTACGGCGCGGGCAGCACCTGCTTGTGCATAGCTCGCTGCGCAGCATCGGGCCGGTCGAAGGCGGCGCGGAGACTGTGCTCAGAGCGCTGCATGAGGTGGCGGGACCTGCGGCCACCATCGTGGTACCGACGCACACATCGGAGAACTCGGTGTCGTCGGCCGTCTTCCGCGCGGCCACCGGCGGGCTGAGCCCGGCCGGGCTTGACCGCTACCGGGCCAGCATGCCTGGCTTCGACCCGGCGACCACCCCGTCGAGCGGCATGGGCGTCTTCGCGGAATACGTCAGGACCAGGCCGGAAAGCGTGCGCAGCAGCCACCCGCAGACCTCGTTCGCCGCGCTCGGCCCGCGGGCCGCCGACTGCACCCGCGATCACCTCCTGGACTGCCACCTTGGCGAGTCGTCGCCCCTCGGCTGGCTGCACCGTAGGGATGCGGCGGTGCTGCTGCTCGGGGTGGGGTACGAGGCTTGCAGCGTTTTCCACCTCGCCGAATACCGCCTGCCGGGTAGACGTCCTGGGCGCGCTTATCACTGCTTCACCGCGGATAACGGGCAACGGGAGGAGCAGGAGTTGTGGGACGTGGATCTGGATGACAGCGACTTCGCCGCGCTCGGCCGCCGGATGGACAGGGAACCTTTCGTCGTTCACGGTCGCGTCGGCGCCGCCTCGTGCCGCCTCCTGCCCGTCAAGCGCGCGGTGGAATTCGCGGAGAAAGATCGGGCGTTCCGGCAGCGCCGTGGGCCATCAGCGGGCAGTCTGGTGTCATCGCCAGGCATCCGGGATGTGAGGACAGCCATGGCCAGGCAAGGCGCTAGCGAGATTCCCGGCCGGTATTTCTTCATCAGCTACGCCCGGCTGTCTCCGTTGCCGCCGGTGCCAGGCACCGACCTGACAGATCCCCCGGACGAGTCGGTGCGTGCGTTCTTCCGCGATCTGACCGACGTGGTGAACCGCCGCGCGACCTCGGGATCCGGGCTCCGGCCGGGCTTCCTTGATGTCGAGGTCTCGTCTGGCCCGCGCGGGCAGTTCGGCCTCGCCGACGAGCTCGGCGCGGCGGAGGTATTCGTGCCGCTGCTGTCGCCGGACTACTACCGCAGATCCTGGCCCCGGAGGGAATGGGCGAGTTTCGAGCAGCGCCTACGCGACGCCGACGTCGGGGAACCGCAGCGGCGATTCGCGCCGGTGCTCTGGGTACCGCTGCTAACCGGCGAGCAGCTGCCCGGGCTGGCGGACGCGCAGTCGCTGGCGGACGGTGCCGCGCTCAGACCTTACGCGGACTACGGGCTGTGCGCCCTGCTGCGGCGGCCCGAGTACTGCGGTCACTACGAGCAGATCGTCAACGAGCTCGCGGTGCGTATCGTCTCGATCGCGGAAAAGGCGCCGCTCGAACCGTCGCCCTTGTCGCTCATCGAGGTCGGGGACCCCGCCATCCAGGGGACCGGCGGCAAGGTGTTCGCGGTCGCGGTGATGGGCCGACCGGACGTCCGAGGAGGCGCGCAGCCCGCCGAGTACGCGCGGCTGGCCGCGGAGAGGCTGGGCTTCGCGGTACGGATAACGGCCTTCGCCCAATCCGCCGACCAGCTCGATCGCGCTCCAGCGGTCCTCCTCGTGGATCCTGACTCCGTCGCCGGAGACGAGGCCCGGCAGAACCTCGACGCAAAGGTAGCGGAGCTGCCGCCCTGGGTGCTCCCGGTCGTCATGGCTAACCGGAGCCCCAGGCACCCGACGGACGACCGCCAGGTCTTCCTGGAAGGGGCATATAAGTCGTACCGGCGCAAGCCGGACGTCGTGCGCCGAGGCCTGGAGGGCGTCAGCTCGCTACGGGAATTCGTCACGCTTATGCCGTACCTCGTCACCCATGCGGAACGGGAGTATCTTCGGCATGGCCCCACTCGCCGCACCGCGTCCCGTTCGGCACCCCGGCCCCGGCTAGCCGATAGTGGCCGACCCGCGGACCTGCCCGCCAAGGAGAGTCCTGATGTCTGATGCGCCGCCCGAAGAGCCGAGAAACGGGCGTATCGTCACCTTCTACTCCTACAAGGGCGGCACCGGGCGAACGATGGCGCTGGCCAATGTGGCCTGGATCCTGGCGTCGAACGGCCACCGCGTCCTAGTCGCTGACTGGGACCTTGAGTCGCCTGGGCTGCATCGTTTCTTCTCCCCGTTCCTTGACCAGACGGTGCGGGACGCGTCGGGAATCATCGACATGGTCCGCGAGTATGAGTGGCGGGCGAAGAGTACCGATGAGGAGCAATGGCGTCAGGTGCGCGTCGCGGACTACGCACGGATCAAGCAGTACACCATCCCGCTGCGGCACTGGACGTTCCCTGGCGGCGGCTCGCTCGAGTTCCTGTCTCCCGGCAAGCAGAACAAGGATTACCTGGCGACGCTGTCCGCGCTCGACTGGGACAACTTCTATCAAGTGCTCAACGGCGGCGAGTTCCTCGACGCGCTGCGCGACGAGATGAAGACGAACTACGACTACACGCTCATTGATAGCCGGACCGGGTTGAGCGACGTCGCGGATGTCTGCACCGTGCACCTGCCTGACGTCCTCGTCGACTGCTTCACGCTGTCGACGCAAGGGATCGACGGCTCCGCCATGGTCGCGAGGCGTATCGAGGAACGGCACGGGTTCCGCGGCATCCGGGTGCTGCCGGTGCCAATGCGGGTGGACGTATCCGAGCTAGAACGAGTGGACGCCAGCCGGACATTCGCCCAGCGGCGCTTCGAGAACCTCCCGTCTGACATGACGGCCGCGACGCGGCACGCTTACTGGGCGAATGTCGAGGTCCCCTACCGGCCCTATTACGCCTACGAGGAGACGCTCGCGGTATTCGGCGACATGCCCGGAGCCCCCGGGTCCATGCTGTCCGCCTACGAGCGGATCACCGGCTATATCACCGACGACGCCGTGACGAACCTTCCGCCTATTGACGAGGAGCTGCGCAGCGCCACGCGGGCCAAGTTCGAACGTAAGCCGCCGCTGGAAAACAAACGGATCACAATCGAGTTCCTCCCCCGGGATCAGATCTGGGTCGAGTGGATATCTGCGGTGCTGACCGCGGGCGGCTTCGTTGTCCTCGAGCGGCGGCTGAGAGAGAACGGGCGGGAGGACGACGCCGATAGCCCGCGCGCACTGACGGTCGTGTCCGAGGCCTACATCGCCTGGCAGCGTAACCGCCGCGGCGAGACGACAGACAGGTCGGATGCTCGGCCCTACGATCTGCCCGAGCAGTCCGGTGCGAGCCGACCGGGCTTCGCGGTTTACGTGGTCAGCGCCCCCCGGTCCCTCCCCGAGTTCTCTCCCGCCTCATCAGTGCGGCTGGCCATGGCGCGGAGCGAGGCCGAGGCCGTCGGCCTCCTCGAACGGCTTTTCCGCATCGCGGCCGACCCGGAGGAGCGGGCGGGCACGATGCCCCGCTACCCGGGCACGAAACCGCGCGTGATCCGCAATCTCGCTGCGCAAGACGAGCGGTTCACCGGAAGGGAAAACGACCTGAGCGAGATGCGCGAGCACCTGCGCGGCTCCAACACGGCCGTTGTGCGGCCTCTCACGCTGCTCGGCACCGCCGGCGTCGGAAAGACCGCCATCGCCCTGGAGTACGTGCACCGGTTCATGAACGACTACGATCTCGTGGGCTGGATCCCGTGCGGGCGGTCGGAGGAGATCGACCTTAGGGTGGCGGAATTCCTGCCCTTCCTGCAGGACCGCTTCGATGTCAGCGCACCGACCGAATCCACCGTCGCGGAGCAGGCCAAGATGGTGCTCGACGTGCTGGCCGACGGCGGGACTGTGTCCAGATGGCTGCTGGTTTACGACAACGCCGAGGACATTGACGCTGTCCGGAAGTACCTGCCGTCCGGCGGCGGTCAGGTACTGATCACTTCCCAGAACCAGGAGTGGGAGAACAGCAACGTCCGCCCAATGCGGGTGCGGCTGTTCGACCGTGAGGAAAGCATCACCCACCTGCTCCGGGTCGTGCCCAGTCTGACCAGGGACGAGGCCAACGAACTCGCCGTCGCCCTCGGCGACTTGCCCGTCGCAATCAGCGGAGTGGCGGCGTACCTACGCGACACCGGCTACCCGGTCTCGCGTTACCTTAGCGACCTGGAAGCCAAGCAGCCCAGCACCCCGAACGTCGGGGTGCTTAGTCCTTACCCGAGAGAGGTAGCGGCGGCCTGGGACGCGCCGCTGAAGCTCCTCAAGGATCGGTCCGAGGCCGCGGCGCGCCTGCTCGAGCTGTGCTCGGTGATGGCTCCCGACGTCGCGGTGGATCTGGTGTATAGCCGCGCGATGGCGGAGGCGCTCGAGCCGTTCGACCCGGCTCTAGCGGTACCGCTGATCATGGGGCGGATCGTGCAGCAGGCGAGCAAACTCAACCTGCTCACGCTGGACTCCGCCACGAAGCAGATCACCGTGCACCGGGTGGTGCAGACGGTCGTCAGGAGCCGGTTGTCGGCTGCCGAGGTCGCCGCGGCCCAGGCCCAGATCCAGCAGATCTTGCTCGCCGCCCGGCCCCGGCGTGAAGTGGACGACCCCGACACCTGGAACCGGTTCCGGATGCTCTGGCCGCATCTCGGGCCCGCTGAGGTCGTTTCCTCCGCCAGCGAGCGGGTGCGCGAGCTGATAATCGACCGGATCCGGTACATCTACGTGTTCAGCGACTACGCCCGGGGGGTGGCGGAGGCGACCACCGCGGCGGACAAGTGGCAGCAGATGCTCGACATCGGACTTGAACCCGAGGCGGAGCGGGCCCTGCGTACGCAACTGCTGCAGCTGAGGTACAACCTCGGAAACATCCTGCTCGCCCAGTCCGAGTTCAACGAGTCCAGGAAACTGCACGCTCAGGTGCTTGAGGAGCAGACCCGGCTCCTCAAGGCCGATCACCCGTACACGCTTATGACCGCGGGCAGCCTGGCGGCTGACCTGCGTGCACTCGGCCTTTACCGGGACGCGCTGGTGCTGGACCGACAGACTCATCCTGCCTGGGTCGGCTTGTACGGCGACGATAACCTGTGGAGTCTGCGGGCCGCCAACAACCTGGCCGTCTCCCACAGGCTCAACGGTGACGTGAACGCCGCGCTCCAGTTGGACCGGAAGACCCACCAGGGTCTGCAGTCAACACTGGGAGACAGGCACTCCCTCACGCTCACCTCATCACGGAACCTGGCTCGCGATCTTCTCGAGTGCGGCGAATACCGGGCGGCCGTGGACACCGCGCGGCAGGCCTACCGTTTGTCCGCCGAGCAGCTGGGGGTGGACTCGCCCGCCGCCTTGGACGGTCAGGTTCTGCTCGGAATCGCGCTGCGCAGTGCGGGGAATCCGGCCGAGGCTGAGCCCCAATTCGAGCAGGCACTTGATCTGCTCAGCGCCCGGTTCGGGGAAGCGGGAAGCGCGACGCTGGCGGGGCGCCTAAGCTTCGCCGTCAACCTTTGGTCCCTAGACCGGTTCGCCGAGGCCGAGGCCCTGATGTACCCGGTGCTCGAGCAATATCAGAACAGCCTCGGGCCGAACCACCCGCACGCCCTCGTCTGCCAGGTGAACCTGGCCGCCCTGCAGCGCCAGCAGCTGGACAAAGAGAAGGCGGCGGAGTCCATCGACCAGGCGCTGGAGGGGCTGGAGCGGGTACTCGGCCCTGAGCACCCTTATACGCTCGCCGCCGACATGGTGTACGGCGTTCTGCTCGCCGACCGGAATGATCTCGACAAGGCGGCCGAGGTGGAGATGCGAACCTTCGGCGTTCTCGCGCGCAAGCTCGGGACGGCACACCCGGATACGCTGCGGTGTCGCGCCAACCTGATGCTGACCAGAAGAGATCTCGGCGAAGACGTCTCGGGCGAACTAGAGCGCGTGATCAGTCAACTCGAGCTGCTGCTCAGCACCGACCACCCGACAGTGAAGACGCTGCGCAAGAAGCGCAGGCTGCTGCGCGCACTCGACCCGCAGCCGTTCTGACCCGGCAGCGGCCGGGCTGGACGGCGGCTTCAGGCTGTCCTTCTTCAGCTGCGCGAGCACCTTGGGGAGCGTCTCCATCGCGCCGAAGTGCGCCGCACCGGGCTCGATCTCGATCTGCGCGGACGGAATCTTGTCCGCCATCCAGCGGGAATGAGCCAAGGGGGAGAAGACGTCCTGATCCCCGTGCCACAGCCGGACCGGGATCGTGATCTTGCCCAGGTCGAAGCCCCACGGGGTACGGAACGCGAGCACGTCGTCGATCCAGCCGTACGGACCGTTCTTGATGGCTTCCCGATAGGTCTCGATCAGGTGGCGTCGGATGCCGACGTCGAAAGCGATCCGCTTGTCGGCCTCGGCCATCTCCTTTTCCAGTGCGTTGAGCAGGCTCTCGGGATCCTGGTTGATTTCCTCCGCACGCCGCGTCAGGTCAGCGACGACCCCGTTGTCCCGGTCGAGGGCCGCCAGCTCGTACTCGTTGACGTTCGAATCGGTCATTCCCTCGAACCAGTCGAGGCCTATCGCGTCGCTCGGCGCGAGACCGACCAGGACCGCCACGCTCCGCAGCCTCTTTCCTCCGATAAAGGCCGCGCAGGCCAGAGCGTGCGGACCACCGCCCGACCGGCCCACCACGCCGAACTTATCCAGCCCTAGCTGGTCGGCGATGTCAAGCACGTCCCATGCGGCGGCTGCTACCGTCCGTCCTTTGTGCCGCTCGGAGTCGCCGTACCCGGGCCGGTCATATGAGATGAGCCGGACACCGAGCTGGTACAGCAATGACGCGCGCGGGACCGGACCGCTGCGGCTGCCCGGGGTCCCATGTAGCAGAAACACCGGGAACCCGTTGGGGTCACCCCAGCAATCAATAGTGACGCGGCGACCGTCGGAAACTCCGATTTCGCGCGTCACCACAGCCTCCCCGAATCTGCCGAGCGTTCTGTAGTCACGGCAGACCATATTAGGACGTCCAGCGATAGTCCCGCCGGTATTTCCCAATCACGGTATTACAGTTTAACCCGAGCGTACTAGAGTCTGAGTCGTGCCTGCTCAGAAGGGGTACCAGTCGGCACCGGCCGGCCGCTCGTTATTGCCGGATATTCAATAAAATGGTGCAGATTTTCGGACTTTTTCGCATGTCACCTTAAGTGCATATTCGATCACCAAGTGCTACTAAAGCTGCCGGGTTGCTGCGAAATCGCCTGACTCTGAACCGGGTGCTCGGTCACGGCCGGACCCCTCGCGACGAGGCATGGTCAGGATGATAGGAGATCCTTAGAACAATTTCTCGCGGCCGACGGTCGCGCTGGGGAACCCGAGCGAAGGCTATGGCCTCACGGTCATCCCGATTGGATTTGCCCTGACCAAGTTCGGGAGCCAGTGAAGAGCCGTTTTCGGACGACGTAGCGCCACATGGAGCCCCGCTACCCCGTTCGGTTCCGGTAATTAATCCTGTATCTAGATACAGTTGGTTACATGAGCCGATGTCAGGAACCTCGTTCGCAGGGAGTAGCTAGGGCTTCAAATCTCCTCAGCTTCACCGGGGAGAGCACGGATCGGCGGCGCGATCGGCGGCGGCGAGTAAAATGCGAGCGCAGCCGACAGCGATCGTGCGGTTATGAATCCGCTTTTGCGGAGGGTACTGGGAGGCTGTCAGCGACTCCGCTTTGCCTAGCGGGCCAGTTGGAATCGCTACTCAGGCGGTCTCCCCAGGGCTGCCGGGCATAGGCCGTCACCTAGTGGCAGGAAAGCATGCACGCCGAAAGCCGCAAAGAGGACATTCACCGTGCGCGACCTTCGCCAGATCCCAGACTTTCTCCGGGTGCGGGCAGGGCTACCCATCCGCGAGCATCCAGGGGCGGCCGCCCGGCCCATGGCCCTCAGGCGCGTGGCCGGGATTCCTGTTTTACGCACAAGGAGAGCACCGCCTATGCAGCTGACCAGGCCGACGGTGCCCGCGCCAGGCCCTCGAGGAAACGCCGACCGTGTACGCCGAACTGAGCCGCTGTAGCACGCGGGTCCCACGGCCTGTCCTCAAGCTCGTCGCCCGGGTGCCACGCTCCGGCTTCCAGGCCCGTGCGGGCCTGCGTAGACTCGACGTCAAGGCTGTAGGTCCGCGGCTCGGCAGGGTCCGGGCCGGCCTGATCATCGCGTGGTGCGAACCGGCTTGGTCATCGGCCGGGTCCATCCTGTCGTCCTAGAGTTCTCGCAGTTCACAACGAGCCGCGAGGTTTCGGGCCAGACAGCCACCTGCGGCGGGGCGGCCGCACCTGGGAGACTTGTCCGCAGGGATAGACGCCGCGGTGTCATATTTCGCCAGCTGCCACGCCGGGCAGCGGTTCCCGGCACGGCCCGCGTTCTTCAGCAGCCCGGCGGCGAGCGCGCCCGGCTGATCGGGAACCAGCAGGATGAAGAGTTCGGCGTGGATCGAGGGGTACTCGAAGTCACCCGGGCCGAGCGGCCCTGGTTCCGTAGCGGGGAAGCGCGCCATTGGTCTCTCCCTAGGTCGAAGGCTGGAGGCTGAGCGGGATCCGCCTGGCGCTCGGACTAAGCGTTGGCCAAGAGGCGAAGGGGATCGCGCCAATGCGCGAGAGGACACAACGCCTTGGCGCCGGGACGCGGATGGCCCGGCTGAGAGCAGCCGGGCCATCCACTTGACCTGATGACACCAATACGAAGGTCATGTCTGTTTCTCAGTTACTTGTGGGTTAACAACAAGAAGAAGATATCAGACTTGATTCTCCGTTGTCGAGAGTTAGATCAGCAAAAATCTAAGTCTTAACCCAGTAGCTTCCTCTTAGGTTTGTAGTATCCTATCAAGGGTAACTAGATAGCGACGGAGGAGTCAGTGGAGCACCAGGTCTGGGACGACCTACTGCAATCCATGTCGACGGGCGGTCCGAAGTACCCTCCTGGTGGCAGCCCGACCATGCTGGCGAAGGTCCTTACCCGGGCCGCGCTGGCGGGCGGGCCCGTCTCCCGCAGCGAGATCAGCAAGGGCAGCATGCTCATCCGCCAGAAGCCGCTGGCCTCGGGGACCGTCGGCAAGGCGGTAGAGGCTCTGATCGGCGAGGAACTGCTGACGGCCGAGGACAAGAAGAGTGGCCAGCCCGGTCCACCCATCACGCCGCTCAGGCTCGGCGACAAGTGGGCCATCGTCGGGATCCACATCGATCAGCAGCACGAGGGTCCCGACCGGCTGGTCGGGATCATCTGCGGGCTTGACCGCAAGCCGCTCTGCGACCTGCTCGCGGTCGAGGTGCCCAAGCGAGCCGGCCAGCACGACGAGCACGTCCCGCGCTATCTGGCCGAAGAGGTCTGCAAACTCACCGAGGCGCTGCTCACTAAGCTAGACAGCCCGCGCACCTTCCTGGGGGTCGGGGTCGAGATTGGCGGCCACGTTCACCGCGGCGTCCTGCAGGACTCGGTGCACGCGGGCTGGAGTCACCAATTCGATCTGCAGCAGGTACTGACCGAGGAACTCCGTAAGCTTTCGCAGCTGCAGGGGGTCCCGGCCGTCGTCGAGAACGACGTCAACGCCCTAGCCATCCACGGTTACTACGATCGCAGCTTCGAAGGACTTGACGTCACGCTGGTCACGGTGTTCAGACAGGGTGTCGGCGGCGCGCTTATCTTGAACGGCCGCCTGTACCGCGGCTTCGGCGGTATGGCGCCCGAGCCCGGACACCTTCCCGTCGAATACCCGGAAGACCAGATCGCCTGGACCCGCCCGCCGACGTCAGCCACCGTCGCGGGCCGGACCTTCGGTGACGAGTGCCTGTGCAGCACGCGGGACCGCAAGCACTATGGCCATCTCGACACGCTGGCCGTTCCCGCGCGGATCGAGGGACAACTGGCGGCGCTCAGGCAGCACCAAAATAAGATCGGCCTAGAAGAAGCGGCCGCCGTCCCGCTCGCTGTCCCCACCGACGAGACTAAGCAAACCCTCGTGTTCAGCCCGGAGGCGATCGTTCTGCGGCGCGCAGGCCGGGCCCTGGGCCGCGCCGTGGCCGATCTCATCAACGTCCTCAACCCGGGCGAGCTTGTCCTGCGGATCCCGCGTGCCCTGGCGCATCCGGCCCCGCAGAGTAGCGGCGGCGAATACCTGGATGCCGTGGAACGTGAGGTGGATGGCGCCTACTCTACCGGTCCCTCAGACGCTCGCCGCAGGCACCTCCGGCTTTCCGTGCGGGGCTACGCCAATGACGAGGAGGCCGCCCACGACGGTGCCGTCGCGGCAGCGACCACCGTCTTTAACGCTTTCATCGAGCATGCCAGGGACCGTGACGGGTGTTCGGCTACCGCGACCGCGGCCGGGCCGCTAGTACCGCCGCGGGCGCCCGGCCGATGACCGACCGCCGACAGGCGTAGCGCGCTAGTTGCCGCTGCGGCCGTGGCGCCAGCGGAGGACGGTGGCCGGGACCACGGCCTCGAGAACGACCACGATGGTCGTCCCTATCGGCGGCAGGTGCGCAGCCGACGCCCCGAACAGCGTGCCGATCACCCCGGTCGGCCGCAGGAACAAGCCACCGTAGCCAGGCGGGCATGCGGCTCCCGGCCGCCGACGAGGCAGTCACGGCCGCGATCTCCAGCAAACGAGCAGCTCGGCCGAGCCGCGACCGCAGTAGGCGGGACGAGGTAACGGCATCAGCGCGGCGCCGACAGCACGGCTCAAATGAAGCCCCGGCCTGAGTGCGGCGGGTCCTGGTGGGCGGTGCCAGGGTCAATGCCATGCGCGAGACTCCGGGCGGTGAGCCGGATCACGATACGGTCGCGCCGCCAGGCGGTCTGTCCTGCGGAAAGGGGACTGAGGCCACTGCGAGCGCCGTCGCGGCGCCTTCCGGCACGGCCGCGAGGTCAGCCTGAGCGCGATCGACGTAACCGGGCGGGTTGGCGTGTAGCTAGGCCTCGATGGCTGTCCGGGTAGCCGGATCGTGCATGGCATGGGAACAGCTGAGCGATCCCGGGACCGGCAGCGCGCCACGCCTGTGTAGCCATCGCTGACGGCACTGCGCGTAGATCGAGACCTCTTTGCGCGGTCGTATAGGACTCAGGATTGCTGGCTCTCTTATGCCTGGCCTTCACCCCCGATGTCCTGGGCGATCACGCACGGATGGTCATTCGGGCCACTAGGCCGTCGTCGATATCAAACGCGAAGTGTGACGAGCCGTTTGAGGTGCCTCTGGAGGTCAGCACGGTCAGCACGATCGTCTGACCGATGCGTTCGACGCGGGTAAGGTCGATCCGCATATCCGGACCGCTGAACTCGCATTCGCCCCAGGCGCGGATCTCGTGGTGGCCGGCTATCTGACGCCCCCAGTCATCGATGACTGCGTTCGGCGTGAACGCACCGACGAAGCTCTCCGTGTCCTGTGCGTTAGCGGCGGCAATGAGCCTCTCGACGACGCTCGGCAGTGATTCTGTGAGTGGCACGTCTCTTCCTTTCTGATACTTCATCCACTGTCCTGACCGCGTAGGGCTCATAGCATCAGTCGTCTGACGCAGTTATGCGGCGGATGGCGGGCCGAGGCGAGGCGGGCCGAGGCGAGGCGGGCCGGGCGAGATGGCGGCGCGGTGAGGTCCGCTTACTCGTTGAGGGCGTCGCGAAGCGCGGCGCGAGACGTTATGCCGAGCTTGGGAAAGATCCGGTAGAGGTGTGAGCCCACCGTGCGGGGAGAAAGGAACAGTCTTTCGCCGATCTGCTTGTTGCTGAGCCCTTGCGCGGCAAGGGAGGCGATCTCCCTTTCCTGTGCAGTGAGCGGAGCGGTTGCCGCTCCGCCAGGGGCAAACCGATGACGCGTCTGCCCGGTTGCGCGAAGCTCCGATCTGGCCCGGGTCGCCCATGGCTTGGCGCCCAGTCGCTCGAATGTGGCCAGGGCCGCGCTCAGCGGCGTCCGTGCTTCGGCGATCGCGCGGACACGGCGAAGCCGTTCGCCGTAGAGAAGCTGGATCCGCGCGTGGTCGAAGGGCCAGTCTTCGGCACTGGGCGTGGCGAGGGCCTGTTCGTACAAGTCAAGATCTGCGCTCTCAGGTGCGGCAATCGCGCTGGCTCCGGCTAGGAGCAGGCCCAGCCGCGGTGAAATCGCGGGGAAGTCGGCTTTACGCATCGCCTGGACGTGCGCGAGCGCCTCCGCGTGGCGGTTGGTGCGCTCAGCTGCCTCCACGAGGTCCATCGCGACCCACAGTGCATGGGGAGTGTACGGAGCCAGCGTCCCTGCCGGGCTGAGATCGCACGCGTGCCGGTACGCGGCCTCGTAGTCGCCGCGGCCGATGGCGGCCAGGGTGCGGGGGTGATGAGCGAAGCGAGCCGCGCCGTGTGCTTTCCGGAGCATCGTGACGCGGGTCAGGTCGTCCGCCCACTTCTGCGCTTCTTGGTCAGCGCCCCGGAGCGCGGCGAGAAGCGCCTTATGGAATTGGAAATACCAGATGATGAATCCGTACCCGTGCGCTCTGCACGTCGCCAGTCCCTCGTCGGCTAGCTCCTGTTCCTCGTCCCAGCGGCCTGTGACGTAGTTGTCGAGGCAGAGGTGCATCAAAGCACCTAGGCTGCTGCGCACCGCGCCGCCGGCCCGCCCGCTCTCGATCACCCGCCAGGCGCTGGCTCGACAGCGGCCGAGGAGGTCGAGGTAGACGGAGGATGTGTTGACCCGGATCAGGCTGTTCGGCTCGGACTCCTTGTCTTGCTGCTGGATCAGTTTCGTGAGCCGGGCACGGACGGGAGCCGCGGTACGCGCGGTGTCAGGAAAAGCCTTGCTCATGACCAGCAGCCCCTCGGGAACCCGGGGCTTTAGTCGTTCGAGCGCGGCATAGAACGGCTTCCAGAACTCGATCCGTCCCGCGAACCAGCAGATCAGCAGCAGGGTATGCAGGGCTTCGGTGAGCTCCTCGTTGTTGGCGTCGTAGCCGTGGGCTCCGGTCTCGATCGCCCCGACGAGCAACCGGTGCGCGGTGTCGATAGTGCCATCGCTATTAATCAGGATGTAGGCGGCTGCGGCGGCCGCATGCAATGAGCTGCCCAGTTGCGGATCCAGGCGGCGGGCGTCCTCTAGCAGACGCGAGGCGACGCCGAGGTCGCCGGTGATGTCGGCGCCGAGATATGCCGCCTCGGCCAGCCGGCGACTCTGGTCGGTCTGGCCGGGGCTTAGATGCGCGGCACGGGTCAGCGCGGCGACGGCACCGATGGGGTCGCCTCGCTGCAGCGTTCTGTGCGCGGCCTGCTCGAGCAAGGCTGCGACCTCTTCGTCCGGTTCGACGGAGGCTTCAGCCAGATGCCAGGCCCGCCGCTCGGGTTCGTAGCTGAAGAGGTCGGCGAGCGCCCGGTGAGCACGGCGCCGCTCCACGTTGGTCGACAACTCGACTATCGCGGAGCGGACCAGGGGGTGCCGGAAAAGGATGCGCCGGGATGCCAGCTCGACAGTGACCAGCCTTGCCTGCTCGGCCGGTGCGAGGTCGTCTAGGTAGTTGTCGCCATCTCCGGCCATCCGCAGGATCCGTAGATCACCGCCGCCTTCCAGGGCCGACAGCAACAGGGCGTCTCGCGTGCCCGCAGGAAGGTCTGCGATCCGGGATGCGAACAGCGCTTCTAGGCGGCCGGTCAGGGGCAGGACGTCCGGCAGTGCCTCAAGCGCGGCCAGTTGCGGGCCGTTGAGGGCGCTGGGCAATTCGAGCAGCGCCAGCGGGTTGCCCTGGGCTTCATTCAGCAGGCGCCGGCGTACTTTCGGCGAGATCTCGGGAAACTGTGCCTGCATGAGGTCGGTTGCGGCCGCGTCGTTCAACGGACGCAACGTGTGCTCCGGGAGCCCGTGGTAGTCGAAGTAGCTTCTTTCACCCGTTCTCGAGGCAGTGAGCAGGCCGACTCGCGATCCGGCGAGCCTGCGAGCGACGAATGCGAGCACGCCGGCACTGGAACGGTCCAGCCAAGGTAGGTCGTCGATGATCAGCATCAGCGGACTGCCGGCCGCCTGGCCGCGGAGCAGCGACAAGCTGGCGGTGCAGACGACGAGGCGTTCGGGAGGTGCGCCGGCTGCCAGCCCCAGGGCCACCATCAGCGCGTTCCGGTGGTCTTCATTGAGGTCTTGAAGGCCGGACAAAAGCGGCAGCAGTAGCTGATTGAGTCCTGAGTAACTGATGTCGATCTCGAACTGCACACCGGCCGACCGGACGACCCGGGCCCCGGCGGCGGAAGCGAGATCTGCAGCGGCGTCTAGCAGAACCGTCTTGCCCACCCCGGCGTCTCCGGAGATGAGGAGGACTGCGCCGTCTGCCACCACCTGATCGACGAAGACCCGGAGAGCGTCGAGTTCGGCCTCACGACCGATCAGCGCGTCCTGCGCCTGACGGGCACCGTGCCGGTCTTGCGCGGATGGGAGTTCACGCGGTGACACGCTCATCTCATACTCTGCTCCCGCCGCTGACCGGCAAATTTCGCGCCGGAGGCAGACTTCCGCCAGCGGATCGGAGGTGGCCGACCGGCCATCTTCCGCGCTTGGCTCCCCGGCAGCCTGGTGCTGCGGCCCGCCTGGTCACCCGCCGTGCCACGCGCCCTCGTCTTTCCTGATAGCCCCCGAGGCCCCGGCCCTCACCATGGTATACACCGCAAGACGCTTATAACGTGCGAGAACAGGCGGCTCCAGCACTGTCACTGGCGGTTCCTCTGACCGTTTCAGTCATTCGACGCAAGCTATCGCCTGACCAATTCGGCGAGAGTCATCCCAGGGACGCACCGAGGAGCGAAGAGGTATCCGCGGACCGGACCCGGGTCTATCCGGGGCCAACGCTCGCCAATCGGCGCGAGAGTGACCGCATACGCCGCTACCCAGGAAAGGAACCCCACGCCACCAGCGCAATCACCACCAAGAACGACACCGAAATCAATCAGGGACCGACGTCGGCACCATCGCTACTGCGGTACCGGCCCTGGCCCCGCATCACCGGAAAGAAAGGAATGTCCCATGTCCCATCATCTCGACACGCCGCTGGCGGCTCAGACCGGCCAGCTGTACATCGACGACCTGTACGTGTTTCCCGGCGAGGGCAGCACGGTGTTCGTCATGGACGTCAATTCCAATGTCAACGGCCTGCATTCCGAGCCGGGCTTCCACCCCGAGGCGCGCTATGAGTTCAAGGTCCACTTCGACGGGGCCGACTTCGAAACCCTGACCTACCGGATCTCCTTCAGCGAACCGGGGCCCGACGGGCACCAGGCCCTCCAACTGCACGCCCTGACCGGCGAGGCGGCAGGCGAGGACTCCGCGGCCGGCGAGCTGGTGCTGGAAGGCCGGACCGGACAGTCGGCCAGCCGGGGCGGCACCCGGCTGTGGGCCGGGCGCATCGCCGACTCCTTCTACATCGACCTGTCGCTGCTAGCCCTCATCAACGGCGCGGTGGCCACCGGGACCGCACCGGATCTGTCCGGGTGGCCGCCGGACAACGCGGCCAATAGCTTCGCCGGCACCACCGTGGACTCGATAGTGCTGGAGGTCTCCCATTCCCACCCGCAGCTGCGGCCCGGCGCCCGGGTGGGCGTGTGGTGCGCCACCAAGCTCGCCACCGATGCCGGCGGCTGGCGGCAGATCAACCGGGCCGGGCACCCGATGATGTGGCCGATCTTCTGGCCGAACGACACCGACTTCTCCGACCCCTCCAATACCCGGCATCCGTCCGAGGACGTCAATGCCGCGGCCAAGTACATCGGCGAGCAGGTCGCCGCCGTCGTGGCGGCCGCCGGGACCTCCGATGACCCGCAGGGCTACGGCCAGACCGTAGCCCGGGACCTGTTCCCCGACGTGCTGTCCTACGTGGTGGGAACGCCCGCGGTTTACGGCTTCGCCGCCCGCAACGGCCGGACGCGGGCCGACAACGCCCCCGAAGCGATGCTGTCCCTGGTCACCAACACCGCGGTGCCCTCCGGGCTCAAGCCGGCCGTCGCGCAGGACCAGCGGACCAGCAGCTTCCCCTACGTCGTCCCGGCCTGACCATCGCCGGGTCGGCCACCTCATCAGCCAAACCGAGACATCCAGGCCCCCTGGGGGGCTGGCATTATCGGCGACCTACTCAGCAAGCCTGGCTGCCGTCTGCCCGTATCGCTTCAGACGGCAGCCAGGCAGAACCGCACTGGCCACTGGCTGGCGGTCCTGGCGAGCCGGCCGGCACCGCTTCGGGTTCGCGCATCACACAGCCGAGATGGCGGTGCAGGGAATCTCGGAGTAGGCTCGCGCACGGCTGCGCCGTGAGCCAGGCCGGGGGCGAGTCTCCTGGCGCACTGCTCGTTCTGCGTGCTGCGGCCATGCAGATGGCCATTTGTCAGCGGATCCTTCCGGTCGGCAGCGGTCAGGACCGGATCACATAACAGGTGGATCGATGGATTTCGATGATGCCGCGCGGATCGTGGAAGGTGTACCGGTCCCCCATATATCGGCTGGCCAGGGTCGCGTGCTCTACCAGCACATAAGGGAGAACCGGCCCGAGAAGCTGCTGGAACTGGGCACCGCAAGAGGCGGGTCGGCCGTGTTCATCGCAGCAGCGCTTGAGGCCAACGGCGCCGGTCACTTGACGAGCGTCGATTCGACCCGCTGGCAGTGGCTGGACCCGACGCCCCGGGAGGTGCTGGAAAAGGCCGGGCTTAGCAGCTGGGTTACGCTTGATAAGCGGTTTTCTACTTACACCTGGTTTCTGAAGGCCGAAATCGAGAAGCGCCTTGACGCGGCCGGATCGGCCCGGCCTGAATACGACTTCATCTTTCTGGATGGCTCCAAGAACTGGAGCGCCGACGGGTTCGCTGTTGTCCTGGCGGAGAGGCTCCTCCGGCCGGGCGGATGGCTCCTCCTCGACGATCTCGGCTGGAATTACGAGAAGCATTGCGAGGCGCCTGGGCACTACGAAATAGAAATAGCCAAGCTTTCCGATGAGGAGAGAATACACTCGTGTTTCGCACTTTTATGCGTTGCCGTCAGTGGCCGGTTTTGGGGCCCGCGTAGAGGATGAAGGTGTCATCGATTCCTTCTTCGGGGGTGCCTGTCTTGGGCCCGAAGGAAGCCGGCAGCTCGGACTCGGTGTAGCGGTCGGTGCTTGCCAGGTAGATCCCGATGGCCCAGCGGTCGGCTGATCCCTGGTAGCGCAGGCGCAGGATCGGCGCGGGCTCGCGCTCGCCGGGCAGGCGGGCCGAGACGTAGCAGAACTGCCCGCGGTGGCGGACGACGGGCTCGCCGAGGCGGGGCCAGCCGCGCGTGACGCAGGCGAGGATCCGCCGGGTGACGGCGTTGCGGGTCTGCTGGTCAGGTGTCTGCGGCACGCTTTCCATGATGGCTGGCGCGACAGCTGCCAGCCGTACCCGGATACCCCTGATGAAACGGATTCCCGCTGATGCTCCCGGATGCGGCGATGCCGGTCCCGGCGTCGCTGATGACGCTGCTGGCCGTATTCGCGCCGTTGTTCACCGCGCCGTCGTTCCGCACGTTCGCGATGCTGGCCTGCGGTTTCTTCGCGCACTCCGGCCAGCGGACCGTCTGCGGCATGCTCACCGGTGCCGGACTGTCCCGGCTGTGGCCGCACGACCGTGCGCACTATTTCTTCTCCCGTGCCCGGTGGAATCCCGATGACCTGGGGATAGCCGCGGCGAAGCTGGTGATCGCACTGCTGGTCCCGGAGGGTGAGGCGGTGGAGGTCCTCGTTGATGACACCCTGTTCCGGCGGCGGGGGAAGAAGGTCTGGGCCGCGTCCTGGTTTCATGACGGATCCGCTCAGGGACCTGCGAAAACAGGCTACGGGAACAACTGGGTGGTGCTCGCCGTCCGCGTGCGGCTGCCCGTGGTCTCCCGCCCGGTCGCGGTCCCGGTGATGGCGAAGCTGGTCATCAAGGGCACGAGGTCGGCATCGCGGCTGTGGCTGGCCCGCCGCATGGCGACCCGGCTGGCCGCAGGGCTGCACGGCCGGAAGGTGCAGGTCACGGCCGATTCCGCCTATGCCGGCCAGGAACTGAAAGAGCTGCCGGACAGCGTGACCTGGACGACCAGGCTCCGCTCCAACGCGGCGCTCCATGATCTCCCGCCCGGGCGTACCGGGAGGAAAGGCAGGCCCCGGGTGAAGGGAGACCGGCTCCCGCCGCTGGCGGAACTCGCCGCCGTGACGGTATTCGCGCAGGTCACGGTCACCCGCTACGGCAAGACAGAGACCATCGCCGCGGCCGCTTTCACCTGCTTGCGGTACTCGGTCACCGGCGCGGGACCGGTCACCGTCATCCTGATCCGGGACAAATCGAAAACCGGGTACGACCTCGCCCTGGTCACCACGCAGAAGAACCCGGATACCGCCGCCGTGATCGAAAGATACGCCGCCAGATGGGCAATCGAGGTCGCGATCGAGGACGCGAAGCAGATCTTCGGCACCGGGCAGGCCCGTAACCGCACCGCCCGCGCGGTCGAGCACACGATCCCGTTCATGCTCGCCTGCCAGGCGATCGCCGTCTGCTGGTACGCCACCGCCGGCCACGACCCCGCTGACACCGAGGCCCGGCGCGTGAACGCCCCCTGGTACACATCGAAGTCCCAGCCGTCTACCGCCGACATGACCGCCAAGCTCCGGCGCGTCATCATCGCCGCCAGATTTAGGCCAGTTCACCCCCGCCAGCCAGAACCCGCAGAAATCCACGCCATCCGGCTGGCCTGGGAAGACGCCGAAGACCTCGCCGCCTAAACAGCGAAAGTCGAGAATACAGCCGCATTTGCGCGCCGTCTTCGATCTGCTGATAAGGACGAACCCGGCATTCGATCAGTTCGTGGTTCAGGATCACTGGTGGGGCTGGGCGCGTAAGTCACCGCGCGTGTCCCGGCGTACCAGAGGGGGTGTCCTCTCGGGGGGAAACGAGGCGCGAGGTGCGCGTGCCCGCTTGCGCCAGGCGAGCCGGCGAGTCTGGCTGCACCTGTCGCCGGCCACCCAGCGCCGGATCCAGGGTCTTCAGCGAACGGCAGCACGCCTGTTCCAGCATTGACGAAAGCGCAGAGCAGAACGTCGGCGTGCAGGGTCACGAATGGCCAACGCCTGCTACTCGGCATGCAGATCCGGATGTCGGGCCATGTCCGTAGCCAGACCCAGATCACCCAGTTCGGTGCGGCACCTTGCGTCACCGCGCCAACCAGGTTTCCGGCCATAAGACGGTTCTACATGCCTACCTGGCTTGGGTCGGCCACGTCGCCTGACCGGCCAGGGCAGAGGCTGGGTCGTTGGCCGGTGTGCTGGACACGAATCGCCTGGGTTCTGACGATGAAGTTAGTCCAGGTAGTCGCGCAGGACGTCGGACCGGGACGTGTGCCGGAGCTTGGACATGGTCTTGGACTCGATCTGGCGGATCCGCTCGCGGGTCACGCCGTACACCTTGCCGATCTCGTCCAGCGTCTTGGGCTGGCCGTCGGTCAGCCCGAACCGCATCGAGACCACGCCGGCCTCGCGCTCGGACAGCGTGTCCAGCACCGAGTGCAGCTGCTCCTGCAGCAGCGTGAAGCTGACCGCCTCGCCGGGCTGGATCGCCTCCGAATCCTCGATCAGGTCGCCGAACTCGCTGTCCCCGTCCTCGCCCAGCGGGGTATGCAGCGAGATCGGCTCCCGGCCGTACTTCTGCACCTCGATGACCTTCTCCGGGGTCATGTCCAGCTCCACGGCCAGCTCGTCCGGGGTCGGCTCGCGGCCCAGGTCCTGCAGCATCTGCCGCTGCACCCGGGCCAGCTTGTTGATCACCTCGACCATGTGCACCGGGATCCGGATGGTGCGCGCCTGGTCGGCCATCGCCCGGGTAATCGCCTGCCGGATCCACCAGGTGGCATACGTGGAGAACTTGTAACCCTTGGTGTAGTCGAACTTCTCCACCGCGCGGATCAGCCCCAGGTTCCCCTCCTGGATCAGGTCCAGGAACAGCATGCCCCGGCCGGTATACCGCTTGGCCAGCGACACCACCAGCCGCAGGTTCGCCTCCAGCAGGTGGTCCTTGGCGCGTCGCCCGTCCTCGGCGATCCACTCCAGGTCGTTCCGCTCGCCGTCCTGCATGCTGCCGCCGTGCTTGGCCAGCTTCTCCTCGGCGAACAGGCCCGCCTCGATCCGCTTGGCCAGCTCGACCTCTTGCTCGGCGTTGAGCAGCGGCACCTTGCCGATCTGCTTCAGGTAGTCCTTGACCGGGTCCGCCGTAGCGCCCGCCACCGCGACCTGCGCGGCCGGAAGATCATCATCGTCGTCACCGAAGACGAAGATCTCCTCGTCCTCGCCGGCACCGTCCGGGGACAGCTTGACCACACGGGTACCCGCCCCGCCGGGGCCCACGGCCTTGGCGTCCGCGGACGGCTGGCCAGGTCCGTCCGGTACTTCCGGTACTTCCGGTACGTCGACGTCGCCGGCCAGATCGCCGGCCACCTCGCCGGCATCGCCGAGGTCGGCCTGGTCCAGGTCCTCCTCGGCCAGCACGGCCTGCAGGTCGGCGTCGTCGGGATCGAGATCGCCGAAGTCGCCGGGATCCGCGTTGTCCAGATCCGCGTCAGTACCGGGACCCGCCTCGCCGGGGTTCACCGCGATCAGGCCGCCGCCGGCGTTGGAGCGCAGCCCAGAACCGTGTTCATCCGAGTTCCGGGGACCAGAACCATCTGGCCGCGGAGCCACCTGAACCGCCTGATCTTCGACGGCCCGAGCCCCCTGGTCCGGGGTCCCTGGGCGCTTCCGCTCGCGCTCGGTCACCTGCCGGCGGTCACGCTCCGCGCGGCGCCGGGTTTTGCCTTGCCTGGTATTACGCCTGCTCATCCTCCTCGCCCCTTAGACCACCAGCCGCGACAACGCCATAGCCAGCCGCGGGCCAGGCCATCACCCGGCCCCGGGCACCTCAGATGCCTGCACAATGCCGGCGGGGCCGGTAAGGCCAGGCGGTTGCCGGGGTCCGTATCGCGTTTCCACACTCGGAGTATCACCCTGGCAGAGGCCGCCCGGCTAGGTACCGCCCGGCGTGATCGGCGCATACCGGTGGCGGCCAAAGCGGACGTCACGTAGATGGCGCCGAGCCAGGCCGGCCCGAGAGCACGTCATCCGGGCCGCATGATCTCACCGGTGCCGGGCACTGACCGGACGAACTGGATAGGCCAAGTTCTCGGCGGGGCCTCACGCGAGTCACACAACCGTGGACAACCCATGCTCTCTGCATTGTGTGTTCACTCTGACGGGACCGTTGGAGTTGGTTACGGCCAGGACCGGCAGCCGCGAGCTGACACTCCAAATCAACCATGCTGTCCGACATGCAACCTGACGCTGCCGATCTCCGGAATCTGCGATAACTGTCTCTAGACCTCAGTTTCCGGTCTCATGAAGCGACCCACTCGCGGCAAAAGGGTGCATTCCGTCATGAACAAGGCGGCTATGGGTGCCGGAACTCGTAAATAGGGAGCTCCGAGCCGTCCGGGATGTGGATGGCGGCCAGGAGTCCCCAGCCCTGATCAGAGATATCCTCGTGCGATTTCGCTCCTTTCCACTCTGCTATGCCAGGATCGCCTTGATGTCCTGGCACATCAGGTTGAGCTCGTGACGGCTTTCGTCAGCGGGATGAACGGCGGGCCAGGCCGGAGGCAGGGCGAAGATAAGCCATCCTCCACCGACGGCCGCGCCGCCGCCCGGAGATTACCATCCGTATGTTTTCGTCACGCACGGTAATCGCTCGTGAGGAGTAGTTTCCGGCCCCAATGGGCTCTAGGCTCGATCTCGTGACATCTTTTCCGACCTGGGCTGTTTGGGTATTAACCTTCTGCTTGCCAGTGCTTACGGCCGTGGGCGCATTTCTGGGACAGTACTTTGGTCATCGGGCCGCGCAGGACCTAGAGGCCCGGTCTAAGCGTGAGGAAGTCATGCGTAATCTCCGTTGGGCGGCCGAACTAGCTGTATCAAATGACGCAGCCAAGGCCCGGCTGGGTATACGGGAGCTAGAGGCACTTCAGGTATCGAAGTTGCTCACCACCGCTGAGCAGGGGTTTATCTATGCAGCCCTGGACGCCGCCATCGACGTCCCGCGGCTAGTAATCGCCCAGTCCGCCAAGGATGCAGAAGTCGTCGTTGAGGCCAGCGCTAACGTTTCGGAGGAAATTCTCGTATCCTCGGATGAAGGGGAGCAGGGGGAGGAGACGGACATCTGATGGCACAAAAGATCTTCGTCACCGATGCTCAGGCAAAGGCTGCCCAGATGCTCGTTGAGCGCGACAGGGCCGTCGGCCATGAGCCCGACCCGGCGACCCTCAAGATCGCCGAGGCGCGCCCAGAGCATTCCGCCGACCGTCAGCGGGGGAGCCGAGGTGCATCACGTCCCGCTGCCGTCAGGTTCTGGGAGGCCCTTGACCCGGCCGAGAGGGGGGCGCTTCAGGCAGTAGCCTCCTGGCAGACGTTCACGGCCGGCGCCAGGCTAATGACCGAAGGCGAGCAGGCGGATCACGTTGTCGTGATCCTCGGCGGACGGGCGAAAATCTCTGTCGATGAGAACGGCAGGGAGCGCGTCTTGGCGGTACGCGGCCTAGGTCAGCTGGTCGGCGAACGCGCTGCGCTTCAGGCGAGCGTGCGCTCGGCCACGGTGACCGCACTTGAGATGGTCTGGGCACTGGTGGTACGCAGTGAAGATTTTGCCGCCTTCGTCAGGAATCATCCTCGCGTGCTGGACATCCTGCACGACCAGATTTTCGATCGGCTCACCGAAAGGCCGGCTGAATACGGCCACCATGAAGAACCCCACGATCATCATCGCAGGGAGCCTGTCGAAAGCAGAGCCGCGACCGGCGGGTCCTATGAGGACGTTGCGGCCAGGCGCCCGCCACACCGCATAGAGGTGCTGAACGGCGAAAACTGCACCGTCTTGCTCTCTGATGTAGTCGGGTTCGATACCCGCGCGCGCGCTGACGATGATCGTGTCCTCATTCGGGAAGCGCTGTCTGGCATGGTGGCCACGGCATTGCAGAGTATTCCTGATGTATGGACTCTAAATCGTGGCGACAGTCTCCTGACGGTGTTGCCGCCAAGCATTTCCACAGCAGAATTCATGAGTCGGCTGCTGAAGGAGTTGCCTGGAGCGATAGAGCGGCATGGCAGAAGCGGGCATGCCTCGGCTCAGCTTCAGCTACGGCTTGCCATTAACGTCGGCCCAGTATTTGGTGATGCAGCAGGCGCTGCTGGCGAGGCGATCACCGTGGCGTCGCGGCTGCTGGATGCGCCGTACTTCAAAGAGGCTATCGTCAACAGCGGAGCCAGCCTCGGGATCATCCTCTCACCGTTTGTGTATGAGACTTTCATCAGGCCTGGCCCGGATCTGAGTGAAGTGGCGAGCTATACCCAAGTTCCAGTCGAAATAAGAGGATCCAGCACCGTTGCCTGGATGAAGGTGATCTCTCGAAGCCTGGCAGCGAAACAGAGCCAGCCTTAACGATGAATCACGGTATCGCCCCTGCGAAGCCCTCACTGCTCATATCGGCAGATCAGGTATCTGTCTCCCGGCCTGGGGTGGCCAGTTGGGCGAGCCGAAGCACTGGAACGCGGCGAGGAGAGATGGTGCTCCTGGCGGGTGCCCGGTCTCTTGCCGACGCTTGGCCGCCATTTGCGCGGGTGTAGGCTCGCATCGCGCGGTTAGCACAGGGGTGGGGCTAATGGACGGCGGCTCTTACCGCCTACAGCTTCAGCGAGCTAGTCGCGCCGAACACACCCGTTGCAGCGTCGGTACCAGCTTGCGCAGGCGTTCCCGTGTACGGGGCAAAATATTTCGCGGTCACCGGCTCTAAGGGAGCAAACGCCCGCAGCGGGCCTGGTCCGCAGTTTCAGCAGCTCAATCACTACCCGGCCGGGTGCACCAGCAGCGGGCAACTCAGCGCTTCAGCACCAGGGGCTGTACTCGTTGCTTACAGCGCCGTTACGCTCAGCATGAGTAGCCCAAAATACGCCAGTGTCACGGGAAATAATGCCAGTCCCAGCTTCCCGGCACAGCTTCCGCCTTCCGAGCTTGCAGCCAATGTTCGAGGTACTGGACAGGTCCTAGTAAGGGCTGTCATATGCTTCGCTATCAATGTGCCGGTCATTAGTTCCCTGCACACCGAGAAAGTCAGCATACGAAACTCCAGGATCATCCGCGTAGAGCCTGACACCCAAGTCCCGTCCAGTTTCGCAACCCATCTGGCCGAGTTCGCCTGCAACACCGCACAGGTGAACAGCTAAGGAAGAAGGCGCGATCGACAGCGGCGTTAGGACGTCCGGAATCCCGCCCAGATGGCCACCATGGGACCAGATCAACGTAGGGTCAGAGCCGACTCGTCAATCCGACCTGGGACGTTGCCGTCGGCATGCGTGCCGCATGTGGCGTACCAGTACAGTTGTTACAGTGGTAGCTTAAATATAAATAAGTGAAGCAATGTCCCCTTGCATCCTTAATGCCCGATGCATGGGCGAATGTACCATATCCGCTGGCCTATGGTCTGGGCTGGTAACGCCTTGCCCCGTATGTCATCATCAATGAGTGAGTTACCGCAGTCGGCTTGAGAACGCCTTCGGCCGATCAAGTAAACCCGGGCCGCCGGGTAGTCGGCGTTCGGATAACCTGGCGCAGGACACGTCCAACGAGCAGTCGGATGCGGAAAACCCACATGCACCGCTGAACGAGGATTGGACATATGACTCCGGCGTACTAGCAGATATACTTGAGCGCCTGCGGCTGCTCGAGCAGCAGAACGCCGAATATCATCTTCGGGCTGCCCATAGGGAAGCCGTCATCGACAGGCTGCATTCGGAAAACCAGAAGCTGCGCGATGAGGCTCGCGGCTTGATCTTCGATCCAATTACCGCGGACTTGATCAGGCTCTATGATGGCCTCCACCGCGATGCGGGCCGGCTCGCGGAAGCCAGCGCCGAGCCGGGGATGGTCAAGCTCATCAGCAGCTACGCCGAGGACGTCGAGCTGATCTTGGACCGGTGCGGACTGGAACCCTTTACCGCAGTACTCGGCGAATCGTTCAAGCTGGGCGAGCATTCGGTAGCGGCCACTATCGAAACAACCGCGCAAGATCGCGAGAATACGATCGCCGAAGTAGCAGCGACAGGATTTAGAGAGCGGGTGAGTGGCCTGGTAAAGCGGCCGGTCCGCGCGAAATTCTACCGTCTTCCCAGAGCATCCGACCCGAGCCGGGTTGATTAGGAGGAGATTCGACGGCAAGCTGCGAGAGCGAGGAATTATGACGACGTTCGGCATTGATCTCGGGACGACCTACTCGTGCATTGCTTACGTCGACGATGCGGGACGGGCCACGGTGATCAGAAATGTGCTCGGCGAGGAACTCACCCCCTCCGTGGTCTTCTTCGAGAGCGCGAACAGCGTGGTGGTCGGACGAGAGGCGAAGGCTGTCGCCAAGCTCTTCCCTGAACGTGTGGTGTCGCTGATCAAGCGCGACATGGGGGAGGATCTGGACTGGACCTTTCACGGCGAAACCCATACGCCGGAGACGATCTCGGCGTTGATTCTCCGCGAACTGGCGAGAACCGCCGAGGCCGACCGCCATGAGACGGCCAAGGACGTGGTGATCACGGTCCCGGCCTACTTCGGCGTGGCCCAGCGGGAAGCGACGCGCAACGCGGGCCGCATCGCCGGCCTCAACGTGCTCAACGTCGTTCCGGAACCGGTTGCGGCGGCACTGAACTATGAGGCGATGGGGAAGGGCGAAGACCGCACCATCCTGGTATTCGACCTCGGCGGCGGGACGTTCGACACGACGGTGATCAAAATCGTCGGCAGCGACGTTCGCGTCGTGTGTACTGACGGCAATCACCGCCTTGGCGGTGCGGACTGGGACGACAAGATCGTCGATTTCCTGCTCGAACGTTTCATGGACGAGAATCCCGGTTCGGCCGCGGCTGACAGCGAGGAATTTCTGCAAGAACTGACGCTGGCGGCCGAGGACATCAAGAAGGCACTCAGCGTGACTCAGTCGCGCCGTCACCCGATGCGTTTCGACGGCCGCTCCTGCCTCGCCGAACTCACCCGGGCGGATTTCGAGGCCATGGCGTCCGATCTCCTGCAGCAGACCATAGACATAACCGCCCGCACCGTCCAGACGGCCAAGGACGCGGGCGTGACCAACTTCGACGACGTTCTCCTGGTTGGCGGCTGTTGCCGCGTCCCGGCGGTGGCTGCCGCGCTCCGTGACAAGTTTGGCTTCGAGCCGAGGATGCACGATCCCGACCAGGCTGTCGCCAAGGGCGCCGCGCTGTTCGCGCTCCTCGCGTCGGTCAAGGTCGAACTGCCGGACGATGACGGAGACGGCGCCAGGCCGGAGATCCCCGAGGCCAAGGTCCAGGACATCGCGAGAAAGCTGGGCCGTTCCCCCGAGACGGTTCGCGAGCTTGTCGGTAAACGGGTGACCACCGTCGTGCCGCGAGCCTTCGGCGTCAAGGTTCTTGACCGCGACGACCCTGCCCACCCGACCTTCACGATCAGGCACATCCTCGAGGCGAACCGGCCGTTGCCCGCGTCCCCGGACACCGAGAAGTTCAGCACCGCTTACCCGGATCAGGTGGAGATCGAGATCGAGGTGTGGGAACAGGCAGGCGCGGTTAGTTCCAGCGATCTCGCCAACAACCAGAAGATCGGTGAAGGGATTATCACCGGCCTGCCGCCGCTGCCGCGGGGGTCTCCCGTCGACGTGACCTTCCGGATGAACGAGACCGGCATGCTGCGCGTCGAAGCGCTCGAGCTGAAGACGGGCAAGAAACTCAACATGGAATTGCAGATCGGAGGTTTGTCGCCGGCTCAGGTGAGCGAAGCAGCAAGTGCCATAGCGCGCTATGACGTCACTGAGTGAGTTCGACACCGGCGGATACCGCCGGAACGTCCTTGACCCTGCCCGCAAGCGCGGAAATATCCCGCCGCTGGACTTGCTGACCCGTTACGCCGTCGCGCTGGAATTGGAGCATGACCCGACGGCCTTCGAAGCACATGTGGCCCGGGTGGAGAAGTACTGGCGGAGCATCAGGCAGCAGAAGCTCTACCGCAAGCTGGCCGAGGCTCTCCTGGCCGCGCATACCGAGCTCGAGGTGGCAGGCAAGATCAGCTTCGCGCATTTCATGCAGCGCAAGCGCGACGAACAAGACCAGGCCCAGGCCAGGCTCCAGACCCTGGTGGACGAGATAGCAGCTACCACGCCTGCCGTCCTGAGGTCCACCCTGACCTGGATTTACGACGACTGCGGCGGGATCCTGTCCGAGGAGACGATACAGAACGCGTTCGCCGCCCGGCGAGTTACCGTCCTCGACCAGGAGTGGACGCTGCCCAGGCGCCCCACGGTGGCCTACTCCGATCTGGCCGGCCATCTCCGCACGCTGGGCTTCCGGCTAGCGACCGAGGCGGTCTTCGATACCGATGCCGTCCGCGGTGGCTTCCGGCTGCGCTACGGCTTCGAACTGCTGTCGGGAGGCCGGGTTACGAGCGAGCTCCTCGACGAGAAGAGCACGAGCCTGGCCCAGCGCCCGCATGACGAGCGGAGCGCGGCCCTGGGATCCGTCCTGACGATGCTGCGGAGTGTGGCGGAGCGGCCAGGCGAGCTGAGCGCACTGCTCACCTGGCAACTTATCGATGTGCTGCAGCCACAGGTATCGGCGGGGCTGCCGATCCGCTCGATCAGCAGTTCCGCCGTCAAGCTGGGACTGGACGAGGCCGAGGCACCCGGGCTCGTGCTCGCCCTGACCCAGCGCAGCTCCAACGCCACCGGGTCCCGGGTGGCCTCCCTCGTCCGGGACGCGGACGCGGCCCAGCAGGCCGGCGCGACCGAGGAGGCGGCCGGGTTGCTGACCGCGGCCCTGGCGATGACCAGCGTCGGGGATGATCATTTGAAGGCGCGACTGGCGGCATTGGCGCCTCCGCCGCCCGTCCGGGTGCTGGCGACACCCAAGGACGGCAACGTGCGGCTCGAGTGGGCACCAAGCCCGGCCCGGACCGCTGGAATCCGCTATCGCGTGGTTCGCCACACCGGCGGGCCGGCCGGCGCGCCCGCGGCCGGCCATCTGATAGCCGAGACGCCCGACCCGTCTGCCACCGACTGCGAGCCGATCTTCGGCGAGCGGCTCTATTACACGGTCTTCGCGACAAGGGGAGCGGACGTCTGGTCCGCCGGCACGTCCGCCGACGAAGTTCTGATCCTGCCTGAGGTAGCCGACTGTGAACTACAGGCCCAGGTCACCTCGGTGCTTGGTTCCTGGCGGGTCGCGCCGGGAACCGTCGACGTCCTGGCGACCCGGGCGGAAGGCACGTCGGAGCTGTCCAACGCGGACATGCGCCGGATTCCGGCGTCACTGGCTGGTTTCGCGGACCTGGACGCCCACCCAGGCACCAGCTACTACTACCGGATCCGCGCCGTGTACGTGAGCGGCGCCGGCGAGCGCTGGGTCACGCCGGGGATCGGGGTTTGGGCCACCCCGGAAGCTCCGCTGGACGTGGTCGATGATCTAGCGGCCGAGATCATGCCCGGCGCAGACGTCGAGGCGATGCTGTCGTGGCAGGCCGTCGAGACCGGCACTGTCACCATCTACCGCAGCGGCAGGCCGCCGCAGTGGCCGCTGGGAACCTCGGTCATGCTGGCGGAGCTCGCCGGGTATGGCCGCCCGGTCCCTGGCCAGCCGGCGCTAGGCGCAGAAGGCCGGACTCAGCTGCGAGTGCGCCCGCGAAACGGGCGGAACTACTTCTGCGCCATAAGCGTCGGCGTGAGCCGGGCGATGATCGGCCCGGCCGTCTCCGTGCCGGTGATGAGGCCGGTGACGGCACTGCGGGCGGCACGGCACGACGGCAAGCTCCGGCTCGACTGGCGATGGGCCGAAGACTGCCAGACGTGCCAGGTGCAGTGGCGGACCGAGGATGATCCGCATCCGGCCGTCCCGTCGGCCGAATGCGGACGGCGCCGGTTCGACGACGACGGCGGCTTCGAGATCGATATCGGCCCGCAGGCGGGCATCGTCTCCGTCCGGTCCATTTACAGGGATGCCGACGGCGAGATCGCGTCGGCGCCGGTCGAGGAGAAGGTCCCGGGCCGCCACGTGACGGTCCGCTACGTCTTCCGGGGGAGGCAGACGCGATGGACGCCGTGGCGACGGACCCGGCTGGTGCTCACCGCTGATCAAGCCGTCCTGCTGCCGTCGCTGATCGTGGTGCACAGCCTCCAGCGCGTGATGCCGCTGCGACCGGAGCAGGGCACGCCGATCCTGCGCCTGCCCGAGGCCAGCCTGTCGCCGACCACCCCGTTGTCGGTCCGCGTCCCGGCACCTCCCCGGCGTGGTCCAGACTGGCTGACCTGCTTCTTCGAAGACAACTCTGGCGAGGGCATCTCGCTGGTCCGAGCCGGGAGCCGGGGATGAGCATGCTCGCCTGTCCCTACTGCTACAACCGGTTTCCCGCGAGAGGCATCTCCTTCCGCTGCACCGGCCTGCCCGGCCCGGCGGGCCAGGTCTGCGGCGTTGAGCGGGACGAGAACCTGGTCCGGTGGCTCGGCAACTCCACCCCGCTGCCGCCAGCCTTCGCCGCGGATGGCCGCAAGAACGAGGCCAGGTGCCCTGGCTGTCACGGTGAGACGAACTATCGTATCTGCCCCATTTGCCATAACCGCCTGCCGGTTCATTTCGGCCGGGCGGACAGCCGCCTCATCGCCATGATCGGAGCGAAGCAGAGCGGTAAGACGGTCTTCATGACCGTCCTCATCCACGAGCTGAAGCATCGGGTCGGCCGGAATCTGGACGCTTCGATTATGGGCGCAGATGAAGATACGAGAAAATCATTTGACCGGGACTACGACGACCGCCTGTACAAGCAGCACGCGCTGCCTGACACCACGCAACGGGTAGCGGCGCGGTCCACCCGACACCCACTGGTCTTCAGCATGACCATGCAGCAGCCCAGAGGGCTGCTTTCACGGCCGTGCGAGCAGCAGACGATCCTGTCGTTCTTTGATACCGCCGGCGAAGACCTCACCTCCATGGAAGGCGTGGAGCAGAACGTTCGTTATCTGCGCAGCGCCAATGCCATCATTCTGCTGCTCGACCCCCTCCAGATGCCCGGGGCGCGGTCGCGGGCGCTGGAGAACGCGATCCTGCCGCCCGCCGGGGCCGACCTCGACCAGCCCATCAACGTCGTGACCCGGGTGACGCAACTGCTGCGCGGCGCGCTCACCAGCCATCCTTCCCAGCTGATCCAGATCCCGATCGCCGTCGCGTTCTCGAAGCTCGACTCGCTCCAGCACACGTTCCAGCGAGACAGCCCGCTGACCCGCCGCCGCGAACCGCAGCCGCGATTCGACACCCAGGACAGTCGCGCCGTTCATGATCAGGTTCAGGCGCTGCTCGACGACTGGGACGGGCCGCAGATCGACCAGCTCATGCGGCATAACTACGCGCGTTACCGGTATTTCGGCATCTCCGCGCTCGGCGCACCGCCGCAGGATGCCAACACGGTGTCGCAGATCCGGCCGGACCGCGTCCATGAGCCGTTCCTGTGGCTGCTCAGCGAGTTCGGCACCATCCGGGCTACCCGAGGCTGACATGGGAATTGCGCAGGCGTATTACACATCGTGCGAGACTGGCCTGTCCGGCTTCGCGGGATTCCAGTTCAACGCGATAACTCCGGGCCTGGCGCCAGATGTGCTGCGCCGGGTGGAATCGCTGACCCCGTACCGGGCGCCACGCTGGCTGAGCGCCCGGCCCACCGAGGCCGAAATCGCGGCGTGCCCCGTCAACCTGGTCTACACGAGTACCCCCACGACAATCCTGGCCAAGGTGGTCTTCGTCGGCACGGACTTCTCCCAGCGATCGGGTAACTATTTCGTGCATGCGCTGGTCAGCGAGAGCGGCGTCGATGCCTTCGACGAGATCCTCCCGATCGAACTGTGGGGATCGGAGATCTGGGTCTCGCAACCGGCTGCGAGCACCGAACTGCGTTATCTGCCCCGGCTGCCCGAGCCGTCTCCGGCTGACCCGCTGAGCCGGTCGACTGTGGGCCGGCTCTTCAACGGCGGCTCACGCCGGGAACGGCTGGCCGCCTTGCTGACCGCCGCCGAGAACGCGGTCCTGCGAGGCGGACGTCCGATCGTGATCGTCCATCCGGACACCGTTGAGGCGGCCCAGTGGATCGCTGCGATCTCGTTCCTGCTCTCGCCTGCGGTCGCGCGCAAGCTGTCGTTCTCGACCTATCACCACAATCCCGGCTACATCGACGTGCACGTGATCGCGACGCTCCCGGACTCCGACTTCGAGGTCAACGACGGGTCTTTCCGTAGCTTCGTCGTCCTCGACGAGGTTGCGGGCCGCATCAGCGACATCACGCCGGAGGCGGCCGCCTGCTTGCTGGCCCGGTCCGGCCCCGGCCGGGCCACGGCGCTGTGGGAGCACGCGCGGCGGCTGGCCCGGATCGCCGGTGACACGCTCGCCGACTGGCATCCGGCGCTGGTCATGGCCGCTGTCCTCGATCAGTGCGAGATAACGAGCGGCGACCTGGACATCCTGGCGGGATGGCTGCGCGAGCACGCCGACCTGGTCGCTCCAGGCGAGCGCGGCGCGGTGGTCCGTGGCGTCCTGGCCAGCCCGGCGTTCCTAGCCCGTCATCTGCGGGCGCTGGCCGCGCTGTCCCGGCTCGATCCCGACCGCCGGCTGACCGTGCTCGTTGAGCAGACGGTCGTGGAGGAGGAACTGCGCCGGGTCGCCGATCGGGGCGAGGCGGACATCGGGACCGGAGTGCGGGTCGAAACCGACGAGGGCAGGGCGCTCGCCGTCAGGCGGTGCGCCGAGCGTCTGGCCGACGCGCCGGCGCCGGTCGCGATCTCGCTGCTGGGCTGGAGTACTGATCATGGCCTGGTACTGCCGGAAGCCGCGCTGCGGGCCTGCGGTGAGCGTGTCCTCGGCCCCCACCTGGCTGGACAGCCAGACGAGGATACCCTGGGCGTGCTGGCCGGAGACCCCTCGCTGATCGGAGGGGCGCTCGCCCATCTGGCGGCGGTGGCCGGGCAGCAGCCCGAGGCAGTCGAGCGCGCCCTGGCCGCCGGCTTGGCCGAGGTGGCCAGTAAGGCCGGGGTGCCGATGCCGGACGCGCTCGCGGAAGCCGCCCTGAGGGTATCGGTGCGGGCGCACCCGGAAAGCCGCGTCGCCGCGCTGGGCCGATTCCTGTCCTCGACGCCGACCGGTGGTCCGGCGCTCAGTGAACACCTGCTCACCAGCGTCTGGCCTGAAGGCAGGTGGTCGAGCGCTGAGGCGCTGGAGGTTATCGAAACCCTCGCACCCCAGCAGGTGGTGACGGAGCCGGTACGCGGCTGGATAGTCCGGGTGGTCATGGAACCGCGCGGCCATGACGGCTACCTGCCGTCGTACCTCCAGGTAGGTCAGGCGCTCGAAGCGCGCGAGCTAGCCGGGAAGCTGCCGGAGGAGGCCAGGAGCCGACTGGACTCCCTTGCCGCCATGTCACGGGAGATCGAGCGGGCTGAAGCCGCGCAGGGGCGAAGCCGGGCGACGATCGTACGGCATCTGGCCGCCACCTACCTCGTTCAGCCGCCGCCGCTGCAAGACCTGCTGTGCGAGGCCCTGATCAGCCAGCCCGAGAAGATGACCGGCTCACGATATCTCCGGTACGCGATCGAGACGTACCCTCGCCCGGTGGTCTCGGCGTTTCTCGGCGCCGCCCGAGGCCGCCTGGCGGCGCCCTCGGGTGAATCGGATACCGATTCGGCCGCACGGCTATTCCGTTGCCTCGCGGCGCTCTGGCGCGCCGAGGACGCCCTGATCGCACCGGGCCTGGACACCATATTCCAGGAGGGGTTGGGAGGATGGTCCCGTACGGACCTGAACCGCCTGCACGAGCGGCTGAAAGACACCGATCGGCAGGTGGCCGACGATTTTGCCCGCTGGCGGCGAGAGCACCTGGGTGCCGGAGGACGGGGACTCTGGCGGTGGTTCCAGCAGGGCAGTTCCTAGGATGAGCGGGGACCTGATGGGCCTGGCCATCATCTGCCTGGGCGCCGCGCTCGTCTCGCCGCTTGTCGTGCTGGCGCAAGCGCTGCGCCACGCCGGGGGCTGCGGCCACCGCTATGTCGCCGCATACCGCGAGGTTCTCGGCATTCCCGATGCGAGCACGGCCGTCCCGCCGCCCGTTCCGCCGCGGCACTATTCCAAGGACGGCGGGGAGCCGGCCTACGAGCACTACCTCTTCGGGCAGGCACGGCGGGACCTGAAATCGGCGCTCTCGCTGGTGACCGCCCAGTTGCGCCGGGACTTCCCGGCGAATGCCAGGCAGATCGTGAACCGGCGCCTGATCGTGACCGTCACCGGGTACGGGAGGCTGCCCATTTCCGTGCTGTGGCGCCGTCTCATCGGCGTCATGTTCCTGGCCGGGCTAGTCATTGGCTTCCTGGCCGGTACGTTCCTGCTGGCCGCGGCCACCGCCGTCCAGATCGTGATTATGATCATTCTTATCTGGGCAGGCATCTCGGTCCTGGCTGCGCTCCGGGGCATCGACAGCGCGCTGCTCCGGATCAAGGGGATCCGGATGACATGCCCGAACTGCTACCGGCACATCTCATACCCCTCCTACAGGTGTCCCGAATGCGGTGTGCTGCATCACGACATCAGGCCCGGCCGCTACGGCGTGCTGCGCCGACATTGCGTCTGCGGCCACAGCCTGCCGACGCTGCTGATTCTCGGCAGCCATCGGATGACGGCGTTCTGCCCCTTCGAAGAAGATTGCGGCGTTCAGCTTGCCGACGACCAGGGCACCGCGTCCGAACTCACCGTGCCCATATTCGGCGGGCCGAACGCCGGGAAAACCCGCCTGCTCACGGTCATCGTGATGGCGCTGAAGGACCATGCGGACCAGCGAGCGGCCATGGTTGACTACGCTGACCGCCTGACCGCGCGGCGGGCGGGCGACCTCATACCGGCCATCATCAGCAACCTGCCCACCTCACGGACCGGGCCGGATCAGCCACGGGCCTACTCCTTGTACGTCAAGCCCACGGGTGGGAACCCGCGGCTCATTCACTTCTTCGACACCGCGGGTGAGAAGTTCTACGAGTCAGGGAACCTGGCCACCCTGCGGTACTTCCGCTCCGCCGCCACCTTCATCTTCGTGATCGACCCACTCTCGATCGCCGGCGTCTGGGACCGGCTGGAGCCCGCCAGGCAGAGTGAACTCGCGCCCCACGCGGATCATTCACCGGGATTCGTGTTCGGCCAGGTGGTGAGCAGTGTCCAGGAAATGGGCGTCGATATCAAGCGTGCCCGGCTGGGCGTCGCGGTAAGCAAGGCGGACGTGCTCACCCGCGAGGACCTGCCGGCTCCGGGGCAGGACAGCGCGTCGGTCGAGAAATGGCTCGAGGAGATGGACCTCGACGATCTGGTGCGGTCGATGCGGCACACCTTTGGGGAGGTGCGGTTCTTTCACACCTCGGCCATGCTGGAAGACGACGCGGTCCCGGCGAAGATCGATGACCTCATCGACTGGAGCCTGGCCGGGAGCGGCCTGGCACCCCGTTCGCAGAACGGGGGTAGGCAGTGAACCCTTACCGCCCGTGGCGCGTCGCGTTCCTTGTCGTGACCCTGCTAGCCATGCTGTGCGTCCTCGCCGTCATCTGCCTGGCCATGATCCGCGTCGCCTGAGCCCGTCACTCCGTCAGCGTCGGGCTCTGTTCCCGCGGCGGGCAGCGATATCTCCAGCAGCGCCTCGAGCACGTCGCCGTCCGCGTACTCGGCGAGCAGCGAGGTGAACCGATCATCGCCCAGCTCGGCGCGTTGCCGCTGGAGCCGGTCCCGCTGCTGGTCCGCCTGGGTGCGGTCGATCCTGTGCCAGGCGAGCAGGCTTGCTGCGGTGAATCCGAGTGCTTCGTCGGGCCGGCTCTGGATGGTCAGCTCCGCGCCGAGCCGGCCACGCCTTCCGGCCATCACGGAGTTGGCCGCACCGTGCTCGTCCAGGCGTCCGACGAGTACCGGGCGCGCAGTGGCCAGCCCGGCCGCGTGCCCGGCGTCACCGGCTCTGATGGCGGCCAGCAGGAGTTGCTGGGCGCATGCGATGGCAGCCAGGTCGTCGCCGCCCTGCTCGGCGAGACCCAAGGCGCGGCCGTACCAGTACTCCACTGAATCGTTATCGCCTTCCCACCGGGCCAGCCGGCCCAGGTCCCGGCAGCTCGCGATCATCGTGTCCTGGTCATCGGCCCGCTCCGCGAGGTCCAGCGCCTGCCGGTGCAGCGCTCGCGCTCCAGCCGCATCGCCCGCCAGCTGGCTGATCAGGCCACCTTCCTGGCAGGCCAGCCCGATCAGGTCGTCGCGCCCCGCGCGTTCGGCGAGCTCGGTCACATGCCGCCAGGCGTCCCGCGCCTGGCGGCGCTCACCCCGCTTGCGGAAGCAGCGGGCCGTCTCGAGCCAGGCCTCGATGCCGACCGGCGATCCTTCTTCCTGGCCCACCAGGTCCAGTGCGTGACGGCAGCACGTGCTGGCTTCGCCCAGGCCAAGGTCGAGGCCTGCGGCGAAACGGCCTGCCACGAGCCATAGCCGGGCCGCGCTCAGCGGGTACCCGTACGCGTCGTAGGTCTGGGCCGCACGCTGATACCACTCGAACCTGGCCCAGCCGCCGGCTTGTATGCCTGCCAGCCGGTGACACAACTCGGCGATCTTACGGCCGTCCTTGAGTCCTTCCGCCATTTTCAAGGCGGGCGCGTAGTAAGTGGTGGCGGCCAGCGCGGGCTCTCCTTCCGCGACGGCGGTATCGCCGAGCTCGATCAGGCAGTCCGAGGCGACCGTCTGGTTGCCCATCCGGTGGACGTTCTCGAACGCCTGCTTGAACAGATGGGATGCGTCGTCGTAGTCGCCCCGCTCCCGCGCGACGGCAGCCAGGCCCATCTGGCTCCGGGCCACCCCGGCCTGGTCATGGTTACGCTTCGCGATCTGGCGGCCATCCCGGTAGATCTCCTCGGCCTCGGTCAGCTCGCCGGATTGAAGCTTCATCGCGGCCAGCCCGAGACGGCTTGACACCAGGATCTGCGGGTCCCCGTGCTGCTCTCCTATCGCGGCTGACCGCAGGTAGGAAGCTTCCGCCGCGGCCAGGTCACCCTGGGCCAGGCTGGCCCGGGCCAGTCGCCCGTGAGCCTCGGCCACCAGGCGGGGCTGCCCGAGCTCGGCCGCGAGCTTCAGCGCCTGCTCGTTCCAGCCAGCGGCACCAGCCAGGTCGCCGCGGGCCTCGGCGAGCTCGCCCATCTGGTGATAGCAGTTCACGGTGCCGGGCCGGTCACCCATATCGTCGGCCAGGTCGATGTACCGCTGGTAACTCTCCTGTGCCAGGGAGAGCGCCCCCCGGCGCTGGAAGATGAGGCCGAGTTGCAGGTAGCAATCCTTCCGCATAACCAGGTTCCTGGACCGCTCCGCGATCCTTCGCGCCTCGGTGAACGCAGCCTCGGCGTCTCCGAGGTCATCACGGCGCAAGGCCACCGTGCCGATCTGCAACTGGCTCTGCCCGGCGATCTGCTCGAGGTCGTCCGCCGCCGCGAACCCACTCCGGATCAGGCGCGACGCAGTTTCCGTGTCCCCGAGGGCACGGGCCAGCCCGGCGAGCTGACGGCGGCCGTCGATGATCATCTGCAGCCGGCGCAGTCGCCCCCCGGAGTAGCTATTCAGCGCGCCCTGGCTCCAGCGCTTGGCCTCGTCGTCGTTCCCCTTCGCCAGCGCCACCGCGCCGATGCCCTGGTAGCAGCGGGCCTCGATGACCGCGTCCGACAGCTCGCGGGCCAGGTCGAGCGCCGTGTGATAGTCGCGCAGGGCCGCATCGTATGCACTGTGGTCCGCGGCGATGCTGGCCAGTCGTTCCAGGCTCATGGCGGTCCACCGCGTGTCGTCCAGCTGCCTGGCCAGGGCCAAGGCCTCGCGGCACAGCCCGTCGGCGGAATCCAGGTCTCCTTGCGCCTGAGCCGCCCGGCTCTGCCAGTACAGCAACTCGCACGATTCGATGCCAACCCCTCCGAGCCCTGCCCGGGTCTCCGCGCACAAGCGCCGGAGCTGATTGAATGCACCCCACCGGAATAGGATCGCCGCGGCGCGCATGCTCACGGCGGCCGCCGACTGATGCTCTCCGGCCTGCTGGTAGTGATGGCGTGCCTCGAGCAGATCGGCGACGGCATCTGGCCAGACGTCCGCGCGCCATTCGTAATAGGCCGCGGCGCGCCGGTGAGCCTCGGTCAGCTCGGCCGGGTCAACCAGGCTGGCCATGCCGGTCTGGACCAGGGATCGCAGGCCTTGCGCGGTCCACCGGTGCACAAGGTACTGCGGGTCCGATGCCGGAGAGCCGGAGGCCTGGGACAGCAGGCTCATGTCCAGCAAAGCCTCGATGGCGCGGGCGAGGCCGGCTCGCTCCTCCGGGCGGCTACCGGCGGCGCAGTCCCGTTGCAGCTGAGCGAGCAGTCCGGCAGGCAGGTCGAGCTGCTCCAGGGTGAAAGCGGAACTGGCCTCCTGCGCGGCGGCCAGCCTCGTGTAGGCATCGATGACCCTGGCCTCGCGGTCCGGGTCGGGCCCGGGGCCGAGCGACTCGGCGACGGCCCAATTGAGGCCCATGGCATCCACCGGCGTACGGAACACCGACGCCGCCACGAACAACTTGAGGGCCAGCGGGAACGACTGGAGGCGGATCACCAGGCGGTCGACGAGGACATCGTCGACGATGAGCGTCGCGGTCTCGGCCAGCGCCCGGTTGAGATCCCGCACTCCCGAGGCCAGCCATCGGGACGGGTCCGCGATGCCCCGGTTGCGCAGCGCCGCTTCCATCCGGTCCGCGACGTCGGCAAAACGTGCCCGCTGGCCGTGCAGCAGCGCGTCGAGATATTCCAGCGCACGAGGATGCCCGCCGACGTCCGCGTACGCCCGGTCGCGCTCATCCGGTCGCAGGGCATCCAACGCCGGCAGGCGCCACATGAGCTTACCGGTCTCGGCTCGGGACAGCGGCCCCAGGTGGTGCAGGGTCACGCGGGCGCTCACCTCGTCGGCGAGCGCGATCGGGTAGCGGCTCGTCACCAGCAGCCGGGCGGGCCGGGTATCCGAGCCCGGCTCCGTCCGCTCCGCGCCAAGCCCCGTCCACTGGACGATGAACAAGGCCAGTTCGGGGTCGGTGAGCTCACCCGGGGAGTCGCCCGGCGGACCCTGGCCGGCGTCCCGCATGTTCTGCTCGGCCTCGTCCAGCACCAGGAGTACCGAAACTTCAGCCAGCACGATGTCCTTGACCAGTTCCATCTGGCTAGTCCAGTCCTGCCGGGGATCCCGGAGTTCATGAGCCGCCTGTGACAGTTCATGTGCAGGGTCCAGGTTCCATTTGAGGCACAGCGGCCGCAGCCTGTTGCCGAGTTCCTGGAGGATCTCGGTCGGCGTCGTACGCCCGGGGATGAACAGGACCAGCTCGATTTCCTCGCCTAGCGCGTTGATGAGCCGCCTGGCCAGGCTGGTCTTACCCATGCCGCCGATGCCGTAGATGACGACCGCGGGATGGTCTCCCCGCAACACGCCCAGCAGCTTCCTGAGATCGGTGCGCCGGCCAACGAAGTCGTCAACGCCGTGCCCCGTGCCCGCTAGCGGCCTGCCGGAGCCCTTCACCGGGCGGACGGTGCCGGGCGAGCCGGGGGTGAACAGCGGCCCGGGTGGCGTGCGCAGGTACAGCGCGGGCATCCACCACTCAGCGAGGAACGATCCAGGATCGTCCGCTGGCAGCGCCGCCCGGCTACGCTCAAGTTCGCGCCGCGCCTCCGACAACGCGGCCAGCGGGTCGGGCGCCTGCTGCCGGCTGGCCAGCGCGTGGTAGAAACGGCTGGCCAGATGGATGGCATAACGATCGTCGACGTCCGACATCATGGCCAGGACAGCCGGGACACCGTGCGCGAGCAGCCCTATGGCCAGGTGAGACAGCGCCGAACCTGACGAGCCGGCCTCCGGCCGGGCGGAGGTCGCGCCGTCGGCCAGGACGATCAGCGGGACTCCCCGGTCGGAGACGAGCACTTCAGCCGTGAAACGCTCGGCGTCGAACAGATCCCGGCTGCCGTCTTCCTTCTCCAGAACGAGCCCGTCCGAGCTGGACTGGCACGAGATATGCAGGATGTGGTACCGCTCCTCGCTCAGCGCGGTACGGATGGCCGCCGCCGAGCCCCAGTCGAGCACCCGGACCAGTGCCCGCTCCTGCCGGCGGGCACGATCCACCGCCCGCATTATCCGGTCCAGTTCGGCCTCGTAGTCGAGCGCTAGCCTGGGGTCGTCCTCTGGGCTAGCGATGACCGCGAGTATCCGCAGCGGTCCGGGAATCGAGATTGCCGCCGTGTTTCCAAGACCAGGGACGAAGTGATACAACTCGGTACGCGATTGCAGGATCAAGGGCTCGACATGGCCTGAGAGGCATACCGTTTCCCACGGCAGTGTCCGCAGTTCCTCGTCGGGGCATATCTCGAGCGCTATCCGCAGCGCGGCATTCTGCCGGTCCGCGTCCGACAGTTCGGCTTCCAGCAGCTCACCGATCGGACCAGCCAGGAACGCTTCTCCCATCGCTTGCCCGAGCCGCAGCAGCAGGTCATGCATGCCCAGCTCAGGCACTGCGGTGCTCGCCGGACCGGGCTCACGCCGCACCCTGGCCAGCTGGCGCCGGATCCGTTCGACATGCCACAGCCGCTCACGGACGCGGTGGCTGGGACCCTCGTGCCGCAGCACGGCCTCTCCCGTCCCGCACTGGATCCTGACCTGTTCCCGGTCGACGGCCAGCGTGACCTGGCGCGGCCCTTCGGGTCGCCGGCCCATGTCCCTGGAAAATTCAATCCCGCCGTCAGCCTCGGCGCGTACCGGACGCTGGCCGCGAAGCGCACGCTCTAGGTCGTGGAGACAACTCCGGTACTGGTTCTCCGACACGCAGTTCCGGAAATCCGCGATGACCTGGGTGGACAGGATGGGAGGTAGGGCCACATCGTCGCGCAGCACGGGGATGAGCCGTACACCGCCGGTCACCATTCGCTGAGCGAGCGCGCTGTATTCTCTGGACACCCAGGAACTTTCTGCCGTCGTCCGGCTGAAAATGATCAAGCCTGCGGACGCGCTGTTCAATCCCTCGTCCAGGCTTTGGATCAGCGGGTCGCCTGATGCTATGTCCCACTTGTCGAAGAAGACGGAGAAACCATCCCGCTCCAGGTCCGACGCCAGCTTTGCCGTCCACTCGGCATCACCGGCATGGGCGTACGAGATAAATATGGTGCCGATCGAGGTCCCTGGGCTCATCTGGCTGCCCCCATTCGCTGACGCGGACTCCCATTACGGTAACTTTGGCGTCCTTGAAATGGGAGATGGCGTTCCCGTCCGACCGCCTGGTATCCGTGCCGCTTCAGAACTCGGGAGACGGATCTTGAGCTGCGGTTGGCATCCGCGGGATTCAGGCATGATCACGGTCCGTGTCCCTCTATCTGCCGTACTTGATCATGGTCCGACTCTTCGGCTGGCTCGTCCTACTGGGCTGCCGGTCGCGCAGGGGGAGCCCATGTCCAACCGACCCGGTTTCATCCGATCAGATGGCGGTAGCCGGCGCGGGAGCGGTAGCCGGGGCTGGTCGAGCTGGTTGTTGTTTAGCGCAGCGGTGGCGCACCAGTTCCCGGCGGCGGCACGGCGGCACGGCGGCACGGCGGCGCGGCGGCGCGGGCGGCGGCGGCACGTTCGGCCCGGGTGCGGTCGGGGGCGCGCCTGTCCCACCCCACGCGTCGTACAGGTCAGCGACCGCGTTGCGCCGCTGCGGAGTGACGGTGCGGGCGTCGCCGCGGATCAGCCGCGTCGCCTAGCCCCGCACGGATACGAATAACGTTGCGCTGTAAGACAGTTTGTCTTACAATGGCGGTGTGGCCGACACGATTACTATCCGCACCGACGCAGAGACCGAACACGCTCTTGACGTGCTGACTCACGATGGCAGCTCGCGATCGGCCGCGATCCGGCAGGCCGTGCTCGAGGCGGCGAGCCGCCGCGAACGCGCTGCCGAGATGCGCCGGGCCGTGCTGCATATGGACCTGGGCCAGTCGGACGACGTCAACGTCGCGGAGGAACTGGCCCGCGATCGCGCCAGCGAACGCTGATGATCTACCTGGACTCGGCGGCAGTGGTCAAGCTCGTCCATGCCGAGTCGGAATCGGCGGCGCTGCGCGGCTGGCTGGATGAGCGAGCCGAGACCGGGTGGATCAGCTCGGTGCTGACCGAGATCGAATCCTTCCGCGCGCTGGCTCGCTACGCGCCAGCGGCGGCCTCACGCCTGCCCGCCGTGCTGGACCAGATCGACCTGATCGACTTGGACCAGCACATCCGGATGCTGGCCCGGACGGTCACGCGGACGACGGTGCGCAGCCTGGACGCCATCCACCTCGGCACAGCCCTACGCGTCCGCCCGTCACTGATCTCGTTCGTGACATACGACAAGCGCCTGCTCGACGCGGCCCAAGCAGCAGGGCTGCCCATCGACTCCCCTACCTGACAGCAATCGTCGGCATGTTGCAAGACATCGGGACAGCGGCAAGCAGGCCACAGGACCGCCAGTTGTCTTGGGTACGTAGCGCCCTGCCCGAGATGGCAGTGACCGCGCTGTGGGCCCACAGGACCCGGCAAGCCGCCGACCAGGTCGCCGCCGGCCTGACATGGAGCGACCGTGATCTCGTCTTTTCCACCCGGACGGGCGCTGCCCTGAACGCAGCGGCAAATTGCTGCACCACCCATTCGGTAGGTGAATAGAAAGGAAGCCCCAAGTGTTATGGCCGGGCGATGTGGATCCCGGTGCTGTGGTCGAACCGCTCGTGATGCTGGCGGAGTAGATCGAGACCGTAGTCGCCGCCGTTTGGCGTCCGGACGACGGTGTGAATGTGATTGCGCGATGGCACGACATTGTTGAACGCGACGCCAGGATGGTGATCGAACTCGATGAGCACGACCGGGCTATGGACCCGGTAGTAGAAGGGGCCATCATCGGCGACCGCGCCCATCCAGGCGAAGTAGGTCTCATCCAGATGCTGATCCGCTTCTGACATCTTCACCCCGGAGTGGCCCTCGCACGTCCAGCCGACATAGGCGGCGACCAGAGCCCGCAGGCACCGGCGCTGGATGCCGGTCAGGTCAGCGGCGCAGACACCCGCATAAGCAACCACAGCGTTGTCCCCCCGGAACGCGCCGGCCTGGATCCGGCCGTCGAGGGGATCCTGCAACTCCGGGGGGAGGTCATCGGGATGGATGGACGGCCGCAGGACAGCCTGGGCCGCCTGCCGGTCATCAAGGGAGCGGATGAGATCCAGGCCAGCCCGCTCCTCAGCGGTGAAGACCATCGTGCCGGCCAGCGGACCGTCGAACACCTGACACGGTTCTGAGCCCATGAAGCTGGGTGTCAGCAGGAACTGGTCACCGATGACGGTGCCATTGAGGCACAGGTGGTGGCCGTCGATCTGCCAAGCCCACGGCCGTTCGGCGCTGGGCTCACCATAGAAGGACAGGAAGTACGGCCACTCGCCGAAGTCGTCGGGCAATCCTGTCACCCCGGCGAGGAGGCCGTTCAGCCGCATGATGTCGCGCGCCTGAGCGAAGCCCCGGGCCGACAGGCTGGCTTCGAGCAGCCGCAGTCCGAACTGACGGGTCGCGGGCGGCAGATCCTCCAGCATCACGCCGTGGCGGAACACGAACGGGTGGATGTTGAGCCACATCCGACGCTCCTCAGCGTCGAGAGGAAACACGGCCCGCTGGCGCTGCTCTGCGCTGAGCGCACTGAGGAAATGGCTCGCAGCGTCCGTGATCGGCGCCGTGCTCACGCCGGTCGACCCGAGGGGGAACAGCCCCGGCCGCACGGTGCCGTCCGAGGTGAGACCCTGCAACGGCCGCTGGACGGCACCGGCCAGTTCACCGACAAGCGCCTCTATTGGCGGCGGGAACTCAACCCTCTTGCGCGCCGAAAAGGAGGGAAGCTGGCCCACCCCGAAATCCGTCCAGTGATCCACGGTCAGCCCCCCAGCTCACAGCAGTGCGCCCTGCTTGCGGTCACCCTAACAGGTCGCAGCGCTCGACGCTTCCCTCACGAATCCCGAGCCGACGTCTTGTCCTCGACCCGCTACCACACGGTCTGGGACGCCCGACCCGACCGCTCAGAGCCGAAGTTACCGGCAGTTCCGGGGGCCCGACCGATCGCCACTGCCAGCCGCCCGATATCGGCACGTACCCGGCGCGCCATAATGCCGGCGACCTTCCTCGCCATGGCGCTGCCCCGGTGATGGCAATCAGATTCAGCCTGATACCCGCTGGCGCACCAGCCCGCTCCGGGACGGCGGGGTCAGGCCAGGGTGGCCCAGAATTCGCGCAGGACGGTCGCTGCCCGGGCCGGGTCCTGGAGCATCCACCAGTGGCCGAGCCCGTCGAGGGCGGCCGTCCTGGCGTCGGCCCGGACGGCGGCCCTGGTCGTCGAGACCGCGCGCATGAAGGGTTCCTCGCTGGGGATGATCACCAGTCCGGGGGCTGGGATGGCCGCGAAATCGGGGCCCCACTGCCTTCCGACGTCAACGGCCGAACGGTACAGGTCCAGGATGCAATCAGCCATGGTGCGGTTGATGTGCGATGCCAGGTCCAGGGCCGGCTCCTCAGGCACCCCGAACATCTGGAAGACACCGGCCCTTTCTTCGGTCGGTGCCGCCAGTTGCTGGTCCCAGAAGTCTTCCCCCGCCTGCGGGGTCTGCCAGATCTTGGCGAAGTCGTGCCACTCGAATTCGACGTCGCCGAGGCCGGCGGCGTCGGTGACCCAGGACCGGACCAGATCGGGGCGGGTCGAGACCACCCGGACCACGAACCCGCCGCCCCAGTCGTGCCCGACCAGATCGACCGGCCCGCCCAGGTGCTCGAGCTGTGCCGCGAGCCAGTCGGCGTACTCCTCCATCGTCGCTCCGAAACCGGCTGGGCGGGCGCTGTCGAACCCGGGCAGCGACAATGCCACGGTGTCGGGGCGGTCCAGCGCGGCCAGCAGGCTGCGCCAGACGGCGGGGGTCTCGGGCACTCCATGGACAAAGACAGCGGTCATGGCTCCCATACTGCCACCGCGCAGGAGTTGTCTCACGAGGCACCGAGGGCGACATTGATGCTCGCATGCCCCTGCACAGAATGATCCGTTCTGGCGCACCTTCAGTGGATCCCGATGAAGGGACTAATCCCTAGATAACCACCGGCGGATACGCGTGCGGGTTTCCCGGTGACTCGACGACGTACCGTGATCGATACCCGCCTGGTGGACCGGCTCCTCCGGCGTAAGCCCGCATGGGTGACACGGTGTTCGAGGAACTGGGTACGTCCGCGCGCACCGGATCCGGTCGGTGGTGCTACGGCTTGCCCAGGAGAACCGGCCGCACCGCGCCCTGAACCAGGCAGCGCCGCTCCGCCCGCTGCCAGATGGCGTCACCGGCCTAGACCACTTCCGCGTCCGGCGGCGCGATCGCGCCGCGGACGTAATTCACGAATATCGCCTGGTAGCGTAGGTTTTCGGCACCCACAGTCTGTAGGCAGGTCCCGGGCCGCTAACGTGCTGCGCGGTAGCGTTCGCGGCGGACCGTCGCCTTCCGGCCCTTGATGCTGACCTGCCGGAGTGCCGCGACCACGTCGTCTGCTGCAGCCTCTGGGACCTCAACGAGCGAGAAGCGATCGGCGATCTCGATCGCGCCGATCTCCCGGCCGGACAGGCCCGATTTGCGGGCGATGACGCCGACGAGATCCTGCGGCCGGACTCCGGAAGAACGACCAGTCCCCACGAACAGCCGCGTCGTGGCCTTAGCCGCCGGGCGTCCGCGCCGCTGGTCGCGGCTCGCGGCCCTGCGACGCCCGCCGCGGTCATCCGGCTGAGGCAGATCGACCTCTGGCAGTTCCTCTTCGTCGCGAGACGTTCCGCTCGCCTCCGATGCCAGCTTGACCGCCGCCAGTGCCACCTCATAGATGCCGAACTCTTCGCCGAGCGGCTCCACCACGGCCCGGAAGGCGTCAAGGTCGTCTTCGAGCACGATCTGCCGGAGGGCAGCGCGCGTCAGCTCCAGGCGCCTGGCCCGCAGGTCGGCGACGGTCGGAACCTTCTCGATCGCGATCGGCCGCCCCGTCGCCCGCTCGATAGCCTTGAGCATGTTGTGCTCGCGCGGCTCGGCCAGCGTGATGGCGGTGCCTTCGCGGCCCGCCCGGCCAACCCGTCCGATGCGGTGCACGTAAGAATCCGGCGCGCTCGGCACGTCGTAGTTCACCACGTGCGTGAGCCGCTCGACGTCGAGACCACGGGCGGCGACATCGGTGGCCACGAGGAGATCGAGTTTGCCCCCGCGCAGCCGGCCCATGACCCGGTCGCGCTGCTGCTGGTCCATTCCGCCGTGCAGCGCCTCTGCCCGGAAGCCTCTGCCGTTCAGGGTCTCGGTGACCTGGTCCACCTCGTCCCTGGTCCGACAGAAGACGACCGCGGCGGGCGGCATTTCCAGGTCAAGCACGCGCGCGAGGGCGGCCGGCTTGTACCCGCGTGGCGTCATATAGGCGGTCTGCCGCACCAGCAGCCCCTCGGGCGACGCCGACGCCTTGCGTCCGAGTTCGACCCGCACCGGGTCGCTCAGGTAGCGGCGGACCATGCCGTCGATCCGCGGCGGCATGGTCGCCGAGAACAGCGCGGCCTGCCGGTTCTGGGGAGTTTCGCCCAGTATCAGCTCGATGTCCTCGGCGAAGCCCATGTCAAACATCTCGTCGGCCTCGTCGAGCACGACGACCTCAAGGCCGCTCAAGTCCAGCGTTCCCCTGGTGATGTGGTCGAGCGCGCGCCCGGGCGTCGCCACCACGACGTCGACACCGCGGTCAAGCGCACGCAGCTGCCGGCCGATCGGCTGCCCGCCGTAGACCGGCAGCACCCGCACGCTCATGTCGCGCCCGTAGCTGTGCATCGCCGCGGAGACCTGTATCGCGAGCTCGCGCGTGGGCACGAGGATCAGGGCGAGCACTCCCGCCTGCCCGCTCTTGCCGGAGATCCGCTGGAGCACGGGAAGCGCGAAGGCGGCCGTCTTGCCCGTCCCCGTCGCTGCCTGCCCGACCAGGTCGCGGCCCGCGAGCAGAGGCGGGACGGCAGCTCGCTGGATTGGCGTCGGCTCCTCGTAGCCGAGGCCGGACAGCGCCCGGCACAGTCCGGGGGCCAGCCCCAGCTCGGCAAAGCCGCTGGCATCCGCGTCATCGTCCCCTGCCAAAGAACAACCGCCTTGCTCGTAAAGCACCTATACACTCCCGCACTGGTTACATCCCTGGCCGCGCTGTGGATCGCCGCCCCCGGTCGGGTACCGATCCAGCGCGGCGTTAACCCTCGCGTCAGCTGCCATGTCCCGGCCACGGCACTGACACCGAGCTCGGCCTCCGTAACAGCGGACAATCGTCGAAACGGACCGGTCGCGAGCTGGCGTTCCAGCCCACGGCTTACGCCTCACTCATGCGGACCCCGCGCGCTGGTTTCCCAAGGTTAAGGGAGCCGTAGCTGTCGATCTCCGGTAAGCGCACTAATACGTCCCAGGCCGTCAGCGCGCGGGCCGATTCCTGGCGCTGCTTCTCCAGGTCCTGAAGGGAAGCACACAACGTCGTTCTCCCGAGCCCGCAACCGACACGAACACAAGACAACCACAACCGCGAGCTACAGCCGATCCGGCGCCCGATTCATTCCCAGCCCGGGATCAGCAGAACCATAGGGTGCGTGGCGGGCCTTGCCGGCCTCGTCGACGCACAGCCGGCGCCGATGATGACGATCTTCGATCTCATGGTTCGCGTCCGGGCCGGACGGATGGCGGCACGTCTCAGACCGCTCGTGCGACGCCCTGGACGGCGCGCAGCCGGCCGTCGGCCAGCGCGTTGGTGAGGTTCTTGGCTTTCGACTCGAAGTTGGGGACGAAGGCCTGCAGTCCGATCGGGCTTGGAGGCAACGTGAGCAGTGCCTGCATCGTCGCGGCCGCGTGGTCGCTGAGGTCGTTCCACTGCTCGATCTCGAACCCGGAGGTTTCGATGGCCGTGCGCAATCGATCGGGTGTGGTCAGGTAGCTGTATTCGGGCCGGTCGGCCCAGGGCACCGGAAAGTCGGGTTCGCGGTCCTCGCCGGCGGCGATGTCCCACACAGCCAGCCTGCCGCCGCCGGCCAGGACCCGGCGTGCCTCCTGGTAGAGGAGAGCCTTATCGGCCACGTTCATCTGCACGTGCTGGCTGAACATCAGGGTGAAGGTCGCGTCCTGGAACGGCAGGTCCGTGACGTCTGCTTGGCGCACGGAGATCCGGTCGTCAAGCCCGGCAAGCTGGTTGAGCCACCGTGCGGTCTGACAGTATTCCCCGGTGAGATCCACGGCGACCACGTGGCAGCGGCTGCGTCCTGCGACGTAGCGGGCGGTTCCGCCGATTCCGCTGCCGGCGTCGAGGACCTCGTTGCCGGGGGTGATCTGGACCAGGTTGGCCAGTTGGGTGGTGGCGATGCGGCCCATCGTGTGGAAGTCCTCAAGCAGAGCGAGGTCCGCGGGCCGGAGGTGGCCGAGGTCTTTCCCGGCGGCTACGAGCGCCCGCTCGATGGCCTGCCGGGAAGCGCCGGTCGAGTACTGGGTCTCGATCTGGATGTCTGTCACGTCAACGCCTTTCGGGCCGGACTACTTGCGGGTCACAGGGATGCGGTGTCGGTGGCCGGAGCGTGCCCGGTTCGCCCGGGCCTGCCTGCCGGGCGGCGCACGGGCCGGGCGAGAGGTCCGTCCTGCGGTCTGCGCGGCGCATTACCGGCTGGGAGCATCAGCGGCGTGGCCGTGCCCGGGTCGGCGGGACCCATGAGCGAGACCATCGTGCCGCGATCGGCGGGACCCATCAGCGGGGTAACGGTGGCCGGGTCGGCCGGGCCCATCAGCGGGGTAACGGTGGCCGGGTCGGCCGGGCCCATCAGCGGGCTGGCGCTGCCGTGGTCGGCGGGACCCATCAGCGGGACCGCTGCACCTGGTTCATCGGCTCGGTCAAGGACGAAGCTGGGCAGGGAGACCTCCGGGACCTCAACATCTGGGTATGGACTCCGGGTGTTCATTGCGTTTCCTTTCCGTTGACCGGGCCCACGCCCGGCGTACAGTCGTGCGGGCGGATGGCCCTCCTGGTAGAGCTCGGCGGCCATGAGCTGGCTAGCGAGCATGAGGGGGTGCGCCGGCCGGGCAGCCGCCGCCTTGAGCGCATCGATCTCGAGCTGGATTCTGTTCTCCTCTATCTCGCGACGGCAGTGAGCGGGGCGGTGGCTGGCAGCAGTGCCCGGTGGGCTCTGCGCAGCGCGGATATGGACGTGATGTGCAGGGCGAGCAGCAGCGGCACGGCGGCTGTGGGGATCAGCGCGAGCGGCAGCTCGCTGATCGGCGCACCGGACGGGGTGACGTTGATCAGCGCGAATCCGGTGAGGGCGCCGAGGGTCAGGGCGTTCACAAGATCGGTCATGCCGAACGCGTTGAACCACAGGGCGGGGCGGCGGCCGGTGCCCTGCGCGAGCCTGCGGGCGACCAGCGGCGCGGCGATACCGGCAGCGATGTCGCCGAGGCCCGCGGGCAGGGCGAACAGCGCGGGCAGATGACCGAGAAACATGATGAGCAGGAAGGCCGTCCCCTCGGCCACCCGGAACGTGTGCGGGAGCTCCAGGCGGCTCACCATGCCCGGCGCCGTCAGGGCGCGCGCCACCACCGGGATCCGGCGCAGCGCCAGCAGCAAGGCCAGGAACCCCGCCATGGCGACCGGCAGCCACGGCACCCCGTGGCCGAGCCGCGCGTGGTACCAGCCGTGCCCCGCGATCACCGCGCTGGCGGTGAACCAGCCGCCGAGCACGGCGGCCGCGGCCCCGGCGAGCAGCGCCGCGCGGCGTCGGCTCAGGCCGGCGCGCACCGCGCCGCCATACAGCACGAGGCTGGTCGCGGCCGGGATCGCGATGATCCCGGCGATGGTGATCGCCCACAGATAACCAGGCGGGTCGTACATGACGTCCTCCACTGATCGACTTAAGTATCTACAAGCTACTATGTTGTAGATAGTATCTGTCAACTAGTATTATGGGGGACGTGACAAGGAACGTCCGTACCTACGACCACTTCTGCCTGACCGCGCGCGCCTTGGAGCGCGTCGGCGACCGGTGGAGCCTGCTGGTGATCCGCGACCTGCTCGCCGGCGCCAAAAGGTTCACCGACCTGATGGACCGCCTCGGCGGGATCACCCCCAAGACGCTCAGCCAGCGGCTGCGCGAGCTCGAAGACACCGGGATCGTCACCGCCGACCGTGAACCGGGCCGGCGGGAGGTCTGGTACCGCCTGACACCGGCCGGAGCCGACCTCGGACCCGTCATCGACGCGCTCGGCCGGTGGGGGCTACAGCATGCCTGGCGCCGGCCCCTCCCCGGCGAGCCGCTGCACGCCGAGCATCTGCTCCGCTCCGTTACCCGGGCCATCGACCTCGCCGCCGGCGACCACGAACCAGCCCGCTGGCACTTCCGCCTCGACGGCGCGGACTACCTGGTCGAAAACGACGGCCGCCAGTGGTCGCTCACCGCGGGGGCCCCACCCGCACGAGCCGACGTCACGATCACCGCGACCACCCAAGCCCTGACCACCCTCATCTTCGCCGGGTCAGACACCGGCATCGACATCACCGGCGAAACCGGGCCAGTCCAGCGATTCCGCCGACTGATCAGCACCATGGCCACCGTTGTACAGCCCGTCTAGTCCCGTCTAGTCGGGAACCCTCAAAAACCGGATGTTCTGTGTGCGGGTGACCTTCCTGCAAGACGAGAGTCCCAGCCGCGCCGAGTCGGCGCTACAGGCGGGGATCCAGCACTGTGCGGTAGTTGACCCTGCGTGATTGCCATAGTCTCGGTCTGGGCTGGCGCCGGGTGTAGGCGCGGGTGGCGGGGTGCGCGCTCATCCCGGTGATCACGATCCGCCGCAGGGCGTGGTTGGCCTCGCGGTTCCCGCCGCGGTTGAGCCGGTGCCGCCGGGTCTTCCCCGATGACGCCGGGATCGGGGCCACGGCGCACATGTGCGCCCGCGCCGCCTCGCTGCGCAGCCGCCCGGGGCGGTCCCCGGCGGCGATCAGCAGCAGGGCGGCGGTGTCCGGGCCGACGCCGTAGAGGCTGAGCAGGCCCGGCCCGCACTCGCCACGAGCCATCCGGTAGACCAGAGCTGACCGACAGCTGGCCACCTGCTGGCAGCCAGATCCTGGGCGGGCGGAATGCCAGCCCCCTTCCCGATTGAGGAAGGCATGCCGGAGGATGTCTGCGTGCCGGGAATCCTGCTGTTCTGCGCCGCGGTGGTGGTGAGCCTGGCCGCGAGCTGGCTGCTGGTTTCCCGGTTGGAGCGGCTCGGGGAGCGGGCCGGGTTTTCCGAGGCGTGGCTGGGGCTGGTCGCAGCGCTGGCCGCTGATGCCCCGGAGATCACCTCGGCGGTGACCGCGCTGGCGCGCGGGCAGGCCAGCGTCGGCGCGGGGGTGATCATCGGGTCGAACGTGTTCAACCTGGCGGCGCTGCTCGGGCTGGCGGCAGTGGTAGCCGGGTGGATCGGCTTCCACCGCCGGGTGGTGGTCCTGTCCGGGGTGCCCGCGGTGTGGGTGGCCGCGGTGTGCCTGCTGACGGTGGCCGCGGTGATCGCCCCGGGGGCCGGACTGGCGCTGGCGGCCGTGGTGCTGGTGCCTTACGTGGCGGTCCTGGGGATGCGCCGCGCGCGGATGGAGCGCCTGCGGTTGCCGGCTCGGTGGAGGCGGTGGCTGGTGGCGGCGGTCCACGAGGAGGAGACCGAACTCGCCGAGGCGATCAGGCCTCGCCCGGGCACCTGGCGAGACGCGATCGCCGCGGTCGCGGCGCTGATCGCGGTGGTCGGGGCGAGCACAGTCATGGAGGTCGCGGCCACCGCCGTGGGCCGCCGGTACGCGGTCCCGGACATCGTGACCGGCGGGCTGGTGCTGGCCGTGGTGACCAGCTTGCCGAACGCGGTGAGCGCGGTGTACCTGGCCCGGCGGGGCCGCGGCGCCGCGGTGCTGAGCATCGCCCTGAACAGCAACGCGATCAACGTGGTGGCCGGGCTGCTTATCCCGGCGAGCCTGGCCGGGCTCGGGCCGGGCTCGGGGCAGGACACGCTGGTGGCCGCCTGGTACGCGGGCCTGACGGTGCTCGCGCTCGCACTGGCGTACCGTGGCCGGGGCCTAGGCCGCGCGTCCGGCACGGCGATCATCGCGGGATACCTGGCGTTCGTGACCGCCCTGGTCATCACCGTGGAACAAGCAGGCGTCCGCCCGGCGGCGGCCGTGTTCCCGGCCGCCGCGGTCGCCGCTGCCGGTACGCTGCTGCTGACCTGGCCGACCCAGTGGCGGACTGCGCCTGCCCGCCCAGGCGGGCTGTGGCAGCGAGAGTCGGTGCTGCCCGGATGGAGCATCGGCCGCCTGTGGAGGCTCAGCCTTATCTTGTGCTGCGCGGTAGCGGCCTGCGACGCGGCCAGCGGCCCGCACCTGATCCTGATCGGGCTGCTGATCGCCGGCCCGTGCTGTGCGCTGCTGACCGCCCGGTGGGCTTTGACCGCTGCGGCCGGCGGCTTCGCCATGCTGCTCGGGGTCGTGCTGGGCATGCCCGACCAGATCTTCGCGACCATCACCCAGTACGCGTTCCTGGCCGCCGTCGCAACCGTCGGAACGACCGCCACCATCGGCGCGGCGGTTCTCCAGCGCCAGCGCTCATGATCGCCACCCGGATTGGCTCCGACTGCTACTCACTGGACAGGCATTCCACCGACCTGGGGTGCCACCGCGCGGCGCAGAGCCCTCTCATAACCAGCTGGCCTCCCCAGATCACTCGCCCTCGTGAACGTCGCTCGCTTGTCAGTCCGATGAGACGGCAACTGGCGCGGTGGCGACGCATAGGCTGGCGGTGGCGCGCCGGGAAGTCTGGTCGGCATCCATCAGGAAGGCCTAAGGGATGAGGTCAGCGGCGTGCACGGTGTAGAGACCATCTTGTTCCTAGTCGTGCTGGGCACGGTGGTGGCGGCTTTCGCCGGCCGGCTCCGGGTCCCGGCCCCGTCCCTGCTGGTGATCGCCGGGCTGGTCGTGGCCCTCCTGCCGAGGTTCCCGGCGGTCCATGTGCCACCTGAGGTCGTCAGCCTGGTGGTGCTGCCGCCGCTGTTGTACGCGGCCAGCGAGGAACTGCCGTGGCGTGACCTGCGGGCGGTGTGGCGGCCGGTGGTAATCCTGGCGGTAGGCCTGGTGCTGGCGTCGGCGGCCGCGGTCGCGGCCGTGACGTGGGCGGTGGCGGCGGTCCCGGCGAGCATGGCGTTCGTGCTCGGCGCGGTGCTGGCCAGCACGGACCCGGTGGCGGTCAGCGCGCTGGGCCGGCGGCTCTCGCTGCCGCCGAAGGTGCAGGCGCTGGTGCAGGCCGAAAGCTTGTTCAACGACGCGACCAGCCTGGTGCTGTTCCAGATCGCGGTCTCCTTCGCGGTCGCCGGAACAGCCGGCACGGCCGGTAGCGCGTTGCTGCACGCCGCCGGGCAGTTCGCGGTCCTGGCGGCCGGCGGCGCGGCGGTGGGCGGCGTGATCGCGGCCGGGGTCATCCCGGTGCGCCGCCGGGTCACCGATCCGGTGCTGGAGACCGTGCTCGCGCTAATCACCCCGTATGCGGCGTTCGTGCTGGGTGAGGTGCTGCACGTGTCGCCGGTCATGGCGGTGATCGTCGCGGGGCTGGTGATCGGCGGTCGGCGGGAGCGGATCACCACCGCGCAGACCCGGCTGCAGCTGCACTCGGTCTACGGCACGGTCATCTTCCTGCTGGAGAGCGTCGTGTTCAGCCTGATCGGCCTGCAGTTGCCGACCCTGATCCGTGACCTGTCCCGGGCCGAGGCGTGGCCGGCCGAGGCGCTGGCGGTGGCCGGGACGCTGATCGTGATCCGGATCTTGTGGGTGTTCCCGCTGTCCGCGGTCATCCAGCGGCGCGGCGGCGCCCGGCGCCCGTCGTGGCCGGTGCCCGCCGTGGTGTCCTGGGCGGGAGCCCGCGGGGTGGTGCCGCTGGCCGCGGCGCTCTCGATTCCGCTGACCTCGGCGAGCGGGGCCCCGCTGCCGCGGCGGGACCTGATCCTGGTGCTCGCCACCGCGGTGATCGTGGTCTCGCTCATCGTGCAGGGGCTCACCCTCGAACCGCTGGTCCGGCGGGCCGGGATCGCCCGGACCGCGGACGCGCGCCATGAACAGACCGTGGCCCGGCTGCGCCTGGCCGAGGCGGCCCTGGCCCGGCTCGATGAACTCGCGGCCGGCGACTGCGCCGCCGATGACGTGATCGACCGGGCCCGGGCCAGCCTGCAGGCCAGGATCGGGCGCACCCGCGCCCGCATCGACGGCACCGAGGCAACGGAACCGGACGGCCTGACCGACCGGGAACTGCGCCGTGACCTCAATGCCGCCGAGCACGCCGAACTCGCCCGGCTCTACGACGACGGCACCATCAGCCAGGCCGCCCGCCAGCAGCTTCAGCGCAGCCTGGACCTGGAGGCCGCCCGGCTCAGCGAGCCACGCTGACATCGCCGTGCCGGGCTTCCGTGCACCCGGTACGCGCTGGTTCCTCAGGCAGCTGGCCTGTCGTGATCGCGAAGGACCTGCTCCGGGGTCAAGGACCGGCGCCAGAACGCCCATGCCAGGCGGCCATGCCCGAGCTCGCCGGCCAGGGCGGGCGGCGGGATGGCGACAACGGGACACTGGGCATGGGCCAGGCAGTAGCGGCCCACCTTGGAAAAGGCCAGCCGCCCCAGCGTGCCCCGGCGGCCAGCGCCCACAACCAGCACATCGTCAGGGCGGCTGGCCAGGTTGACCAGCACCCAGCCCACCGGCCCGCGTTCGACATGCGGCTGTACCCGCGGATCGTCGGGAACCTCACCCCACACTGCCATCAGCGCGTCCCGGAGCTGCTTACCGGCCAGGTCCCGGCACGCGTGTCCCAATTCGCGCGACGACCCGACCCGGTGGGCGCGGTCACCGCCCGGCAGTTCCCAGGCGATGACCGGGATCAGGACCGCATCGAGCGCGCGGGCCAGGCCCTCCCCGTAGCGCAGTGCATGCAGGCTGCCCGGCGACCCGCTCGTCCCGACGAGCACCCTGCCCAGGCCGAACACCGCTCAGCCCGCTTTCTTACCGGATCCTGGATGACAGGACATCTGCTCACACCTTCTTCCGCGCGCAGCCTGCTCGCCCCGGGGCTCGACGGCGCCAACGGCGGGCACCACTTGGACACCCAATCGGTCAGGGCTTGCACGCGCCGGGATGGTAATCATCTGCGCGGCACCGGCAAGGAACAGCGCCGCCTGCCGCCACGCGGCAGCACGTGCGTTCGTGGAAGTGGCCAGGCTCGCGTCGGGCGAGCTCTCTGCCGGTGCGCCACTAATAGTCATCAGGAAACCGCCGCCCACGAGTCCGAAGATCATGAACATCGCCGACCAGGCTTCCCGGCTCACCTGGCTCGATCCTAGGCCCCGCTGGCACACCTGCCAAGAGCAGGAAACGGCGAGGAACCAGCCCGATCCGAGCGGAGGCAGCATCAGCTGAGCCCGCCCCTTCCCACAGGTATTGCGCCCGGAACTCCGCTGAGCACCGCCACGAGCGAAGATGAGAGCGTGATCCCTGACCTGCGAGTATCGAGCCCCGCAAGGCAGTCCGTCCGGCGCGCTGGCGACCAGAGTGGAGGCCTCATCACGTCCACCGTCGTACGGTCTGCCCGCCTGGGCATAGTCCCTGATGGTCAATATTGTTATCAGCAAGTATTGTCAGCAGCAACAGTCATGTTCGCCAGGCCATAGCCTTGGCGCTGCGCTGGGCGACCCGCGGTCGACGTGGCGGGACCCGCCCGGCGCGCCACCGACCTTGTCGGCCTGGAGGGATGGCCGCGGTGAGGCAGTACAGGTTCCGGGCTCGGGTCACGCTCGATGCGGCGGCGCGTGAGGGTCCCGCGCGGGGCCTCACGAGCCGGTAAGGCCGAGGCGCTGCTGATGACCATAGCTGGCCGCCGCGACGTCATGAGCGAGCTATCCGCGCACCTCCGGCCCCGCTCCAGCGGAAAACCCGAAGTCGGTAGCGACGAGCCGCACGCCGCGGATTCGCCAGAGCCCGCCGATGTCCGGAGCGATCAACGCGGTGCGCAGCGCGGGCAGCAGCCGTTCCGGCGGAATCGCGCG
>CAVWBQ010000043.1:0-25590 GCA_963753225.1 uncultured Actinomycetota bacterium | reverse complement strand
TCGTAACCGTCGGCGCCGCACGTTAGCGGGGCACGCGCCCGGCCCGTTCGGTAGAAATGAACCTTCAGAGGAGGTCAGGCGTGAGCTCGTGGACACCGCGGCACGTGCTCGACGCGGCGGCCGCCAGCCAGTGGTGCCCGGACGGCGCCGTCGAGGTGCTGACCGATGACTACCGGCTGATCCGGTACCCGGACTGGGCGCTCGACCCGGCCTTCCCCGCCGCCCAGGTCACCCGGTCGCGATCGGAGCGGACCGCGGCGGAGCTCATCGCCGAGGTGGCCGGACGGGTGCGCCAGTGGGGCAAGCCCGGGGTGGCCTGGTGGGTCTCGTCCGCGACCCTGCCGCCCGACACCGAGGCGGCGCTGCGCGCCGCGGGCGGCAAGCAGATCGACGCGGTGCAGATCCTGGCCCGCGAGCTGAACGGCGACGACGCCGCCGGCCCGGACTTCCGGGGACGTCAGCGTCGAGCTGGTCGCCGGCGAGCGCACGTTCCGGGCCGCGTCGATGGTCACCGTGCGCGGCTGGGGGAGAAAGGAGCCCACCGGGGCCGTGCTCGCCCGCGAGTACGCCGAAGCCGTCACGGACCTGGCGGCCTGGTCCAGCTTCCGCGTGCTGGCCTCGGTGCGGGGCGAGCCCGCCGCGGTCGGCGGGTGCACGCTGCGCGGGGAGGTGGCCCACCTATGGGGCGCGGTCACCCTGCGGGAGTACCGTCGGCGCGGCGCCTACCGGGCCGTGCTGGCCGAGCGGCTGCGGCTGGCCCGCGCCCACGGCGCCACGCTGGCCCTGGTGAAGGGGCGCGCCGAGACGTCGGGCCCGATCCTGCTCCGGTCCGGGTTCGCGCTCTACAGCGAGGAGCGCTGCTACTGGCTGCCGGTGGTGTGACAAATGCCTGGTTGTGCCCTGGCGGCGGTCATGTTGTCATGCACCAATGACCGAGCTTCAGCAGAAAGCCGCCAGCCTGGACGCGCTGGCCGAGATCGAGCGCCAGGTGCTCTGGCTGTCCACGGCGATCGTCCACCACGCGAACCGGGTCCGGCCCAATCCCGGCGGGCTGAAGGTCGGCGGCCATCAGGCGTCCTCGGCGTCGATGGTCTCGATCATGACCTCGCTGTGGTTCCGGCACCTGCGCGCGGACGACCTGGTGTCGGTCAAGCCGCACGCCTCGCCCGTGCTGCACGCGATCAACTACCTGCTCGGTGAGCTCGATGAGTCATACCTGCCGACGCTGCGGGCGTTCGGCGGCCTGCAGAGCTATCCGAGCCGGGTCAAGGACCCCGATCCGGTCGACTACTCCACCGGGTCCGTCGGCATCGGCGCGACCGCCCCGGTCTGGGGCGCGGTGGCCCGCCGGTATCTGAACGGCAGGTTCATCAGCCCCGCGGCCGCAGGCCGCCAAGATGGCCCCGCGCGCCGGGCCGCCAGTACTCGCTGCTCGGCGACGCCGAGCTCGACGAGGGCGCGGTCTGGGAGGCCATCGTCGACCCCGCCGTGGCCGAACTCGGCGAGGTCGTCTGGGTCGTCGACGTGAACCGCCAGTCGCTCGACCGGGTGGTCCCGCAGATCGCCGCCGAGCGGCTGCGCGGCATGTTCAGCGCGGCAGGCTGGCAGGTCATCACGCTGAAGTACGGGCGGCTGCTCGAGGACCTGTTCACCCGGCCGGGCGGCGAGGCGCTGCGGCACCGGATCGACGCCATGCCCAATCCCGAGTACCAGCGGCTGCTCCGCTGCCATCCGGACGAGCTGCGCCAGCGCCTGCCCGGCGGGGACGAGTCCCTGGCCCGGCTGGCCGGCGACCTCGACGACGCCGAGCTCGCGCGCGCCGTCCGCAACCTGGGCGGCCACGACCTGAGCTCCCTGGACGAGGCCTACGCGGCCATCGACGACAGCCGGCCCACGATCATCCTGGCCTACACGATCAAGGGCTACGGCCTGGCCGTCGAGGGCCACCCGCAGAACCACTCGGCGCTGCTGACCGAGGCCCAGCTCGGCGAGCTGGCGGCCCAGCTCGGCACCGATCCGGGGGAGCCGTGGCGCCGGCCCGCGCCGGACAGCGCCGCGGGTGAGCTGTGCGCGCAGACCGCCCGGCGGCTGCGCCGTCCGGCCCCGCCCCGGCAGGCGCCGCCCGCCGTGCCGCAGGATTTCGGCCGCACGCCGACCGGGGTGGCCACCACCCAGGCCGCGCTCGGCCGGGCCCTGCTCGACCTGACCCGCGAAGCCCCCGCGGCGGCCGCGCGGGTCGTCACCGTCAGCCCGGACGTCAGCTCGAGCACCAACCTGGGCGGCTGGGTCAACAAGGTCGGCGTGTGGTCAGCCGCCGAACGGACCGACTGGTTCGCCGACGACGCCGAGACCATCTTGCACTGGCGGGAGAAGCCGACCGGGCAGCACATCGAGCTCGGCATCGCCGAGACCAACCTGGTCGGCCTGCTCGGCGAGCTCGGCGCGACCTGGAGCCGGTGGGGCCAGCCGCTGTTCCCGGTCGGGGTGCTGTACGACCCGTTCGTGGAGCGGGCGCTCGAGCCGTGGTCGTTCGGCATCTACGCGGGCGGCCAGTCGATCCTGGTCGGCACGCCGTCCGGGGTCACCCTGGCCCCCGAGGGCGGGGCGCACCAGTCCATCACCACGCCGTCGATCGGGATCGAGCAGCCGGGCTGCGTTACCTACGAGCCCGCGTTCGCGGTCGACACCGAATGGTGCCTGCTGGCCAGCCTGGCCCGGCTGGGCCGGCCGGACGGCAGCTCGGCCTACCTGCGGCTGTCCACCCGGCCGGTCAGCCAGAAGCTGGCCGCGATCCCGGCCGACCCCGCGGCCAGGGAACGCCGCCGCCGCCAGGTGGTGGCCGGCGCGTACCCGCTGCGCCGGGCCGCTGCCGGCGCCGGCCCAGGGGCTGGCCCAGGGGCTGGCTCAGGCGCTGGCGGAGCGCCCGCCGTGACGATCGCGGTGATGGGCGCGCTGGTGCCCGAGGCGCTGGCCGCGGCCGACCGGCTGGCCGAGATCGGCACGCCAGCCGACGTGGTGTGCGTGACCAGCCCCGGGCTGCTGTTCCGCGCGCTGCGCGCCCGCCAGGGCGTTCACGGCCAGGGCTTCGGCGGCGAGCCGTGGATCCTCGAGCAGGCGTTCCCCGCGGCCCGCGCCACCCCGCTGGTCACCGTCCTGGACGGGCACCCGCACACGCTGTCGTTCCTGGCCACCGTCAACGGGGTGCCGCACGCCGCGCTGGGCGTGGCCCAGTTCGGCCAGTCCGGGGCGATCGAGGACCTGTACCGCTACAACGGCATCGACACCGACAGCATCATCCGCGCCGCCCTGGACCTAGTCCCCTAACCGGCAGGTCGTTCCCCCCGCAGATCGTAATAGTCGAGGCGCTCGCACTGGCGAGCGAATTTTTGTTCCCCGGCGTCGGCTCCGAACACTCGCCCGGGCCGTATCAACGGCGTCCGTCGGCCCCTCCGGACGGATAGGGGCCTGACCCGCGCACGACGGCAGAGATCGGGGAACGATGGACGACAGCCAGGGCCGGCTCCTGAACGTCAGCCTCCTGGCCGGCTCCGGGGCGCACCGCGCGTACTACGACCGTTCGGGATCGAGTGTGTCCGAGCTGACCGAGGACGAGCTCGCGGCGGGTTTCCCGCCCAGGCCCGCGCTGAACCTCCACTTTTTCGGCGGCAGGACCATCGCGCACCTGGTCTTCGCCAACCACTACCTGGGCGGGACCGCCGCCTGGGAACCGGCCGACATCGCCAGCATCGACGCGGCCCTGGCCAAGGCGATGAGCGACAACGACCTGCAGTCGGTGATCCAGCAGTACTACGAGGCGCCCATCAGCTCGCGCATGCTGCCGTCGGTGGTGCTGCCCGGTTCCGCCCCGGCCACGATCTACAAGGACCAGGTGGAAAAAGTGGTGGCGCGGATCTGCCGGCACGGCGCCCTCGACGGCGCCGACACGGGCAGCACGGTGATCAACATCCTGCTGCCCCGCGGCGTCGTCCTGGTGGACGGCTTCTCGGCCGGATTCCAGCCGCCGCCGGGCCAGGAAGCCGAGCACGAGCGCCGTCGGCGCGCCGTCGTCAAGGTCGGCGGCGACGACGCCGACTCCCGTCATGGCCTGGGCGGGTATCACGGATCGGCCCGCGTCACGCCGTGCGGCACCGCCTACTACGCCGTCGGCGTCTACTCCGAGTCAGGCAACGGCGTTCCAGTCTTCGACCAGCCCTGGAAGAACGTCGCGGCGACCATCTACCACCAGCTCAACGAGGCCAGGACCGACCCCGACGTGGACGACGCCATCCGGACCGGCGACAGCGCCAGGCTCGGCTGGTACTCCGCCAAGGGCGGCGAGATCGGCGACATCCCGGTCAAGGAAGCCGGGACCAGCCTCGCCCTCGTCTTCCGCGAAGTCGACCTGGCCGACGGCTCGGGCGCCGTCCCGGTCCAGCTCATGTGGTCCAACAAGGACGACGCCCCCGCCAGCCGCATCGCCTAGCCCGCGCCGGCGGATAGCGTAGGGTCGCAGCACCACTGATCACGCAGTCGCAGAACAAGGAGTGACAGCCATGCGGCTGAGCGCCCGTAACCAGATTCCCGCCCGCGTCACCGCCATCAACAACGGCGAGGCCATCGCCAACGTCGAACTGGACGCAGGCGGCACCCGCCTGGTGGCCTCGATCACGGTGGAGGCAGTCAAGCAACTCGGCCTGGCCGTTGGCTCGGAGGTCACCGCGGTGATCAAGGCGTCGGACGTCATCCTGGCCACCGACTGACCGCCCGCCGCCCATGCGCCCGGCCGTGACCTTATACTGCTTGCTCGCAGGCAATTAAGACCGGGAGCAACAGGCATGGACAACGACACGGTCATCCGCCTGAGGCGTGTCGTGCTGAAGCTCGCGCGGCAGCTCAACGCCGCGTCCCGGGAGGAAGGACTGACCCCGACCCAGGCCTCGGTGCTGGGCATCACCACCATGCGCGGGCCGCTCAGCCTGGCCGAACTCACCGAACTCGAGGGCATCAACCCGACCATGCTGTCCCGCGTCATCGGCAAGCTCGATGAGTACGGCCTGCTCAAGCGGCTGCGCGACCCCGACGATTTCCGCGCGGCCCGGGTCGAGGTCACGCCCAGGGGCCGCGGCGTCTACGAGCGGATCACGGCGCAGCGGAGCGCGGTGATCTCCGAATCGGTGTCCGGCCTGCCCGACGGCCAGCAGGCCGCGCTGCTCGCGGCGCTGCCGGCCCTGGAGAACCTGGCCGAGGACCTGCGGGACACGGTAAGGCGCGGCCGGGACCGGCTCCGGGACTCGCCGCGGCCCGACTGACCCGGGCAGCCAGTTCATAATCCCGAACGGTCCTGGTCACAGCCGCTCCGCCGCCAGGGCGCGTCCATCGCGATGTCCGAAATCCGCCAGCTTGCGGCCGCGCCGGCTCATAGCGTGGGTATATGAACGTCTACACCACGATGGAAAGCCCGGTAGGTGAACTGCTCCTGATCGGCCACCCGTCGCCGAACGGCGTGACGCTCACCTCGGTGACGATGGCCGGGCAGCGTTACGCGCCGGCGGTCCGCGACGGCTGGCGCCATGACCCGGCGGCGTTCGCCGAGGTGACCCGCCAGCTGACCGAATACTTCGCCGGCCAGCGACGCGCCTTCAGCCTCGATCTCGCCCCGCGCGGCACCGAGTTCCAGCAGCGGGTCTGGGATGCCCTGGACTCGGTCCAGTACGGCACGACGATCAGCTACGGCCAGCTCGCCGCCCAGCTCCGCGTCCCGCGCGACCGGATCCAGGCGCTGGGCGCCGCCATCGGCGCCAACCCGCTGGCTATTATCCGCCCGTGCCACCGGGTCATCGGCGCCGATGGCGGCATGCGGGGCTACGCCGGCGGCGTGGAGCGCAAGCAGCAGCTACTCGCCCACGAGGGTGCCCTGCTGGGGGTCCCGTGGTAACAAACGCCGACTGGCAGGAAGCTGACTGGCAGGCCATCGCCACCGAACTCGACGCCCAGGGCTGCGCCCGCACGCCCCGGCTGCTCACCCCGGCGCAATGCCGGGACCTGGCGGCCCTGTACGAAAAGCCGGAGCTGTTCCGCAGCACCATCGACATGGCCAGGCACCGGTTCGGCTCCGGCCAGTACCGGTACTTCACCCACGACCTCCCCGAACCGGTCCGCGAGCTGCGTGAGGCCCTCTACCCGCGGCTTCTGGTGATCGCCCGTGACTGGGCCGGGCGGCTGGGCCGCCCGGCCCCGTGGCCGGACACTCTGGGGGAGTGGGTGGACATGTGCCACCGGGCCGGGCAGGGCAAGAGCGCCCAGATCCTGCTGCGTTACAGGTGCGGGGACTGGAACGCACTGCACCGCGACGTCTTCGGCGACCTGGTCTTCCCGCTGCAGGTCGTGGTCGGCCTGGACGAGTACGGCACGGACTACGCCGGCGGTGAGTTCCTCCTGGTCGAGCAGCGGCCGCGGGCGCAGTCCCGGGGCACCTGCGTCGCCCTGGAGCAGGGCCACGGCCTGATCTTCACCACCAGAGACCGGCCGGTGCGCAGCGCGCGCGGCTGGTCCGCCGGGCCGGTACGGCACGGCGTGAGCACCGTGCACTCAGGGCGCAGGCACGCCCTCGGCCTGGTCTTCCACGACGCCTGAGCGGGCCCGCGAGGGCCGCTTATCAGTCCTTGGCCAGCTCGCGCCACAGGTCCTCGGCGGGCACTGCTTCCGGCGCGTCCGGGTTGACGACCAGCACGTTGCTGCGCGCGTGCCGCCACAGCCCGCGGCTGGCGCTGCCGTCCATCAGCGCGGGCAGCCCGCCGTGGGTGGGCGCGCCGACCACGATCGTGCTGGCCCCGACGGTGTTGGCGTACTCGGCGACCATCCGGCCCGCCGCGCCGTGATCGGCGGCGTGCAGCAGGATCTGGCCCTCGGCCGGGACGTGGTGCGCGGCCAGCCGGTCAAGGTGGTTCCGCACCATGGCCCGGGCCGCGTCCAGGCTCTCGCCGTCGATCGCCACGTCGCCCGCGGTCGCCTCCTCCTGGGTGTGCACCACATGCACCACCCCGCCGCGATCGGCCGCGAGGACGCCCGCGGCCTCGGTGACCAGCGCGGCGACCGGTGAGGCGTCGACCGCGGCCAGGATGACCCTCGCACCGGGCTTCGCCGCCTCCGTATTGGCCCTGACCGTATTGGCCCTGACCGTATTGGCCCTGACCGTATTGGCCCTGACCGTATTGGCCCTGACCGTGTTGGCCTCGACCGGGATGAGCGCGCCCACGGGCCCGGCGTCGACGGACTCGCCAGCGGGCGCCGGTGACCCGGTGACCTGCTCAACCTGGACACGTTCGGCCTGGGAGAGCAGCCCGTGAGCGGTGGTGAGGATGACGATCCCGGCCAGGATCGCGCCGACCGCGATGTAGAACGGGAAGTGGATATTGATGGCCAGGACCAGCCGGCCGGCCGCGTACGGGGCGAGGCCGCCGCCGATGAACCTGACGAAGCCGTAGGCCGCCGAGGCGACCGGCTTCTCCACCGGGGAGACGGTCATTACCGCCTGGGTGGTGATGGTGTTGTTGACCCCGATGAAGATCCCGGAGATGATCACGGCCGGGATCAGCACCGCGCGGTCGGTCGTCCAGATCGCGATGACCAGCACCACGACCGCGAACGCGGCCAGGTTCGCGTACATGGTCTTCGCGATGCCCAGGCTGGCCTGCAGCCGGGGCGCGCCGAACACGGCGAAGAGGGCGACGAGGATGCCCCAGCCGGTGAACACCAGGCCGAGCTTGATCGGGCTCAGGTTCATCGGGAACGGCGCGTACCCGAGGACGGTGAAGAAGGCCCAGTTGTAGCAGAGCGCGGTCAGCGACATGGTCAGCAGGCCGCGGTGCTTCAGCGCGCGCAGCGGCGCGGACAGGGCGGTCGTGTGAGCCGGTTTCGGCGTGGGCTCGACCAGCACGATGGTGGCGATGAGCGCGATGGCCATCAGGACGGCCACCCCGTAGAACGGCCCCCGCCAGCTGATCTCGCCCAGCGTCCCGCCGAGCAGCGGGCCGATCGCGATGCCGACGCCGAGCGCGGTCTCGTAGAGCACGATCGCGCCGGCGAAGCCGCCGCTGGCCGAGGCGACGATGACGGCCAGGGAGGTGGCGATGAACAGCGCGTTGCCCACGCCCCAGCCGGCCCGGAACCCGATGATCCCGTTGATGCTGGGGGAGGCCCCGGCCGCGGCGCTGAACAGCACGATCAGGATCAGCCCGGCGATCAGCGTCTTCTTCGCGCCCAGCCGGCTGGAGACCCAGTTGGTGATCAGCATCGCCACCGCGGTGACGACCAGGTAGCTAGTGAACAGCAGCGTCACCTCGCTCGGCGAGGCGTGCAGCTCGTGCGAGATGGCCGGCAGGATCGGGTCGACCAGGCCGATGCCCATGAACGACACGACGCAGGCGAACGCGACGGCGAAGACGGCTTTCGGCTGCCGGAACGGGCTCGCGACCGAGGTCGCGTGGGGGCCGCTCATCAGTGCTCTCTCTTTCTGGGTAACTGTCAGTGCGTGAGGGTGACGTCGCGCTGCGCGCTGGCCAGCGCGTCGATGGCGGACAGCGCCGCGCCGAGGGCCGCCCGGTCCTCCGGGCTGATCCGGTCGAGGATCACGGCGAGCCGCTCGGCCCGCACCGCCCGGCGCCGGGCCAGCGTGTCCCGGCCCTGGTCGGTCAGCCGCACCTGGACCGCCCGTCCGTCGCCGGGATCAGCCTCCCGGCGGACAAGACCGGCGTCCTGCAGGCGCGCGATCAGCTGTGTCATGGCCGGCTGCGTCACGCCCTCCTGGACGGCCAGCGCGGTGAGCCGCCGCGGCCCCGACCGCTCCAGCGTGGCCAGCGTCGCGGCTGCGGTGAGGGACAGCCCGTCCGCCGGGCTCAGCGACCTGACCAGCCCGATCAGTCGCTCCACCCCGGCCGCGATCCCGGCCGCCAGCGCCCGCTCGGGCCCCTGGGCCAGCGTCCGTTCGACGCCCGCGGCCATCGGCCCCTCGACGCCCGGGGTCATCGGCCGCTCGACGCCCGGGGTCATCGGCCGCTCGCCTGGAGCGGATCCACCGGTAATTTCCATAAGTTACTTATATCATATTCTTATGTATTCTGCCTGGCCGCCGTTTGATCCTGGCGGACACGGTAGCTGGCGTTGTCCCTGATGCCGCTGTGATTCCGCGTGCTGACGTGACTCGCGACGCCGCTCCAGCCCGCCCGTGGCAACGACATGGATGCCGCGTTCATGCAGCTCGAGGGGCGCGTCAGAAGATAACCCGTTGCTTCGGGATTTCTGGCGCGCTGGTGCGGCAATCGCTGGGTCGATGGGCCGCCGGTCCGGTTAGAGAAATCATGAGCCACTGCGTGGCTCTGCCGCAGGTGATGGAAACTGGGTCCCTTGCCGCCGCGGGCGGGTGCGGGTGGTGACGGGTTGGGGTCTTTTGCGGTGTCCGGGCTGCGGGGCCGGGCGCGGAGGGTGCAGGCTCGTGGCGGCTGCCGCCGGTCGTGACCGTTCCAGCCTGGGCCGTTCGAGGCCGTGTTAGAGACAGGTCCTGAGGGCTCCCTTGCCGGGTAACCCCCGCTGCTGCTACGTGCGCGCGTGTCAGTCTCCTGTACTGACGGGGGCCCTGGCCGGCGGCGCGCCTATCCCAGTCAGATGATGCCGCTGCAGGAGGTGGACGCAGGTGAGAGTGCTGTATGAGCATGTCGCCGGGATCGACGTGCACAAGAACATGATCAAGGTCGCGATCCGGTCCCCGGGTGAGAAGCCGTGGACCCGCACGACCGAGATCCTGGAGTTCCGCACGTTTTACGGGGTGCTGCAGGAGATGGCCCGCCTGCTGCGCCGCCGCGGGGTGACGCACGTGGTGATGGAGGCGTCCGGGATCTATACCGACCCGGTGTATTACGCGCTCGCCGAGCAGGACTTCACCGAGGTCGCGGTGGTCAACCCGGCGCACGCCAGGGCGCTGAAGGGCCATAAGACCGACGCGGCGGACTGCCGGCGGCTGGCGGAACTGTTCGAGTGCGGGCTGCTGCGCGGCTCGTATATCCCGCCGGCGGAGCTGAGGGAGGTGCGGGACCTGACCCGGTACCGGATGAAGACGGTGCAGGCCCGCACCTCGGAGATCCAGCGGCTTGCCAAGGCGCTGGAGTCGGCCGGCATCAAGCTCGGCTCGGTTGCCAGCGACATTACCGGCAAGTCCGCCACGGCGATGATCGATTCGCTGATCGACGGGGAGCGCCGCGGTGCCGTGCTGGCGGACCTGGCCAAAGGCCGGATGCGGACCGCGGGCAAGCTGGCTGACCTGTCGATGGCCCTGACCGGCCGGTTCACCGGGCATCACGCGCTGATGTGCCGGCTGCACCGGGACCGGATCGCCGGCCTGGACGCCGCCGTGGCTGACCTGGACGACCAGATCGCGGGCCGGGCCGGGCGCTGGCAGCGGGAACTGGACCTGCTCAAGACCATCCCCGCGTTCGGCAACGTGGTCGCGCAGGCGTGGCTGGCCGAGATCGGCCCGGCCCCGCACCGGCACTTCGCCAGCCACGAGAAGCTGGCCTCCTGGGTCACGCTCTGCCCGGGCAACAACATCAGCGCCCGCAAGCGCAAGCACGGCCGCACCGGCGACGCCGGCACCTACATCAAGCCGGTGCTCATCCAGGCCGCCTGGAACGCCATCCGCACCAAAGGGCGGCTGCAGGCCCGCTACAGCCGGCTGGTCCGCCGGTTCGGCGGAGACAAGAACCCCGCCGCGAAGAAGAAGGCCATCACCGCGATCGCGCACACCCTGCTCAAGATCGCCTACCAGGTCCTCAAGAGCGGCACCCCCTACCAGGACCTGGGCGCGGACTTCTACACCCGCCGGGAATCACCCGACCAGCAGCGCGCCTACCTGGAACGACGGCTCCAGAAGCTCTATCCCGGCTGCGCCATCACCATCACCATCAGCCCGCCGGAGGCCGTCTTAACATCCACCGCCAGCACCACACCCTGATCCCCGCAGCACCGGAGCCGCCGCCGAACCGGCACCCCCGGCCCGCCCCCGCCGGACAAACCAGCGCGACCACGCAGCCCTCGCCACCGCCCGGGCCAGGGTTCGCTCCCGCACGCCCACCGGGACCCAGTTTCCGTGTCAGCAGGACCAACGGCACATCGACCCAGAACGGTCAGTATGCGCCTGGTACGGGCGGGGATAGAGTCATTCACGCGCTTCCTGGGGCCGAGAGCCGCTCTGCCCGCGTCCGCGCGCTGTTCCCCCGCGTCCGCGCGCTGTTCCCCCCGCGTCCGCGCGCTGTTTCCCCCGCGTCCGCGCGCTGTTCCGCCGCGTCCGCGCGCTGTTCCGCCGCGCCGCTCGCTGCTTCGGTCAGGACTTGACCGTCACCTGAGCCCATCCCGTCGCGTCCGTCCCACGTGTCGCGGTCGCCGTGATGACGTTCGTGCCCGGGCGCAGCGGCACGGTGACCCGGAAGCGCCCGTCCGCGCCGGCCGCGGTGCTGACCACCGTGGTCGTGTCGCTGGATGCCGTTGGCTGGCCCGCCGAGATCACCACAGTGCTCCCAGCCGGGGCCGTGCCGCTGACCACGATCTGGCCCCCGGTGGCGCTCGCCGCCGCCGTGACTATCAGGGAAACGGGCGGCGCGTGCCGGACGTAGCGGTCGGCCACGATGGCGGGCTGGTCGCCCAGCGACCCGCTCCCGAGGTCCGTGACCAGCCGCAGGTACTGTGCCTGGGCCCAGATCAGGGGCGAGGCCGAGCCGGCCGGCTTGCCGTTCGTGAAACCGATGGACGCCGTCGCCGGGTCCGAGCCGTACGGAGCTGCGGCCACGGCCGGGTCCTCCCAGGCCTGCTCGGGCACCATCCCGAGCCCGGAGGTCATGTCCTGCATGGCCAGCAGCAGGGAGCCGGCCTGGCCGGCCGAACCGATCTGCAGATCCTGCTCGGCCCGCTCGCCGTCGAGTATCGGCCACGGGTGCCCGGACCCCTTGGCGGTGGGGAACCACGGAGCACCGGACGGCGAGCAGTCCGTCGGGTCCGGGACGTAGCAGTCGCCGTACCCGTCGGTGGCACCGCTGGCCTTGATTCCGTACCGGTGCCACCCCGGTCCGGACGAGGTCTGCGACTCGATGACGGAATCGACCACCTTCAGGGAGCGCAGCACGTCAGGATCGGACGCCGGCAGCTCACCCAGCCGGGTCAGCTCCAGGAAGCCCGCGTCGATGACGCGACGCTGGTCGACCGCGGGCTGGCTGCCGTTGCCCAGGTCGTAACTCTCCGCCGTGTCCGGATGGCCCGTCACGGCCAGCCGGATGAAGTAGCGCCCGCTCCTGTACGGACCGGTGCTGGTCACGGTCCACTTCTTCACGTTGCGCTGGTAGTCGTCCGCGGTGGCCAGGTAGAGCGCCGCCCGCGCCGCGTCACCCGCGGCCCTGGCCAGGTCCGCCGCCGCGACCAGCCCGGCGATCTCGGCCGCGATGGTGGACGGCGAGTAGCCAGGGTGTTCCTCCCAGCGTTCCACCCCGTACGCCGGGCCGTGGTTCACCACGAAGTCGGCGGCAGGACGAACATGATCGCGGTAGAACGGCACGTCGCCGGCGAAGCCGCCCTGCCACGCCATCAGCAGCGGGTAGGCGTCCTCGTCGATCTCGGACAGCCCGAACGTGTCCGGCGCGACCGCCCCGTCGATCAGCGAGTTACGCGGGAAGCTCCCGTCGGCCTGCTGGGTACGGTCGAACAGGAACCTGACCATGGCCCGGGCGCTCGTCACGTCCCCGTCGGCGAGCAGCCCGGTGAAGGTCTCGTAGCTGTCCCTGGCGAATATCTCGCGGTAGGTCCACCCGGGGTGGGTCGTCGTCGCGGGTACCGACTGACCCCACGGATCGGTGGGCGAGGCCACGAACGCGCCCGGATAGGTCTTGTCCTCATCCGCCTTGATCACGTTCGCCGACCGCCAGTACAGGGCGCGGGTACGCGCGGGAACAGAGGCGGGCGGCCGGCGAAGGGTCTGGTCATAGGCGCGCCATCCGCTCACGTAACTGCCCAGGATCTGACCGAACGGGCCCGCGGCACTCGCCCGGGCGACGCCGATCGCCGCCGCGGCGTCGGCGCCGAACCCGAGAGCCAGCGTGAACGGCTGGCCGGGCGCGGTGTCCACCTCTGCGGTCTGCACCACGTTGCCGTCGGTCGCCGTCTGGTACTGGTTCACCAGCCGGTGGTGGGCGTCGAGCTGGGCCAGGCCGTCGCTCGGCGTGCCGGCGAAGCCGCTGGACGCGGCCAGGAACGGCCGGCTGGCCAGCACCGCGCCGGTGACCTGCGCCGAGAACGGGCCGGTGGGCGCCTGGGTGTCGGAGGCGACCAGGGCGGTGGTGGCCGAGTCGATCGTCGCGTCGTTGGCGCCCTCGTTCTTGGCGCCCCCGCCGCCGGTGTTGTCGATGGTGGCGTCCCAGCGGGCGTAGACCTTCAGGCCGGCCACCGAGCCCCCGGACAGCGGCAGCAGGCGGGTCCGCATGATCACGCTGTCCCGGCCCGGGTCGGTGAGGTAGTCGGTGACCAGCTTGAAACCATGGGCGGCGTCGGTGCTCGTCACCTCGCACACCGTGCCGCTGGGATCCGGTGAGCTGACCGTGTAGGTCATGTCCCGCTGCTGCAGGGCGGTGAAGCTCCTGCCGTCGGTGACGACGTACTGCAGGGTCGCGTCGTTACTGTTCTCGATCGTCGGGCTGTAGACGTCGGAGAGCACGCCGTCCGCCACGGTGTACCACGCCCTGGACCCGGTGTTAGCCGCGGTCCCGAAGCAGTCTTTCCTGGACGTGTCCATGTAGGACTGGGCGCCCGGACCCCCTGGGGCGGCACCGCCAGGCGCGGCGGCCACGCCGGCGCCCTGCGCCTGCGGGACTGCCAAGGCCAGCGACGAGGCCACCATCGCGGCCGCGCTTACCGTTACGACGTAGCCCTTCATGGCCGCCTCCGCTCGCAGGGTCCCGGTCCCCTGCCCCGCGGCCGCGGTCCTACACCAGGAAAGGTGCGCCTTCGCGGTCTAGGCGTTGATCAGCGCGGCGATAGCGGGGTGGCGGCGCATCTTGTCGAGGTAGCGGCTGCGGTTCGGGCCGATGCTGCCGACCGGGATGCCCAGCCGGGCGCTGATGTCGGCGTAGGGCAGCGGCGGGTCGGCGATGAGCAGGGAGATCAGCTGCTTGCCGTTCGGCGGCAGCTGGTCGAACGCCTCACGCAGCGCCGCCTGCCGCTCGGCCGCGAGCAGGCCCTGGTCGGCCCGTCCGGCCCGCTCGTCGGGCAGGCTCTCCACGTCCAGCGCGTACATGGTCGCGCGCGGGCCCTGCGTCGCGCACAGCACCCGCAGGCACTCCCTGCGGGCGGTGGTGGCCAGCCATCCGGGCAGCGCGGCGGGGTCACGGACCCGGTCCAGCTGGTCTACCAGGCGCACCCAGACGCTCTGGGCCACGTCGTCGGCGTCGGCGCGGCTGAGCCGGTGCCTGCGGCAGATCGACCAGATGAGCGGGGCGTAGCGCTCGACCAGCGCGTCCCACGCCTGCCTGTCACCATCCTTCGCGCGGGCCACCAGGTCATTGACCGTGGGTTCGGCCGGGGAATCCGTCAGTTGCGGAGGTATCAGGGTGCAGGCGGTCTCAGCGGTCATCATCCGGTTCTCCTCAAGCGTGCCGAGCCATCGATGACAGACTCGGCGACCGGGCGTCCCGCCGTCATGGGGTACACGTCACGACTTGGCCGGGAAATAAAGCACTGCCGCCGGGAGGAAATGCGCTGGATGTCCCTTAGACCCGGGACTGATGTCCCAGGCCCGCGTCCCTGGCCTGGACGATGGCCTGGGCGCGGTCGGCGACCTGCAACTTGGTCAAGATGTTGGAGACGTGGTTGCGCACCGTCTTCTGGCTCAGCCCCAGCCTGGTCGCGATCACCGGGTTGGCCCGGCCCTGGGCGACCAGGTCGAGCACCTCGCGTTCCCGGTCGGTCAGCTGCGGGAACACGGGCGGCGGGGCGCTGGCGGGCGTGGTGAAGTAGGCCAGCATGCGGGCGGCCAGCTGCGTCCCGAAGATGATCTCGCCGTTGGCGGCGGCCTGGACGGCGGCGCGGATCTGCTCCTGGTCCGCGCCCTTGAGCAGGTAGCCGCGGGCGCCGGCGCGCAGCGCGGAGAAGATCGAGTCGTCGTCGTCGAACATGGTCAGCACGAGCACGGTGATGTGCGGGCTGTCAGCCACGATGCGGCGGGTGGCCTCGATGCCGTTCAGCCCCGGCATATGCAGGTCCATGATGACCACGTCCGGCTGGGTTTCCCTGGCCAGCTCGACCGCCTCGGTCCCGCTGGTGGCGGCCCCGGTGAGCTCGGTGTCCGTGCCGTCGGTCAGCAGGGCGGTCAGGCCGTCGCGGAACAGCGGGTGATCGTCGGCGATCAGGACCCGGATCGGTTCGCTCATGGTTGCTCCCGGTCGGGAAGGTGGGCATTGATCCTGGTGCCGTGCGGAAGGTTGGGCTCGATCATCAGGTCGCCGCCGAGTTCGGTGACGCGCTCGCGCATCGACGCGATGCCGACGCCGGCCCGCCAGCCTTCCGGCAGGCCCACGCCATCATCGCAGATGTTCACGTCCAGGCCATGATTTAGCCGCAGGTGCACGGAGCACTGCGTGGCGTGCGCGTGCCTCGTGACGTTGGTCAGCGCCTCGGTCACGATCCGGTAGCAGGCCACCTCGACCGCCGCGGGCAGGTGGGCCAGGTCCTCGGCGGGAGCGTCCAGGCTGACGGTGAGCGAGGGGGCCTCGTACTTGAGCCGTCCGACTTCCTCGCTCAGCGACCCGACCAGGCCGAACTCATCCAGCGTGGGTGGCCGGAGACCGTAGACGATACGGCGGATATCGGCCACCGCTCGCTGCGTCTCCGCCTTGAGCTTGCCCAGCAGTTCCTGCAGCTCGGGCTGGCTGGCCGACCGGGTCCTGGCGGTGTCCAGGCCCAGGGTGAGGCCGGCCAGCGTGGGGCCGAGCCCGTCGTGCAGGTCGCGGCGCAGGCGCCGCCGCTCCTCTTCCCGCGTGGTGACCAGGCCCGCCCGGGACGCGTCCAGCGCCCGCCGCAGCGCGACCGCGTGGGCCGCCGGGCCCGCTTGCCGGGCCAGGTCGGCCAGCAGTCGCTCGTCGTCGGGGCCAAGCTGCTGGCCGCGCGACCTCGTGCCCACCAGGAGCCGCCCGACGGTCTCCCGCTGGAAGGTCAGGCCGAACGCGACCACCTGAGCCGTGGCCTCGCCGTACGCGGCGGCCGGGCTCCACCCGTCGCCGAGCCGCAGCTCGAGCGCCGCGTACGGCAGCCGCAGGCTGTCCGCGATGGTCTTGACCACGGAGCTGAGCGCGGATTCGGGGTCGGCGGCTTCCTCGATCCGCCGGCCGAGGCGGGCCAGCGCGTCGTAGGGCGCGCCCCGGTCGCCGTAGAACAGCCGGTCCACCGCGCGCTGCACCCGGTCGTGCAGCGGCCACAGCGCGCTGGCGGCGAGCACGGTCGCGATGACCTGCACGGGCAGGCCGCTGCCCTTCAAGCCGAAGACCGAACGGAAAGACTGGGCGATCACGACCACGGCCAGGTAAACCCCGGCCATCCCCGCGGTGAGCATGCCGTACAGCACCGCCCGGTTCAGCAGGATGTCGATCTCGTAGAGCCGGTACCGCAGGACCGCGATCCCGATCGCGATGGGCATCAGGATGCCCGCCGGCAGCGCAAGGACCAGGCTCCACGTGCCCGGGAAGACGAGGGTGGCGATCAGCGAGAGGATGGTGAACGGCAGCGTGGCCAGGAGCCACTTGAGCTGCTGGCGCCCGACCCGGTCGGCCCGGCGCCAGCGCAGCGTCACGCTGGCCGCCGCGCCCGCCCCGGCGACGACACCGCACCCGATGGCCAGGACCGCGCACGTCTCGAAGAGCCAGTCGAGCCGGGGGATAACGTACGGGTTGTGCCGGTGGTTGAACAGCGGGCCCAGGTCCTGCGGGTAGAAGGCGAAACCGGCGATGGCCAGCGGGATGAACGCCAGCGCCGCCCACAGCGAGGGCCGGAACCGCCGCGACAGCAGCCTGCCCTCAGGGAAGACCAGCAGCAGGACCATGGCGCCCAGGCTGGTGGCGGGCGCGTAGGCCCAGTTGTTGAGCCACAGCGCCGCCGTCGAGAACGGCAGCGAACCGGGCGCGTGGACCAGGGTGTACCGCGCGTACGTGTAGGGCACCGTGGCGAACGCGTCGGCCAGCCCGATCAGGCACAGCAGCGGGCCCATCGGATGACCGGGCCGCCGGGCCAGCAGCACGCACCCCATCCAGGCGTATGCGAGCGGGGCCGGCAGCAGGAAGATGGACACGTCGGGGCCGAGCGCGGCCAGCACCATTCCGCCGAGCGCCAGCACCGCCGTGAGGGCGGCAGCCGCCCAGGACAGCCCGGCAACCGTCGGCCACCGGGCTGGCCGCACGTTCATCGAGACGTCCAGACCCACATACATACGATGGTGCCCTACGGTCCCGCTGTCACGGGACAGATGTCCCGGCCCGCCCGGGATCAATACGCCCAGGCCCGGGCAGCGAGACCGTCAGGCGGGAGTGACGGCAGCGAGGATACAGCCATGCCTTTCCACATCACCGGTGAGCGGTTGACCAGCCTCTTCCGGCCGCGCAGCGTCGCGCTGGTGGGCGCGTCGGACAAGTCGGTGTTCTCCCGGCTGGCCTACTACAACCTGGTCGAGTTCGGCTTCGGGGAGCACACCTACCTGGTCAGCCGCCGGGGGACGCAGACGCACGGCCAGCCCTCCGTGACCTCGTGCGCCCAGATCGGCGCACCGGTCGACGTGGCCTACCTGATGGTGCCGCAGGCCGGCCTGCTCGAGGCGCTGGACGACGCCGCGGCCGCCGGGATCCGCAACGCCTGCGTACTGTCGTCCGGTTACGCCGAGGCGGGGGAGGCCGGCCGCGCCGCCCAGGCCGAGCTCGCCCGCCACGCGGACGGACTCGGCATGGTGCTGCTCGGGCCGAACCACCTCGGCTTCGCCAACTTCACCGACGGCGTGCCGGTCTGCTCCGTCCCCGGCCTGCCGAAGGAACCCGGGCCTGTGGCGCTGCTGTCGCAGAGCGGCGCCAGCTCCTCGGCCATGCTGGACTTCGCCAGGATGGTCAACGTCGGCCTGTCCTACCTGGTCACGCTGGGCAACGAGGCGATGATCACCGCCGGGCACGTGCTGGACTACCTGGTCGACGACCCGGGCACCCGGGCGGTCGCGGTCTTCATGGAGACGGTGCGGGACCCGGAGACGTTCCGGCGGGCCGCATGGCGGGCGGCGCAGGCGGGCAAGGCCATCGTGGTGCTCAAGGCGGGCAGCAGCGAGCTGTCCGCCCGCACCGCGGCCGCGCACACCGGCGCGCTGGTCGGCGACGACCGGGTCATCGACGCGATCTTCGCCGATCTGGGCGTGATCCGGGTCGACTCGATCGAGGACATGCTCATTACAGCCGGGGCCGCCGCCGCGCTCGGCCGGCTGGACCGGCCGGGGATCGGCATCGTGTCGATCTCCGGCGGCGCCTGCGACATCGTCGCCGACCGGGCCGATGACCTCGGCGCCGCCCTGCCGGAACTGGCCCCGGCCACCCGGGACGCGCTCGCCGCGATCATGCCCGCGTACGGGACCGTGCAGAACCCGCTCGACGTCACCGGGGCGGCCATCATCGACCCGGGAATCTTCACCCGGTCGATCGAGGCCATGTCCGCCGACCCGTCGATCGGCGTCGTCGCCGTCGTCAACAGCATTCCGTGGATCGAGACCGGCGGGCCCTACCTGGGGCAGATGTTCGTGGACGCGATCGGCGCCGGCATGCGGGTGGCCTCCTGCCCGGCCGTGTATATCAACCAGGTCATGCAGCCGGTCACCGGCTACACGCGGGCGTCGATGGAGCAGGGCGGGGTGCCGTACGTCATCCCCGGGCTGCGCCAGGCCGTGGTCGCGCTGCGCAACGTCGCCTGGTGGTCCGAGGCTACTCGGGCTTCGGGGGGGCTCGGGCCCGCCGCCGCAGGCGGCCAGGCCAGCAGCGTCGTCCCCCCCGGAGCCAGCAGGACCCCAGACGCGCAGACACCGCCCGCTCCGGTGCCGGTGCCCGGGCCGGCCCGGCGCCGGGGGAAGTGGTCCGAGCACGACGCCCGCACGCTGCTCAGTGACGCGGGCATCCCGGTCGTCCCGGCCCGGCTGGCCGGCTCGGCCGAGGAGGCGGTCGAGGCGGCCGCCGACTTCGGCGGCCCGCTGTCGGTCAAGATCGTCTCCGCGGACATCCTGCACAAGAGCGACATCGGCGGTGTCCAGCTGGACGTCCCGCCGGGCGAGGAGGCCGTCCGCGCGGCCTACCAGACGGTGACCGCGGCCGCCCCGGACGGCGCCAGGATCGTCGGCGTCCTGGTCAGCCCGATGCGCCGGGGCGGCACCGAACTCCTCGTCGGCGTCGTCCGCGACCCGCAGTGGGGCCCGGTCCTGGCCGTGGCGATCGGCGGGCTGTTCGTCGAGGTGCTGCGGGATTCGGCGCTCGCGCCGCTGCCGGTCACACAGGGGCAGGCCGGCCGCCTGCTGGACCGGCTGCGCGGCCGGGCGGTACTCGACGGCGTCCGCGGCGCCGCGCCCGCCGACCGAGACGCCCTGACCGCGGTGATCGCCCGGATCGGCGACCTCGCCCTGGCCCTGGGCGAGGACCTGGAATCGCTCGAAGTCAACCCGCTACTGGCTGACGGTGCCCGGATCGAGGCGCTGGACGCCGTCCTCACCTGGAGGGAGCACGGCTGATGAGAACCGCGTTCACCGAACTGGTCGGCGTGCCGCACCCGATCGTCGGATTCAACCGCTCGCCCGGCGTGGTGGCCGCGGTCACCAACGCCGGCGGTTTCGGCGTGCTGGGCGCGTCGGCCTACACCCCGGCCGAACTCGACGCCCAGCTGACCTGGATCGACGAGCAGACCGGGGGCAAGCCGTACGGCGTCGACCTGCTCGTCCCTGAGAAGTTCGCGACGGGCGACCCTGGCAACCTGGTGGCGAGCCTGCGTGCCCAGATCCCGGACGGGCACCTGGCCTTCGTCGCTGGCCTGCTCGACCGCTACGGGATCCCCGCCGTCGCGGGAAACCCCGAGCACGACGAGATCGCGGCCAGCCTCAACCCCGATGGCGCCGCCCCCCTGCTCGACGTGGCGTTCCGCCATCCGATCCGGCTCATCGCCAACGCCCTGGGCCCGCCGCCGCCCGGCCTCGTCGACCGGGCCAGGAAGCAGGGCGTGCCCGTCGCCGCCCTGGTCGGGCAGCCCAAGCACGCGGTCAGGCAGATCGAGGCCGGAGTCGACCTGCTGATCGCGCAGGGCACCGAGGCGGGCGGCCACACCGGCACCATCGCCACCATGGTGCTCACCCCCGAGATCGTGGACATCGCGGCCGGGCGCCCGGTCCTGGCCGCGGGCGGCATCGCGTCCGGCCGCCAGATGGCCGCCGCCCTGGCCCTCGGCGCGGCCGGCGTCTGGTGCGGATCGGTCTGGCTGTCCAGTGAGGAGGACGTGGCCAACCAGGCCATCAAGGCCAAGTTCCTGCACGCCACCAGTTCGGACACGCTGCGCTCGCCGACCAGGACCGGCAAGCCCGCCCGCCAGCTGCGCAGCGCCTGGCACGAGGAGTGGGAACGGCCGGGCAGCCCGTCGCCGCTGCCCATGCCGCTGCAGCCGATGCTGGTCAACGAGGCGTGGCAGCGGATCGACGCGGCAGCACGCGCGGGCCACGAGGGCGCGATCCGCCTCGAGTCGTTCTACGTCGGCCAGGTCGTCGGGTCCTTCGAGCAGATCAGGCCGGCCGGCGAGATCACCCGCCAGATCGTCGCCGACTGCGAGCAGCGGATCCGGGATCTCGCCAAGCTGGAGGCCAGCGAGTGAGCCAGTCGCCCGCCGATCCCCGCACGCCCGTAAACCACCCCTCCATCGACCCGCGCACGCCCGTCGTCGTGGGGGTCGGGCAGGCCTCCGAGCGCCTCGGCGAGCCCGGTTACCTCCGGCGCTCGCCGGTCGACCTGGCCGCCGACGCGGCCGCCGACGCGCTGGCCGACACCGGGGCCGAGCCCGCCGCGGTCGCGGCGGCGATCGAGGTAGCCGTCGGCATCCGCCAGTTCGAGAATTCCCATCCGCGGGCGCGGGCACCGCTGGGCCGTTCGGATAACTACCCCCGGTCCGTGGCCGGCCGGATCGCCGCGACCCCGGCCCGCGCCGTCCTTGAGGTCAGCGGCGGGCAGGCCCCGCAGCATCTGGTCAACGAGTTCGCCGCGGTCATCGCGCGGGGCGGCAGCGAGGTGACGCTGATCTTCGGCTCGGAGGCCATCTCCACCGTCGAGCACTTTGCCCGGGCGCAGGACCGGCCCGACTTCACCGAGCACGCCGAGGGCAGCCTGGAGGACCGCGGGTACGGGCTGGCCGGGATGATGTCCCGGCACCAGGCCGCGCACGGGCTGACCGGCGCGCCCAGCCAGTACGCGCTGATCGACAACGCCCGGCGCGCCCGCCTCGGGCAGAGCCGCGAGGAGTACGCGGCCGCCATGGGCGCGCTGTTCGCCCCGTTCACCAGGGTCGCGGCGGCCAACCCGCACGCTGCCGCGCCGGTCGAGCGCGGCCCGGACGAGCTGGTCACGCCCACCGAGGCGAACCGGCCCATCGCCGACCCGTACACCCGCTACATCGTGGCGCGGGAGAAGGTCAACCAGGGCGCCGCCGTGCTGCTGATGTCGGTGTCCGCGGCGCGCCGTCTGGGTGTTCCCGCCGACCGGTGGGTGTTCCTGCACGGCCACGCTGACCTGCGCGAACGGGACCTGCTCGACCGCGCCGACCTGTCCGCGGGCCCGGCCTCGGCCATGGCGGTGCGCCATGCCCTCGCCGTGGCAGGCATCGGCGCGGACGACCTGGCCACGATCGACCTGTACAGCTGCTTCCCCGCGCCGGTGTTCAACATCTGCGACGGGCTCGGCCTCGACCCCGCCGATCCGCGCGGACTCACCCTCACCGGGGGACTGCCGTTCTTCGGCGGCGCGGGCAACAACTACTCCATGCACGCCATCGCCGAGACGGTGCAGCGCGCCCGCCGCACCCCCGGCAGTTACGGCCTGGTCGGCGCCAACGGCGGCATCATGAGCAAGTACTCGGCCGGCGTCTACTCCACCACCCCGGCCGCCTGGACGCCGGACCGCAGCGCCGAACTGCAGGCCGAGGTCGACGGCTGGCCCGCGCCGGAACAGGCCCGGTACGCCGACGGCCCGGCCACCATCGAGACCTACACCGTCACCCACCGCCGCGACGGCAGCCGCACCGGCATCGTCGTGGGCCGGCTCGACCGCGACGGCCGCCGCTTCGTCGCCAGGGGCGAGGATCCCGGCCTCCTCGACCTGCTCGGCACCGCGAAGGAGCCGATCGGCCAGGCGGTCTACGTCCGGTCGTTCGGCTTCGGGAACCGGGTCGCCACCAGCCGGGCGCGGATGGACGAGCTGTTCCCGCCGGAGCCGCCGGTGCTGCGCGAGGCGTACGAGCACGTGCTGGTCCGCCGGGACGGCCACCTGCTCGAGGTCACCATCAACCGCCCGGAGTCGAGGAACAGCCTGCACCCGATGGCGAACGACGAGCTCGACCACGTCTTCGACGCTTACTTCGCCGACGACGACCTGTGGGTCGCGATCCTGGTCGGGGCGGGGGAGAAGGCCTTCTCCGCGGGCAACGACCTGGTCTACTCCGCCTCGGGCAAGCCCATGTGGGTGCCGAAGAACGGGTTCGCCGGGCTGACCAGCCGGGCGCACATGCCCAAGCCGGTCATCGCCGCGGTCAACGGCTTCGCCATGGGCGGCGGCTGCGAGATCGCGCTGGCCTGCCACCTGGTCGTGGCCGACGCCACCGCCAGGTTCGCGCTCAGCGAGGTAAGGGTCGGGCTGGTCGCGGGGGCCGGCGGCCTGATCAGGCTGCCCCGTACCGTGCCGCCCAAGGTCGCCACCGAGATGATCCTCACCGCCCGCCGCCTGCCCGCCGACGAGGCCCTGGCTTACGGTCTGGTCAACCGGGTCGTCCCGGCCGGGACCGCGCTGGACGGCGCCCGCGCCCTGGCCGCCGAGATCCTGGAGGGCTCGCCCACCTCGGTGCGCATCTCGCTGCGGATCATGGAGGAAACCCGCGGCATCCCGGACGTCGTCGAGGCCCTCGAGCACCCGAGCATGGCCCTCGACGACCTCATGGCCAGCGAGGACGCCACCGAGGGCATGACCGCCTTCGCCGCCAAACGCCGCCCCCAGTGGCGCAACCGCTAGCCCGGTGCCGGATGCTCGATCACCGCGTCCGGGCCCGGATAGATGAGCCGGGTCTTGCCGTCGTCGAATTTCACCAGGTAGGGAGGCGTTCCCTCGTCGCCGTGCACCTCGACGATCTCGCCGTTCTTGTCCGGGTGCCCGACGATGTTGCCGTGAATGCAGATGCGGTCGCCAATCGTTGCCTGCATGTCAGGACCTCCTCGTCGCGAGCGGTGCCTACAGGCTGGCGGCTACCAGCCTAGGCGCTTCGCACCGCGATGCAACGTCCCCGGCAACGGTCCGCCCGGGGCCGGCCCACGGCATGAACCGCCCTCCAGGGCCCGGGGTTACGCTGCTCTACCCCTGGAGTCCCATCAGCCGCTCGCGCCGCACGAGCCCGGCCCGCCGTGTCCCCGGCAACCGCGACAATGTGACATCGTGGCGGTTCTGGGTCGATGGCACATTGGTCCGGTTAGAGAAATCATGAGCCACTGCGTGGCTCTGCCGCAGGTGATGGAAACTGGGTCCCTTGCCGCCGCGGGCGGGTGCGGGTGGTGACGGGCTGGGGTCTTTTGCGGTGTCCGGGCTGCGGGGCCGGGCGCGGAGGGTGCAGGCTCGTGGCGGCTGCCGCCGGTCGTGACCGTTCCAGCCTGGGCCGTTCGAGGCCGTGTTAGAGACAGGTCCTGAGGGCTCCCTTGCCGGGTAACCCCCGCTGCTGCTACGTGCGCGCGTGTCAGTCTCCTGTACTGACGGGGGCCCTGGCCGGCGGCGCGCCTATCCCAGTCAGATGATGCCGCTGCAGGAGGTGGACGCAGGTGAGAGTGCTGTATGAGCATGTCGCCGGGATCGACGTGCACAAGAACATGATCAAGGTCGCGATCCGGTCCCCGGGTGAGAAGCCGTGGACCCGCACGACCGAGATCCTGGAGTTCCGCACGTTTTACGGGGTGCTGCAGGAGATGGCCCGCCTGCTGCGCCGCCGCGGGGTGACGCACGTGGTGATGGAGGCGTCCGGGATCTATACCGACCCGGTGTATTACGCGCTCGCCGAGCAGGACTTCACCGAGGTCGCGGTGGTCAACCCGGCGCACGCCAGGGCGCTGAAGGGCCATAAGACCGACGCGGCGGACTGCCGGCGGCTGGCGGAACTGTTCGAGTGCGGGCTGCTGCGCGGCTCGTATATCCCGCCGGCGGAGCTGAGGGAGGTGCGGGACCTGACCCGGTACCGGATGAAGACGGTGCAGGCCCGCACCTCGGAGATCCAGCGGCTTGCCAAGGCGCTGGAGTCGGCCGGCATCAAGCTCGGCTCGGTTGCCAGCGACATTACCGGCAAGTCCGCCACGGCGATGATCGATTCGCTGATCGACGGTGAGCGCCGCGGTGCCGTGCTGGCGGACCTGGCCAAAGGCCGGATGCGGACCGCGGGCAAGCTGGCTGACCTGTCGATGGCCCTGACCGGCCGGTTCACCGGGCATCACGCGCTGATGTGCCGGCTGCACCGGGACCGGATCGCCGGCCTGGACGCCGCCGTGGCTGACCTGGACGACCAGATCGCGGGCCGGGCCGGGCGCTGGCAGCGGGAACTGGACCTGCTCAAGACCATCCCCGCGTTCGGCGACGTGGTCGCGCAGGCGTGGCTGGCCGAGATCGGCCCGGCCCCGCACCGGCACTTCGCCAGCCACGAGAAGCTGGCCTCCTGGGTCACGCTCTGCCCGGGCAACAACATCAGCGCCCGCAAGCGCAAGCACGGCCGCACCGGCGACGCCGGCACCTACATCAAGCCGGTGCTCATCCAGGCCGCCTGGAACGCCATCCGCACCAAAGGGCGGCTGCAGGCCCGCTACAACCGGCTGGTCCGCCGGTTCGGCGGAGACAAGAACCCCGCCGCGAAGAAGAAGGCCATCACCGCGATCGCGCACACCCTGCTCAAGATCGCCTACCAGGTCCTCAAGAGCGGCACCCCCTACCAGGACCTGGGCGCGGACTTCTACACCCGCCGGGAATCACCCGACCAGCAGCGCGCCTACCTGGAACGACGGCTCCAGAAGCTCTATCCCGGCTGCGCCATCACCATCACCATCAGCCCGCCGGAGGCCGTCTTAACATCCACCGCCAGCACCACACCCTGATCCCCGCAGCACCGGAGCCGCCGCCGAACCGGCACCCCCGGCCCGCCCCCGCCGGACAAACCAGCGCGACCACGCAGCCCTCGCCACCGCCCGGGCCAGGGTTCGCTCCCGCACGCCCACCGGGACCCAGTTTCCGTGTCAGC
>CAVWBQ010000042.1:0-256650 GCA_963753225.1 uncultured Actinomycetota bacterium | reverse complement strand
ACAGTGGAAAACTCGCTGGGAACCCGCAGGTCAGCCAAGATCAATTGAAATGTTCGACGGGAACCTACACTAGCCGTGAGCTGGCACAAAGCGCCCGCACGCGGCACAGTTGTCCTATGACATCGAACTTTCCTTTTTGCCAATTAGTCGTGCTCGACCGGCGCCGTCTGCCACTCAACTTTCCTCGGCCCGCGGCCGACGGCTCGCTCGCCGACACGTTCATGCAGCCTGGGAATCTGCCGAAGTGGTCACCCAAGCGCCCTGGCAGGCAAACTTCGCTGTCACGAGTGACCGCTCCGAGGCAAGCGAAACGGGCAAACCGGACTCTCCGTCGGGCGAAGATTGACAATACAGATTCCTCTTGGCAGGTCAGCGACGCGCGTCGCGGAATCTTCGATGTCAGAGGACAACAGTGCGAGGCGCTTTGTCCTTATGCGGCACCCACCGCCGCGCCCGCGGCGGGCCGCTGGCCTGGCACGGCCGGCTGGACTGCGGGGTCGGTAAGGGTCAGCTCGGCCAGCAGCACCGCGACGTCGTTGTCGAGCCGGCGGCGGGTGTGCGCGCGCAGCCGGGCCAGCAGTTCGTCGGCGGCGCCCTGCAGGTCGGGTCGGCTCAGCGCCTGGATCTGCTGGTCCACCCGGAAGAACCGGCCCGACCGGTCACGGGCCTCCAACAGCCCGTCGGTGAAGAAGAGCAACCGGTCGCCGGTGCGTACCGAGAACGTGGACAGATGCAGGTCCGGGTGCAGGCCCAGCGGTGCGGTGAACGCCGCCGGAGCCAGCGGCACCAGCTCACCGTCGGTGCTCAGCCGCAGCGGCGGGGGATGCCCGCAGTTCACCAGCTGGATCCAGCCTGCGGGGTCGAGCTCGGCGAACACCGCGGTCACGAAATCCTCCTCGCCTGCCGCCCGCGTCACGGAGTCGTCGACCGCCCGGGCGACCTCGATCAGCGGCAGGCCCGGCCGGGCACAGGCGTCCCGGAAACTGGTCGCGGCGATGCTGGCCAGCCGGACCGCGGGCAGTCCCTTGCCCCGGGTGTCGCCAACCAGCCACCGCGGGTTGGCTGCGTCGGCGATCACCTCGACCAGGTCTCCGCCCACCTGTGCCTCGGCCGAGGCTGACAGGTAGCGGGACGCCAGCCGGGCCGCGGCCACGGATCTGGGGATCTCTCGCAGCAGCGCGCTCTGCGCGGCCCGGGCCACCGCGCGGGCCTGGCCGAGTCGTCGCCGCGCCGCGGAGCGGAGCGCGGAGTTGGCCACCCCGAACCCGGCCAGTAGCGCCAGCACGGCCAGGTTCGAGGCCAGCCGCCCGGCCGGGCCGGGTCCGGCGAGGGCAAGGCCCAGCCCGAGCAGAACCGTCCAGCCCGCCAGCAGCGTGGTACGCAATGGACCCAGTGCCAGGGACGCCAGCAGCGGGGCGATCGCCAGCCAGGCCTCCGGCGCGAGGGGTCGGCCGATCGCGTACTGAGCCGCCGCGAACGCGGTGACTGCCACCGCCAGCAGCGGCCCGGCCACCCGGCCGGTCCGGGGCGGCCAGGCCAGGACCGCCCGCCAGGGCCGGCGGGGAACGGGACGGGCCGCCCCGCGACCGGGTTTCGCCGGCGCGGCCGCGGCCATCACCGGCGCCTCAGGCATGGATTCCGCATCCGGTCTTGCGTTGCCATGAGCCCAGCGTCGCAACCTCACCTTCAGCGGGGCTTCAGCCTAGCCATGCGTTCCGTAGCGGCCGAGATAGCCGCAGCCCGCGATCAGGAAACCCTCGGCTGCGCCTCTGGTCGTGGCCGGCTTGCTCCCTGCTGGCGGCGAGGAGCCGCAAATAACGAAGAAGGCGAAGCGGGCCCGGTCCCGGCTCCGGTAGCACGGACGGCCGCGGCGATGTCGGCCAGGTCGTCATCTTTTAGTTCCAGGGTCGCCGCCGGCAGCCAGCCGTCGACCTGCCCGGGCCGCCGGGCCCCCACGATGGCCCCTGTCACCCCTGGGAAGGACAGCGTCCAGGCGATGGCGACGGCGGCGGGCGTCACGCCGTGGCGTTCGGCGGCCGGGCGCAGGGCCGCGGCCAGGGCGAGGTTGTGCGACAGCGCAGGCTCGGCGAAGTCGGGGTGGTCGGCCCGCCAGTCACCCGGCTCCAGGCGGGCCGCGCGCTCGGCGGTGAACGCCCCGGTGAGCAGGCCGGAGGCCATCGGGCTGTAGACGATCACGCCAGCCTCGTGCTCGCGGGCCCACAGCAGCACGTCGTCGGCCGCGTCGCGGTGGATCAGGTTGAACGGGGGCTGGATCGCGTCCACGTTCCCAGTCTCCGCGGCGGCCTCGAGCTGGTAGATGTCGTGGTTCGACAGCCCGATCGCCCGGACCTTTCCCTCGCGCTTGAGGTCGAGGAACGCCTGCCAGTACTCCTCCACGGCGGTGCCGTCCTCGGCGGGCCAGTGCATCTGGTACAGGTCTATCCGCTCCACCCGCAGCCGCCGCAGCGACGCCTCCACCTCGGCTCGCAGGCTGGCCGGGCTACCGGCGCGCCGCGGCGCCAGCGTGCGGTCGGCGGGATCCCAGACCAGGCCGGCCTTGGTGAAAACATACGGCCGGTCCGCCTCGGGCAGCCCGGCCAGCGCGGCCGCCACCATCTCCTCGGAATGCCCCAGCCCGTACACCGCGGCGGTGTCGATCCAGTTGACCCCGGACTCCACCGCGTGGCGGATCGCCGCGATCGATTCGGCGTCGTCCTGGTCGCCCCAGGCGTAAGCCCAGCCGCCCCCGCCGATGGCCCAGGCCCCGAAGCCGACCCGGGTCAACAGCATGTCAGTCCAGCCCAGCCTCACGGTGGGCAACGACGTGGTCATCGTGGTTCTCCTTTATCGCTTCCGCGGAACGGTGTGCCCCCTCCTGACCCTCCACAATTACGCACGAGCCGCGCACCCGTCATCGCCGCTAGCGGCCATTGACTGCCCCGGCTAGCCGAACAGCCCGATTCCGGCTAGCTGCCACGGCCGGCTGCTCTGCGGCTGTTGGCCGTCACTCGGCCGGCGGACCTGGCTGAAAGCGATAGCCCATGCCAGGCTCGGTGAGCAGCCAGCGCGGCCGGGCTGGGTCAGGCTCTAGTTTCCGACGCAGCTGTGCGATGTACAGCCGGAGGTTGCCCTTAGCCCTGGCGTAGCCGGGCCCCCACACCTCGGCCAGCAACTGCTGCTGGCTGAGCAGCTTGCCGGGGTGCCGGAGCAGCGCTTCCAGCAGTCGCCACTCGGTCGGTGTCAGCCTGATGTCGGCGGCTTGCCCCGCCGTGTCACTGTCTCGTCGCCGCCGGGTGACCCGCCTGGCCGCCAGATCCACGAACAGATCGGCGATGCGGACCGGGGAGGTATCGCCGTCGCCTGCGGTGCGCCCGTAGACCACGCCTGATCCAGCCGGCGATTTTCGCCCCCACGACGGTCCGCTGAGGTAATCACTCCCCCCGGCATCCATTACCACGACCTCGCCGATGCTGCTTGCGTGGCCGGACAGGACGATGATCGGGGCCCCGGTGCAGCCCCGTAGCCGGCGGATGACCTCCATGCTGTCCAGCTCGCGGTGGCCCAGATCCAGGATCACCAGAACCGGCTGATGCGGCCCGGGGATCCCGGCTCGCTTGAGCTGGGACACGCGCCAGTTGCGCACGGGCAGCTCATCGTGGTCGATGGCCTCGTGGCGGGTGATGGTCGCGATCGGTTGCATCGTTCGTGCCTTCCTCCGGGCTGGAATGCTTCCCGCTCTTCACGATCGCCTGCCGGGACGTCGGCCTCATTGCGGCCAGCCACCATCTGCGCCTGCGGCTAGCGGGGCTCCGGGATTGCCGCTAGCCGCAATGCACGCCCGGGCCCGGCTCCGCGAGGCCGGAAATATCGGCGCTGGGTTCACCATCGACGGCTCACCGCCTGGCGCTGCGCCGAAGACGTCGACCCAAGCTCCAGCCCGGCTAACCGACCCGCACACCCCAGGCGGCCGGGCCCCCGCAGTCCGAGCGGCCACCCCCACCCGAGCCCTCGCCAATTCCCAGCCCCCACTCCCAGGTCCACCCCCCCCAGTCCCAGCCCCCTGCTCCCGTCACACCAGCACCAGCACCCCACACTGCCGAACCGCAACAATGTGACATTGATGCGGTCAGGACCGCCACGATGTGGCATCGTGGCGGTTCTCGCCGGGCCGGGCGCTCCGGCCCGGCGATGCCCGCGTGATCAGTGATGCCCGCGTGAGCCGTGGTGCGGAGGCAGGCAGCCCGCCCGTTCGGCTGGAAATGACCGCAACCCAGCCTGAACCCGCCCCTTCCCCGCCAGTCCCGCACAGCGCACCCGTACCAGCCCGGCCACCCGCCACGACCAGCCAGCCGCGAAAAACACCAGCCACCTAGCCGAACCTGCCTGCTTCCTGCTAGGCGCAAGACTGCTCAAGGGCTGGCGCTGCGGGCCCGGATCGTGCTGGCCTGCGCGGATGGCGGGCCCGATATCGGGTGGCCGCGCGGCTGGGCGTCGCCGGGCCACCGTCAGCAAGTGGCGGACCCGGTTCCTCGCCCGCCGGCTGGACGGGCTGGGTGACGAGCCCCGCCCAGGGGTGCCGCGCACCATCACCGACGCCCAGGTCGAGGAGGTAGTCGTGCGCACCCTGGAGGAGACACCTGAAGGTGCCACGCACTGGTCCAAGCGGGAGCTGGCCCGCCAGGTCGGCATCTCGCCGACCAGCGTGCACCGGATCTGGCCGGCGTTCGGGCTGCAGCCCTGGCGGACCGAGACCTTCAAGATCTCCCCGGACCCGCTGCTCATCGACAAGATCCGCGACGTGATCGGGCTGTACCTGGCGCCGCCAGCGAACGCGGCAGTCTTCGCGGTCGACGAGAAGCCGCAGATCCAGGCGCTGGAACGGACCGCGCCGGTGCTGCCGATGATCCCCCCGGTATTGGAATTGGCCGTCTGCGGTGAAGACGCCGCCATGCTGATCGGCGATCGTGGGTGATGTCCCCGCCGTGGCTGAGGGCGAGCCGGGTCACGGTGGGATTCCACCGCGACTCTGCGGGAGAAGGCGATGCGACTTCGCGGGCTAGCTGGTCAGGAAGGTCAGGTCGTCATCAATAACATGTTGCGCAATTCCGGAAATAAGTTGCTAGTTATCGAATGCGAGCGTACTGTGCGAGACAGGCACCCGAACTCAGCCGCCAACGACGGCTAACTACCCAGAGCTATCGCGGGAGCGCCCGCCCGCCGATCCGGTCATCGCTATCGCCGTGGTCATCGTGCTTGCAGTGCCGCGCATTCCGGCTGAGGCTGCCGGTGCCCGTTGCAAGCCGCCAGCCAGGTCCCTGGCCTGGTGGCGCGGATGTGGACCCGGTGACACGATGAACGTCTTCGCTGCTAACGACCTCGGGGCTGCGGACGCCCTGGCCCTGGCCCTGGCCCGGCTCGATGACGACGGCGCGCCGCCGGCCAGGGTCCCGGCCAGCTCCGTGATCGCAGCAGTTGCGGATGGGGGACAAGCATGCCGCGCGGAGCACGTTTGCGGCCGGAGGTGAGAGATGACAGCCGGCTGGCCCGGGCCAGGGAACGGTTCCTGGCAGCGGAGCCCATCGAGCCGGGCCAGGTCCGGGAGACGATCCTGGCGTCGTGGCGGCGCTCCCGGGAATGGCATGTCGCGGCCGATCGCATTGACCTTTCCTACGTCCGCGATCCCGACCTGGATACCCCGCTGACCCGCACCGCCCTGCCGGTGCTGCAGAACCTGCGCGAGAGCCTTCAGGGCGAGCCGGTCAGCGTCATCCTCACCGATGCCCATGGGGTGGCGCTGTCCAGGCTGACGGCCGACCACGACCTTGAGCAGCACCTGGATCGCGTTCAGCTGGCACCGGGCTTCAGCTACGCCGAGGAGTTCGCCGGCACCAACGGGATCGGCACGGCGCTGGAGAGCGGCCGGGCGGCGCACGTGTTCGGGCACGAGCACTACGCCGGACAGCTTGCGGACCTGGCCTGCGCCGCGGTGCCGATCCGGCACCCCGTCTCCGGCCTGATCATCGGCGCGGTGGGCCTGACCTGCTGGCGCAGGGACGCCAGCCGGCTGCTGATCGCGCTCGCCCAGAGCACTGCCCGCCAGGTCACGCAGGGCCTGCTCGACGGCAGCAGCAGCGGGGAGTTCCAGTTGCTGCGGGAGTACCTGCGGGCCTGCCGGTACACCGGCGGGATCGTCTTTGCGCTGACCAACGACATGGTGCTGATGAACGACCAGGCGCGGGACACGCTCGACCCCGGCGACCAGGCCGCGCTCCTCGGCCGTGCAGCCCAGGCGCTGGCCGGCGACCACCCCGCTCAGCTAGATGTCGAGCTGCCGACCGGGGCCAGCGCGCGGATGCAGTGCCGCCCCCTGCGCGGGAAGGGCAGGCGGCGGCTGGCTGGCGGCGTGGTGCATGTGAAGCTGATCGTGCCGGCCAGCCAGGCAGCGGAGGATGTGGGGACAGGCTCGCAGGGGCAGAGGTTCGGGCCCGCCCTGGTCGGCTCCGGCCCGCTGTGGCTGCGCGGCTGCCGTCAGGTGGAGGCAGCCTGCGCCTCGGGCGAGTGGCTCTCGCTGGAGGGCGAGCCCGGAGCCGGCAAGCTCGCGCTGCTGCGGGCTGTCCACCGGCGCCGCAACCCGGCCGGCGCATTTCACGTGCTAGACGCCGCCGAAGCCGGTGATCACGACTGGATGATGCGGGTGCTGAGCGAACTGCTCGGCGGCGAGGGGAGCCTGGTCATCCGGCACGTTGACCGGCTCAGCAGCGTGCGGCTTCAGGCGCTGAGGATAGCGCTGGAGCAAGCCCTGGCCGCGGGCAGGCAGCAAGTTCTGTGGGTTGCGGTCACGCTCAGCCACGGCCAGGGCCGCGGCGACCTGGCCGGGCTGCTGCAGTTCTTCCCGGGTGCCGCGGAGCTTCCCCCGCTACGCCACCACATCGAGGACCTGCATGAGCTCGTGCCGTTTTTCCTGGCCAGGCTGAACCCTCACGGCCCGTCGGCCTGCTCGCCCGAGACGATGCATCTGCTGCTGCGGTCGAACTGGCCGGGCAATACCGAGCAGCTCTGGCAGGTCCTGCGACGGGTTGCCCGGCACCGGCGCACCGGCACAATCCATCCCGGTGACCTTCCGCCCGAATGCTGGAGCGTGAGCCGCCGGCTGCTCAGCCCGCTGGAGTCGCTAGAACGCGATGCCATCGTGCAGAGCCTGCTGGACCACCACGGTAACAAGGCCAAGGGAGCCGGATCACTGGGCATGTCCCGGGCGACGATCTACCGCAAGATCCACGAGTACGGGATCGTCACCCCGGCCAGCTGACCTGCATGCGCCGCCCGGCACCTTCGCCAGCCGGGCCGCTGTCAATGCTGCATGACTCGTTCATGTCGCGGCCGAACATCGTCGTCGTGCCAGCCGGGAAAATGGAGCTGGCGATGCGGCTGATCTTTCACGCCGCTCACCCTGCGGTTCAAGGAGCCGCGGCGCAAGGCTGATGGGATGGCAGCCAGCATCCGGCCGTTCGGCTGGCCCGCGTTAGATCTTCCTCATTGCCAGGTACCGCCGCGTTTCCGGCAACGCCCTGACCGCTATCACCCCAAGCGCGATTCCGGCAGCTGTCAGGGTGATCGCCGTGACGTATCCGAGTGCACGCATCAGTTCCTCCTTCTCTCTGGCGGCCCGCGACATCTGATATGCCTCAATCCGGAGCGGGCAGCGCCCCTGTGTGGTGCCCGCCCCTGGCCTGGCGCCGGTTACCGTCCGCCGGCAGCAGCGCCACCTGCCTGATCGCCGTCCTGGCCGGCCGCGGTCCGTGAGGTTGTCCGCTTGCGCCGTACCGTGCGCACCAGGACCGCCATGTCAAGCTGACCGATTCCCCGCACCCTGCCGGCCCGGATGGACCCCAGGCCGCCGGATAGCCCGGGGCGGCGATCGTGCCGCGCCGGGCCGGCCACCAGCTGGTGACAGCGCCGCACGATCGACTCGGCCAGGCGGTAATGCGCATCGTCTTCGCCGCGCTCTGCGCCCGGGGCCAGCGCGTACTCACCGGCGGCGGCGTCACCGGCGGCGGCGTCACCGGCGGGTTGCCCGGCCGGAGCCGGGTCACCGGGCGCCAGCAGTGCCTGCCGGTACAGCGCGACGGCATAACGCTGGTAACTGTCCCGGCTGCGGGCCGAGCTAGCCGTGGCGGAAGCACGAACCCGGCCGGTCTTACCTGATCCCAGCATCTAAAGCTCCGAGCCTCTCGGCGGCGTCGCAGTCAGCAAGCACCATCAGTCACCGAGGTCCGGAGCAACTACCTGACGTTACCACGGGTAAGATCACGACCACGAATGTTGCCGCGCCAGGCGCCCGCACGGCCAGCGGCGCGGCGGCTAAAGCTCGCGCCGCGAGACCGGCTCATCCTCCGAGTCGCAGGTGATGCATTAGTAACGCCTCTCCCAGTTAATAACGCCTCGCCCAGCGAAGACGCGGAGACGGCTTGTGAAATCATGCACAAGGCGCTTCCGCGGAAACGCGACGAACGAGCCTGGCGGCACCGCAACGATCCGGGGAGCACCCGGCCCGCAACATGAGCGGATGGGCTGGCGGGCTCAGTGCCGGGACGGTTAAGAAGGCTTGACCTACTTGCCCCCGCGGATCTTCCGCCGTTCTAGGAGGATTCCGGCGATTGGTGCCGGTGGTCGTTCGGCTGGCGCGCCTTCCGGGTGGTGACAATCCTGCGTTTACGCAACGACTCGAGCCATTCCTGCCCGCTGAGCAGTCGCGTGGTCTTGGCCGACTTGACCTCGCCCGCGGCGGCAACTGCCATCGCGACGCTGGCAGCGGTCACATCATCGGGGGCCTCATACACGATGAGCACGTCATACTCGCCAAACGGGAAGCCAGCCACCAAGATCGTGGCTCCCAGGTCCTCCAGTGTCGGCCCGATCGCTTCCATGGGGTCGTGCGGCTCCGTGAGCTGAGCCGCCATCGACTTTGCGGTATAGGAGGCCTGGTACATGTACAGCGTCATCGAGATTCCCCTCCGGTGGGAACAGGCGAAGGGATCACCTGCCAGTCCCTATGACGCCCGGCGGCTTCTGCCGATGTGGGCGAGGCAAGAGGCAAAGGGCTGGAGACCACTGCGGTCTAAAGATCGTAGACCCGGCCGGACGGGCGCACCAGTCTGCGACTCGCAGATGAACCCTTTACTCAGACGTGCCAGAGCCCTCGAATCCGGGAAGCGTGGTTTCCGGTGATTTCGAGGCTGACGAAGCCGTGCAGGCGGCTCCAGGCGAGGACGGCGCGGAGGGCGGTCGCCGGGTCAGCCTCGAGGCTGTGTTTGTGAGCCCAGGCCGAAAGCTGGGAGGCGGCCGCCCGGCCGGGGTGGCGGCTCGGGTGCGGGCATAGCTGGCACGAATCCTCCCGTCCGGAGTTGACAGGCATAGCGTAACAGGTACATGCTCTTGTTAGAGCCTGTAACGAAACGAACATTTCGTAACTAGCTGGCTGGCGCTGGTTCCAACCGCGTGCAGCAGCCAGAACGCCCCCCGCTGGAAGGAACCCGTCATGTCCAATGCAGCCAACGCCGCGCTCGCCGAACCGTGGAAGGACCTGTGGAACGGCGACCTCAACCTCACCGAGAAGATCATCGCCGAGGACTTCGTCGCCCACGCGGCGCCGCTGACCGGGACGGGAACCGACCAGGTTCGCGGCCGCCAGGCCCTCAACGGGTGGGTCAGCGGCATCCACGCCATCCTTGCCGACCTGGCCTTCGTCATCGAGGTCGGGCCGATCACCGATGAGAAGCACATGGTCGTGCGGTGGAAGGCACGCGGAACCTACCGCGGCGGCTTCCCCGGCGCGTCGCCCGAAGCGGTCGGCCGTGAGGTCACCTTCACCGGCACCGACACCCTGCGCATCGACGACGGCATGCTCGCCGAGTACTGGGCCAACGCGGACAGCCTGCTGTTCTTCCAGCAACTCGGCATCCGGGAGATTCCCGCCCAAGGGTGACCCTGCCGCCCGGCTGCTCCCCGCCATCAGCAGGCAGACGACGGTGCGGGGTTCAGATGCCGGGATAGGCGCAGCGGTTCAATGCCCGCCAGGTACGTGACAGACTGGACACGGCCGCAGGTGCGGGCAGCAGTCGCGCGGCGCCTGATACTTCACGTGAGGAAAGCAGTCCAGGTGATGCCCGATGGCGACCTTCAGAACGTACGCGGAGGTCCTTAGGCCTGATCATCCGATGATGAAGAACTATCAGAGGGCGATCACGTGGCGCCCTAGCAGATACCGGCCCGCCGGAATCGAGCAAGACATGCGCGCTGAACCGGGTGTTGTTCTTGGAGACATACTCCAGCGGACCGGTGGCGTCCATGAAACCACGACCCGCCTGACGCCGAAGTCCCGCGAGGACATCCGCGAGATAGCGGAGCTGACATCAGACGACGAACTCCTCAGGGTATCGGAGCTTCCCGAAGTGCCGGTCTCACTGGAGCATCTTCGCCTTGCGGATCCGCAAACCCGCATACTCGTCGGCTACCGGCTCGATGTCACTCCGGCCGAGAGTCCACGGCTGCGCCGCAGGCTAGGACTTCCGCCTGATCCCACGATCACGCTGCACCTTGACGAGGTTGCCCGTCCGGACACTCCCGAAAGGTTCTGGGGTGCAATGCGGTTCTCCCGGAACCAGGACCGCACCTGATCGCTGTAAGATCCTCGGCCGGTTCGGGCCTGGACAGGCCCTGGATGCTGCGTGCGGGACGGGCCGGCAGGCCGAGCGGGAGCGCCGCAAGGACCGCCGCCGGCGCGCATGCGGATCGGTGTCCTGCGGGCAGTCCGGTCAGGATTGCACGAAGGCCAGCAGGTCAGCGTCGATCGTCGGGGCCTGGGTGGTCGGCATACCGTGGGGGAATCCGTGGTACGTCTTCAGCGTCCCGTTCTGCACGAGCCGCGCGGACAGCGGTCCGGAGTCGGCATAGGGAACGATCTGGTCGTCGTCGCCGTGCATCACCAGGACCGGCACCGTGATCTTCTTGAGGTCCTCGGTGAAATCGGTCTGGGAGAAGGCGACGATGCCGTCGTAGTGTGCCTTGGCTCCGCCCATCATTCCCTGGCGCCACCAGTTCTCGATGATCGCCTCGGAGGATTGCGCGCCGGGCCGGTTGAAGCCGTAGAAGGGGCCCGACGCCAGGGCCCGGTAGAACTCGGACCGGTTAGCGGCCAGCTGGGCCTGGAGATCGTCGAACACGCTCTTCGGCAGGCCGCCGGGATTGGCGTCGGTCTGCACCATAAGGGGCGGCACCGAACTGATCAGTACCGCTTTCGCCACGCGGCTTTCACCGTGCCGCCATGCGGGAGGGCCTGGAACGGATGCTCGGGCTGGGCGGATACGGCGGCCTCTCTCCGGAGAGGGAGTACCTGCTGCGCCGCCCCGACTTCGTGATGGAAATGCCGCAGTCGGGCGAGCGGATCCGCGGCCGCGACGCGCTGCGCAGACTCCAGGAGGTGTTTCCCGCGGGGCCGCCGGCTGTGACCGTGCGCAGGGTGACCGGTGCCAGGAGCGTGTGGGTAGCCGAGGCGGATATCGACTACGGCGACAACGACCGGTGGCAGACCGTCGTCATCTTCGAGATGGACGACCACGGGCTGATCGCAAGGGAGACGCGTTACTACCCCGGGCGTTCGAGGCCCCTGCCTGGCGCTCGGAGCTGGTCGAGGCGATGAACTAGCGCCGCGCCGGGCCTGTCGCTCACCTGCTGAAGCAGCACCTGCACAGAGCCATCCGCCAGCGCTGACCTCAGCCATCGCCACGCTCTCGCGTGCCAGGCACCCAGGCGGGCGATGCGGTGCAGTTGACGGTCGCTGGGGATCGCACCACGATGATGACGACTGTCACCTAGCAGGAGGGGACCCCATGATCCTGATCAACATCAAGATGCGGATCCGGCCCGAGAAGATGGACGAGTGGCTGGCGCTGGCCGACTCCTACGCCAAGGACGTCAACTCCGAGGACGGCTGCTTGTTCTTCCAGTTTGCCCGGAGTCTGACCGACGGCAACGAGTTCGTCTGCATCGAGGGCTTCGCCGATGCCGAGGCGGGCGCTGCGCACGTCAGGCATCCCTACGTGAAGAAGTTCTTCGGCACCGCACCCGATCTGGTGGCCGCGCAGCCGCAGATTATCTACATCGACACCCCGCATGACGGCTTCGGCCCGATGGGCGAGATCCAGCCCCGCTGACCGGCTAAGACCGGCCGCCGCGCCTCAGCTCAGCTGAGGCGGACGCGGCGGCAGGCACCGATTGTCGCCGCCGGCTGTCCCGGGGATTGCCGTCGGCCGGGTCAGGCCCTGAATGCTTACGAATCAGGGAGGTCCGGGTTATCGTCGACCGGTCGCGGGGGCGGGAACGGCACGGTCAGCTACATAGCGGGGTCCGTTCTGGGGTGGGCGGGTCGACGACGGTCTCCGGCACGCTGATGCGGAATTTCACCCCTTGCTGCAGCGGAATCGCTTCGACGGTTCCGTGGTGCATGTCGGCAATCCTGCGCACGATCGCGAGGCCGAGGCCCGAGCCGGGCAGTGCCCGCGCCTTTGCGGACCGGTAGAAGCGGTCGAAGATGTATGGCAGGTCGTCCGCGGGAATGCCCGGCCCGTCGTCGCTGACCTCGACCGTCCCGCCGGCTGCCGAGATGCGGATGCGGCCATCCGGCGGGCTCCATTTCAGCGCGTTGTCGACCAGGTTGCCGATCGCCCGTTCCAGCGCGTCCGGGTCGCCGAGGACCAGTGTCGGCCGGAAATCGAGCTCGTACCGCAGTCCCGGCGCCCGGCCGGCGGCCCGCGCTGCGACTCGTTCCGCGACCAGGTCCAGCCGGACGTCTTCGATGTGGAACGAGGCCCGCCCGTCACGCGCGAGCTCGACCAGGTCGTTGACCAGCACGCGCAGTTCGTCCGCCTCGGCTAGCGCGGCCGCGGCAAGCGCCGGCGCGTTGGGGTCATCCGGCTGTTCAGCGAGCAGTTCGAGGTTGGTGATCAGGCTGGTGAGCGGGGTGCGCAGCTCGTGTGAGGCGTCGGCGACCAGCCGGCGTTGCGCGCCCGCCGATTCGTCCAGCGCGGCCGTCATCGCGGCGAATGCCTGCCCGAGCCGGCTGATCTCGTCCTGACCTGGCGTCTCGATCGGCGCGCTGAGATCGCCGGTAGCCCTGATCCGCTCGACGGTTTCGGTCAGCCGGCCGACCGGGCGCAACACCCGGCCCGCGGCCAGCCGCGCCAGCACCGCCGCGCCGATCGCGCCGACCGGCACGAGTACGGCGAGCAGCCAGCCGAGCGAGGTCTGAGTCGATGTCGCATCCGACGCGGGCCGGGCGACGCGGACCAGAACTCCGGGTTGCCCAGGAAACTGCATGGTGTAAATGCGGTAGACGACCTTTCCGTAGGCCTCGTCTTGGAAATACGGCTTGGCGTTCCCGTCCGCCACCTGGACGTCGTGACCGGTGACGCCGACGAACCCGTTCACAGGGCCGACCGTGGCATCGGGCAGGATCTGCAGCTGCGTACTGCCGAACGGGACCAGCTGCCCGACGGTATGGGCCTGTTTGAGCTTGGCCGCTATAGTCTGCGCGTTTTGGGCTACCTGTACCAGAGAGCCGTCGTCCTGCCCGCGCAGGTTCGCGCCGACCGCCGGATAGACAACCGCCGCCACGACCGCCAGCGCGCCGAAGACGACCGCGCCGACTGCGATCGCGACCCTGGTGCGCAGGCTCATGCCTGTTCTCGCAGCACGTAGCCGATCCCGCGGACGGTCTGGATCAGCCGCGGCTCGCCCATCTTCCGCCGCAAATAGCCGATATAGACCCACAGCCCGTTCGATTCCGGGCCGAAGTCGTACCCCCACACCGATTCGAATATCTGGGTCCGGGAAAGCACCCGGCCCGGGTTACGCAGGAACAATTCGATCAGCGCGAATTCGGTCTTGGTCAGCGGCAGCCGTTCCCCGCGGCGACTTGCCTGGTGTGCCGCGACATCGAGCTCGACGTCGGCGAACCGGAGCAGGCCGGCGCCCGCGCCGCTGCGCCGCAGCAACGCGCGCAGCCGCGCCCTCAGTTCCTCGAGCGCGAACGGCTTGGCCAGGTAATCGTCGGCGCCGGCGTCCAGCCCGGCGACCCGGTCGGAAACCAGATCTCGCGCGGTCAGCATCAGGATCGGGGTGTCGTCGCCGCGCGCCCTGATCACGCGGCACACCTCGAGCCCGCCCGGCTCGGGCATGAGGACGTCAAGCACGACGGCATCATGCCGGTTCCGCAGCAGCGCGGCCAGCGCGGTGGCGCCGTCGTCCGCCGTGGACACGTCGTAGCCGTCACGGTGCAGCGCATGGGTCAGCGCGCTGCGTACCGCCTCGTCATCGTCGACCACGAGGACCCGCACCAGGCCAGTATCGCGCACGTTCCTTAACCGGCATTCTCCGATGACGTCAGCTGCCTTGGGCCAGACTCTGCTTGGCGTGCATGAGCGCCGTGTTCAGCTGCTGGGTGCTGACGCCGAGCGAACGGGCGGCCGCCGCGAAGGCCGGCGACGACGTGTCGGCCTGGCCCGCCGCGAACAGCGGCTGGAGCGCCGCGCTGACCCGGGCCGTGCTGACGTGCAGCTCCCCGGCCACCGCCGCCACCATCGCGTCGTGGCCCTGCCGCTCTTCGGCGGCCTTGGAGCCAGCCGGAGCGGCCTTGGAGCCGGCCGGAGCGGCTTTGGAGCCAGCCGGAGCGGCCTTGGAGCGGCCGGCCCCTGCTTGGCGTGCGAGCCTCCGGCCAGGCTCTGCTTGGCGTGCGCGAGCGCAGTGTTCAGCTGCTGGGTGCTGACGCCGAGCGAACGGGCGGCCGCCGCGAAGGCCGGCGACGACGTGTCGGCATGACCCGCCGCGAACAGCGGCTGGAGCGCCGCGCCGACCCGGGCCGTGCTGACGTGCAGGTCCCTGGCCACCGCGGCCACGATCGCGTCATGGCCCGGCTTCTCGCTGGCGGACGTGGTCTTTGCGGGGGCGCCGGGCTTGCCGCCTGTCGCCGACGCCACCGCGGCGGTGCTGCCCGCGGCGACAGCCGCGGTGACCGCTGCGGCGGCGGCAATCATCCTGGTTCGGTTGCGCATGCGAATCCTCCTCGGTTCGTGGCTTGCCCCAAGGGAACCAAGCGGGACTCAGGCTGGCCGAAGAAGTTCCTTATCGCAGCCTAAGAAGCAGCGCCGACGACTGACCGCTGGCCTGTTGAGCGCAGAGCTCAGGACGTGGTCACACTGGGCGTGCAACGCTGGCCACGGCCTTCCGCTCGCGCAAGGCGACCGGGACTGTGGCGAGGATCAACGCGCCCGTAAGGCCGAACGCCGCCGGGTAGCCGGTGCGGACGCAGATCAGGCCGAAGACGGCCGGGCCCGCGCCGTACCCGGCGTCGTAGGCGAGGTTCCACAACGCGCTGGCCTTAGCCTCAGGCAGGTACTCGATCAGCAGCGCGAACGTCGCGTTCTCGATCACCCCGAACCCGGTGCCGAACAGCACCATTCCTGCGAAGATCACCACGGGCGAGGCCAGCACGATCATCGCGGCCATGCCGAGCCCCGCCACAGCGAGCGCCGGGATGAGCAACCGGGCGTGACCGTACCGGTCGCCGTGCTTGCCGGCCTGCCAGCGGCTGAGCGTGGCGGCGATCGCCTGCACGAGCAGGGCGGCCGAGGCGAGGTTGCTCGGGACCCCCTTCGCGAGCGGCAGGAACGAGTCCAGCACGCCGGCCGCGATGGTGGCGGCGGCGAAGATCAGCGGCAGCCGCAGCGCGGCGCCCGCCATCCGCCCGGAGCTGCGGACGCCCGGCATCCGCCTGGCGCGGGCGGTACGGCGTGCCTCGCGCCCGCCCGGCAGCCAGCGGATCGCCGCCAGCGGCAGCAGGCCGGCAGTGGCCGCCATCGCCGCGGCCGCGGCGGGCAGGTGGTGCCCGGCGAGCCAGACCCCGGCCGGCAGCGCGACAACTGCCGGGACGCCGGAGACGATGCCGAGCAGGCCGAGCCCCTCACCGCGCCGTTCGGGAGGCAGCAGCTTGGCGGTGAGCGTGCCGGTGACCACGCCGCACAAGCCGAAGCCGAGCCCGCGCACCACGCTGACGCTCACCATGACGGCCTGGGGCTCGCGTGCGAGCATGGCCAGGGCCGGCGCGCCGAGCAGCACGGCTCCGGCCGCAAGCACCATCCGGCAGCCGAACCGCCTGATCGCTGCCGCGGCCACGACCTCGGCAGCCACGGTGCCGAGCAGCAGGGACCCGGTGATCAGCCCGGCACCGGAGCTGTCGGCGCCAGCCGCCGCCGCCAGCATCGGCATCACCGACAGCAGCAGGAAGAAGCTGGTGAGCGAGGTGAACTCGGCCAGGAACGTGACTGCCAGCGGCACGCTGAGGAGTCGGGCCGGAACCGCGGTACCGGGCTGCGGCTGCGTCAATGTGCTCATAACACGCACAGTAGAACCCAGCCGGCACGCTGGTAAGGTCCGATTTCATGGCGATTTAGTGGTCCAGTTTGAGTCAGGAAGCTGCTGGCCTAGGGATAGCTGACCAGCCGCGCCGGGTCTCAGTCCGGTATGTCGTCGGGTCTGCTCACTACAACGCCGAAGAGGTCGCCGATCGCGGCGAGGCTGGCCGCTTGCAGCGCCGCCGCTGGCACCGCAACGCCGTCAGGTCCGGGCAGCGCTCTGGTGGCAGTGGCGCTGGCTACTACGGTCGGATGGTAGCCGAGGTTAAAGGCGCCGCGCGCGGTCGAGTTGACGCACATGTGCGTCATGAACCCGGCCAGGATCAGCTCGCGGCCGGGTGCCTGGCGAAGCCGGGCGTCAAGGTCTGTCCCGACGAACGAGTTGGGGTAGTTCTTGACGATGACGGGCTCGCCAGGAACAGGAGCCACCTGGTCGCTGATCTGCCCGATCTCGGCATGCACGTCGTACGGGGAACCCTCGCCGGCGTCGTGCATGATATGGAAGACCGGAATGCCAGCCGCCCGCGCGCGGGCGAGCAAGCGCGCCGCCTCAGCCAGCGCGGCTTCGACGCCTTCCAGCTGCATGATGCCCTGACGGTAGGTGTTCTGGCAGTCGATCATGATCAGCGTTGTCTGCGGGAGAGCCGTCGCCTGATCGCTCAGTCCCATCAGGTCCCGCAGGGTGGTGGTCCGCGCCATGTCAACCGCCTTCTTCGCTGGATACCTGGAATCGACGCTAGCGGCACGAGGGTGTCCCCGCCAGCCCGCAGCACCCCCGCGGGAATAAGAACGATTGCCGCACGATCCTCACGGGGTGCCTCCGCGCGACGCGATCACCTCGCGGACGATGGCAGCCTGCTCCGCAACGGCATTGCGCAGGTCTTCAGGCAAAGCCCCGCTGGCCAGCGCGGCCTCGGCTGCTGCCACGGTGGCGGCATCGCACAGCGTCGACGGGAACAGCAGCCGTCCGAGCCGTTCTTGCGGCCAGTTGCTCATCCAGGCGAGCGCATGCAGGGCCTCGCCGAAGTACCGGCTCCGGTAGCCGGCCATCAGCTGCTCCTGCCCGGCCACCCACACACCCTGCGCGGTCGCCTCCGCGAGCCGTCCGGTGGCCGTGCCGGACATCACCGATGTCCACGCTTCCTCCTTGGCCTGCGGATCCGGCCGCATCGCCAGGCACATCGCCCGGTATCTTGCGCCATTGGCGCGGTCAAGCTCGGGCAGCGCGTCAATGTCGGCCTGCCGGGCCCGCCCGCGGGCGGACAAGGTGAACAGGGCCCGGGCCCGCAGCTCCCCGTCCACCGCTATCCCGTCGGGCGCCTGGTTCCCGTCCAGCCAGGCGGTCAGCAGGTCAAGCTGGTCGCCGCGATGCGCGCTGGCCGCGAACGCGGCGGCGAGGGAGCGCTGGATCGGGCTCCCTGGCCGGGCGCGGGCCGCCGCGGCCAGCGTGCTGTCCGCGATCTGCTCCCGTAGTCCGGCCCGGCGGTCGGCGGGCGCGTAGACGTCGGCGGAGCTGACCGCCCGGTCGAGCAGCACTTCCGCGCCGGCTGCCGGCAGCCCGGCCTGGCCATCAGCCAGGCGCCTTATCACCAGGTCAGCGAATGACGCTGCCGGCAGGCGGGCGCCCGTCACCAGCTGCCAGGCAGCGGTCCAGCAAACCGCCTCGGTGACCGGGTCGTCCACCTGGAGCGCAGCCGCGGCGAGCGCTTGCCATGACCGCTCATCGAACACGATCCGCGTATAGCCGAGGTCGCCGTCGTTGGCCATCACCAGATCCGGTACCGCTTCCCCGGGACCGAACGCGACCGGCACCACCGCCCGCTCGCCCGCCAGATCCACCTCGACCAGCTGCCGGCGCCGCAGCCCTCCGCCGCCCTGGGCCCGGGCATAGAGCCCGATCCTGACCAGCTGACTGCGGGGCGGATCCTGCGTGACCACCAGCGACGCACCCGGCCCGTCCAGCGGGCCCGGCCCGTCCAGCGGGCCCGGCCCGGCGGCGAATGCGGCCCGCAGCGCCGGCGCGCCCTCGCTGCGCAGCCACGCGTCCGCCCACCCGGCCAGATCCCGTCCCGATGCCCGTGACCAGCATGTCACCAGATCCTCGGACGTCCCGCAGTCGCCCGCGAACCTGGCCAGGTAGTCCCGCATCCCGGCGCGCAGCGCATCCTCGCCGATCAGCGCGCTGAGCTGCCTGATGACCGCCGCGCCCTTGTTGTACGTCAGCGCGGAAAACCTGCTCAGCGCCTGCGCCGAGCTGGCCACGGGGGAAGATACCGGCAGCCGTCCCGGCAGCTCGTCCGCCCGGTACGCCCTCGCCTTCTCCCGGTAGCCGAACCCGGCCCAGCCGCTGGTGAACTCGACGCTCAGGTACGTGGCCAGCGCCTCATCCAGCCAGAGGTCATCCCACCACCGCATGGTCACGTGCGAGCCGAACCACAGGTGCGCCACTTCATGCGCGCACACCACGGCCACGAAGTCGTCATCAGGATCGGACATCCGCGCCAGCAGGGTCTCGCTCACGCACATCAGCCCGGGCACGCTGCCGGCTTGCGCGGTGAGCTCGGGCACGAACACGATGTCGTACCCGGGATACGGGCACGGCGTGCCGAGCGCTCTCTCGTAATGCCGCAGGGCTCGCACGGCCGTCTCGGCGAACCGTCCCAGCGCCTCATCCCACTGCGACAGCGCTGCCCGCCGCCACGCCCGCACCGAGACGCCGGGCCCGCCGCCCGCCCAGACCTGGTGGTAAGGCCCGGCGCACACGGTGAACAGGTGCGGCCGCATCCCGGTCACGGTGCCGAAGCGCCACACCCCGTCGCCGCCGTCATGGGCCCGGCCGTTGCCCAGGGGATGCCAGCCTGGCGGCACCCGGACGGTGAGCGTCACCTCGCACGGCAGGCTCGGCTGGTCGAAGCAGCAGAACAGCCGCGCCGCCTGATCGGGAAACCCGTCGGCGAGCACATAACAGGCCCCGTCGGCCGGATCGGTGAACCGGATCAGCCCCGGGTCCATCCCCCCGACGTCGGCGATCACGCCGCCGGCGACCAGCACATTCTCCGCGGCCAGTCCAGGCAGCGGCACCCGCCCGCCATCCGGCGGCGGCAGCGGCTGCCCGTTCAGCCGCACCTCGCCTGCCGCGGCCAGGTCAAGCTGGGCGAACGTGTCCGCCCCTGGGCGCCGGCACCGGAACCTGACCCGCGTCTGCGAACTGGCCGGGGTCGCCGCCAGATCCAGGAAGACGTCGTACCCGATATCCGTCAGCAGCTCAGCCCGCTCCTGCGCCTCGCCCTCCGTCACCGATGGCACCTGGCCATTATGTTCCGGATGCCCCCGCTGCGCTGCTGTCGTGTCGCGCGAGGACCGCTTGCTCCTGCTCGGGGGTGAAGCCACCGGTCAGCGGCGGCTCGCCGCCCTGGCGGTCCCAGGTCAGCACATCGGCCGCCGTGACCTCCAGCGGGGTAGCGGACATGCCTGCCGCTCTGGCACGCGCCGGGCTGCGCTGCTGCGATGGCCAGTTCGTCCTGAGCAGCGGGAAGAACGGCGGTGCCAGATTGAGCGGCACCGGGACGATTTCGACCTCGGCATGGGCTGCCCGGGCGCAGGTCCGGACGAGCTCGCCCAGCGTGACCGGCGTGGCGGGGCCGACCGCGTGGAATGCGCCGGGACGGTCGTCGGCAAGCAGTTGCACGACCAGGCGCGCCAGGTCTCGCGAGTCCACGATCTGAACCGGCTGCTTCGGGTCGCCGGGCACTGCCACCCGGCCGCCCCGGGCAGCGCGCCGTACCCAGTATGTGAACCCAGGCTGCCAGTCGTGCGGCCCGGCGACCTTTCCCGGCCGCACGATCGTCGCCCGGGCGCCGTACCTGGCCACCACGTCGTCTTCGCAGGCGACCTTGAGCGGGCCGTAGGTTTCGCCGGTGAGTTCCTCGGTGTCCCGGACGGGCGGCCGCCGCGGAGTGTCCTCGGTGGAGCCCGGCTCTATCCCGTCGAGCTGGTACACCGCGTGACTGGAGATGAACAGGTACCGTCCGGCCCGCTCGCCCAGCGCATCCATCGCCTGGCCCACGTGGCGGGGGACATAGCCGCTGACATCCACGACCGCATCCCAGCTGCCGGTGCCAAGCGCCGCATAGTCGCCGGTATCCCGGTCGCCGGTCAGCCGCGTCAGGTCCTGGAACAGGTCAGGCGCGGTCTTTCCCCGGCCGAACAATGTCACCTCGGCCCCGGTTCGCAGCGCGTCCTCCACTATGGCACGGCCCACAAAAGACGTGCCGCCAAGCACGAGAATCCGCACAGCCTCGAACCTTACTGCCAGCCGCTCTGGCCGTGCCCGCCGTGTGCCCGATGAAGTGGTGAACCCGGGCGACTCAGGGTCACTCGTGCCCCAGGCCCCAGGCGCAGGGCCGGCGGGCTGCGATTTCTGGCGCCCAGATGTGCTAACCGCTGGGTCGATGTGCCGCCGGTCCGGCTAGAACCGGACCACCGGCACTTCGACCCAGAACCGCCGCCCCAGAACCGCCGCCCCAGAACCGCCGACCCGGAACCGCCGACCCAGAACCGCCGCCGCGCACCGCCGCCGCGGCTACCGCCCCGCCCGCTCGCGCCCGAGATCAAACCCGCGTGTTAACTGACGCGCCCTGACCGCATCACTGTCACATCGTTGCGGTTCGACGCCAACCTCAGGCTCGTCACGACAAAGAGTTTGTCCAGGGGAATCGTCAAGCTCACCTACGAACCGCGCCCCTAAGTCAGGTAGCTGCCTCAGGCGACCTGCTGCGGTAACCCAGCAGTTCTTGCGTCCACGATTCGACCGGCCAACTGCCTGCCGGATGCACCCTGAGCATCCGCCCGTCCATCTGGTAGAGCACTTCCCAGCCGTCTGTTCCCAGCTCATCCTGGACCCGGATCGCTAGCTCGCGGCCGCGCTCTTGCAGCGCCTGGGCATCGGCGCCATCTGCGGCGCAGGCGTCGTTCCATGCTTGCAGGTCATCTAGCAGCTCGCCGCTCAGCCGATCGCCCCATGGCCTCGGGCGGCCGTGCCAGCTTGATGGCGGAGCGCCGCTCCAGCGGCCAGGCGGAGCCGGGGCCTCTTTCTCCTCCTTGGTGAGTACCCACCAGATGCCGCGGGCGCCGTGATCCCACCCGATGAGCACCCTGCGCGGCTCCGTCACGCGGCAAGCGTACAACCGGTGACCAGTCAGCTCACGGCTCCGGAGGCGGTACGTCCTCCGTTCCGAGTTTGGTGAGGAATTACCGCGCCTGGGACTTCCCGGGCCGACGCCGCATTCGCAGGGCAGCAAGGAGAAGGGCACCAAGGAACACGACAATGCCGATGATCAGCAAATACAGCAGGCCCTTAGCCACGACACCCACGATGCCGAGCACGATCGCGACGATCACGAGGAGTAGGAAGAGGGCAAGCATCTGATGCTCCGCTCAGTCGTACTGGTCAGCGGCGGGCCAGTTGGCGTTCACCGCCGGCGCCTGCCTGATATGTCAGGCCGTAGTGCTTGAAGATGGCCTCTTCGTCGGCCGCTGGCAGCTCGCCGTCGGTGCTGATCGAGGGAGAATCCTTCACTTGCTTCTTGTCGTGAGCGACCTTGAGGTACCCGGGACCCACGGTCGCCTGGGCCAGGGGAACGAACACGAGCCGGTGCCGGGTCGGCATCCCGACAGTGACGGTGGCGAACGCCGGCAGGTCTGTGCTCGTGTCGACGTAGATGGCCTCCAGTTCCCCGATCTTGTGACCGTCGGGGTCAACAACGTCGTGGCCCCGCCACTCCCGGATATCCCCGGCCTCGAACACGCCCGCCTACCTCTCCGCGGCATCGCATGGGCTCATAGTTATCCCGCGTGGGATGCCGTATGAAACCAGCGTAGCCCTCCCATGGTGGTGCCGTCGTCCTGCGCGCGTGTGCTCGTTTCCTCCCCCGTCCTGTTGAGGCACTGGCCGACATGCGCTCACGACATACGGCGCCGGCCGTGGCCGCGATCGTGCTCCTGGCCTGTCCGCATGCTCCGGAGCCGGCCCGGCATCGCCGGCCGCGACGGCGCCGGGGCAGGTGTCGTCCGCATGGCGCGTACGCCCCGTTACGCGGGGCGCAGCAGACCGCGCTGCAGGACCACCGGCACGAACAGCTCGCGGTAGCCGTGCTCATCGAACAGCACCGTGACCTGGTCGCCGTCGTAGCGCTGCACCGTGCCCTGACCCCAGCGCTCGCTCACGACGCGCGCGCCTACCGCGAACGGGACCTCGGGCGGCGCGGCTTCCGCCTGCGCGGCTCCCGCCTGCGCGGCTCCCGCCCGCGCGGCTCCCGCCCGCGCGGCTCCGGCCACCGGGGATTCGGCGCCGGTGAGGTCGTTGTCGCAGTTCCCGCACGGGCCGGGGTAGTCCTGCCCGAAGTAGGAGAGCAGGAACGAACGGCGGCAGCCGTCGTGTTCGGCGTAGCGCCGCATCATCCTCAGCCGCGTCCCCTCGATCTCGTCCTCGCGTTCGGTCTGCGCCTGCGAGGCGGCCAACGCGGCCGCGACGCTCATCGTCCCGGCCCAGCGGACCTCGCCGTCCGCGCGCCACGTCGCCGCGCCCAGATCGGTCAGGCGGACCAGCGCGGCCGTCTGCCGCCGCGTACCGGGCCCGGCCCACTGCCCGGCCGCGAGCGCGGCCGCGACGTCGGCGACGGCCGCGCCGGAGACACTTCGCGCGGTCAGGTAGCGCGCGGTCTCGAAGTCCTCGTAGCGGTACAGCAGCCGTGCGTCCGCGGGCGCGCCGTCCCGGCCGGCCCGCCCGAACTCCTGGTAGTACGCATCCAGCGAGGGCGGCGGGTCGGCGTGCAGCACCCAGCGCACGTCCGGCTTGTCGATCCCCATGCCGAACGCGACCGTGGCTACGATGACGCGGGCCGGGCCGCCGAGGAACGCGGTCATTGCCTCGCGCCGCTCGCGGCCGGACAGCCCGGCATGGTAGAGCGTCACCCGTTCCCCTGCTGCGGCGAGCGCGTCGTGCGCCGCCTGCGCGCTGGCGTGCGTCGCCGCGTAGACGATCCCCGGCCCGGCGAATCCGCCCGCCGCGCGGACTAGCTCCTGCCGCTTGTCCGCGACCGTGCGGGCGCGATGCACCGACAGGTGGATGTGCGGCCGGTCGAAGTCGCCGATCACCACCACGGGATCGCGCAGGCCGAACCGCCGGATGACCTCCTCCCGCACCGGCGGCGCGGCCGTCGCGGTCAGCGCCAGCCGGACCGGCGCGCCGACCGCCTCAGCCTGCGCGCCGAGCCGCATGTAGTCCGGCCGGAAATCGTGGCCCCACTGGCTGATCAGGTGGGCCTCGTCGACCGCGAACAGCCCGGGCCGCGCCCGCTGGAGCGCCTGCCGGGTCTCCGGGTTCGCCAGCTGCTCCGGCGACAGGAAGACGAACGTGCCCGGGTCGCACGAGGCGAGCAGCGCGGCCGCGCGCGCCCCCGCCGGCTGCTGCGAGTTGAGCACGATCGCCGGCAGGCCGGCCGCCTGCAGGTGCGCGAGCTGGTCGTCCTGCAGCGCGATCAGCGGCGAGACGACGACCGTCGGCCCCGCGCGCAGCATCCCGGCCAGCTCGTAGATCGCCGACTTGCCGCCGCCGGTGGGCAGCACGGCCAGCACGTCACGCCCGCCGGCCAGTGCCTCCGCCGCACGCAGCTGTCCCGGACGCAGCCGCTCGAAGCCGAGCCGTTCCCGTGCGAGCTCCTCGATCGCGGCACCGCCGGCCCGTGCGCCACCCTCACTCACGCTAACCACCGTACGATCACCCCTCGACCCTGGTTGTCGATCGCGGCACTATGCGGACGTGCATTGTCCGCAATTGCACGTAGCGTTCCTGGCATGGCCATCGCACGCTTCCCGAGCATCGTCATCGACTGTCCCGACCCGGCTGCCCTCGCGACCTTCTACGGCACCATGCTGGACTGGAAGGTTGACACCTCGTCCCCCGGCTGGGTCGAGATCCGCGCGGATTACGGCCAGTGCATCTCCTTTCAGCCGGTGGAGCCCTATACCCCGCCAAGATGGCCGGCTCAGGACGTGCCCCAGCAGATGCACCTCGACGTGGTCGTCGACGACCTCGACGCCGCCGAGGCGGCGGTGATCGCTCTCGGCGCCACCAAGCACGAGTACCAGCCCGGCACGTCATTCCGGGTGTTCCTCGACCCGGCGGGGCACCCCTTCTGCCTGTGCCTGAGCTGACCCGGGCGGCCGGCCTTCAACGCGACTCGCCGCCCGCGACGTCGAGAACGATCTTGCCCCCGGCGTGCCCGCCTTCCAGGATCCGGTGCGCCTCGGCCGCCGCGCCGAGCGGGAGCACGTGGCTGATGACGGGCCGCACCGCACGCCGGCCGAGCAGTGCCGCCAGCGCCCTGGTGCGGTCGCCGTCGTCCTGGATGAGCACGCCGTGGAAGGTGATGTTGGCATCCAGCAGCAGGTCCAGGTCCAGTTCCGGCGTCGCGATCGCGGCGATCTGCCCGCCGGGCCGCAACGCGGTGCAGGCGGCCTTGGCCAGGCTGCCGCCGGCCAGGTCGGCGATGGCATCGACCGGGCCGCCCGCCAGCGCCAGCGCGCGCGACGCGACATCTTCGCACGTGTAGTCGATGCAGGCCGCGGCGCCGCAGCCGCTCATCTGCGCGTGCATCACCTGGCGGCCAGTCCCGATCGTCCAGATCCCGGCGGCCGCCGCCAGCTGGAGGAGGAACAGCCCGACGCCGCCGCTGGCGCCGAGCACGAGCAGCCGGCTCCCCGCGGGCAGGCCGAGCCGGGCCAGCACCAGGTGCGCGGTTCCGGCGGCCAGCGGCGTGGCCGCCGCGTCGGCGAACGAGGTCCCTGGGCTGATCGGCGCGGCCAGCGCGGCGTCGATGACGGCGAGCTCGGCGTACCCCCCGGCGCCGTCAGGGAAATGCGTCATCGCCATGACCCTGTCCCCGGGCGCCAGGCCGGTGACCCCGGAGCCCACGCCGTCGATGACCCCGGCGATGTCATAACCGAGGATGCACGGCACGCGCAGCCCGGCCCAGCTGCCATCGGCCCGGTTACCCGCGTCGACCGGGTTGACCCCGGCCGCGTGCACGGCGACCCGGATCTGGCCGGGCCCGGCGACCGGATCAGCAGCCCGGCCAGGCCGCAGCTGCTCCGGACCGCCGAACTCGCTGACCAGCACGGCTCTCACAGGCTTCCCTCCGGTGGCGAGCTGGCGTCATTGCATCCCTTCCCAGGCCGCCATCGTGACATGCTGCACCCGCGAGCCCATGCCCGGGATCGCGCAAAGAATTAAGCCGAACGGGCCTGGCCATTCGCATACCCAGCGGACAGGGAGCGGGACCGAGGAGGCCGGATGAGCAACGTTGTCGTGGTCGGCGCCGGACTGGCCGGACTGGCCGCCGCCCGGCGGCTGATCGCGCGCGGGCACGAGGTGACCGTGGTGGAGGCCCGTGAGCGCGTCGGCGGGCGTACCGAGGGCCTGCTGCTGGATGACGGCACGCCCCTCGAGCTCGGCGGGCAGTGGCTCGGCGAGGGTCACACCCGCATGCACGAGCTGGTCGCCGAGCTCGGGCTGTCGACGTTCCGCACCTGGAACGACGAGGGGCGGCTGCTGCTGGACCTGCAGGGCAAGCGGTCCACGATGAAGCCGCGCAAGGGCGCCGTCCCGCGCCTGTCGCCCTTTGCCCTCGCGGACCTCGCCCAGGGCCTGCTGCGCTTCGCCCGGCTCGCCGCGCGCGCCGACCTGGAGCGGCCGTGGCTCACTCCGGGCGCCGAGGTGCTCGACGGGCAGACCTTTGAGAGCTGGATCCGGCGCAACCTGCGCACCAAGGCGGGACGTGCCTACTTCCACGTCGCCTGCGAGGCCGTATGGGCCGCCGAAGCCAGTGACATCTCGCTGCTGCACGCGCTGTTCTACACGCACTCCAACGCCGACCTTGAGACGCTCATCGGGGTGGACCGGGGAGCGCAGCAGGACCGGGTGACCGGCGGATCGGTCCGCGTCGCCGAGGCGATGGCCGCCGGGCTCGGCGAGCAGGTCATCCTGGGCCGCCCGGTGCGCCGGATCGAGCACGACGGGAACGGGGTCCGCGTCATCGCCCGCGACGGGTCGCGGTACCAGGGCGACGCGGCCATCGTGACGCTGCCCCCGACGCTCGCGGGCCGGCTGGAGTACGACCCGCCGCTGCCCTCCTGGCGCGATCAGCTCACTCAGCGGATGCCGGCCGGCTCGGTCATCAAGGCGTACGCCATCTACCCCGAACCCTTCTGGCGCGACGCCGGGCTCAACGGCCAGGCCGCCTCGGACGCCGGACCGGTGAAGGTGACCTTCGACAACTCGCCGCCGTCGGGCAGGCCCGGTGTCTTGATGGGCTTCCTCGAGGGCCACCAGGCCCGCATGTGGGCACGCCGCGGTCAGGCCGAACGGCAGGAGGCGGTCATCGGCTGCTTCGTCCGCTACTTCGGCCAGGCGGCGGCGCGCCCCGCGCGGTACGTCGAGCGGGACTGGATGGCCGAGGAATTCACCCGCGGCTGCTACGGCGCGCACTTCGCCCCGGGCGTCTGGACGTCCTACGGCGAGGCCTGGCGCGCCCCGGTCGGGCGCATCCACTGGGCCGGCGCCGAGTGCGCGCCACAGTGGAACGGCTACATGGAAGGCGCCGTCCGCAGCGGCGAAGCCGCCGCCGACACCGTAGCCGGGCGCGTACAGTCCTACGAGTGAAGGTCCTCCGAACACCTGTCGAGGCGCTATGACAACGATCGCGAGCGTGCTGGCACCCCTGCGGCCTCTGGCCCGCGGCTTCACGGGATCCACCTATGTCCTGCTCGGCTTCGACGCCCTGCGGGCGCCGGGCGCGCGGGTCGAGCAGGCCGGCCCGGTGCTGGCCGCGATCCGCAAGGTAGCCCCGCTTCCCGAGGACGACGAGCTGGTGGTGCGGGCGAATGCCGCCGTCCAGGTGCTGTGCGGCGCCATGCTGGCGATGGGCCGCGCTCCGCGGCTGGCCTCCCTGGCCCTGGCCGGCTCGCTGATTCCCACCACCCTGGCCGGGCACTCGTACTGGACGATCGAGGATCCGGCGACCCGCAAGCTCCAGCGGATCCAGTTCCACAAGAACCTGGCCATGATCGGCGGCCTGATCTTCGCCGCCCTCGACGAGCCCCAGCACCGTCCCGAGTAGCCGGGGAGCCTCGCGCATGGCTGGCAAGCGTGGCGCGCTCGCCGAGCTGGATCTCAGCCTGAAGCTCACGCCCAGAGAAGAACAGGCCCGCATCGCCGCGGCCCAGGAGCGGCTGCTGCAGCTGAGGCTGGTACTGGGCGGGCTGATCGGAAAGGAGCCGCAGATCGGGCCGCCGGTCTGCGTGGTCTTCGAGGGATGGGACGCCTCCGGCAAGGGCGGCGCGATCAAGCGGCTCGTCGGGCCGCTGGACCCGCGCCACGTCCGGGTCGCCCAGTTCGGCGCGCCCAGCTACGACGAGAAGCGCCACCACTTCCTGTGGCGGTTCTGGCCGTCGCTGCCCGGCTGGGGAGGCATGGCGGTGCTCGACCGCTCCTGGTACGGCCGCGTCCTGGTCGAACGGGTCGAGGAATTCGCCACCGAGAAGCAGTGGCGGCGCGCCTACAGGGAAATCGTCGAATTCGAGCGGACGCTGGCCGACGAAGGCATGATCGTCATCAAATTCTGGCTGCACCTGTCGTCCGCCGAACAGCTCAAGCGGTTCAAGGAGCGGGAGCAAGATCCGCTGAAGACGTGGAAGCTGACCGCCGAAGACTGGCGCAATCGCGGCAAACGGCGCCAGTACAAGGCTGCCGTGGAGGAAATGCTGGACCGCACCGATCACGCCGCCGCGCCCTGGGTGCTGGTCGAAGCCGAGGACAAGCGGTGGGCCAGGGTCAAGGTGGTCGAATCGGTGGTCGCCGCCATCGAAGCCGGCATGGCCGCGCGGAACATCCCGGTCCCGCCGTCCCCCGCCTGACCGCCCGGTAACCTGCGGGGTATGGGACCTGAGGAGTTCCGGGCCGCAGGCCACGAGCTGATCGACTGGATCGCGGATTACCGCGCCCGGATCCCGGAGCTGGCGGTGCAGGCGCAGGTGGGCCCGGGGGAGGTGGCCGGCAAGCTGCCAGCCAAAGCCCCGGAGGAGGCCGAACCCTTCTCCCGCCTCCTATCCGACCTCGAATCCATCGTGGTCCCGGGCGTGACGCAGGTGCAGCACCCGCGCTACTTCGGCTGGTTCCCGTCCAACGCGACCCTCAGCTCGGCGCTGGGCGACCTGGCCACCGCCGGGCTCGGCGCGCTGGGCATCACCTGGCAGTCCGCCCCCGCGCTGACAGAGGTCGAGGAGGTCGTGGTCGAGTGGCTGCGCGAGCTGACCGCGCTGCCCGAGTCGTGGAAGGGCGTCATCCAGGACACGGCGTCCACCGCGTGCCTGGTCGCCCTGCTCGCGGCGCGCGAGCGCGCCACGGACTACTCCGAGGCGCGCGGCGGGCTGCAGGCCGAGAGCGCGCCGCTGACCGTCTACACCACCGGGCACGCCCACTCCTCGATCCCGAAGGCGGTGGCCCTGGCCGGTTACGGACGGGACAACCTCAGGCTGATCGGCGTCGACCCGGTCACGTACGCTATGCGCTCCGAGGCGCTGGCGGCGGCGCTAGAAGAAGACGTGGCGGCCGGACGGCGGCCGGCCGCGGTGGTGGTCAACGTGGGCACCACCGGGACCACGGCCGTGGACCCGCTGGCCGAGATCGTCCAGGTGGCCCGGCGTTACGGGATGTGGGTGCACGTCGACGCGGCGATGGCGGGCTCGGCCCTGCTGCTGCCGGAGATGCGCTGGCTGGTCGACGGCGTCGAAGGCGCGGACTCGCTGTGCTGGAACCCGCACAAGTGGCTGGGCACCGTGCTGGACTGCTCGCTGCTGTACGTGGCCGACCCGGCCCACCTGATCCGGGTCATGTCGACCAACCCGTCCTACCTCCGCTCCGCCGTCGACGGCGAGGTGACCCAGTACAAGGACTGGGGCATCCCGCTCGGCCGCCGGTTCCGCGCGCTCAAGCTGTGGTTCCACCTCCGGCTGGACGGGGTCGAGGCCATCAGGGCCCGGCTGCGCCGGGACCTGGACAACGCCCGCTGGCTGGCCGGGCAGGTCGAAGCGGCTCCCGGCTGGCGGGTCCTGGCCCCGGTCGTCCTGCAGACCGTCGTGCTCAGGCACGAGCCGGCCGGGCTGGACGCCGACGGGCTGAACGCGCACACGCTTGCGTGGGTGGACTCGGTCAACGGCTCGGGCGCGGCGCTGGTCACCCCGTCGCTGCTGGACGGCGTGTGGTCGGTGCGGGTCTCGATCGGGGCGGAGAGGACCGAACGGTCCGACGTCGAGGAGCTCTGGCGCCTGCTGCGGCAGGCGGCCGCCGAGGCGGATTAGGGCGTGTCTCGCTGGTCGTGGCGGGTGGCCGGGCTGGTGCGGGTGCGCTGTGCGGGGACTGGCGGGGGAGGGGCGGGTTCATGCTGGGTTGTGGTCTTTTCCAGCCGAACGGGCGGGCTGGCTGCCTGCGCACCACGGCTCACGCGGGCATCGCCGATCACGCGGGCATCGCCGATCACGCGGGCATCGCCGGGCCGGGGCGCCCGGCGCGGCGGGAACCGCAACGATGTCACATCGTAGCGGTCCTGACCGCATCAATGTCACATTGTTGCGGTTCGGCAGCGCGGGGTGCTGGTGCTGGTGTGATGGGAGCGGGGGGTTGGGAATTGGTGAGGGCTCGAGTGGGCGTGGCCGCTCGGACCGCGGGGGCCCGGCCGCTCGAAACAGGGGTCGCGCACATGCAACTGCCAGCCGGACAGATGACCGACAGCGAACCACGCACGCACCTGACGGAGAGCGTCACATCCGTGCCTCAGTCCAACTCCAAGCGCTTGAGGCCGAGGTAGCGCGCCGGAGGGAACAGAGGCAGTCTCCGGGTCATGAGGTGGCCACGCCGCAGACTCCCCGTTTGCCCTGATCTTGGCGGTTTGAGGTACAACGGGTAGTGGGCAACCCCGTCGGCAACCCCCCCTGTCGACGGGGTTGTCGCATGGCTATGCTCCCTAATCTGCATCGACGCCTGTTTGAGAACTCTTACTGTACCGTCGAGCACCACCATCAGCTGTACCGTGGCGATGACGGCCAGGGCCGCGCCGAGGCGGTGGCCGGGCGGGCTCGTGGTGCCGGATCCGACAGCGCGCGGGCCTATCGCTCCCGCTCGCGCCCCGTGGTCGGTTCTGGCGGACATGACGATTTCCTCTTTCCTTTTCCGTGTGGTTGCGGTTAACGCTGCGGGCGCCAGCCGGCGGTTTCGGTGAACCTGCGGTTGCTGACCCGTTCCCCGTCGCGGCAGACGTTGTAGATGCCGCTCGGGACGGTGAGCGCGGCGAGCAGCGCGCGCCCGGCGTCCTCGGTGTGCAGCGAGGCGCCCAGGGCCGGGTTCGGCTGGTCGTGGCCGGTGCCCGGGCCGTCGAGCAGCCCGAGGCGCAGCACCGCGCCGTGCCGCCCGGCCGCGGCGAACCTGGCGGCCTGCTCCTCGGCGGTCAGCGCGGAGCGCATGATGACCGGGACGTCCTGGAGTATGTTCGTCTCCTCCGAGGCCGGCTGGCCGTCCGGGTAGACGAACGTGACGGTCGGCTGGATGTACGCCTTGACCTCGGCGGCCAGCGCCGCGTCGACCAGGATGGCCGAGGCCTCGGCGCGCAGCCGGTCGTTGTCCCGCCACGCTTCTGGCTGCCCCATCTTCTCCAGCGGCTGGATGCGCGTGGCCAGATGGAGCACCGCGTCCACGCCGCCCATCGACGCGCCCACGGCGGCCGGATCGAACAGGTCGAGTTCGGCCCGGCCCGGGGCGCTCACCTGGTGCCCTTGGGCCCGCGCCAGCGGCAGGAACGCTTGTCCGAGAACACCGGTCCCTCCGGTTACGAGCAGACGCACGGGTATCGCTTCCTCTCAATCTGTATGTGCGATGACGTTTTCAGCCTGCGTCGGCGCGGACCGGACGGACATCGGCCAGTTAGCCGATGTTGCGGGCGGGCGGCCCGGCCACGATGAACGGGTGGAGGTCCGTATTGCGCTAGACGCCCTTGACCCGCCCGCGGGGACCATCCGGGTCAGCGGAGACGACACCGTACTCCGCTTCACCGGCTGGCTCGGCCTGCTCCGGGTGCTCTACCAGGTGATGGGCTCACCAGCCGGACCGCAGGCCACCGCCCCAGATACGGAGGATTCATGAACTGCGCACGAAAACACACCCTGGTCACCGGCTCCTCGTCCGGAATCGGCCGCGCCACGGCGCTCCGGCTTGCCGCGGCCGGCCAGCACGTATACGCCGGCGTCCGCAAGCCGGCCGATGGCGAACGGCTGGCCCGGTCCGCCGCGGGCGAGGGCGGGGAGATCACCCCGCTCATCCTCGATGTCACCGAGCCCGGCCACATCGCCGCCGCGGCCGCCGCCGTCGAGGAGCACACCGGGCTGGCTGGCCTGGATGGCCTGGTCAACAACGCCGGCTACGGCCTGGCCTGTCCGGCCGAGCTGGTGCCGCTCGACGCGTTCCGCCGGCAGCTGGACGTGAACGTGACCGGTCAGCTCGCTGTCACCCAGGCCATGCTGCCCGCGCTGCGCCGGGCGCGCGGCCGCATCGTGATGGTCAGCACGATCGGGGTCCGCTTCAGCCCGCCGTTCGCCGGCCCGCTGGACGCGGCGAAGGCCGCGCTGACCGCGCTCGGCGAGGCGCTGCGCCAGGAACTGGCCCCATGGGGGGTGCGGGTGGTGCTGGTCGAGCCGGCCACCATCAACAGCGGTGCCGCCGACAAGGTGACCCGTGACGCGGCCGCCGCCATGGCCGCGGCCGATCCGGGGGCGCGCGCCCTGTACGAGGGTGCCTTCGGGGGGATGCTCCAGGTCCTGGAGCGCAGGGAGGCGAACGGCAGCTCGCCCGACGTGGCCGCCGCCACGATCACCAGGGCGCTGACCGTACGGCGGCCCCGGGCCGTCTACCTGTCGGGCAAGGACTCGCGGCGGCTGGCCATCCTCAGCGGGCTGCCCGCCCCCGTGCTCGACATGGCGCGCAGGCGCGTCTTCCGGCTGCCCGCTCCGGGCTCCCTCGCCTCCTGACCGGGGGTCCGGCGGGGGCTGGCCAGCTGCCGGGGCGCTGGCCAGCCCTCCGCCGTTGCGCCTTACCGCGCTCGGCCGGGCCTGGCGCCCGGCCACCGGGTCGCCAGGCCCGCGATGGCCAGGCTGGTCAGGACGAGCAGCCCCAGCGCCAGCCGCAGGCTGGTGGCCTGGGCGATCAGCCCGATGGTGAGCGGGCTGAGGATGAACGAGCCGTAGCCCGCGGCGGTGACCGTGGCCACGGCCTGACCGGAGCGTCCCGGCGCGGACCGCCCGGCCAGCGACAGCGTGGTCGGGACGACCGGGGCGATGGCGAACCCGACCAGGAGCAGCCCGCCGATGGCGCCGGCCGCGTCCGGCGCGGTGACGGCGGTCAGCAGCCCGGTCGCGGCCAGCAGGCCCGCGGCCATGACGACGCGGCGCTCCCCGAAGCGGCGCAGCGCCGCGGTGGCGGTGAGCCGCCCGAGCAGCGAGGCGAAGTGGTAACTGCCGATGCCGATGCCGCTGAGCAGCACGCCCCCGGCCAGGGTGCGCTGGAGGTAGCTGGACAGGAAGCTCTCCAGCGCACCGTCGCCGAAGAACGTCACGCTGATCAGCGCGATGGCGAACAGCACCGCGGGGATCCGCCAGATCCCCGGCCTGCGCGGCCGCGGCTCGCTTCCCGCCGCCCCGCCCGGCGGCGCCGGGATGGCGGCGAGCAGCGCGGTCACAAGCCCGGCCGCCAGGACGGCGGCGAGTGCCAGGTAGACGCCGCGGTAGCCGACCCCGGCGCGCAGCGCGGCCGCGGTGCCGATCGCGCCGGCCAGCGCGCCGCCGCTGAACCAGGCGTGCAGGCCGGTCATGGCCGTCACCTTGTACGCCTGCTCGTAGGCCGAGCCGACGGTGTTGGCGCCTAGGTCGATGAAGCTGACCGACAGCCCGTAGAGCAGCATGGCGGGTATCAGCGTGGCGAAGCGGCCGGCCAGGGCCATCAGCAAGAACGCTGTCCCGGTGCCGGCGAAGCCGATCACCAGGACCGGGCGGCGGCCGGCCCGGTCGGCGAGCGCCCCGCCCGCGAACAGGGTGACCAGGCCGGCCGAGGCGGCCACGGTGACCGCGGCGCCGAGCGCCGCGGGGTCGAGGTGCAGGCCAGCCGACAGCGGCGCGAGCTGGACGGCCCAGACGCCGACGTGAAAGCCGAGCAGGCCGAACAGGCTGGCAGCGAACAAGTAATGGGTACGACGAATACTCGAGAACAACGGACTGACTCCGAGGGGATCGCAGGAACTAAGGACTGCGTCCCGGAAAAAGGACGCGCGGGCTTACCGCGCGCGGGGTGTCTCCCCCTCGCCTAGCTGGACGTCCTGTTGTTGTGTCACGTTTCCACCTTATCCAGGGCCCCGGCGGGCAGGAACTCATTAAGCGCCGCGGCCACCAGCTCTGGGCGCTCCAGGGTCTGCATGTGCGGCGTGCCGGGCAGCACCTGGTAGTCAGCGCGGGGCACGCGCCCGGCGATGCCGGCCATCAGCTCCGGCGGCGTGGAGGCGTCGAGCTCGCCCGCCAGGACCAGGGTCCGGACGCGGAGCGTGCCGAGCCGGTCCTGGACGTCAAGGCCCTCGAACGACCGCCACGCCGCCGCCCAGTCGACCGGGTTGCCGCGCCGCACGCACTCGCGCGCGTAGCGCACGCCCCACCCGCCGGCGGCCAGCGCCGCCGGGGTGAACCAGCGGGTCAGGCTGGGGGCGACCTGGGCCTCCATGCCGTCCGTCTCGGCCGAGCGGGCCCGCGCCTCGAACGCCTCGAACGGGTAGTCCGTGGTGGCCGCCAGCACCAGCGACTCGAACCGTTCCGGATAGGCCAGGGCCGCGGTCTGGGCGATCCCGCCGCCGTAGGAAAGGCCCACCACGTGGGCCCGGTCGAGACCGAGCGCGTCGAGCACGCCGACCAGGTTGGCGGCGGCGTCCGCCATGGTGAACGGGACCGGGGAGCCGGCCGCCCAGCCGTGACCACGCAGGTCGTAGGCGAAAACCCGCCGCCCGGGGGACAGCCGCTCCAGCACCGGAGCCCACATCCGCCAGTCGAGCCCGAGCGCGTGGATCAGCACCACGGCCGGCCCGGCCGCACCGCCCTGCGCGACCACCGTCTCGTGGTCGGCCAGGCGGACCCGCCGCAGCGCCGGCGGCGCGGGCACGCCCGCCTGCGTCAGCACGCGGTCGATGACCTCGAGCGCGTTCAGCGCCCTCGGGAAGCCCGCGTACACCGCGACGTGCTCGCACAGCGCCCGCAGCTCGGCCGGGACCACGCCGTGCCGCAGCGCCGCGCGGGCGTGCGTCGCCAGCTGGCGTTCGGCGCCGCCCGCGGCCGCGAGCAGCGCGACCGTGGTCATCTCCCGTGCCGTGCGGCTCAGCCCGGCCTGCGCCATCATCTGGCCGAACGCGGCCTCCACCACGGCGTCGTACATCTGCGGTGAGCGCATCCTGACCTCGGCCAGCCCTTCTTCCGGCGGTGATCCCATCAGTCCGGCGTATTCGCGCTGTCCGCGTGTCAGCTGCGGGCTCACTGGTTGCCTCCCACTACCACTTCGTGTTCCCAGGCCTGCGGGAGCTGGGTGTGCAGACGCCAGTAGTGACCGGCGATAAGATCCGGGTCGTTCGGGCCTCCCGGCGCCACGGCGCCGCCCACGGTCACCGTGGCCACGTGGATGCCGGCCGGCCCGTACTCGCTGGCCAGCAGCTTGGTGAGCGCCCGCACCCCGGCCTTGCCCAGCGACAGGCTGGTGGCCGCCGGGTCGGGTTCCGGCATCCCGCCGGTGATCAGGATGGAGCCGCCGCCCGCCTCGGCCATCGCGGGCGCCAGGTGGACGGCGGCGGTCATGGCGCCGAGGACGTTGATCGCGTACGCGGCGAAGTACCGCTCGCGGCTCAGCTCGCCGGGCCGGTCGTGCTGGATCAGCCCCGCGTTGTAGATCAGCGCCTCGGGCACGCCGAGCTGCCCGGTCAGCGCGTCAAGCGCGGCGGTGAGCTGGTCGTCCTGCCCGGCATCGGCGGCCGCGCCGGCCACCGTGACGCCCGCCGCGGCTACGGCCGCGCGGGCCGCGTCGACGGTCGCCGCCGTCCGCGAGATGAGCCCCACCGGCATCCCGGCGGCTGCGAACCTGCGGGCGACCGACGTGCCGATGCCCGGCCCGGCCCCGATGATGACGGCCCCTGCCATCGCTCCTCCAGCCTCTGGTGTCCCGCTGTGATAAGCATGCCGTCACCGCGGGGCCGGAACATCGGCCACCTCGCTGACATCGGGCTAACGCGCTGCCCCGCCGGGCGGCCTCGGCGGCCAGCTGGGCGCGGGAGGTGAGGTCGAGCTTGGCGAAGACGTGGGCGAGGTGCGTCTGCACCGTCCGGTGCGATATGTACAGCCGGTCGCCGATCTGCGGATTCGACAAACCCTCGGCTACCAGGCTCGCGACCGTGCGTTCGGCCGGGGTGAGGCTGGACCAGCCGAACTGCGGCCGCCCGCGGCTGCCCCGGCGGCCGCGGCGGATGCCCGCCCCGCGCAGCACCGCTTCGGCCCGGGCCAGGTCGCGGGCGGCGCCGAGCCGCTCGTAGGTCTCGGTCGCCCGATCGAGCAGCGGCCGGGCCTGCCCGGGCAGGCCGCGCCGCGCCAGCGCCGCCCCCGCCTCCTCGGCGGCGAGCGCCAGCTCGAGCGGGCGCGCGTCGGCGTAGGCATCGACCGCGGCACGCAGCACGTCGGCGTCGTCGTCCAGCAGGCCCCGGCAGCGCAGCGCCGCCCCGGCCAGCGAGCCTAGGCCGGGGTTCTGCTCCGCGAGCTCGGTGACGCGGGCCGTCACCTCTCGCGCCCGTTCCTGGTCCGCGCGGGCCAGGGCCAGGCGTACCAGGTCGGGACCGATCATCCGGTACTCCAGCACCAGGCCCAGCTGGGCGCACCGGTCCCAGCAGTCGGCCAGCGTCGCGTAGGCCGCGGCGGTCTCGCCGTCGGCCTCCAGGATCAGGGCACGCGCCCACAGCGCCCACTGCGAGCGGTAGCGGGTGGTGGTCCCGGGGTACTGGCCGGCGGCCGCGGCGGCGGCATCCCCGGCCCGCCTGATGTCGTTGCGGTGCAGGCTGATCAGCGACAGCACGCTGTTGCCGAGGAGGAGGCCGAAGCTCTCGCCGGTCCCTGCGGCCAGCTCGACGCTCGCCTCGACCTCCGCGACCGCCTCGTCCCACTGCCCGGCGACGAAGTGCTGCACGATGCTCGGCACGTGGTAGCTGCCCTGATGCCAGCCGAGGCCGAGTTCCTCGCCGATCCGGCTGCCGGCCTTGAGCGTGGACCTGGCCTCGGCCAGGCGGTCCAGCTCGATCAGGACGAAGCCGCGGGCCACATGAACCGGATAGCGGTGGCCTTCCCGGTGCGGGCTGCGGTCGGCCGTCCGCACCGCGCCGTCGATGACCTCCGCCGCCCGGCCGAGGTGCCCGCGGAGCAGGGACACGATCGCGGACATGGAGCTGGCGATCGCGGTCGTCATGTGGTCTGCGGCCGCCGCCGCCGCGGCCCCGGCTTCCCCCGCGGTGGCCGCGCAGCCGTCGAGATCGCCGAGCCACATCCGCGCGATGCTGGCCCAGCCCAGGGCGCCGGACCGTTCGGCCGCGGTGAGCACGGATGACCCGGCCGCGCGCTCCAGTTCGGTGAGCCCGTCCCGCGGCCGGCCGCTCGCCATCAGCGCGTAGCCGAGGCAGATCCGGGCCGGCCCCTCGGCGGCAGGGTCGTGGTCGCGCTCGAGCAGGGCCCGGCAGACCTCCTCGGACCGCGCCACCCGGCCCGCCCACATCAGGCTGCCGACCTGTTCGGCCAGCAGGCGGTCGCGGCCCGGATCGCCCGGCGCCATCAGCGCGGCCGCCCGTTCCAGCAGCGCCGCCGCCACGTCCGGGGATGTCGCCGCGGTCTCCCTGGCGGCCCGGGACAGCCAGCCGACGGCCTCGGTGTCGCCGCGGGTCGCCCCGCGGGCCAGGTGCTCGGCCACCTGCAGGGCCGGCGCCCCGGTCAGCGCCAGCCGCTGCCCGGCCTCGCGATGCAGGCCGCGGCGGATGGTGGCCGGCATGTCCTCGTAGATGGCGTCGCGGATGACGTCATGCCGGAACCGGAGCCGGTCGCCGTCGTCCCCGAGCACCCGCCCGGCGATCCCCTCGGCCAGCACGCCGAACAGCTCGACCACCGGCCGGTCCATCGTCACCGACAGGTCGGTGACGGTGAAGCTGGACCCCAGGATCGAGGCGAACCGCAGCGCCTGCAGCGTGTCCTCGGACAGGAAGCTGAGGCGGCGCAGGATGGTCAGCCGCAACGTCGGCGGCAGCACCGTCTGCGCCACCTCGGCCCGCCCGCCGGCGGTCTCGAGCATCCCCTCCTGCGCCAGCGTGCCCAGCATCTCGGTCACGAACAGCGGGTTGCCCGCCGCGCCGGCCAGCCCGGCCAGCAGCCCCCGGCCCGGCGCCGCGCCCATCGCGTCCGCGGCCAGGTCCGCCACCGCCTGCGCGCCGAGACCGCCCAGGCTCAGGCACCGGCCCGGCGGCCCTTCCAGCGCGGCGGCCAGCCGGTCCAGTTCGGGGGAGCGGGGCGAGGGCCGGAAGCACGCGATGAGGCCGACCGGGAGGTACTCGGCCCGGCGTCCCAGCGCGGCCAGCGTCAGCAGGCTCGACGAGTCGGCCCACTGCAGGTCGTCCACGCCGATCACCAGCGGCCCGGCCAGCGCGAGCTCCTCCACCAGGTCGGCGAGCGCGTCGACGGCCCGGAACCGCAGGCCCGGATCGCTGGTCACCGTGATCGGATTGCGCTCCCCGGCAGCCCCGGACAATAGGCCCCCGATGGCGGCCCGCCGCGGATCCGGCGAGGACCTGCTGCAGCCGAACACCGCGGTCATCAGGCCGAACGGCCGCATGCCCTCGAGTTCCTCGGCCCGGCCCGCCGCCAACTGCATGCCCCGCCGCCGCGCGTCCTCCAGCGCCGCGTCGAGCAGGCACGTCTTGCCGATGCCGGCCTCGCCCTCGATGAGCACGACCGCGCGCCGACCGGACTCGATCAGGTCAAGCGCGTCACCCAGAATCGCGATCTCCGCCTCGCGCCCGCGGATGGCAGACACCTGCGTCAGCGTACTCGCCGCCCAGGTGGCGGGCCGGCCAATAACCGGCAAACGGCATATACCGGTCGGCGCCACTCCGGTCGGCGCCACTCCGGTCATCGGCACTCCGGTCATCGGGCACGCCCGGGCCGGGCCTAACGTAGCCGCCGCCGCTCTTCCTCGCTGGTGCCGCCCCACACCCCGTGCATATCGCGTCTCGCCAGTGCGAACCCCAGGCACTCCTGCCGCACCCGGCAGCGCGCGCAGATCGCCTTGGCCTCGGCCACCTGGCCCACCGAGGGCCCGGCCGAGGAGACCGGGAAGAACAGCTCGGGATCCGCCGATAGGCACGCGGCACCCGCCAGCCAGTCACCCTCGTGCACCACCGCGGTCATGACCGCCTCCCTTCCCTGGACGTCACCCACCCCGAGCCTCCTGCCCCCCATCCGGAAAAGACATCCGCCGGCCGGTGGAGGTGGAATCTGGAAGCACCCCGCCGGCGTGCGCCGGGCTAGCGGTGAGGCGTGACGAGGCCCGTCTCGTAGGCGAGCACGACTGCCTGCGCGCGGTCGCGTAGACGTAGTTTCGTGAAGATCCGCGTCACGTGCGTCTTCACGGTGGTCTCGGACAGAAACAATTCCGCGGCGATTTCGGAGTTGGACCGACCACGGCCGATCAGTCGCAGGACCTCGACCTCGCGCTCGGTTAGCTCCGGAGGCGGCGAGACATGTCCTGGCTCGGGCCGGCTGACGTACTCGTCCAGAAGCCGCCGCAGCAGCGTCGGTGCCAGCAGCGCGTCACCGGCGGCTATGGTGCGGACTGCGGCGGCGAGCCTCTCGGGCGGCTCGTCCTTCAGCAGGAAGCCCGAGGCGCCGGCCTTCAATGCCTGGTACACGTAATGGTCGAGGTCGAATGTGGTGACCATGAGCACGTGCGGCCTGTCGCCGGGTGCGCGGTCGCGGGTGATCGCGCGTGTCGCCTGGACTCCGTCGGTGCCCGGCATCCTGATGTCCATCAGGACGACGTCGGGCGCGAGCTTGTGAGTCATCGCGACTGCCCTGTCGCCGTCAGCCGCTTCTCCCACGACTACGATGTCGGCCTGGGTCTCCAGGATCATCCTGATACCGCCGCGTACGAGCGCCTGGTCATCCGCGATCAGGACGCGGATCATGCGATCATTTCGCCGCGTGGGAGTTCGGCCGGCAGCTCGGCATGCACATGCCAGCCCCCGCCAGGCGCGGGGCCCGCGGTGGTGGTGCCGCCGAAGACCTGGGCGCGCTGGCGCATTCCGACCAGGCCATGGCCGGCCGGCGCGCCAGCCACGGTCCGCGTGGTGCCGTCGTCTACGACGTCGATGGTGACGGCATCAGGGCCATAGTGGACCCGGACCTGGGCTGTCGACGGCTGAGCGTGTTTCAGCACGTTGGTCAGCGCTTCCTGCACGATGCGGTACACCGACAATTCGAGCCCGGGCGGCAGCGGCCTGACCATCACCGCCGATGGCGAGGTCGATATCCAGGCCCGCGGCGCGAACCGTGTCGGCCAGCTGCTCGAGCGTGGCGATTGACGGCTGCGGCGCATCGGGTACCTGCTCGTCCGTGACGTGGTCGCGGCCACGATCTTCTGCGTGGGAGCCATTCAGGACCCCGAGCAGGCGCCGCAGTTCGGCCAGGGCCTGGCGTCCGCTCGCCTCGGCCGCGTGCAGCGGCTCGGTGAGGCCGGGCTGGTCGTGCGCTCTCATCCGCGCGGCGCCGACCTGCAGCAGGATGACCGACACGCTGTGCGCAACGATGTCATGCAGCTCACGCGCGATCTGGGCCCGCTCCTCGAGCAGGATCTCACGCTGCCGCGCCTGCGCCGAGGGCGAGCCTGGTACCCAGCGCTATGGCCCGCTCCTCCCGGCTGCGCAGCGCACGCGCCGCCAGCCATGGCAATGCCACGAACGCGGCGTCGAACACCGCGCCGAACCAGCCGCCAAGCTGCGGCTCCAGCGGTGCGAGCACGGCGATGGCGGCCAGCCCGATCGCCAGGCACGCCAGTGCGTCACGTCGGCTCGCGTGGTAGGCGGCAGACGCGACGAGCACGATGATCACGAGGAACCCGGCCACGAACTGCAGGTCGTGGCGGACCACTGCGAAGGTCGCCGCGTACACGGCGAATATCCACGTGAGCGCGAGCAGCGGTCTGGTCTGCCGCCACGCCAGCGTGCTGGTCACGAGCACGCTCACGATGGCATTCAGCAGGCGCGGCCCGTGATAGATCGTGCCGTCGCCGATGCGGACGAACGTCACTAGCAGCCCGTAGGCCGTGACCGCGGCCGCCAGGATGACATCGCGGGAGATCGCCGGCCGCTGCACCATCGGCACGTACCGAAGTTACCGCTGTACGACCTTCACGTCATCCATCGCCGGAAGTAGCGGCTACACCCCCCGGAGTACGGGGCCTGCCCGCGGAGCCGGAAGCCGGCGGCTCGCGGTTCCTCCCGCAGCGGCAGGTCCGCCAACCGCAGGCGGACGCGGAACGCCGGTCCCGGCCGCGAGAGTCGGAGGGTGTCGCCGGGATGGCCCCGGTGTCCTGATGGAGGAGCACCAACACCATGATCCAGCCCACCGCCGCGGCCCGTCCGGTGATCGCCGCGACCGCTGTCGCCGCGCCCGTCGCGAGCGCGCTCGCCGTTGCCTCGTTTCACACGCACGTAAGCGATCCGAGCCGTCAGCTCGACCTCATCAGGTCGAACGTGGCCGGCTTCACCGGCATGATCCTGCTCGAAAACCTCACCTGGGTATGCATCGCGGTCGCCTGCGTGGCCACCGCGGTTCGCATCAAGGGCCGCGGAGCATGGCCCGCGGCCGTCGGCGCCTTCCTCGCCGTCGTCGGCGCGGCCGGCAGCCTCGGTGGCTGGGGCGCGGCGCTGCCCGCACTGGCGCGGCAAACCGACCGCAGCGCCGCTGTCTGGTTCGTCAACCATGTCGGCCCGATCTACAGCATCAACGGCGCGCTGGCTTCCTTCACGCTGATCGGGCTGCTGCTGACCTTCGTGGCGCTGTGGCGCGCACGCCTGATCCACGTGGTTTACCTGGGCGTCTTCCTGCTCGGCGCCGCACTGCTGAGCTTCGCCGGCGGCAGCCCGGTAGGCATGCTCGGCTCCTTCGCGGTGCTCACGGTGGCGATGGTGCAGATAACCCGCGTCCTGCTACGGCCGTGGCGCACCCGGCAAAATCGTCCTCCCGGAGCACGACCACGTTGCGGCGTGACGTTAGCTCGTCAGCCTCGGAGCACCGCGAGCCGTGACACCGCAGGCATGGCGTCTCCGGCACGGCCGACTCGAGCACGGCGGCGAACTCCGGCTGCTTCTCCCGGAGCAGGCTGCGCACGAACCGCCGGTTTTCCCAGGCCCGGTAGTAAGTCATCATGCCGCCCAGCATGGCCGCGCCGCGGACGCGCGACATCCGCAGATCGGCTGATCTTGCCAGGGCAGTAGCCGGCGGCACGCGAAGCCACGATGAGGCGTTCGCGTGCCGCCGTTCGTCACCTCAGAAACGTCCGACGGACCCGGGTCCGCTACGGGCTGCGGCGGCGGCGCAGCGTGCTGGAAACCGCGGCCTAGGGTCAGGTCATTGATTCCGAACGGGCCGGGTTCACGCCTTCTTCTGCCCCTTTCTGCCGCCGCAGCGCCCCGTCCAGGTCGCGGCGGGAGCCGATGTCCAGCTTGCCGAACACCTTGCGCAGGTGCCACTCCACCGTGCGGGCCCCGATGAACAGCTGCGCCCCGATCTGAGCGTTGGTCAGCCCGTCCCGGGCCAGCTGGGCGATCTCCGCCTCCTGCGGGGTCAGGTCGGCCCGGGTGTCTTGGCTCCGCTTGCGCACCTTCTCGCCGGTGGCCACGAGCTCTCGCCGGGCCCGTTCGGCGAAACCTTGGGCGCCCATGGACGTGAATGCCTCGTACGCGGGCCGCAGCTGGCTACGCGCCTCGACCCTCCGGTTCTGGCGGCGCAGCCACTCGCCGTAGCACAGCCTGGCCCGGGCCAGGTGCACCGCCATCCGGGTCCGGCCCAGCCGGCCGAGCGCCTCGCCGTACAACTCGTCGGCGGCATGCCCGTCGGCCAGCAGCGCCCGGGACCGGGCCGCCGCGCCGAGGGCCCAGTCGGTGCCGCTCGCCGTGGCTATCTCCGACAGCCGCCGCGCCGCCTCGGCGGCCAGGTCCGGCTGATCGCTGCGCACCGCCGCCTCTGCCAGCTCGTACAGCGCCCATGGCGAGATGGCCAGCTCGTCCGCTGCGCTGGCCCGCTCCGCGGCTTCGGCCGCGAGCCGGTAGTCGCCTAGGCCGTTGTACAGCACCGCCTGGGCGTACTCCGCGACGGTCAGCGCCGCGCCCTCGCCCCGGGCGCGGGCGCCCTGGACCATGTGCTCGGTCAGCTCGGCGGCGGTCGGCGCGTCCCCGCGCCACGCGGCGAGCAGCAGCGAGACGTACGGCAGGGTGGCCGCCCTGCTCCCGGGGTCGATGCGCTCGCCCTCCGCCAGCAGAGCCGTCGCCGCGGACAGCTCGCCGGCCTGAATCTGGATCTCGGCGAGGTAGTCGAGCGCGAACGGGAGCCAGCTCAGCGTGCCGTTCGCGCGGGCCAGCCTGACCTGGCCGGTGGCGAGCTCGAACCACGCCTGGTCGTCCCACAGGTCCATCGCGACCATGTTGCCGGCGACGCACAGCCAGTCCAGCTCCTGCGGCTGGGCGCGGTACCGGCGCAGCGCCTCGCTGAGCAGGGGAGCGGCGGCCGTGTACCCGTCGGCTAGCCGCACCGCCAGCCCGCGCAGCAGCCCGTCGCCGGCCTGCCAGTCGCCGCCTGCCCGTCACCGGCCGGCCTCTCCCCGGTCGGCAGCGCCGCCGCCGCGCGCGCGATCTCGAGCACGTCCTGCCCGTGCGCCAGGCGGCCGACGTATACCGCGGCCACCAGGGCTTCCAGGTAGGTCTGCCGGGCCAGTTCGGCGTCCAGCTCCGCCAGCCGCTGCGCCGCCCGCAGCAGCAGCGGCGGCGCGTCGCTCCCTCGCCTGAGCGCGAACGCGACCTGGGCCCGCATCCGCTGTACGAGCGCGTGGCCGAGCTCGCTGAGCGGCCCGACCTCGGCCGCGGCCAGCAGGGCCTGCGCGGCCTCGAAGTCGCCCGCCTGGTACTTCGCCCCGGCCGCCTCGAGCGCGCGCGCCGCCCGCTCGCCGGGGTCCGGGGTGAGCACGACGGCGCGCTCCCAGAACGCCGCGGCCGCCGCCACCCCGCCGCGGCGCAGGGCCCGGCCCGCCGAGCCGATGAGCTCCCCGGCCACGGTCTCGTCGGGCCCGGCCGTCGCGTGCGCGCGATGCCATGCCCGGCGGTCCGGATCGGTCCCGGGGTCGGTGGCCGCCCCGAGCGCGTCGTGCGCGGCGCGCCTGTCCCTGGCCGTCGCCGCCCGGTACACGGCCGAACGGACCAGGGGATGCCGGAACCGCACATGCGCGCCGACGCTGAGCAGGCCGGCCGCCGCGGCGGGATTGACCGTGTCCGGGCCCAGGCCGAGGAGCCGGGCGGCCCGGAAGACGAGCGCCGTATCCCCGACCGGATCGGCGGCGGCCAGCAGGATCATCCGCTGCGTCCCGGGCGGGAACTCGCCGAGGCGCTCGATGTACTGGTCTTCGATCCGCCTCGGCAGATCGCCCGTGTCCGGGAGCGCGAACCCGCCGGCCAGTTCGGCCGGGCCTAGGTGCCGGTAGAGCTCGAGCAGGGCGAGCGGATTGCCGCGGGTCTCCTCGACGATCCGGGCGGACACGCTCTCGTCGAGCCGTCCCGGGATGACCGTGGCCAGCAGCGCCCGCGCGTGATCGTCCCGCAGCCCCCTGACTTCCAGCTCCGGCAGCCCGGCCAGCTCGGCATCTGGCTGGCGCACCGCGAACACCAGCGCGACCGACTCGGCCAGCAGACGGCGCCCGACGAAGCCGAGGACCTGAGCGGAGGCCCGGTCGAGCCATTGCGCGTCGTCCACCACGCACAGCAGCGGCCGTTTCTCCGACGTCTCCACCATCAGGCTGAGCGCGGCGAGAGCGACCAGGAACCGGTCCGGGTTGTCGCCCGCGGCCAGCCCGAACGCGACGCTCAGCGCGCGCCGCTGCGGTGCGGCCAGCGAACGGAGCCGGCCGAGCATCGGCGCGCACAGCTGGTGCAGGCCGGCGAAGGCCAGCTCCATCTCCGATTCGACTCCGACCGCGCGGGCCACCGTGTATCCCGTGGCCTGGCTGATCAGGTAGCGCAGCAGCTCCGTCTTGCCGATCCCGGCTTCGCCCCGCAGCACCAGGACGGCGCTCTGGCCACCGCGCACGTTGGCGACGAGCCGTCGCAAGGTCTCCTGCTCGCCGGGCCTGCCGAGCAGCGAGGGCGCGGACCCCTGGACCGGCACCGTCCCTGCCACCCCGTCTTCTCCACCGCCGCCGAACGCTCCCAGCTCACGCTAACCGCGGCCCCGGGCCCGCCGCAATGGGGTAAACCGGTATTTCCGGCCGGGACAACAGAGTTATGGCTCAGTTCTGTGCCTGACTCACCCCTTGATCTGGCTGCGCAGCTTCTTGAGCGCGGCCACGTAGATCTCGGAGAAGGTGGGGAACGGCTGGATGACGTCGCGCAGCACGTCGAGCGGGACGCGGGCGCGGATGGCCAGCGTGGCCTGCTGCAGCCACTCACCCGCCTCGGGCCCGAGGGCGTAGCGCGCCGGTCAGCCGCTCGCCGTCGGACAGCAGCGTCAGGAAGCCCGCTGGACTCGGCGTAGGCGTGGGTGTAGGTCGCCGTCTTGGCCACCTCGGACAGCAGGCCGGTCCCGCTGAACGGGGCCTCGGAGGCGCCGACGGCGGCGGCCTGCGGGTCGGTGTAGACCACGTCCGGGATGGCGTCGTAGTGCGCCTCGCGCGGCTCGCCGAGGAGGTTCGAGGCGACGACCTCGCCCTGGTACTTGCCCACGTGGGTCAGCAGCCGGATCCCGGTGACGTCGCCGATGGCCCACAGCCGGTCCGCGACGCGCAGCTGCGCGTCGACCGGTACGCCGTGCGGCGCCGGCGGTGACCCGACCGTCTCCAGGCCGACTCCGGCGCCCGCGGGCGCCGCCCGGTGGCCACGAGCAGCCGGTCGCCGCGCAGCTCCTGGCCGTCCTCCAGGGTCAGGACGTAGTCCTCGCCGTCACGGCGGGCGGCGGTCGCGTGGATGCCCAGGAGCAGTTCGATGCCGTCCCGGCGCAGTTCCTCGCCGAGCGCCGTCGCCCAGCGGTGCGGGCTCGCGGGCCAGCACGTGCTCCGCGCCCTCGACCAGGGCGACCTCACCGCCCAGGCGGCGCACGGCCTGGGCCATCTCGGCGCCCACCGGGCCGCCCCCCAGGATCAGCAGGCGGCGGGGGACCGCCTTCATCCCGGTCACCTCGCGGTTGCTCCACACCCCGTCCAGCTCGCGCAGGCCAGGGACCGGCGGTGTCACCGGATCCGCGCCGGTGGCCAGCACCACGTCGCGGGCGGTGTAGCGCCGCCCGGCCACCTCGACCGCGCCGGGCCGGCCAGCCGGCCGGTGCCGCGGATCAGGTCGATGCCGTTGTCCGCCAGCCACCGCTCCTGCCCGGCGTCGGAGTAGTCCGAGACCATGAAGTCCCGGTAGGCCAGCGCGGCCTTGACGTCCACCTGCGCGGTGGCTCGCCGCCTCGAGCGCGCCGTGCACGGCCTCGCCCGGGCGCAGCAGGGTCTTGGACGGGATGCAGGCGTAGTAGGAGCACTCGCCCCCGGCCAGCTCGCGCTCGACCACGGCGACCTTGAGCCCGCCGCCGGCCAGCTCGCCGGCGCAGTGCTCGCCAGGTGAGCCCGCCCCCACCACGATCACGTCGTAGTCGTAGTCGCTCATGTCCCCGCCCTGCCCGGCCGCCTCGTCCGCCAGGTACCGCGCGTACCAGTCCGGCCAGTCTGGGTCCGGCTTGCCCGTCTCCTCCTCGTACTTGCCGTGCGCCGCCTTGGCCCGGCGCAGCGCGTCGGCCAGCCCGTCCACCGAGTCGTACACCGCCAGCGCCGATGTCTCCCGGCCCGGCAGCCGGGTGGTGATCTCCTGCACGAACCAGGAGTTCCCGTCCGGGTCGGCGAACGACAGCCACGACCCGTAGGTCTGCGTGCCCCGGCGCCGGGCCGGCCACCCGCGCGGCGGTCCCGGCGTGGTGGAACACCCCGCCGGCGTCGTGGAACACCTCGCTGACATCCACGCCGTGGCTGGCCAGCTCGGCCCGGGCCGCGTCGATGTCGGCCGCGACCAGCTGCAGGCCTTCCGCCGACCCGGGCGCGGCCGCGGTGACGCCGGTGCCGAAGATGACCGCGCAGGCCGATCCGGGCGGGGTCAGCTGCACCACCCGGAAATCCGGACCGGTGGCGAAGTCGGCGTCCAGCCGCCAGCCCAGCCCCTGGTAGAACTCCTTAGCCCGGTCCACGTCCGAGACCGGTATCACCACGACCTCAAGCCTGAAGTCCATAACCTGCTCCTTGTCCGTCCGCTCCGCCCATCATCCACCGTCCCGCCCTGGGCGTCCCCATCGCGCCCGTGAAAGCCCTGGCCGGTACCCTGGTCGCCCGCAGCACGCACACGCAGGAGGCCGGGCCGCCATGACCGCACCGCTGACCGACACGGTCGCCCACGCGGCGCTCCCGCACGTGGTACGCGCGGCATCGGATTCGCCCCGGGGCGTCGCCGACCTGGTCACGATCAGCTCCACCGCCGGGCGCGTGGCCCGGTCCGGCAGCAGCGTCTACAACCTGGCCAAGTTCGGCGCCAACGCGTTCACCGAGGCGCTCCGCCAGGAGATGATCGGCCACCGGGTCCGGGTGAGCGTGGTCGAGCCCGAATCGGACCAACCCGCCCGGGCCCGTGCGACGAATGCAGGGTGTGAGACGCCTTCCCGCCCTCGCCATGACCGACTCCCGCCGGAACCCGGCCCGCCGCAGCCCGGCCCGACGTGCGACCGGTGCGGCCCCGCCGTCCGCGCGGTGTACGGCGCGCGCCGCGACGGCGAGCTCTACCTCTGCCGGCACTGCGCGAACCGGTTCTGGTCGGCGCTGTGCGCGCAGGGATGGACGATCCGCCCCGTCGGCGAGCACGCCCGCGCGCCCTCGACCCCGTGAAACGGCAGTCGCCCCGCGTGGCGGCCGCTGGCCGGTGCCGGGCGGCCCGCGGTCTACTATCCGGCTGGTGAGCTCCCTGGATATCCTGGCCGGCCGCCTGCCCGACGGCACCGTCAGCACCGACCGGCAGACCCTGCGCCGAAGCGCGATCGACTCCTGGTCGCTGGCGCTGCTCCGCCGGGTCCGCGGCGACGACCTGCCCGAACCCGCCGCGGTGGTCTTCCCGGCCCGCACCGAAGAGGTCGCGACCGTCCTGGCCTGGGCCAGCCAGACGGGCACCGTGGTCATCCCGAGGGGCGCAGGCTCGGGTGTCTGCGGCGGGGCCCAGGCCGAGACCCAGGCGATCGTGCTCGACCTGTCCCGGATGGACCGCATCGGCGAGGTCGACACCGTCTCCCAGACGGTCGAGGTCCAGGCCGGGGTGCGCGGCGACCGCCTCGAGGAGCAACTGGCCACACACGGCCTGACCACGGGCCACTACCCGCAGTCGGTCGCGATCTCCACCGTCGGCGGCTGGATCGCGGCGTCGTCGGCCGGGCAGGCCTCCACCGGGTTCGGCGCGATCGAGGACCTGCTGCTCGGGCTGACCGCGGTCCTGCCAGACGGCGAGATCCTGCGCCTGCGCCCGGTGCCGCGCTCGGCCGCCGGGCCCGACCTGCGGCGCCTCTTGGTCGGCTCGGAGGGGACCCTCGCCGTCGTCACCGAGGCGACCCTCGCCTGCCGGGCCCGCCCGGAAGCCTGGGAGTGGCTGGCCTTCGGCTACCCAGACTTCACGGCCATGACCGAAGCCCTCAAGAACGTCAGGCGAGCCGAGACCGGCGCCGCTGTCCTGCGCGGGTACGACGAGACCGACGCGCAACTGGGCTTCGGCGCCCTGGAACACACGACCGGGTGCGTGGCACTGGCCGGTTTCCCGGCCGGACCGCCGGGCCTGGACGCCAGGAAGCAGGCCGCCGCCGAGATCATGCGAGCCACGGGGACCGAACTCGGCGCCAGCTACGGCGAGCACTGGTGGCAGCACCGCAACGACGCGGTGCAGACCTTCGCGCAGATCATGGGGCCGGAGCGGACGTTCGGCACCGGGGTGATCGTGGACACGATGGAGGTCGCCGGGCTCTGGTCCGCCGTCCCGCGGCTCTACGACGGCATCAAGACGGCCTTGTCCGCCCGCGCCCAGGCGGTCGCCTGCCACCTGTCCCACCTGTACCCGTCGGGCTCGTCGCTGTACTTCACGTTCCTGATCACCGGCGCCGACGACCACGACGCGGAGACCAGGTACCGCGAAGCCTGGCAGCAAGCCGCCCGCGCCTGCACCGAAGCCGGCGGCACCATCACCCACCACCACGGCGTCGGGCGCCTCAAGGCGCCGTTCCTGGCCGGCGAACTCGGCGAGACAGGGACCGGCGTGCTCAGCACCATCAGAAAAGCCCTCGACCCGGCCGGGATCATGAACCCGAAAGGCTTGACGTCATGACCAGCCCGTTCGGCCCGCTCGTGCTCATCGCCAACCCCAACGCCGGCCGCGGCACGGTGGACCGGGCGCTGCCCCGCATCGAGAGCGTGCTCGCAGACAAGAACCTCAGCTACCGCATCGTCCGCACCACCCACCCCGGTCACGCCACCGAGGCCGCCCGCCAGGCCCTGCGCGACGGCGAACGCTACCTGGTCGCGGTGGGCGGCGACGGCACCGTGCACGAGGTGGTCAACGGGATGGTCGAGAACGGCGGCCCGCTCGCCGCGGACGCCGTGCTCGGGGTGGTGGCCGCCGGGTCCGGCTGCGATTTCGTCCGGTCGTTCGGCCTGCCGGGCGACGCGGCGCAGGCCGCCGCGCACCTGGCCGGGGACCAGGTCCGCCCGATCGACGTGGGCACCGTCACGTTCACCGACCAGGGCGCCACCAGGACCAGGTGCTTCGTCAACATCGCCGAGGCCGGCCTGGGCGGCGCGGTGGTCGCGCGGGCGGCCGGGCTCAGGGCGGGCAGGTTCCTCGGCGGCGCCCGGTACGCGGCCGGGTTCTGGCTGACCCTGCCGCGCTTTCGCCCGGCCGCGGTCCGGCTCGACGCCAACGGCCAGTACCGCGCCTGGCGCGCGTTCAACGTGGTCGTGGCGAACTGCCGGTTCTATGGCGGCGGCATGCAGATCTCGCCGAACTCCGACCCCGGCGACTGCCTGCTCGACATCCTGGTCATGACCGGGCCCAAGTCCGACTCGTTCACCACGCTGCCCAAGGTGTATAAGGGCGCGCACCTGCCGCACCGCGACATCGCCGAGCTCCAGGCCGCCCAGCTGAACCTCGAGGCGGACCCGGACTTCCCGGTCGAGGCGGACGGCGAACTGCTAGGCACGACACCGGCCTCGTTCGGCATCATCCCCGGCGCGCTCCGGCTGAAGGTATGAGGCCACACGATCACACGATCTCGCGAGGGTCGGAGCCGGATAGCACCGCGCCGGAGCGGGCGAAATACAGGTAGGCGTGATAAAGAATCCTGTGCACCAGGCTGCGGCGCAGCTGGGTGTCGAAATGTAGCGCGTAGTCCTCGGTGGCAGACGCGCCGGCCAGGATCAGGTCAGCGCGCGATTCCACCAGTTTGGTTCGCTGGCTGCGGGTCATCGTAAAACTCTTTGCGTGGCAAGGGGCCTTCAGTACCGACAGGTATCAGCGTCGCGCTTCCGGTGGCGCGCCGCGCCCGTGTTAGACCCTGGCCGGTACCCTAGTCGCCGGCCACAGCACCGGCCAGGGTTTTACCCGGCCAGGGCGCTGGGGATGTCCTGCCAGGCGCCGCGGGGTTATGCTTGCCAGCAGGCAACGATGTAGCTCGCGGCGCTTGCCTGGGAGGCCGTGTGAACGTCATGTTCGGCGGCGCGATCGCGGCTACCTGGGTGCAAGGGTTAGAGCAGGGCCGATGGCTACACCCCACCCCAGGCGGACACGCGCCGCACAGCTCAGGGGCCGGCGCGCCGAGCTGCGCGTGCTGGACGATCTCGTGGCGGCGGTGCGGGCGGGACAGAGCCGGGTCCTGGTGGTGCGCGGCGAGCCGGGCATGGGCAAGACCGCGCTGCTGGAGTACCTGCTGGACCGCGCGGCTGGATGCCGCATCGCGCGTACCGCGGGCGTGGAGTCCGAGATGGGACTCGCGTTCGCCGGGCTGTATCAGCTGTGCGCGCCGTTCCTGGAACGGATCGAGCGCCTGCCCGGTCCGCAGCGCGACGCGCTCTCCACGGCATTCAACCTGCGAGACGGGCCGACGCCGGATCGTTTCGCGGTGGGCCTGGCCGTGCTGAGCCTGCTGGCCGGGGTGGCCGAGGAGCGTCCGCTGGTCTGTGTCGTAGACGATGCGCACTGGCTCGACCGGGCCTCGGCACAGGCGCTCACGTTCGTGGCCCGCCATCTGGCGGCCAAGCCAGCCGCCGTCGTATTCGCGGTGCGCGAGCCGGGCGCCGGACGGGACCTCACTGGACTGGCTCGTCGGCGCCGCAGCCGCTGGCGCCCGATCTGCTGCTGGAGGGACTGGCCGTCCTGGCCACCGACGGGTACGCCGCGGGCGTGCCGGTCCTGGGCCGGGCGCTGGCCGCCTTCCGCGACGGGGACGTCCGCGCCGAGGAGGGGCTCCGCTGGCTGCCGCTGGCGTGCCGGGCGGCCCGCGACATCTGGGACGACGAGAGCTGGTATCTGCTCTCGGCCCGGCTCACCGGGCTGGCCCGCGAAGCCGGGGCGCTGGCCGTGCTCCCGGACGCGCTGCGGCTGGAGTCGGGGATTCAGCTGCTCGCCGGAGAGTTCGCCGCGGCCTGCTCGGCCGTCGCCGAAGCCGAGGCCGTCGCCTGGGCCACCGGCAATCCGATGGGACCATACGGCCGTCTGATGCTCGCCGCCTGGGGAGGCCAGGCGGCCGAAACCCGCCAGCTGATCGCGGCCACCACGGCACAGATGACCGCCCGCGGCGAAGGGAACTGGCTGACCGCCGCCGGATGGGCGACCGCGGTGCTGGGCAATGGCCTGTGCCACTATGACGAGGCGCTGGCCGCGGCCGAGCCGGGCCGCGACTATCCGGACCAGCTGGGGATGGCCGCCTGGCCGGCGGTCGAGCTGATCGAGGCGGCCGCCCGGACCGGGCGGCCCGAGCGCGGGATCGGCGCCCTGCGCCGTCTGGAGGACGTTACCTCGGCCGCAGGCACCGACTGGGCGCTCGGCATCGAGGCCCGCTCGCGGGCGCTGCTGAGCGACGACGAGCCCGCCGAGCGCCTGTACCGAGAGGCGATCGAGCGGCTCGGGCGGACCCGTGTCCGGGTGGAACTGGCCCGCGCGCACCTGCTCTACGGCGAGTGGCTGCGGCGCGAGAGCCGCCGCGTGGACGCGCGCGATCAGCTCCGGACCGCCCACCACATGCTGGCCGCGACGGGTATCGACGGGTTCGCCGAGCGGGCCCGGCGCGAGCTGCTGTCCACCGGGGAAACCGTGCGCAAGTACACCACCGAGACGGCCCGCGACCTCACCGCACAGGAGGCGCAGATCGCCCGGCTCGCCGGTGACGGGCACACCAACCCGGAGATCGGCGTCCAGCTGTTCATCAGCTCCCGGACGGTCGAATGGCACCTGCGCAAGGTGTTCGGCAAGCTCGGCGTCAGCTCGAGGAAAGAGCTCCGCCGGGTGCTGCCCGACCTGGAACGGACCGGTGCGCTGGCCTGACACCCCCGGTGGCTACCGCCTCACTCCACCTCCAGCTCACGCAGGTTCGTCTTGGTCAGCTCGACGAGTTCCTCTCCCCTCCGGACAGGACCGTCCTGGTCGCCCACAGGGTGAAGCCCTTGATCTGGCCGTAGGTGAGGTTGGGCGGCAGCGACAGTTCCTGCCGGGCCGTGTGCACATCCACCAGGGCCGGCCCGTCGTGGCCGAACGCCTCCTGCAGCGCGTCTTCGAGCTCGCCCGCCTTGTCCACCCTGACCCCGAACAGACCGGCGGCCCGGGCCATCCCGGCGAAGTCGGGATTGTCGAGGTCCGTGCCGTAGCTGACGATCCCGCCTGCCTTCATCTCCAGTTCCACGAAGGACAGCGCGCCGTTGTTGAACACGACCACCTTCACCGGAAGCTTTTGCTGGCGCAGCGTGATCAGCTCGCCGAGCAGCATCGCCAGCCCGCCGTCTCCGGACAGGGTGACGACCTGCCGGCCGGGCTGGCTGGCCTGCACCCCGATGGCCTGCGGCAGCGCGTTGGCCATGGACCCGTGGCTGAACGAGCCGACCAGCCGGCGCCGGCCGTTCATCCGCAGGTAGCGGGCGGCCCAGATGCACGGGGTGCCGACGTCCGCGGTGAAGACCGCGTCGTCGGCGGCGAGGCGGTCGATCGTGGCCGCCACGTACTGCGGGTGCAGCGGTGATTCGTTCCGCCGGTCCCGGGCGAGCTTGTCCAGCCGGCCGCGGGCCCGCCGGTAGTGCGCCGTCATCCGGTTCAGGTGCGCCGCGTCGGTCTTCGCCGTGATCAGCGGGAGCAGCGCGTCGACCGTGTCCCGCACCGTGCCGACGAGCGGAACCTCGACCGGCACCCGCCGGCCGATCCGCTCGCCGCGCACGTCGACCTGGATCACCGGGACGCCCTCCGGGTAGAACGGCCGGTAGGGAAAGTCGGTGCCGAGCATGACCAGCGCGTCGCAGTGCTCCATGGCCCGGTAACCCGAGCCGAACCCGATCAGCCCGGTCATGCCCACGTCGTAGGGGTTGTCGTACTCGATGAACTCCTTGCCCCGGAAGGCGTGTACGACCGGCGCCTTCAGTGCGGCCGCCAGCGCGATGAGCTGGTCGTGCGCTCCGGCGCACCCGGCTCCGGCCAGGATGGTCACCCGGCCGGCGGCGTTCAGCACCTGCGCGGCGGCGGCCAGTGACTCCTCGTCCGGCCGCATGACCGGCGATACCGCCCGCACCCGGGCCGGCCGCGCGCCGTGCGGCACGTCCTCGAGGAACACCTCGCCGGGGACCACGACCACGGCGACCCCGCGGCGCTGCAATGCGGCCCGCATCGCCATCTCCAGCAGCCGGGGGAACTGCTCGGGCACGCTGGCCAGTTCGCAGTAGACGCTGCACTCGCGGAACAGTTCCTGCGGATGGGTCTCCTGGAAGTACTCTCCGCCGATCTCCACCGCCGGTATGTGCGCGGCGATGGCCAGCACCGGCACGCCGCTGCGGTTCGCGTCGAACAGGCCGTTGATCAGGTGCAGGTTGCCCGGCCCGCAACTGGCCGCGCACACCGCGAGCTCACCTGTCAGCGCCGCCTCGCCGGCGGCCGCGAACGCGGCGGCCTCCTCGTGCCGGACATGCTCCCAGCTGATCCCGCCGTCCCGGCGCAGCGCGTCGGTGAACCCGTTCAGCGAGTCACCGGGGATCCCGTACACCCGGCGCACGCCGGACGCCTTCAGCGTTGCCACCATGACCTCGGCCACCGTGCTCGCCATCGTCTGCTCCTTCCGGCGCGGCTCGTCCTTGCCTGCCATCTTCGCCGGATCGCGCCGCCGCCGCGCCTGGGGAGTGCCCTGGCCGGTGCCCTGGTCCGCCGCGCGGGTCATCGGCTCCCGAGGGTGCTGAGCCTGGTCCGGCGGACGTAGATGTCCTCCTCGGTCAGGGCCATCTCGCGGCTGCGGGCCAGGGGCACCTCGACGCCCAGGACCGGCAGGCCGTCGGCCACGGGCTCGCCGAGGATGAGGTCCTCGCCGATCAGCCGGGTCGCCTCCCGCCAGTCGTCGCCGTAACGCTGCACCAGCCGGACGGCGGTGCGCGGCGGCAGCCCCAGCCGCCGCACCTCGTCCCCGGCCAGCCGCACCGCCGCGGCGGCCGCCCCGTGCAGCCCCAGCGGGATCTCCCGCGTCCGGCACGGACCTGCCCCGTTGCCGCCCCCGAGTCCGGCGGCGACCCGGTCCACCAGGTCCTCGGCCATGGCCCGGTAGGTGGTCAGCTTCCCGCCCGTGATCGTATAGAGGCCGAACGGGCCGGAGAAAACCGCATGCTTCCTGGACAGGTCGCTGCTTGTGGTGTCGCCGCCGTCATCCTGGCCGCGAGCAGCGGACGCAGCCCGGCCCAGGACGCGACCACGTCGCGGGCGCTCACGCCGGGGAACAGCCCGGCCACGGCGGCCAGGATGTAGTCCCGGTCGGCGTCGCTGACCGCCGGGGTGTCCAGGTCGCCCTGGTACGGGGTGTCGGTCGTGCCGGCGTAGACGCGATCCTCCCACGGCACGATGAAGACGTACCGCCCGTCGCGGGCCGCCGACGGCGCGACCACGGCCGCCGTGGTCCGCACCGCGCCGGGCGCGAACACCAGGTGGACGCCCTTGCTCGGCCGCAGCCGTACGCCGTCGGAGCCGGAGGCGAGGTCCGCGACCCGTTCGGCCCATATGCCGGTCGCGTTGACGACGGTCCTGGCCCGGACCTCGAACCCCTGCCCGGTCATCTCGTCGGTCACCGCCGCGCCGGTCACCCGCCCGCCGCCGAGCAGCCCGGTGACCCGGGCGTGGTTGGCCAGCCGCGCGCCGGCCGCGTGCGCGGCCCGGGCCACCTCGATGGTCAGCCGGGCGTCGTCCACCTGGCACTCGAAATACCGGATCCCGCGCGACCGCCCGCCGAGCCCGGGGATGGCCTCCGCCACCCGTTCCGCGCTCACCGACGCGTGGTAGCCGATGTTCCGGCCCGCCGCCAGCGCCTCGTACGCGGTCAGCCCGGCGCGGTAGACGGCCCGGTGGCGCAGGTCGCCGGCCAGCATGTACATCGGCACCGGGCGGACCAGGTGCGGCGCCAGCCGGTACAGGATGCCGCGCTCCCGCAGTGACTCCCGGACCAGGCCGAAGTCCCGCTGCTCCAGGTAGCGCAGGCCGCCGTGCACCAGCCGGGACGACCGGCCCGAGGTCCCCGCCGCGAAATCGTCCTTCTCCACCAGTGCCACCGACAGGCCGCGCGCCGCCGCGTCCAGCGCGATTCCCACCCCGGTGATCCCGCCCCCGATGACCAGCACGTCGAACCGGTCCTCGGCCATCCTCATCAGGTTGGCCGCCCGGGTCTGCTCGGAGAACGTCAGCACCAGCCGATGGTAGCGCCCGCCCCCGTTCAGGCAGACGGCTTGTTGTCCATGCAGCAGCGGACGAAGTCCTGGACGACGGGGTTGCTGTCGTTGGCGGGCGACCAGGCCACGCCGACCTGGCTCGGGCTGACGCCGGTCACGGGCCGGTAGCTGATGCCGGGGCGGGCGTAGTAGCGGCTGGCGGATTCGGGGACCAGGGCGATGCCGTCGCCGTTGGCGATCGCGGTCAGGAAGGCATCGGGCTGGTCCGTGACTGCGCCGATGCGGACCGGGTGGCCCTGGCGTTCGGCGGTGGCCAGGTGGTAGTCGCGCCAGAGGCCGGTTTCCGCCGGGGCGGCGACGAACGGCTCGTCCCACAGCTGGCGGAAACAGATCCGGTCCCGCGCGGCGAGCGGGTGGGTGACCGGGAGCGCGACCCAGCGGGCGCTCGGTGAGCAGCACCTCGATCCGCACGTCGTCCTGGCCGGGGAACGGCAGCCGCAGCAGGGCGGCGTCGACGTCGCCGCGGGCGAGCCCGGCGGTGGGATCGGACCAGGCGGCCTGTTGCAGGTCCACCCGCCAGCCCGGTCGGCGGCGGCCGAATGCCGCGACGATCTGCTGGGTGGCCTCGTTGGCGGCGCTGGACATGAACCCGACCCGCAGCACCTGGGCCGCGCGGCTGGCGGCGGCCCTGGTCTCCCGCAGCACCTGGTCCCAGTCGGCCAGCATGCCGGGGGTTCGGCCGGCCAGCGCCTGGCCCGCCGCGGTCAGGGTCATCCCGGCCCGGGACCGGGTAACAGCTGCATCCCGAGCTGGCTCTCCAGCTGCTTGATCTGCTTGTCAGCGCCGGCTGGGACACGAAGAGCTGCTCGGCCGCGCGGCCGAGGATGCCTTCGGCCGGGAGGCGGGGAAGTAGCGCAGCAGCCGGGTGTCGACATCCATGCCATCAGGTTATAGACGCGTGTATTGGACGCCCGGCTGGCGCTCGGCCAAGGTTGATCCGTAGCGCTGACGAGGCCGTAGCACTGACGAGGGAGTGCGGATGAGGCGAGTGGTCCTGCAGATGGGTGTCACGCTGGACGGGTACGTGGCCGGTGCGGGCGGCGAAGGTGACTGGGGGCTTCCGCCGGAGCATCCCGACGTACGCGCCTGGAAGGTCTCATCCCTGGACCGGATCGGGACCCACATCATGGGACGTGTCACCTACGAGGAGATGGCCGCGTACTGGCCGAACGCGACCGGCGACTACGCCGAGTTCATGAACCGGCTGCCCAAGGTGGTCTTCTCCGCATCGCTGCCTGCCGTCGGATGGACCGGCACCCGCATCGCGTGCGGCGACCTCGCCACGGAGATCGCGCCCTGAAGGGCGAGTCCGGCGGTGAGATCATGGCCCACGGCGGCGCCGCGTTCGTCCAGTCCCTGTCCAGGCACGGCCTGATCGACGAGTACCGCCTGGTCATCCTCCCGGTCGCCCTGGGGAACGGGCTGCCCCTGTTCAAGGACCTGGCCAAGCCGCTGCGCCTGGACCTCGCCGAGGCCGGAGTTCCCCGACGGCACCGTCAGAACGTTACCAGGCCAGCACCGCGTCTAACCCCGAGCCCTCAGCCCCGATCACCGGGCTCACCCTTCGGCCAGGGCCGCGAGCCGGTCGAGCGAGGCGCGGAGGCGATCCGCCGTGGTCGCCCGGGCTCGCGGCAGCCGGCCTCATCGGTTAGCCGGGTCCAGTCGTAGGTGTGGGTTACCCGGGTGCGAGACGGACCGGCCGGCTCGAGTTCCCAGCGCCACAGATGCCCCGGCGGCTCCCGTCCCGGTTCGGCCGGCATCCAGGCGATCCGGCGGCCTTCCTCGAACTCCACCACGTGGTTCTCCCGGACCTCGCCCCGGGTCAGCGTCATCGTGAACACGTCACCGGCGCGCCGGACGCGCTGCCCGGCCGGGGCGCTGGCCAGGTTGTCGTTGCCGTCCCAGCGCGGCTGCGCCGCCGGATCCGCGATCAGGCCGAAGATCCGCTCCGGGTCGGCCGCAATCTCCCGGCTGGCGCTGACTATCCGCGGCGCGTCCTGCTCAGCTGTCATGTCTCCTCATCCAAGGTGCTCGTGACGTCGAGGACGATCTTCCCGCCGACGTGCCCGGCTTCCAGGATCCGGTGCGCCTCGCCGGCTGCTTCGAGGGGGAGCCGGTGACTGATGACGGGCCGCAGCGCGCGCCGGCCGAGCAGCGCGGCGAGGGCCCGGACCCGGTCGCCGTCGTCCTGGAGCAGCACGCCGTGGAAGGTGATGTTGGCGTCCAGCAGCGGGTCCAGGTCCAGCTCGGGGGTGGCGATCGCCGCGATCTGCCCGCCGGGCCGCAGCGCGGGCAGGGCAGCCTGGGCCAGGCTGCCGCCGACCAGGTCGGCGACGGCGTCGACCGGACCGCCGGCCAGCACCCGGGCGCGGGCGGCGACATCTTCGCGGGTGTAATCGATGCAGGCCGCGGCGCCTAGGCCGCGCATCTGCTCGTGCATCACCTCGCGGCCGACCCCGATCGTGGTGATCCCGGCGATCGCGGCCAGCTGGAGCAGGAACAGCCCGACGCCGCCGCTGGCGCCCAGCACCAGCAGCCGGCAACCCGCCGGCAGGCCGAGCCGGGCCAGCACCAGGCTCGCTGTTCCCGCGGCCAGCGGCGTGGCCGCCGCGGCGGCGAACGAGGTCGCGGCGGCGATCGGCGCGGCCAGGGCGGCGTCGATGACGGCGAGCTCGGCGTACCCGCCGGCGCCGTCCGGGAAATGCGTCATCGCCATCACCCGGTCTCCGGGCGCCAGGCCCGTCACCCCGGGGCCTACGCCGTCGATGACCCCGGCGATGTCGTAACCCAGGATGCACGGCGCCCGCAGCCCGGCCCATGTGCCATCGGCCCGGTTTCCCGCGTCGACCGGGTTGACCCCGGCCGCCCGTACCGCGACCCGCACCTGGCCCGGCCCGGCCACCGGATCAGCGATCCGGCTCATCCGCAGCTGCTCCGGCCCGCCGAACTCGCTGACCAGCACCGCTCTCACGGGGTTCCCTCCGTTTCCGGTGCCAGCGCCGCCGCGCTCGTCACCGTCCCCGGCCGGTCAGTAGGCGCGGCCCACCACGGCAACAAGGTCTGGCTCATCCTCCGAGTCGGGCACGCCGCCGTCGGCACGCATCAGGCAGCGCACCGTGACGCCCTGGGCGTTCAGTTCGGCCTCGCCTTCGCCGCCGACCTCGGACCAGGGCAGCCTAGCCCAGCCGGCGCTGGCTGCTTCGATGGCTTCCGGAATCGAGGCAACGTCCGCGGTGCGCTGCCTCTGTCGCGTGAGCGCCTGCTCGTACAGCGTCTTCTGGTCGGCCTCGAGCGCCGCCGTCACCAGGCCCACCACGCCGTCGATCGGGACCGCGTTTTTCTCCCCGATCACCCGGCGCACCATCACGACCCGGTTTTCCGCGATATCGCGCGGGCCGATTTCAATGCGGACCGGGTACCCCTTGAGCTCGGCATCGATCGCGCGGCGGCCGAAAGGCACGTCGACCCGTTCGTTGAGCGTGGCCCGGACGCCGGCGCCAAGCAGCGCGGTCGTCAGCTTGCGCGCGACCTCGGCGACGCCATCGCCCTCCCTGACCACCAGGACCTCGGCTTGCACCGGGGCCAGCCGGGGCGGCACGCGAAGACCGAGGTCGTCACCATGCGCCATGACGATGCCTCCGACAAGGCGGGTCGTGATTCCCCACGAGGTGGTCCACACCAGTTCGCGCTGCCCGGACGCGGCGAGGTAATCGATCCCGAAGGCACGCGCGAAGTTCTGGCCCAGCTCATGGCTGGTGCCCATCTGGAGCGCCTTCCCGTCACCCATCATCGCCTCGAGCGTGTAGGTCGATGTGGCGCCGGCAAAGCGTTCCCGCACGGTTTTCCGGCCCACGACCACCGGCATGCTCAGGACATTGACCAGCACGTCCTCGTAGACATCGTGCAGGATCTGGCGGGCGTAATCGCGGGCGTCCGCCTCGCTGACGTGCGCCGTGTGGCCCTCTTGCCAGAGAAACTCACTGGTACGCAGGAACAAGCGGGTCCGCAATTCCCAGCGCACCACGTTTGACCACTGGTTGAGAAGCAGCGGCAGGTCACGGTAGCTTTCGATCCACCTGGCCATGGACTCGCCGATGACGGTCTCGCTGGTGGGCCTGACGACCAGCGGCTCCTCGAGTACCTTGCCTCCGCCGATCGTGACGACCGCCAGTTCGGGACTGAACCCCTCGACGTGCTCGGCCTCGCGCCGCAGGTAGGACTCGGGGATAAGCAGCGGAAAATACGCGTTGGCGGCGCCTGCCGCCTTGATCCGGTCGTCAAGCTCGCGCTGGATTCGCTCCCACAATGCGTACCCGGTGGGCCTGATCACCATCGAACCGCGGGCCGGCCCGTTCTCGGCCAGTTCGGCCTTGGCGATCACGTCCTGATACCAGCGGGGGAAATCAACTGCTCGCGGAGTCAGCAGCGCCTTTGCCATATGTGTTCGGGGCCATGACGACCGCAAGCGGTCCGCCCTCTCCTCCTCTCTCGGGACCAGGGATTCGTGTCATCGATCATTGCAAGCGCCAGCAGACCATGCCACTGGTTTACCCCCGGGACCCAGGCCTCGCATCCAGGCGTCTGCGCAGGTCAATCGCCGGGTTACCGGGCGAGGCGTGCCAGCTTGGCGGCATCCGACGCGGTGGCCGGGTAGAGGATCACGATGCGGATCATCGGGTCGTCGGCCATGAGCAGGGACGTGCTGTGGAGGGTCAGCGGCCCGGCGCTGGGGTGGCGGAACCGCTTGAGCCTGCGCTCGGGGCCGGCCACGTCGCTGCTGGCCCAGAACCGGGCAAAGTCGGGGGATAGCTGGGCCAGCCGCGCGGGCAGGGCGGTCCACGCGGGGTCGTCGAGGTGGACGGCCATCGCGGCCCGGTACATGGCGACGTGCCTGGCGGCCTCCTGTTCCCAGTCGGCGATCAGAGCGCGCCAGTGGGGGTCGGTGAAGCCAAGGTGCAGCATGTTCGCGGGCCCGCAAGGCCCCGGGCCGAGGTTGCCGAACAGCAGCCGGGCGGGCCGGTTGTGGGCCAGGACGTCGAACCGGGCCGATATGGCGTACACCGGGGCTGGCTCGAAATCCTGCACGAGCTTGTCCAGCCCGGGACCTGCCGACGCAGGCGCACCGGTGTGGTCCTCCCCGCCACGGGCTTGGTCTTCGGGGTCGCGGGCGAGTGCGAACAGGTGCTCGCGCTCGTGGGCATCCAGCCGGAGCGCATCCGCAATCGCGGTCAGCACACTGGCCGAGGGCCGGGCCTGGCGGCCCTGCTCCAGCCACGTGTACCAGGTCAAGCCGACGTTGGCGAGCTGGGCGACCTCTTCCCGGCGCAGACCCGGGACCCGCCGGACCCCCCGATCGGCAAGCCCCACCTCGGCCGGGCGCAGCCGGGAGCGGCGGGAGCGCAGGAACGCGCCCAGCTCGCGGCGCCGGTCCCGCACCGCACCGCGGGCAGGGCCGGCCTGGTGATCGCCGGGCGCAGAACCCATGATGAGCCCAGGATCCCACACCCAGCTGGCTCATTGCCAGGTAGTGGCGCTACCAGGAGCGGCAGGCGCAGGATGGCGCAGCCCGGCGCGCCCACACTGATGGCATGGTTCTCGATGCACACACCGCCGCCGATGTCCGCAACCAGCAGATCGAGCTCAAAGACCAGGCGGTGGCGGCGACCAAACTCGGCGATGAGCCATTCCTGCGTGGTTAAGCGGAGGAGACGACCATGAACACGCTCAGCTCACGCGACGGCACGACGATCGCTTACGACAAGCAGGGCGAGGGACCGGCCCTGATCCTGGTCGACGGCGCGCTGACCGTCCATTCGTCCGGCTCCGGGCCGGAGCTGGCCAAGCTGCTCGCGCCGCACTTCACGGTCTACGGCTTTGATCGCCGCGGCCGCGGCGAGAGCGGCGACACGCTGCCCTACGCGGTCGACCGGGAGATCGACGACATTGAGGCGCTGATCGACCGCGCGGGCGGCTCGGCGTTCCTCTACGGCCACTCGTCCGGCGGGCCCCTGGCCATGCGGGCGGCCATAAGGCTCGGCAGCAAGGTCAGCAAGATCGCCATGTACGAGCCCCCCTACAACAACGACCCTGGCGCGCAGGAGTCCTGGAGCCAGTACCTCAGGCAGCTGAGAGAGGCCCTGGCCGAAGGCCGCCGGGGCGACGCGGTGGCCCTGTTCATGCGGTTTGTCGGCACGCCCGCCGAGCAGATCGCGCGTCTGCGCCGCGCGCCGTTCTGGCCGGGGATGGAAGCTGTCGCGCCGACGCTGGCCTACGACCATGCCGCCATCTTGGGCGAGCCCTGGTCGGTGCCGACCGAGCTGGCCGCGCCTGTCTCGGTGCCCGCCCTCGTGATGGCGGGCGACGCGAGCCTTCCGTTCATGCCCGACGCGGCGCGGGTGCTGAGCCAGGCGATCCCGCAGGGCCAGCTGCGGATGCTGGAGGGTCAGACGCATGAGGTGAACCCGGGCGTGCTCGCCCCGGTCCTGGTGGAGTTCTTCACCTCATGAGGTGATCACCACGTCGGTAGCCAGCGCGGTCATGAACCTTGTCCGACCGGCGCCGAGCCGTGCCGTGCACCATCCCCGCCAAGATCGCGGGTTACATAGCTATATCCCGAATTTTCGGGACATGATCCGCATTACAGTTACCCGCAACGCGTGCTGATCGCGCCGGCGGCCGCTGGGTTGACGCGATTCCTGGCCACGTGGGTGCAGCTAGCGGTCAAACGCTCGAGAACAGTACGTAGCCAGCGAGGATGCGAACGATGGGAAACCACGGGGGCGCCAGCACCAGACTTCGCGCCAGCGAGGCCGGCGAGCGCGCGAAAGACATCGACGGCCTCCAGGCCCCGGGGTTCGCGGGCCTTCACGCTGCGGAACTGGCCGGTGTCGTGGCGGTTGTTCGCGGTGTTCATGCTGACGCTCGCCATGGGGCTGGTCTTCGGCGGCCTGCGGGTAGCGTCGGCGGCCAACAGCGCGGCCCAGCTCAACCGCGTGTCGCAGCTCGCCAGCCTGGGACAGCAGATCACCGTCCTGATGCAGGCCCTCGAGGACGAACGCGACAAGACGTGCGGGAGCCTCGTCAGCAATCGCCGGGGCCCTCCAGCACTGGTACGACGCGACCGACGCGGCGGCCGCCAAGGTCCATGCCGCTGACCGCGGGCGTCGGCGGTTCTTTCCCGGCGGATATCAGGGCGAAGGCGGCCGTCGTGCGCTCCGCGATCGCCAGCCTCGGACAGTTGCGCGACGCGGCCCAGACCAGCCTCCGCGCTGGCGGTGATCACCGACTACGCGGTTCCCATCAACGCCATGATGGCCCTGAACGGCCAGATCGCCCAGGGCGCCGATGATCCTGCCCTCACCAACGACCTCCAGACGCTCAACTCGCTGGCCCAGGAGAAGGACCAGGTTGCCCAGCAGCGCGCGATCCTGTATAACGCGTTTTCGGAAGGGAAGCTTCGCCAGCGCCCAGCAGCAGGCGCTGACCATCGCGGTGGCGGGGCAGAGCGCCGCCGCGACGGCGTTCGACGCGACCGCCACGCCCGCCCAGCAGGACTCCTTCACCCGCGTCGTGGCCGGGCCGCTGGTCAAGCAGGCAGTGAACATCGAGCAGTACGTCGTCAGCACCAGCAGTCTTGACGTCGGTACCGCCGCCGCCGCTGCCTTGAATATCCGTCCGAAGAACGTGCCTGGCCAGTGGTATACGGCGATGTCCGACACGATCAACCGGATGCAGACGGTCGAGCTGGGGGTGGCCAGGGACCTCGTCGCGCGGGCCAAGGTCCTGCAGCGGGGCGCGGAGCGGGCCGCGCTGTTCATCGGCATCCTGACGGCGGCGATCCTGATCATTGTGCTCATCGCGACGTTTGCCCTCGCCAGGTCGCTCGTCCTGCCGCTGCGCAGGCTGCGGGAAGGCGCGCTTGACATCGCCACGGTGCAACTGCCAGAGCGGGTCCGGCAACTCGGCGAGACCCCGGACCCTGCTGCGAGCCTGGACGTGGCGCCGATCGACGTGACGTCCGCGGATGAGATCGGCCAGGTCGCCCGCGCGTTCGACCAGGTGCACGCGGAAGCGGTGCGGCTGGCCGGGAACGAGGCGCTGCTGCGCAGAAGCTTCAACGCGATGTTCATCAGCTTGTCCCGGCGGAGCCAGTCGCTGATCGAGCGGCTGGTACGAATGATCGACTCCCTGGAGCAGAACGAGGAAGATCCCCGCCGGCTGTCCAACCTGTTCACGATGGACCACCTGGTCACCCGGATGCGCCGGAACTCCGAGAACCTCCTCCTGCTGGCCGGGCACGAGGGTGCGCGGAAATGGAGCGAACCGGTACCGCTCACCGACGTGGCCCGGGCCGCGATATCGGAGATCGAGCAGTACAACAGGGTGGCGCTGAAAATCCAGCCCGGGGTCGTGATCCCCGGGCATGCGGTGTCCGACATCGCGCACCTGCTCGCCGAGCTCATCGAGAACGCCACGGTGTACTCCGCCAGCGACACCCAGGTGCTGGTGTCGGTCCAGGCCTTGGCCAGCGGGGGCGTGCTGATCCAGGTCAGCGACAGCGGCGTCGGGATATCCGAGGCCCGGCTGGCGGAGATCAACCAGCGGCTGGACGATCCGCCCGCGATCGACGAATCGGTATCCCGGCACATGGGGCTGTTCGCGGTGGCGCGCCTGGCCGAACGGCACGGTGTGCGAGTCCGGCTGCGCGCCGGGAACCCGCAAGGGCTGACCGCCCTGGTGTGGCTGCCGGACAGCCTCGCCGAGCAGGTAACCGGCCAGTACGGCGACGTGCCGCAACGGCTCGCCGCCTTCCAGGCCAGGCGCACGCCCGGCCAGCACGCCGCCGGCATCAGGTTCGCTGCCGACAGCCAGGCCGTCAGTGCCCAGCCGGATGCCTTCGCCCCCGCTATGCAAACCGGCGCTGGAACGAGCGATACAGCGCGGGCGGCCAACCCGGCGACGTCGGATTGGTTCCGTAGCCGCCAACCATCCGCAACGGGTACCGCCGAGGCTTACAGCGGGCCGCCCGAGGCGGTCCCTCAGCCGGGGGCCGCCTGGAACTCGGCAACAGACGGCTGGACGGGAGGCCGGCAGGCCGCCCAGATCATTGCCAATCCAGTCCGCGGCGACCGCATGGTCGCCGGGATGCCCGTGCGCGTGCCGCACGCGAACCTCCTTCCCGGATCCGCCGGCGGCGGTCAGCGCGTAGCCAGCCGTCCGGCAGACGAATACGAGGCACAGACGCCGGCAGCGCTGCCGCAGCGATCACCGGAGACGACTCGCAGCCGCCTGAGCGGTTTCCAGCGCGGAGGCCGCCGGGCTGATGAGGGTCAGACGCCCCACGCAGGAGAGAGAACGGATCGTTGAGTTACGCATATCGTCGGGATCTGGACTGGCTCGTCACGGACTTCACCCGGCGCGTCCCGGATGTCGCGCACGCGGTCGTGGTATCGGCGGATGGTGTACTGCTGGCGCGGTCGGAGGACATCCCGCCTGCCTTCGCCGAACAACTCGCGCTCATCACCTGCGGCCTGGCCAGTCTGATGCAGGGCGCCGCGCGGATCTTCGAGGCCGGGCTGCCCACCCGGGCGCTGGTGGAGATGAATGGCGGGCTGATGCTCATCAAGGTGATCGGTGACGGCTCCAGCCTGGCCGTGCTCACCGCTCTCGAGTGCGACACGGACCAGGTCTCCTACGAGATGACGCTGCTAGTCGAGGCGGTCGGCGAGGCGCTGACACCAGCGGCACGCGCCCAGCGAGGATTCTGAGCGCCGACGGCGCTGCGCACCCTTATTCCTATCGTCAAGTTGGATGGCATCAGGAGTCGCCGTGGTGGGGGACCTACATCCCCTGCGCGTCGGAATGCGCCACCACCCGCCATTTTGGCCATCCGCGCCCGCAAGCGCGGACCGCGGGGATGAACCTTCTCTACCCCTGGTATGAGGCCGGGTTCTACCCGGCGGCTGATGCGCGGACGTCTCGCTGGCCCGAGGATTGACGTAGGTCAGTATCCCGACGTCAGCGGAGGCGGGCGACATGGTTGATCAGCAGATAATGCGAGCTTCGGATCGCGACCGGCAGCAGGTGGTGGAGCGGTTGCGCAGCGCGCTGGAGGACGGCCGCCTGACGATGGAGGAGTACGTGAACCGGATGGAGGTCGCGTACCAGGCCGCGACCTACGGCGACCTGACCCCGCTGTGTGCGGACCTGCCCGCATCGAACCCGGTAACCGCCGGTCCGCAGAGGTCTGCCGCAGCGCCACCGGCCGTTGTCTCCCGCGCAGGCTACCTGGCCGGCCTGCCGACGGTGCTCAAGGTCATGTGGACCATATGGCTGGTCGCCGTGTCGGTCAACGTGGTCGTCTGGGCCCTGGTCAGCGGCACCGGTGGTCACCTGGCCTACCCCTGGCCAGTCTGGGTGGCCGGCCCGTACGGGGCGGTGCTGTTCGCCGTGTCGGCTGCCGTCACGCTATTGCGGCGAAGCCGCCCGCCCGTCGCGCACCGGCAGCCGGTCAGCGGCTAACCAGATGGGCGTTTCCGCCGAGACGGCTTGTGAAACGCTGCCCATTAAGCGCTTACCGCGGAAAACGCCGGAGGCGCGGCCGCTGACGCAGTGATGCCCGTAAGGCTGGCCGCTCCGTGGACCTGGGACCAGGTGCCGCAGCCTCTAAGATGCCCTTATGGTCGGCGATGTCGGCGCGTGGAGCGTCGAGCCCGTGGTGAACCCCGGCTTGCGGGAAGCCAGGCGCCGGCGCCTCATTCGCATGACGAAGGAACAGATCGCGGGCCGTACCGGGCCGCTACGCCAGGTCCGCTACCGGGACCAGGTTGTCTCACCGCTCGCGCTGGAACTCGAGTGCCGGAAGTTGCTGCAGCGCGCTCAGCGTGCGATCGCGACCATCGTGACGTCGGGTGTTTATTCGGGAGACCTGCGGGACGCCGTGGAGGAGCCTGTTCTCCGGCAGCACGAATGGGACATCGCCGTCGCGCTGCGTGAGATCACGGAGTTGCTGCTTGATCTGGTGTCAAGCTACGGCGGGGGCACGGCGGGGCCGATGACAGCCACCATCCTGCTCTCCCAGAACCGCGCGATATCGATAGCCCGGGACGCCACCACGGCCCGGGTTCTGGCGCTGGAATTGCTGGCGGCGCAGGTAGCGGCCGCCGAGGCCGCGCGACACGACTGGGAGACTGCCCACCGGATGGCGGCCAACAACGACAAGTATCTCGACCTGGTGGCGCGCACCGCGGCGGATCAGCGGGCCACCGTGGAAATCACCGGCCTGGCCGAGCAGGCCGCCGAGGCGGCGCAAGCCCTCCGCGAGACCCTGCAGCGCGCCACCCTGGCGGCGGAGGCACTGGCCCTTCCGGAGCCGCGTTAGGCCGGCCTGCGGTCTTATCGCGGCGAACCCGGACGTCTTATTGTGGGGGTGTGCTGAGCGGACCGCGCCTGCGCCAGGTTGCCCTGGTGGCGCGCGACTGCGACCAGGTGGCGGGCGAGCTGAGCCGGGCCTTCGGCTGGCCGCCGCCCTTTCACGATCCCGGCGTGGGGCAGTTCGGCCTGACCAACGCGGTGTTCGCGGTGGGCGACACGTTCGTGGAGGTGGTGGCGCCCGTGCAGGCCGGACACGACCGCCGGCCGGTACCTCGAGCGGCGCGGCGGTGACGGCGGGTACATGGCGATCTTCCAGGTCCCGGACCTGGCGGCGGCCCGCCGCCGGGTCGCCGACCTGGGCGTACGGGTGGTCTGGACCGCCGACCTGCCCGACATCGCCGGGACCCACCTGCATCCCGGGGACGTCCCCGGCGCCATCGTGTCGCTGGACTGGGCGGACCCGGAGCAGTCGTGGCGGTGGGCGGGCCCGTCGTGGACGGGGCAGGTGCCCGACCATGCCCCCGGCGGCGTGACCGGGCTGACGATCGAGGTCAACGACCCGGCCGCCGCGGCACGGCGCTGGGCGGAGGTGCTCGGGATCCCCGCGCGCCGGCGGCGGGCGCACCACGTGTAGAGCTGCCGGACCGCGGGCCAGCGGCTGCGGTTCGTGCCCGCCCGGGGCGGCCGTGGCGAGGGAATCACCGAGGTGACCATTGCCGGGCTGCCCGGCGCCGGGCCATGGGTGATCGGCGGGGTCCGCTTCGCCGGCGAGGAAGGATGACATGACCGCGCTCGATACGGGGACCGAGGATCTGCTGGCCGAGATCGACGAGCGGCGTCGCGGTGATCACCATGAACCGGCCGGAGCGGCGCAACGCCTTCTCCCAGGCCATGATGCTCCGCCCTGGGCGCGGTCCTGGCCCAGGTGGAGACCGACGAAGCGGTCGGCTGCGTCGTGCTCACCGGGGCGGGCGGCGCCTTCTGCGCCGGCGGCGACGTCAAGAGCATGGCCGCCCCGCCGGCGGACCGCGCGAACGGCGCCGGCCCGTCGCTCGACGCCGCGCATCCACCGCCAGCGGCTGAACCAGCGGGCCACCAGCGGCCGCCTGTGGAGCATGCCCAAGCCGACGATCGCCGCGATCGCCGGGCCCGCGGCCGGCGCTGGCCTGTCCCTGGCGCTAGCCTGCGACCTGCGCTACGCGGTGCCGGGGGCGGTGCTGACTACCGCCTTCGCCAAGGTCGCGTTCGCCGGGGACTACGGCGGGACCTGGTTCCTCACCCGGCTGGTGGGCAGCAGCAAGGCCAAGGAGCTCTACTACTTCTCCGAGCGGCTGAGCGCCGAGGAAGCCGAGCGGCTCGGGATCGTCAACGCCATCTTCCCGCGCCGCCGACTTCGAGCGGGAGGTGATGGAACGGGCCCGCCGGCTGGCGCAGGGGCCGTCGATCGCCTACCGCTACATGAAGGAGAACCTCAACCGGGCCGTATCCGGCGAGCTGGGTGAGTGCATGGACCTGGAAGTGACCCACCATGTCCACACCGGGCTCACCGAAGATCACCGCGAAGCCGCCCAGGCCTTCGTCGACAAGCGCGAACCACGTTTCCACGGCCGGTAGCGACCGCTAAGACCCGAATGGGATGTCGTCGGCGTTGCCCTTGATGCCCCGGGATCGCAGTCGAGCAGGACCGGGATGGCCATCCCTCACTCCGCCATTTCACGGCCGGTCAGGCGGTAGAAGCGGCCGACGGGGTGGCCATCTCGGTCTCGTGGGGGAGGACCGCGAGGATCCGCGCGCCGGCCGCGGCGTGCCGCGCGGCCGCGCCCGGCGGTCGGCACAGGCCAACGCGAGGTGCCCAGTCACGCGGTCATCCGGGCCGGCTCGCCGTCCAGGTGGCTCAGCGCGAACATCTTCCCGCCGACCTTGAACACCGACACCTCGTCGCCGAACGGGAACTCCTCGCTGGCCCCCGGGAGCGCCAGGCACCGCTCCCTAAGGCGCTGCGCCTTGAGCTCATGCTTCTCCATGATCTCCTGATCCCGCCAGCCTCTCCTGCATATCTATTCGCTCACCAGTACTATCATCGTAGCGTTTTCCGTGGTTGATTCGGGCTTGTGGGTGGATTAGGGGGACTATGATGCACCAAATCAACCACTAAGCCCGAATCCACCCCAAGCTTTTCGCGGCTGGCCGCCTCATGATGCACTTGTGCCACAGATGCCCGCTGGCATCACGGCTCACGGCCGCTCGCCCGAGCCCTAGACGGTGAACGCGGCGCGGAACCTGGCCAGGGCGCGGTCGCTGTCGCCGTCGGCGGCCCATGCCTCCATGCCGACGGTGCCGGTGTAACCCAGCTCGTCCAGGGCGGCGGCGACGGCCGGGTAGTTGATCTCGCCGGTGCCAGGCTCGCACCGGCCGGGCACGTCGGCGACCTGGATCTCGCCGATCAGCGGACCGGCCCGGCGGACCAGTTCGATCAGGTTCCCCTCGCCGATCTGCGCGTGGTACAGGTCCAGCATCAGCCGGATCCTCGGGTGGCCGACCGCCTCGACCAGGGCGATGGTGTCGGCGGCCCGGGCGAAAGGGACGCCGGGGTGGTCCACGGCGGTGTTGAGGTTCTCCAGGCAGAACGTGACCCCGGCCCGTTCGGCCATCTCGCCGAGACGGGTCAGTGTCCGTGCGGCCGAGATCCACAGCGGGCCCGGCATCTCCGCCCCTGGCACCACCGGCAGGCCCTTGCCGTCCAGGCCGGTGCCGTGCAGGTTCAGCCGGGGACAGCCCAGCGTCTCGGCCGCCGCGATGGACTCCCGCGCGGTCCGGATCAGCTCGTCGGCACCATCACCGAAATCGCCCCGCACGTATCCGGTCATGGACGAGAACACGGCCCCGGTCGCGGCCAGGTCTTCGATGTCGTGACGGGTCCAGTCCCAGATCTCGGCGTCGAAGCCGGCCTCGGCGATCCGCTGGACCCGTTCGGTGATCGGCAGGTCCAGGAACATCATCTCGGCGCAGACGGCCAGTCGCATCGGCATGGTCCTTCCGTATGATGCCGTCATGTCAGAGTCAACACCCGCGGGGGTACCCTCAGCTACCTTTCCCGTCACCACCGGCCTCGGGCTGCCGGGCGCGATCATCGAGAAGGACCTGGGGGTCGCCTTCGGCCTCGTGGTGCGCGGCATGGGCTTCGCCAAGTCGTTCGGCGCCGGGCTCACCTCGCTGCGCCAGGGCGAGGTGCCGGCCTACGGGACCGCGGTCGTCGTCCGGCCCGCCGGGTAGCGGTGTCCGGTCCGGGCGCCCCGCGGCCGCTGGCTTCCGACGCCGACCGCGAGCGGCTGGTCGCGCTGCTGCGCGAGCACTACGCGGTGCGGTTGTTCGGCCTGGACGAGCTGGACCGCCGGGTCGGATTGGTGCTGAGCGCCCAGTTCCTGGACGAGGCGGCCGCGGCGGTCGCCGACCTGCCCGCGGCCGCCCCGGGGACCACGCCGGGGACCGCGCCGCAGCGGCGGGCCAGGCGGCGCCGCGGGCACGCGCACGCCGACCAGCCCGCCGCTGGCTGGATTCCCACCAGCGAGCGGTTCCGCGATCCCGGCACGAGCATGGTCATGCGGGTGTGGATCGACCCCGCCGACCAGAGCCGCCACTACGTGCCGGAACCCGAGCCGTAGCTACCGCACCGGGCGGTAGGTGGCGATCAGCGCGCCGGTGCTGGTCGCAGTGGCCTCGGCCAGCTCGAACCTCATCGGCGCGGCGTCGCCGGGGAACAGGTGCCTGCGGCCGCCGCCGGCCACCACCGGGCTGATCATCAGCGTCAGCTCGTCCAGCAGCCCCGCCTCGATCAGCGACCGGACCAGCGACGGGCTGCCGCCGACCCCGATGCTCCCGCCGTCCTGCTCGCGCAGTTCCGCCACGAAGTCGGTGACCGGCCCCTTGATCAGCGTGCTGTTCTCCCAGCTGTCGACGGACTCCAGGGTGGTGGAGGCGACGTACTTCTGCACGCCGTTGATCCAGCTGGCGAACGGCTCGTCGGCCGAGGTCGGCCAGTACCCCGCCCACTCGGTGAACGTGACCCGGCCGAGCAGCACGGCGTCCTGCCCGTCGAGCATCCGCGACAGTGCCGCGCCCATCTCGTCGTCGAAGGCGGGCTGCCACTCGTTCGGCCCCTCGACTACGCCGTCGACCGAGCTGAACAGCCCCGCGTATACCTTGCGCATCTGATGAATCCCCTCGTTTCCCCATAACCAGTACTGAACGGTACCGTACCCCAGTCGTACGGTACTGTACAGTACTGACCGTCAGAAACCCCAGGAGGACCCGTGGCCCTTCAGCCGGATGCAGCCCCGGATGCAGCCCCGGATCAGGCGGAAACCGGCCGGTCCGAGCGCAGGCGGCAGGCGATCATCAAGGCGGCCACCGAGGTGTTCGTGCGGCACGGCTACCTCGGCGCGACCACCGATGAGGTCGCCGCCCGCGCGTCGGTGTCCAAGCAGACCCTCTACAAGCACTTCGCCGACAAGCAGCACCTGTTCGCCGAGGTCATCGGCGACGCTACCGTCCAGGTCGTGGACGGGCTGTCCAGCGCGGTGGCCACCACGCTGGATGACACGCAGGACGTGCGCCAGGGGTTGCGCACCCTCGCGGACGGCTTCCTGCGCGGCCTGCTGCAGCCGGACGTGGTGCGGCTGCGCCGGCTCGTGATCGCCGAGGGCGACCGCTTCCCCGAAATCGGCCGGGCCTGGTTCGACCGCGGGTTCGACCGCGCCCTGGTGATCCTGGGCGAGGCGATGCGGCGCCTGGCCGACCGCGGGCTCCTGCACGGCCTGGACGACCCGGCCCTGGCCGCCTATCAGTTCGCCGGGCTCGTCATGTACCAGCCGATGAACCAGGTCATGTTCGCAGGGACCGATGCCCTTCCGCCCTCCGGCCAGCTCAGCCGCATCGCCGACGCGGCCGTGGACATGTTCCTCGCCAGCTACGGGACCGCGGCTAGCCGTCCGTCTGCAGCTGCGACGTGACCGCGAGGCCCGCCGTCGTGGCCCGGACATCGCGGCCGAGCCCGGCCAGGACCCGGCCGATGTCGGCCTGCAAGGAGCCCGTCCTCCCGCGGAACTCGTACTGGCTCCCGTCCGCCGTCGTCACGACCAGGGTCTCGCCGCTGAGCCGGCCACCGAACCAGTCGGACCTGAGGGTCTGCAGGCTGGCCACCATGTCGAGCGGGATGATCGTCGCGTTCACCGGGCTGTCGGCGACCGCCCGGGCCGCCAGCCCTCGGTCGACGGACCGCCCGATCGCCGCGCCGAGCCAGACCCCGATGACAGCGGTCAGCGCCCCGAGGGTGTGGGCGAAGGGGTAGGTCGCCACGGCCACGGCAAAGGTCCCCAGAACGCAACCCCAGAGTTCGGCGTACGTTTTCACGCTGGCCAGCTTGTCCGGGTAGAGCAGCACGACGCCCTGCCCCTTCCTGATTCCGCCCGCGAGAAACCGGACCGACTCGCTCCGGATGGGCTTGACGCTGCCTGCCATTAGTTCTCTCCTAGCGTTGCCCACGGCATGACCGTGATGATCTCTGGCTCGACATGAATTTCGCGGCCGCGTGCGGTCAGGGCCTTGACGAGGTGGGCGTGCCACTGCTCCATGAGCCCGTCGAACGTGTACTCCGTTCCGTCCGCCGTCGTCACGGTCATGGTCCGGATCCCCAGCCAGGCGGAGGCTTTCCTGGGCTTCCTGCACCGGACGCTGGTGACCTGGTCGAGCGGGATGACCGTCACGCCGTCGCCGCCGGCCGCCGCCTTCCTGGCCGCCCGCCTCCTGGCCAGGGCCTGCCAGGCCCACCACCCGGCCGCATACCAGATGGAGACGAGCGCCCACCCGATCGTGTGGAACAAGGAGAACCAAACGGCCAGATAGACAGCTGGCACCAGAACGTAGACCCAGGTTCCGATCGACCTGGTTTTCACGGCGGTCAGCTCGTCCGGGTAGAGCAGCAGCACGGCATCCCCCCGCTTGGCCCCGTTGACGGAAAGCGTGGCTGACTGGCCACGGATCGGCGTCTGACTGTCTGGCATTTCTGTCTCCATCTCCATCCCCCACCGCGCAGAGCGCCCGCGAGCCGGCGCTGATACATGTATCTGCGCGCCGCGGCGCCGCTCCTCAATGCGGGGAATGTTCGGCGTGCGCGGCGGCAAGCAGGCCTACGAGGCCAGAAGGCGCGCGGAGTCCTTTATCGAGGTGGAGCAGGCCGCCATCGCCGCGGCGGCACCGCGTAACGCCGGGTCGACCCCCAGGTAGCGCAGCACCGCGAGCACCCGCCGGTGGCCCGCGTCGCCCGGGTAGAGGCCGAGCTTGGCGAAGATCGAGTTGATGTGCTTGCTCACCGCGCTGTCGGTGATCACCAGGGCCGCGGCGATTTCCGCGTTGGAGTGGCCCTCGGCCATCAGCGCGAGCACGCCGCGCTCCCGCTCGGTCAGGGCATCCAGCGGGTCGCCGCCCCGCCGCACCAGCAGCTGCGCGACCACCTCGGGGTCCAGCGCGGTGCCGCCCGCCGCCACCCGGCGCAGCGCGTCGAGGAACTCGGCCACGTCGGCCACGCGGTCCTTGAGCAGGTATCCGACCCCGTGCGTGTTCGCCGACAGCAGGTCGGCGGCGTACCGTTCCTCCACGTACTGCGACAGCACCAGGACCGCGACGTCCGGCCACTGGCTGCGGATCACCAGCGCGGCCTTGATGCCCTCGTCGGTGTGGGTGGGCGGCATCCGCACGTCGGCGATCACCACGTCGGGCTGTTCCCGCTCGACCGCGGCGAGCAGGGCGGTCGCGTCCGCCGCGGTGGCCGCGACCTCGAACCCGGAGCTCTCCAGCAGCTTGGTCAGCCCAGCCAGCAGCAGCACCGAGTCCTCGGCGATCACCACGCGCCGCCCCGCCGTCACGGTTTCCACCTTACGGTTCACTCCGCATGAAGAGCGACGGCAGGCCGGGCCCGGGCGGCCCAGCTGGCCGGCAGCAGCGCCCCGGCGACCGCGATGGCCACCGCGGCCAGCGACAGCAGCGCCAGCCTGGACGGCGGGAACACCTGGGTGAAGCTGGCCGGGATGCCGGTGTGGGCGGTCCCGGCCATGGCGCGCACGGTCGCGGTGTTCAGCGCGACCGCGACGGGCGCCGCGATCGCCGCGGCCACCACCGCGGGGCCGGCGATCCAGCAGACCACCATGGTCAGCACCTGACCGGGCCGCATGCCGAGCGCCTTGAACACACCCAGGTCGTGCACCCGGTCCCTGGTCGTCATCAGCACCGTGTTGAGCACGCCGAGCCCCGCCGCGACCGCCACCATGAGCGCCAGCAGGCTCACCAGGCCGCTGGCGATCGTGTAGAACCGCTTGCCGTCCTGCTGGGTGCTGGCCTGCCAGGGGTTCTTGGCGCCGAGCGCGCCGTTGACCGCGTTGACGTAGGAGTCCGCGCTGACACCGGGGCGCAGCGCCACGTCGTACTCCTCGACGTTCGCGGGCGAGGCGACGCCGGGCAGCGTCTGCGTGCTGCCGTACATCCTGGCCTGGCTGTCGGGGTCGAACACCTCGCCCGCGACGCGCACGGCGACCTGCGCCGTGCCGGTGTTAACCGTCGCGGTGTCGCCGACGGCGAGGCCGCTGGAGTCCAGGAACGCGGTGTTGACGTCCACCTCGCCGGGCGCGTCGTACCAGCGGCCGGCGATGATCCCGTACCCGGTCCAGGCGGCGTCGCCGCCGAACGCCTGCGCGTTGACGGTGCCGGCGATGCCGGGCACCTTGACTCCGTTCCCGTACAGCGTCACCTCGTGCAGCGTGCCCGGCTGGGCGCGCAGGGCGGCCGGCACCGCCGCGTTCTGCGCCGCGGTGGGCATCTGCCCCGGCCCGGCGCCCGGACCGAACGGCTCGACCCGCACCGGGATGGTGGCGGAGTGGGTCTGGCTGGCCGCGGCGCGGCTCAGCGAGGAGCTCAGCCCGAACGCGAAGATCACCGCGGTGGCCCCGAACGCGATCGCGGCCAGCGTCACCGCGGTCCGCGCGGGCCGGGCGAACGGCGCCGCCAGGCCGAGGCAGGCCGGCCTCGGCAGCCGCAGCCGGGCGGCGAGCCGGTGCGCGGCGTACCCGCGTCCCGCCCGCGGTGCGCGGCCGGCCGCGATCGCCTCCGCGGCCGACAGCCGCCCCGCGCGCAGCGCCGGGCCGAACCCGGCCAGCATCACCAGCGCGAACATCCCGGCTGGGGCGATGACCGAGGCCCACCAGGGAACCTGCTGGCTGCCCACGCCGTAGGCGCCGGCCGAGCCGTGCAGCACCGGGGCCGCGAGCAGGTTGCCCGCCACCGCCCCGGCCAGGCACCCGGTCAGGGCCGGCCAGCCGACCCGGCTGAGGTAGGCGACCACGACCTGGGCGGGCGTCAACCCGATGCACTTCAGCACGCCGATCCGCGTGTAAGAGGCGACCACCGCGCCGCTGACCACGTTGCCCACGATGAGCACCGCCATGGCCAGGCCGATCAGCGCGAACGCGACCACGAACGGCTCCATGATGGCCCCGTTGCCGGTGGCCTGGTTCTGCGCGGCGAGCCAGGACGCCGCGCCGGTCACCGCGCCCGCCGGCAGCGCGCGGCTCACCTCGGCCACGTCCGCGCGGACCTCCCCGTAGCTGGCCGCGTGGGTGAACCGGTACAGCATCTGCGTGCTCTGCGGCACGCCGGGAGCGCGCAGCCGGGCGATCTCACCCGGGGTGACCCAGCCATCGGCGGTGTTCGTGACCGAGTTGCCGAACCCGACCACGACCAGGGCGGGTGTCCCCGGCACGCCGCTGACCGTGATGGTGCTGCCGAGCGCGGGGCCCCCGTCGCCTGCGCTATCGTCCAGCACCACCTGGCCGGGTCCGTCCGGCCAGTGCCCGGAGTTCAGCACCACGTCGTCGACCGGGCCGCCGGGCGAAGCCGCGCCCGGCGAGCGCGAGCTGCCCGAACGGCTGGCCCCGAGCTGGGTCTGGCCACGGTCGACTCGGCGAACGGCCCGGCCGCCGCGGTGACCCCGCCCAGGTGGCGGGTGGCGGCCAGGTCCGCCGTGCTGGCCCTGGCCGCGTTCACGGTGACGGTCACGTGCGCGCCGTTCTGCGTGCCGAACGCGCGGGTGAACGGCGCGTTGCTGGCGGCCAGCAGGGCGAAGCCGAGGGTCGCCGACGCGGTGGAGACCAGCACCACCAGGCCGATCGCGATCGCCTGCACCTTGTGCCGGCGCATGCCGCCCGAGGCGGTGCGCACCGGGCCCAGCCAGTTTCTGCGGGGCCAGCTCACGCCGCCACCCCCGCCGGGGCGAGGCGCCCGTCGAGCAGCCGGATCGTGCGGGCCGCGTACCGGTCGGCGAGCGCCGGGTCGTGGGTGACCAGGACCAGCGTCTGCCCGCCGGCGTTGAGCTCCTGCAGCAGCTGCCCGATCTGGAGCCCGGTGGCCGTGTCGAGCGCCCCGGTCGGCTCGTCGGCCAGCAGCAGCTCCGGCGCGTTCACCAGCGCCCGGGCGATCGCCACCCGCTGCCGCTGGCCCCCGGAAAGCCGCGCCGGGTAGTCGTCCCGGTGCCGCTCGATGCCCATCCGTTCCAGCAGCTCGCCGGCCCGCGCCCGCGCCGCCCGGCGGGACGCCCCGGCCAGCTGGGCGGGCAGCAGCACGTTGTCTTCCACGGTGAGGTCGTCCAGCAGGTTGAAGAACTGGAAGATGATCCCGACGTGCCGGGCCCGGAAACGGGCCAGCCCGCTCTCGCCGAGGTTGTCGATCCGCCGCCCGGCCACGGTGACCGTGCCCGCGGTGGGCCGGTCGAGCCCGGCGATGAGGTTGAGCAGGGTTGACTTACCGCTGCCCGAGGGACCCATGACCGCCGCCACCTCCCCGGCTGTCACGTCCACGCTGAAGTCCGCCAGCGCGGGCGGGGCGCCCGCCTGATAGGTCTTGGTCACGTTTTCCAGCCGGATCAGGTCATCCTGTCCCATCGGGATCCTCCTAGTTCGCCGTCGTGCGTCAGCCTGGCACCGCGGGCGGGGCGCGCACATTGGCCCAGAGCACCGAATCCAGGGTGCAGTTAGCACCACCCCGGATCGTGAACCCTGCTGGATAGGCAGTCCCGGCCCGGCCGCGTAGCGTGGCCTCTATGACCGCCCTCGCCCCGCACCGCGACGCGCCGATCCGGCGCCGCGACCGGGCGCCGTGGTCGCCGCGAGCCTGGCGGCAGGCCCTGTACCTGACCGGGGCAATCCCGGCGCTGGCGGTCGTGCCGCTGCTGCTGGTGGTGGCCGGCCTGGCGATCAGGCCCCGGTGGGTGCTGCCGCTGCTGGTCCTGGTGGTCGCGCTGGTCGCCGTGCCGCTGCTGAGCAGGATCCACTGCCACCGGCTCCGGGCCACGGCCGGCGTCGCGATAGCCCCGCAGCCGATCATGCCGATCATGCCGAACGGGCTGAAAGTGGCGGCGATCCGCGAAGCGGTCCGCTCGCCTAATACCTGGCGCCAGGTCGGCTACCACTTCCTGGTCGCGCCGGCGCTGGCCGCGGCGGCGGCCGCCGCCTTCATGATGTGGCTGGCGGGGCTGCTGTACGCGCTGGTGTACACCTACGCGTGGACGCTGTCCGCGCAGGCCCTGCTCTCCCGCGGCCAGTCGCAGGGGCCGCCGGGGAACCTCCCGCCGATGAGCAACATCCCGGTGGACGTGTACCTGACCGTGGGCGGGCTGGCGCTGCTGATGGCCGCGCCCTGGCTCACCGCGGGGGTCGCGGCGCTGGATGTCCGGGCCGCCCGTGCGCTGCTGGGCCCGAGCCGGGCCGAGGAGCTGGAGCACCGGGTGGAGCGTCTCACCCAGACCCGGGCCGGCGTGGTCGACGCCGCCGACGCCGAGCGGCGCCGCCTGGAGCGGAACCTGCACGACGGCACGCAGCAGCGGCTGGTCTCCCTCGCCATGAACCTGGGTATGGCCAGGGCCCAGACCGAGACCGTCGAGGAAGCGCACGAGGCCATCGCGGAGGCCCACGAGGAGGCCAAGGCCGCCCTGGCCGAGCTCCGCAACCTGGTCCGCGGCCTGCACCCGCCGGTGCTCGAGGACCGCGGCCTGGACGCGGCCCTGTCCGGGGTGGCCGCGCGGATGCCGATCCCGGTCCGGCTGACCGTGAACGTGCCGCGCCGCCCGCCGCCCACGATCGAGGCGGTCGCCTACTTCGTGGTCTCCGAGGGCCTCACCAACATCACCAAGCACGCCCGGGCGAGCCAGGCGGAGGTGTTCGTGCAGCAAGACGGCGACCGGTTGCACATCATCGTCACCGACGACGGCGTGGGCGGCGCCGACCCGGCCCGCGGCACCGGCCTGGCCGGCCTGGCCCGGCGCGCCGAATCGGTCGACGGAACCATGGAAATCGCCAGCCCGCCCGGCGGGCCGACCCTGCTCACGGTGGACCTGCCATGCGCGCGGTAGCCGGCCAGGGGCGCTGGAGCTCTGGCCGCTGGGTCTGGGGCCTGTCCGGCCTGGTCACCGCGGCGGCCCTCGCGGTCCCCGGCGCCCGCCTGATTGCCAGCCCCGGCGGTCCCGAAAACGTCTACGCCCAGCCGCAGCACGTCGTGACCAGGACCGAGACCGTGCCGCAGCCGGTCACGAGCCTGGTCGTGCAGAGCTACGGGGGCCAGGTACAGGTGACGTCCGGACAGGTCAACCGCGTCCAGATCACCGAGACGATCGGGTATGACCAGGGGATCGACTCGCCGCCCGTGGTGACGCAGTCGGTGTCCGGCGGCCGCCTCAGCCTGTCCGATCCGGCGTGCACCCGCTCGGCCTGCGGCGTCGACTTCAACGTGACCGTGCCCGCGGACGTCACCGTCACGGCGTCGACCGATGGCGGCCCGATGGCCGTCTCCGGAATCGCCGGGGCGAACCTGGCCTCGGACGGCGGCCCGGTGCGGGCCACGCTGATCGGCGGGCCGCTCACCGTCGACACGGCGGGCGGGCCGCTGGCTCTGCGGGGAGTGAGCGGCCCGCTGCGCGCCGAAACCGACGGCGGAACCCTGGTCGCCCAGGACCTCGCCGCCGCCACCGCCACCATCAGCACCGGCGGCGGGTCGGCGATGGTCAGCTTCGCCACGGCACCGGAGAACGTGTCGGTCAGCACCGACGGCGGCCCGGCCACCCTGGCCGTGCCCGGCGGTCCGTACGCGGTGAACGCCGACAGCGACGGCGGTCCGCAGTCGATCGAGATCGCCACCGATCCGACGGCGCTGCCCTCGATCAGGATCACCAGCGGCGGCGGCCCGCTGCGGATCGAGCCGCCCGTGGGGACAAGGTAACCCCGGCAGCCTGTCCGCGCCGCCGCACAGCGGTATGACGCCGCCAGATGGTCCCGGGGAGCGCCGGAACAGCCCACCGCTGATCCGCCGCGGACCTCCGCATAAACGATCAGCACCGGTCGCAGATTCATGGCCCTTGGCTGCTGGGGTGCCATCGGTGGCCGGCTCAACGGCCTGGCCTGGTTCGCCGGCAGCGCCGCGGTGATCCTCACGGTCGATACGGCGGCACCCGCCTTAACCGCGGATGCGTCCCTTCGAAGAAGCTCGTCTACATGGCGGACGTCGCCCAGATGGTCCGCCATGCGGGCCGTTTCGGGATCGGCGCCGAGTGGGCCGGGGCGGACTTGCCGGCGATCCGTGACCGGGTGACCCCGCGCCAGCACCGCCGTTCCCGCTGGGCCGCCATGATCCGCTCGCTGATCGTCACCCGCCCAGCCTGCCAGCCGCGTTCAGGAAACTGGACGCGGTAGCGGTGCTCACGGCTCGATTGTTACCGGCACCCCGGTCGGTTCGTTCAGCAATCTCGCCTGGTGGGAGACCGATCTGTTGGATTGTGTAACGCATGCCGGTTTTTGAGCGCTTCGCAAGGCAGATACGGCCGAGTTCATGACCCGCCAAGCGAAGAGGCGCTGCGATGCCAGCTTGCCTGGTGACTCGACCCGACCGCAAAGAGTGATCTAGCGAGAAGGAGCGGGACATGCCTATGCGCATCCGGATCCTGGCAGGCTGCTTCGCCCTGGGCGTGGCAATGCTGCTGCTGGCCGGAACGACCGCGCACGCAACGCCACGATCAGGCGCTCACGTCAACGCCGACGTTTTCACGGTTAGCCTGAGCGAGCACGCCGGCGGGGGCTACAGCCCATCGCCGACCCCAACCCCGACGCCGACGTGTAAGCACAAGTGCCACACCCCGACACCGACCCCAACCCCGACGCCGACGTGTAAGTACAAGTGCCACACGCCGACACCGACCCCAACCCCGACGTGTTCCCACACGCCGACACCGACCCCAACCCCGACGACACCGACACCGACACCGACACCGACCCAGCCGACGCCAACCTCGACGCCAACCTCGACGCCGACCACGGCGACACCGGTGCCCTCCGCGCCGTCGCCGCTGGGATCGTCCAGCGCTAGCGCGTCGTCGGCCCCGTCCGGTGGTGCCAACACCGGCGGCGGCGGGAGCATCGGCGGTGGCGGCCCCAACGTGCCGCTGGTCGCGGGCGGCGCCGCCCTGGCGCTCGGCTCGGCCGGCCTGGGCCTGTTCGCCTACCGCCGCTACCGCAAGACGACCGCTTAGACGTTGTCCGGTCACAAGCGCAAGGGCCGCTTGGCCCTCGGCACCGCCCTCGCCGCCACCCTGGCGTGCGCGGGCGGTGCCAGCGTGGCCGCGTTCGGGGTATTCGACGGCACGCCCGCACACGCCGGCGCGACCTACATCCCGCCCTCGATCACGACCGTCGCACCGCGGCTGGCCAGCGATCCGAGGGCAAGACCGCTGGCCCGTTCGGCGCCCGTCAATATCCGTATCCCGGGGATCGGGGTGAACGCGCCGGTCATGAAGGTGGGCCGGGACGCGGACGGGACCGTGCAGGTTCCGCCGCTCGCGGCGCACAACCTGACCGGCTGGTACCGGTACGGGCCCTCGCCCGGCCAGCGGGGGCCGGCCGTCATCCTCGGCCACGTGGACTCGGCCACCGGCATCTCGGTGTTCTACTACCTCAAGAACATGCACGCCGGGGACAAGGTGTACGTGACCCTGGCCGACGGGAAGGTGGCCGCGTTCGCCGTGGACGGCCTGCAGAAGGTGGCCAAGGACGCGTTCCCGACCGCGTCCGTGTACGGCAAGTCTGGCCACCCGAGCCTGCGGCTGATCACCTGCGGCGGCCCGTTCGACCAGGCCACCGGGCACTACACGGACAACATCATCGTCTACGCGCACCTGATCGGGAGTTAGCCGCTGCTGGCTACGCTGGCCGCTCGTGCCTGACCGCGACCACGGCGGCCTGGGTGCGGTCCTGCACGCCGAGCTTGGCCAGCACCGAACTCACCGGCTCCGGGCGCGCGGCTGCCCCGGGTATCCGAACGGCAGGATCAAGCCTGTGCCGGCGCGATCGGGCGGCCCTTTCGTCAGGAATTGTGTCGTCATTTAGTGGCGGCGACTGCGCTCAGCCCAGCGACTCGTCGTCCGACGTGTCGCTTGCCGATCAGCTCAGGAGACCTGGCCGACGGGATCCGCGGCGTGGTTCGCTGGACAGGGCCTGTCCGGGCTGAGCCTGCTCCTGGCGGGCGCGCCACACGTCGGGTGGTGCTATGACTGCCCGGTTTATCCGCTTGAATGTAATCGTGACCGGGGAGCAGCGCAGGCATGTCCACCTCACGCACTGGGGTGCGGCGGAGATTGAGAGCGACGGGCGGCAGCTGACGTCGGTGCGTCCCTGGCGGGAGGACCCGGCGCCCAGCCGGATTCTGGAGAACCTGTCCGCGGCGCATCGTCACCCGGCGCGGGTCGGCCAGCCTTATATCCGCAAGGGGTGGCTGGAGCACGGCCCGGGCGCGGCGGCCCGCGGAAGCGACGTGTTCGTGCCCGTGTCCTGGACCATGGCGCTTGACCTGCTGGCGGGGGAGCTGCGCCGGGTGTACGGCAGCTATGGCCCGGATGGCGTGTTCGGGGGGTCCTACGGCTGGGCCAGCGCGGGCCGGTTCCATCATGCCCAGAGCCAGCTGCACCGGTTCCTGAACTGCCTCGGCGGCTACGTCCGCTCGGTAAACACCTACAGCTACGGCGCCTCGCAGGTGCTGCTGCCGCACGTGGTCGGGGACGCGGGCCTGGTCATGGCGGGCGCCACGGCGTGGCCTGTCATAGCGGAGCACACCGACCTGCTCGTGGCGTTCGGCGGGTTGTCCCCGAAGAACTCCGCCGTGGCCTCGGGCGGCATCGGCCGGCACACCATGGCCCCGGCGCTGGCGTCCGCCGTGGCCCGCGGATGCCGGCTGGTCTCGGTCAGCCCGCTGCGCGACGACACCGACCCCAGCCTGGCCGCCGAATGGATCGCTTCCGTGCCCGGCACCGACGTCGCGCTGATGCTCGCGTTGTGTCACGTCCTGGACTCCGACGGGCTCGCCGACCGCGACTTCCTGGACCGGTACACGGTGGGCTACCCGCGGTTCGCGGCCTACCTGCGCGGTGACGCCGACGGCGTGCCGAAGACCCCTGAGTGGGCGGCCGCCCTGACCGGCATCGCGGCCGGGCGGATCCGCGCGCTGGCCCGCCAGATGACGGCCGGGCGCACGCTGGTCACGGTCAGCTGGTCGCTGCAGCGCGCCGAGCACGGGGAACAGCCGGTCTGGCTGGGCCTGGTACTGGCCGCGATGCTCGGTCAGATCGGCTTGCCGGGCGGCGGATTCGGGCACGGGTACGGATCAGGCGGCGACGTCGGGAACCCCCGCCGCATGTCCGCGCCGCGCCTGCCTCAGGGCGCCAACGGCATCGACTCCTACATCCCGGTGGCCAGGATCGCGGACATGCTGCTGCATCCCGGCGCCCCCTACGACTACGACGGGCAGCACCGCCGCTACCCCGATGTCAAGCTCGTCTACTGGTGCGGCGGGAACCCGTTCCACCACCACCAGGACCTCGCCCGGCTGCGCCGGGCGTTCGCCAGGCCGCAGACCGTGGTGGTGCACGACCCGTTCTGGACCGCGACCGCGCGGCACGCGGACATCGTCCTGCCCTCGACGATGTCGGTCGAGCGCGACGATATCGGCGCCGGCAGCGGCGACTCCACCCTGTTCGCCATGCCGCAGCTGGCCGAACCACACGCGCAAGCGCGTGACGACTATGCCACCTTCGCGGCCCTGGCGGACCGGCTGCAGGTAGGGGAGGGTTTCACCGAGGGCCGAACGGCGCGTCAGTGGCTGCGTCACCTGTACGGGCAGTGGCGCTCGGACTTGAAGGCCGCGGGCCACGAGATGCCGCCGTTCGAGCAGTTCTGGGCGAGCGAATCGCTGCAGATCCCGGTACCCGACCCCCGCCAGGTGCTGCTGTCCGCCTTCCGGCGCGACCCCAGGCGGTTCGCGCTCCGCACCCCCAGCGGGAAGATCGAGATCTTCTCGGCGACGATCGACAGCTTCGGCTATCCCGACTGCCCCGGGCACCCGGTCTGGATCGAGCCAGCCGAATGGCTCGGCGGCCACCCCCGCCGGTACCGGCTCCAGTTGGTGGCCAACCAGCCCCGCCGCCGGCTGCACAGCCAGCTTGATGTCGGCGCCTACAGCCAGGAAGGCAAAATCTGCGGACGCGAGCCGGTCGCGATGCACCCCCGCGATGCAGAAGCACGCGGCATCACGGACCGCTCCTGCGTCCGCATCTTCAACGACCGCGGCAGCTGCCTGGCCGGTGTCACGCTGACCGAGGACGTTCGGCCCGGCGTTGTCCAGCTGTCCACCGGCGCCTGGTATGACCCCGACCCCGGAGACCCGTCCTTCTGCCGCCACGGCAACCCGAACGTTCTCACCGCCGACAGGCCAAGCTCCGCGCTCTCCCAGGGCACCACCGGCCAGCTCGCCATGGTCGAGATCGAACCCTACGCGGCCACCCCGCCCGAAGTCTCGGTCCATAGCCCGCCAAAGACGGCGGAGCCGACCAGATGATGACGATCGGGTCGACCTGTGCGGAACTTGCTGTCGATCGATATGGCTGACTGCAGCTCCCCGAAGTACCCGCCGAGCAGTTCGTCTGGCCGGTCTCGCTGAGTTGTCATGCGAGCCCCTAGGTCAGGGCTGTCCCCGCGATGTGCTCGAAGATGAGGTTGGTCTCGGTGGTCGCCACGTCCCGGGAGGCGCTGAGGTTCTTGACGACGAAGTCCCGCAGGTCGTCGGATCACGGACAGCTGCCGAGCCAGCCAGGCACACTCCTTGGATCACGCGATTTCTGGAGGAACCATGCGGATCGGCGTCCCTGCCGAGGTCAAGAACCACGAGTACCGGGTGGCGATCACCCCCGCAGGGGTCAGGGAACTCACCCTCAACGGGCACCAGATCTTCGCCCAGGCAGGGGCGGGCACCGGCTCGTCGATCACCGACGCCGAGTACCAGGCGGCCGGCGCGCAGGTCCTGGGCCTGTCGCGGGTATGCCAGCGTCGATCTCCGCTGTCCGGGCAGGGCGGGGGCGGGCCCGTGCGTGTGCATCCTCGAGGTTGCCTCGGGCTGCCGTGCCGTGACAGATGTCATCTGCAGGTGGTGTCATCCGGCAATGGCGCCGTCAGCCCTCTGCCCTCGACAGTAGAGACACACGGAACCCGCTCACGGCGGCACCAGACAAGGCCAGGAACCGGTGAACATCATGACCAGGAATTATCGTCCCGCTGCGATGAGGGCCTCCGATGCCGACCGTGACGCGGTGGTGTCGGACCTCGGCGAGCACTTCCAGGCGGGCAGGCTGACAGCCGCAGAACTCGACGAGCGAACCGGGCGGGCGCTGACCGCGCGGACCTGGGGTGAGCTCGGGGCGCTTGCCGCCGACCTTCCCGCCCTGCGGCCCGCAGCCCCGGCAGCCACCCTCGCCACCGGCAGGCCGCAGCCGCCGTCCGGGCACACGGCACCAGCACTGACCGCCGCGCTGGCCGGCCTCGCGATCGCTGCCGTCGTACTGGTTCACGCGGTCCACGGCGGGTGGGGCCTGATCTGGCTGCTCCTGCCCGCGCTGCTCATCGCGCGCCGCGTGATCTGCCGCTAAGGCACAGCCCGGCCCTACGGGCACAGGATTAACATGCCCGCAGTGCCCGGGCGCGGCAGCTGGCAGCCATCGGGCACCTCCCGGCCAGGCTGGAACCGGGAAGCCGGGCCAGTCCCGGCCCCAGTAGTTCAACGGAAAGCCCACCGTAAACCGTCCGGTCCGGTCACGCTACGCCAGCAACAAGCGAGGGGAATGCCTAGGCAGCCGACCAGCGAAAGAAAACGCTCCATACCGCCGACTCCGTACACCTAGCAGCCGGGCGTAACCGGCTTCTCGAGATCACGAACGTTGCCCTCAATGCACCGCCGGACATCGCCGGGTCAGCCACCTGCGGCAGCGTAGGTCGCGATGATCGCGCCCGTGCTGGTCACCTGGCTGTCAGCCAGCCGCAGCGATCGGAGCGCGCCGTCGTCGCGGAACAGGCGCTTGCCGCCGCCCGCCACCAGCGGGTCGATCATCAGCCGGAGCTCGTCCAGCAGGCCCAGGGCCATCAGGGTCTGAACGAGCCCGGGGCTGCCGATCACATGCAGGTCCCTACCCCCCTCCGCCTTCAGTGCGCGCACAGCCGCACCGATGTCGCCTCGCAGCAGCCTCGAATTCCGCCAGCCGAGCGGCTCGTCGAGGGTCGTCGAGGCGACGTACTTCGGCAACGCGTTCAGCGGCCCGGCGAGCACGTGCTGCTCTTGCGGCGCTTCCGGCCAGTGGGCGGCGAAGATCTCGTACGTGCCGCGCCCCAGCAGGTAGCCGCCCGCACCGCGCACGTTCTCGATCACCCAGTTCATGGACAGGTCATCGAGGTAGCGGGTGTGCCAGCCGCCGTGCCCGAAGCCACCGGTCACGTCCTCGTCGGCATAGCTGGGAGCCTGCACCACCCCGTCCAGCGTCATCCACTCGTTCGCGATCACTTTCCGCATCAAGGCCTCCTACCGGTCGTTGTCCGCCGCTCCGGCGTCCGCGTCGCGGAACAGCTCTGTCACCCTCCAGGACGGAGCCAGGCGTCCGTCTTCGACATGACCCGCGGCTGGGGTATCGCGATCTGCGCGCGATACCCCGGGAACCCCGGCGACGGCGAGCCGTCCGGCGTCGGTGAAGGCGGTCTGGACCTAGCGAGTGCGGTGGATGGCGTGGCAGTGATCATCGGATACCTCCGGGCCGGATGGGGACCCGGCGGGCCGGGCCACCGCGGGTCCCGGCAATTGAGCAGAGGCTCAACCTCACCCTGGGCAGCCGTCACGCCACGTCACGACCTGCCTGAGACCGGAGCCGTGACGCCCACGGACAAGCGGCTCCAGACCGTCTCCAGCAGCCGGACCAGCGTGGTGCGCGAGATCCGCAGCAGATCTGCTGCTTCCTGGGTGGACAGGGTCAGGTGGTGCGGGGCTACCGGCGGCCCCACGCGGATCCGCAGCTCCAGTCTTCGACCGTCGCGCAGGCCTCGGCGAGCCCGCCGGACCGCTCACGGTCGGCGCAGCCAGGGCTCGTCGTCACCGCATAAGCCGGCCGTCGCTACAGCGAGCGCCGCAACAGGGAGTCGAGCCGGGTGAACGAGCTCTCCCAGGCTGCCTCCGGGTCGCCGCATATCTCGTCGCGGGACGGATCCTGGCGCAGCTCGAGTCTGGTCCTGCCGCTGGACTGGTCGAGGAATTCCAGCCGCAACCTGATCCTGGCCGTCCTCCCGGCGCCCGCTATCCCGCCGATATCGGCGTGCGCCACCAGCAGCTCGTCCTCGACGACCTCGCTCAACGCCACGTCGACCGGAGTGCGGTGACTCGGGTCCGCGTCGCTCACCAGCACAAAGCGCTGGAAACCGCCGGGGCGGGCGTCGCTTTGCACCGTTTCGCACGGCACCGAGAAGCCCGCCGGCCCGAACCACTGGCACAACTGGTCGGGATCGACGAAGGCCCGGTAGACCAGTTCGCGCGACGCGTCGAAGATGCGCGATACGGAGAGTTCCCCACCTTGGCTCACAGGAGACAGACTAGCGCCGGCGCGGACCCGGCCAGGGCGGGTCGGCGGGTGTGGGTGTACGGGTTAGGTCGTCGCTGGCCCGGCCGGTTCGATCTCGACTGTGGTGTCGGAGAATGTCGGGGCATTGCCGAGGTCGGCGAACACGAACGGGTTGACCGCGTTGACGGTGGAGTGGCCCTTGGCGTTCTTCCGCCAGGCTCCCATCGGCGCCATGACCACTCCGGAGGCGATCTCGTCGGTGACCCGCGCCAGAGCGACGAACTGGCCGCGGTCGTTGTACACGCGGACGTACTGACCGTCGGTGATGCCGCGTTCCGCGGCGTCGTGCGGGTGCACGGTCACCGCCTGCTCGCCCTGGACGCGGCGCTGGGCGGCCTGGTCGCCGGCGCTGGAGTTGAGGTAGGCGTGGGATTTGGGGGAGATGAGGTTCAGCCGGTATCCCGCGTCGGCGGTCTCGCGGGGCGGCACGTAGTGCGGCAGGGGATCGATAGTGCCGCCAGGCTGGTGCTCGTCAGAGCCCTGCCGGAATAGCGGGAGCACGAAGTTGCCGGCCTGCTCGGCGATCGAGGAGCGGAACTCGACCTTGCCCGAGGGGGTCGGGAAGTTGCCCTCGGCGTGCGGGGCGTACTGGTCGGCGGGAGGCAGGTTGAGCCGGGCCCAGCCGCTCTGGCGCAGTGATTCCAGGGTGATTCCGGCCATGGCCGGCGCGGACCAGTCGAACGCCTCGGCCATCATCTGCTCGTCGGTGCGGGTAAAGCACTCCTCGGTGAAGCCCATCCGGGCGGCCAGCCGCCGGAACAGCTCGGTGTTGGAGATGGCCTCGCCGACCGGCTCGATGGCCGGGGTGTTCAGGGTGACGTAGAAGTGGCCCCAGCTGAACATGATGTCGTGCTGCTCGAGCTGGGTGGTGGCTGGCAGCACCAGGTCGGCGTAGCGGGCGGTGTCGGTCAGGAAGTGTTCGCTGACCACGGTGAACAGGTCCTCCCGGGACAGGCCCGCGATCATTTTGTCCTGTTCGGGGCAGACCACTAGCGGGTTGGAGTTGTACACCATCAGCGCGGTTACCGGCGGGTCCAGGCCCAGTTCCCCGGTCAGGGCCCGGCCCAGCAGGAACTGGTTGACCACCCTGGTCCCCGGCGTGGCCAGCTCCGGATGGAGCAGCGCGGGCCAGTTCACCGGGAATGCCCACAGCGGCAGCTGCAGCAGCCCGCCGCCGACCTGGCGCCAGGCCCCGGTCAGCGCCGGCAGGCAGGCGATCGAGCGCACCGTCTGCCCGCCTCCGGCGTGCCGCTCGATAGCCACCCCGATCCGGATCATCGACGGCTGGGTGGCGGCGTACTCCCGGGCCAGGGTCCGGATGTCATCGGCCGGAATGCCGGTCTGCTCCGATGCCCATTCCGGGGTGTAGCGGGCGACCCGCTCGGCCAGCTCCTCGTATCCGGCGGTGTAATCCCGGACGTAGGCCTCATCGGTGAGTCCCTCGCCGATGATCACGTTCATCATGGCCAGCGCGAGCGCGCCGTCGGTGCCGGGCCGGATCGGGATGTACCAGTCCGCGTGCGCGGCCGTCCGGTGCCGGACCGGGTCGATCACCACGACCTTCGCGCCGCGACGCTGCGCCTCGGCCACGAACGGCCACAGGTGCAAGTTCGTCGAGATCATGTTGCAGGCCCAGATGAGGATGTAGCGGGAGTGCACCAGGCTCTCCGGATCCACGCCCGCGGTCGCGCCGATCGTCATGGTGTAGGCCGTGCAGGCGCCGGAATCGCAGTAGGTCCGCTCGGTGATCGTCGCGCCGAGCTTGTTGAAGAACGGGTCTCCCACGTTCAGCCCGTTCAGGATGCCTTCGGTCCCCAGGTAGCTGACCGGCATGACGGTTTCCTGGCCGTGCTCGGCGATGGCGGACCGGAACCGGCCGGCGATCTCATCCAGCGCCTCGTCCCAGGAGATCCGGGTGAACTGGCCGCTGCCCTTCGGGCCGGTGCGCCGCATCGGGTACAGCACCCGGTCGGGGCTGTAGGCCTTGTCGACGTAGTTGTTCACCTTCACGCACAGCCCGCCGCGGGTGAACGGGTGCCCGGGGTCGCCCCGCACCTCCACCGCGCGCCCGCCGCGCACCGAGACCAGCATCGCGCAGGTGTCCGGGCAATCATGCGGGCACGCGCCGCGCACGGTCACCGTCGTTTGCTCATCCACGGTGGCAGTCATGAAATCTCCCCACGGGCCAGCCGTCACCGGCATTACTACGCAGTATCCGCCGGCCGCAACCTTCGGGACAATGCCAAAGAAACCGGCTAGTCACCGCTGTCCCCGGCTGGTCCCGACTCTTACCAGGCTGGGGCGGCCGCGGTTGACTACCGGCTATCAATATGATATCACTTTAACCAGCGGTCGGATGACAGACGCCACGGCCGGCAGGAGGCATCCCGATGAACGCACCCAACGACAACACCACGAAAGGCCTGCGCGGGTGGTGGGCATCTCCCCCGCGACCCGGCATGCAACGCCTGATCAACCCATGGGAGTACCGCCACCTCCGCGTCTTCGGGGTCACGCGTATTGCCGGTGGCGGTGTCGCGGCCGCCGCGGGCGTCGTGTGCCTCTCGTACGACGTCTACGGATGGGCAGGCTTCTTCCTGGCTCTCGGGACGCTGAATCTCGCGGGCGGCTACTGGTACATCACCATCGCCCGCTCCGCACCTGCCCGAACCTGAGCCTGGTCAGGCGCCCGGGGACGTGAAGCGGGCGATGGTGTGGTGCCAGCCCGCCCGGTCGCCGTGCTGGCAAGATAGCGGCATGGAACGTGTGCTTGGAATCGGCGGGTACTTCATGCGGGCCGCCGACCCGGCGGCCCTGGGCGCGTGGTACCGCGATTGCCTGGGCCTGGACGCCGATGAGAACGGCCTGTGGCGTCAGGAACCCGGGCCGACGGTGTTCGCGACGTTCGAGTCCGGGACCGGCTACTTCGGGTCCCGCACCCAGCAGGTGATGCTCAACTTCCGGGTCCGCGACCTGGACGCGATGCTCGCGCAATTGCGCGCCAGGGGAGCGGACGTGGCTGAGCAGACGCAGGACATGGACGGTGTCGGCCGGTTCGGCTGGGTCACCGATCCCGAGGGCAACCGGGTCGAGCTGTGGCAGCCCGCCTGACCGGGTCCACGCGCAGGCGGTGACGTGCTGGCGGCCCGAAGGTCGTTAGACGCGGTGGCCCGGGTCCGCCGCGGCGATGAGTTCCAGGATGCGAGCCGGGGGCAAGTGCTGCTCGTAGATCCGCACTCCGAAGGGTGAGAGCGCGTCCTCGATCGCGTTCACCAGCGTGGGCGGTGCGACGATCATGCCGCCTTCGCCCACGCCGCGGAAGTTGACGTCGGCGTCGAGGGGCACGGTCTCGAGGTGCTCGATCTCGATGCGGGGAACGTCACAGGCGGTCGGCATCAGGTAGTCCATGAACGTGGCGGACTGGAAGCTGCCGTCCTCGCCGTACGCCGATCGTTCGAGCAGCACGGCGCCGATGCCCTGCGCGATGCCGCCCCGGATCTGGCCCTCGACGACGGCGGGATTGATAAGTGCGCCGCAGTCTTCAACGGCGACATATCGCTCCACCTTCACGATGCCAGTCTCGGCATCGACGTCCACGATCGCGCAGTGAGTGCCGCCGGACCAGCCGCCTTCGCCGCCGTCGAACGTGGCCTCGACCTCGAGCCTGGCGTCGACGTCGGCACCGAACTGCCCCGATGCCGCGCGCCGCGCGACGTCGCTTACGGCGATCGCGCTGGCCGGGTCGCCGCGCACCCAGACGTTGCCGTCGGTGATCAGCAGGTCCTGCGCGCTGGCCTCCATGAGATGCGCCGCGAAGTCGAGCACCTTGGCCTTGAGCTGCCGGGCGCCATGCAGCGTCACGCCTCCGGTCATGGTGGCCGACCGGCTGCCGCCGGTCAGCCCGAACGGGACGACGTTGGTGTCGCCGACGACCACACGGACCTGCTCGAACGGCACGCCGAACTCGTCGGCGGCGATCTGGGCCAGGGTCGTCTGGTGGCTCTGGCCGTGCGGCATCTGCCCGGTGAACAACGCGACGATGCCGTCTTCGGTGAGCCGAAGGCGCATGGACTCCATGCCCATGGGACCGCTGGGCCCCTCCGGCGAGCGCGGGCCGGGAGCGGCCTCGATGAACGTTGCCACGCCGATGCCGAGGTAGCGACCTTGCGCTCGCGCCTCGGCCTGCCGGCGCCGGAACGCGGGAAAGTCCACGAGCTGGGCGACCCGCTCCAGTGACTCCCTGGTCGTGACTCCGACCAGCGGGCGCCCCGTAATCATGACGGCCGGCGGGTCGGTGCACGGGGCGACGTTATGCAGCCGGATCTCGACCGGATCGAGGCCGAGATCCTTCGCGATGAGGTTGAGGACGCGTTCCCGCACGAACGTCTCGGACGCCCACGGCCCGCGATAGGCGACGTACGGCGCCTTGTTCGTGATCGCCCCGGTCGACTCGAAACCCATGGCCGCGAGCTTGTACGGACCGGGCAGCATCGCCTCCATGATGTCCGGGACCATCGCGCCCATGCCCGGATAGGAGCCGGTGTCGACGACCATCTTCACGTCCAGCCCCAGCAAGGCGCCGTCGTTGCCGACAGCGGCCCGGACGTCGAAGCTCTCCTCACGCGCCTGCCCCGACACGGTGAGGTTTTCGCCACGATCCTCGACCCACTTGACCGGCCGGCCGACGGCACGCGCCGCGGCCGCGACCGCAAGCTCTTCCCGTGATGCGCCGATCTTCAGGCCGAACGAACCGCCGATATCGCCGGCCAGGACGCGCACCTTGTCCTGCTCCATGCCGAGGCGCATGGCGACGGCAATCCTGGTGACGTGAACGCTCTGGGTGGCCGCGTACACCGTCATGACACCGGAGTCAGCGTCGTAACTCGCGACGCACCCGCGTCCCTCCATGGGTACGTTCTGGTGCCGGTGCACGTCGATGTGGAAGTCGATGACGCGGTCCGCGTCAGCGAAGGTCGCGGAGACGTCGCCGAACTCGTGGCGCGAGTGCGTGCGCGCGATGTTGTCACCCAGGTTGGCGAACACCGGCGGGCTGCCCGGGTCGAGCGCGAAGCCGGCATCCATGACTGGAGGCAGGTCGTCGTACTCGACCTCCACTAGCTCGCAGCCGTCCTCGGCGAGGTAGCGGCTCTCGGCGACGACGACCGCCACGGGATCGCCGACGAGGCGCACCGTGTCCGTCGCCAGCAAGGTGAACTCCGGGGTAGGCCCGGCCCAGCCCATGAGAGCCATCAGCGCGTCCGGCCCCGGGACCGTCATCGTTTCCAGTTCCGCTCCCGTGAGCACCGCGACCACTCCGGGCAGTGCCAGCGCCGCCGAGACATCGACCGACAGCACGCGAGCGTGAGCCATCGGCGAGCGCACGAACGCAGCGTGCAGCATCCCGGGCAGCTTGATGTCGTCGACGTACCGGCCCGCGCCGGTGAGGATGCGCGGGTCCTCCGAACGCTTGATGCTGGCGCCGGTGTAGCGCTCAGCCACAATTTCTGCCATGGTCTCCCTGCCTCAGCTCTCGCGGTTGCGCAGTGTTCGATTGCGCAGTGTTCGATCGCGCTGGGCGGCCAGCAGGACGCCATCGATGATGCTCTGGTAGCCAGTGCACCTGCAGATGTTGCCGGATAGCGCCTCGCGGATCTGCTGCTCGCCGGCGTCCGGGTGGTCGCTGAGGAACGCGGCAGCCTGCATGACAAACCCCGGCGTGCAGAAACCGCACTGGAAGCTATGCGAATCCCACATCGCTTGCTGCAGTGTGCCCAGCCCGCCGTCAGGGGCTAGACCCTCGATGGTCGTTACCTCGCTGCCGGCGGCCTGGACCGCTAGCATCAGGCACGAGCGCACCGCCCGGCCGTCGACGATGACCGTGCACGCACCGCAGACCCCGTGCTCGCAGCCGAGGTGGGTGCCGGTGAGATTGAGGTCATCGCGCAGGAAGTCCGCCAGCGTCTTGCGTGCCTCCGGCGAACCCACCCGCGTCGCACCGTTGACCCTCAGGGTGATGTCCGCCATCAGTCACTGCCTCTCGTGGCGTTGTCCGCAGCTGCTCGCAGGCCGCGACGCACCACAGCGGCCGCGACCGTCTTCCGGTAGTCCGACGACCCGTGAAGGTCGGCCGGCGGGTCGATATCGTCGGTCGCGCGGCGGGCCGCCTCATCGAACAGCTCCGTCGACGGCCTCTCGCCGACCAGCAGATCCTCCGCGGCGGCAGCCCGAGCCGGCACAGCAGAAATGCCCGCAAACGCCAGCCGGGCATCGCTGATCACCCCGCCGGAAAACACCAGCGACGCCGCCAGGCCGACAATGGCGAAGTCACCATGGCGTCGGGCGACCTCGGTGAAGCTAATCCCCGTGCCCGGTCTCGCGGTCGGGAATCGCACCTCCAGCAGGAGCTCGTCCGGACGGCGTGACGTGGTGAGATAACCCTCGAACCACTGCGCCGCCGGGATCACCCGCTCGCCCGACGGGCCGCGCACCACGAACTCGGCATCGAGCGCCCTGGCGACAGCCGGCAACTCGGCGGCCGGATCGGCATGCGCCAGGCTGCCTCCTATCGTGCCGCGGCTGCGGATGGCCTCATGACCGATCAATGGCAGAGCGGCCGCCAGCAACGGCACGGCATCGGCGACCGTCTCGGACTCCTCGGCAACGTAATCCCTCGTTACGGCGCCGATCGCCACCCAGCCGTCTGTCGCCGACACCCCGGACAGCTCATCTATGCCGTTGATGTCGATGAGCACCGCCGGACGGGCCAGCCGCAGCGCAAGCAGCGGTATCAGGCTCTGGCCGCCGGCGAGCACGCTCGCCTCGTCAAGGTTCTCAGCCAGCAAATCGATGGCTTCAGCAACGGTCGTCGGCGCCTCGTACTCAACTTCAGGCAGCTTCATCGGCGCGGCCCTTCGATCGGGGGCAACTCTTTCCCTAACCCGCCAAGGCTCATTAGTTACCCTAACAACCATGCCGACGGCAACCACGGCCACCGCACTCGGCTCCCCGCAGACCTTCTGATTACTGCTGCTCGGACCGCCAGCGGCGGTAGAGGTCGGTGAACTCGTCTCGCATCTGCGGGGTCAGGTCCTCGGGTTCGAGCCGGCCGGTCAGGCTGATCGTCTCGCGCATCTGGGCCAGGTACTCGGTGCAGTGCGGGCAGCCGGCCAGGTGCGCCTCGAAGCGGCGCCTGGCCCGGCCGGTCAGCGAGCCCTCGAGGTAGCCGGTGACCAGTTCGACGGCCTGCTGGCAGACAAGATCACGGCGGTGCAGGAGCTTCATCGCACCCCCCGGAACTCGTCCTCGAACAACTGCCTGAGCCGGCTCCGGCCGCGGTGCAGCAGGACCCGCTGGTTCCCCTCGGTCAGGGCGAGCACCGCGCACACCTCTTCGCTGGTCATCCCCTCGACGTCGCGGAGCAGCACCACCTCGCGCTGCCGGGCGGGCAGCTCGCCCATCCAGGCCCGGATGCGGTCGGCGAGCTTACCCACCTCCATACGGCTCTCCGCCGCCTCGATCCAGTGCTCCGGCGGGTCGGCCCAGCTGCCGTCGCCGCCGAACCGGGACGGGTCCACGGCCGGCTCGGGATCGGCGACCGGGACGCTGCGCTGCTCCTTGCTGCCGGTGCTGCGGGCCCGGTTCACCAGGATGCGGAACAGCCAGGTCTTCAGCGACGAGCGGCCCTCGAAGTTTTCCAGGCCGCGCAGGACCGCCAGCCAGGTGTCCTGGACGACCTCCTCGGCGACGGCGCGGCTCGGCACGAACGAGGCCGCCAGCCGCAGCATCGGCTCGTGGTAGCGCTCGACCAGGCTGACGAACGCCCGCTCGTCCCCCGCACGCAGCCGGAGCAGCAGCTCCCCGTCGGAATCCATCAGGGAAAGAATAGGGCGAGCCGGCCTCGACCCCGACCGGGGGCCGCGGCCGGCTCGTCTCGTTATCCTCAGGAGGCCACGATCCCCTCGCCGCCGACCGCGCCCGGCACGGTGACCGCGCCGATCTTGGTCAGGGCGCCGTTCGCCGCCACGCTGAACTCGTCGACGATCCCGTTGCCGCCGGTCTGCACGTACAGGAACCGGCCGCCGGCCGCGGACGCCGCGTCCACCGCACCGGGGTCGGTGGCGGTGTTCCCGAGCAGGCTCAGCTGCCCGCTGGCCGACGAGGTGAAGCCGCTTTCGGAGGGCGTGCCCGCGTTGGAGGCGAAAAGGAACGACCCGGCCGGGGTGACCCAGCAGGTCGCGGCCTGGCCGGTGCCGGCCTGGCTGAGCAGGCTGACCCTGCCGTTCCGGCTGAGCGAGAACGTGGCCAGGGCGTTCGGGCCGGCCTCGGCGATCACCAGATGGCCGAACGGGTCGAAGGAGATCGCGAACGGAACGGTGCCGGGCTCGCTGTTGACGGTCGCCCGGGCCGACAGGCGGCCGCCGGAGCCGACGCCGAACACGTCGATGTCGTTGCCGTTGCCCTTGGTGGTGACGACGAGCTGGGTGCCGTCCGGGGTGAAGGCGACCTGCCCGGGGGTGGTGGTGAACTGCGGGGTGGCGTCCGGGTCCAGGCCGAGCGCGCGGTGCGAGCCCGCGATGCGGGCCAGGAAGCTGCCGAAGACCCGGTAGCCCTGCACGGAGCCGCCGTTCAGCGCGTTGAGCACGTACACCAGGTCGCCGTGGACGGCCACGCTGACCGGGAACGTGCCGCCTGAGCTCAGCACCTCGCGGAGCGCGAGCCGGTCGCCGCGGACGGCGAAGACCGAGATCGTGTTGCTGCCCGCGTTCACGGCGTAGAGCAGGCCGTTCGGCGCGTCGTAGGCCAGCGAGCCCTGGGACGCGGTGTGGTCGACCACCGACCCGGCCAGGATGCCGCCGCGGCCGCCGGTAGCGTAGCTGCCGGCCGGGGTCAGGGTGCCGTCGGCCTTCCGGTCGTAGGCCACGACGCGGTTGCCCGCGGTGTTGTCCGTCTGCACGAACACGGCGTGGTCCGCCGGCCCGGCGCTGGCCGGGCTCGACGCGCTCGCGAAGGCTGGGCTGGCCGCGGTCGCCACGGCGGCCACCGCCACGGCCGCCGCCGCCGCCGTGACGTGTATCGGTATCCTCACGAAGACTCCTCACGCTCGGGGGTTCGGTGTTAGCCCCCTCTAGTCCCGCCTGAGGAGTTCGCGTTACGCCCCCGGGAAGCCGGATCTTGTAACGTTTGAGGGCTCGCGGGGACGATGTTCCTGACTAGCGGCATCGCCCGGACCCTGGAGGGGAGCATGACGACTAGCGCGGATCCGCGTTACGACGATCTGAGTGCGCTGTTCTTCAACTGCACGCTGAAGCCATCACCGCAGCTCAGTCACACCCAAGGACTGATGGACCTGAGCGCCGCGATCATGCGCAAGCACGGTGTCCGGGTGGAGACGATCCGGGCCGTCGACCATGACATCGCGACCGGGGTGTGGCCGGACATGACTGACCATGGCGCGGCCACGGACGCCTGGCCGTCGCTGTACCCCAAGGTCTTGGACGCGGACATCCTGGTGATCGCGGGCCCGATCTGGCTCGGCGACAACAGCTCGGTCACCAAGCGGGTCATCGAGCGGCTCTACGCCTGCTCGCACCTGCTCAACGACGCCGGGCAGTACGCCTACTACGGGCGGGTCGGCGGCTGCCTGATCACCGGGAACGAGGACGGCGTCAAGCACTGCGCCATGAACGTCCTGTACAGCCTGCAGCACCTGGGATACACCATTCCGCCGCAGGCCGACGCCGGCTGGATCGGCGAGGCCGGGCCGGGACCGTCCTACCTGGATCCCGGCTCCGGCGGTCCCGCGAACGATTTCACCAACCGCAACACCACGTTCATGACATGGAACCTGCTGCATCTGGCCCGGATGCTCAAAGACGCCGGCGGCATCCCGGCCCACGGCAACCAGCGCTCAGGCTGGGACGCGGGCTGCCGCTACGATTTCGACAATCCCGAATACCGCTGATCAGCGGTGCGAGAGGGTTCTCCCGGAGGGCGGCGGATAGGCTGGCAGCGGCGCGCCGGGAAGCCATCGCCGAGCAGGTCCGGATCATCGTCGCCGACGCGAAGTCGCCCAGCCCGCGGACCTCGACTTCACCCAGGCGGAGGCCGCGTCGGTGCTCCAGGCGGTGGCTGGGCACCCGCCCCGGTGAAGTGTTACGCGGGGCGGCGCAACCGGATAAGACCCGCCGCGGTGAGCAGGGCCCCGGCCGCGATCATCGCCAGCCATGGCGCGGGGTTCGCCGGCGGACGTGGTGCGGTGCCGCCGAATCCGGCGGAGACGGCACCCGCCGGCATGACCCGGCTGCCCACTGCGTCGGTCACGGCGTCGACCTTCAGGCCGGAGGAGTCGTCAAGCACCACGATGGTGTGAACGCTGTCAGCGGCCATAGTGACCGGCATGGTGGCGCGCTGGCCCGGAGCGGTGAACCGCACGGTCTGGACGCCTGGTGAGACCGCCTTGTACGACGTGGCCGCCCCGAAGGAAAGCTGGCGCGCGAGAACGTCCGGGCCGTAGCTGACCGTAACCCGATGCTGCTTGAGCGAGGCCTGCAAGACCCGGACGACGGCCTTGCCAGAAGGCGCGGTCATCTGGTCCTTCAGCACCTCGGTCCGCAGGCCGGGGTCGGGGCCCAGGGCAGCCAGGGTGTAAGCGGCTCCCCCGGTTACCATGAAGCTCGCGGTCAGCGCGGGCTTACTGGTGGCCGGCGCGTCAAAGCCCCGCATCGCCACCGTGTACTGGCCCGGGACGACCGCCACATACGCCGAGACGGCGCCGTAGCTGACATCCTTCAGCACAACGGGACGGCCGGGGTTGCCGAAGGGATACACGTACATGTCCATGGCCGGCGCCTCGGGAGACAGGTGGGCGATCCGGATCCATCCGTCCCGAACGGCCGCGGGTGCCGCGGCCGCGGCCGGTGATGTGGCCGCCACCAGGGCAGCCGTGCTCCCGAGCAGGGTTGTGATCATCGCCAGCGGGGCAAGACGCCGCCGTAGCAGTCGCATTTTCTTACCTCTCATCTGAATAGTGCCAACTTCGGAGGAAATGCGCCGCCGGCTGCCGCCGGGCGTGGCGTGTCAGCGTCAAGAACCGGCGAGAGCAGTCCCAGCGGGCTCGGTGCGGCGAACTCGATGCTCAGCCCGGTCTGGCCGGCGAAAGCGATGCGGGCGGGCAGGTACGGCGGGTTCTGCGCGCGCACCATGGCCAGGGCCGCTGGAAGGCTGCGGCCGATGCCGCTGATGGTTACCTTGCGGAACAGCAGCGGAGCGCCGGGGGCGGCGTCGCTGAACGCGGTCACCCGGAACGAGTACTGGGACGCCAGCGTCGCCAGCGTGGCCAGGAGGCGAGTGTCTACCTCGCTCGCCTGCAGCTGTGCGGCGCCTGGTCCGGTAAACCGGATACGCGGGTTCCGGACCAGCTGAGATCCTGCCGCCCGGCGCGCGGCGATATCGGCCCGCAGCGCAGCGCGATAGGCGGATACTCCGCCGGGCTCGACCGCGCGGACCTCGACCCGGGTACCGCCAGAACCGAAGCTCGCGATCAGCGCGGGCGCGTACTCCCCGGCCATCTGACCGCCGATCGACGGGGAGCTCACCAGCACGCTGGCGCCAAGCGGGCTGGCGGCCGCGGACCGCAGGGGCATCAGCCGGCCCGCGGCGACGCCCTGTTCCTGCAATGCCGCGCACATGCGGGGATAGCACGCAACCATCGCGTTACCGCTCACCTGAGCGGTGATCCAGGCGGCCGCCCGGGCCTGCGCCCCGGCCGCCAGCGAGGCCTGGCCTGCGTCGGCCGATGGCACCCGCGGGGCGCGGGAAGAGCTGCCGGTAAGCCACAGGACGATCACCGCGACGCATGCCAGGGCTATGGCGAGAACGGCGAAACGCCACTGCCAGCGGGCACGCCAGGGCCGGGAGCCGCTCGCGCGCCGCCGTTTCTGGCCGACCGGCCGAAGCCGCCGCGATGCCGCCGACTTGACGGTGTTGACCAGCACACGGCCCCACGACGGCTGTGACCGGCCGGCCAGTCTCCTCCCGTGTCCAGCTGACCTGGGCAGGGCCCCGGTGCTGAGCTCGACATGAGGAAATGGCGCGTGATCGTCTTCCCGGCCCACACCTACCACCCCCAGGCGGCTGACGACGCCGCCGCTATCCGGATAGCAGAACACGAGAAATGACAGGGCTCAACCGAAATGACCAATTAATACGATTTAAGTGTGTCAATGGCCCGTCCGCTTCTGTTTGCATCAGGCGGATCTCAAGGAGCTTGCCGACAGGCCGCCGAACGCATATCCCGCTCGGCGACGCGATGGCGACGACTGCGTTGATCCTGCACGTTCAGTGGACCGCGGGCAGCGCGACAGCGGTCGGACTGCTGCTGTCGCGTCAGATCCAGAGCCGGCCGGGCCCTTAGGGGTTCGGGGCCGGGGTGAGGTCCGGGGTCAGGATCCGGGCGGTCTGCTCGGTATCTTCGCTGCCGCGGAAGTGCCCGACCTTGCCGTCGCGGATGCGCCAGTAGTGGTGCATGGTCATCGATGCCTGCTGACCAGTGGTGACCGACCGGAACGTCCAGCGGACGAGCAGGTGGACATCGTCCTGCCCGGCGGCAAAGCTGTGCGGGGTGAACTCGGTGATCTCGATGCTGTCGGCCAGGTCGCTGAAGAAGCTCGCGACCCCCGCCTTGCCGACTCGGGCCCCATACCATGGTGCGGCGTGGCTCTCCGCCTCGGCTGACCAGTCGACATCGTTGGTGACGCGGTCGAGGATGGCCGGCACGTCGCCGCGCCCGACAGCGTCGTAGATCTCCTGGACGATCCTGAGGTTTTCGTGCTGGTTCATTGCGGTGCTCCTTTTGCTGTTGCCTGCTGGCAACGCTAGGGAGACCCGGGCCGCCCGGGATATCGACTGTTCAGTCGATCTTTCCCGGCCGCCTAGCCAGCCACGGCCGCGAGCCCGTGCCGCATCGCGAACATGGCCAGCGCGGCTCGCGTCGAGACCCCGCACTTGGCGTAGATGTGGACCGTATGCGTGTGCACCGTCGATGGCGAGATCACCAGCTCCGCGGCGATTTCCGGCTTGGTGCGGCCGGCCGCGAGCCTGCGGAGGATCTCCAGCTCGCGTTCGGTCAGGTCGGCCGGCGGCGGAGGCAACGCGGTCGGCGGCGCGTCGGCCGCATCGAGCACAGCCCGGACGGCGTTGCGGTCCAGCGGCAGCCCGGCCATGACGCGCGCGGCATGCCCCAGATCGAGTGCGGGCCGGTGCGGCCGGGGCTCACCGAGCGCGTGCAGCACGTCGGCCGCGGCGAGCAGGCAGGCGGTCCCGTCCAGCTCGGACGCGCGGACCCCAGCCGGGTAACCCGACCCGTCCGGCCGTTCGTGATGACGGCTGGCTACCTGGCCGAGCGGCGCGAGCACCGGCGAGCGCGCCAGGATCCGGCCGGTATGGTACGGGTGCAGCCGCACCAGCTCCCAGTCCTCGGCCCGCAGCGCGCCCGGCCGCTCCCACACGCCCGCCGGGACAGCGACCCGGCCGAGATCATGGACCAGCCCGGCGCGGTAAACCAGCGCCGTGCCGTCCGGCCGCAGCCGCTCAGCCGCCGCCCGGGCCAGCCCCGCCACGCCCCGCGAATGCCCGGTAAACCACGGGCTCTTCAGATCGGCGGCATCGCCGAACCCGGCCAGGGCCTCATCAAAGGCGGCCTCGTCAGCGAACACGCGCCGCGGCTGCGGCTCAGCATCGACCACCGCCGCCCACAGGTCGTCCGGACCGCACATCCGCAGCAGCTCGGCCGGGGAATCCAGGAAGACCGCCGCGATCGCCGGGTCGAGTGCCCGGCCGGACCACCGGGCGACCGTCTCGGCCGCGGCCGCACCGCCCGCGACAGCCTCGAACATCACCGCCGCGTACCCCACCCCCGCGAACCGCGCCCCTGCCTCGATCTCCCCGCCGGCCCGGCCCACGGGCACGCCGTGGCCATCGAACCGCTCGAAGGCGTCCCGAACGGACCGGCTGACTGCCTCCGGCAACCTCAGGCGCCCCGCCAGTACGGCGCCAACCTCACAGTCCGCGCGGGCGCCCTCGGCCTTCAGCCTCGCCACGCCCGCCACGCCGCCTAGGACCTGCAGGCGCCCGGAATCTACGCCAAGCTCCGTCATAAACCGCATCGCCTCGGCCGGGACCGCCAGGTCGACCAGGTCGCCGCGAGCCCGGACGGCGATGTCGTCACCGCCGAACGCGGCCGCGATCTCATGCGACGTCGCCGCGCACCCCGCGAACCGCAGCAGCGTTCCGTAATAAACCTCGCCCTGGCTGGCCCGGTCCAGCCCTGCCCGCCGCGCGAGCTCCATCGCCAGCAGGCACGCGCGCATCGCCTCACCCGGCGGATGCCCGCGAGTCAGGTCACTCGCCACGGACAGCGCCGCGACCACCCCGCCGATCCCCACCCGCTCAGGCACAGCCGCAAGTCTAGGGAAGCGGCACGCAAAACCGGTGGCCGGGGCGGGGGATCCGTGTCCTTTGCGGATAACTCCACTGTCGGGCTAAGGGGCCGGTCGCCGCATCGGCCGGCCGCCGTATTGTCCCGGGTAACGGTGGTTCAAAGACCGCGCGCCGTTGCCCTAGCCGGCATCCTCGGGTATTTACCGCGGAACGGAGCGTGCTTATCCGCTAGGCGGATGCCTTATTCAATCGCCCGGGCCAGCCGGTAACGACCCGGCGACCCCGGACCACCGCCGCCGCGACCACGACCAGCTCCACCATTTCGTCAGGAACGGCGCCGTCACGAACCACGCGATGATTCTTCCAGCCCCCGGTGCAATCTGGCCGTCGCCACCGGCGTGCGCGGCGCCGGTACCGGCTCGCGGATCTCGTGATAGCCGCCGTCCGGGGTCATTACGATCCGCCCGGTCTCGCGCCCGTGCTCGGATTCGTCCCGGTCGCGCCGGGCCAGGCCGAGGCACATCCGCTCGGTGACCGTGTAGGCCAGGACCGGGCCGGCCAGTACCGCCACCCGGAAGAACCAGGTCACCGCGTAGAGGGAAACGCTGAGGTGGTAGGCGATCTCGTCGTTGGCCGCCGCGGCCCACAGCAGCCCGTAGAAGGTGATCCCGGCGGCGCCGATACCGGTGCGGGTCGCGGCGTCGCGCGGGCGGTCCAGGAAGCGCCCGGCCGGCGGGTCGCCGGTGAGCCTGCGGTCGAGCAGCGGGTACGCGGCCAGCAGGGTGAAGAAGGCGCCGGGCACGAGGACCCCGGGCACCAGCACCGCGAGCGTGAGCGGGTGACCCGCGACGCTGAACTCCCAGCCCGGCATGATCCGCAGCGCGCCGTCAAGGAAGCCCATGTACCAGCCGGGCACCGATCCGGCGCTGATGCTCCCCGGCTGGTTCGGCCCGAACAGCCAGACCGGGTTGACCTGCGCGAACGTACCGAGGAGCGCGAGAGTGGCGCAGGTGAACCAGAACATGACCACGGAAACGGGCGTGATCACCGGGCGACCGCGCCGGCGCAGCAGCGCGAACAGCGCGACCATCACCACCGGCAGCACCGCCACGTGCAGCCAGTAGGCCCGCGCGATGATCACGTGTCCGGGGAAGTCCCCGCCGAAGATCCAGAGCACCAGGTGGGTGCCGACGACCGGGATTGACAGCGTGACTCCCTCGAGCACGCTGAGGCTCCCGCCGGACATCAGGTCGTCAGGCAGGATGGTGCCGGAAACCCCGGCCACCATGCCCAGCACCAGCAGGGTCACCCAGACCAGCCAGTTCAGCCAGCGCGGCCGGCGGAACCCGCCGGTGAAGTAGAGCCGCAGCAGGTGCGCGCACACCGCCGCGATGAACAGCAGCGCCGCCCAGTGGTGGATCTGCCGCATCAGCAGCCCGCCGCGCACGTCGAAGCTGATGTCCAGCGTCGACCGGTACGCCCGGCTCATCGGGACGCCGGCCAGCTTGCGGTATGAGCCGTGGTAGACGGCCTGCGTCATGCTCGGCTTGTAGTACAACAGCAAGAACACGCCGGTGATCGCGGTAACCGCGAACGAATAGACCGCGACCTGGCCGAACAGCGACGACCAGCGGTCCGCCCGGCTCCGCCGGTACAGCCCCCTCAGGATGCCCTTTACGCCAGGCACCTCGTATCCCCTTTCCCCGTAGAAACCACCCGTCGTAGACAAGACGGCGCGGGACAGGAAATCGTGACACCGGTGCGGCGGGGTTCAGGTTACGAGCAGGCGAAGGCCAAGGTCTGCTGCGTCGAGAGCGACGAGGTCGCCGTTGCGTTCGGCCCACCGGCCTGAGACAAGGTCATCACGGAGGCTGCGCACTACCCGCTGCTCGGCCTCAGGCCCGACTCTGGCCCACACCGATACTCCGCGACGTACATGATCGTCCAGGTACGCCTCGGGCCGGCGCCAGTAGGCCTCGAAGAAGCCGTCAGCGCAGTCCCACGGAATGAGCACCGGCTCCATCCGGGCTCCGATCGCGCGGGCCATCTCGGTCAGCGAAGGCCGGCCGGCGAGAAGGTCAGCGACCTCAGGCAGGTAGTCGCGAGTAAGCCAGAACCGGCGACGCCATCCGGTGTCACTGGTGTCGTGCGTGAACACCACCACGCGGCGAGCCACGCGCCGCATCTCACGCAGGCCCGCGATCGGGTCCTGCCAGTGATGAACGGTGCTAACCGCCATCGCGGCGTCGAAAGACTGGTCCTCGAACGGAAGGCTCTCCGCGGCAGCAGCCACGCACGGCGCCGCGCCTGCGGGGCGCCGCGCACGCATGACCGCCGACGGTTCCACTGCGGTGACGTCGCGGCCGGGGGGCTCGTAGGACCCGGTGCCGGCCCCGACATTCAATACCGTCCGCGCATCGCCGAGCGCAGCCCAGATCATTGCGGCGATCCGCGGCTCGGTGCGCCGCGTCACGGTGTAAGTGGCTCCGATGGTGTCATACAGCTGCCCGCTGGACATGTCGCTGCCTGCTATCTCCGGCGGCAGATCATCTGGCGATCTGTCGGCCCGATGTATCGAATTGATACATCGCAACGATATGCTCCGGGCTTCCTGCTGCGCAAGTCAGGCGGGAGTGGCCGCCGCGGGCGAGGCCCGCGGCGGCACGACGGCCGGTTAGCTCAGTCCGAGCCGGACGGCTGGGGCGGTTCGGGCGGGCTCGGCGGCGAAGCGGGCCGTGAGGTCTGCTCGCGGGTCGTGTTCAGGAACCGCTCGGCCCGGCCGAGCATCTCCTCGGCCCGCTCCCTGAACTGGTCGAGCCGCTGGAAGACCTGGCCGACCCGGTCCGGCATCCAGTCGCCCGGCCCGAAGGGCTCCGGCGGACCGGGCGGCTCCGGCGGACCGGGCGGCTCCGGCGGACCTGGCGGCTCGGACGGGCCTGGCGGCCCGGGACGCCAGGGGCCGGGCCCGCCCCAGGGCCCGCGGCGGGAGTGCACCCGGCGGCCCCGCTGCCGCGGCCACCCGCCGAACTGCCCCGCGTGGTGCTCCTCCCCGCCGTCGTGCTCCCCATCCGCCTCGGCGGAGTCCGCCTCGCAGGCCAGTTCCTCGGCCCGGTCGGCTTCCTCGCTGAGGCGCTCGGCGGCTTCCTGGGCCTGCCCGGCATCCTCCTGGGCCCGGTCGAGCCGGTGCTGCGCCTCCTCGGCCGCCGCCCGGGCCTGCGCGGCCCGTTCGTCCGCCCGGGCCTGCTCCCCGGCGTCGGCCCAGCCCCGGGTCAGGTCGGCGGCCTCGGCGGCCATGTCGGCGGCGGCGTCCGCCATTGAGGCGGCTTCCTCAGCCCGTTCGGCCCTATCCTGGGCCTGGTCGGCCCGGTCCTGCGCCTCATCGGCCCGCCGCCGCGCGCGGTCGGCGAGTTCCTGTGCCTGCTCGGCGTACGACCGGCCCTCGACCGCGCCGGCGTCGGCGGCCCTGTCATCGACGGCCCTGTCATCGGCGGCGCTCTCTCCGCCCGCCTCGTTTTCCACCGCGTGCCTGGCCACGCTGTACGGTTCGCCGGTCTCGGCCATCCGCTGGCGGGTGGCGATCTTCCGCGCCTTGTCCTGCGTCATGATCATTTCTTCCCGGCGGGTCGGCCCGCGTCTGCCCGCCATGGATGATGGCATGACCATTAAGCCCGCCACGAGATGAGGCGTGACTGGATAGGCCCGCGAGTCGTGGACCCTTGTCCTCGTCGCCATCGCCGGCGCGGGCCGTCGCTGGCTCGGAAGCGGGCAGGCGGAGGGCTGCCACTGAAATGGAGCGTACCCAGCCCCGGTCGCCGGCGGCAATGGGGTAAACCCCCGGAACGCTAGCCCGCGAGCGGCACCCGGGCGACCCGGCGCCAGCGGGTCACCTCGTCCCGGAAGTCGGCCCAGATCTCGGCCGCGTCCACGCGGATGGTCACCGGCAGCGCCAGCCCGAGGCCGTCGGCGATGGCGGGCTTGCGCTCCCCGGGAAGGTCACCGGCGTAGAGCAGGCTGAGGTGCGGCCGGTACGGCGGCCCTGGCCGCAGACCCCAGGCCCGCTGGCCCGCCTCGTGCAGCGCGGTGAGCTGCGCGGAGGGTTCGGCCCGCAGGTACAGCGAACGGAAGAATTCCGGCTCGTAACCGAACCCGGCCAGCGTCACCTCGAACGCCGGCACCCCGGCCGCAAGCCGCTCCAGCACGAGCGACGCCGCCTCCGGCTCGGCCTCGCTGGTGCCGTTGATCGTGACGTGCGGCGCGAACACCGGCGCCCCGTGCTCGGCGGCGAGCCCCGCGATGACCCCGGCCAGCCGGTCGCGGACCGGTCCCGCCGCGGGCACCAGCCAGCTCATGCACGAGATCATCGCCACTTCAGGTCAGCGTAGATCCGCTGGTGCTCGGCCGCGCACCGGTCCCAGGTGAAACGGGCGCACACCTGGTACCCGGCCGTGCGGAGCCGGCCGGCCAGCGCGCTGTCGTCGAGGACCGTGCCGAGCGCCGCGGCCAGCGCGGCCGCGTCGTCCACCGGCACCATCAGGGCGTCCCGGCCGGGCCGCAGGTACTCGCGGAAGACGGGCAGGTCGGACGCGACCACGGGCAGCCCCGCGCTCATCGCCTCCAGCACCGCCAGGCCCCAGCCCTCCTTGGTGGAAGGGAACGCGAACACGTCGGCCGCGGCGTACCAGCCGGGCAGTTCGGCGTCCGGCACCGTGCCGAGCAGCACCACGTCGTCGTCGAGCCGCAGGCCGAGCCCGGGCAGCGAGGACAGCACCCGCTCCCGGTACTCCCGGTAGTCCTGGAATGAGTGGCCGCCCACCACCGCCAGCACCGGCCGCCGCCCAGAACGGCCCCCAGAACGGCCCTCAGAACGACTCAGCGCCGCGACCGCCGCCATCAGCGTGTCGCTGCCCTTGCGCGGCTCGATCCCGCCCACGGCCAGGATCAGCGGCCGTCCGGCCGCGCCGCCCACCCCGGCCGCCCCGGCCCGCTGCCGCAGCGCCGCGGCCAGCTCCTGATCGGCCGAACGGAACCTGGCCACATCCACGCCGTTGTGCACGATCTCCGCGCTGACGCGGTACTCCTCCGCGAGGATCTCCCGCCACTGCTCGCTGACCACCAGGATCCGGTCCGGCTCCAGGATGGCCCGGCGCTGGCAGTCGATGAGCGACGGGCTGGTGAAGTCGTCCACGTGGTGGACGGTCCTGACCACCACAGGGGGAGGGCCGGCCGCGGCGTCCCTGACCCGGGCGGCGGCCCGGGCCGAGATGCAGTCCTGGGTGTGCAGGACGGGGAACTCGGGCGCGAGGTCGCCGAGCCCGGCGGCCAGCGCGTCCACGTTGGCGAACACCCGCTCTTCCAGCGTCGGCAGGCTGGGCGGGGCCTCGATGATCGTGAACGGCGCCGCGACCGGCCGGAAGAAGCCCGCCGCGGGGTCGCCGAGCGCGATCACCCGGACCGGGTACCCGGCCGCGTGCAGCGCCTCGGCCAGCGCCAGCGTGTGGACCACCCCGCCGCGCGGCTTGACCGAGTAGGTCACCAGCGCGACCGGCGCCGGCGATCCCGCCGTCACGGGCGCACCGCGGCGGGCTGGCCCGAGCGCAACGCGATCGCGGCCGCGGTCCTGGCCGCCTGCGCCGCGCTCTCGGCGACAATCGCGCCCGCCTCGGCCAGTTTGGCCCGCTGCCGGTCGAGTCCCTGCCGGTCGGCGCGCGCGCCGAGCACGTAGCAGACCACCGCCGCCCCGCAGGCCACGATGTCGGCGCACGTCGCGGCGATCTCCCCGGCCGGGTCGGGGTGCGAGCCGTAGCCGAGGACGACGTCGAGCAGCACCGCCGCGATGTCGGGGCCGAACGCCTGCTCCCGCAGGATCTCCCGGCGCGCGGCCGGGTCGATCATCGGGTGCGGCCGGCCCTTGGTGTACTCCTCCTCGCCGAGGTCCAGGCAGACGTGCGCCCCGGCCGGCGCGGGCACTGCCAGCTCGGATAGGCCGAGATCGTGCCGCAGCGGGATGTTCGAGTACACCGGCCCGAGCGCCTGGCCGAGGATCACCTGGGCCTCGTAGCACAGCGTGCCGCCGGTGAAGAAGCCGCGCACCGCGGTGCGGCCGGCCCCGACCCGTGCGATCGCGGCCTCGGCCTCGGGGCCGGGGCTCCCGCCGAGGTCCGGCGCGGGCCGGCCGAGGATCTCGGCGACCCGCAGCGCGCCGTCCTCGAGCGTGGCGGCCAGCGAGGCACCCGCCAGCTTGCCGTCCGGCGCGGACATGCCCAGGCAGGCCGCGACCACGGGGGTGCTGCGGCTGGCGCCGATCACGGTCCTGGCCACGTCCTCGTCCGGTGGCTTGGAGACCAGCAAGATGACTTCGGTGCCCGGATCGGCGTCGAGGGCCCGGACGGCGTCACGCGCCATCAGCCCGCCCACCTCGGCCGACAGATCCCGGCCGCCCACGCCGACGACCTGGGACACGCCGATGCCCCAGCGGTCGAGCAGCGTCATGACCTCCTGCGCGCCGGTGCCCGCGGCGGCGACCACGCCCACCGGCCCGGCGCCGACCGCGTTGGCGAAGCCGAGGCCGACGCCGCCGAGCATGGCGGTGCCCGCGCCCGGGCCCATCACCAGCCGGCCGAGCCCGCTGGCCCGCCGCTTCAGCGCCACCTCGTCGGACACCGCTACGTTGTCGCTGAACAGCAGCACGTGCAGCCCGGCGGTCAGCGCGCAGTGGGCGGCGAGCGCGGCGTACGGGCCGGGTACCGACACCACCGCCACGTTCGCCTCGGGCAGCAGCCGGGCCGCCTCGCCGACCGTGCGCGGATCCGGCTGGGCCCTTCGTGCCCCTCGCCCGGCTGCGTCCTCCCGGCCGGGGCCGGCCTCGGCAAACAGCAGCGCCCGGCCCCGGTCCAGGGCCTGGCTGGCCGCCGGATCCTCGTCCGCCTCCACCGCCAGCACCAGCGCGTTGGCGTCGGCGCCGGCGAGGCTGTCCGGCGGGAAGCCGCGCCGCTGGAGGTCTTCCACCACGGCCGGCGTGGCCATGGCCGCGCTGGCCCAGCTCACGTCCTCGCTGTCCTGCATGGCCCGGGTCGCGCCGAGCAGCAGCAGCGAGTCCCGGTACGCGCCGGGGAAGGCCTGGATCCGGCTGACCGTCACCGCACCTGCCCGCTCTGCGAGGCCGCCCGCTCGATGCGGGTGCCGGCCGCCTCGCCGTGACCGGCCAGCGTCGCCGCCAGCAGGGCGGGCGAGGTGACCACTGCGAGCTCGCCGCCCTCGTCCAGGAAGCGCAGCGCCGCCTCGATCTTGGGACCCATGCTTCCCGGCGGGAACTGCCCCTCGGCCAGGTATTTAGCCGCCTGACCGGCCGAGATCGTGCCCAGGCTCGACTGCGTGGGCGCGCCGTAGTCGAGCATCACCCGGTCCACCGCGGTGACAAGGAGCAGGGCCTGGGCGCCGAGCTGCCTTGCGATGAGGCAGGCGGCCCTGTCCTTGTCGATGACCGCGTCCACGACCCGGCAGGGGTCCGCGGCCAGCACCGGGATCCCGCCGCCACCCCCGGCGATGACCAGGCAGCCGGCCTCGACCAGCGCGCGCATCGCCTCGATCTCGATCACGCCGACCGGCTGCGGCGAGGCCACCACCCGGCGGTAGCCGCGGCCGGAATCCGGCTGCACCGCCCAGCCGCCGTGCCGGGCCAGCCGCTCCGCCTCGGCGGGCTCGAAGAACGGCCCGATCGGCTTGGATGGCGCGCCGAACGCGGGATCGGCCGGGTCCACGGTCACGTGCGTGACCAGCGCGGCCGCGGTGCCGCGGCCACGCAGCAGGTCGATCGCGCGGGCGATGATGCTGCCCAGCATGCCCTGGGTCATCGCGCCGAGCATCGCGAGCGGCTGCGCGGGCACCGCGGAGGTGGCCTCCTGCTGCAGCGCCAGGTTCCCGACCTGCGGCCCGTTGCCGTGGACGACCACCACCCGCCAGCCGGCCTCCAGCACGTCGTTGACGGCCGTGGCCATGGCCGCCGCGTTGGCCATCATCTCGTCATAGCTACCCGGCTGGCCCGCCCGGGTCAGGGCGTTGCCGCCGAGCGCGACGACCGCGATCTTCGTCATGGCATCCTGCTGGCGAGGGGTAAAGTTGTAAGTCGCATAGATGATGAATCGTTCATAATAGTAAACACGACGGCGTGAGAGGTGCAATGGCCTCATCCGATGCCGGACCCGGTAGCCCGCCCGGGGAACGGCCGCCGGGACAGCCAGGTGTACCGCCGTCGGTGCTCCGGTCCTGGGACGAGGCCGAGGCCAGGCTGTTCCCGCTGGTGATGGCGCAGCCCGAGCTCTACCAGCAGGCGCTCGGCGCGATCCAGCGCCTGCTCGGGCAGCTGCGCGAGACCTGCCAGGACCTGCCCGGCCTGCTCGCCGCGCACGAGCGCGGCGGCGACCTGCTCGCCGGCGCCGAGGTGCCGGGCATCCGCCCCGCTCTGATCGCGGCCGCCGCCTGCGCCACGCGGTACCGCGAGCTCGTAGCGCAGCTCGCCGCCGCCGCCCGGCTGGAAGCGCTGGCCCGGGCGCGCGCGCAGGGCCTGTCCTGGACGGTGGTGGAGGAGAGCGGCCAGCCCGATCGCGCGCCCTACGTCCCCTACCAGCGCGTCGAGGCCGAAGCCGAGACCGGCCGCGCCGTGATCGTCTCGATCGGTCCCGACGAGACGCTGAGCCGGGCCGTGTACCGGCTGGACGCGGGCCAGGTCGACGTGGCCTCCGGCGCCCTGCGGATCGGTGACCCGCTCGGCAGCTACCTGGACCCCGACGAGTGCGCCGCCGCCCTGCGCCGCACCCAGGCCCGCCCCGCCTAGCCCACCCACTGGCCTCCTTTGCCGCACCGCTAGAGCCGTGCCACATCAATTCCGGTCCTGCGGGGTGGATTGGGGCTTGCGGGTTGATTGGGTGGACCATAGTGCACAAAAGTCACCCCGAAGCCCTAATCCTCCAAGATCTTTTTCAAACTCGCAGGCGTATCTGGTAGCAGATTGGCACGCTTGGCGAATGTGGCTTCTGATACCCGCCTGGGCCAGCTGATTCGGGAATCCGGCGCACCGGAGCTCTCCAGGCCCCGCCGCCGCCGAACCCGGCCGCGGCCGGGACTCCTGCTGTGTCTGCTATTGCGACGATGCATCCGTGAGGTTGCCTTGACGTAGCCGACGGGTTTATCAAGGATGGTAAACGTACGTATCGGATCACATAGGTTTTCGCGGAGGCGCGATGGACGACTCCTCGTCCGGGCGGGCCGTTCGGCCCCGCGCAGATGACCGGCTGGCGCACCTCATCGCCGAGTTGCAGGGCCGCGGCCTGCGGGTGGAGGTGCCGCTCGAGTCCCGCCAGGGCGGTGCCGGCCCCGCCGACGCCGGCATGCTCTGGGTCGACGGCTTCGCCGCCACCGTCCCCACCGGCGCGCACTACGCCAGGACCTCGCCGTACGTGCTGCGGGCCGAGGACGACGGCTGGGCCGTCTACCGGGACGACGAGCGGCTGGCCTCGGCCGAGCCGTCCCGCCGCCCCCGCTACTACGACCTGGCCACGGCCGACGGCGTCCCGTACTGGAAGATCGCCCTGCTGCACCTGGACTCGGTGGCCAGCACGGTCATCCAGACCTGCGCCTACTGGGGCAACGCCGACCAGTGCACGTTCTGCGGGATCGGGGTCACGCTCGCCAACGGCCGAACGATCGCCAGGAAGACCCCGGAGATGCTGGCCGAGGTCGCGGTCGCGGCCCGGGACCTGGACGGCGCGGTCGACGCCACGCTGACCACCGGGACCACCGCCACACCGGACAAGGGCGCGCTCTACGTCGCCCGCTGCGGCCAGGCGGTGCGCGAGGCCTCGGGACTGCCGGTCGAGGTGCAGTTCGAGCCGCCCAGGGACCTGGACGTGATCGACCGGGTCCACGACATGGGGATCTCCTCGGCCGGCATCCACGTCGAGACCTTCGATCCGCGGGTGCTGGCGCGGATCGCCCCGGCCAAGGCGCGCACCGGGATCGACGGCTACTTCCGGGCCTGGGAGCGGGCGGTGGCCGCGTTCGGCGAGGGCCAGGTGTCCACGTACGTGATCCTCGGCATGGGCGAGGACCCCGACCTGATCGTCGAGGGATGCCGCCGGGCGATCGACATGGGCGTCTACCCGTTCGTGGTGCCGCTGCGCCCGACCGTGGGCAGCCTGATGGAAGACCTGGTCGCCCCCTCGCCCGAGTACTGCGAGACGATCTACCGCCGGGTCGTGCCCTACCTCAATGCGCGGGGCCTGGGCGCCCATGCCGTCGCGGCAGGCTGCGCCCGCTGCCAGGCGTGTTCCGGGATGAGCCTGCTCGAGGGGAGAGCCGAGGCGGATGGCCGCACCCACCTACCGCTCCTCACCAACCACTAGCCCACCGGCCGAGGCTCGTCCGGCCGAGAGGCTCATCCGGCCAAGACTCGTCCGGCCGAGGCGCCCCGGCTCAACTGCCGCGCCGCCGCCACCACGGCCGAACGGGCTGCCCACTTCCGGATCAGGCGCCAGGTCTTCGTGGCCGAGCAGGGATTGTTCGGCGGCACCGGCGGCGACCGGGACGGCACTGACCGGGACGGCACTGACCGGGACGGCACTGACCGGGACGGCACCGGCCGGGACGGCACCGACAGGGACTGGCGCGACGACGACCCGGCCACGATCCACGTCGTCGGCCTGGCCGACGGGTTCATCTGCGGGACGGTCCGGCTCTACCCGCTCGGACCCGGCGGCCGGTGGAAGGGCGACCGGCTGGCCGTGCTGGCCGGCCAGCGACACCTCGGCCTCGGCGCGCCGCTTGTGCGGTTCGCGGTCAGCTCGGCGGCCCGGCTCGGCGGCCGGGAGATGGAGGCCTTCATCCAGCCGGCCAACGTGACGTTCTTCCGCTGGCTGGGCTGGCGGCGGGCCGGTGACCTGGTGGACTACGCCGGCGTCCCGCACCAGCGCATGCTCATCGACCTGCGGGCCTGGCCAGGTTAGTCACCGACTCCAGGCTGAGGTCGAACACCGTCTCCGTCTTTCCGGCCGAGCTGATCCGTAGCAGGCCGGTGTCGTCGAGCGTGCCGACCACCGCGGCGGCCAGACCACGGAGGCCGAACGCGCCGAGGCAATCGTCCTCACGCCCCGGCGGCACGCACAGCAGGAAAGACAGGCAGGGGAAGCAGTTGACCCAGCGCTCGATCGTCACCCCGGCCGGGACGGGCAGCGCGTCCAGGTCCAGGCTCACCCCGAGCCGGTTGCACTCGAGCAGCATGGCCAGCGACCCGACCAGGCCGGCCATGCTCACGTCCTTGGCCGCCACCACCCAGCCGCTCTCCGCGCCCTCGGCCATCAGCCGGACGTCCCCGGCCAGCTGGGGGCCGCGCTCGTCGAACGAGGGGAAGAACGGGAAGTCGGGCCGCATCTGCCCGTCCAGGCAGCAGCCGGCCACCAGTGACTGGCCGGGCGCGGCGGCCTGCGCGGTCAGCGGGTAGTCGGCCCGGCCGAGCCCGAAGGCCGATAGCCCGGGCGGCCCCTCGGTGACGGTCAGGTGACCGCCCACCACCGGGACCTGGTACAGGCCAGACGCCCACCGCATGCCCTCCAGCACCTGCCGGATGACCTCGCGCGGGCCGGTAACCGTGTCCACCAGGGCCAGCGGCCAGGCGCCCATGGCCGCCAGGTCGTTGAGGTTGGTGGTGACCGCGGCCACCCCGGCCCCGTAGGGATCGGCCGCCACGAACGAGGGGAGGATGGCCTCGCCGCCGACCACCAGGGACACCCCCTGATCGGTCACCACCGCGCCGTCGTCGCCCGGGCCTGCCAGCCAGTCGGTACTCTGGAAGACCTCGCTGACCAGGCCGATCTCGGCCTTGGCCGCGACGCCCGGATGATTGCGCACGGTCCGGGCCAAAGCCTGCAGATCGACGCCCATCGCCAGGCTCCGTTCTTGCACTAAAGTGTAGGCATATCTATTATAGCGTTTATGCGAGGTCCTGGTTTCCTTGACCTGCCCGTTCGCCCCGGCAAGCCGCGCAGGACCGGGATCACCCACGTGCTCGACCGCGGACTCCCGCTCGTCCAGGCTACAGACCTGCTCGAACAGAACGGCTGCTACGTTGACGTGTGGAAGTTCGGCTGGGGCATCTCCTACCTGGATCCGCAGCTCGAGGCCAAGCTTGACCTCCTGGCCAGGCACCGCGTGCTGGCCTCGCCGGGCGGCACGCTGCTGGAGATCGCCTGGGCCCAGGGCCGGGCGCCCGAGTTCCTCGACTGGGCCGCCGGCTGCGGGTTCCCCTGCGTAGAGGTCTCGGCCGGGACCGTCCCGATGGACGACGCGGCCAAGCGGGACCTGATCGCGGCGGCCGCCGACCGCTTCATCGTGCTCGCCGAGGTGGGCTCCAAGCACGCCGCCGTCCAGCTTGCGCCGCAAGACTGGGCGCAGGCCGCGGCCGGTGACCTGGAAGCGGGCGCGACCTGGATCCTGGCCGAGGGCCGGGCCAGCGGAACGGTCGGCATCTACGAGCGCTCCGGGGCGGTCCGCCAGGACGTGGTCGAGGCCCTGGCCGCGGCGGTCGGCCCGGACTGCGTGGTGTTCGAGGCGCCCCGCGAGGACCAGCAGGCCTGGTTCGTCCGCCGGTTCGGCCCGGACGTGAACCTGGCCAACGTGGCCCCGGACAGCGCGCTCGGGCTCGAGACGTTCCGGCTGTCGCTGCGCGCCGACACCTACGGGGCGTGGACGCCGGGCCCAGTGATGGGCACCGGTGATGGGCCGGTGATGGACACTGTGCCCGTGCGCGGGACCTGACCACGTGAACCTGGTCCCCGCCCAGTACCGCGAGGTCAGCGTGACCGAGGTGCCGGTACCGCTGGAAGAAGGCGCGCTGCGCGCGTACCTGGCGGGCCGGGCCGTCTACCGCCGGACTCGCTACGTCATCGCCAGGAACGGGGCCGCCAGCATGGTGGCCGAGGTCAGCAAGGAGTCCGAGCAGCCGCTGTTCTCCCCGGTGACGTCCGTGACCGTGCTCGCCAGGGCGGACGAGACTGCCATGGTCGACGCGCCGGATATCGACACCGCCGTGCCCACCCAGCTGGCCCGGGCCGCGGCCGAGCACGCGCCCGGCGCCCGGTGCGTGATCGTGCGCGGCCTGTACGGCCACGTCAGCTTCATCCTCGACCCGGCTCCGGTCCGGATCCGGGTGCTCGAGGTGGTCCCGCCCTGGCCGCCCAAGCTGGTGGACCAGCTGAAGCGGGTGCTCGACGTCGCCGAGGACCTGCCGCCGGTCGAGCTGGTGCCCGAGCTGGTCGACCTGAGGGACCTGGCGGCCCGCCGCCCCGCCTCGCGGTACCTGTTCCCCTGCCGCGCTGGCCAGGGCGCCCAGGACCAGGCGGAGGTGTCATACCTGGACGAGATCCCGCCCCGGGAGCCGTGGACGCTGGTCGGGTGTGCCCGTTCCCGGGCCATCCACGACTGGTTCTACGGCGACGAGGTGCCGCAGGTGGACATGTGCCCGCGCAACCTGGCCGCGCGCGAAGCCGTCGGTGGCCCGCTGCTGACCAAGTGCTGCCTGCTCGAGGACCGGGTCGCCTGCGACGGGGACACCGTGGTCGTGCCCTGGGGCGCCAGCCTGGCGCAGATAAAGGAGGGCCTGCGCCTGGCGGTGGCGGCCCGGCCCATCCGAAGCACCGTGCGATGACCGGCCGGATCGCGGACTCCGTCCTCTACCGGCACCTGTGGGGGACCGGCGAAGCCAGGGCGGTGCTCGGCGAGGAGGGCCGGCTGAGCGGCTGGCTCGAGGTGATCACGACGCTGGCCCGGGTCCAGGCCGAGGCCGGGCTGATCCCGGCCCGCGCGGCCGAACTGATCGCCGAGCACGCCCGCGTCGGCAAGATCGACCTCGGCTACGCCGCCGAGCAGACGCGGCAGACCTCGCACTCCATGCTGGGCCTGATCCGCGCCCTGCAGGCGGTGCTGCCAGAACAGGCGCGCGACTACGTCTACGCCGGCGCCACCGTCCAGGACATCACCGACACCTGGACCTCGCTGGCGCTGCGCCGGATCGGCGGCCTGGTCTGGCGGGACCTGCGGCGCATCGAGGACCGGCTGCTCGGCCTGGCGGCCGAGCACCGGGACACGGTCATGGCGGGCCGCACCCACGGGCAGCCGGGCAGCCCGGTCACGTTCGGCTGGAAGGCCGCGTCCTGGGCCGACGAGATCCGCCGCCACCTGGACCGGCTGCGCGAGGGCGCGCCCCGCTGGCTGGTCGGGCAGCTCGGCGGCGGCGTGGGCAGCCTGGTGTTCTACGGAGAACAGGGCATGGCCGTGCGGGCCCGCTTCTGCGCCGCGCTCGGCCTGGCCGACCCCGGTATCTCCTGGCTGACGGCGCGCGACCGCGGCGCGGAGTTCGCCCAGTTGCTCGCGCTGATCTGCGGCACGCTGGCGCGGATCGGCGGCGAGGTGTACGAGCTGCAGCGGCCGGAGATCGGTGAGCTGCGCGAGGCGGCCCCGGACGGCACGGTCGGCAGCATCACGATGCCGCACAAGCGGAACCCGGAGGCCAGCGAGCACCTCGACACGCTGGCCCGGCTGGCCAGGTCGAGTGCCTCGGTGATGGCCGAGGCCGTGGTCCAGCAGCACGAGCGGGACGGCCGGGGCTGGAAGGCCGAATGGGTGGCGTGGCCGGAGACCTGCCTGCTGGCCACGGCCGCGCTCCAGGTCGCCGTCGGGCTGACCGCGGGCCTGACCGTGGACGCCGCGGCGATGCACCGCAACCTGGCCCGCTACGGCGGGTACCCGGTCAGCGAGCGGGCGCTGGCCCTGCTTACCTCCCGGCTGGGCGCTCGCCGGGCGCAGGACGCGCTGCAGCAGGCTCTCGGCCAGGGCCTGGCCGCCGGCCTTACGGCCGAGCAGGCACTGGCCCGTTCGGCCCTGTTCAGCGCGGCCGAGGCCGGCGAGCTGACCGCGGCGCCGGACGCCGGCTGCTGCCCGCAGATGACCGACCTGGTGATCGCGCGGGCCGCCGCCGCCCGCGCCGCCGAGCCAGCGGAATGGCCGTGATCCCCGCTAGCTCGGTAGAGGCGCAGGCCCGCGCGCTGCCCAGGACGCCGCTGGCCGTCCTGCCCACGCCGCTGGTCCCGGCGCCGCGCCTGGCCGAGGCGCTGGGCACCGGCCCGCTGCTGGTCAAGCGCGACGACCTGACCGGGTTCGCGTTCGGCGGGAACAAGGCCAGGCTGCTGGAGTTCCTGGTCGCCGCGGCGACCGCGGCCGGTGCCGACACGCTGCTCACCGGCGGGGCGGCCGGCTCGAACTTCTGCGCGGCCACCGCGGCCGCGGCCCGCCGCGCGGGGATGGCCTGCGAGCTTGTGATCGCCGGCCGGCCCGGTCCGGCCGGTCCCGCGCTGGCCCTGGCCCGGTCCTGGGGCGCGGCCGTGCGCTGGACCGGGACGCCGGAGCGAGACAGCGTGGACGCCGCGCTGCCCGCGGCCGCGCACCAGCTCACCGCGGCAGGCCACCACCCCTACCTGATCCCGCGGGGAGGCGCCACCGGCCTGGGCGCGGTCGGCTACGCGCTGGCCGCGGCCGAACTCCATGCCCAGCTGGACGGGCTCGGCCGTCAGGACGTCACCGTGGTGGTGCCGACCGGATCCGGCGGCACCCTGGCCGGGCTGGTCGCGGGCCACGTGCTGCTCGGCCGCCCGTGGGCACTGCTGGGCGGCTCGGCCAGCCGCCCGCCGCAGGCCGCGGCGCGCCAGGTGCTCGCCCTGGCGACCGAATGCCTTCACCTGCTCGGGGCGGAGCAGGAGCCGGGGCCGGCCGACGTCACCGTCGTCGACGCCCGCGGCCCCGGTCACGGCCTGCCCTCGCCGGACGGCATGGCCGCCGCGGCGCAGGCGATGAGGACGGAGGGACTGATGGTCGATCCGGTCTACACGGCCAAGGCGCTGGCCCTGGCACCCCCCGGCCGGCCAGTCGTCTTCTGGCACACCGGCGGCGTGCTCGACGCGGTCGCCGCGGCGCAGGAGGCCGCCTCGTGACCACGGTGAACCGTCCCGCGGCCGGCCCGCCGGCGGGTCCGCCAGCGCCCGAGCTCATCGCCGCCGGGTTCGAGCTGGAGAACGCCGACGCCGGCATCCTGCACCGGGGGATGAACCTGGCCGACATCGCGCACCTGCTCGACCTGAGCGCGACCGGGGTGATCCCGCCCGAGGCGGCCCGCAGCCTGCTCGCGCTGCTACTGGAGACCATGGACATCCCGGCCGCCGAGTTCCCCTACGACCCGGCCAACGGCGAGCCGTACAACTCGCGCGAACGGTACTTCGTCAGCCGGGCCGGCGACGTGGCCGGCTGGCTGCACGCCGGGCGGCCGCGCCGCGAGGCGGTCAGGGTCGCCTTCCGGCTGCGCCTGCGCGACGACCTGACTCACCTGATCGAGGCGTCCGCCGAGCTCGCGGCGGAGCTCGCGCGAAAGAGCCGCGAGCACGCGGACACGCTGATGGCCGACCAGACTTACCTCCAGCACGCGCAGCCGTCCACGTTCGGCCACTACCTGCTGTCGTTCGCTTTCCCGGTGCTGCGCGGCGGGCAGCGGCTCAGCGAGGCGCTGGAGTGGACCGACGCCAGCCCGGGCGGGGCCGGATGCGTGAACGGCAGCCGGCTGCTGTCCGACCGGGCGCAGGTCGCGTCGCTGCTCGGCTTCCGCAGCGTCGCCGAGCACACCAGGGACGCGATGTGGCAGGTCGACGGGCTGTTCGACATGGTCGGCGCGGCCGCCGGGCTGATGGTCACCCAGTCCAAGCTGGCCGAGGACCTGGAGATCTGGGCCAGCCAGGAGTTCGACTACGTGACGCTGGCCGACGGCTACAGCCGGGCCAGCGTGCTGATGCCGCAGAAGCGGAACCCGTACGCGCTGTCCATCCTCCGGGGCACCGCCGGAACCCTGATCGGCCGGCTGTCCGGGCTGCTCGCGGTGGCCAAGACCCCGTCCGCGCGCAGCGACAACCTGATCTTCGCCTACGGCGAGGTGCCCAGGGCGCTCGACCTCGCGCTGCGCGCCACCCGGCTGAGCACCGGCGTGGTCCGCACGCTCCAGGTCAACGCCGAACGGATGCGCGCGGCGCTCGACTCCGGCTTCTCGCAGGCCACGGACCTGGCCGAGTACATCATGCAGACCTGCGGGATCGACTACCGGAGCGCCTACCGGGTGGTCGGGCACGCGGTCAGGCAGGCCAGCGCGGCCGGGCTGCGCGGCGCCGACATCGACGGGGCCATGCTCGACGCCGCGGCCGCCGAGGTCACCGGCCGCCCGCTCGGCCTGGACGGCCGCGACTTGTCCGCCGCACTCGACCCGTGGCAGATCGTGGCCAGCAGGACCGCCCTCGGCGGTGCCGCGCCCGGCGAGGTGCGGCGGATGGCGGCCGGGGCCGACGCGGAGGCGAGCCGGCTCGCGGGCGAGGCGCGGCGCTGGCGGGACACCTACCGCGCCGCCGAGGCCGCCCTGCTCGAAGCGGCCAGGAAGGAAGGAGCCCAGAAATGAGCCCAGAAATGAGCTCAGCCATGACCGAACCAGCCAGCCCCGCGCTGACCCTCCCGGACCAGGTGGGCGTGGTCAACGTCGGCCTGTCCCTGTTCGCCGACGCGATCAGGGAGCAGGGCGCCCCGGTCATCTCGGTGGACTGGCGGGTGCCCGCGGGCGGTCAGCCAGACGCGGTCGCCGCCCTTGGCCGGCTCTACGGCATCCATGCCGAGCGGATCGAGGCCGCCAACGCCGAGGTGCTGCGCCGGCTCGACGGCGGCACGCCGCTGCTCACCGGCGTCACCACCGTGGCCCGCGCGGTGCCGGGCCTGGCCGGCATGACGCTGCTGCACTGCGGGCCCGCCATCGCCTACGCCGATGCCCCCGACCCGCTGCGGCGATCGATGCGGACCGCGGCCGTGGCCGAGGGCTGGGCGGACAGCCTGGAGCAGGCCGGTGCGCGGCTGGCCAGGGAGGAGATCGGGCTCGCCCCGGCCAACGAGCACCGGGTGGTGGTGCCGATGGCCACCGCGCTCGGGCCCGGCGCCCCGCTGTACGTGGTGGAGAACCAGGCAGGCGGCACCACCGGGTACGCGCCGATCTCGCAGGGCCCGGGCGAGGTGGCCTGGTTCGGCGTGGCCAGCGAGGCCTCGGTCGCCCGGCTAGTCTTCCTGCGGGACGTGGCCGCCCCGGTGATCGGCCGCATCCTGGACCGGTCCGGCCCGCTGGACGTGTTCTCGCTGGCCGCGCAGGCGGTCGCGATGGGCGACGACGTCCACGTCCGCACCCAGGCCGCGACCAACCTGCTGATCCGCACCTGGCTGCCGTACCTGACCGAGCTGGGCGGCCAGGATGGGGTGGCCTTCGCCCGGTTCCTGGCCGCCAACCACCTGTTCTTCCTCACCCTGGCGATGGCGGCCGCCAGGTCGCTGACCGAGTGGGCGGCCCAGGTGGAGGAGTCGTCGATCGTGACCACGATGGCGCGTAACGGCACCACGTTCGGCATCAGGCTGCCCGGCTCGGACCGATGGTTCACCGCGGAGGCGCCCGAGGTCGGGCACGCGCTGTACTACCCGGGCCAGGGCCCTGTGACCAGCGCCAGGGACATCGGCGACAGCGCGGTGCTCGAGCTGTCCGGGCTCGGGGCGGCCGCTGCGGCCGGCTCGCCCGCGGTCGCCCAGCTGCTCGGCGGCGACCTGCGCGAGGCGGCCAGCCTGACCGCGCGGCTGGCCGCGGTGTGCGCCGGGCGGTCCAGCCGGTTCAAGATCCCGCTGCTGGACAACGCGGGGACCCCGCTGGGAGTGGACGTCCGCAAGGTGGTGGAGCTAGGCGTCACGCCCGCCGTCACCACCGGCATCCTGCACCTCTCGGCGGGCACCGGCCAGGTCGGTGCGGGCGTAGCCGAGGCCCCCCTGTCCTGCTTCGCCGACGCCCTATCCGACCTCGACCACCGCCTCTCCGGCTAGCCCGGAGCCACATCCGCCGGCCACGCGCCCGCCCCGCCCGCCCCGCTCGCGGCTCCGCCCCGCCCGCGCCTCCCGCCCCGCCCCGCCCGCGCCTCCCGCGCCTCCCGCGGCTCCCGCCCCGCTGCCGTCCGATGGGGTGAGGGTGCCCTTGCCCCCGATAGACGGGGGCAAGGGCACCCTCACCCACACGGCTTTGCCCTGCTCAAACCCCGCAAACCACAATTGGCGCTTCCTTCGCAGCGGCACCGGATGGCTGGGGTTCCGCAACCTGGCCGAGCCGGGGTGCCACGGCTCGAGGTGCCCGTGTGTACCACGATGCCCGTGCGTCATGGTGTCAGGGACAGCGCACCCGTGCGAGCTCGGCTACGTCACGCTCCACAAGGTCACGCGCTAACCCAGGGCTACCTCGATCGGCGGGGAGAGCGCGATCGTATTGGACACGTAGCACACCCGCAGCGCGGGCTCGAGCAGCCGCTCGACCTGCTCCGCCGGGGCGTCACAGGTCACCGTGAGCTGCAGCCGGCTGAACTTGGGGCCGTCGTAAGTGCCGGTAGCGGTGACGACGAGGCCCGGCAGGGTGATGCCCCGCTTCCCGGCCGCCCAGTTGAGCGCCAGCGCATAGCACGACGCCATCGCGGCCAGCAGGTACTCGGTCGGCATTGGCCCGGTGCCGGTGCCGCCCGAACTCGGCGGCTCGTCGACGACCAGGTCGAAGCCGCCCGCCTCGACCCGGCAGCGCCAGCCGCCCTCGAAACGGGCGACCACCGAGTTGGTCTTCCGCCCGCCGGAGTCGGTCACCGAGCCCGGCTCCGGCAGGCCAGGGCAAACCTCAGACCGTCCACGTGTTGAGCTGGAAGGCGCCGGCCCGCCACGCGGTCAGGGCCGAGTCGAGGACGTCGAGCGGGCTGAAGGCCTTTACGCCGTCGATGAGGTCCTCCTCACGGAAGCCGTACAGCGCGCCCATGGCGAACCGGCAGGCGTATACCGTGGCGCCCTCCTTGAGGAGCGTCTCGATCTGCCGGTTCCCGGCCAGGTTGCCAGGGAAGCCCTCGGTGCCGATGGTCGGGTAGCCGCGGTGCCGGGAGGCCAGCAGCACGCCGGGGCCGTACAGGATGATCGACACGTCGAAGCCCTTGCGCACCAGCCGGGTGGAGGTGAGCAGGTTCACCAGCGACACCGAACCCTCGAACGGGACGGAGTGGATGAACACGAAGGCCTTCTCACCCGGGTTGGCCCGGATGTCGTCGAAGATCTTCTCCTCGGTGTTGTACAGCGAATCGACGCCGGCCTCGCCGCGCGGCGAGCCAATGGTGATCGGCATGAAGCCTCCTGATGGTTGTGAGTACCGACAACGGATGCGGCCCGGCCTAACCCCCCGGGCCGCGAGGACGCTTGGTCCACGTCATGCGGTGGCTGCCGGGCATCCTGCGCATGATGGCCGAACGCGCCGGCCAGGGCACCGCCCGGTAGGCAGGAACGTACACCCGCATCCAGAACCACTCCGTACCGCGGGGCGGGGGCGGCGGGGCGACCCCGTAGACCTGGTACTTGGCCGCCATCTTCTGCTGCGCCGCGACCATCAGGTAGTGCTCGGACGTGGCGCGCAGCCAGCGGGCGAAGGACATCCTAGGCACGGGCACCTCAGGACCCCAGCCCGGCCAGCAGGTTCTGCGCCGCCAGTGCGATCGGCTCGTTCAGCGCGCCGATCGGCGGCGAGTAGACGTTCTCCATGGTGGCGAAGTCGTTGATGGTGATCCCGGTCCTGACCGCCATGGCCAGGAAGTCGGCGCGCTCCTTGATGCCCTCGCGGCCGACCATCTGCGCGCCGATGAGCCGCAGGGTGCCCGGCTCGGCCAGCAGCTTGACCCGGACCTTCTCCACCCCCGGGTAGTAGCGGGCCCGGGAGATCCCCTCGGCCACGCCGACCACGTGCGGGATGCCGAGCGCCGTGGCCAGCGTCTCGCTGAACGAGACGCCGCCGATCATCCAGTCCCCGGCCATCATCCCCCAGGGCACGCTGACCGGCTGGTACCTGCGCTCGCCGCCCGCCGCGTTGGTGCCCGCGACCTTGCCCTGAGAGTAGGCGTGGCTGCCGGACAGGCCCTGGATGGGGATCTGGGTCACGCTGTGCGGGATCTCGACGCAGTCACCCGCGGCCCAGACGTCCGCGGCCGAGGTGTGCATCCGCTCGTCCACGATGACGCCGCCGGCCGAGCCGGTCCGTATCCCGGCGGCGGAGGCCACGGCGGTGTTGGCCTCCTTCTTGGTGCAGACGACGGCCAGGTCGCACGCGATGTCCCCGTCGGAGGTCCGCACCGCGCGCACCGTGCCCTGGCCGGCGAAGCCGGTCAGCGTGGTGTTGAAGTGCAGCGTGGCGCCCTTTTCCCGCCAGGAGTCCTGCACCGGGGCGATGATGTCCGGGTCGGTGGCCACGGACAGCGCCCAGGCGCCCGGGTCCACTAGGTGCGTCTCGATGCCGCGGTGGCACAGCGCGGTGACCATCTCCAGGCCCACCGGGGAAGCCTCGACCACCACGGCGGACTTCACCCCGTCCAGGACCTTGTCCCACTCGATCGCCCGGCGGATGTTCTTGACGTAGTACAGGTTGCCCAGGTCGGTGCCTGGCACCCCGGGGTCCGCGTAGTCGAAGCCGGTGGCGACGATCAGCTTGTCGTAGCCGACCTCGCCCTCGCCCGCCACCGTCACAGTTTTCTTACCCGGGCTGAACCCGGTGACCCGCGTCTCATAGTGGATGTCGATGCCGGCGTTGTCGTAGGTCTGTTTGGTCGCCATGAACAGGCGCTCGAAATCGGGTATCTCCCGGCCGTGCACATAAGGAATGCCGCACGGGCTGTAGCCGACATCCTCGAACTCGGTGTAGACCCGGACATCCGCCGATGGGTCGGTGCCCTTGGCCGCCCCGGCCGCGCCGATGCCCGCGGCGCCGCCACCGATCACCACGATCCGCTGCGCCATCGTTAATCTCTTCTCATGAAGCCGGACGCGACGTTTAGTATCCGTTATGAGCCGTACACTATACTGGCGGGACTAAACCTGAACGTCAAGGGACGGCCAGTTGTGAACCCCTCTGAGGCCTGATGAACCGAGTGCAAAGAACATCGGGTCCGCCCTGCCTGGACGCCCAGGCGAGCGCCCGCACCGAAACCAGCGGCGCCGGAGAGGTGCAGCGCATCGTCGGCTCCATCGGCCTGAAGGTGTTCAGCCACCGCAAGCGGATGGGCCTGTCCCTGCAGCAGCTGGGCGAGCGGTCCGACGTCTCGGCCGCCGCGATCCACAAGATCGAGCAGGGCGGCATGGTGCCGACCATCACGACCCTGCTCAAGCTCGCCAGCGCCCTCGGCCGGCCAGTCTCCTACTTCGTGGAAGAGGAGCTCGGCCAGGACGACGTGGCCATCCTGACCCCGCCCGACGAGAACCGCCCGGTGTACACCTCGCACCGGGGCATCGAGCTGAACAGCATCTCCGGCCCCTACGGCCGGTTCCTGCTGGCCGGCGCCCGGGCCAGCGTGGCCGCGGGCGCCAGCAGCGGGCGCAAGCCCATGCAGCACCCGGGCGAGGAACTCGTCCACGTCACCAGCGGCGTCCTCGAGTTCACCGTGACCGGGCAGAAGTACACGGTCGAGGCGGGCAGCAGCCTGCACTTCCAGGGCGACCAGCCGCACACCTGGCGCAACCCGGGCGAGGTGGAGGCGCTCGCCGTCTGGATGGCGCTGCGTCCTCAGTAATTGGGTCCCCAGTAATTGGGTCCCCGGTAATTGGGTCCCCGGTAACCAGTAAGCGATCAGCTCTTCGGGTCGTAGAGGGCGGCGTAGTTGTCCCGCAGCATCGACTGGCCCAGCGTGCCGTCGCCGGCCGCGGTTCGCATCCTGGCCACCTCGCCGTTGAAGTCACCCCACGGCTCGTCGCTGGCGAACAGCACGCGGTCGTGCCCGATGCCACGCCGCTCGATCTCGGCGGCCAGCCAGCGCGGCGCGAAGCCGATCGTCCAGCTGGTGTCGGTGTAGACCTGCTTGCCCGCCTCGATCCAGTCGAAGAACCGGCTGCTGATCAGCTTGATGTGACCGCTCATCCCGCCGCCGAAGTGCACCAGGTGGATCTTCACGTCGTCGGCGTACTTGTCGACGAGCAGGCCGACCTGGTTGATGTCGGAGGCCGCGCCGGGCGACGTGTGCACGTGCACCACCAGCCCGTGCTCCCGCGCCGCCGCGAAGATCCGGTCAAGCTGCACCTGACAGGCCTCGTCGTCGGCGCGCCCGCCCAGCAGGAAGCTGGTCTTCAGCGCGGCCACCCCCTGCTCGCCCGCCAGCGCCAGGGCCGCGGTGTTGAGCTCGGCGTCCTGCGGCCGCGGCGAGACCCAAAGACCGCACCGGATCCGGTCATCGGCCGCGGCGGCCTCCAGGACCAGGGGATTGAAGCCGAACGAGATCGACGCGTCCGGCACTCCGTAGTTGGGCAGCACCAGCGCACGTTCGACGCCCGCGCTGTCCAGATCCGCGATCAGCTCGGCCACGGAGCCCCGGGCCAGCATGTCCGGGTTGCAGGGCGGGCCGCCGTAGAAGGGGAAGGCGGGCATCTTGCCCAGGTGCCGGTGAGCGTCGTTAACCAGTTGCGTTCCCATGCGGGGATGTTATTCCTCTAGCGTTTCCGATACAAGACGTCCATCTCGGATAGGAATCGCCCAGCGGGAGCCGTCACCCCGGCATGATGAGCGTCGCCGAGTAGTCGACGTCCTGTCCGCTGCCGGTAAAGCGGAATGGCCGTGCGGCCAGGGTCGCGGTAGTGACCAGGTAGGTCCGGTTGGCCAGAGCGACGAGCCTGCTGCCGCCGGGCAGCCACCGGACCCAGTCGCTGTCCTCGCCGACGGTCATGCGCACCCCGGGGACCAGGCGGACGGCGCCGGTTATGGTGCTGGCGATCGCCAGGCTGGCGGTCTGGCCGCCGGGCTCCGGGCTGTCGTTGGCGAATACGGCCAGTTGCCGCCCGTCCGGGGAGAATGCCCCGCCCAGCACGAAGCCGTCACCGAGCGGGCTGCGCAGCGTGCGGCTCACCAGCGTGACGGTGTTGGTGATCGTGATGGGGCAGGCCGGGAACCGGCAGCCGGCCGGCATCCAGGCCAGCAGGCTGTGGCCTGCGCCCCGTGGCGTGCTGGCGCCGATGGCGCCGAGAGCACGGCCAATCACCGTCACCCGCCCGGTCCGCGGGTTCCATACAGCCAGATCCGCCGGATGCGCGGGCCACCGGGCGTCCTCCGACTGCACCACGATGCCGTTGGCCACCGCGACGCCGAAGCCGCCGGGCAGGTACCAGTCGGCCGGGAGCGTGAGCTGTGCCGGCCGGCTCCGAGCGCCGGACGGCAACTCGGCCAGCGTGGTGTCGGTCCGCGAGATGTACACGCGCCGCCCGTCGGCGGACAGGAACGTGTACTCGCCCGGGCCGATACAGGTGCTATCCCCGGTGGCCGGGTCCAATTTCTCGATCGCCGGTGCCCAGAACGTCCCGTCGGCAGCGCAGCCGCCCTGCCTGACCCAGTAGATGTACCCGCCGGACGCCACCAGCGGCGCGGCCGGGTCGGCGTCCACCTCGGTGACCACCCGCCTGGTGAAGGTAGCCAGGTTCCCGGTCACCAGGCGGTGGCTAGAGTCCACCCAGGCCAGCATCGGGATCCTCGCAGCGTGCGCCGCGCCGGAACCGTCGGCGGGCTCCGGCCCGCCGCGACCCGGCGCGTGATGCGGCCAGGCCAGGCCGAGTGCCACCGCCGCGACCGCCAGCGCGGCGACGATGGCGGAGCCGGTCAGCCTGATCCTCCGCCGCCTCCTCCTCGCCTGGGCGAACAGCACCCGGACGATCAGCTCGTCATCGGCGGCGCGGGCGGCGGCCGACGCCGCGGCTGGCCGCGCCCCCGTCGGCAGGAGCGGCCAGCATGCCGGCGCCGGCGGGGCGGTCACCGGATTGCCTCCGTCCGGCCGCCGTTGTCCTCGCCCATCATGGAACTACTATGACTAGGACCATACCGCTAGTCAACCTCGCCCGCGCCGCGCCGGTGCCGGAATGGCAGGCCCCCGGGCTCGGTGGCATCACGTTGCCTACAGGTCTTCGGGCAGGTTGTTGATCATCTGGATGATCTCGCCCCGGCCGTACCCCTGCTGCCGGGCGAACTCCAGCAGCTTCCTGACCTGGGCCAGGACAGCACCACGCTCGGGCGTGCCCGCCACCGTGATGCCGCGTCCGCGGCGGAACTCCAACAGCCCTTCCTCGCGCAGGATGTGCAGCGCGCGCAGGACGGTGTTCTTGTTCACGCCGAGGACGGCCGCCAGGTCCTTGGCCAGCGGCAGGCGTTCGCCCGGGCCGGCCTCGCCGTCGGCGATGGCGCGGCGGATCTGCGCGGCGACCTGGTCGTGCAGCGCGGCCGGGCCGGAGCGGTCGATGTTGACATCAATCATGGTCCTAGTAATAGTAGTCCCATGCTCGACGAACGGCGCGGGCCGGTGAGTGCGGTGCTCGCCCCGCCCGGGCCACCAGCCCCCAGCGAGGCGGAAGCCCTCTTCGCTGAGGCCCGCCGCCGGCGTCGCCGGCGCCGTGTGGCGGTCGGCATGGCCTGCCTGCTGCTGGCCGGATCGGCTGCCGTCGGGCTCATGACGGCCTGGCCGCGTCACGGTGCCGGGACACGTCACGGGCACCCGGGCCACGCCGCGGTGCCGATCGCGCCCGGTTTCACGCTGCCGCCGACGCGGGTCGCCTGGGTCGATTACAGCGGACAGCTGCACATCGGCGACCTGGGGACCGGGACCCAGCATGTCGTGGCGACGGTCGATGCCTCGCCAGCCGACCCCATGATCGAGGCGGGAGGGCGCCTGTACTGGGCCGCCATCAACAAGAACGCCGCACCGATCCGGGAGTATGACGTCCCGACGGGCAAGGTCCGGGACCTGCCGCGCGGAAACTCGGTCTTCACCTCGGCCGACGGCCGGCACCTCTACATCGTGCAGGCCGGCAGCAGGCTGATCGAGCTGCCCGCCGACGGCATAGGTGCGCCCCGTCGGCTGGCGCTTCCCGCTGGCTGGCACATGTCCGGCCTCCTCGGCAACTGGTCGGTGGCGGGCGGCATTGTCGTCTACTCCAGCGACGCCGATCCGAGTCGGCACCCCGTCATCCTGGCCGTATGGAACCCGGCGACCGGAAGCGTGGCCATCATCGGCCGGGACCTTGACGTCATCGACGCCTACACCCCGCGCGGTGCCCGGTACAGCCTGCTCGCCTGGACGCCAGCCGGCTGCCGGCTGGCCTGTCCGGTCGCAATCACCAACACCTCCACCCTGGCCAGCCTGACGGTGCGCAGCCCCAACCGGTATGGCTTCACCTACGGCGGCCTGTTCACCAGCGGCGCGTTCTCGCCAGACGGGACCCGCCTGGCGGTATTCCTGAACACCACGAACCCGCAGGATCCCTCCCACGAGCCGGTCTCCGAGCTGGCCATCATCAACACCAGGACCGGAACGCTCCGGCTGGTCCGCGCGGCCCGCTTCGGCACGTATGAGGACGCGGGCTGGGCCCGCTGGCTGCCGGGCGGTCACCGCCTCATCGCCGGGGCCGAGGCGGGCAGCTACGCAGTAGACGCGGATACGCTCTCGGTCAGAGCGCTCTCCTTTGCGCCTGGAGACGACATCAACTTCTCCGCGACCCTCGTGTCAGGCCCGATGACTGGGCCTTGACCGTAACACCAGGGCCGTTCGGGATCATTGTCCGCATTCTCCCGAACGGGCTGGCTGCCCGCACCCCCGCCCGCTGCCCGCCTCACTTCTCCAGATCGGCCCCCCAGCGGGCCTCGACCCGGCCGAACCGCCAGTAGGCCAGCGCGGCCACCCAGACCGCGAGGAACAGCGCGACGATGGCGAACCCGGCCGTGTTGATGTTGAAGTTGGCGACCACTGTCCAGAAGGCGCCGGACAGGTGCAGCTCGTCGGTGAGCACGCCGAGGATCTCGATGGTGCCGATGATGAAAGCGGCGCCGATGGACAGGCCGGTGATGACGAGGTTGTAGTAGACCTTGCGGACCGGCCGGGCGAAGGCCCAGCCGTACGCGAAGTTCATGAACAGCCCGTCCAGCGTGTCGAACAGCATCAGGCCGCCGGCGAACAGGAAGGGCAGCGCGAGCACGGCGTAGTAGGGCAGGCCCTGGATCGCGGCGTAGGCGGTCGCGGCGAGCAGCACCACCTCGGTGGTGGTGTCGAAGCCGATGCCGAAGATCAGCCCGACGAAGTACAGCTGCCAGGTGTGGTTGATCGAGCGCATGAAGCGGCCGAAGAACCGGTACATCAGCCCGCGCGCCTGCAACTGCGCCTCGAGCTGGGTCTCGTCGTAGGCGCCCCGGCGCATATCACGGAAGACCTTGAAGATCCCGGCCAGCACGATCAGGTTCAGCAGCGCGATCAGGTACAGGAACCCCGCCGAGACCAGGGTCCCGATGGTCCCGCCCGCGCTCTCGTAGGCCGAGCTGGGGTTGACCACCGCGCCGAAGGTGGCCCGGGCCGCGACGGTGATGCCCACGCCGACCGCCATCACGATGGTCGAGTGGCCGAACGAGAAGAAGAAACCCCCGCTCAGCGGCCGCTTTCCGTCGGCCATGAGCTTGCGCGTGGTGTTGTCGATGCACGAGATATGGTCGGCGTCGAACGCGTGCCGGAAGCCGAGGAACCACGCGGTGACGGCCACGCCGAGCCCGACGCCCAGGCCCGGGCTGCCGCCCTCCCCCCGGTAGTCGAAGTGGTGCGGCATCACGACCAGGATGTAGATGCCCCACCCGGCCGCGTTAAGCGCCAGGATGAACCCGAACATCGCCGCGAGCCTGCCCCACTCACGGCCGGAAAGCTCCGCGCCCTTCCGCCGCAACCGGCCGTGACCGCCCGCGCCCGCCCGCCGCAACCGGCCCTGACCGCCCGCGCCCGCCCGCCGCAACCGGCCCTGACCGCCGCCCATGCGTTCCGCCCTTCGCCCGGGGCCGCGGCCAACGTACAAGCGCACCCCCGTCATGGTCAAGGCTGATCAGATGATCAGCTTTTGGCGCGGGCGCACTCGGTTGTGGAATCCTGATGCGGTGCACCTGCTGCCCGCGGACCGGTCCGATCACCGGGTCATCGACGCCGAGCGAATCTGCCAGGCCATCGCCGCCCTCGACCACGCGGCGATCCGGGCCCGCGCCCGCCACTTCGCCGTGCTTGCCGATCCCACCCGGCTCACGTTGCTCACCTGCATCAAGGCGGCCGGCCCGATCAGCGTCTCCGACCTGGCCGCGGCGACCGGAATCAACGACGCCACGGTCTCGCAGACGCTGCGCCACCTGCGCGCCAGCCAGACGGTCATCGCCGAGCGCGACGGCCGGGTCGTCCGCTACCGGCTGGCTAGCACCCCGGTCACCGCGCTGCTCGCCGCCCCGTGATCGTCGACTACGAGCTCGACCGGTCCGTCGCGCGCATCTACCTGAACCGGCCGCACCGGCTCAACGCGGTCGTTCCCGAACTGGCCGCGGGCCTGGTCGCGGCGTTCGCCGCGGCCGGCCAGGACGGCGCCCGGGTGGCCGTGCTGGCCGGCCGCGGCCGGGCCTTCTGCTCCGGCTACGACCTGAAGGAGCCGCCCGTCACCGATCCGGCCGCGGCCAGGCGCCAGGCGGACGGGATCCAGGACGTGACCCGGGCGATCCGGCGCTTCGCCGGGCCGGTGGTGGCGGCGGTCCACGGCTACGCGCTGGGCGCCGGATGCGAGTTCGCGCTGGGCTGCGACCTGGTGGTGGCGGCCGAGCGCACCTGGTTCGGGTTCCCCGAGGTGTCGGTCGGGCTGACCGTGACCGGCGGGATCTCCCGGCTGCTCCCGCTTCTGGTCGGACCGGTCCTGGCGAAGGAGCTTGTGCTGCTGGGCGAGCGGTTCGACGCGGCCAGGGCCCGCGAGCTCGGCCTGGTCAACCGGGTCTGCCCGGAGGGGGAGCACGAGCGGACCGCGGCCGGGCTGGCGGAGCGACTGCGCGACCTGCCGCCGCTGGCGCTCGGGCTGGCCAAGCAGGCGCTGGACCGGGGCGCGGACTGCGCCCTGGAGGAGGCGATGGCGGCCGAGACCGACTTCGCCGCCCTGACCCTGCCGGGACCGGTGAGCCATGACTGACCTCGCGCTGGTCAACGCCAACGTGCTGACCATGGATCCCTCCCGGCCGCGGGCCGCCTCGGTGGTCGTCGCGGGCGGCCGCATCACCGGCCTGGACGAGATCCCCCCCGGCGCGGAGCGCGTCGTCGACATGCGCGGCGCGACCGTGCTGCCCGGGTTCCACGACGCGCACAACCACATGATCGGGTTCGGCATGTCGCTCGGCGAGGTCGACATCGGCTCGCCCCCGGTCGGCAGCCTGGACGAGCTGTACGAGGCGATCGCGCGGCGCGCGGAGACGACGGCGCCGGGGGAGTGGGTGATCGGCTCCGGCTACGACCAGAACAAGCTCGGCGGCCACCACCCGCACCGCGACGCCCTGGACCGGGCCGCGCCCGGCCGCCGGGTCTGGCTGCGGCATACCTCCGGGCACATGTGCGTGGTGAACAGCCTGGTCCTGGCCGATCTGGGCATCGGCGCGGCCGCCACCGAGGTGCCCGGCGGGCGGGTCGCCACCGACTCCGGCGGCCGTCCCGCCGGCCTGCTCGAGGAACGCGCCCAGCTCCTGGTGGGCAGCCTGGTCTACCCGTACCCGCTAGCCGAGCTGACCGACGCGATCGCCAGGGCCGCGGAACAGTACCTGAAGGAGGGCGTCACCAGCTGCACCGAGGCCGGCATCGGCGGCGGCTGGGTGGCGCACAGCCCGGCCGAGCTGGCCGCCTACGCCGCGGCCAGGGACCAGGGCCGGCTGGGCGTCCGGGTCGAGCTGATGACGGCCGGGGAAGTGCTGCACCCGCTCGGCGCGCACGCCGACGACGGCCTGGTGGCCGGGCTCGACCTGGGCATCAGGACCGGGTTCGGCGACGACTGGCTCCGGCTCGGCGCGGTGAAGATCTTCGCCGACGGGTCCCTGGTCGGCCGGACCGCCGCCATGCATGACGACTTCGCCGGCAACGGGTCCGGCCGCGGGTACCTGCAGGCCGACGCGGACGCGCTGCGGGCCGCGATCATCGCCGCGCACCGCTCCGGCTGGCAGGTCGCCACGCACGCGATCGGCGACCGGGCCATCGACCTGGCCCTCGACGCCTACGCCGAGGCACTGGAACGGTACCCGCGGCGCGACCCCCGGCACCGCATCGAGCACTTCGCCGTGGTCCAGCCCCGGCAGGTCGCCCGGGCCGCGGAACTTGGCGTGATCGCCGTGCCGCAGGGCCGCTTCGCCGCCGAACTCGGCGACGGCATGCTCGCCGCGGTCGGCCCGGACCGGCACGCCTGGCTGTACCGGCAGCGGTCGCTGCTGGAGGCGGGCATGGTGCTGCCGGGCAGTTCGGACCGGCCGGTGGTGGCCGGGGCGCCGCTGCTCGGCATCGACGCCATGGTGAACCGGCGCACCTCCTCGGGCGCGCCGTTCAACCCGGGCGAGGCGGTCACCGCCGGGCAGGCGCTGCGCGCCTGGACCTGGGGGTCGGCCTACGCCAGCCGCCAGGAGCACGTCAAGGGCTCGATCGCCCCCGGCATGCTCGCCGACCTGGTGGTGCTGTCCGAGGACCCTACCGCGGTCAGCCCGGAGCGCATCGCCGGCCTGGAGGTGCTCGCCACCCTCACCGGCGGCCAGCCCCGCTACGACGCGGGCGCCTTCGACGGCCTCGGCTAAGGCCAGCGACCCGGGCAGATGGGTCCACGCCCGGGTCCTGGTCTCTTTCACCCTGACGTTGAGCCGCCGGTACTGCGCCGGGCTGGTCAGCGAAGGCTGGCGGCGGATCACGGTGGCATAGAAGTAATCCGACGCGATCACCGCAATCTCGGTATTCGCCTCGGCTAGGCCCTGCTTGAGCTGGCGGGAGTCGAGCAGCCGGCAGAGCAGGTTCACGTCACCGCCGACGAACCCGTGACTGTCGTGATGGACCAGGCCGATGTGCACCGCGGCGCGCAGCTTCATCTGGGCGACGTCACATGACACCCGGTTGTGAAAGCGGATGAGCGGCAGGAGCTTGTCGGGCACGACGATCAGGCTGGATACGGGCAGCGCGGGTGGCAGCACGACCAGAACACCGTCGCCGCGGTCCTCATGGCAGCAACGGGACCAGGGCAGGGCGGACTTGTCGAATGCGGCCTCCAGCATCCGGTACAAGGCCTGGTGCATGTAGACCTGGATGTCATCATCGCGATCCGGCTGGGTGAATTCGGCGATGTCCACCGTGAACAGACCGCAAACCTGGCCGTCGAGTTCCCGGGGGGAAGGCCCGTCGTGCACGCGGATCACCCGCCGGGGGGATGGTGACGTGCGCATGCCTTACTGGATGCGGGCTCTCCTGACCATGACGCCGGGGCGGTGTCGCGCTTATCGGCCACGGCAGTCAGGTGTCCTCTCGAGCTTTCGGCACCACACGGTACCTGTCCGCTGGCTGAAGGACGGGGGATGGCTTCGGGCCGCCGCCGTGATCAGGATCGTCATCATTTTGTCGCCTCCCCTGAGCGCCCGGGCCTGCCGATCGCGCCTAATGCTAGAGTCTCATCGTGCACCCTATTGTGCAATATTTCATGCGATCTTTTGTGACAGAATCTGCGGTAATGATCACGCTTCGCGGTCGTGTGGACTATGATGCTAGAGGGACGGAAGGGGTGAGGGTTAGGTGGCCGGGAAGCGAACGCCGTCTGTGCGCGGACGTCAGCTTGCCGCGCAACTCCGGCGGCTGCGGGAGGCCGCGACCCTCACCGGTGACGAGGTGGCAGCCCGGATCGGCTGGTCGCCGTCCAAGGTGTCAAGGATAGAGACCGCCCAGTCCGAAATCACCTCTGCTGACCTGAGGAAGCTGCTCGACCTGTACGAGGTGTCCGGCTCGCAGCGGGACCGGCTGCTCGAACTGGGCCGCAATGCTCAGCAGCGGGGCTGGTGGGACGCCTACGGCGACACGCTGCGGCCGGAGGCCGCGACGTTCCTGGCGCTGGAGGCCGACGCCGAGTCGGTGCGGTGGTTTGCCCCGGTCGTCCTGCCTGGCCTGCTGCAGACCGAGCAGTACGCCCGGCACGTGATCAGCTCCCATATGCTTATCGCGCCGCCAGCCCGCGTGGAGCGGCTGGTCCAGGTGCGCCTGACTAGTCAGGATGTTCTGTCCAGGAAGAGGCCGCTCGACGTGGCCATCGTCCTGGACGAGGCGGTGCTGCGGCGTCCGGTCGGCGGACCACAAGTCCTGGCCGGGCAGCTCCGCCACCTGCTCGCACTAGCCGAGCAGCCGAATTTTTCCATCCAGGTGCTGCCTTTCACCGTGGGATCCCACCCGGGCACGTCCGGCGGATTTACCATTTTGAGGTTCCCCGAGCTTCTGGCCGCGGACGTCGTTTACCTGGAAAACATGACAAGTGACCTCTTTGTCGAGAGCGAAGCGGACGTCTACCGCTACGGCCTCGCCTTCGATCAGCTCTGCAACCTCGCCCTGAGCGAGGACGAGTCGAAGGCATTCATTGTGAAGGCGGCCGGGCTCAGCGACGAGATCTTAGCTGAGGAGTAATCCAATGGTGCGGTCAGAAGTCCTGGAAACCTGGCGGAAAAGTAAGCATTGCGAAGGGGGCAGCTGCGTGGAGATCCAGGCCCGGCCGGGTCTGGTGGTGGTACGTGACGGCGACAACCCGGCCGGCCCGCCGCTGGTCGTCAACCCAGCCGGCTGGCGGAGCTTCACCGAGCGGGCGAAGCGGCGCGCGTTCGACCCTGGGAGCGTCCGGTCCGGGCCGGGCTGATCTCCGGGCCGCTCACCAGAGCCGGGCGGTGGCCCGGCGGGCGCCCTCGGCCAGCGACTCGAACTTGGCCCAGACGATCGACGGGTGGATCTCCGGGCGGTACGTGGCCTGGGAGGAGAAGCCGCAGTCCGCGCTGGCCACGACGTTCTCCCGGCCGACGAGCTCGGCGAACCTGACGATCCGGTCGGCGATGGTGTCGGGGTGCTCCACGATGTTGGTGGCGTGGCTGATGACCCCGGGCAGCAGCACCGCGTCCCGCGGCGGCTTGACCGACTCGAACACGTGGTAGACGTGCTCATGCCGCGGGTTGGCGGCCTCGAAGGAGAACGCCCCGGCCCGGATCGTGAACAGCGTGTCCACGTAGTCGGCGAGCGGCGCGTCGTGCACCCGCGGTCCCTCGTTTATGCCGTAGCAGGTGTGCAGCCGGACCCGCTCCGGCGAGATGCCGCGCAGGCTGCGGTTGATCGCGTTCACGTACAGCTGCGCCCGCTCCAGCGTCTGCTGCCGCGACCCGGCGCCGTAGCTGAACACGTCGGTCAGGAAGGGGTCGTCGATCTGCAGGGTGAAGCCCGCCGCGACGATGGCCGCGTACTCCTCGTGCAGCGCGTCGGCCACCGCGTCCAGGTAGGCCGCCTCGGTCGGGTAGTACTCGTTGCCGCCCACCCCGCTCGGCGCTACCGCGCAGGCGAAGACCTGGTCCGGCCCTGCGCCATCATCGCCGCCGGCCGCCGCCCTGAGCAGTTCCAGGTCGCGGCGCAGCCGCTCGTGCCCGGTGTAGGACACGGGCCCGGTGCAGGCGAGCGGCACCGCCGGTGCGGCCATCCCTCCGGTCATCGCGCCCTTGAGGTACTGCTCGTAGTACTCGGGGAAGCTCTCGATCTCGGCCCGGAAGCCCGCCAGCGGATCGCGGCCTGGGCGCGGCTCGAATCCGCTCAGCCGCTCGCCGATGTAGGCAAAGAAGCCCGTCTTGGTCTGCTCGCCGTCGGAGATGACGTCCAGCCCGGCCGCGCGCTGCCTGGCCACCACGTCGGCGACGGCCAGGCGTTCAGCCTCGGCCCGTTCAGCCTCATCGGCCGGCTGCCCGGCGGCGGCCGCCCGCATCAGGTCGAGCAGCGCGGGCGGCCGGGCCAGGCTGCCCACGTGGGTGGTGTAAATGCGATCGGTGCTGCGTTGCATGGCTGCGAGACTAGAGGACGTGGACGTGGAGTCGCTGGCCGCGGTGACCGAGGCGGCCGGAGCCGGCAGCGCCACACTGGCCGCCGCGGCCGCGCGCGCCCGCAGCGACCCGGGCTCCTGCGCGGTCGTGCTGGTGGAGGGGATGAGCGACCAGGCCGCGATGGACACCCTGGCCGCCAGGTGCGGCCGTGACCTGCGCGGCGAGGGCATCTTCGTGGTCCCGATGGGCGGCGCGACCAACATCGGGCACTTCGTGGACCTGTTCGGCCCTGATGGGTTCGGCGTCCGGCTGGCCGGCCTGTGCGACCAGGGCGAGGAGCGAGACTTCCGCCGCGGCCTGGACCGGGTCGGACCCGACGCCCCCTACTTCGTCTGCGTCGCGGACCTGGAGGACGAGCTGATCCGCGCGCTCGGCACCGGCCGGGTCGAGGAGCTGATCCAGGCCGAGGGCGAGAGCGGGCCGTTCCGGACCTTCACCCGGCAGCCCGCCCACCGTGAAACCCCCCGCGACCAGCAACTGCGCCGCTTCATGGGCACCCGCTCCGGCCGCAAGATCCGCTACGGTCACGTCCTCGCCGCCGCGCTCGACCTGACCAGGATCCCCGGCCCGCTGGTCGGGCTGCTGTCCGCCGTGTGAACCTCCGTCCCCATTTGTGGTGTCCCATTTTGCAGTGTCCCGATTTGCGGTGTCCCATTCTGCAGGGCACCTGCCGGTTCACCCGGCTTCGCCGCCGGGACCAGAATGGGACCCCGTGCACGGGCCAGACACAGATGACAACGAACTGGCGGCGCTGCGGGACGCCTTCCCCGGCTACCGGTTCCGCCGGCGCTTGGTCCGCGGCGTGCTCTGCTACCTGGCCGAGGCCCGCGCCTCCGGCCCCCGCGGTCCCAAGGCGCCCGACCCCGATGTCCGCGGCACCGTGGCGCCCGACCCTGATGTTCGCGGCACCATGGCGCCCGACGCGCCGCTGGCCGCTGCCCGGACCCCGGCCGTGCTGGCGGACATGCTCGCCGCCGCGGCTGGCCAGCCGGTCCGGCTGCGGGCCTCGGCCGTGGCCGCGGCCTACCGTGACCGGCAGCTGACGGTGAAGCAATGTGCGGCGATGTTCGGCGTGTCCCGCACGACGATCGTGAAGTTCCTGGCCTCCGAGGGTGTCGCGGTGCGCCGCCGGGGCGGCGACCTCGACGAACAGGCCGTGGCGGCCGACTACAGGGACGAGCGGCTGAGCTTGCATGAATGCGCCGTGCGCTTCGGCATCAGCGAGCGCCGCGTCGCCGCGATCCTGGACCGTCAGGGCGTCCCCCGCCGCCCCGTCGGCCGCCCGCCCCGCCGCCTCCCGTGACGTCCTGGGCCCGGCACAGCTACCCCGCGACGCCCCGATGCCGCCGCCCTCGGCTCCGTCACGAGCTCAGGCCGAGCAGCTTGGCCGCCACCTCGGTCAGGTCCTCGCCCACCACGTCCGGCGGCTCGAACGGCGCGCCGAACCCGCCGGACTTGCGGCTCACAAAGCCGGTGGTCAGCCCGGCCCGCTTGGCGCCGTGGCAGTCCCAGTCGTGCGCCGCCACCAGCGCCAGCCACTGCGGCGGGACGTCAAGCACCTCGGCGGCGTACCGGTACACCATCTGCGACGGCTTCCACCGGAAGACCTCACCGACCGAGATCACCCGGTCCACCAGCGAGCCGAGCCCGGTGCGGTTAAGGAACGAGGAGGTCAGGTACGCCGACCCGTTGGTCAGGCAGGCCACGCGTACCCCGGCCTCGGTGAGCATGGTCATCGCGGGCAGCGCGTCGGGGAAGGCCGGCAGATCGTTGAACCCGGCCATGACCTGCGCGACCTGCTCGTCGCTGACCGTGTAGCCGGTGATCCCGCGCAGCGCGGCCTCGGCGACGTCAGTGAACGGCGCGAAGTCCCCGGTCGCGGACAGCGCCATGCCGTCCCGCAGCGTGCGGGTGTACCAGGCCTCGAGCAGGTGCGGAGGCTGGCCGATCTCGGTGAGCCGCTCGCGCAGCGGCTCCAGTGACATCAGCGTCTCTATCACGTCGAAGGCGACCACGGCCGGGCGGTGTGTCATGAGGATCTGGTCCCGTTGAGGTTCTTGAGCGCGTCCTCGATGGCGCGATGGAACGTGGGGTACGCGTACGGCATGTTCCGCAAGGTGGCCACAGGCACCTCGGCCCGTATCGCGACCTGCAGGGCGGACAGGACCTCACCCCCGCAGGGACCCGCGGAGGTCGCCCCCACCAGCACGGAGCGCTCGGCATCCTCGACGACCTTAATGAAGCCGTCGTTGCCCGCCTTGTGAATCCAGCCCCGGGCCGAGGACGGGATCAGGGTGACGCCGGTGCGCACCCGTATCCCGGCCGCCCGGGCCTGCTCCTCGGTCCGGCCTACGCTGCCGATCTCCGGGTCGGTGAAGGTGACCCGCGGCACCGCGCGGTAGTCGGCGGGCTCGCCGCCCTGGCCCAGGATGTCCCGCACCGCGATGTCCGCCTGGTACATGGACATGTGCGTGAAGGCGCCCTTCCCGGTCACGTCGCCGATGGCCCACACTCCGTCGGCGGCGCGCATCCAGCCGTCGGTCGGGATGGTCTTGGCCGCGGGGTCAAGGCCGGCCGCGGCCACGCCGAGCGCGGCCAGGTCCGTGTGGCGGCCGGTACAGACCAGCAGGTGCTCCGCTGTGTAGGCCTCCCCGCCCAGGTCCACGGTGAACCGGTCGCGGTCGTAGCCGATCTTCTCAGCCGGCGCGTCCGTGCACACCGTGATGCCCTCGGCCGAGAAGATCCGCTCGATCAGCTCGCTGGCCTCCGGTTCCTCGAAGGACAGCAGCCGCGGCAGCGCCTCGACGACGGTCACGGCGGCGCCGAACCTGGCGAAGACCTGGGCAAGTTCGGCGCCGATGGCCCCGCCGCCCAGCACGATCAGTGACTCGGGCACCCGCTCGGCCTGGACGATCTCGCGGTTGGTCCAGTACGGGGTGCCGGCCAGCCCGTCCAGCGGCGGGATGGCCGGATCGGTGCCGGTGTTAATCACGATGCCCTTGCGGGCCGCCAGCACCCGGGTTCCCCCGGGATCGGTAACCGTCACCTGGCCGGCGCCGGTGATCTTCCCGCGGCCGCGGACCAGGTGGCCGCCCTTGCCAGTGAACCGGTCGGCCGCCACCTTGTCGTTCCAGTCGTCGGTGGCCTCTTCCCTGATTCGCCGCGCGACCGGTGACCAGTCGGGGGTGATCGCCGATGTTCCGGCAATGCCGGGCACCCGCCTGGTCTCGGCGATGAGATTGGCGGCACGAATCATCATCTTGGAAGGCACGCAGCCGTAGTAGGGGCATTCCCCGCCGACGAGGCGGGATTCAACCCCGGTTACGTGCAGCCCCGCTTCGGCCAGTGTCCCGGCGACGTATTCCCCGCCGGGACCAAGGCCGAGCACGACCACGTCTGTATGCTCTGGTCGGTCCATGCCGGACTCCTGCCCTGTGTGGCTTCCCATCATGCGGCCCCGGCCCGGTCAGGCATACCTTTTCGCGGTAATTGACGCACAGCGGGCGAAGCGGCAGAACCGGCAATCCAGCGGCAGAACCGGCAATCCCGGGCAAGGTTATTTCTATGATCACGCGCGTTTGCCGCCTTTTGCGGTCCTGATTTCCGTCAAGTTAGCTCAAGGCAAGATTTAAGGGATCATAGAGTGGGCAGGCGGTTTCGCGCAGTGATAATCCGGCGTCAGTTGCCGTCGCCCTCGCTTGACGGGTCAGGGTTCTCCGGGTTCTCCAGGTCCGAGATATCGAGTTCGGTCTGGCCGTGCACGAAGGTGTCCGGATTCTCCAGGTCATCGGTGGCGGGCAGCAGGTCCGGGTGCGCCCACAGCGCATCCCGGCCGTCGGTCCCGCGCGCCTCGGTGAGCCCCTGCCAGATGGCCGCCGCCTCACGCAGCCGGCGCGGGCGCAGCTCCAGGCCGACCAGCGTGGCGAACGTGCGCTCCGCGGGCCCGCCGGTGGCCCGGCGCCGCCTGACCGCCTCGGCCAGGGCGTCGGCATGCGTGAGCCGCTCGCGCGCGGCCGCGCTGACCACCGTCGCGACCCAGCCCTCCACCAGCGCCAGCGCGGTCTCCAGCCGGGTCAGCGCGGCCTTCTGGGCGGGAGTGTCCTCCGGCCGGAACAGTCCCTCACCGGACAGCGCCTCGCTCAGCGCCTCGGGGTTGGTGATGTCGACCTCGGGAATGGCCTCCTGCAGCCGCGCCATGTCGACGGAGATGCCGCTGGCGTACTGCTCGACCGTGCCGAGCAGGTGCGCGCGCAGCCACGGCACGTGCGCGAACAGCCGCTGGTGCGCGGCCTCGCGCAGCGCGAGGAAGAGCCGGACCTCGCCGGCGTCCACGGACAGGCCGCGGCCGAACTCGGCCACGCCCGCGGGCAGCAGCGCGGCCGTGCCCTCCGGCCCGAGCGGCAGCCCGATATCGGCCGAGCCGATCACCTCGCGGGCCAGCTCGCCGACCGCGGTCCCGGTCTGGCTGCCGATCATCGCCCCGCCCAGCTGGCGCATCATGGCGCCGAGGCCGCCCGCGCCGCCGAGGGCGCCGAGCGCCTGGCGCATCTCCTCAGGGACTTCCTCGCCGAGCTGCGCGGGGTCGGCGGTGAACATCCCGCTCATCGCCTCGACGCCCTTGGCCGCGATCGGATCGCATAGCTTGGCCCAGATCGGGAAGGTCGCCTCCAGCCACTCCGACCGGCTCCAGGCCTCGATCTTGCGGATGCCCGAGGGGAACGCCGTGGCCTCGTCCAGCCACAGGTCGGCCAGCCGGACCGCCTCGGTGACCTCCCGGCGCTGCGCGTCGAGCACGCTCGGGTCGCCCGCCGCCGCGATCGCGTGCCTGGCCACGTTCTTGGCCAGGTCCCAGTTGACCGGGCCGCCGCGGTAGGACAGCATGTCGGCGAACTGGCGCAGCGCGTCGGCGAACTGCTGCGGGTCACCCATCGCCCCGAACGGCCCCGCCGGCCCGCCGCCACCGGGGAACCCTCCGCCACCGGGGAAACCGCCGCCACCAGGGAAACCGCCGCCGCCCTGGCCGCCGGGGCCGCCTCCTTGGCCGCCGGACCCTCCCGAGCCGCCCTGGTCTTCGGGCTTATCGGGCAAGCCGAAACCGAACGGGTGATCAGCCATCGTTAGCTCTGCGGCAGGATGGAAGGGTCATGACCGTCACGTTATCTCGGGAGAAGCACACTGTGACAAACGCGCGGCGGCCGGTTCGCCACGAGCGCAGCGATAAAGAGCGCAGCGACACACAGGATCAGCCTATGCCCGTCGTGGCGGTTACCGGGGCGGCTCGCGGGATCGGGCGCGCCCTGACCATCGCGCTGGCCGCGTCGCCGGACGTCAAGAAGGTCATCGCGATCGACAGCGATCGCGGCGACATCGCGGGCGTGACCTGGCGGGTGGCCGATGTGCGGGACCCGGCCCTGGCCGGGCGGCTGGCCGGTGCCGACGTCGTGGTGCACGCCGACCACGACCTGGCGCCCGACTCCGACGCCCGGCCGCGCCGGGCCTTCAACGTGCGCGGGGCGCAGACGGTGCTCACCGCGGCCGCGGCCGGCCGGGTCGGGCGCGTGGTGCTGGTGACCAGCGCGATGGTCTACGGCGCCCGCCCGGACAACCCGGTCCCGCTGGCCGAGGACGCGCCGCTCGCGGTGGATACGGACAGCAGCGTGGCCGGGGATCTGCTCGAGATCGAGCAGCTGGCGCACCGCTCGCCGCGGACCAACCCGGGCATGGCGGTGACCGTAGTGCGGCCCGCCGCCCTGGTCGGAGACGACGTTGACACGCTGGTCACCAGGCACTTCGAGGCGCCGCGGCTGCTTACCGTGAAGGGCTGCGCGCCGCGCTGGCAGTTCTGCCACGTCGACGACCTGGTCTCCGCGCTCGAGTTCACCGTGCGCGGCGAGATCACCGGCGACTTCGCGGTGGGCTGCGACGGCTGGCTCGAGCAGGACGAGGTGGAGCAGATCAGCGGGCTGAAGAGCATCGAGCTGCCCGCCCGGCTGACCTTCGGCGCCGCGCAGCGCCTGCACCGGGTCGGCGTGACCCCGGCGCCGGCCGTGGACATGCGGTACGTGGTGTACCCGTGGGTGGTGGACTGCGCCGCGCTCCGCGCGGTCGGCTGGCGTCCCGAGTTCGGCAACGCCGAGGCGCTGCGGATCCTGCTCGACCAGCGGGGGGGCAGGCACGCGCTGGCAGGCCGGCGGATCGCACGTAAGGAGGCCACGATCACCGCGGCCGGGGCCACGGTCGCCGTGATCGGCACCGCCGCCATCGTCCGGCGCGCGCGCCGCCGCCACCGCCCGGAGTAGGGCTCAGCGCGCCGGGTAACCTTGACGGGTGAGTGCTGTGCGCCTGATCGCCGTGCGCGAGTCCGAGCTATCCGTCGACGAGGTGCGGGCCGCGGTCGCGGACCCCGCGGCCGGCGGCATCGCGCTGTTCGCCGGGGCGGTCAGGGATTCCGACCACGACCGGGGCGTTACCGGGCTGTCCTACAGCGCGCACCCGTCGGCCGCCGGCGAGCTCCGCCGGGTCGCCGAGGTGATCGCGGAGAAGTACCCCGTCATCGGCATCGCGGCCGTGCACCGCGTGGGCGACCTGGCCATCGGCGACCTGGCCGTGGTGCTGGCCGTATCATGCCCGCACCGGGCAGAGGCGTTCGACGCCTGCCGGGACCTGATCGACATCCTGAAGGCCTCGGTGCCGATCTGGAAGCACCAGCGGTTCGACGACGGCACGGCCGAGTGGGTCGGCACCCCGTGAGCCAGGAAACCCTCAGGTTCCGCGCGTAAGGTTCCGCCCATGTCCCGACGTTCCCTGACGCTGCTCATCGCCTCCGTCGGCACGGCGGTGGCGATCGCGGTCAGCGTGCTCGTCCCGGTGCCCTACGTCATCCTCGGGCCGGGCCCGACCCTGAACACCCTGGGCAAGGACTCCTCCGGGCACCCGCTGATCACGATTTCCGGCCGCGCGTCCTATCCCGTCACCGGGCACCTGAACATGGTGACGGTGAGCTACCAGGGTTGCCAGGGCAACAGGTTCAACATCTTCACCGCCCTGGTGGCCTGGCTGAACCCGCACCAGGCGGTCGTCCCGGAGAGCGAGATCTGCCCCGCCGGGCAGACCCAGAAGCAGACCCAGGAGCAGGACACGCAGGAGATGACCAGCTCGCAGGAGACCGCGACCGCCGCGGCGCTGACCCAGCTGCACATCCCCTACTCCACCCAGGTGGTCGTGGTGCAGCCGGAGAAGGGTCTCCCGGCCTACGGCGTGCTCAAGGCCGGGGACGTGATCACCGCCGTGGACGGCCAGCCGGTGACCAGCCAGGGCGGCCTGACCAAGGTGATCCTCGCTCACCCGGCGGGCAGCACGCTGACCGTAGCCATCACCAGGGCCGGGCAGAACCGGCAGGTCCAGGTCGGCACCAGGCAGTCCGGGGGCCATCCGGTGATGGGCGTGAAGATCGCCGAGACGTACAAGTTCCCGTTCCAGGTCAAGATCAGCGTGGGCGACATCGGCGGCCCGAGCGCGGGCATGATGTTCGCCCTCGGCATCATCGACAAGCTGACCAAGCTCGACCTGACCGCCGGCCGGTTCATCGCCGGCACCGGGGAGATCGAGCCCAGCGGGAAGGTCGACCCCATCGGCGGCATCCAGCAGAAGATGATCGGCGCGCGCGACGCCGGCGCCACCATCTTCCTGACCCCCGCGGCCAACTGCGCGGACACCAAGGGTGCCGTGCCCGCGGGCATGCGCCTGGTCAAGGTGAGCACCCTGAACCAGGCCGTCACCTACCTGGAAGCCCTCAAATCCGGCCAGTCCCGGTCCGTCCCCTCCTGCTGACGCCCCTGTTTCATGATCGCGGGCACTTTCGGGCACATAGCACCCTGAACTGCCCGCGATCATGGAATCGCCCGGGGCGGGGCGGGGCGGGGCGGAGCGGGCGGAGGGAGGGGCGGGCTGGGGGAGGGGCACGCGCCGGCTCCGTTCGGCGAATAGATTTGCCTCCCATGAAGGTTGCTGACGTAATCGCGGTGGCCGGGCACGAGGTGCACGTGTGCCGCTACCGCGAGGCCCGCACGCTGCTGCGCTGGCTCGGATCCAAGAACGGGGACCTGCGCGGGCTGCGGGTGCTCGACGTGGCGGCCGGCGACGGGTACTGGGCGGGCCAGACGCGAAAGCGCGGCGCCCGGGCCGTCGCGCTCGACATCGACAAAGCCAAGCTCAGCCGGGGCCGCCAGCTCAGCGACCCGCCCGCGCTCGTCAGGAGCGACGCACTCCGGCTTCCGTTCAAGGACGCCAGCTTCGACCGGGTGATGTCGATCTGCGCGATCGAGCATTTCGATGACGGCGAGAAGGCGCTCGACGAGATGACCAGGGTGCTCGCGCCCGGCGGCGAGCTCGTCATGTCGGCCGACGCGCTAACTCTGGCCGAACACTGGCCGAACCTCTACCGCGCGCACTGCGAGCGGTACCACGTGAAGCGCACCTACTCCCACCAGGAGCTGACCGCGCTGCTCGCCGCGCGCGGGCTCGACGTGACGCAGTACCGGTACCAGTTCAGGAGCCGGCGGGCCCAGCGGATGTACCTCGGCCTGTCCGCCTACGGGGGTAAGTTCGGGTTCAACGCGGCGGCGCCGGCCGCACCGCTGGTCGCCGCCTCGGACCGGAACGCGCGCGGGGACGGCGGCGCCATCGTGCTCGTCCGGGCTCGGCGCCGGGAGCGGCCGGGGGCGGCAGGGGCGGCAGGGGGCGGCCGGAGCGGCGGCGGGCGGTCAGCCAGGGGAACTTCTAACCCGGTGACTCGCGGCAGGGCGTAGGCTTCGTAGTTGACGGGACATCCACCAAGGCATGCCGGGGCCGTGCGGTTGACGCGAGCTCTGGTCAGCCTGCCTGCCCGGGTGGCCCAGGGAAGGAGCAAGTGCGGTCGTGGCACCTCGCGTACTAGTTGATGCGACCGACGTGCCAGCCGACCGGGGGGCGCTCGGCCGGTACGTTGACGGGCTGATCGGCGCGCTCGACGTCGCTGGCGCGGACCTGGCCGTCGTCTGCCAGCGCGCCGACGAGGAACGGTACGAGCGGCTCGCCCCGCACGCGCGCGTGGTGGCAGGCCCGACGGCGCTCGCGCACCGGTCCGCCCGGCTGGCCTGGGAGCAGAGCGGGCTGCCCGTGGTAGCCCAGCAGGTCGACGCCGACGTCATCCACGTGCCCTACTACTCGATGCCGCTGCGGCCGGGCCGGCCCACCGTGGTGACCGTCCACGACGTCACGTTCTTCACCGAGCCCGAGCTGTACAGCCCGGTCGGCGCGATGTTCTTCAAGTCGGCCATCCGGACGGCGGCGCGCCGTGCGGCGCGGCTCATCGTGCCCTCCAAGGCCACCAGGGACGAGCTCGAGCGGGTCCTGAAGGCCGACCCCACCAAGATCGACGTGGCCTACCACGGCGTCGATCACCGGCTCTTCCACCGGCCCGACCCGCAGCAGGTGCTGGCGGTGTCCAACCGGCTGGGCCTGCACGGCAAGCCCTACATCGCGTTCCTCGGCCTGCTCGAGCCGCGCAAGAACGTGGCCTCGCTGATCACCGGCTGGGCCGGTGCGGTGGCCGACCTGGACAATCCGCCCGCGCTCGTGCTCGGCGGCGGCGGGGGCTGGAGCGACGAAGTGGACGCCGCGGTGGCCTCGGTGCCGCCGCACCTGCGCCTGATCCGTCCCGGCTACCTGCGCTTCTCCGACCTGCCAGGCTTCCTCGGGGGGGCGATGGTGGTGGCATTCCCGAGCCGCGGGGAGGGGTTCGGTCTGCCGGTGCTCGAGGCGATGGCGTGCGGCGCCCCCGTGCTGACGACGCATTGCACCTCGCTGCCCGAGGTGGGCGGCGAGGCCGTGGCCTACACCGAACCCGACTCCGACAGCATCCGCGACTCGCTCCGCGCCCTGCTCGATGACACCTCCAGGCGGAACCGGCTCGCCGACGCCGGCTACGACCGGTCGCAGGAGTTCACCTGGGCGGCCTCGGCCGAGGCGCACATGGCCTGCTATCGTCGCGCGGCCGAACAAACCGCCGCTGACGCGAGCGCCGTGTAACCTCATCTGTCATGCCGCGTGAACCACTGGAGGCGATTGTCCTCGTCGGGGGCCAGGGCACCCGGCTGCGACCGCTGACCCTGTCCGCGCCGAAGCCCCTGCTGCCCACCGCGGGCGTCCCGTTCCTGGCGCACCTGCTGGCCCGGGCGGCGGCGGGCGGCGTCACCCACGTGATCCTGGCGACCTGCTACAAGGCGGAGATGTTCGCCGCGGTATTCGGGGACGGCGCGCAGTTCGGGCTGTCGATCGACTACGTGCAGGAGGAGCAGCCGCTGGACACCGCGGGCGGCATCCGCAACGCGGCCCGGTCGCTGCGCGGCAGCACCCCGGGCGACCCGGTGGTGGTGCTGAACTGCGACATCCTGTCCGGGCACGACCTGAGCGCTCAGGTCGACCAGCACATCAAGACCGACGCCGCGGTGACGCTGCACCTGGTCGAGGTGGCCGACCCGTCCCGGTTCGGGGTGGTGCCGACCGACGAGGCCGGGCGGGTCACCGCGTTCCTGGAGAAGACGCCGGAGCCGGTGACCAACCGGATCAACGCCGGCTGCTACGTGTTCCGGCGCGAGGTGATCGATCAGATCCCGGCCGGGCGCCGCGTGTCGGTGGAGCGGGAGACGTTCCCCGGGCTGATCGAGGCCGGGGCGCTGGTCATGGGCTATCACGAGTCGGCCTACTGGCTCGACGTCGGGACGCCGCAGGCCTTCGTGCGCGGCTCCTGCGACCTGGTGCTCGGGCGGCTGCCCGGCCCGGCCGTTCCAGGCCCGCACGGGCCCTCGCTGCTGCTGGCCGACGCGACGGTGGTCGGCGACGCGGACGTGTCGGGCGGGACCGTGGTGGGCGTGGGCGCCTCGGTCGGCGCCGGGGCGACGGTCTTCGGCAGCGTGCTGTTCGACGGCGCCGCCGTGGGCGAGGGCGCCGTGGTGCGCGATTCCATCCTCGGCCGCGGCGCGATCGTCGCCCCCGGGGCCGAACTGCACGACGCGGTGATCGGTGACGAGGCCTACATCGGCGTGGGCAACGAACTGGCCCGCGGCATCCGGGTCTGGCCGGGCACCCGGCTCGAGCCGACATCGGTCCGCTTCTCCTCCGACGTGTGACGCCATGACCGCGGGGCCGGCCCTGACCGCGGATCAAGGGCTGAGCCGCGACTTTCCCGTCCCGTTCCCGGTGGACGTCCCGCTCACCCTGTCGGTGCACCGCCACGGCGGCGGCGATCCCACCCATGCCACCGACGCGGCCGGCGCCGTCTGGCGCACGTCCCTGACCCCGGACGGCCCGGCCACCCTGCGCGTCGGCCACAGGTCACGCGACGCGACGGTGACCGCCAGGGCCTGGGGTCCCGGCGCGGGCTGGCTGCTCGACCGGGTGCCAGAGTGGCTGGGCTTCCACGACGACAGGTCCGGCTTCGCCGCGCACCATCCGGTGGTCAGCGAGCTCGTGCTCAGGTTCCCTGGGCTGCGGGTCGGCCGCACCGGCCGGGTCTTCGAGGCGCTGGTGCCCGCGGTCCTCGAGCAGAAGGTCGTCGGGCGCGAGGCCCACAGGGCCTGGCGGTACCTGCTGCTCAAGCACGGCGAGGCGGCGCCGGGCCCGGCCCCGGCGGGGATGCGCGTGGTCCCGCCCGCGCGGACCTGGGTGCGCATCCCCTCCTGGGACTGGCACCGGGCCGGCGTCGAGGGCGTGCGCGCCCGCACGATCATCAGCGCCGCGGCGGTCGCGGCCCGGCTCGAGGAGGCGCTGGCCCTGGACCCGGCCGCGGCGGACCGCCGCCTGCGCTCGCTGCCCGGCATCGGCGTCTGGACCTCGGCCGAGATCAGGCAGCGGGCCATGGGCGACGCGGACGCGGTGTCGGTGGGCGACTACCACCTGCCCAACGCGGTCGGCTGGACGCTGGCCCGCCGGAAGACCGACGACGCCGGCATGCTCGAGCTCCTCGCCCCCTATGCCGGTCACCGCTACCGCGTGACCAGGCTCATCGAGCTGGGCGGCAGCGGCCCGCCGCGGCGCGGCCCCCGCATGTCAGTCCGCGACTACCGCTCCTTCTAGCCACCCGCCCGGGGTCGCCGCGCGAGGGGGAGAAGTTTGCCGCGTAAGGTTCGAGCATGGGTGATTTCCGCGGAAACTCTGGTAATGGCGAGGTCACTGAGCCGGAAGGGGATAGCGGAACCGGCCGAACCGAAGCGCCCACCGCGTCGGCCATGCGCCGGACGCTGGCCCGGGCCAGGGACGGCAAGCCGCTCGACGTGGACGAGGCAACGGTCCTGCTGCACGCCCGCGGCGAGGATCTGAACCGGCTCCTTGAGTACGCGAGCCGCACCAGGGACGCTGGCCTGGAAGCCGCAGGCCGGCCCCAGGTCATCACCTACTCGCGCAAGGTCTTCGTCCCGCTCACCCGGCTGTGCCGGGACCGCTGCGGCTACTGCACGTTCGCGACCGTCCCGCACCGGCTGGACAGCCTGTACCTGGAGCCCGGCGAGGTGCTGGCCATCGCCCGCCGCGGCGCCGAACTCGGCTGCAAGGAAGCCCTGTTCACCCTGGGCGACAAGCCGGAGGACCGCTGGCGCCAGGCCCGCGAATGGCTGGACGAGCATGGCTACGACGACACCCTGTCCTACGTCAGGGCGATGGCGATCCGCGTGCTCGAGGAGACCGGGCTGCTCCCGCACCTGAACCCCGGGGTCCTGTCCTGGCAGGACTTCCAGCGCCTCAAGCCGGTCGCCCCGTCCATGGGCATGATGCTGGAGACGACCGCGAGCCGCCTGTTCACCGACAAGGGCGCCCCCCACTTCGGCAGCCCGGACAAGGACCCGGCGGTCAGGCTGCGCGTCCTGGAGGACGCCGGCCGCAGCAACGTCCCGTTCACCACCGGCATCCTCATCGGCATCGGCGAGACCCAGAAGGAGCGCGCCGAGTCGGTCTTCGCCATCCGCAAGGTCGCCCGCGAGTACCGCGGCATCCAGGAAGTCATCGTGCAGAACTTCCGGGCCAAGCCGGACACCAAGATGCGCGACGTGCCCGACGCCGAACTCGACGACCTGGCCGCCACGATCGCCGTCACCAGGCTCGTCCTCGGGTCCAAGGCCCGCGTCCAGGCGCCGCCCAACCTGGTCGGCGCGCAGTACGACCTGATCCTGCGGGCCGGTATCGACGACTGGGGCGGCGTCTCCCCGCTCACCCCGGACCACGTCAACCCCGAGCGCCCGTGGCCGGACATCGACGAACTCGCCGCGCACACCGCCCAGGCGGGCTTCACCCTGCGCGAGCGGCTGACGATCTACCCGCCCTACCTCCGCGAGCCCTGGCTGGACCCGCGGCTGGCCCGGCACGTGGCCGCGCTGGCCGACCCGGCGACCGGGCTGGCCGCCGAGGACGCCAGGCCGGCCTGCCGTGGCAGGAACCCGACGGCGGCTGGGGCCATTTGGGCCAGGACGGATCCGGCCGCACGGACCTGCACGTCACCATCGACACCGCCGGCCGTACCCATGACCGCCGTGACGACTTCGCCGAGGTCTATGGTGACTGGGATGAGATAGCCGAACGGACCGGGTTGCCCGCCGCGGCGTCGCCCTCACGCCCCGGCGCCGCCGGTGCTCTGCCCCCCGGCGCCGCCGGCGCTCTGCCCCCCGGCGTCCCCGCCATCCTCCGGCCCGGCGAGATCGCCGCCGCGCTCCGGCAAGCCGAACGCGACCCGTCCGCCCTCACCGACGACCAGGCCCTCGCCCTGCTGGCCGCCGACGGACCCGACCTGGAGGCGCTGGCCGGGATCGCCGACGCGCTGCGGCGCGAGGTCATGGGCGACGAGGTCACCTACGTGGTCACCCGCAACATCAACTTCACCAACGTCTGCTACACAGGCTGCAGGTTCTGCGCGTTCGCCCAGCGCCGGACCGACGCCGACGCGTACACCCTCTCGCTCAAGCAGATCGGTGACCGGGCCGCCGAGGCCTGGGATGCCGGCGCCACCGAGGTGTGCATGCAGGGAGGCATCCATCCCGATCTGCCAGGGACAGCGTATTTCGAAATTGCTTCCGAAGTCAAGCGTCGTCGTCCAGATCTTCACGTCCATGCGTTCTCCCCGATGGAGGTGGTGAACGGTGCCTCGCGTACCGGCCTGCCGATCAGGGAGTGGCTGGTCCGGGCCAAGGAGGCGGGTGTCGGCTCGCTGCCGGGGACGGCCGCGGAGATCCTCGACGACGACGTGCGCTGGGTGCTGACCAAGGGCAAGCTGCCCGCCTCGGTGTGGATCGAAGTGGTCACTACCGCGCACCAGCTGGGCTTGCCAACCTCGGCCACGATGATGTACGGGCACGTCGACACGCCCGCGCACTGGGTCGGGCACCTGCGCGTGATCCGGTCCATCCAGGAGCGGACGGGCGGCTTCACCGAGTTCGTGCTGCTCCCGTTCATCCACGAGAACGCCCCCATTTACCTGGCCGGGCTGGCCCGGCCGGGGCCGACCCGGCGGGAGAACCGGGCCGTGCACGCGCTGTCCCGGCTGCTGCTGCACGGCGCGATCGACTCGATCCAGTGCTCCTGGGTCAAGCTCGGCGACGAGGGCTGCCGGGACGTGCTCCGCGGCGGCGTCAACGACCTGGGCGGCACGCTGATGGAGGAGACCATCAGCCGGATGGCGGGCGCGGACCACGGCTCGTACAAGACGATCAGCGGGCTGCGCGCGATCGCCGAGCCGCTCGGCCGCCCGCTGCGCCAGCGCACCACCACCTACGGCGAGGTCCCGGCCGAGCGCCAGGCGGCTGCGGCGGCCAGCGACGGCGTCTGCTCGTCGGTGCGCTCGGGCCTGCCCCTCCTCACCGGGTAACAGAGCTCACCGGGTGAGGATGAAGTCCTCCGGGTCGCGCGGCGGGCGCGGCCTGGCCTGCTCGGCCGGGTGGCCGACGGCGATCGCGCCCATGGGCCGCCAGCCGTCCGGGAGGTCCATCACCCGGGCCGCGACGCCCTGGCAGAACAGCGTGCTCGAGATCCAGGCCGAACCAAGCCCGTCGACGGCCAGCGCGACCAGCAGGTTCTGTACCGCCGCGCCCATCGACACGGTGAACATGGCCTGCTCGGACCGGTTCCGCCGCTCGTCCGGGTAGTCGTGCGCCGCGTCGGTGACCAGGCACGGCACGACGATCAGCGGCGCGTTCCTGAGCACGTCCCCGCGGCGCAGCCTGCGGGTGATCTGCTCCGGCGTGAACCCGTCGCCACGCAGGTCGGCGGTCCAGGCCTCGCGCATCGCCTCGAGCAGCGCGGTCCGGGCCGCTGCCGTCTCCAGCACGACAAACCGCCACGGCTCGCTGTGGTGCGGGGCGGGCGCGGTCAGCGCGGCGGCGATCGCGCGGCGGACCGGGGCCGGGTCGACGGGTTCGGCGGTGAACGCCCGGATGGTCCGGCGGGCCAGCGGCACGTCCGCCGAGCCGAACCGGAACATGTCCTCGTCGGCCGCCCGGATGATGGCCCGCGCGCCGGGCCCGTCCGGCTCGGTGACCAGGTCGGCCAGGCCGCGCACCAGCGCCACGGGTACCTGCCGTGCCTTGCCCTTGACCAGGTCGGCGGCTGAGGCGATCTCATCGGCCACCGCCGCGACGGTGACCTCCAGGATGTTGCCGAACGAGTCGGGTTCACCGCGATGGTCCCGCACCGGGGCGACCCCGGCGGCACCGATCGCGTTGTCGGTCTGCCCGGCCCGCCAGGGCCGGCCCATCGTGTCGGTGACCAGCACGCCGATGGCGACCCCGGCCCGGCCTTGCAGCGCCTTGCGGATCCGGCGGGCGGACTCGTCCGGGTCCTCTGGCAGCAGCACGACGGTCCCCGGCGCGGTGTTGGACTCGTCCACCCCGGCCGCGGCCAGCACCAGGCCGTGCCGGGTCTGCGCGATCGTGGTCGGGCCGCGCCTGGCCACCACCCGCACCGTCTCCGCCTCGATGGCCCGATGCCGGGGGGCGGTGACCACCCGGCCCTCGGCCTTGCTCACGATCTTGGAGGTGACCACCAGGATGTCGCCGTCGCGCAGGTCCGGGGCCGCCTCCGCGATGAGAGCCGCCAGGTCGGCGCCCGCGGTGATCTCCGGCAGCCCGGTGACCGGGATGACCGTGACCGTGCTCATGTCAGCTCCAGGGCCAGGTCGAGCGCGGCGCGGGCGATGGCCGTGGTGGCGGGCAGATCGCGCATCAGCAGCGGCAGGGCGCGCACCTCGATCCCCGCCAGCGCGGGGTCGTCGCCAAGAATGTCCGCTGTCGCCTTGTCCTGGTCGTCGACGAGCCAGCCGTCGATCAGCTCAGGCCCGTAGTGCGCGGCGACCGCGGCGGCCGAGGTGTCCACCCCGATCGCGGCCAGGCAGGCGTCGGCCATCCCGCGCACCGGCGAGCCGCCGATGATGGGCGACACCCCGACCACGGTCTTGGCCGCGACCGCGGCCCTGATGCCGGGCACGGCCAGGATGGTGCCGATGCTGACCACCGGGTTGGACGGCGGGAACAGCACCACGTCGGCCGTGCCGATGGCGTCGAGCACGCCGGGCGCCGGCCGGGCCCGCTCCGCGCCTGAGGCCACGATCTCCGCCGCGGGCGTCTCGGCGTGCATGCGCACCCACCACTCCTGGAAGTGCACCACGCGCCGCGAGCCCGCGAGCACGACGTGGGTCTCGACCGGGTCGTCAGACATCGGCAGCAGCCGCACGCCCGGCTGCCAGCGGCGGCAGAGCGCCTCGGTGGCGGCGGACAGCGGCTGGCCGTCAGCCAGGAGCTGGCTGCGCAGGATGTGAGTGGCGAAGTCCTTGTCGCCAAGCGTGAACCAGTCGGGGCTGGCCCCGTAGGCGGCGAGCTCGGCCCGGATGCGATGCGTCTCCGCGTCCCGCCCCCAGCCCTGATCCTCGTTGATGCCGCCGCCGAGCGTGTACATGACCGTGTCCAGGTCCGGGCAGACCCGCAAGCCGAACAGCGTGATGTCGTCGCCCGTGTTCCCGATGACGGTGATCTCGGCCTCGGGCGCGGCCCGGCGCAGGCCGCGAAGGAAACGGGCGGCGCCCACGCCACCCGCGAGCACAGTGATGCGCATAACAGTAAAGTGTGGCAGGTTCCCCGGCCCGCTCCGGCCGCCCCGCGCGTCCGGGCGGCCCGCCGAGCGGAGAGTGACCGCTGGTATCGGTGCGTTACGCCCGTGCTGACCGTTCGCGGCTCGCCGGATTCACTGAGTAATTTATCTCGCATCTCGGACAACGAGGGGACCACTATCACCTTTTCCGCTTGACTTGAAGCAAGACACGCGGGTGTAATTTCATTGGTGTGATTCTCGCCCTCGCTGGGGACGGGCGAGAACGGGGGGCTCCGATTTGGGGAGGGAGGATGCGCTATGACTGAGGTCATCATCCCGCTGGCGCAGGTCTTCGTCAGTCCAGAGGATGAGGATGAGCTGGGCTGGCAGGATCAGGCGCTGTGCGCGCAGACAGATCCCGAGGCGTTCTTCCCGGAAAAGGGAGGATCGACCCGGGAGGCCAAGCGGGTGTGCCGCAGCTGCGAGGTCCGGGCCGATTGCCTGGAGTACGCGCTGGAGCACGACGAGCGGTTCGGCATCTGGGGCGGCATGTCCGAGCGTGAGCGGCGCCGCCTGAAGCGCCAGGTCGTCTAGCGGCCGCATACATCACGCGTTCACCTCACTAGGTGAGGCGGGGCTGTGTATCTTTAGTCCTGCGTGAGCGCAGGGGGGTAGCCGTTCACGTAGTCCACGCGCTCTTGCCGGGCAGGTAGCCGTGCGAGACGCCTCGCCCAGGCCACCAGATCAGGACCTTGTCACAGAACGCAGCGTCCCAGAACACAGCGTCCCAGAACTCGGGGCACCTCCGTCACGTCGTCACGGCCGTGGTCGTAGCGCATGACGCCGCGCGGCTGCTTCCTGGACTCGTCAACGCGGTGCGCGAGCAGACCCTCCCGGTGCAGCGCGTGGTCGGGGTGGACACCGGCAGCCGGGACCGCAGCGGGGCGACGCTGACCGAACTGCTCGGCCAGGACGCGGTCTTCGGCATGGACGATGACGCCGGGTACGGCGCCGCCGTCGCCCGCGCCCTGCAGCACCCCGCGGCGCGCGCGTCCGGGCCAGCGGGCGGCCCGGCGGGCGGCCCGGCGGGCGGCCCGGCGGGCGGCACGGCGGGCGGCCCAGCGAGCGACGCCGAGTGGATCTGGCTGCTGCACGACGACTGCGAGCCGGCCCCCGACGCCCTGGAGCAGATGCTCGCCGCGGCCGGCCGCAGCCGGTCGGTGGCGGTCATCGGCCCGAAGCTGAAGGACCTGTCCGACCGGCGCGTGGTCCGCGAGGCGGGCATCACCACGGACCGGGCCGGCCGGCGGCTCACCGGGGTCGAGCCGGGCGAGATCGACCAGGGCCAGCACGACGGCAGCCGGGCCGTGCTCGCGGTCAGCTCGGCGGGCATGCTGGTCCGCCGCGACGTCTGGAACCAGCTCGGCGGCTTCGACGCCAACCTGCCCCTGTTCCGCGACGACATCGACTTCTGCTGGCGGGCGCACGCGGCCGGCTACGAGGTCCGGGTGATCACCGACGCGGTGGTGTACCACCGCGAGCTCTCCGCCCGGCAGGTCCGCAAGACGCCGGCGAGCGGCGGCCATCCGCGCATGCTCGACCGGCGCAGTGCGCTGTACGTGTTCGCGGTCAACCTGCCGCTGTGGCCCATGCTCGGGGTGCTGACCGGCTGCGTGGCCGGCTCCCTGGTCCGCGCGGCCTGGTGCCTGCTCACCAAGCAGCAGCGCAAGGCCGCGGCCCACCTCGGGGCGGTGGCCTGGCTGCTGCGGCACCCGCTGCTGTTGTGGCACGAGCGCCGCCGCCGCGCCGCCGACCGTAAGCACGGCTACGCGGTGCTGCGCGGCCAGCTGCCGCGCGCCGGGACGCTGGGCCGTCTCGCCGAAGCGGCGACGGGCGTGCTGTCCCGCGGGTCGGGCTACAACACCGGCGGCCTGCACCACGCCATGGTGGACGAGCCTGGCGATGACCTGCCGCTGCCCGCCACCGACTCAGTCGCAAGGCGCGTGCTCACCAGCCCGGGCGTCCTGCTCTTCGCCGGCCTGGCCGTGGTCGCGCTGGTCGCCGAGCGGTCGCTGACCGGCTCGGTGCTGTCCGGGTCGGCCACGTTCGGCGGCGGGGCGCTGGTGCCGCCCTACAGCGGGGCGGGCAGCCTGTGGCGCGAGTACCTGGCCGGATACCACGACACGGGCATCGGCTCGGCCGCGAGCACCCCGGCGTACGTCGCGGTGCTGGCCGTCCTGTCCACCCTGTTCGGCGGCAAGCCGTGGCTGGTCATCGACGTGCTGCTGCTCGGCTGCGTGCCGCTGGCCGGGATGACGGCGTTCCTCGCCACCCGGCGGCTGACCTCCGTGCTGGCCGCGCGGATCTGGATCGCGGCCAGTTACGCGCTGCTCCCGGTGGCCACCGGCGCCGTGGCGGCCGGCCGGATCGGCACCGTAGTCGCCTTCGTGCTGCTTCCGCTGATCGGCGTCCTGGCCGGCCGGATCCTGACCGGGAACCCCCGCACGGCCACCCGGGCGGCCTGGGCGGCCGGCTTGCTGATCGCCGTCACGGCCGCCTTCGTCCCGCTGGCCTGGCCGGTCGCGGTGATCGCGGCGGTCGCGGCCGCGGCGGCCTGGCCCTGGCTCGGCCCGCGCACGGTCCTCAACGCCTGGATCGTGGCCGTGGTGCCCGGCGTGCTCCTCATACCGTGGACCTTCCACCTGGTCACCAGCCCTTCCGCGTTCTTCGGCGAGGCGGGCGTAATCCGCCCCGGGCTTGCCGCCGCTCAGCTGCGGCCCGGTCCGCTGCTGCTGCTCAGCCCGGGCGGGCCCGGGCTGCCGCCGGTCTGGGTCACCGCCGGGCTCGTGCTGCCCGCGCTCGCCGCGCTGCTCACCCGCCGGCGCGCCGCCGTGGTGTACGCCGGCTGGGGCGTCGCGCTGGGTGCCCTGGTCCTGGCCGTGGTGGTGAGCCGGGCCCGGCTCACGCCGCCGCAGGGCGGCGCTCCGGTCAGCGCCTGGCCCGGCCTGGCCATCGCGATCGCCGCGGCCGGCCTGCTGCTGGCGGCCTCCCCGCTGATCGAGACGATCGGCCGCGGCCTGGCTTGGCCAACAGGGCGCGGTCGCGCGGACCCCGGCAGGTCAGGCCCGGGCTGGCGCTTCGCCGCCTCGGTGGCCTGCCTGGCCGCGGTGGTCTCGGCGCCGGCCCTGGCCGCCGGATACTGGCTGGCCGACGGGCTTGACGGCCCGGTGACCGCGGCCGGGCCGCCGATCCTGCCCGCCTTCGTGGCGGCGTCGGCAGCCGGGCCGGACCGGGCCAGGACGCTCGTGCTCCGTCAGGATGCGGGGACGCTGACCTTCGCCATCCTGCGCGCCGCCGACCCGGTGCCCGGCGAACCCGAACTAGCCGAGACCTCTGCCTCGAGAAACGCCATGGAGAGCGTCGTCGCCTCGCTCCCCGCCGCGGGCAGCGGCGACACGGGCGACACCGGCCGGGCGCTGAGCCAGTTCGGCATCGGCTACGTCATGCTGTCCGACCCGGACGACCAGGCGCTCGCGGGCCAGCTCAACGCGGCGGCCGGCCTGCAGCCGCTGACCAGGTCGTCCTCGTACGACCTGTGGCAGGTCTCCGGGACGGTGGCGCGCGCCCGCGTCGTCACCCCGTCCGGCACCGCGGTCCCCGTCGCCTCGGGGTCCGTCGGGGTGAACGCGACGCTCGCCCCGGGCACCTCGGGCACCCTGGTGCTGGCGGAGGCCGCGGGCGGCTGGTCCGCGACCCTCGACGGCAAGCCGCTGGCCGCGCTGGCGGCGCCGGTGGACGGCTGGGCGCAGGGCTTTACCCTCCCCGCGGGCGGCGGTCACCTGGTGATCACGCGTAACGAGACGGCCAGGAACCTCAGCCTCGGTGCCGAGGCCGTCGCCCTGTTCGCGGTCCTCGTGCTCGCCCTGCCCGGCTCCAGGTCCTCGGTACCGGTGCCCGCCGCGCAGGCCGCCGCGGGCGCCGAGGCCCTCCCCGCGCCCGGCCGCCGGCGGGCTCACGCCGGAGGGGCCAGAGAAGAAGAAGACAACGCCGAGGGCGCACGGTCGGCCCGCCGCAAGCGGCGGCCGCAGTTCGCGCTGGCCGGCGTGACCGCGGCCCGCGCCACGGGCGCCCAGGAGCACAGCGGTGCCGCGGCCCAGGAGGGCGACGACGTAGAGGCCGGCTCCCCGGTGGCCGCCAGGGCGGAGGCAGACCCGTTCGGTACTCATGACGAACCCGGCTACGGCGCGGCCGCGACGGGCTTCGCCCCTCGTCCCGTGCACCACGCCCCGGCCCGCACGCCAGAGCCCGCGCTGGGCGTTATCCCGCACCTGGACGAGGATCCCGCGCCCTGGGCCGGGCTCGACCCTCAGACCGAGCAGATCACGCAGACCCCGGCGCTGAAGGACCGGCCAGACCCGGCGACCACCGCGCCGCGCCGCGGCCGCGGCGCGCACGCCGCGCGGCACGGCAAGCCGTCGCGCCGCTCACGGGGCGACTCCTGATGCGCGGCGCCCGCCTGGTGCCCGCCGCGGTCGTCCTGGTCGCACTCGGCGCCATCGGCGCCGTCGCGCAGCTCGGCCACTCCGCCGCGGCACCGCGCCCGGTATCCTCCCCGGCCGCGATCCGGCAGGTGCCGGTCACCTCGGCCGCCCGCGCCTGCCCGCCCGCCCCGGGCGGCGCCGCGGCCCCGGTCGCGCTGCTGGCCGGGGGAGCCAGCGCCGCCGGCCAGGGCCAGGTTGAGCTGACCGCGCTGCCGCCGGCTGGCCTGCCGGTCCGCGCGACCGGGCCGGTCCGCGCGCAGAGCCCCGGCGTGCTCTCCCTGCTGACACTGCCCGCCGCGAAACCCGCCGGCGAGCAGGCCGCCGGCAGGCGCAGGCCGCCGGCGGGCAGGCCGCCCAGGCGGAACAGGGCTGGTCGGTGACTGGCGGCGGCGCCATGGCCCAGGGCCTGGAGGCCGAGCTGACGCAGAGCCCGGGCCTGGCCAGCGTGCGCTGCGCCGAGCCGGGTTCGGACCTGTGGTTCGTCGGGCCCGGGCAGCAGAACGGCGGGTCGCAGGTCCAGCTCGACCTGATGAACGTCGACTCCACCGCCGCGAGCGTGGACGTCAGCATCATCAACGACGGCGGCCAGGTCCAGGCGGGCAACGATAACGGGATCACCGTCCCGCCGCACCAGACGGTGACCGAGTCCCTCTCCTCGGCGGCCCACGGGTCCAGCGTGGTGGCCATCGAGGTGCACACCAGCATCGGCCGGGTGGCGGCCGACGTCTCCGCCGAATCCCACGGCGTCACCAGCTGGCTGGCCAGCACGGCCGGGCCGTCCACGCGGCTGGTCATCCCGGGCGTGCCGCCGTCCGGCAGCACGGCTGGCCTGTTCGTGGCCGACCCCGGTCCCTCGACCGCCAAGGTGAGGGTGACCGCTATCACCCCGCAGGGGCACATCAGCCCGTTCGGCTCGCAGTCGGTCGACCTGCCCGGCCAGTCGGCGTCCTACGTGGCCCTCTCTCCGCTCGGCGGCACCACGGCCGCGCTCCAGATCACCTCGAACGTGCCGGTCGTCGCCGCGGTGCTGGTCCCCGGCAGCGGCCCGGGCGTGCTGACCGCGGCCACCGCGCCGATCAGCGAGCAGGCCGTCGTCGCGGGAAACACCAGCAGCGGTGGGATGGCCGCCTCGGTCCTGCTGTCCGCCCCGGCCGCCGCGGCGCGGGTCCGGCTGACCGAGATCGCCCCGCCCAGCCGGGGCGGCACCAGCGTCACCGCCAGCCAGGTGCTGTCGGTCAAGGCCGGGCGCACGCTGGCCACGCCGGTCAAGGCCCCCAAGGGGGCCGAACACGACTCGGCGTTCGCCCTCGTGATCACGCCGCTGCCTGGCTCCGGGCCGCTCTACGCCGCCCGGGTGGAGACCCAGGGCCGCAGCAGCGTGGTCTCCATCATCCCGGCCGCCAGCGCCCTGACCACGATCAGCCTGCCTCCGGTCCGCGACTCCTACGACGCGATCTCGCCCTGAACCAGCTACCGCACCGTCAGCCGAGGTCGCCGTAGCCGGGGTCGATGACCTCGGGATCCACCCCGAGGATCTCGGCGAACTCCTCGACCACCACGTCGAAGACCAGCTCGCTCAGCTCGTCCTCGTCTTCGGCCCGGGCCAGCAGCGGCCGCCGGTACAGCACGATGCGCGATCCGGTGGCCGGGTGTCCCTGGTCGGCAGTGTCCGGCGAGGCGCGGACGATGCGGGCCAGCGGCACCGGTTCATCCTCACCGATGGTGTCGGCGTCGGGGACCTCCTGGACCGCGAACTCCACGTCGGAGAGTTCGGTCTCCCAGCGCGGCTCGAGCCGTGCCACCGCCTCCAGCACGAGGTCGTCGAACTGCTGGGCCCGGCTGCGGTAGAGCGGGACGCCGGGCGGCACCAGGCGGCCGCGCAGCCCGCGCCCGTGCCGGTCACGGCGCCGCGGCCGGACAATGGATGAGCTGCCGGAACCCGGACCGGGTCCGGACCCGGAGCCTGGCCTTGAGCCGCCCTCACCGGTCTGCACAGTCACCGAGCGTATCCGATCGCGACGCACGCCCGATAGCGTTGCTAACTTGGGCCTGACAAGGGGCAAGCCGCGCAAAGCACGACACGATTGTGGCGCGAGGCGCGGGTGGTGGCTTTACCGCCCGTGGACGGATACCGTCACGGTTGTATCCGACCCCGTCCCGGATGCCGGGCATGGGTCCTCTGGGTGATGTGAGCGAGGTGGGCTGGTGGGTTCTCGTTGCTGCTCACGCACCGCATGCAAGCATCCGCCGGTGTACACGCTCACGTACGTCTACCGTGACTCCACCGCGGTGCTCGGCCCGCTGGCCGCCTACGTGGAGCCGCACAGCTACGACCTGTGCGAGAAGCACGCCGCCCGGCTCGTCGCGCCGCGCGGCTGGGACGTGGTGCGGCTGCCGGTGGAGACGGTCCAGGACCGCGCCGATGACCTGGAAGCGCTCGCCAATGCGGTGATGGAAACGCAGCCGCGGGTCCGGCCGGACAATCGGCTCGATAAGGAGCCCGTCGGCCAGGGCGTCGAGGTCAGCCGCCGGGGGCACCTGCGGGTGCTGCGCTCCGGGCCGCCCCAGGACCGATAGGCTCGGCAGTGCCGTCCGCACAGTGCAGTATCGTCCGGGACGGCACAGGTCGTGTCACGGGAGGGCAGGTCGCGCATTGGGTGATCTTGCGAGCATCGTCAAGGCATACGACATCAGGGGGGTCGTACCGGACCAGCTCGATGAGGGCGTGGCGGAGGCGGTCGGCGCGGCGTTCGTGCGGGTGACCGGCGCCGGGACGATCGTGACCATGCACGACATGCGCGCCTCCTCGGAACCGCTGGCGGAAGCGTTCGGCCGCGGCGCGGTCGCGCAGGGGGCCGACGTGCTGGCCGGCGGCCTGGCCTCGACCGACATGCTCTACTACGCCAGCGGCGACCTCGGCATCCCCGGCGCGATGATCACGGCCAGCCACAACCCGTCCCGGTACAACGGCATCAAGCTGTGCCGGGCCGGGGCCAGGCCGGTCGGCATCGAGACCGGCCTGCAAGAAATTAAAGATCTGGCCGAACGGACCTTGGCTCCCGCACCCGCGCCCGGCACTGTCACCCGGCGGGACCTCCTTCCCGGCTACGCGGAGCACCTGAGAAAGCTGGTCGACATCTCCTCGAGCAGGCCGCTCACCGTGGCGGTGGACGCCGGCAACGGGATGGCGGGTCACACCGTGCCCAAGGTCTTCGAGGGGCTGCCGGTCACGCTGATCCCGCTCTACTTTGACCTCGACGGCACGTTCCCGAACCACGAGGCCAACCCCATCGACCCGGAGAACCTGCGCGACCTGCAGCGCGCGGTGACAGAGCACCACGCCGACATCGGGCTCGCCTTCGACGGCGACGCCGACCGGTGCTTTGTGGTGGACGAGCGGGGCGAGCCCGTCTCGCCCTCGGTGATCACCGCGCTGATCGCCACCAGGGAGCTGGCCCGCGAGCCGGGCGCCGCGATCATCTACAACCTGATCACCTCCCGCGCCGTGCCGGAGATCGTCACGGCGAACGGCGGCGTCCCGGTCCGCACCCGGGTCGGCCACTCGTTCATCAAGGCCAAGATGGCGGAGTGCGGAGCGGTGTTCGGCGGCGAGCATTCGGGGCACTTCTACTTCAGGGACTTCTGGTTCGCCGACTCGGGTATGCTCGCCGCGCTGCACACGCTGGCCGCCCTGGGCGAGCAGCCGCTGCCACTGTCGCAGCTGCTCGCCAGGTACGCCAGGTACGTCGCCAGCGGGGAGATCAACTCCGAGGTGGCGGACCAGGCCGCCTCGACCGAGCAGGTCAGGCGGGCATTCGCTGACCGGCCCGGGGTCAGCACCGATGAGTTCGACGGGCTCACCGTCACCGCCGCCACCTGGTGGTTCAACCTGCGGCCGTCCAACACCGAGCCACTGCTACGGCTCAACGTGGAGGCGGATGCCGAGGACACCATGGTGGCGTTGCGAGACGAGGTGCTCGGCGTGGTCAGGGGTTAACACCGACATTGGCGGATAGGGAGAATCCCATGCAGATCGACGCCTGGCTGCTCGACATCCTGGCCTGCCCCGAATGCCATGCGCCGCTGCGGGTCGACGAGGAGGCCAGCGAGCTGGTGTGCACCAGCACCACTTGCGGCCTGGCCTACCCGGTCCGCGACGACATCCCGGTGCTGCTGGTCGAGGAGGCCAGGCGCCCGGGCGAGCCCGCGCACCAGTGAGCGACGACCTGGACGGCTGGGGCGGAGCCGAGTTCGTCCTGGCCGCGGACCGGCTCGACACCCCCGACGTGATCGAGGCGTCCGATCCCGGTGACACGCTGCGGCAGGTGGCCTCGGCGGCGGCCCAGGTGCGCACCGCGCTGCGGTCTTGCGCGGAGACCGACCTGTCGGCCTTCACCGCGGACGGCAGGCCGCGCGCCATCGTGGTGGCGGGCATCGGCGGCTCGGGCCTGGCGGGGGAGATGCTCAACGCCATGGCCGGGCTCAGCAGCCCGGTTCAGGTGGTGGTCTCCCAGGGTGAGCGGCTGCCGGGCTGGGTGGGCGCGGCCGACGCGGTCGTCGCGGTGTCCTGTTCGGGCAGCACCCCCGAGACGCTGGCCATCGCGACCGAGGCGGCCCGGCGCGGCTGCCGGCTGGCCGGCATCGGCGCGGAGGGATCCCCGCTGCACCGGATCGCCGAACAGGCCAGCGCCCCGTTCGTCCCCGTCGTCCCGGCCGGCCTCCCGCGGTCGATGCTGTGGGCGGTGACCGTCCCGCTGCTCGTGATGGCCGAGCGGATGGGGGTGGCCCGGATCGGGCCCGACGTCTACGAGCTGGCAGCGAGCCGGCTCGAGGAGGTCTCCCGCCAGTGCCGCCCGGCCAGCGAGTCGTTCGTCAACCCGGGCAAATCGCTGGCCCTGGACCTGGTCGGAGAGCTGCCCATGGTCTGGGGCACCACGGCGCTGAGCGGGGTCGCGGCGCGGCGGTTCGCCAGCCAGCTGCTCCAGAACGCCAAGTACCCGGCGATCTGCGGGGTGCTGCCCGAGGCGGCGCACAGCCAGGTCGCCGCGTTCGACGGGCCGTTCGCCCCGCACTCGTCCCGGCTCTCCGCGCCCGGCCCCCAGGAGCCAGGCGCGCCGCCGGCCAGCCCGGACGACATGGCGGAGATCCCCGGCTGGGACCTGGATTACGAGGACGCCGAGCAGGCCAGCGGCTTCACCGCGCTGCGCCTGATCCTGATCGCCGACCCCGATGAGGACCAGCGGGTCGCGGCGCAGCGGGCGGCCGTCACCGAGCTGGCAGGCCAGCGCGGGGTGGGCCTATCCGAGCTGGCCATGGACGGCGAGCATCCGCTGGTGCGGCTGGCCGGCGTCATCCAGCTGACCGACTATGCGAGCGTCTACCTGGCCATCGCGTCCGGGATCGACCCCGGCCAGACCGTGGCGATACGGGATCTGCGGACCAGGATCGATTAGCGCGTGCAGGTCAACTGGCGCGAGATGAGGGCGGTGGTCGCGGCTTTTGCCGCCAACCTCGGCATCGCAGTGATCAAGTTCGCAGCCTTCCTGCTTACCGGGTCCGCGTCGATGCTGGCCGAGTCCGTGCACTCGGTCGCGGACACCGGCAACCAGGTGCTGCTGTTCGTGGGACGCGGCCGGTCCATCCGGCCCGCGTCGGACGAGCATCCGTTCGGCTTCGGCCGCGAGCGGTACTTCTACGGGTTCGTGGTGTCGGTCATGCTGTTCACCGTGGGCGCGGCCTTCTCCGTGTACGACGGCATTCACAAGATCATTAACCCGGAAGCGATCCACAACGCGCTGATCGCCTTCATCGTGCTTGCCCTGTCCGCGGTGCTGGAGGGGTTCTCGCTGCACACCGCCATCGGGGAGGCGAACAAGGTGCGCGGCGACCGGAACTGGGGCACCTTCATCCGGCGGAGCAAGGCGCCGGAGCTGCCGGTCGTCCTGCTGGAGGACCTGGCCGCCCTGTTCGGGCTGACTTTCGCGTTCGCCGGGGTGGCGCTGTCCGTGCTGACCAGCAACGGCCGGTGGGACGGCGTCGGCTCACTGGCCATCGGCCTGCTGCTCGCGACGGCCGCCGCCATCCTGGCCGTGGAGATGAAGAGCCTGCTGATCGGCGAGTCGGCCAGCCCCGAGGTGCAGCGGATGATCGTGGGCGCGCTCGAGGGCGGCCCCGAGCTCGCCCGGGTCATTCACATGCGGACCGTGCACATAAGCCCGGATTCGATTCTGGTCGCCGCGAAGGTCGAAGTCCGCGACACCGACACCGCCACGCAAGTCGCGGCGGCTGTCGACACCGCCGAACGCCGCGTCCGCGCCGCCGTGCCCATCGCCAAGGTGATCTACCTCGAGCCCGACATCTACCGCCCGAACAAGGCCGACCAGGCCGACCCGGCCATCCGCGCCGTCCAGCGCAGCCACTCGCCCGTCCCGCCCGCCGCCGGCGGCGGCGGCCCCATGAACCATGAGAACCCCGAGAACCCCGCCCCCGCCACCCCCGGGCATCCCGGCACCCCAGCAGACCCCGAGTCCTCCGCCGATTCCTGAGTCCTCCGCCGATTCCTGAGTCCCGTCGGCTGCTCAGTCCCGCCGGCTGCTCAACCCGCGTCCCCAGCCGAGCCTCGAGTCCCAGCCGAGCCCTGAGTCCCCAGCCGAGCCTCGAGTCCCAGCCGAGCCCCCGCGCCGCCCGCCTTCCCGCGCTGACCCCGAGGCCGCGCACACCCCGGGGCCGCGCATCGCCCTGGGCCGCGCACACCCCCAAGCCGTGCACCCACCCCACGCCCACGATCACTTTCGCCCCACAAGCCCCGTCCGCTGCAACTGCCCCGGCCCACATGCCTCGTCAACCGCCACGATGTGACATCGTTGCGGTTAGTGCGCATGAGTTATTGACGCGCGGGTGTGATCTCGGGTGCGAGCGGGCGGGGCGGTAGCCGCGGCGGCGGTACGGGGCGGCGATTCTGGGTCGAAGTGCCGGTGGTCCGGTTCTATGCGGACCAGCGGCACATCGACCCAGCGGTTAGCACATCAGCGCGCCAGAAATCCCGAGGCGACGGGTTATTTTAAGACGCGCGCTCAGGACCGCCTCGATGTGACATCGTGGCGGTTCCGATTGCCCCGAGCCCAGGTCCGGCCCACCCGCATCGATGAAACACGGGACGCAGCTGTCGCGTGAGCCCTTCTCCTCTCACGAGACCCCAGCCTGCGCGGGCTCTGGCGCTCTCAGCAGCCCGCTTCGCCATCACGACAACCCCGCTTCGCCGTCACGACAGGCCGCTTCGCCGTCACGACGCCTCCATGACATCGTCGTGGCTAGCTCCGACGACTCCGCGTGATCGAGAGGCGGCGGCGGCAGCGGACAAGACTCCTGGCCCACGGCTCAGCCGCGGGACAGCAGGCGGAGGGCACGCTCCTTCTCGAAGTCGAGGGCGCGGCCGGGGGTGGCGGGGATCCGGCCGAGGCGGCGGCCGAGATCCGCGACGGCGGCGCGGACCGGCGGCTCGGCCAGCACCCGCAGGCCGAACGCCAGCGACGCCGGGCTGATGTCGTACCGGCGCTCGAGCTCGAGCGCGGCGGCGACCGCCTCCAGGTCCGCCTCGCTGAACTGCCGGTGCGACGGCCCGTGCGGCCGCCCCGCAGCATGCCCGCCCGCGCCCCCGAGCCCGCCCGCGCCCCCGAGCCCGCCCGCGCCACCGAGCCCGCCCGCGCCACCATGCCCGCCTGCGCCACCAAGCCCGCCAGGCGCGCCAGGTGCGCCAGGTGCCTCGCCCGGTCCAGGCGACCACGGCAGCGGGTCGCGGACCTGAGGCAGGAGGCCGAGATCCTCGCGGTAGCGGAGCATGCGAGCCGACGTGCCGAGCCGCCGGGCGGCCTCCGAGATACGCATGAAGGCAATCTTAACAATTTCGCGTCAAGAACGTCCCGAAAAAAGTGCGGCGACCCCTTCGGTCCCGTAGCGTGGAGCCGACACCAACACGAGTCACCCATCCCGTTCGGCCGCAGAGAATCAGGGCCGCAGGGAATCAAGGCCGAAAGAATCAAGGCCGAAAAAGAAGCAAGGCCAAAGAAGTAAGGGGAGAACGCATGTCCGCGGATCAGCTTCCGTACCAGGTTGCCGACCTTTCGCTCGCCGCCTTCGGGCGCAAGGAGATCCAGCTGGCCGAGCACGAGATGCCCGGGCTGATGGCGGTGCGCGAGGAGTACGCGCCCAGCCAGCCGCTGCGCGGCGCCAGGGTCACCGGAAGCCTGCACATGACGATCCAGACGGCGGTGCTGATCGAGACGCTGACCGCGCTGGGCGCGCAGGTCCGCTGGGCCAGCTGCAACATCTTCTCCACCCAGGACCACGCCGCCGCCGCGGTCGCGGTCGGCCCGGACGGGACTCCGGACGACCCGAAGGGCATCCCGGTCTTCGCCTGGAAGGGCGAGACCCTCGAGGAGTACTGGCGCTGCACCGAGCTGGCGCTGACCTGGCCAGGCGGTGACGGCCCGAACATGATCCTGGACGACGGCGGGGACGCCACCATGTTCGTGCACAAGGGCGCCGAGTACGAGCAGGCCGGGGGAGTCCCGAGCCCGAGCAGCGATGACCCCGAGGAATGGGTGATCATCCTGGACCGGCTGCGCAACTCGCTCGCCGACCACCCGGGCAAGTGGACCCGCGCGGGAAACAACATCAAGGGCGTGACCGAGGAGACCACCACCGGCGTGCACCGGCTGTACGAGATGGCCCGGGCCGGCACGCTGCTGTTCCCCGCGATCAACGTTAACGACTCGGTGACCAAGTCCAAGTTCGACAACAAGTACGGCTGCCGGCACTCGCTCATCGACGGCATCAAGCGAGGCACGGACGTGCTGATCGGCGGCAAGGTCACGGTGGTGTGCGGCTACGGTGACGTGGGCAAGGGCTGCGCAGAGAGCCTGCGCGGCCAGGGTGCCCGGGTCATCGTCACCGAGATCGACCCGATCTGCGCGCTGCAGGCGGCGATGGACGGCTACCAGGTGGCCACCCTCGAGGACGTCGTAGGCACGGCGGATATCTTCGTCACCGCCACCGGCAACCGCGACGTGATCACCGCCGGCCACATGAGCCGGATGAAGCACCAGGCGATCGTGGGCAACATCGGCCACTTCGACAACGAGATCGACATGACCGGCCTGGCCAAGCTCCCCGGCGTCCACCGGACAATCATCAAGCCGCAGGTCGACGAGTGGACCTTCCCGGACGGGCACGGCATCATCGTGCTGTCCGAAGGGCGGCTGCTGAACCTGGGCAACGCCACCGGGCACCCGAGCTTCGTCATGTCCAACAGCTTCACCAACCAGGTCATCGCCCAGGTCGAGCTGTTCACCAAGACCGATGAGTACCCGACCGGCGTGTACACGCTGCCCAAGCACCTGGACGAGAAGGTGGCCCGGCTGCACCTGGACGCGCTCGGCGTGAAGCTCACCCAGCTGAGCAAGGAGCAGGCGGACTACATCGGCGTCACCGTGGACGGCCCCTACAAGCCGGAGCACTACCGTTACTGACATCGCCGACGCGGGGCTCGCCGCCGAGGGAGAAGCCCGCATCCGTTACGCCGAACGGGCCATGTCCCTGCTCACCGCCCTGCACGAGCGGTTCCGCAGGGACCGGCCCTTCGACGGGCTCGGCGTCGCCGCCTGCCTGCACATCACGGCCGAGACCGCCATGCTGGTCCGGTTGCTGCAGGCGGGCGGCGCGGCCGTCTCGCTCGCGGCGTCCAATCCGCTGTCCACCCAGGACGACATCGCCGCCGCCCTCGCGATAAACCACGGCATCGCGGTCTTCGCCCGTGCCGGGGTCGACCGCAAGGGCTATTACCGCCATATCGAGGCGGCCCTGCACAACGCCGCACCGGATCTGGTCATCGACGACGGCGGCGACCTGGTCAACACGCTGCACACCAAGGCCGCCGCCCTGCTGCCGAACGTCAAGGGCGGCTGCGAATCCACCGCCACGGGCGTGATCAGGCTGCGCCGGATGGCTGCCGAGGGCGCGCTAGCCTTCCCGGTGATCGCGGCCAACGACACCGCGGTCAAGCGCATGGTGGACAACACCTGCGGGACCGGGCAGTCCGCCATCGACGGCATCCTGCGCGCCACCAACACCCTGCTGGCGGGCAAGACCGTGGTGGTGGCCGGGTTCGGCGCCAGCGGCCGCGGGGTGGCCGAGTACGCCCGCGGCTTCGGTGCCCAGGTGATCGTGACGGAGATCGACCCGGTCCGGGCGCTGGACGCGTCGCTGCGCGGGTTCCGGGTGCTGCCGATGGCCCAGGCCGCGCCGGTCGGCGAGGTGTTCGTCACCGTGACGGGTTCGGTCGACGTGATCAACGCGGATCACCTCGCGGTGATGCGCGACGGCGCCATCTTGGCCAACGCCGGCCACTTCGACGTGGAGATCGACGTCCGGGCGCTGGACGGGCTCGCCGTGGCCGTGCACCCCGACGTGCGGCCGCATGTGGACGCGTACGAGCTCGCCGACGGCCGGACCCTGCTCCTGCTGGCCGAGGGGCGGGTGGTGAACCTGGTCGCGGCCGAGGGGCATCCCCCCGAGGTGATGGACCTGGCTTTCGGCATCGAGGCGCTCGCCCTGGCCTGGCTAGCCGGCAATACGGACAAGCTCCCGCCCGGGGTGCACGAGGTGCCCGCGGACATCGACGCCGAGGCCGCGAACCTGGTGCTCGCCACCAGCGGCACATCGCTCGACACGCTCACCCCGGCGCAGCTGGCCTACCGCGAGTCCTGGCGCATCGGCTCCTGACGGCTCCGGGCGCTCAGGCCCGGCTGCCCGCCTGCGCTGGGACATTGACCGGTGGCGGTACCGTGCCCTGATCGGCCGTGCCCTGGCCGGCCGTGCCCTGGCCGGCCGCGGTCGGCGGCCGGGTCAGGACCATCCACCCGACCAGTCCGAGCGGGTAGACGAAGTATCCCCACCGGGTGGCCGGCGCCAGGGTGAACATCACCGCGAGCCCGAGCGCGAGCCGCCAGGCCGCGGCGCGCCCGTCGGCCGGCGGCCGGATGATGAGCGAGGTCGCGAAGCCGAGCCCGGCCGCGACCAGCAGCGCGACCGCGGCCCAGTGCCCCGCCATCCCGGTCGTGGCCAGCAGGTGCCCGGGCAGCGGGCTGGCGGCCGGCGTCTTGTGCGAGGTCAGGCCGAGCGGGAACAGCACGGTGTTCTGCAGGAACGCGTACGGGTCGAGCAGCGCCGCCGGAGCCATCGCGACGGCCAGCAGGCCGGCCACCAGGATCACGACCCCGATGAAGCGCCAGACGGCCTGGGCGCCGTGCCGGACGGCCATCGCCGCGGCGAACACAGGGACCGCGGGCCACGCGGTCGCCTTCATCGCGCACGCGACCCCGAGGGCCAGTGCCGCCCGGAACAGCCCCGACGGGCGGGCGATCAGCGCCAGGGTGAGGAACATCAGCGCGATCACCGGCGGGTCGGTGATGCCGACCGCCAGCGGGAACGCGATCACCGGCGAGGCGGCGAAGAAGACGGTGGACAGCGTGGTGTTGTGCCGGCACTCCTCGCAGCGCCGGTGCGGCGCCGCCACCGTGAACGCCGCCCAGATCAGCGCGATGGAGGTCGCGGTGAGCCACAGCCTGGGGTCGGCGAACAGGCCGGAGGCCCCGAGCGCTCTCGGCAGGCCGAACACCGCCATGACCGGCAGGTACGGGTTGTAGGACAGCCAGGTATCCAGCGACCCCTGCGGCAGGTACGGAGTGCCGTGCTGCAGCAGCAGCAATGCCGACCGCGAGATCACCTGCACCTCGGGTGTCGGGGCGACCCTGGTCACGAGCCAGGTCACCGGCGCGGCGAGCGCCCCGGCCAGGGAGATCAGCATGGGCCAGATGACCGGCACGTTCTTGTGCCTGGTCAGCCAGATGATGAGCGTGGTCAGCCCGTAGCCGGCCGCCGCCCAGATGGCCCAGGTGCGATCCGCGTGGCCGGTGTCGAGCGCCAGCGCGGTGGCGTAGATGGTGAATGCCCCGTTAGCCGCGAGGAGCCATTTCCGGCTCAGCCAGTGCTGGTGGACCAGCGCCGGGTGATTGCTGTCTGTCTGCGTAGGTTCCTTCTCAGCCTCTACCTGCGTACATTCCACTGTGCCGGTACCCGCCCGTTCACGTGTTATTCCCCTGTGATGTGTCCAGCAACGATCATTCAAGACCGGTAGAACTGCCCCCGAAAGCAGGTAAATCAGCCTATCACTGCGGAGTTACGAAGCCGCTTTCCGGATGCCCTGCTGGCTCCGGGGGACGCCCCCCGGTTAAGCTCACAGGTGCGGTGGCTAGGGCAGCTTCCACTCGACCGGCTCGGCGCCCTGCTGCTCCAGGAGCTGATTGGCGCGGCTGAACGGACGGGAACCGAAAAATCCGTTATGAGCCGAATTTGGGCTCGGATGGGCCGACTCGATGGCCGGAACCCTCGTGTCGCCGGCCTGGGCGAGCAGCGGCACGAGCGTCCGCGCGTCGCGGCCCCACAAGATGGCCACCAAGGGCGTTCCCCGCCGGGCGGCCAGCGCCCTGATGGCCTGCTCGGTCACCTGCTCCCAGCCCTTGCCCCGGTGCGAGGCCGGCTGGCGCGGCTGCACGGTGAGCACCCGGTTGAGCAGCAGCACGCCGCGCTCGGTCCACGGCGTCAGGTCCCCGTTCGACGGCCGCGGGAAGCCGAGGTCCGCGGAGTACTCGGTGAAGATGTTCAGCAGGCTCGGCGGCAGTCGCCGCACCTCGGGCGCGACCGAGAAGCTCAGCCCGACCGGATGGCCGGGCGTGGGGTACGGGTCCTGGCCGACGATGAGCACGCGCACGCCCTCGAACGGCTGCTTGAACGCCCTCAGCACGTTCTCGCCCGCGGGCAGGTACCGGCGCCCGGCCGCGACCTCCGCCCGCAGGAACTCGCCCATCGCGGCGATCCGGTCCGCGACGGGCTCGAGCGCCTCGGCCCAGCCAGCGTCGATGATGTTGCGCAACGGCTCCGCCATGGACAGCACTGTATCGGCGGCTGCCGGCAAAACAGGTACCGAACGGCCCGGGTGTCGCGCCCCGGTCCGGCTCACCGCGCGACCTGGGGAAGGACCCCGGCGGCGAGCCCGCCGCGTCGGCCGGCGCCGTCCCGTGCTGGTCGCTTTGCGTTTGATTTGCCCGTTTGCCGGAAAAGCTATCCCTGAACCGGTGTCGCGTACCTGGTAATGGGGGTAGCCTGCGTCCACGCAGAATCAACCACATGGAACGATGGGGCCCATGAAAGGACGTGTTCTTGTCGTCGATGACGACGCCGCCCTCGCCGAGATGCTCGGGATCGTGCTTCGCGGTGAGGGGTTCGAGCCGACGTTCGTCTCCGACGGTGACAAGGCGATCGAGGTTTTCCGTGAATCAAGGCCTGATCTGGTCCTTCTTGACCTGATGCTGCCGGGCTCTGACGGGATCGATGTGTGCCGTCAGATCCGGGCCGAGTCGGGGGTGCCGATCGTGATGCTGACCGCGAAGACCGACACCGTGGACGTCGTCCTGGGCCTCGAATCCGGCGCCGATGACTATATCGTCAAGCCGTTCAAGTCCAAGGAACTGGTCGCCAGGGTCCGCGCCAGGCTGCGCCGGACCGACGAGCCCGCGCCGGAGATGCTCCAGATCGGCAACATCGTCATCGACGTGGCCGGCCATTCTGTCAAGCGCGACGGGGAGACGCTCAACCTCACCCCGCTCGAGTTCGACCTGCTGGTCGCGCTGGCTCGCAAGCCGAGGCAGGTATTCACCCGGGAGGTCCTGCTCGAACAAGTCTGGGGTTACCGGCACGCCGCGGACACCAGGCTGGTCAACGTGCACGTGCAGCGGCTGCGCGCGAAGATCGAGAAGGATCCCGAGCACCCCGAGATCGTCGTCACGGTCCGCGGTGTCGGCTACAAGGCAGGCCCTGGCTGAGTCCAGGTTGTTGAAAGTGACGGCGGCGCGCGCGGGCAGGCAGCGGAACTGGGTCACTTCCTTCCGGCGGTCTACCGTCGGCCGGGCCATCATCCGGCACCTGCCCGTCCGGTCCAAGCGCTGGCTGCGGGTCGGCCGCCGCTGGCAGCGCAGCGCCGTCGCGCAGCTCAGGCTGCGCTGGCACCGGTCGCTGCAGCTGCGGGTGGTCTCCACCACGCTGCTCCTGTCCGTCCTGGTCATCGCGGTACTCGGATTCTTCCTGATCCAGTCGGTCGCGGCCGGCCTGCTCAGCAACGCGGAGAACTCGGCGGATGCCCTGGTCAGGAACGGCCGGACGAGCGCGATCGGGCAGTCGAGCGTGAACGTGCTCACGCCGTCCTCGGCCACCGACACGTCCACCATCGTGGACGTGGCCACCACCACCACCCGGGCGCTGCAGCAGCCGAGCGGGACCACCGGCAGCTACCTGGTCTTCATGCAGCTGACCAACATCGACCCCGCCATCGTCCACTGGGTCGGCCAGAGCAACGTCGACATCACCGCGACGATCCCGCAGACGCTGATCACCAAGGTGAAGGACGAGCAGAAGAGCGAGAAGTTCGACAACAAGAACACCGTCCCGCCCGCCTACGAGCCGACCACGCTGGTCTACAGCTCGGGCACCTCGGTACCCGCCCTGGCCGTCGGCGTCCCGCTCGGCGGGTTCTACCAGCTGTACTACGTGTTCCCTTTCACCCAGCAGCAGGCCACGCTGATGCTGGTGCAGCGCGTTCTGGTCGGCGTGGCCCTGGCCGTCATCGTGCTGCTGGCCGCGATCGCGTCGCTGGTGACCCGGTGGGTGGTGCTGCCGGTCCGGCGCGCCGCCCGGGCCGCTCAGCGCGTTTCGGCCGGGCACCTGGGCGAGCGCATGCAGGTGCACGGCGTGGACGACCTCGCGGCCCTGGCGACGTCCTTCAACGACATGGCGGCCAGCCTGCAGGGCAAGCTCCACGAGCTCGAGGACCTGTCGAACGTGCAGCGGCAGTTCGTCTCGGACGTGTCGCACGAGCTCAGGACGCCGCTGTCCACCATCAAGATGGCCGCCGACCTGCTCTTCGAGGCCCGGGCGGAGCTGGACGCGGCGGCCGGCCGGTCGGTGGAGCTGCTGGCGAGCCAGCTGGACCGGTTCGAGTCGCTGCTGGTCGACCTGCTCGAGATCAGCAGGTTCGACGCGGGCGCGGCCACGCTGGACGCCGACCTCGTGGACGTGTGCGACCTGGTGCGGCGTTCGGCCGACGACGCACAGCAGCTGGCCGAGCGCCGCGGCAGCCGGATCGAGTTCCGGCTGCCCGCGACCGGCTGCTTCGCCGAGGCCGACCGCCGCCGGGTCGAGCGCATCCTGCGCAACATCCTGGTGAACGCGGTCGAGCACGGCGAGGGCAAGGAAGTGGTGGTCACCACGGCCATGGACAGCGACGCGGTGGCCGTCTCGGTCAGGGATTACGGCGTGGGGCTGCGGTCCGGTGAGGAGCAGAAGGTCTTCGACCGGTTCTGGCGGGCCGACCCGGCGCGCGCCCGCAACACCGGCGGCACCGGCCTGGGCCTGGCCATCTCGCTCGAGGACGCACGACTGCACGGCGGCTGGCTGCAGGCATGGGGCGAGCGGGGCAAGGGCTCGGTGTTCCGGCTGACCCTGCCGCGGGTCGCCGGGCAGGAACTCGTCGGCTCGCCGTTGCCGCTCGGGCCGGACGAGGCCGAGGTCGCAGCCACCGACCTGGGCGCGGGCGCCCGGTCCGCAACCGAGATCACCGAGGTGGCCTCGCATGGTTAGCGCGGGCTCACGGCCCGTGCGCCGTCGGCTGACCCGGTGCTGGCTTACACGGTGCTGGCTGACCCGGTGCTGGCTTACACGGGCCTGGCGAGCGTGCGTGCTGGCCGCCGTGGCCGCCTCCGTGGCGGGCTGCGTGGGCATGCCGGACAGCGGCTCGCCCGGCACGTTCAGCGCGACCCCCCAGAACACCTCGCAGGACTCCGACTTCATCGGGGCGGTCCCGGCCGGACCCCAGTCCGGCTGGGCTCCGTCCGACATCGTGACCGGGTACCTGAACGCGACCGTCAGCTATCCGGCCTACTCGACGATCGCCGGGGAGTACCTGGCCGACCCGGCCAGCAAGAACTGGGCGCCGAACTGGTCGGTCACGGTGGTCGACCACGTCAGCGTGTCTCCCGTGGCCACCTACAGCCTCGACGGAAAGACGGCCATGGTGGATGTCTCCGGCGCGGTGCAGGCATCGTTCAACGGGACCGGCCAGTACGTCGGGGCGCAGCAGGGCCTCCACGGGACGCAGACCGCCGAACAGCACTTCACCCTGGTGAAGCAGGGCAACCAGTGGCGGATCACGAACCCGCCGAAGAACCGGATGCTCACCGAGCCCGACTTCGCCCAGGTCTACAAGCCGCAGGACCTGTACTTCTTCGACTCGACCGGACAGGTGCTCGTGCCCGACGCGGTCTTCGTGCCGGCCGGGACCTCGTCGACGTCCCTGGCGACCAACCTGGTCACGGCGCTGCTGGCCAACCCGCAGCCGGTCTGGCTGCGAGACCAGGGCAACCCCACCCCGCCGGCCGTCACTGCGTTTCCTCCTCGCTCCAGCGCCAGGAACATCAACGTGACCGTGGACGGAACCACCGCGACGGTCAACCTCACCGGCGTGGCCGCGAGTGCGGGTCCCCTGGCCCGCCAGCAGATGGCCGCGCAGCTGGTGTGGACCCTGACCGGGCAGCCGGGCAGCCCGCCGGGCAGCACGGCGAACATCCAGGCGGTCCAGCTCGAGTTCAACGGCAAGCCGTGGACGCCGGGCAAAGCCCAGCCATGTCCCGGGGCCATCGCGCCCGGGGCCATCGGGCAGAGCCCGGCACTGAAGCAAGCCATGTACGAGTGCAAGAACCCGTATCCGCCCGCCACGTCATCGACCTTCTACTACGTCGCCAACGGGCAGGCCTGGTCCCGGTGCGCGCCGGAGACCCAGGTGACCGCCGGCGCGGTAGGGCTGGTCCTGCCGGTCTTCAGCCGGACCGGCGCGGTCCAGCTCGAACCGCCTTGCAAGTCCTCCGTGCAGGCCACCGTGCAGGCCACGCCGCCGGCTCAGCCGCACACCGTGGCGCCGCTGTCCATGGTCGCGGTGTCCCCCGACGGCAAGTACCTGGCGGGGGTCGCGTCGGACGGGAACACCGTCAGCCTATGGGCAGCCGGTGCCACCAAGCCGTACAGCACGCTGTCCCTGCCGGGCGTCACCGCGATCAGCTGGGACCGCCGGGATTACCTGTGGGTCGCTCAGGGCAGCACCACCACGATGGTCCTGCAGACCAGCAACAGCGGCAACCATAGCCAGATCCCCAACGGCTTTCCTCCAGACGGCAAGATCCTTGACATGAGCATCGCTCCGGACGGCGTCCGGGTCGCCGCCGTCCTGCGGGCCCTCTCGGGTCCCGAGGTCGAGCTCGCGGCGATCAACAGCGGCAAGCCAGGCTCCGGCTCGTCGGCCAGCCCGCTCCAGCGCACGTCCATCGGCTCGACCGTCCAGCTCGGGCCGAACGTCCCCAACCCGGTCGCGCTGACCTGGTATGACGCCGATCACCTGCTCGTACTCGACGGCGCGGGGGACAAGACCTCGCTGTGGGAGGTCCCGGTGGACGGGCAGCCGGCCACCAAGCTGTCCGGTGTGCTCCCCGGCGCGATCTCCATCACCGCCAACAGCGCCAGGAACACCTTGGTGGTCGGGATGACGCAGAACCGGATGGAGGTCGCGGCGGGCCTCGAGGGACCCTGGCAGCCGCTCGGCAGCGGAGGCCAGTACCCGGCGTTCCAGGCCCCCGCCATCTCGTCCGTGCCCCAGCCGTAACCCGATCCGCAGCCTCTCCCGACCCCGGTCAACGTTATGCAGTCGTAATGTGACGATTTGTGATCGATCGCCTACAAGTCCCCCCTGACATTCAGGCTCAGGCAAGCTAGCGTTCAGACATGGCACTCGCCCGGGCCCGTGGTTGCGCCGGGCGTGGTACCCCCAGGGGGCGCCACGCCAGGCAAGCCGATGCCAGCCGCAGGCGAAACGGCCCACGTAAGGCGACTTCTCGTCGACTGATCACGGTGCGGCTTAGAAGTAAGTCCTGCCTCGACGGGAGATACCGAGTCTCCCGGGTAGGGAGAAGGGCAGTAGTGGCACAGAAGAGGCCGCGAACCCCTCAGCAGGCGAATGTGGGGTCGAAGACCAGGTTGGCCGGGCGAGTGCCACCCACCTCACGCAGGCAAAGTCCAATCGGGTCGAGTTTCAACGAATTGGGCGATATCGGACTGGAAGGGGGATCGAGATGGAAGTCATAGTCAGAGGACGTCACATCACTGTCCCGGCACGTTTCCGTCAGCACGCGGCCGCCAAGCTAGCCAAGCTCGAGAAGCTTGATCAGAAGGCGGTGCGGATCGACGTGGAGGTCTCCGAAGAACGCAACCCGAGGCAGTCTGACCGCCGTGAGCGGGTCGAGCTGACCATCCGGTCCCGTGGTCCCGCGATCAGGGCCGAGGCGGCCGCGGACGACAGGTACGCCGCGCTCGACCTCGCCTTCGCCAAGCTCGAGTCCCGCCTGCGCCGGGCCGCCGACCGGCGCAAGGTCAAGGACACCGTATCGGTCCGGTCGCCAGGCGTGCTGCCCGGCGCGATGCCGGATGCACCGCCGGGTCCAGGGGCGGGACCTCCCGCAGCCGCCGCGACGCTGAACGGCCACGGGGTCGCGCGCTCAGGGACCGGCGACGCCGGCGATCGTTCCGACCCGGATCAGGCCGAACCAGAAAGCGGCCTGGTCCCGATCCAGATGGAGGGCGACGGCCCGCTGATCCTGCGCGAGAAGGTGCACGCCGCCAGCCCGATGACCATCGATCAGGCCCTGCTCCAGATGGAACTCGTCGGCCACGACTTCTACCTTTTCCATGACCGCGATTGCGACCGCTTCAGTGTCGTCTACCGCCGCCGTGGCTACGACTACGGGGTGATCCGCCTGGTAGAGGAGTAGTTCCCAGCCGTCCGGCCTGGTTTCCCCTGGCGTTAAGCCGCGATGCAGGCCGGGCCCGCACCGGGCCCGGCTTGCATCATGGCCCGAGGTCGGTAAGAGTCTGATCACAGACGTTCGTACCAGCCATGGTCGGCCTGGCGGTATGGTGCGGCGGATGCGGGCGGTGTTCCCCTGAGGGAGGCAACCAAGTGAGCGCCATGAGCGACAGGTCGATTACTGCTGCTCGGCGGGCTGATAAGGGAAAGCGCCAGGATCCTATCCGGGTGCTGATCGCGGATGACCATGCTTTGTTCCGGCGCGGCCTGGAGATGGTCCTCGAGGAAGAGGACGACATCGACCTGGTGGGGCAGGCGAGCGACGGGACAGAGGCGGTGACCGTGGCCGGCGAGTCGCTGCCTGACGTCGTGCTCATGGACATCCGGATGCCGAAGAGCAGCGGCATCGAGGCGTGCCGCGCCACCAAGGAGGTCGCGCCGAGCGCGAAGATCGTGATGCTGACGATCAGCGACGAGGAAGAGGACCTGTTCGAGGCGATCCGGGCGGGCGCCAGCGGCTACCTGCTGAAGGACATCCCGCTGGACGAGGTGGCCGAGGCGGTCCGGGCGGTGCACGGAGGCCAGTCCCTGATCAACCCCTCGATGGCGGGCAAGCTGCTCAGCGAGTTCGCCACGCTGGCCAAACGTGACACGGAGGAAGAGCAGACCCAGCACGTCGCCCCGCCCAAGCTCACCGACCGCGAGATGGAGGTGCTCAAGCTCGTCGCCCGTGGCATGAACAACCGCGACATCGCCAAAGAGCTGTTCATCTCGGAGAACACGGTGAAGAACCACGTCAGGAACATCCTGGAGAAGCTGCAGATCCACTCCCGGATGGAAGCCGTGATGATCGCCGTTCGCCAGAAGCTGATCGAATTCAGTTAGTCCGGTCCCTCAGCTCACCTGGGTGAGGGCGGAGGCGAGGCGGGGAGCCCACTGGGCGGGCTCTACTCGCTCGAGGCGGACATCGTCGCAGCCGACCCAGGCGGCGGCTTCGCGGAGAGCCTGGGCCATGGGTTCGGCCGCTGTGGCGCGGTCCAGCGATACCTGGCGGGCAACCAGGGTCTTGCCTTCCCTGGCCGGGTCGGCCCGGCCGGCCAGGCGGCCGCCGGCGAGCAGCGGCATGGCGTAGTAGCCGTGCACCCGCTTGGGCTTGGGCACGTAGGCCTCGATGCCGTGCGTGAAGCCGAACATCTGCCGGGTCCGCTTGCGGTCCCAGATCAGCGAGTCGAACGGGGAGAGCAGCGTGACCCGGTGGCGCCCGCGGCGTCCGGCCGCCTCCTCGGCCAGCGCGGCCGGGTCGGCCCAGCCTGGCACGGCGCCGGACGGGCCCGCGATCGCCACCGGGGTCAGCCCGGCCGCCAGCGCGGCGTCGGTCAGCATCCGGGAGTGCGTGAAGTGGAGCCGGTGATACTCGGTCAGGTCCGCCCGGGTGACCACGCCGAGCGCCCGGGCGCTCACCCCGGCCAGGTGGGCGAGGCACTCGGCATCGGAGGGCTCGGCGCCGAGCAACTCCTGCGGCAGCACTCGTTCGGGCACGTCGTAGACCCGCCGCCAGCCGGTCCGCCGGACGCAGATGACCTCGCCGGTGTCGAGCAGCCATTCCACCGCGATCTTGGTGTCGGACCAGTCCCACCACGGCCCGCCCCCCTTGGCCCCGCCCAGCTGGGTCGCCGTCAGCGGGCCCTCGGCGCGCAGCCGGGCCAGTACCTTCTCGCAGGTCTCCGGCGTGATCTGGTGCCACCGCTCGCCCTTGGCCTTGAACGCGCGGCGGCGGAAGGCGAAGTACGGCCACTGCTCGATCGGCAGCACGCAGGCCGCATGCGCCCAGTACTCGAAGGCGGCGGGCCGGCTGGCGTGCCAGTAGGCCTGCTCGATGGCGTGCCTGGACACCGGGCCCAGCCGGGCGTAGGCGACCAGCTCGTGCGAGCGCGCCAGCACGCTGATCGTGTCTAGCTGCACCGCGCCGACCCGGCGGAGCATCGCGGTGACCCCGGCCCTTGAAGCCCGCGACCGGTGCCACGGCGTCGCGCCCAGGAACCCCTGCGCGCGCAGCGTCATCCGGCGGACGTCGTCGGGGGAGAGCGTCACCTCAGCCGCGGGCGCATCCATAGATCCACACCATAACCGCCACCCCCGACATTTCCGCGCCCCAGCGCATCTGCCCCCGAACGCGCGGAAGGCCCGGGTTCACGACCCGGGCCGCGCGCGTGAGGGAGGGTGAGCGAGGGCGAAAACCCGGCTCGTTAGGGACTTAGTACCAGTCGTCCATGATCCGGACGGCCGCGGCGATGATGCCGCCGACCACCGCGATCGCCACGCCGACCCAGAACAGCACCCAGGACGGGCCGACGGGCAGCGCGATCCCGCCGATGACGAAGCCGATGACGATGACCGCGACCGCCACCCAGGAGGCCGGCCGGCCGTGGTACTCCTCGTGCTCGTACGTCTGGCCAGTGTGCGCGTCGAGACCGTGCGATCCGGTGTCCCCGACCACCGTCCCTGATGCCGGCTGCTCGGTCACCCTTAGCTCCTCTCGCTCGTCAACGCTCCTATTATTCTCCGGGAGGTGCGAGACTGAGCACCAGCCGGCCCCCAGAGGCCCGATGTTGACGCTGCGCTCATCCGGGCGACTCGGTTTGGTGCCTCATCTCGCCTACGATGACATGTTGGGGCGATGAACGGGAACCGGTTCACGGTCACCGGTCATTATGAGGGTTAGGACGATCCGCGAGGAGCGCGACGCAAAGTGCCACCGATCATCGATAGCGTCCTTCGCGCTGGCGAAGGACGGCTGCTGCGCAAGCTGAAGCGGATCAGCGAGCAGATCAACTCCATCGAGGACGAGTTCGTCGCGATGAGCGACGCCGACCTGCGCGACCTCACCGGGGAGTTCCGGCAGCGGTACGCCGACGGGGAAACGCTCGATGATCTCCTGCCTGAGGCCTTCGCCGCCGTGCGCGAGGCCGCCAAGCGCACCCTCGGCCAGCGGGCCTTCGACGTCCAGCTGATGGGCGCCGCCGCGCTGCACCTGGGCAACATCGCTGAGATGAGGACCGGTGAGGGCAAGACGCTGACCGGCGTGTTCCCGGCCTACCTCAACGCGCTCGCCGGCGATGGCGTGCACGTCGTCACGGTCAACGACTACCTGGCCAAGCGCGACTCGGAGTGGATGGGCCGGGTGCACCACTTCCTCGGCCTCGAGGTGGGCGTGATCCTCGGCGACATGGACCCGCCCACCCGCCGCAAGCAGTACGCCGCCGACATCACCTACGGCACCAACAACGAGTTCGGCTTCGACTACCTGCGTGACAACATGGCCTGGCAGCTCGAGGATTGCGTCCAGCGCGGCCATAGCTACGCGATCGTCGACGAGGTGGACTCGATCCTGATCGACGAGGCGCGCACCCCGCTGATCATCAGCGGCCCGGCCGAGCAGAGCCCGCGCTGGTACACCGAGTTCGCCAAGATCGCGCCCCGGCTGCGCCGCGGCGAGGACGGCGAGGGTGACTACGAGGTCGACGAGAAGAAGAAGACCATCGGCATCATGGAATCCGGCGTCCAGAAGGTCGAGGACTGGCTCGGCATCGACAACCTCTACGACCCGGTCAACACGCCCCTGGTCAGCTTCCTGAACAACTCCATCAAGGCCAAGGAGCTGTACAAGAAGGACAAGGACTACGTCGTGATGAACGGCGAGATCCTGATCGTGGACGAGTTCACCGGCCGCATCCTGCACGGCAGGCGCTACAACGAGGGCATGCACCAGGCCATCGAGGCCAAGGAAGGCGTGGCGATCAAGGACGAGAACCAGACGCTCGCCACGATCACCCTGCAGAACTACTTCCGGCTCTACGACAAGCTGGCCGGCATGACCGGCACGGCGACGACCGAAGCCAACGAGTTCCACTCGATCTACAAGCTCGGCGTGGTCCCGATCCCGACCAACAAGCCGATGATCCGCGACGACGAGGCCGACGTCATCTACCAGAGCGCACAGGCCAAGTTCGAGGCGTGCGTCGAGGACATCTACGAGCGGCGCCAGGCCGGGCAGCCGGTCCTGGTCGGCACGGTCAGCGTGGAGAAGTCCGAGATCCTGTCCAAGATGCTCAAGCGGCGCGGGGTTCCGCATGAGGTGCTGAACGCCAAGTACCACGAGCGGGAGGCCACGATCATCGCCCAGGCCGGGCGGCGCGGCGCGGTCACCGTGGCCACTAACATGGCCGGCCGCGGCACCGACATCATGCTCGGCGGGAACCCCGAGTTCATCGCCGACGCCGAACTGCACCAGCGCGGCCTGTCCCCGGCCGAGACGCCGGAGGACTACGAGGCGGCCTGGCCGGAGGCGGTGGCCAAGGCCAAGCGGGCGGTGGCCGAGGAGCACGAGGAAGTGGTCGAGGCCGGCGGCCTGTACGTCCTGGGTACCGAACGGCATGAGTCACGACGCATCGACAACCAGCTCCGGGGGCGGTCCGGGCGTCAGGGCGACCCGGGCGAGAGCCGGTTCTACCTGTCGCTGGAAGACGACCTGATGCGGATGTTCAACTCCGAACGGGTCGGCGCGATCATGGAGCGGCTGAGCATCCCGCCGGACGTCCCGGTCGAGTCCAAGGTCGTCACCCGCGCCATCAGGTCCGCCCAGACCCAGGTCGAGCAGCAGAACTTCGAGATCCGCAAGGACGTCCTGAAGTACGACGACGTGCTGAACCGGCAGCGCCAGGTCATCTACGGCGAGCGCCGCAAGGTGCTCGAGGGCGCCGACCTGCACGAGCAGATCGGCGAGATGCTCGACGAGGTGGCCGCCGGGTACGTCACGGGCGAGACCAGCGAGGGCTACCCGGAGGAGTGGGACCTCGACAAGCTCTGGCGGGCCTTCCGGCAGCTGTACCCGATCACCCTCACCGTCGACGAGGTCATCGACGAGGCGGGCGGCGACCGGGCCGGGCTCACCGGCGAGTTCATCACCGAGGCGGTGATCGCCGATGCGCAGGCCGCGTACGAGCGGCGTGAGCAGGAGTTTGGTTCGGAAGTCATGCGCGAGGTCGAGCGGCGGGTGATCCTCTCCGTCCTGGACCGCAAGTGGCGCGAGCACCTGTACGAGATGGACTACCTGCGCGAGGGCATCGGCCTGCGCGGCTACGGCCAGCGCGACCCGCTGATCGAGTATCAGCGCGAGGGCTACGACATGTTCAGCGCCATGATGGAGGGGATCAAGGAAGAGTCCGTCGGGCTGCTGTTCAACCTCGAGGTCCAGGTCCAGGAGAACCCGATCGTCGAGGAACAGCAGGACACGCCGCCCGGGGCCGTATTGCCCGGCGGCACCGCTCCCGCTCCCGTTCCCGCGGTCGGCGCTCCCCCCGGCGCCCCCGGGACGGTCGACCGGGGTGCCCCTGGCGGGGTTCCCGCCCAGGGCCGCTCCGGCGGAGCACCCGCCCAGGGCCGCTCCGGCGGAGCACCCGCCCAGGGCCGCTCCGGCGGAGCACCCGCCCGCGGCGCCGCGCCGACCGGGACCGGTGACGGCCGGGGCGCCCAGGGCGGTACCGCGGCGCCGAGGCGCGATGGCCGCGTCAGCGGCGGCCAGGGCCAGCAGGGCCAGTCGGGCCGGCGGGACGGCCGGTCCGGCGGCGGCGCCCACGCCCGGCGGCCCGGATCCCCCGCGGGCGGCCAGAACGCTCCCGGCGGCCAGAACGCTCCCGGCGGCCAGAACGCTCCCGGCGGCCAGGGCGCGCCGGGCGGCCAGGGCGCGCCGGTCCCGGCCGCGTTCGCCCCGCGCCGGCAGCAGCGGCTGCAGTACTCGGCCCCGTCCGTCGACGGCGGGACGCACGTGGAGACCAGCTCCGGCCCGGGCGGGCGCGACGACTTCGCCCAGGTCGGCCGCAACGACCCGTGCCCGTGTGGTTCGGGCCGGAAGTACAAGCGCTGCCACGGCGACCCCCGCACCCGCCCCGACGCCTAGCCGGTACGGCCTAGCGCCCTGGGCCGCACCCAAGCTGAAAGCTGACTCCAGTCACTCCCGCACCCCCCGTATCTAACCAATTCCCAGACGCAGCTCCTTTCACATCGGCACCAGCGCCCCGTGCCGCCGAACCGCAACGATGTGACATTGATGCGGTCAGGACCGCCACGATGTGACATCGTGGCGGTTCGCCCTGAGCCAGGCGCCCCGGCTCGATGATGCCCGTGTGTACCGCGATCCCCGCGTGAGCCGTGGTGCTAGGCGGATAGCCCGCCCGTTCGGCCGGAAAGGACGCCGCGCCCGCGGCGGACCGCCCGAGCCGGCCGGCCCCGCACGGCGCACCCGTACCAGCCGGGCCGCCCGCCTCGACCTAAAGGGACACGCTCTAGCCGACCTCGATCTCGGTGCAGAGCCATCGCGCCGGGCGGGCCGGCAGCCCGGGAGCGGGACGGCGGCCGGGCAGGTGCTCCAGGCGCAGGGCCAGCGCGCGGGACCGCGGCCCGATGCTGAGCACGACGGTCATCTCCACCACCCGCGCCGCGGGCCGTGACGTCATGATGCGCCGGATCCTGGGCCTCTGACCCGGGGCGAGGGTCTGGGTGAGCAGGCTGATCCGCTCCCGGACTCGTTCGGTCGTCCAGGGAGTGAGTTGTCTCGGCGACCGGGCGCCGGCCAGGATTTCCGCGAGCACCTGGGCGAACTGCCTGGACCACGCGACCGCGGGGTCCGCTGTCCCTTCGGCGGACTGGCTCGCGCTGAACGTGAGAGAAGGACCGGGCGGCTCGGCCCCTCCGGGTGCGCCCGGGTCCCGGCCGGCGTACGAACTGGCGACAGATACCTCGCTCCCCGCCGGGCACGCGGCCCCGTGCACCTCGCAGTCATAGGGCGGCCAGGCGCCGGGAACCTCGATGAGCCGGAGCCCGCCGAAGGAGGCCGCGGGAGAGGTCGCGGGAGAGGTCGCCGGAGCGGGCGCCGGAGAGGGCGGCAGCGCAGCGGCCGCCGGAGCCGTCCGTGGAGCAGACGGCGGGGGAGTGGCCGACCCAGGGGCTGACCCAGGGGCCGACCCAGGGGCCGAAGGAGCGGATGACGTGTCGGGAGTGCGGGCAGACGGCATGTTCCGCCTTCCAGTCCGGAGAATGCGAACGACCGCGAACGTCGCGGGCGGCGTCCGCATACTCTCCGGCTGCACACGGTTGTACCCCGGCCTACCGACATTCTGACGTCCTGGCTGGTCACTGCCCCTTCACGGGCTCGGCAAGCGACGTTCCCGCCCTAGGCGAATTGGCGTTTAAAATTGTTATCGTGATTAATGGTGCACAATTGCGGGGCGTCATCATCGACTGGGGCGGGGTGCTGACCACCCCGATCCTGACCACGGTCCAGGCCTGGATCCAGGCCGACGGCATCGACTGGGACAGCTACCGCACCGTGATGCGCTCCTGGGTCTTCGACGCCTATGGCCCCGACGCCAGCCAGAACCCGGTCCACGCGCTGGAGCGCGGCGAGAGCTCGGGCGCCGAGTTCGAGCAGATCCTCGCGGCCCGGTTGCTCCGCGCCGACGGCGAGGCCGTGATCGCCGAGGGGATGCTGCAGCGCATGTTCGCGGCGAGCACGTCGGTGCCCGCCATGTACGACATGATCCGCGCGGTGCGCGGCGCCGGCTTCCGTACCGGCCTGCTGTCCAATTCCTGGGGATGTGACGAGTACCCGCGCGCGGACTTCCCCGGCCTGTTCGACGCCGTGGTGATCTCCGGCGAGTGCGGTATGCGCAAGCCGGAGGAGGCCATCTTCCTGCACGCGGCGAAGAGCCTCGGCCTGGAGCCCGAACAGTGTGTCTTCATCGACGACATGGAGGCGAACGTGGCGGCGGCCGCCGCGTGCGGCATGACCGGCGTGCACCACACCGAGGCGGCGCAGACGGTTGCGGCCGTGCAGGACCTGCTCGGCGTGCCGCTCAACGGAGCACCGCCCCCACCAGGCCAGGACTCGTAACACCAAACCTGGCAACACGATGCGATAACCCCCGGGCGGTGGCGATATCGTCCGGGCTAGCCTGTCAGGCGTGGCGGACTACCCGCATCCCTCCAGCGAGGGCAGGTCGGCGAACATGAGGGCCAACCGGCGGACGGACACCAAGCCGGAACTGGCGTTGCGGCACGCCCTGCACCGGCTCGGATACCGCTACCGCAAGGACTACCGGCTCGACCTGGGCGGGGGCCGCCGGGTCCGGCCCGACATCGCGTTCACCGCGCGGAAGGTGGCCGTCTTCGTGGACGGCTGCTTCTGGCATGCCTGCCCGGAGCACGGGTCCAAGCCGCGGGCGAACGAGTGGTACTGGGGCCCGAAGCTGATCAAGAACGTCGAGCGGGACCGGATCAACGACGCGGCGCTGATCCTGGCCGGCTGGACCGTGGTCAGGCTCTGGGAGCACGTCCCGCTCGAGGAGGCGGTCAGGACCGTGGTCACCTCCCTCGCCGCACCCGCCGCCCCCGGCCCCGCCGGCACAGCCGAACCCCCGAAACGAAACCCGCCCGCCACCGACGACTCGCTTGGCTAGCGCGCCGTCGACTGTGGCAGACTCTGGGGCACCATGCGCGTGTTCCTGCCGTCGACGCTCCCGGCGCTGGCCGAGGCCCTCCGGGCCGGCCAGCCCGGATCGAGCGCCGGATCGAGCGCCGGTTCCGGTATTGGCGCAGCCCTGGGCCAGCAGCCCGGGTACGCGGTCACGCCCGCGCTGCGCGAGGCGTACGCGAGCGGCGACGAGGAAGAACTCGAGTACGCCGCGCTGACCGAGGCGGCCCGCGCCTCCCTCCGGATGCTCGCAGCGGACCCCGCCGCCCCGCCCCGCCGTGTGGTGCTGGCCGCCGAGATCCCGGCCGACCAGGTGAAGCTGGACGCCAGAGACCGCGAGCCCGCCCGCGTGCTGGTCACCGCGGCGATCCCGGTCGACAAGCTGGCTTCGGCGCACGTGGACGCCACCGAGGCCGGACCCGACGTGCGCACCGCGGCCGACGCGCTCGACGCGGCCGACGCGGGCGATGACGACGCCAGGTTCGCGGTGGACGGGGCCGAGGGCCACGAACTCGGCTGGTACGCCACTCAGGAACTGTCCTACCTGGCCGGATAACCGGCCGGATAACCGGCCGGGCACAAGGCCCCGCCAATCCGCCCGGCGGCTCGTACGAGGACGCTGGCGACGACGCTGGCGGGGACGCTGGCGGGGACACAGCGGGGACACGGCCATCCGCAAGTCGTGCGACGATACGGATATCCGCAATACACGCGACGAACGCCAGGAGCGATCGTGATGGACGCCGTCTCCAGGACTCCTGTGCCGGTCAACGAGCCGGTCAGGCAGTACCAGCCGGGCAGCCACGAGCGGGCCGCGCTGGAGAGCAAGATCAAGGAACTCGCCGGCCAGCAGGCCGAACTCACCATGACCATCGACGGCCGCCAGCAGATGCCAGCCGGTGACCTGATCGACGTAGTTGAGCCCCACAACAAGAACCACGTCCTCGGCCAGTACGGCAACGCCACCGACGTGGACGTGGCCGCCGCGATCTACGCGGCCAAGCAGGCGGCGCCCGGCTGGCGCGCGCTGGACTTCGACGACCGGGCCGCGGTCTTCCTCAAGGCGGCCGAACTGCTGGCCGGGCCGTGGCGCGCCACCATCAACGCCGCCACCGTCCTCGGCCAGTCCAAGTCGCCCTACCAGGCGGAGATCGACGCGGCCTGCGAGATGATCGACTTCTGGCGTTACAACGTCTCCTACGCCAGGAAGATCCTCAGCGAGCAGCCGGAATCGGCGCCCGGCATATGGAACCGGATGGAGTACCGCCCGCTCGAGGGCTTCGTGCTGGCCATCACCCCGTTCAACTTCACCTCGATCGCGGGCAACCTGCCGACCGCGCCCGCCCTGCTCGGCAACGTGGTGGTGTGGAAGCCGTCGCCGACCCAGCAGCTAGCCGCGCACTACACGATGCGCCTGCTCGAGGCGGCCGGGCTGCCGCCGGGAGTGATCAACCTGGTCACCGGCGACGGGCAGGCGGTGTCCAGGGTCGCGCTGACCCACCCCGACCTGGCCGGCATCCACTTCACCGGATCCACCGCGACCTTCCAGCACCTGTGGCGGACCGTGGGCGAGAACATCACCAGGTACCGGAATTACCCGCGAGTGGTGGGCGAGACCGGCGGCAAGGACTTCGTGATCGTCCATCCGTCAGCGGACCCCGCCGCGATAGCGCCCACGCTGATCCGCGGCGCGTTCGACTACCAGGGCCAGAAGTGCTCCGCGGCCTCCCGCGCCTACCTCCCCGAGTCGCTCTGGAACAGGACCAAGGACGACTTCCTCGCCCAGGTCCAGGCGCTGACCATGGGCGACGTGGCGTCCGACCTGTCGCTGTTCATGGGCGCCGTGATCGACTCCCGGGCGTTCGCCAAGCACGCCGCCGCGCTCGACCGGGCCAGGAACACGCCGTCGATCGAGATCCTGGCCGGGGGCCAGGCCGACGACAGCGAGGGCTTCTTCGTCAGGCCGACGGTGCTGGCCAGCCCCGACCCGGCCGACGAGATCTTCACCACCGAGTACTTCGGCCCGATCCTGGCCGTGCACGTCTATCCCGACGCCGACCCTTCGGCCTACGAACGAACGCTGACCCAGGCCGCCGACGTCGCGCCCTACGCACTGACCGGCTCGATCCTGGCCACGGACCGCGCCGCCATCGTCCAGGCCACAGAGGCGCTCAGGTACTCGGCGGGCAACTTCTACATCAACGACAAGCCGACCGGCGCGGTTGTCGGCCAGCAGCCGTTCGGCGGCGCCAGGGCCAGCGGCACCGACGACAAGGCCGGCTCGGTGTTCAACCTGATCCGCTGGGTGAGCGCTCGCGCGATCAAGGAACTCTTCGTGCCCCCGTCGGACTACCGATACCCTCACATGGGTTAGCCGAGAGCAGCGGAGGGCGTCATTCACCGGCTTGTTCTGTGGAACATCGACCTGACCTTGGTCGATGTCGTCCGGGTGACGAGGGCGGCGTACGCCGAGGCGTTCCCGGCCGTCACCGGGAGGCCGCTCATCAAGCTGCCGCAGACCGCGGGACGGTCCGAGTCGGAGATCTTCTTCGACGCGCTCGCGCTGAACGCCGCCGACCTGAACGCCGGCGGTGAGGCCGTGCCCCTGCTCGAGCCGTTCAGCGCCGAACTGGCCGCCGCCCTCTACGCCCGCCGGGACGACCTGGTCCGCGAGGGCCAGTTGCTGCCCGGCGCGGCCGAAGCGCTGGCGGCCGTGGCCAAGCTCGACGGCCCGGCGGACAAGCCGGCGGACGAGCCGGCGGACAAGACGGTGCAGACCGTGCTGACCGGCAGCAGCAAGCCGAACGCCATGCTGAAACTGCGCGCGTTCGGCCTCGATAGCTACGTCGACTTCGACATCGGCGGCTACGGAAACGAGGCCTACCCCAAGGGCACCCTGCTCCGGGTGGCCAGGGAGCGGGCGTCGGACAAGCACAAGGTGACCTTCGGCGAGGAAGTCACCGTGTACGTGGCGGACTCGCCCAGGGATGTGGACGCGGCCAGGATCGGCGGCGCCCGGTCGCTCGCCGTGGCCAGCGGCCGGGCCACCGCGGCCGAACTGCGTGACGCGGGCGCCGACGCCGTGCTGCCCGACCTCACCGACACGGCCGGGCTGACCGCCCTCATCACCCGCCTGACGGAACCTCCCGCCAGGGGATTAATCGCATGATTTGTGCCACAATCGCACCGCGCGGGCGTTGCTATCCGCGCCGGGATGGCACGATGCTGAGAGCATGGAAGCCAGCGAGGGTGACCTGACCGGCCGTGGCTACGGCGCGGTGCTGTGGGAGCCAGACGACAAGACGGTCCGCGACGCCAGGGTCACCCGCTTCATGAGCTGGCTCGGCCGGGGTCACGCCGGGTACGAGGACCTGTGGCGCTGGTCGGTGACGGATCCCGCCGCCTTCTGGTCGGCGGTCTGGGACTACTTCGACGTGCTCGGCGACCGCGGCGAAGGCCCGGTCCTGGCCGGCGAGGTCATGCCGGACGTCCGGTGGTTCCCCGGTGCCACGCTGAACTACGCCCGTAACGCGCTGAGGACCGCGTGGACCGATCCCGACCGCACGGCGATCATCTTTGATTCCGAACGAGCCGAGGCCGGGAGCCTGTCCTACGGGCAACTTGCCCAGCAGGTGGCGCGCGTCGCGCGCGGCCTGCGTGAGCTCGGCGTCGCCCGCGGCGACCGGGTCGCCGCGCTGCTGCCGAACGTCCCCGAGGCGGTCATCGGCCTGCTCGCCACGGCCAGCCTGGGCGCCATCTGGTCGTCCTGCTCACCGGACTTCGGCGCGCGCAGCGTGATCGACAGGTTCGCGCAGATCGAGCCGAAGGTACTCATCGCCTGCGACGGCTACGCCTACAACGGCAAGCAGTACTCCCGGGCCGAAATGGTCGCGGAGGTCACCGCGGCGCTGCCCGGCCTGTCCGCCGTGGTCCAGGTCAATCTGATCGGCGATGCCGCACCCCCGGCCGACGTGATCGCGTGGGACAAACTCGGCACAGCGCGCGACCAGCACGAGCCCGAGTTCGAGGAGGTGCCGTTCGCCCATCCGCTCTGGGTGGTCTACTCATCCGGCACCACCGGCCTGCCGAAGCCCATCATGCACGGCCACGGCGGCATCGTCCTCGAGCACCTCAAGGCGCTCTCGTTCCACCAGGACCTGCACCCAGGCGACGTGTTCACCTGGTACACCACGACCGGCTGGATGATGTGGAACTACCTGGCCGGCGGGCTGCTGGCCGGGCTGACGATCGTGCTGTACGACGGCAGCGCCACCTACCCGGAGACGGACCGCCTGTGGCGGCTGGCCGCCGAGCACGGCGTCACCTACCTGGGCGTCGGCGCGCCGTACCTGGTGGCCTGCATGAAGGCGGGACTGCGCCCGGGCGCCGACGTCGGCCTGCCGGCGCTGCGCGCCATCGGCTCAACCGGGTCGCCGCTGCCGCCCGAGGCGTTCGGCTGGGTGTACGAGGCGGTCAAGCCCGACCTGCTGCTCGGCTCCTTCTCCGGCGGCACCGACCTGTGCACCGGGTTCGTCGGGCCGTGCCCGCTGCTGCCGGTGCGGTCCGGGGTGATCTCCGGGCGCTGCCTGGGGGCCGAGGTGGAGGCCTACGACGAGGACGGCAAGCCGGTCACCGGCCAGGTCGGCGAGCTGGTCATCACCCAGCCGATGCCGTCGATGCCGGTCGGCTTCTGGAACGACCCTGACGGCGCCAGGTACCGGGAGAGCTACTTCGACATGTACCCGGGGATCTGGCGGCACGGCGACTGGATCGAGGTGCTGCGGGACGGCGGCTGCATCATCTACGGCCGCTCCGACGCCACGCTGAACCGCGGCGGCGTCCGGATGGGCACCAGCGAGTTCTACCGCGCGGTGGAGGCCTTCGGCGAGGTAGCCGACACCCTGGTGGTGGACACCGGCCGGCTTGGCGCCGAGGGCCGGCTGATCCTGTTCGTGGTGCCCGCCGAGGGAGCCGAGGTCGACGAGGACCTGAAGAACCGGCTCCGCGCGGCGCTCCGGGCGCAGTTGTCGCCGCGGCACGTGCCCGATGAGATCCACCAGGTGCCGGGCATACCGCGGACCCTGTCCGGTAAGAAGCTGGAGGTGCCGGTGCGTAAGATCCTGGACGGCACCGATCCGGAGCGGGCGGCCGACCCGAACGCTCTGGCCGACCCGGATGTGCTCAGGTACTTCGGCAGGTTCCAGGGAGCAAACCCCGCAGGCTAACACGGACACAAAGGAGTGGACGCGATGCCGGACGGTTACGCGGACGAGGCCAGGGAAGCCCAGCTGGCCAAGGCGGTGCAGGCCTGGGAGCATGACCCGGCGCTCGACCCGCAGACGATAGGCGACGGGAGCGGCGGCGACAGCGTTTCCTGCTACCTGCGCGCCTATTATCAGCGCGTCGCCACCGAGGACCTGGCGCCGCCGTCGCGGCTGGCGGCGGTGGCCCAGGCGCACGCCCGGCTCGGCCTGTCCCGGCCGCAGGGCCGGGCCGTGGTCCAGGTCCGCGAGCCGGCCGACGCGCAGCTGCACCCGGTGAGCCGGTCCGGCCTGGTCGTGGACATCGTCATCGACGACATGGCCTACCTGGTCGACTCGGTCACCACCGAGCTCAACCGGCACGAGGCCGAGGTCAGGCTGCTGGTGCACCCGCTGCTGCGGGTGCGCCGGGATGTGGCCGGCGCGCTGCGCGGGATCCTGGGTGCCTGCGGCGATGCCTCACCCGGCACCCCGGGCCAGCCCGTCGCCGACGAGGTCACCGAGTCCTGGATCCACGTCGAGCTCGGCCCTCCCCGGGACAAGGTGACCGCCGACGAGCTCGCTGCCGACCTCCGCCACGTGCTCGATGACGTGCGGGTGGCGGTCGAGGACCAGGCGCGGATGGGTGCGGTGGCCCGCGGCCTAGCCGATGACCTCGGCGGGGCGTCCGACACCAGACAGGCCGAGTACGGCGAGCTGCTGCGCTGGCTGGCGAACGGCTACTTCCTCTTCCTCGGCTACCGCGAGTACGACCTGGTGCGGACCGAGGACCGCACGGGCCTGCGCGCCGTGCCCGGCACCGGGCTCGGCATCTTGCGCCACGCCCGGCAGGGCCGCGACGCGGTCCGCAAGATGTCGTCCCAGGTCGCGCGGCGGGCTCAGGACCCGGCCGAGCGGCTGGTGCTGGCCAAGGCGAACTCGCGGTCCACCGTCTACCGGGCCAGCTACCTGGACTACGTCTCGGTCAAGAAGGTCGGGCCCGACGGTGCGGTGGCCGGGGAGTACCGGTTCCTCGGCCTGTACACGCACGCGGCGCACACCGCCCCCATCGCCGGCGTGCCCGTGCTCCGCCGGAAGCTGGCCCAGGTCCTGGCCGAGGCCGGGCTGTCCACGGACGGCCACGACGGCAAGGACCTGGTCGAGATCCTGGAGGACTACCCGCGCGAGGAGCTGTTCGAGATCTCGGCCGAGGAGCTCACCCCGATCGCACTCGGCGTGCTGCGGCTGAGCGAGCGCAAGCAGACCAGGCTGTTCCTGCGCCGGGACCGGTACGGGCGGTACATGTCCTGCCTGGTATACCTGCCGAGGGACCGGTACACGACCAAGGTCAGGCTGCGCGCGCAGGGCATTTTGCGGGAGGCGCTGCACGGGGTCTCGGTCGACTACAGCGCCACGATCGGCGACTCGGCCCTGGCCCGGCTGTACGTGGTGGTCCGGGGCGAGCCGGGCCGGCCGGTGCCGCAGGTGGACGCGGCCGCGCTGGAGCGCAAGCTGGCCGAGGCGGTCAGGTCGTGGGACGAGGACCTCGCCGCCGAGGCGATCCGGGTGCTCGGCGAGGACCGGGCCGGCCAGGTGCTCGAACTTGGCGGCGCGGGGATCCCCGAGACCTACAAGGCAGACGTATCCGCCGCGGACGCGGTCGAGGACCTGTCCACCATGCTCGGGCTGCGCGAGTCGGGGAAGGAGTTCGCGGTCAGGCTGGTGGAGCACCCGGACCGGTGGACGCTGGTCGTGTACCGGTCGGGCACCCCGATCACGCTGTCCGACGTGCTGCCGCAGCTACAGCACACGGGGGTCGAGATCCTCGATGAGCACCCGTACACATTCGGGGAGAGCTCGACGGCCGGGTCGTTCTGGATCTACGAATTCGGTCTGCGGCCCCCGGCGGCGCCCGCGTCCGGCAGCCTCCGCCAGGTATTCGAGGAGGCGCTGACCGCGCTGTGGTACGGCGAGACCGAGGACGACCGGTTCAACGCCCTGGTGCTGACGGCGGGCCTGACCTGGCGCGAGGTGACCCTGCTGCGCGCCTGCGCGAAGTACCTGCGCCAGGGCGGGATGCGCTTCAGCGAGGACTATGTGCAGCGGGTCCTGCGGTCCAACGCGGCCATCACCCGGCTGCTGATCAAGCTGTTCGAGTCCCGGTTCGACCCGAACAGGCAAGTGGGGGCGGCCGAGCGCTGCGAGGCCATCACCGAGGAGATCCGCGGCCAGCTCGACGAGGTGACCAGCCTGGACGCCGACCGGATCCTCCGATCCTACCTGGCGCTGATCGAGGCCACCCTGCGGACCAACTACTACAAACAGGACAGCCTGGGTCCCGGCCCCGGTGTCGACGGGCCGCGGCCGCTGGTGCTCAAGTTCAACCCCGGCACCGTGCCCGGGATCGTGGAGCCGCGGCCCAGGTTCGAGCTCTTCGTCTTCTCGCCCCGGCTGGAGGCGGTGCACCTGCGCTTCGGCCGGGTGGCGCGCGGCGGGCTGCGCTGGTCGGACCGGCTCGAGGACTTCCGTACCGAGGTGCTCGGCCTGGTCAAGGCGCAGGAGGTCAAGAACGCGGTCATCGTCCCGGCCGGCGCCAAGGGCGGCTTCGTGTGCAAGCGCCTGCCCGACCCGGCCGACCGTGAGGCGTACCAGGCCGAGGTGCTGGCCTGCTACAAGACGTTCATCGCGGCCATGCTGGACGTGACCGACAACATCGACCGCGACCGGGTGGTGCCGCCGCCCGGCGTGGTCCGGCGGGACGGCGACGACCCGTACCTGGTGGTCGCGGCGGACAAGGGCACCGCGACGTTCTCCGACACGGCCAACGAGATCGCGGGCCGGTACGGCTTCTGGCTCGGCGACGCGTTCGCCTCGGGCGGCTCCGAGGGCTACGACCACAAGAAGATGGCCATCACCGCGCGCGGCGCCTGGGAATCGGTGAAGTGGCACTTCGCGGCGCTCGGGCTCAACCCGGCCGCGGACGACTTCACCGCGGTGGGCGTGGGCGACATGTCCGGCGACGTGTTCGGCAACGGGATGCTGCTCTCGCACCACATCCGGCTGGTGGCGGCGTTCGACCACCGGCACGTGTTCATCGACCCGTCCCCAGACCCGGAGGCCAGCTTCGCCGAACGGTCGCGGCTCTTCGCGCTGCCCAGGTCCTCGTGGGCGGACTACGACCGGGCGCTGATCTCGCCCGGCGGCGGGGTCTGGCCGCGGTCGGTGAAGTCGGTGCCGGTGTCGCAGCAAGCCCGCACCGCCCTCGGCATCGACGCCACGGTCTCCGCGCTATCCCCGGACGAGCTGATCTCCGCCATCTTGTCCGCCCCGGTCGACCTGCTCTGGAACGGCGGGATCGGCACCTACGTGAAGGCCAGCTCGGAATCGCACGCCGACGTGGGGGACCGGTCCAACGACGCGGTCAGGATCGACGCCACCCGGCTGCGCGCCCGGGTCGTCGGCGAGGGCGGCAACCTCGGCTTCACTCAGGCGGCCAGGATCGAGTACTCGCTCGGCGGCGGCCTGATGAACACCGACTTCATCGACAACTCGGCCGGGGTCGACACCTCCGACCACGAGGTCAACATCAAGATCCTGCTGGCCGACGCGATCAGGGACGGGGCCATCCCCGCCTCGGGTCGGCACGAGCTGCTGAACGAGATGACCGGCGAGGTGGCCGACCTGGTGCTGCGGCACAACTACGGGCAGAACATGGCGCTGGCCGTCGCCCGGGCCCAGGCCCCCTCCCTGCTGCACGTGCACGCGCGGTACCTGCGCAAGCTGGTCAGGGACAAGCGGCTCAACGCGGAACAGGACGAGCTGCCCGGCGAGCGGGAGATCGCCGAGCGCCGGTCCTCGGGCAGCGGGCTGACCAACCCCGAGCTCGCCCTGCTGCTGGCGCACACCAAGATCTGGGCGGCCGAGGACGTGCTCGCCTCCAGCCTGCCCGACGACCCGTACCTGCGCCGGGTGCTCGACGCTTACTTCCCCGCCCCGATGCGGGCCAGGTTCGCGGACCGGATGGACGCCCACCCGCTGCGCCGGGAGATCATCACCACCTCGGTGGTGAACGAGATGATCGACACCTCGGGCTCCACGTTCGTGTTCCGGCTGATCGAGGAGACCGGCGCGTCGGTGCCCGACCTGACCCGGGCGTGGCTGGTGGCCCGCGAGGTGTTCGACATGTCGGCGTTCTGGCATCAGGTCGAGGACCTGGCAGGCCGGGTCGGCATCGCGGCCCAGATCACGCTGCTGCTCGAGGGGCGCAAGCTGACCGAGCGCGCGGCCCGGTGGCTGCTGCACAACCGCCGCCCGCCGTTCGACCTCCAGGCCACCGTGGGTTTCTTCGCCGATGGCGTGAGGACCGTCCGTTCGGGCATGCCCAAACTGCTCACCGGCCGGGACCTGGCCGGGTTCGAGGAGCGGCGGGACTCCTACCTCGACCTGAGCGTGCCACCCGACCTGGCCGAACGGGTCGCGGCCATGGTGCCGACCTACTCCGCCTTCGACATCGTGCAGGTCGCCGCCTCGGCTGAGCGGCCGATCGAGGAGACCGCCGAGGTCTACTTCGACCTAGCCGACCGGCTGCAGATCACCCGGCTGCGGGACCGCATCACGGCGCTGCCGCGGGAGGACCGCTGGTCCACGATGGCCCGGGCCGCGCTGCGCGACGACCTGTACATCGCGCACGCCTCGCTCACCGAGGATGTGCTCAGGGCCAGCGGACCCGCTCGCTCGCCGGAGGAGCGGCTGGCCGCCTGGGCGTCTCGCAACGAGGCGGCGGTGGGCATGGCCGCGCAGACCCTCGGAGAGATCTGGGAGAGCGAGCGCTTCACCTTCACCACCTTGTCGGTGGCGCTGCGGGCGGTCCGTACCCTGGTGGCCGCCAGTTCGCTCCCCGAGGTGGAGTAGCCCGGGGGGAACGCCTGCTGACCCTCTGGGTCAGTAGGCGTGGCCGAAGCTCGGGCCGCTTTGCGACGCGATGACGTCCAGCTTGCCGTCGCGCGCGGTGGCGGGCGGGTCGATCGCGGCGAACTGGTACGCCCAGTTGGCGAACACCGCGTGGTAGCCGACCTCGGTCGGCGCGGCCAGCAGCGGGGTGAACGCGGCCGGCACACCGATCGGCGACCCGGCCACCAGGTTGGGGTGCGCGTTGCTGGTGTTCAGGTACATCCCGTACATGATCAGGGCGCCGCCGCTGCCGGCCAGCCGCAGCCCGATCTGCGGGAACGGCGCCCCCTGCAGCAGCCACTGATACTGCAGGACGCGTGCCTCCTCGGCGGACGCCCTGGCTGTCTGCGCCGCGTACAGCCCGGTCGTCAGCGGTCCGGCGGCGACCACCGCCGCGGCCGGGCTAGAGGGCCCGTCGTCCACCACGGCCGCCTGCGTCGCCCCCGCCACGTCCGGGCGCAGCAGCAGGGTGGTGTCCTTGGTGGACACCGGGACGGCGTAGCCGTCGGCCTCGCGGGCGATGGCGGGCAGCGGCCGGCTGAGCACGGCCGTGCCGCTCAGCGTCCAGTCCCCGGACTTCTTCTCGCGGGCGAACAGCATCAGCGTGTGGTCGGTCGCGCCAGGCTTTCCGCCGGTGACGGTGGTCCTGTCCGCCGCCACCACGAACCACTGCGGGAAGCCGGACAGCTCGGGGACGTAGAACGCGGGCGTGCCGTACCGGTACCGGGGGAGCGGGGTGCCCGCCGATGCCAGCGCGGTGTACTGGCTCCTGGTCTGAAACCACTGCGCCGACGCGACGACGGTGAGCGCCGAGGCCTGGTCGCCCGTTGCCGCGGCCGTGTCGCTGACCTGCAGGTAGGTCTCGTAGGCGGCCCGCGCACCGGCGAAGGTGACACTGTGACTGACAGCAGTGACCGCGTCCGCGTCGGGGGCCGGGGCGCAGCCCTGAACGGACAGCAGGGTCACCGCGGCCAGCGCCGCCGCTCCGATCGCCAGGGCCCAGCTCTTTCGGTGTGTCACGCTAAGGCAGGATACCGGGTTTGATCCCTGAGGTTGGCGCGCTGGGTGAGATGCGGACTCCCCTTCGGCGCTCGGTTAGGCTTGCCGGCATGGCAGGTACCGATCCCGCCGATGAGATCGCGGCGCTGACCTCGACGCTCGACAGCATCGAGGCCGTGCTGGATCCCGGCGAAATGCAGAGGGAAGCGGCCGATCTGCGCGTGCAGGCCGTCGACCCTGAGCTGTGGGCGGACCCGCCTCGTGCGCAGAAGGTAACGCGGCGGCTTTCTTACCTGGAAGCGGAGCTGCACAGGCTGGCCGGCCTGCGGCAGCGCCTAGGCGACACCCAGGTGCTGTTCGACCTGGCCGAACGCGAGAACGACGAGCCCACCAAGCACGAGGCGGCGGGTGAACTGGCCGCGCTGCGGACCGAGGTCGACCAGCTTGAGGTGCGCACGCTGCTCAACGGCGAGTACGACGCGCGGGAGGCGCTGATCTCTATCAACGCGCAGGCGGGCGGCGCGGACGCCGCCGACTTCGCGGAGAACCTGCTGCGCATGTATCTGCGCTGGGCGGAGCGGCATAAGTACCCGACCGAGGTGTACGACACGTCCTACGCCGAGGAGGCGGGGATCAAGTCGACCACGTTCGCGGTGAACGCGCCCTACGCCTACGGGACGCTGCGCGGCGAGCACGGCACGCACCGGATGGTCCGCATCTCCAAGTACGACAACCAGGGGCGCAGGCAGACCTCGTTCGCCGGCGTCGACGTGATGCCGGTGGTGGAGCAGACCGACCACATCGACATCGGCGAGGACGAGATCCGGGTGGACGTGTTCCGGTCCAGCGGCCCCGGCGGCCAGGGCGTGAACACGACCGACTCCGCGGTCCGCATCACCCACCTGCCCACCGGGATCGTGGTCTCCTGCCAGAACGAGCGCAGCCAGATCCAGAACCGCGCGTCGGCGATGGCCGTGCTTCAGGCCAAGCTGCTCGAACGGCGGCGGCAGGAGGAGGCCGAGCAGATGCAGGCGCTGCGCGGCGACGGCGGCCGCGCCTGGGGGACCCAGATCCGCAACTACGTCCTGTACCCGTACCAGAACGTCAAGGACGTGCGGACAGGCATGGAGACGGGGAACGCCGTGGCCGTGCTGGACGGTGAGATCGACGAGTTCATCGACGCCGAGATCCGGTGGATGCGCCAGAATGGCCGGTAGGGCCCCGGGTTACCTGGCGAGCTGCATGGCCAGCAGGAGCAGGAAGATCAGCGCCAGGACGGCGATGATCAGCTGCGGGCTGGCCCCGGAGTGGTGGCGGTGGACGTGATCCCGGGAAGCGCGGCAGGCCGGGCACCGACCCTCCACCACCGGCCCAGCGCATTGTGCGCAGATCAGGTGTTCGCAACTCATCGGAACCCCTTCCGGCTGGCCCGCGTGCTGGCAGTTACCGTGATGTAAGGCCTCAGCTGCCAGTTTCCCTCTAGACTGTTCCCTGCCCAAATCAGGTTACCCGCATGTCGCTCCGGCTGGCGGCGGCACCCGGGTCCATCAGGCCAGCCACGTCCGTATCTACATCCCTGTGATGGTCTCGTGATCAACTTTGATAATGTCACGAAGGTTTATCCGAATCAGAACCGCCCCGCCCTGGAGAGCGTGAACATCGAGGTCGCCAAGGGCGAGTTCGTCTTCCTGGTCGGCCCGTCCGGTTCGGGTAAGTCGACATTCCTGCGGCTGGTCCTCAAGGAGGAGCGGCCCACGGATGGCAGGATCCACGTGGCCGGACGGGACCTTGCGCGACTGAGCAACTGGAAGGTGCCGTACCTGCGGCGGCGGATCGGCTGCGTGTTCCAGGACTTCCGGCTGCTGCCGAACAAGAACGTCTACCAGAACGTCGCGTTTGCCCTTGAGGTCATCGGCAAGCACAGGCGCTTCATCCGCAAGGTTGTTCCCGAGGTGATCGACCTAGTCGGGCTGGAAGGCAAGCACGACCGGATGCCCGACGAACTGTCCGGCGGCGAGCAGCAGCGGGTCGCGATGGCTCGTGCGTTCGTCAACCGGCCGATGATCCTGCTCGCCGACGAGCCGACCGGGAACATCGACCCGGCCACCTCGATCGGCATCATGAAGGTGCTCGACCGGATCAACAGAACGGGCACGACCGTCGTAATGGCCACGCACGACGCGGCCATCGTCGACTCGATGCGCAAGCGGGTCATCGAGCTCGAGTACGGCAAGGTTGTCCGAGACCAGTCACGCGGGGTGTACGGCCAGGCTTACTGACCCGTCATCACTCCCCGCCGGACCAAGGACTATCAAGGGATCAGCCAGCATGCGTTCACACTTCGTCTTGCAGGAGATCTGGATCGGGCTGCGCCGGAATCTCACGATGACGATGGCGCTCATCGTGGTGGTGGCCATCAGCCTGTCCCTGCTCGGCACGGGCCTGCTGTTCGTCAAGCAGGTGGACCGGACGAGAACCTACTGGCAGGGCAAGGTCGAGCTGTCGATCTACCTGTGCGTCAAGTCGAGCCCGCAACCGCAGTGCCAGCGTAACGGGCCCGCCACCGACGCCGAGCGGGCTCAGCTGAAGCAGCGGCTCACCTCGATGCCGCAGGTGGAGGCCGTCTACTACGTGAACCAGCAGCAGGCCTACCAGGAGTTCAAGCAGGCTTTCTCCAACCAGCCCGCCATGGTCGAGGACACCCAGGAAGGCCAGATTCCGGACTCGTTCCAGGTGAAGCTCAAGAATCCCGAGGCCGACTACAACATCGTGGCGAGCGCGGTCAACGGCACGACCGGGGTAGAGACCGTGGTCGACGAGATGACGATCCTGGACAAGTTCTACCGGCTGCTCGACGGGGCCAGAAACGCCGTGATCATCATCGCGCTGATCCTGATCGTGGCCGCCGTCCTGCTGGTGGCCAACACGATCAGGCTGTCCGCCTTCAACCGGCGCCGGGAAACCGCGATCATGCGCCTGGTCGGAGCCTCGAACTTCTACATCCAGCTGCCGTTCCTGCTCGAGGGGACCATCGCCGGATTGTTCGGCTGGGCCATCGCGGCGGGGCTCCTTGTTGCGGTCAAGTCCCTCATGCTAGATAGCCTGGAGCAGTACTTCTCATTCAACGTGGGTTTGTCCGTCGGCGACCTGCTCGAGGTGATCTTCTTCTCGATGGTCGTCGGAGTGGTCTTGTGCGGTGCGACGTCGTTCCTGACACTGCGCCGCTACCTACGTATCTGAGTAGGCCTGATGACGGGAGGGACGTGGCTCGGGAGCAGGGGCGGAAGGTCATCGCCCGTAATCGCCGTGCGTATCATGACTACCACATCGAGGACACATACGAGGCGGGACTCGTCCTGACCGGCACCGAGGTAAAGTCGCTGCGGGCGGGCCGTGCGTCGCTTCAGGATGGGTTCGCCCAGATAACCGGGGACGAGGTGTGGCTGCACAACGTCCACATTCCCGAGTACACCGAGGGTACCTGGACCAACCACACGCCCCGGAGGATCAGGAAGCTCCTGTTGCACCGCAAGGAGATCGACCGGCTGATCAGCAAGACGGCCGAGCAGGGCCTGACGCTGATCCCGCTCTCGCTGTATTTCAGCGACGGGAACGTCAAGGTGGAATTGGGGCTCGCCCGGGGTAAGCGCACCTACGACAAGCGCCAGGACCTGGCCAAGCGCGACGCGGCCAGGGAAATAGACCGAGCCCTGAAACGGCGACGGTGACGGGCAGGAGGATCGTGTCCCCTCCGGCGGGTGATCGCGGCGGCCACGCCAGGCCGCGTGGCCTCTTCGCGCCGAGGCCACGCCCCGACAGCGGATCCGACCTGAACGCCGCCGCGCCGGGCCCGAACACCACGCCGGTCCCCGACACCGCGGTGCGCGAGCCTCTCGGCAGCCCGCCCGGTCCCGACAGCCACCCTTCCTGGCCCGGCCGCGACGCGCCCGCACCTAACGGCGGCGCACCCTGGCCGGGCAATGGCGCCTCCGCACCCGACAGCCACCCGTCGGCCTCTCCGGCCTCTCCGGCCCCCGCGGCCCCTGTGGTCCCCGCCGCACGCCGCTCCCGCCCGGCCCCGGGCGGGAGCCGGCCAGCCCGCCACGTGGCACCGAGCTCGGGGAGGCCAGGCCGCAAGGCTTCGCCCGCGGCCCGGCGGGCGAAGCGCTCGCGCATCGCGGCGGTCGCGATCGTGGCCATCGGGGTCCTGGTCGTCGGCCTGGCCACCGGTTTCGGCCAGGAACTCTCCGCCGAACCCACCGCGCAGTCGTTCCTGAACTCCTGGCAGGAGCAGCAGTACGACGCCGCGAGCGCGCTGACCACGGCCCCGGCGGCCACCGTGGCCGCGGAGCTGCGAGGAGCGGTCGCCCAGCTCGACACGGCGCAGCTCTTGTTGTCCATGAAGTCGGTCACCCGGCACGGCAGCACCGCGGACGCGTCCTTCACGGCCACCGTGGACCTCGCCCAGCAGGGACGCGTGTGGACCTACCAGGGGCACTTCGGCCTGCGCCGGGTCGGCAGCGACTGGAAGGTCGTGTGGGCGCCGAGCGTCATCAACCCGAACCTGGGTCCCGGTGAGCGCCTGGCCGTCGTGACCACGTTCCCTGACCGGGCCGCCGTGCTCGACGCCAAGGGGAATCCGCTTCAGGTCAAGGCGCCGGCCTACGTGCTCGGCGTGGTGCCGGATCGCCTGACTAGCCCGGCGAAAACGGCCCAGGCCTTCGCCAAGTACGCCAAGCTTCAGGCCGGCCAGGTGCTGGGCCAGATCACCGCCGCCCCACCGCATTCCTTCCTCCGGCTCGCCACCCTCGATCCCCCCGCCTACTCCAGGCTGTTGCCCAGCCTGCGTGCCGTGCCCGGCCTGGTGGTCCGGCCCGAGTCCCAGCGGCTGTTCCAGTCCAAGGCCACAGCCCTGGTCGGCGCGGTGGGCAGCGAGATCAACGAGCAGCTGCGCGCCGACGGCGCGCTGTACGCGCCGGGGACCACGGTCGGCCTGGACGGCCTGGAGCAGAAGTACCAGCGCCAGCTGCTCGGCACGCCGACCACAGAAGTGGTGGCGGTGAATTCGGCCGGCCAGCAGACCGGCGTCCTGGCCCAGTGGCCCGGCACGGCGGGCACGCCGGTGCGCACCACGATCGACTCGACCGTGCAGGGCGCCGCCCTGACCGCCCTGGACGGCGTGCCGAACTCGGGTGAGATCGTCGCCGTCCGCGCGTCGACCGGCGAGGTCCTGGCGATCGCCCAGCACCAGGCGTCCGGGCCGCTGCCCGCGGCCGGCGCGCTGAACGCGCGGCTGACGCCGGGCACCGCGTTCACCATCGTGTCCGCGGCCGCGCTGGCCAAGAAGGGCGTGAAGCCGACCACCTCGATGCCGTGCGCGAGTTCCTTCACCGTCCAGGGACGGACCTTCACCAGCGCGGGGACCGGCGCGCAGAGGCCGTTCAGCACCGATTTCGCGCAGGGCTGCAGCACGGCGTTCGTCGGGCTGTCCGAGCGCCTCACGGCGAGCGAGTGGACCCAGGTGGTCAAGGAGTTCGGCATCGGCTCAGACTGGCCCCAGCTGCAGGTGCCTGCCTTCTCCGGCTCGGTGCCGTCCGCGGTGGGCGACGCCAACCTGGCGGCGCAGACCATCGGCCAGGGCAACGTGCGGATGAGCCTGCTGTCCATGGCCATGGTGGCCGCCACGGTCGACGCGGGCCGCTGGCACGTCCCGCAGGTGCTCCAGGCCCCCGATCCGCCCAGCGTCGGCGCCCTCCTTGACACGGGCATGATGAACGCGGTGCGCGGGCTCATGCGCGGCGCGGTCCGCTCGGGTGCCGCCCAGCCGGCCAGCCGGCCGGGCCCGCAGGTGTACGGCCAGGTCGGCATGGTTCACACCGGTTCTGGCTGGATGAGTTTGTTCGTCGGCTACCGCGGCGACATCGCGATCGCCGTGATCGAGACCGGCAAGACACCGCAGCTTTCCGCCGCCGCCCTGGCCGGCGCCTTCTTCTCGGTCGCCCGCTGACCCTCGGCCAGCCACTTGCTGACACGCCTCCGGCCAGCCACTTGCTGACACGCCTCCGGCCAGCCACTTGCTGACACGCCTCCGGCCAGCCCTCTTGGCTGTCCTCTTCCCGTGCCATCCCGCCCGCGCACCCTGGGTTATGTCACTCTGTGTTATCAATACGTGACGGAAACATGCTCGCCGTAGGCAACCATCGGGATACCTGCTGGCGTCTTTAGGTGTGACTGGGGTTCGCTTGGGGGGTTGCGGCCCAGTCAACGTAAGGGTCCGGGTCTCATCTCGGGGGAGACCCGGCCACTGGACCGGCTCCGACCCTGCCGGTCGGCCCCTGCGGGCGCGTTTGGCCACCGCCAGCGCTCGCAGGGGCCACGTTGCTTTCTGCCCCCCTTGAACCCCCGCAGCGATGATCGAGCCCCGCGGTTCTGGGTCGATGTGCCGTTGGTCCGGCTGACACGGAAACTGGGTCCCGGTGGGCGTGCGGGAGCGAACCCTGGCCCGGGCGGTGGCGAGGGCTGCGTGGTCGCGCTGGTTTGTCCGGCGGGGGCGGGCCGGGGGTGCCGGTTCGGCGGCGGCTCCGGTGCTGCGGGGATCAGGGTGTGGTGCTGGCGGTGGATGTTAAGACGGCCTCCGGCGGGCTGATGGTGATGGTGATGGCGCAGCCGGGATAGAGCTTCTGGAGCCGTCGTTCCAGGTAGGCGCGCTGCTGGTCGGGTGATTCCCGGCGGGTGCAGAAGTCCGCGCCCAGGTCCTGGTAGGGGGTGCCGCTCTTGAGGACCTGGTAGGCGATCTTGAGCAGGGTGTGCGCGATCGCGGTGATGGCCTTCTTCTTCGCGGCGGGGTTCTTGTCTCCGCCGAACCGGCGGACCAGCCGGTTGTAGCGGGCCTGCAGCCGCCCTTTGGTGCGGATGGCGTTCCAGGCGGCCTGGATGAGCACCGGCTTGATGTAGGTGCCGGCGTCGCCGGTGCGGCCGTGCTTGCGCTTGCGGGCGCTGATGTTGTTGCCCGGGCAGAGCGTGACCCAGGAGGCCAGCTTCTCGTGGCTGGCGAAGTGCCGGTGCGGGGCCGGGCCGATCTCGGCCAGCCACGCCTGCGCGACCACGTCGCCGAACGCGGGGATGGTCTTGAGCAGGTCCAGTTCCCGCTGCCAGCGCCCGGCCCGGCCCGCGATCTGGTCGTCCAGGTCAGCCACGGCGGCGTCCAGGCCGGCGATCCGGTCCCGGTGCAGCCGGCACATCAGCGCGTGATGCCCGGTGAACCGGCCGGTCAGGGCCATCGACAGGTCAGCCAGCTTGCCCGCGGTCCGCATCCGGCCTTTGGCCAGGTCCGCCAGCACGGCACCGCGGCGCTCCCCGTCGATCAGCGAATCGATCATCGCCGTGGCGGACTTGCCGGTAATGTCGCTGGCAACCGAGCCGAGCTTGATGCCGGCCGACTCCAGCGCCTTGGCAAGCCGCTGGATCTCCGAGGTGCGGGCCTGCACCGTCTTCATCCGGTACCGGGTCAGGTCCCGCACCTCCCTCAGCTCCGCCGGCGGGATATACGAGCCGCGCAGCAGCCCGCACTCGAACAGTTCCGCCAGCCGCCGGCAGTCCGCCGCGTCGGTCTTATGGCCCTTCAGCGCCCTGGCGTGCGCCGGGTTGACCACCGCGACCTCGGTGAAGTCCTGCTCGGCGAGCGCGTAATACACCGGGTCGGTATAGATCCCGGACGCCTCCATCACCACGTGCGTCACCCCGCGGCGGCGCAGCAGGCGGGCCATCTCCTGCAGCACCCCGTAAAACGTGCGGAACTCCAGGATCTCGGTCGTGCGGGTCCACGGCTTCTCACCCGGGGACCGGATCGCGACCTTGATCATGTTCTTGTGCACGTCGATCCCGGCGACATGCTCATACAGCACTCTCACCTGCGTCCACCTCCTGCAGCGGCATCATCTGACTGGGATAGGCGCGCCGCCGGCCAGGGCCCCCGTCAGTACAGGAGACTGACACGCGCGCACGTAGCAGCAGCGGGGGTTACCCGGCAAGGGAGCCCTCAGGACCTGTCTCTAACACGGCCTCGAACGGCCCAGGCTGGAACGGTCACGACCGGCGGCAGCCGCCACGAGCCTGCACCCTCCGCGCCCGGCCCCGCAGCCCGGACACCGCAAAAGACCCCAGCCCGTCACCACCCGCACCCGCCCGCGGCGGCAAGGGACCCAGTTTCCATCACCTGCGGCAGAGCCACGCAGTGGCTCATGATTTCTCTAACCGGACCAACGGCACTTCGACCCAGCGGCTACCGCATCAGCGCCCAGAAATCCCGAAGCGACGGGCTTCTGGCGCGTCCCAGCGACACCCTTGCGGCATCCAGGTCGTTAGAGTCTGGTACGAGCGGTGCGCCAACGCCAGTCTCCACGTGACTCCACGTGCCCCCCGGCCTGCCCCCGGCCTGCCCCGGCCGCCGGGCCGACGGGAATCAGAGTTGGCTAAGGCGTGTTGTGAGAGTACGGTCAGCTATGGCGGCACGGTTCGCCCGTGCTGGCCGGACAACTCAATAGGGGGTGATCGGTTTCGACTTCGGTGGTCGAACCAGGGGAAGCGGGCCGAGGGTTGCGGTTGTGACCTCGTTAATCCTGTGGCCGCAAACCAATAAGTGCCAACGAAACGCGCACTGCAAACACCTTCGCTCTTGCCGCTTAAGGCAAGTTAGAAGCCTGTTTGCTGTCAGCCCGGGGATGCCTTCGACCCGGTGTCTGGCATCAGCTAGAAGGATCCACCGCCTGACCCGGTCGCGGGGCCAGGTGGGACATCGAACAGCGGCTGAGCCCGTCGGCGTCTAGCTTGCGTGATCGCCGGGGCTGAGAAAAGCAGAGCAAGCTCCGCCCGGAGAAGCCCTGGTGAAGTACTGAAGGACGCGGGTTCGATTCCCGCCACCTCCACGTTAAGTTACCTTGTAACTGCCTAATGTAAGCAAGCCCAGGTCCACGTAGGCCTGGGCTTCTGCATAACTGTCCCTCGGTCGCCGCGGCCTCGTGCTGGCCCTGGTCCATCCGCTGGCGACGGAACCCGGGCAGCGCGCGCGCCAGCAGCAGGGCTCCCGCGATACACGCCAGCCCGCCGGACACCACCGACACCGTGTTGCCGAACCCCGCTGCCACCGCCCCCGCCTCCAGGTCCCCGACGCGCGGCCCCCCGGTGACCACGGCGATCTGCAGGCCCGCCAGCCGGCCGCGCAGCGCGTCCGGCACGGCCAGCTGGATGATCGTGCTGCGGAACACGGCCGAGATGACGTCGGCAAAGCCCGCCGCGGCCAGCAGCACCAGGGCCAGCGGTAGCCAGGACACCAGGCCGAAACAGGTGATCGCGGCACCCCAGCCGATGACGGCGAGGATGACGGCCAGGCCCTGCCGCTGGATCCGCGAAACCCAGCCGGTGGTGAGCGCGCCGACCAGGGCACCGGCGCCGGGCGCGGCGTACAGGAACCCCAAGGTCGCCGCGCCCCCGCCGAACACGGAAGCGGCCAGCGCCGGGAACAGCGCTCGCGGCATGCCGAACACCATGGCGTTGATGTCGATCAGGTACGCGCCCTGGATGGCCTGCCGGCCGCGCAAGAAGCGCAGGCCCTCCACGATCGAGCGCAGGCCAGGCCGGCGGGCGCCCTCCCCGGGCGGCTGCGGCGACATCAGGGACACGGCCAGCAGCGCCACCCCGAACCCGGCCACGTCCAGCCAGTACACGAAGCGGACGCCCGCCCCGGCCAGCAGCAGTCCGGCCACCGCTGGCCCCGCCACCAGGCCGAACTGGAACAGCGCCTGGAAGATGGCGTTCGCGGTGGACACCTCGGACCTGCGGACCAGGTTCGGGATGATGGCGTTGCGCCCGGCGCTGTCCAGCCCGCTGAACCCGGCCGACAGGGCGGGCAGCACGAACAGCGGCCACAACGCGGTGCCGAGGTCGACGTTGAGCGCCAGCCCGGCGCTGCACGCCGCCATCAGCACCTGCGCGAGCATCAGCAGCCGGCGGCGGTCCATCGCGTCGACCACCGAACCGCCCAGCAAGGACCCGGCGATCAGCGGGAACAGCTGGGTGACGGACACCAGCCCGACGACGAGCGACGAATGGGTCAGCTGGTACACCTGGTACGGCACAGCCACCGTTGTCAGCTGGTTGCCGAGGACGGACACGAGCTCGCCCCAGACCAGGTGGCGCAGGTCACGCGACCGCCGCAGCGGCGAGAGGTCGATGAGCAGGCGCCGCGCGCCCCGGGGATGTTTCTCCCCCCGGGGGGAGACCCCCCCGGTGACCCCCCCGCTCCCGGGGGGACTACCCGTCCCCCCAGACCCCCCGTGGCCCTGGCCCTGGGCCTGGCCGGCGGGTTCGCTCACCCAGTTTCCTCCAGAAATGACTGACGGTCATTCAGTGAGATATCCTACCGGTTGCGGCCGGCGGCCAAGTGGCCGGCCAGATCAAGATCAAAAATATGCCGAACGGTCGTGGGTCGCCCGCTCCGCAGCGCCCAGGGGCCAGGCGCAGGAAGACCGGAGAGGGCCGTGACCCGAACCAAGCCCGCCGAACAGCGCCGTGCCGAACTGCTCGCGGCCGGCCGGGCGCTGTTCCTGGCCAAGGGCATCGCGGCCACCTCGCTGGACGACGTCACCCAGCGGGCCGGGGTTTCCAAGGGTCTGTTCTACCTGTACTTCGCGTCCAAGGAAGACCTGGTGCTCGCGCTGCAGGAGCAGTTCTCCCGCGAGGTCGCCGAGCGCATGGGCGCAGCCGCGGCCACCCAGGCGGACTGGCCGGCCCGGCTGGACGCCTGCGTCCTGGCCGGCTTCGAGTGCTACCGGGAACTGCACGACCTGCACGAGATCCTGTTCCACCACGCCCACGCGGCCCGGCCCGATCCTGCCCTCGCCACCCTGGTCATCAGGGACCTGCTCGCGGCCGGAGTGGCCGCGGGCGCGCTGGACGTGTCCGACCCAGAAGCCACCGCCGTGCTCTGCTACGCCAGCATGCACGCCTTCGATCTACGCGGCCACGGCGGACCGGACGACGCCCGGCTCATCAGGGCCGCACAGCAGCTGGTGCGCCGCGCGGCCGGCCTGCGCTAGCGACCCCCCTAGCGACACTGCCCTGGCGCGACGCGCCGGCGCGCTGTTCGTTCTCGGACGCCGGAGCCCTGTGAAAAGCACGTGGCGCGTGCATTCAGGGCGGCCAGGATGGCCGATCATTACCATTCTGGTTCCGAACACGGGATAATAGGGCGACGGATAGAAACGATTGTGGCTCACTGGTTCCCACCGCTCGCACCCGGGTGAAGGCGTGCATGGTGCCCGTAGACGCGGCTGGGTCCGGGAGGAAGGGGATGGGAGAATGGCGGCGATGAAGCCGCGGACGGGTGACGGTCCGCTTGAGGTCACCAAGGAGGGGCGCGGCATCGTCATGCGTGTCCCGCTTGAAGGCGGCGGCCGACTAGTTGTTGAGCTCACCGCTGACGAGGCGGCCCGGCTTGGTGAAGCCCTGAAGTCCGTGGTTGGGTGACCCTAATCCAGGTCGCTGCCTAGTCGCTTCTCTTGACCGCGACGAGCAGTCCCTCTCCGAGCGGCAGCAGCACGGGCACGAGCCGTTCGTCGGCCCGTATCTGGCTGGCCAGCTCGTACGCCGTAGCGTCCCCTTCATCGTCCCCGGAGGTCCCGCCCAGCAGCGCGTTGTTGAACGCCACGATCCCGCCCGTCCGCAGCAGGCGCAGCGCGGCGGACAGGTAGTCCGGGTAGTCTCGCGGGTCCGCGTCGCAGAACACCATGTCGTAGGCGCCGTCCGACAGCCGGGGGAGGACGTCGAGCGCGCGGCCGAGAATGAGCCGGCACTGGTTCTGCGCGAAGCCCGCCGCCTGGAACGTCTTCCTGGCTACCCGCTGATATTCCGGCTCGGTGTCCACGCTGGTGAGCGTGGAGCCCGGGCGCATGCCGCGGAGCAGCCAGATGCCGGAACTCCCGCAGCCGGTGCCGATCTCGACCGCGGTCTTTGCCCCGGCCGCGCAGGCCAGGAAGCGCAGCGCGGCGCCGACCGCCGGGGAGACGGGTTCGGTACCGCCGAGGTTGGCCGCGTTGGCCCGCGCGGCGAGCAGTGGCTCGTCCTCGGGCAGATACTCGGCGGCGTACGCAAGTGGCCCCACCCGCAGCAGCCTAGCGCGTTGCGGTGCAGGCCCGGGAACTCTACGCCAGGCAAGGCCGTTACCTATTGCGATACCTGCCGGGGCGGACGGGCCTGGCCCGACCAAACTGGCGTAACGGAAGAATTCGCGGCACGATGGTGACAGGCACGGCACTGGCTGACCCGGAGGGCAGATTGGCAGACGAGGCCGGCCGAGGTGAATCGGAGGCCACGCACCCTGCTCATCCCGAGCCGAACGCTGCGGAAACGGAGTGGAACCTCCCCACGTGGGAGGACATCGTCCGCACGCATTCCGCCCGGGTATACCGGCTTGCCTACCGGCTGACCGGCAACCCGCACGACGCCGAGGACCTGACCCAGGAGGTGTTCGTCCGGGTCTTCCGGTCGCTGTCCAGCTACACCCCGGGTACGTTCGAGGGCTGGCTGCACCGCATCACCACGAACCTGTTCCTCGACGCGGCGCGGCGCAAGCAGCGGATCAGGTTCGAGGGCCTGGCCGACGAGATGGCGCACCGGCTGGCGGGCTCTGAACCGACCCCGGCACAGGCCTTCGACGACACCCACCTGGACGACGACGTGCAGGCCGCGCTCAAGGCGCTCCCGCCGGAGTACCGGGCCGCCGTAGTCCTGTGCGATATCGAGGGCTTCTCCTACGAGGAGATCGCGGCCACCCTCGGCGTGAAGCTGGGCACGGTGCGCAGCAGGATCCACCGCGGCCGGGCCCAGCTGCGGTCCGCGCTCGAGCACCGCAGGCGCGCCCCGGCCCTAAGGGCCCTAAGGGGGCAGCCATGAGCCATCTCGGTGACCGGCTGTCCGCCCTGGTGGACGGCGAGCTCGGCGGGGCCGACCGTGACCGTGCCCACGCGCACCTGGCCGCCTGCGAGCAGTGCCGGACCGAAGCCGCCGAGCTCAGGACGCTGAAGCAGAAGCTGCGCGGGCTGATGGACGGGGTGCCGGCCGAAGCGGCCATGACCAGCCGCCTGATCGCCATCACCGGTCCCGGCGGCCCCATGCCGCCGCGCCACCGTCTGCTGCGCGTCGTCCCCGGCCGCCGCCCAGCGCCCCCCCGCCCGGAATCGCGCCGGACCTGGCCTGGCCCCCGGCGCCGCCGCTACCTGGTTCTCGGTACGGTGTCCCTGGTCGTCGGCCTGGGCACGGCCGCGTTCACCGCAGGCGGCGGCGGGGACGCGGCGCCCGGGCCGAGGATCATCCCATCGGTCGAGATGTACAGCGTGGAACACGCCATCACCACCGGCGAGGTCCCGTTCCCCGCCCCGACCGCCGAGCTGTCCCCGGGTGCCCCGTCACCATGAGGGCCACCGTGACACCGGTAACCCGCTCTGCGCGTAACGGCCGGCCGCCCCTGCTGCTGGCGGCCGCGCTGGCGGTGGCCGTGCCCGGGATCCTGGTCAGTGCGTGCAGCAGCCAGTCCGGCTCGGGCCGGCGGGCGGCGACGCGGTGTCGGCGGCCGGGCGCGCCGCGGCCGCGGGTAAGGCGCCGGTAGCGGCCAGGCGGCCGGCCACGGTCCAGGCCGTCCGGCTGCTGACCCAGGCGGCTCAGGCGGCGATCACGACGTCCTACCAGGGCCGGGAGATCGTCACCCGGTGGAGCCAGGGCGGCGGGAGCGTCCTGGTCTCCAGCATCTGGCACGTCAGCGGCGGGCAGACAGTCACCCAGACCATGGCCGACGGGGCCTCGCTCAGCAGCCAGTCCTATCTGTCCTCCGACACCGACGGCCAGTCGCCCGAGGGAGTCCTCGGGGTCACCGCGCCGCTGATCCAGCTGCTCGAATCGCACTACGTCGTGGCGTACGCGGGGACCGGCTCGGCAGACAACAGGACCGCGCAGGTGGTGGAGGCCTGGCGGGCCGACGGCAGCATCGCCGCCAGGTTCTGGCTCGACGACGCGACCAAGCTGCCGCTCGAGCGCGAGGTCTTCGACACCGCCGCCCACGTGATCGGCCAGGACGTGTTCATCAACGTCAGCCTCGCCACCCCGAAGGCATCGCCGCGGCAGGCCGCCGCGTCGGCCAGCGCCCGGGTCTCGGCCGACCCGCAGGGGCCCTGGACCGATCCGCTCTCACGCCGCCAGCTGCTCGCGCTGCGCGCCCGCGGCTGGCCGGTCCCGTCCGAGCTGCCCGGCGGCCTGTCGCTGTTCACCGGGGCCGAGACGGAGGCGGGTACCGGCACCGTGCTGGACCTCGGCTACTCGGACGGCCTGTCCGTGGTGTCCGTGTTCGAGCAGCGCGGGAACCTCCCGGCCAGCCTGGCCGGCTGGCGGAAGACGAAGACAGGCGGCCACGTCGTCTTTGTCGCGGAGCCGGATCAGCGCGCGCTGACCTGGTCCGGCCACGGCATGGTGTTCACGATGGTGGCGGACGCGCCGTCCCAGACCGTAGCGGCGGCGGTCGGCGCGCTGCCGCACGACGGACCCACCGGGTTCTGGAAGCGCATGTCGCGTGGCCTGGTCCGGGTGGCGTCCTGGGTCAACCCGTTCCATTGACCCGCGTGGCCCCGGCACCGTTTAGAGTGGACATGCGCGTGTTCACCTGTCGGACGGAGAGCTGAGCGGTGTTCGACCTGTCCATCCCCAAGCTGCTGGTCCTCGCGGTGATCGCGCTGGTCATTTTCGGGCCGCACGAGCTGCCCAAGATCGCATCCCAGGCCGGCCGGGCCCTCCGTGACCTGCGCAAGATCGCCGAGGGCGCCAAGAACGACCTGCGGGAAGGGCTGGGTCCCGAGTTCGCCGACTTCGAGCTCGATGACCTGAACCCGAAGCGTTTCGTGCAGAAGCACCTCTTCGACGACGTCAACGGCAATTCGGACCCGCGAACCCCGGAGGCCGCCGCGCAGTCGCGTGCCAACGGCACGCTGCTCGCCCCCGGCGAGCGCCCCCCGTTCGACCCCGACGCGACCTAGCAGGGCTACAGAGGGCTCAGGCCGAGGTTACGCCCGGCCAGACTGCGCCCGCGGGCGCCGATCTCGTCGGCAATCTTCCGCAGCGCCAGCGCGGCCGGGGAATCGGGGTCGCTGAGCACCAGCGGCATCCCCGCGTCGCCGCCCTCGCGCAGCCGGACGTCCAGCGGCACCTGGCCGAGCAGGGGTACATGGGTCCCGCCCAGCCGGCTGAGCGCGGCCGCCACGGTGGCCCCGCCACCCGAGCCGAACACCTCGGTCTGCTCCCCGCAGTGCGCGCAGACGAGGTACGACATGTTCTCGATGACCCCGGCGACGCGCTGATGCGTCTGCGAGGCGATCGCCCCGGCCCGTTCGGCTACCTCGGCCGCGGCCAGCTGCGGCGTGGTCACCACCAGCAACTCGGCCACCGGCAGCATCTGGCCCACCGAGATGGCCACGTCGCCGGTCCCTGGCGGCAGGTCGAGCAGCAGCACGTCCAGGTCGCCCCAGTACACGTCGGCCAGGAACTGCTGCAGCGCGCGGTGCAGCATCGGCCCGCGCCAGACCACCGGCGTGTTCCCCTTGGTGAACATGCCGATGGAGATGACCTTCACGCCGTGCGCGGACGGCGGCATGATCATGTTCTCGACCGGGGTGGGCCTTCCGGTGACGCCCAGCATCCGCGGCACCGAGTGCCCGTAGATGTCGGCGTCCACCACGCCGACCTTCTGGCCGGCGGCGGCGAGCGCGGCGGCCAGGTTCACCGTCACCGACGACTTGCCCACGCCGCCCTTGCCGCTGGCCACCGCGTATACGCGGGTCAGCGAGGTCGGCTGGGCGAACGGGATCTGCGGCTCCGCCCGCCCGCCGCGCAGCTTGGTCTGCAAATCGCGCCGCTGCTCGTCGCTCATCACGTCGAGCTGGACGCCGACCGAGGCCACCCCGGGCAGCTTGCCGACCGCCGTCGTCACGTCCCGGGTGATGGTCTCCCGCAGCGGGCACCCCGCCACGGTCAGGTACACCTCGACGAGCACCGCGCCGTCGGCACCGACGCTGACGTTCTTGACCATGCCGAGCTCGGTGATGGGCCGGTGGATCTCGGGGTCTTGCACGCCGTCAAGTGCCTGGGTGATCTGCTCGGCGCTCGGTGGGCTCATGGTCGGGGACATGCTCTCATGCTACCCACGCCCCGGCGGCGCTCCCGAATGGGCCGATGTGCCGTTGGTCCGGTTCTAGCCGGACCAACGGCACATCGACTCGAATGCTGGCTAACTATTGACGACCGCGCCGGTGGTCGGGTCGAGGATGACCGGCCTGAAGTGCGGGGCGAAGAAGTCGAACAGGCCGTTCGGCGCGTTCAGGCTGCCCGAGATCGCGTCGAACGAGCCGCCTCCGATCCGCTTTCCGCCGAGCCAGTTGTTCTCGATGAACTTGGTGACCGAGGAGGTGTCGCTCAGCTTGTTGCTGACGTGGTTCGCCCGGGTCCATGGCGAGATCACCAGCATCGGCAGCCGCTGGCTGTAGCCGCACCGGTCGGGGAAGCTGCCCAGCGTCATCGGCGCCGAGGTGCAGATCGCAGCGTCCGCCGGGGTGCCGGAGCCGTTCACGATGACCGGCTTCTGGTGGTCGTACCAGCCGTCGGAGTCGTCGTAAGTGATCACGATGGCCGTGGACGACCAGAACTTGGACTGCTCGATCTGGTTGATCGTGTCCACCAGGAACGTCTGCTCGTCCAGCGGGTCGGAGTAGCCGGGATGCGCGTCCTGGTACTCCGCGGCCTTCAGGAAGCTGACCGACGGCATGTTGCCGTCCTTGAGCGTGGCGTAGAAGTCGGACAGGTCGTACTGGTGGTTGGCCTGGTCGGTGTGCCCGATCGCGCCCTCCGACGACGGCGGCAGGTGCTTGGGGTTGGCCGTGGACTTGTAGTACTCGAACGGGTTGTGGTGCGGCGAGTAGTCGGCGACCGCGTTGCCGCCGACGTTGTTGTGCGTCGCGCCGCACACCGCGAAGCCGGCCGAGTTGGTGGAGGTCGGCGCGAAGCCGCCCTGGAACCAGCCCCAGCTGACGTTCCTGGCGTTGAGCAGGTCGCCGACGTTCTTGCCGGTCATGACGCCGAGCGGGTTCGTATTTCCGGCGGCGTGGCTGCCGTCGGAGCAGTCGTCGTAGGCCGGGTCGAGATCGCCGTAGATCGTGCCCAGGCCGGCGCTGTTCAGTGCGCTGACGCTACCAGGGTCCGCGACCTTCGTGCCGGTGGACGGGCTGACCGCGTAGGCGGCGCCGTCGGTGCCCGAGATGAGGTTGAGCGCGCCGGGCGTGGACGGGCCGAACGTGGTGTCCCAGTTGTTGTCGCTCATCGCGTAGTTCTGCGCGTAGTTCCACAGCGCGGTGACCGTGTTGCCGTCGTAGTAGTCCATCACCAGGCCGGGCTGGCCGAACAGGATCGGCTGCCCGGTGCAGGTGTCGGTCTCGGTGTTCTGAACGAACTGGTCCATCTTGCCGTTGTCGACGGCCTTCTGCTCCGCGGTGTAGCCGTGGTCCTGGTCGCAGGTCAGCGCCTGGGAGTGGGTGAGCCGCGTGGGGTTGAAGGAGTTCGGGTTGCTGGTCAGCAGCGGTCCGGTCGGGCCCTTCGGGGTGATCTTGGTGTACAGGCCGTTTACCGCCGGCGTGCCGCGCCTGGCGTGGAAGGCGGACCCGTCAGTGCTGGCCGCGAACGGGTAGGTCCCGAAGTAGTGGTCGAACGACACGTTCTCGTCGAACAGCACCACCAGGTGCTTGATCGGGGTGGTGGTCGGCGGCGTGAACGTCCAGCTGCTGGCCGGGCTCGTCTTGGGGACGGCTACCGCGCCGGCGGTGTCCGGCGCCGCGTTCGCGCCCGCCGCCGTGGTACCCACGGCGGCGCCGGCGCCCAGCACGGCGGCGGCGATGGCGGCGTAGTACCGGAATTTCCTGTGCCTGACACGGACCGTGGCTGGGCCTTCGCCCATGTTCGCCTCCTGAGTCTGCTGGCGGTGGGGCCCGGCGGACCCCCTCAGGGGTCCGGGGCCGCGGCGCTGGTGCGCATGGTTGCGCACCCAGGAGCAAAAGCTGGCACAACGGGATAACACAAGAACGCACTCAATCTGACCAGAAGGCAAACACCGGGTCAAGAATTTGCCATCAGGCCGAGACCAGGTCGTGCCCGGACCGACTCCGGCCAGTGCCAAGGGCCGCGGCGGCCAGGCCTCGCCCGGGACGACAGATCACGAAAATACACAATCAGACCAGAAGCGGTGAATTGCCGCACCCGGTGCATAACCCCAAAAGGACACTAATTATTGTTACCTGCCGAGAACTCCCCACTCGGTAAGCGCATCGACCAGGCCCTCGGTGATCTCCAGCGAATCTAGTTCTCCTGGTGCTACCCAGCGTGCGTCGGCGGCGTCGTCGCCCGGGCGCAGTGTTCCCCCGGTAACCGTGGCCGCGTAGTCCCTGATGTCGATGACCGCCCCGTTGAGCCCGGGGCGCTCCACCCGGCCGATGAGCCTGTCCACCACCACCGTCAGGCTCGTCTCCTCGAGCATCTCCCTGATCAGCGCCTCGGCGTCGGTCTCGCCGGGCTCGATCCTGCCGCCGGGGATGGACCAGAGCCCGGCGCCGGGCTCGTGGCCGCGCTTGATCATCAGCAGGCGGCCCTGGCTGTCCGTCACGATGGCGCCCACACAGGCGATGATCACGGAATCCGGCACGACGGTAAGTATCCTTCTTGTCCGCCAAGGTCGACAAGGTCGCCAAGCGCGATATGGCACTTCACGTTATATATCGATGGTCGTCATATGTCGGTACTGGCGTAACACGTGTCAGCTTGATACCAAAGTTTCGATTTGGTCACGTAGGCCAATTCGGCCAATCCGTGTCAACCAGGATATGACGTAGGGCGTCTTCCTATCGGGTAACGGGCGAGAGCAGTGAACCCGTAGCAAAACATCAGCCCTGTTTCACCTCATGCTTCCGGGTTCGCCCGGGTTTCCCCTTTCAGAACAGCCTTACCGGCCAGGTCAGCCGTTCCTGCCCTGGCCAGGCCGCCGCGGCCCGGTGCAGGACCTGGCGGGCCGGAGAGATCCCGGTCTACCGCGGTGGCCAGCAACAACAGCCGTGCGCAGGGTACGGCTGTGGTTCCAAGAAGGGAACTGTTCATGTCCATCAAGAGCAAGGTGCTCGCCGGTGCGGCGACGCTGGCCCTCATCGGCGGCGTTGGCACGGCAGGCGCGCTCTCGGCTTCCGCGGCGACCCCGTCGTGCGGCCGGAACTGTGTCGACATCTTCAGCCGGGCGTTCGGGACCCACAGGACCCCGGCCTTCGTCATGGACGTGCTGCGTCAGGGCGCGAAGGTCGGCCAGCCGATCATCTTGTTCCGCACCAGCAACACCGACCCGGCCGAGGACTTCGTCCCGTCCTTCCAGGGCACGACGGCCGACTTCCTCGCGGCCGGCCTGGTGTCCACCGCGGTGGCGCTGCACTACGGGTGCACGACGCCGCCGTTCACCGCCGGGGAGTGCTACGACCCGACGACCAACCCGACGGGTCCGTTCGTGAACGACCCCGCGTTTGAGCTGGAGTACTCGCCGTTCGGCGTGGACAGCGGCCTGTGCGTGGGCGTCGCGGCGACCGCGGCGGCCAAGGAGGGCGTCACCCTGCAGCCGTGTGGCGTCTCGGCCAAGACCGTCTGGATCGCCGACACCAACGACTCCCCGGCCACCCTGGACCGCGGTTACATCCCGCTGATCAACGGTTCTGACACGAACTTCTCGCACCCGTTCGTGCTGACCTACCCGGGTAACGGCTTCCCGACCGACAAGCCGCGCCCGCAGCTGTTCACCAGCAACCTGACCGGGTTCTCGCACGGCCGCGGCACCCCGATCGGTTCCGTGAACGACACCCAGCTCTGGGGCGCTGACTTCGGAGTTCTCCGTTAATCAGTAGCTCGAACTGAGCGTCACAGTGGCGCCGGCCCCCGCACGGGGACCGGCGCCACTGCCGTGTCCGGGTGCCACTGCCGTGTCCAGGTGCCCCGTCGTTATGAAACTGACACGCACGTTGTCAACCAAATACTCCTGTGTCGCGTCTTCTCATCGGATAACGTTCAGAACTGGTTAAGACGGACAAGATCGAGGTGGCCTTCGCCGCCAGTGTCCGGAGCCGGTACGAGAGCTCTATCCAGCGGTGCCCGTAAGCTTCCGGGTTCGCTTGGCGCTTCCCCTTTTTGAACAGCATTGCCGGTCAGGTCAGCCGTTTCCTGTCCTGATCAGGCCGCCGCGGTCCGGTTGCAGGGCCGGTGGGCCGGAATTTCCGGCCCAGCCGCGACGGCCAGCAACAACAGCCACGCGCAGGGTGTGGCTGTGGTTCCACGAAGGGACTCTCAATGTCATTCAAGAGCAAGGTGCTCGCCGGTGCGGCGACGCTGGCCCTCATCGGCGGCGTTGGCACGGCAGGCGCGCTCTCGGCTTCCGCGGCAACGCCGTCGTGCGGCCGGAACTGTGTCGACATCTTCAGCCGGGCGTTCGGGACCCACAGGACCCCGGGCTATCGTCATGGACGTGCTGCGTCAGGGCGCGAAGGTCGGCCAGCCGATCATCTTGTTCCGTACCAGCAACACGCGACCCGGCCGAGGACTTCGTCCCGTCCTTCCAGGGCACGACGGCTGACTTCTTCGCGGCGGGCCTGGTGTCCTCCGCGGTGGCGCTGCACTACGGGTGCACGACGCCGCCGTTCACGGCCGGGGAGTGCTACGACCCGAAGACCAACCCGACGGGTCCGTTCGTGAACGACCCCGCGTTTGAGCTGGAGTACTCGCCGTTCGGCGTGGACAGCGGCCTGTGCGTGGGCGTCGCGGCGACCGCGGCGGCCAAGGAGGGCGTCACCCTGCAGCCGTGTGGCGTCTCGGCCAAGACCGTCTGGATCGCCGACACCAACGACTCCCCGGCCACCCTGGACCGCGGTTACATCCCGCTGATCAACGGTTCTGACACGAACTTCTCGCACCCGTTCGTGCTGACCTACCCGGGTAACGGCTTCCCGACCGACAAGCCGCGCCCGCAGCTGTTCACCAGCAACCTGACCGGGTTCTCGCACGGCCGCGGCACCCCGATCGGTTCCGTGAACGACACCCAGCTCTGGGGCGCTGACTTCGGAGTTCTCCGTTAATCAGTAGCTCGAACTGAGCGTCACAGTGGCGCCGGCCCCCGCACGGGGACCGGCGCCACTGCTACGTCCGGCTCTGCTGACCCACGCGTCACGCTGTTATGAAAACGACGCATTGGACGTCAACCAAACGCGCAGATAACGCGTCTTTCTATCAGTTACAGTTCGAGAGCTGCGAAAGTGGCGGTCTCGGACAAAAAATCGAGACAGCGCGACGACCCGGGCCTGGCGGTCGACTCACGGGGAGAACTGGATCCCAGGTCTGCACGGGAGGGCGAGGGGCTTATGCACGGCATCCATCGCCTGCTGTCTTGGTTCGAGATGGTCCCGGCCCGCACCGCGGAGCCGGATTAAGAGCTTTACCTCCGTTGGCTTCCGGGCTTGCCCGGGGCTTCCCCTTTCAGAACAGCATTGCCGGTCAGGTCAGCCGTTCCTGCCCTGACCAGGCCGCCGCGGTCCGGCAGGAGGCCGGACAGGCCGGAGAGATTCCGGTCAGGACTCCGCGGAGGTCGGATTTGGACAGTCGTGCGCAGGGCACGGCTGTTGGTTCCAAGAAGGGAACGATCCATGTCATTCAAGAGCAAGGTGCTCGCCGGTGCGGCGACGCTGGCCCTCATCGGCGGCGTTGGCACGGCAGGCGCGCTCTCGGCTTCCGCGGCAACGCCGTCGTGCGGCCGGAACTGTGTCGACATCTTCAGCCGGGCGTTCGGGACCCACAGGACCCCGGGCTATGTCATGGACGTGCTGCGTCAGGGCGCGAAGGTCGGCCAGCCGATCATCTTGTTCCGTACCAGCAACACGGACCCGGCCGAGGACTTCGTCCCGTCCTTCCAGGGCACGACGGCTGACTTCTTCGCGGCGGGCCTGGTGTCCTCCGCGGTGGCGCTGCACTACGGGTGCACGACGCCGCCGTTCACGGCCGGGGAGTGCTACGACCCGAAGACCAACCCGACGGGTCCGTTCGTGAACGACCCCGCGTTTGAGCTGGAGTACTCGCCGTTCGGCGTGGACAGCGGCCTGTGCGTGGGCGTCGCGGCGACCGCGGCGGCCAAGGAGGGCGTCACGCTGCAGCCGTGTGGCGTCTCGGCCAAGACCGTCTGGATCGCCGACACCAACGACTCCCCGGCCACGCTGCGCGGCGGTTACGTGCCGCTGATCAACGGTTCTGACACGAACTTCTCGCACCCGTTCGTGCTGACCTACCCGGGTAACGGCTTCCCGACCGACAAGCCGCGCCCGCAGCTGTTCACCAGCAACCTGACCGGGTTCTCGCACGGCCGCGGCACCCCGATCGGTTCCGTGAACGACACCCAGCTCTGGGGCGCGAACTTTGGCGTCAACCGCTAGGAGTCGCTGAGCTCAGCACCTGAGCAACGCAGCACCTGATCAACGCAGTACCTGATCGACACAGCACCTGATCGACACAGTGGCGCCGGCCCCGGATGGGACCGGCGCCACTGCCATGTCCAGAGTCAGCGGCGATAACCCGGCCCGAACCGGGCAGTAGCAATTCGTTTACATTTAATTACACAACGTTGACAACCGTGGCGTCTCCCAACGCGTCCTCCTAAGTAGACACGGAGCGTGAGTGTCAGTTAACGTTTCGTGTCTAGCCATCGCGATCCGAACGCGGGGCGGCCTGACCGGCCGGTCCAGTTGGCCTGCGGGACGCGGTGGTAGATCGACAGCCGTGCGCAGGGCACGGCTGTGGTTCCAGAGAGGACTATCTATGTCCATCAAGAGCAAGGTCTTCGCCGCTGCGGCGACGCTGACCCTGGTCGGCGGCGTCGGCGCGGTGACGGCGCTCTCGGCCGGCGCGGCCACCCCGTCGTGCGGTCACGACTGCATCGACGTCTTCAGCCGTCAGTTCGGCACCCACAGTCACCCGAACTTCGTGCTCGACGTGTGGCAACAGGGCGCGAGGGTCGGCCAGCCGATCATCTTGTTCCGCACCAGCAACAGCGACCCGGCGGAGGACTTCACCGTCAGCTTCCAGGGCCTGACCTCCGAGTTCAACGCGGCCGGCATGGTCTCCAATGCGGTGGCGCTGCACTACGGCTGCGCGGGCCAGTTCGGCAACCACAGCTGCAGCATAAATTCTGTGGACGACCCGGCGTTCGAGGTCGAGTACGCGCCTTACGGCGTGGACAGCGGCCTGTGCGTGGGTCTGGCCAGGACCGCCGTTCAGAACGAGCATGTCAGCCTCCAGCCGTGTGGCGTCTCCTCCAAGACGGTCTGGATCCTGGACCTGAACGGCTCGCCGGCCACCATTAGGCACGGCTACGTGCCGGTGATCAACGGTTCGGACACGAACTTCTCGCACCCGTTCGTGCTGACCTACCCGATGAACGGCTTCCCGACCGACAGGCCGCGGCCGCAGATCTTCGTTCAGAACCTGACCGGCTTCTCGCACGGTCGCGGCACCCCGATCGGTTCCGTGCAGGACAACCAGCTCTGGGGCGCTGACTGGGGCGTGCTCCGCTAGGAGGCACCTCAGGTCTGGTAACGCGTAACACGTAACACGCAGCGGCGCCGGCTCTCCCTCCGGGGAGGGCCGGCGTCGGCATGTTCCGGCGGTGAACCGGGTAGGACCGATCCCGAAGATCACCTTCCGTCGCAGATGGGAACCGGCGTGGGCCAGGACAGTCACCGGCACGCGCCAGCGGCCTGCCCCCGGTGCGGCCGGCCTCTCAAGGAGCCGACCGCGTGGTCCAGCGCCTGGCGCTGTGACTGGCACGGCGAGGTGCAGCCGCTGCTCCCCGCGTTCAGCCCGTCCAAGAGTGGCCTGGACGGGCTGCTGCACATGTACAGGCCGGGGACGGCCGGCGTACCGGTCTGGCTGCCCTGGCCGCTTCCGGTCGGCTGGCTGGTGGCGGGCTTCGCCGGGGCGGGCGACGAGCGCACCGGCGTCCGCGCCTGCGCGGTCGCCCTGGCCGGCCCGAATCCGCTCGGCGGTCCGGCCGACATGGTGGTCGTGGCCGAGGAACCAGGGATCGGCCTCGGCGCGGCGCTGGCGGGCCTGGACAGCGTGGACCCGGGAGCCGGCTTCGGCTCCGCCCAGGCGATCGCCACCGCTTCGTTCGGCAAGCATGACTTCCCGCTCTGGCAGGTGAACTCGCCGGACCGCGCCGTGTTCGCCGGCGAGGTGAAGGGCCTCTGGCTGTGGGTCGTGCTGTGGCCGGACACCGCGGGCACCCTGCTCGTCGAGCCGCTCGCACTGCGTGACCTGCGAGATCCCGGCCAGGACCTGGACCTGCCCTTTGGTGCCGCCTCGCCGCGCCTGCCCGCCGGTGATGCGGCCCCTTGATGCGCCCCCTTGATGCGCCCCCTTGATGCGTACTGACCTGCATGTGCACAGCAGTGCCTCGGACGGGACCGACCCGCCCGCCGAGGTGATGCGCCGCGCCGCCCTGGCCGGCCTCGACGTGGTGGCGCTGACCGACCACGACACGGTGGCCGGCCACGCCGAGGCGCGCGCCGCGGCCGGCCCGGTGACGCTGCTTCCCGGCATGGAGTTGTCCTGCCGCCTGGACGGACGCAGCTTGCACCTGCTGGCCTACGTGTTCGATCCGGATCAGCCGGACCTGGCCGCCGAACTCACCCGCATCCGCGACGACCGCGTGCTGCGCGCCCGGGCCATGGTGGACCGGCTCGCGGACCTCGGCGTGGACGTCAGCTGGGAGCAGGTCGCGGCCATCGCCGGGCAGGCCGTGGTGGGCCGGCCGCACATCGCCCGCGCGATGGCGGCCAGCGGCGCCATCGCCTCGCCCCGCGAGGCGTTCACCCGGGACTGGATCGCCGACGGCGGCCGCGCCTACGTGGGCCGGTACGCGCTCGACCCGGCCCGCGCGATCGGCCTGGTACGGGCGGCGGGCGGCGTCACGGTGCTGGCCCACCCGCGGGCGGGCCGGGACACCCGGGTAACGGACGAGCAGATCAGCCGGCTGGCCGCCGCGGGACTGGCCGGCCTCGAGGTGTTCCATCCCGACCAGTCGGATGCCGAACGCGCCCGGCTGCTCGCCCTGGCGTCCGATCTTGGCCTGGTGGCCACGGGCGGCAGCGACGACCACGGCAGCCTGACCGGTTACCGGCTCGGCGGCGAGACGACCCCCGCCGGGGCCTACCAGGACCTGCTCTCCCGCGTTCCAGGGAGCCCGGCCTAAGGTGGCCTGATGGCTATTACCTTCCAGTGGCGAGGGTCGTTCACCAATGCCGAGGTCAATGCCCTGCACGCCGAGGCCTTCGAGACTCCGGTCTTCGACGAGTCGGAGTGGAACTGGGCCGAACTGGTCCACCGCCACAGCCTCGGCTGGGTGGTGGCCCGCGACGGGGCCGACCCGGCGGATCTCGTCGGATTCGTCAACGTCCTGTGGGACGGCCTGGTGCACGCGTGGCTGCAAGACGTCATGGTCGCCGCCAAGGCTCGCGGCCAGGGCATCGGCACCGCCCTGGTCCGGCGCTCCCGGGACGGCGCCAAGGCCGCGGGCTGCGAGTACCTGCACGTGGACTTCGATGACCACCTGAGCACGTTCTACTACGATGCCTGCGGGTTCACCCCCGCCAAGGCCGGCCTGATTACCCTGACCTGACGTAGCCCTCGCCTGTGGTAGACAAGGGCGATGAACACTCGGATCGACTGCTTCTCCGCGCCCGCGCCGGACGGCCCGGGTCCAGTCAATTCCTGGATCGTCGGCGACGACGAGGAGGTCATCGTCATCGATCCGGGCGCCGACGCCGCGGGCGTGCTCGACGCGGTGGGAGACCGTGAGGTGCTCGCGGTGATCTGCACCCACGGGCACGCCGACCACATCGCGGCCGCCTTCGAGGTCGCCGAACGGGACGAGGCGCCGGTGGCCCTGCACCCGAAGGACCGCTCGCTGTGGCGGGAGGCCCACCCGGACGAGGACGCCGACATCGAGATGGAAGACGGCGGTGTCTTCGACGTCGCCGACGTCACGCTCGAGGTCATCCACGCGCCAGGCCACACCGCGGGCTCGGTATGCCTGTACTGCGTGGACCTCGGCGCGGTGTTCACCGGGCACGTCCTGCTGGCCGAGGGCCCCGCCGCGCAGGACGGCGAGTACCCCGACTTCGCCGGGCAGCTCAATGCGATCGGGGAGAACCTGCTGGCCCTGCCGCCTGACACCCGGGTCCTGCCCGGCCACGGCCCGGAGACCACGATCGCGGCGGCGGAGAAGAAGTTCGACTCCTGGTTCGCGGGTCAGGGTTCCGGGCCGGTCCTCGGCGGCTAGCCCCATGGAGCAGCTGGGCTTCGAGGGGATGCCGCGGCGGCTCTTCACCTGCACGCCGACCCGGCTGTCGGCCTGGCTGGACTGCCCGCGCCGGTACCGGATGACCTACCTGGACCGCCCGCCGCCGCCCAAGGGACCGCCGTGGGCGCACAACAGCCTCGGCGCCAGCGTGCACAACGCCCTGGCCGGCTGGTGGCGGCTGCCGCGGGGCCAGCGCACCGTCGCGGCCGCGGGGAACCTGGTGGACCGCGGCTGGATCAACGAGGGCTTCGCCGACGAGACCCAGTTGGTGCGCCAGCGCGAGCGCGCCATTGCCATGGTGGAGGGCTACGTGACCGGGCTCGACCCGGCCGATGAGCCGCTTGGCGTGGAGCGGACGGTCGCGACCCGGACCGACATAATCGCCGTCTCCGGGCGGATCGACCGCCTCGACGCCCGGCCCGAGCTCGTAGTAGTCGACTACAAGACCGGGCGGCACCTGCTGACCACCGACGACGCGCGCAGCTCGCTGGCCCTGGCGCTGTACGCGCTGGCCGCCGGGCGCGCGCTGCGGCGGCCCTGCCACCGGGTGGAACTCCACCACCTGCCCACCGGCGAGATCCTCGCCTGGTCGCACACCGACGAATCGCTGGCCCGGCACCTCGGCCGCGCCGAGGGCATCGCCGAGGAGTGCGCGGCCGCCGACGAGCGGATGCGTGACGGACTGCAGGCCGACGCCTACGACGAGGTCTTCCCGCCGCGCCCCGGCCCGTCCTGCGGCTGGTGCGACTACCGCCGCCACTGCCCCGAAGGCACCAAAGCCGCCCCCGCCCGCCGCCCCTGGGACGGCCTCGCCGGCTGACCGCTCAGGCGGTACCGCTGATGGCGGCCGAATACGAGCGCGTGGCCTCGGCCGCGTCCCAGAACTGGGTCAGCGCGCTTGCCGTGGTGGCGGGCGCCTCGACGGCGGGGGAGTGCACGGCGGCCGGGATGCACAGCCGGCGGGCGCCGAGCCTGCGGGCCATGTTCTCCTGCGCGACCGGGGACCAGGAGTTGTCGTTCTCGCCGTAGATGACCAGCGTCGGCAGCTGGTCCAGGCGCGCCAGCTCGGCGGTACGGTCCGGCGCGGCCAGCATGTGCGCGGCCATCAGGACCAGCCCGTCCGGGTCGTTTCCCCGCATCCGGCGGCCCAGGAACGCGACGATTTCGCCGGGGACGCCGGCCGCGACGGCCTGCGGCTCCAGGTCCGACCGCCAGAGTTCGGCGATCCCGGCCCGGAGCGTGGCCTGGTCAGGCCGGCCCCCGCCGCCATCGTTGGGGACGCCGAGGGCGGCGAGCATCGCGCGCAGGTCCTTCGCCCGCGGGCCGGTCAGCGCGCCGGGCCCGGAGCTCATCAGCGTGAACGAGGCGAACTCGGCACCGGCCGCGGCCAGCACGGCCTCGCGGCCGATCAGCCCTCCGTAGGAGTGCCCGACCAGGTGTCTAGCGCCGGTCGCGTGCATGATCGCGAGGATGTCCGCGCCGAGGGCGGCCGCCGCGTAGCCGCCGGGCAGGTCGGCGCCGGCCGTCTCGAACTGGCCGCGCATGTCGATCGCGACCGCGTGACGGCTGTCGTCGGCCAGCAGGTCCAAGATGGCGAGGAAGTCTTCCTTGCTGCCGGTGTACCCGGGTACAAGCAGGGCGGCGTCCCGCTCGCACACCCCGGAGGCAGGCGCCGCCTCCAGGGCCGCGAACGCGCCGCGGGCGGTGCGGATGGTAGTACGCCGGACCCCGTCAGGCAGCTCGAGGGAGGTGGGAGTGCTCACACTGGCGAACCTTACCTCGCGACGTTGAACAGAACCTCTGAGTCAGCTCAGCGGAAGGTCCGGAAACCCTGAAAAACCCTGGTCAGGAGGCCTTGCGGCGGGTTTCCTCTGACTGGCTCCTGCCGGATGTCCGCCGCCTGCGACGCACCCGCGGAGCCTGCGCCTCGGCATTGTCACCGGTCTTCCCTTGGGCCTGCTCCTGAGCGGCCTGCGCCTCGGCCCGCGGCCCTGCGGTGGATTCTCCCGTGCCGATCTCGCGGCCCGCCCTGGTCCGGCGGCGCCGCCGTCCGGCCGCACCGCCGGCCTGGGTGGCAGCACCATCCGCCGCGCTCTTCCGCGTCCGGCCTCCGGAGCCGCGGTCGCCGGAGCCCCGGCCCGCGGAGCCCCGGCCCGCGGAGCCCCGGCCCGCGGAGCCGCGCCTGGGCGAGCGGATCCGGCCGGTCTCGCCGATGTCCTCGATGGCTTCGGCCTCAAGCCCGGCCCGCTCCCGCATCGCGCGGGGGAGCGTTCCCGTCGCCTCGCGCGGGATGTCCAGTTCGGCGTAGAGGTGCTCCGAAGTGGAGTAGGTCTCCTCCGGCTCGGCCATGCCCAGGTTCAGCGCTTCGTTGATGAGCTTCCAGCGGTGCATGTCCCGCCAGTCGACGAACGTGACGGCGACGCCGGCCCGGCCTGCCCGGCCGGTCCGGCCGATGCGGTGCACGTAGGTCTTCTCGTCGTCAGGGCACTCGTAGTTCACCACGTGGGTGACGTCGTCCACGTCGAGCCCGCGCGCGGCGACCTCGGTGGCGGTGAGCACGTCCACCTTGCCGCTGCGGAACGCGCGCAGCGCCCGCTCCCGCTGGCCCTGGCCCAGGTCGCCGTGCACGGTGGCCACCGCGAAGCCCCGGGTGGCCAGCGCGTCCGCGACCTGGTCGGCGGCCCGCTTGGTCTGGCAGAACACGATGGTCAGGCCGCGGTTCCTGGCCTGCAGGACCCGCGCCAGCACCTCGATCTTGTCCATCTGGTGCGCACGGAACACGTGCTGCTCGGTGCTGGGCACGGGCGCCGGCGCGTCGTGGCCCTCGGCCCGTATGTTGGTCGGCTGCCGCATGTGGCGGCGGGCGAGCGTGACGACGTCGCCGGGCATGGTCGCGGAGAACAGCATGGTCTGCCGCTGCTCCGGGGTGAGCCGTACGATCCGCTCCACGTCGGGCAGGAAGCCGAGGTCGAGCATCTTGTCCGCCTCGTCGAGCACCAGCGCGCGGACCGAGCTCAGGTCCAGGTGGCGGCGCTCGGCTAGGTCGAGGAGCCGGCCCGGGGTGCCGACGACGATGTCCACTCCGGCCGTCAGCGCGTCGATCTGCGGCTCATAGGCACGGCCGCCGTAGACGGTCAGCACCTTCGCCCGCAGGTTGACCGCGGCGACGCGCAGGTCGTCGGCGACCTGGATCGCCAGCTCCCTGGTGGGCACGACCACGAGGGCCTGCGGCGTGCGGCTCTGCCCGTGCTCCTCGATCAGCTGCAGCAGCGGGACGCCGAACGCCAGGGTCTTCCCGGTGCCGGTCCGCGCCTGGCCGATGATGTCCTGCCCGCCCAGTGCGAGCGGCAGCGTAAGCGCCTGAATGGGAAAAGTGGTGAAGATGCCCGCGGCCTCGAGGCCCGAGCTGATCGCCTCGCTGATGCCGAAGTCACGGAACGGGACGGCGTGGGTCTCGTCCGGCAGGGCAGGAAGAGCGGCCAGGGAACCGGCCGATGTGGCCGGTACCTGGGTCTCGTCCCCGCCAAAAGTTTGAGTTGTCAGGGGTTCCATCCTTCATCGTGGCCCTGCCCAGCGGTTCCGGGATCGGGCCCGTCGTGTCTGCTGGCTGCTCGCGGTGTCCCGTCACGACGCGACGAGCTGCGACCTTGTGGCCCGCACCGCGACGCCTGTCTGACGCGGCGGTGGCCAGGGAGCCCGCTACCGTCGTTCGGGACACTGCTGTTTACTCGGGTTCCCCCAGGGAGGCCGGACATGGCGGCTCAGCCATACGAGCAGCGCGTAAACAGCAGCCATTTGAACAACACGACTTTTGGTTATGGCATTCCATTGACCAGTCGTTACTAGTGTACCAGGAGTCGACCCGGCCCACTCGGCAGGCCCGCCATGCCCGGTAAGACGATGTTGCCGAAGCCCACGCGGCGCGCCTCGGGTGCCCCGAATTCGACGTAGGCGATTTTGTCGGCGGGCACCAGGATCTTGCCGCCCTTGCTCATCGCGACCGTGAAGACGGAATGGTCGTCGCTGGTCAGCGCGCTGGCCAGCTGGCGTTCGATTTCGTCCGCCGGAGTGTCGGTCTCCACGACGAGCTCGCGGGGCACCGACTGAATTCCGATCTTGACTTCCACGGGCTTCTCCCTGCCGAATCAGTGCTCGCTGCGGGGCCAGCCGCTGATGCCGCGCCATGCCAGCCTGGCCACGAGCTGCTCAGCGGCTTCGCGCGGGATGTGATCCCTGGTGCTGAGCCAGTACCTCGCCGTGACCTGGGCCATGCCGACCAGGCCGACGCTCAGCAGCTGCGCCTCGTCGTCGGAGAGCCCGGCGTCCTCCCTGACCGCCTTGCTGACCATCTCCGCGCACTGGCGCTGAACCAGGTCGAGCCGGTCGCGGACAGCGGGCTCGTTGCTCAGGTCCGACTCGAAGATCAGCCGGTAGGCCTGGCCCTTGCCCCCCACGTACTCGAAGTACGCGCCGAAGGTGGCTGCGACCCGCTGCTTGGGGTCCGCGTTGGACCGCAGCGCGTCGCGCACCGTCTCCACCAGGGTGCCCACGCTCTCGTCGAGCAGGGCCAGGTAGAGCTCGAGCTTGCCGGGGAAATGCTGGTAGAGCACGGGCTTGCTGACGCCCGCGCGTTCGGCGATCTCATCCATCGCGGCGGCGTGGTACCCCTGGGATACGAACACCTCAAGCGCCGCGTCCAGCAGCTGCCGTCGCCGTTCATGCCGCGGCAGCCTGCTGCTGCGTGGCCTGGTATCGGACGTTGCAGTCAAAATTTGGTCTCCGGGGTGTTGCACGCGGTTATTCTTCCGCGTCCGTCCCCATCCTAAGCCGGGGTCAGCGATAGTCGTCATCGTCGAAGCCGACAGCGCGCTCCTGTTCCGCGGCGTCCGCCTCGTTCACGTCGAATGGGACTTCGCGCCGCGCGCTGGCGACGGGTTCGTCCGCGATTACTTCCTGGTGCTGCTCGATGGCGTCGCCCTCGGGCGTCTCCATGTCCAACTCGCTCAACGTTCCGGTCCCCTTTTCCTGCTGGTCGGCACGTACCACGCTGCCCCCGGTTCCCGCCAGCTCCCGCAACGCTGTCTGCAGTGCTTCCCCGTAGGTGGGGAAGGCATGCACCACGTCGGCGAGGATCACGACGGGAATCTTGGCCCTGATGGCGAGGGTAACCTCACCCATCCAGCCCGCCGCGTCCGGCCCCACCGCGACCGCGCCGGCCAGCACGCCGGTCCCCGCGTCCGCGTAGAGCTCGAGGCAGCCGAGATCGTCCTGGTCCAGGTGCCCCCGGGTGGTGTCACCCAGCCTGGCCCTGGCCGTGATCAGCCGGGCCGCGCTCTCCGCCACCGCGGCGCCTTCCGCCACCGCGGCGCCTTCCGCCACCGCAGCGCCTTCCGCCACCGCAGCGCCCTCGGCCGCCGGGACCCTGGCGATCCGCAGCATCCGGCGCGTCTTGGCCCCGTTGCCCGGACCGTGGTCCGCGGCAGCGGACCCTTCAGCGGGCCTCTCAGCGCGCCTCTCAGCGGGCCCCGAAGCCGCCCCGTCCGCCCGGCCAGGAATGGCGCCGACCGCGAACACCGAGGGCGTGGTGAACACGCACCGCGGGATCGCGCTGTAGTCGGCCTCGCGGTGCTGGCCGAGGATGTTCGCCGCGACCACGCCGGCCTGGTAATGGCTGGCGTGGGTGTGCGTGGTCCCGGTGACGTCGCCGGCGGCCCAGGCCCGGACCCCTTGACCGCCGGTCCCGGCCACCTCGCACCGGGTGGTGGTGGGCAGCGCCATCCCCGGCGTGACCTTCAGGCCGAGCGCGTCCAGGCCCAGCCCGCCGAGCCGCGGCCGGCGGCCCGAGGCGAGCAGCAGCCGGGCCGCGTCGATCCGGGTGCCGTCCTCGAGCGCGAGCGTGAGCCCGTCGGCCGTGCGTTCCGCCTTGGTGGCCCGGGAGCCGAGCCGGATCTCGGCCCCGGCCCGGCGCAGCGCCAGCGCCAGGATCTCGCCGGCGAAGGCCGGCTCGCCCGGGAGCAGCCTGGGTTCCGCCTCGACCAGCGTCACCTGTGAGCCGAACGAGGCGTAGATCTGCGTCAGCTCGCACCCGGCCGGCCCGCCGCCGAGCACGATCAGGCGGCGGGGCAGGTCGGGCGAGCTCAGGCTCTGCGCGGTGGTCCAGGCGGGGATGTCGGACAGGCCCTCGATCGGAGGCGCGACCGGCTCGCAGCCGGTCGCGATGACCAGGTCCGAGTAGGTAAGCGTGGTGACCCTGCTGGCCGTGCCGCCTGCGGCGGCGGGCCCGCCCTTGTCGGAGTCCCTGCCGTTTCCGGGTGGGACGACCCCCCCGTGCCCCCCCGGGGCGAGCGCCACCTCGACCGTGCCCTCGGCGGTGATCCGGCCGGTGCCGCGGATCACCTGCACGCCCGCGCGGTGCAGCCGCTGCGCCGGGGCCGAGTCGTCCAGGCCGCCGGTCACCTCGGTCCGCCGGGCGACCGCGTCTTCCCAGGGCTCGCCGCGGACCGCGGACAGCAGCAGCGAGTTCGACGGAAGGCAGGCAAGGTAGGCGGATTCGCCGCCGATCAGCCCCGCCTCGACGAGCGCCACCGTCTTGCCGCCGCGGGCAACCTCGGTGGCGACGTGCGCGCCGGCGGTGCCGCCGCCGAGCACGACCACATCGAATGCAGCCATATCTCTCCGTCCCCCTCGAACTTCGAGTCGCGCCCGAGGCTGGTCCGGGCATCCCTCATCATCGCAGCCGCGGCTAAGCTCGCTACCAGAGTTGGGCGAAATCCACCGATGCTAACCCTATGACCACTCGAATGTACGCTCGATTTCGGGAATAGGGATAACACCGATGATCAGCGTCATGCCAACCGGGGTAGGTGAAGACTATGCGCAGCATATGGGCCGGTGCGATCTCTTTCGGCCTGGTCGTGATCCCGGTGAAGCTCTACGCCGCGACTGAGCAGCGGGACGTCACCTTCCGCCAGGTGCACCGCAAGGACGGGGCCAGGATCCAGTTCCGCCGGGTGTGCACGCTCGACGGGGAGGAGGTGCCCTACTCCGACATCGCCAAGGGCTACGAACTGCCCACCGGTGACATGGTGGTGCTGACCGACGATGACCTGGCCGACCTGCCGCTGGTGACCGCGCACCGGATCGAGGTGCTGCATTTCGCGCCGGCCGCCCAGGTCGAGGCCATCTACTCCAACAAGAGCTACTACACCGAACCCGAGCAGGCGGGAGTCCGGGCGTACGCGCTGTTCCGCGACGCCCTGGAGTCGTCGGGCAAGGTGGCCGTGGCCAAGGTCGCGCTGCGCCAGCGCGAGGCGCTGGCCGCACTGCGGGTCAGGGAGGGGGTCATCACGCTGGAGACCCTGCTGTGGCCCGACGAGGTGCGCAAGCCCGACTTCGCCTTCCTGGACGAGGACATCGAGGTCCGGTCGCAGGAGCTGAAGATGGCCGCGTCGCTCATCGACACGATGACCGAGGACTTCGAGCCCGACCAGTACCACGACGCGTACCGCGAGGCGCTCGAGGCCGTGGTCGAGGCCAAGGTGGAGGGCAACGACATCGTCCGCCCGTCCGGCCAGGACCTGCCCGAGGCCAAGAAGCAGCCCGCCGACCTGACCGAGATCCTGCGGGCCAGCGTGGCCGCGGCCAAGGGCGGGCGCGGCAAGTCCGACGACAAGGACGAGGACGACACCGCCCAGAAGAGCACCAAGGCCAAGCCCCGCCGCAAGGCCAGCGCGTGACCGAACCCATCCCGCACTGGCCCGGCCGGCTGGTGAGCATCGGCGACCACGAGGTCTTCGTGCGCACCGCAGCGGGCCCGCAGACCCCAGACGACGCCGGGCCCGCACTATTCGTGCACGGCCTCGAGGGTTCGAGCCGCAACTGGACCGACCTGATCGACGTGCTCCGCTCCCGGCTCGCCTGCGAGGCGATGGACCTGCCCGGGTTCGGCGACTCACCGCCCAGGCCCGACGGCCGCTACTCGATCGCCGCCCTGGCCCAGACGGTCATCGCGCTCCTCGGCAAGCACGGAAAACCCGTCCACCTGATCGGCAACTCCCTGGGCGGCGCGGTCTGCGTCAAGGTCGCCGCCACCCGGCCAGAGCTAATACAGTCCCTCACGCTCATCTCCCCGGCGCTGCCCGACTCGCGGCCGCGGATGGACCTGATCCGCTTCCCGGTGGTGAGCCTGCCCCGGCTCGGCACCCGCCTCGTGAAGCAGTACCAGGTGCTGCCGCCCGAACGCCGGGTGGCCGACGTCATCACCACCTGCTACGGCGACCCGGCGCTGTTCCAGAAGGCCAGATTCGCCACCGAGGTGACCGAACTCACCCGCCGCGACGAACTCGGCTACGCCGCGTCCGTGCTCGTCGGCAGCGTCCGCACGCTGACCGCCGAGTTCGTCCGCAAGGGCCGCCACCGCGCCTGGCGGGACGCCGCCAGGGTCACCGCGCCCACGCTGGTCATCTACGGCAGCCGCGACCGCCTGGTCGACGTGCGGATAGCCGGGCGGGCCGCCCACCAGTTCGCCGACGCCAGGGTCGTGGTGATGCCCCGCACCGGGCACGTCGCGCACATGGAGCACCCCGATGCCGTGGCGGCCGAGATCGGCATCCTGCTGGGAATTCCCGGTGGCTTCGGCCGGTTGACGCAGGAACGGGCGGGGGAAGAGAATACCCGGTCCGTTCGGTACTAAATAAACAACCTCTGGAGAAGACAAGTGTCGTTGCCGCCGCTGGTCGAGCCAGCCGCCGAGCTGACGGTCGATGAGGTCAGGCGCTACTCGCGCCACCTGATCATCCCGGACGTGGGGATGACCGGGCAGAAACGACTCAAGAACGCGAAAGTCCTGGTCGTAGGCGCCGGTGGTCTCGGGTCTCCGGCGCTGCTCTACCTGGCGGCGGCCGGGGTCGGCACGCTGGGCATCGTCGACTTCGACGTGGTGGACGAGTCGAACCTGCAGCGCCAGATCATCCACGGCCAGTCCGACGTGGGCCGGCCCAAGGCCGAGTCGGCGCGGGACAGCATCCTCGAGATCAACCCGCTGGTGAACGTGGTCGTGCACGACGTCCGGCTGGACAACGACAACGTCATGGAGATCTTCTCCCAGTACGACCTGATCGTGGACGGCACGGACAACTTCGCCACCAGGTACATGGTCAACGACGCGTGCGTGCTGCTCGGCAAGCCGTACGTATGGGGCTCGATCTACCGGTTCGACGGGCAGGCCAGCGTGTTCTGGGCCGAGTACGGCCCGTGCTACCGCTGCCTGTACCCCGAGCCGCCGCCGCCCGGCATGGTCCCGTCCTGCGCCGAGGGCGGCGTGCTCGGCGTGCTCTGCGCCTCGATCGGGTCGATCCAGGTCAACGAGGCGATCAAGCTGCTCACCGGGATCGGCGAGCCGCTGGCCTGGCTGATGATCTACGACGCGCTCGAGATGACCTACCGCACGGTGCGGGTGCGCAAGGACCCGGACTGCGCGGTCTGCGGCAAGAACCCGACGGTCACCGAGCTGATCGACTACGACGCGTTCTGCGGAGCGGTCTCTGAGGAGGCCGCCGAGGCCGCCATGGGCTCCACGATCAGCGCCAAGGACCTCGCGGCCATGATCGACGCGGGCGATAACATCTTCCTCGTCGACGTCCGCGAGCCGAACGAGTACGAGATCGTCTCCATCCCCGGCGCGACGCTCATCCCGAAGGGTGAGTTCGTCTCCGGGGCCGCGCTGGAGAAGCTGCCGCAGGACAAGCGGATCGTGTTGCACTGCAAGAGCGGCGCCCGCTCCGCGGAGGCGCTGGCGATCGTCAAGAACGCCGGCTTCACCGACGCGGTGCACGTCGGCGGCGGGGTCCTGGCCTGGATCAACCAGGTCGATCCCTCACTTCCGTCTTATTAGTACCGAACGGGCCGGGGTTCTCGCCCCGGCCCGGCTCTTTCGCCCCGGCCGGGAGGTCGCTCATGAAAGGCGATCGCGTCGAGATCGTGATCGACTCCGGCGACGGCACCCAGACGTATGAGCTGACGGCGACCCGGGCGGGCCGCCGCGTGGAGATCGCCAACCGCCGCGGCATCATCGAGGTCAGCGAGGTGACCAGGACCGGCACCGCGGTCAGGACCGCGCGGTTCATGGCCAGCCGTGTGGTCGCCCTGGTCGAGCACCCGGCCGACACTTCCGGTGCGGACTAGCATGCCTGGATGGATCTTCTTCGCCCGGTGATCCGGCCCTACCCGTGGGGCACCCGCACCGCGATCGCGGACCTGCAGGGACGGCCGGTCCCGGCGCCGGGACCCGAGGCCGAGCTGTGGATGGGCGCGCACTCGTCGGCCCCCTCCGGGGTCGGCTGGACCACGCTGGACGAGGTCATCGCCGCCGCGCCCGAGCGGGCGCTCGGAGCCGGCTGCGCGGGCAGGTTCGGCGGGCGGCTGCCGTTCCTGCTCAAGGTGCTGTCGGCGGACCAGGCCCTGTCGATCCAGGTGCACCCCTCGCGCGCGCAGGCGCAGGCGGGCTACGCCGCCGAGAACGCCCGCGGCCTGGCGGCGGACGACCCGGCCAGGAACTACGTGGACGACTGGCCCAAACCCGAGCTCCTCTACGCCCTGACCCCGTTCGAGGTGGCGGCCGGCCTGCGCACGCCGTCCGACGCGGCGGCGCTGCTGCGCGCCCTGAAGGTGGACGAGCTTGAGCCGCTGGCCGCCGGGCTCACCGATCCCAGTGCCGATCCTGGGGCCAATCCCGGTCTCGGCGCCGATCCCGGGACTAATCCCGGGGCCGGTCTCGGGGCCGGTCTCGGGGCCGCGCTCGCCGCGGTCCTGGAGTGGCCCGACCCCCGCCCGCTCGTCGCCTCGGTCGCGGCCGCCTGCCGGCGGCTAGCGGAGGCCGGCGGCCCCTACGCGGACGCTTGCGCCGCGGTCCTCCGCGTCGCCGCCGACCGTCCGGGCGACATCGGCGTGGTCGCGCTGCTGCTGATGCGGTACGCGGTCCTGCAGCCAGGCCAGGCGGTGTTCATGCCGGCCGGCGGCCTGCACGCCTACCTGCGCGGCACCGGCATCGAACTGCTCGCCAACTCCGACAACGTGGTCCGCTCGGGCCTCACCAGCAAGCACATCGACGTGCCCGAACTCCTCAAGCTCCTCGACCCCTCGGTCGCGGTCCCTCTGCTCTCGCCGCGCCCCCTCGCGGACGGCCTCGCCACCTTCGACACCCCCGCCCCCGAATTCCGCCTCTACCTCATCGACCTCCCCGCCCTCCCCGCCCTCCCCGCCCCCGCCTCGCCGGCCCCCGCCTCGCCCGCCCCCGCCTCGCCGGCCCCCGCGATCGCCCTGCCCGGCACCGGCCCCCGCATCCTGCTCTGCCTCGACGGCACCTGCACCCTGCGCTCCGAGATTGGCCAGGAGCTCGACCTGACCCGCGGCGACTCCTGCTTCATCCCCTTCGCCGACGGCCCCGTCCACGCCACCGGCCAAGCCCGCCTAGTCCAAGCCAGCCCCGGCGCGCCCACCCCCTAACCCCCGGCACCGCCTCGCCCCTCTTAACCCACCAGTCACATCAGCCCCAGTGCGAGCCCTCCCGGGGGAGCGTTTTCATGATCGCGGGCAGTTTCGGTCAAATAGCACCGCAAACTGCCCGCGATCATGGAGTCCTCTCCCGGAGAAGCGCCCGGAAAGGTGTTTGGCGCAACCAAAGCGCCGGGGCTAGCATGAAAACGTCTCTGCTGTCGGCGGTGGGAGAGTGCGTTGAGGCGCTGAGGTCAGCGATACCGCGCTTGTCGCGTGTGACCTCCGGTGGAGCCCACGCGGCGTGGTGTCGCCACACGTAACGGAATCCTTCTTACGTGCTGGGAGCCGCGCCTCATGACCGCAGCAATCGTCTGCTCAGATCTCAGTTTCAACTGGCCCGATGGAGCCTCGGTGCTCTCCGGCCTGACCACCTCGTTCGGCCCCGGCCGGACCGGCTTGATCGGGGTGAACGGCTCGGGCAAGTCGACCCTGCTCAAGCTCATCGCGGGGGAGTTGCACCCGGGCTCCGGTGTGGTCCGCGCCCGCGGCGAGGTGGGCTACCTGCCGCAGGCCGTCGCCCTGGGCACCCGTCGCACCGTTTCCGGCCTGCTCGGCATCACCGCCGCCAGGGCCGCGCTGCACGCCATCGAGGCGGGCGAGACGGGAGAGGACGTCTACGCGGCGGTCGGGGACGACTGGGACGTCGAGGAGCGCGCCCGCGCCTGGCTGGACCGCCTGGGTCTTGACCACCTGAGCCTGGACGACCGGGTGGAGCGGCTCTCCGGCGGCGAGACCATCCTGGTCGCGCTGGCCGCGCTGTTCCTGCGGCGGCCGGACATCATGCTGCTCGACGAGCCGACCAACAACCTGGACCTGGACGCGCGGAAGCGGCTGTACGACGCGGTGGCGTCCTGGACCGGGGTGATGGTGATCGTCAGCCACGACCGCGAATTGCTCGGGCTGGTGAATCAGGTCGCCGACCTGTCCGGCGGTCAGATCCGCATCTACGGCGGCAATCTGGACGCCTACGACGATCTCCTCGCGGCCGAACAGGCCGCCGCCGAGCGCGCCGTCACCACAGCGGGCGCCGACGTTCGCCGGGAACAGCGTGATCTCGTCGAGGCGCAGGTCAAGCAGGCCCGGCGCGATCGCATGGGCCGGCAGCTAGCCGCCTCGGGCAGCATTCCCCGTATCGTGGCGCACGCCCGCAAGCGCGCCGCGCAAGAGACGGCTGGCCGCTCCCGCGAGCTGCATTCCGAGCGGCTCCAGGCGGCCCGCGACCGGCTGGAAGAGGCCGAGCAGGCGGTCAGGGACGACGCCGAGATCCGGGTCGACCTGCCGGGCACGGCCGTCCCGGCCGGCCGCACCGTGCTGACCGTGACCGGCCTGGACGGCGCGCACTGGCATCCGGCATCACCACCGCCCGGCGCACCTGCAGCACCCGCCGCGTCCGAAGCACCCCACGCGCCAGACGCGCCTCCCGTCGCGACGCTCGCCGAACTCATCGTCCGCGGGCCTGAGCGGATCGCCCTCACCGGTCCGAACGGAGCGGGCAAGACCACCCTGCTCCGGGCCATCGCGAGCCTGGCGGCCCGTCCGGGCGTCACGGTCCGGCTGGGAGCAGTGGTCGGCTACCTGCCCCAGCGCCTCGACATCCTGGACGACTCGCTGAGCGTAGTCGACAACGTGCGGTCAGCGGCGCCCGCCGCGTCGGTGAACGAGGTCCGGGCCAGCCTGGCCCGGTTCTTGTTCCGCGGTCCGAGGGCCGAACGCCTGGCCGGCATGCTGTCCGGCGGCGAGCGCTTCCGTGCCGTGCTCGCGGCCCTGCTGCTCGCCCAGCCCGCACCTCAGCTGCTGCTGCTCGACGAGCCGACCAACAACCTGGACATGGCCTCGGTCCGGCAGCTTTCCCAGGCGCTGGAGGGCTATCGCGGCGCGATCCTGGTGGCCAGCCACGACGTTCCGTTCCTGCGTTCGGCCGGCATCACCAGGTGGCTCCGCCTAGACCGGGAAGCCGGCCTGGCCGAGATCGACCGGCTCTGACGGTCCGGTTGGCCGGCGCGAGCGGAGTCCGCTAGACTGCGTGGGCGGATCCGGGCAACGGTTCCGATGCCATTGGGGTATGGGGTAATTGGCAGCCCGACAGGTTCTGGCCCTGTTAGTCTAGGTTCGAGTCCTGGTACCCCAGCAGCTCGGCGTGACAGCGCGGACGTGATGTACGTCCGCGCTCGTTCATGCCGGGAGGATTGCCGCCTGACCCGCCTGTTGGCCTGACCGGTGGCGAGGCGGTAGTCTGTACCGCGCTGGCTACGCCATCCCGCATGACCAGCACAGCATGACTAGCACAGCATGACCAGCACAGCACGGCCCCGTCGTCTAGAGGCCTAGGACGTCGCCCTCTCAAGGCGGTAACGCCGGTTCGAATCCGGTCGGGGCTACCAGATCAAGTGCCAGGCCAAACGGCCTGGCACTACTTATGTCCGGTCCGGCGCCGCGAGTCCGGCCGCGCCGCGAGTCCGGCCGCGCCGCAAGCCTGACCCGCCCCCCAAACATGACCCGCCCTGCATATCTGGCCCCGGCGTCACGCCAATCCCGGCCGTCTCGACTACCCCCGCGCACCCTCTCAACTCATAGCTATCTATTTCGAATCCAGCGCGCCACACAAGCCATTTCTCCAGAAAATGTCGTAGCAACCCAGTAGAATCGTACCTAGATCCTATAGATCTTCCCAAAGTCGAGGAGAGTCGTCAGCAGTAGCGATAAATTCCGTGGAGGAGGTGACCCAGGTGGGCTATGCCCCTGCTTCCGCCCGTGAGGCAATGGAGATGATGCGCGCCGGGCTGGGCTACCTCGCCGCTGCCGACGCCGCCCAGCTGTCTGCCGCGACGCAGGCCGAGTGCCTGCGGGAGCTGGAGCAGGCCGATGCGGTCGCCACCGCGGCGCGGGCGTCGATCCTGGCCGGGTTCACCGCCGGGCAGGGCTGCGCCGATGACGCGGAGTACAGCGCGGTGTCGTGGCTGATCCACCGGACCGGGATCACCCGGGGCGCCGCGGTCGGGCACGCCGCCTGGGCGAGCGGACCCGCACCCACCCGAAGGTGGTCGCGGCGCTGGCCGCCGGGCAGGTCTCCGAATCGGTGGGGCGGCTGATCTGCCTGTGGACGAACCGGCTGCCGGAGAAGTTCCGGGACGAGTCCGACGAGCTGCTGCTGGCCGCGGCGGCGGGCGGCCTGGGGGTGGAGGAGCTGGCGTCGCTGTTCGCGCAGATGTACGAGCGGGCCCGCGGTGACCTGCCCGATGAGGACCCGGGCCGGGACTTCGCGGACCGGGGCGCTGAAGCTGGCGACCACGTTCGGCGGCGCCGGGGTGCTGCACGGGGAGCTGACGGCGGAGTGCGCGGAGGTGGTCGGGCGGGTGCTGGACGCGCTGGGCGCCCCGGCCGGGAAAGACGATGACCGGACGAAGGAGCAGCGGTATCACGACGCGCTGGCCGAGGCGATGCGGCGGCTGGTCGCCAGTGACCTGCTGCCGGGGCGGGCCGGGCAGCCGGTGAAAGCCTGGGTGCACATCTCGCTGGCGGACCTGCTGCTGCTCGACGGCGACTCCGCGTTGCAGGAGCAGTGGACCGCGCGGGTGCGGGAGCGGTGGGCCGGGTGCCGGGCGTTCGCGTCCGAGACCGGCAGCGACGGCGGCGCCTGGCTCGACGGCGACGCCGCCGAGGGGATCGCGTGCGACGCGGCGATGGCCCCGCTGGTCACCGGCGACGTCAACATCGACGCGCTGGAAGACCTGATCCGGCTGTGCGTGGAACTGGACCGGCACCGCCGGGCGCGGCGACGCCGGCCCCCCGGACGCCCCGGCCCCGGGCACCACGGCTCCGGACAGCACGGCTCCGGGCACCACGGCCCCGGACAGCACTCAAGCCTGGGCGGCGCTGGAGCAGGCCGTCATCGGCAAGGCGGTGGACCTGCTGTCCGGGCCGGGCGGGCTGGCCAGCTTCTTGCGGCGGCGGCAGCTCGGGGCGCGGCTGGGCGGGCCGAGCCTGCCGCTGGACATCGGCTACGCCGAGTCGATCCCCGCCGGGATCCGCAACGCGGTGGTGCTGCGGGACCGCAAGTGCCGGTGGGCCGGCGGCTGCAACCAGCCCGCCTCCGCCTGCGACGTCCACCACGTCAAGCACAAGGCCAACGGCGGCAAGACCAGCACCAAAGACTGCGTGCTGTTGTGTTTTTTCCACCACCAGATCGTCATCCACCAGCAGGGCTGGACCCTGGCCCTCAACCCCGACGGCACCACCACCGCCTGGAACAAAGACAAGACGAAGGTCCTGCACAGCCACGGACCGCCCGCCCGGGCCGGGTAACTCCCGGGTAAGCCCCCGGGTGCTCGGCCGCCTGTTCGGCCAGGCGGACTAGACGCCAGATCACGTATCGATGTTCGGGTTGCCCGCAGGCAACGGCACCAGGTGCGCGGGCGGCTCCGGGACCGCGATCCAGGATTCCACCCCCAGGTCGCGCCGCACGTGAACCAGCTCGCCCGGCGCGAGCATCCGCCAGCCGCTCTCCCCGTCGAGTGCCTCCGACGCGATCACCACCGAGGCCACATCCGCCAAGTCCGGCGCGTGCACCGACGAGGTCTCGCTGCGCACGTGCAGTTCCCCGCCTTCCTGGCGGTCCAGGATGTGCAGCGCGTGCTGGTCCGGATAGCGCAGCGCCCACAGCTCGCCGGGCGCCGCCACGATGACGTTCAGCGCGGAGACCGGCAGGTGCCGGGCGATCCAGCCGGCCGCGGCGGCGATCCCGGCGCCGACATCACCGCCGTGCGCGTCGGTCTCCTTGGTGATCAGCGCGAAGTACCGCTCAGAATCGGTGTCGCCAAGCACCAGGTCGGCGTACGGACCAAGCTCGGTCTCCAGCCGGGCGAGCGAGCCGAAGCCTCCGTTGTGGGCCATGACGCGGCCCTTCATCCCGAACGGATGGGTGTTACGCACCGTCCGCCCGCCCGCCGTCGCCCACCGGACGTGCGCCACGAACGCCGAGGACTCGGCCTGCCGGGCCCCGCGCTCGAACTCCTGGTCGCGGAAGGCCGGCTCGGGCTGCTTGTCCAGCACGACCCCGCCGTCCGGGCCGAAGTAGCCCAGCCCCGCCCCGTCCACGTTCCTGTGGCTCTGCTCCCGCAGCGAATCGGGCGCGTCGAGCAGCCAGAACGTCGCCCTGACCCGCGCCTCGCCCGCGGTCAGCCCGAACAGCCTGCACACGCTCCCGAACCTACCCCACAACGCCGGGGCACCTGGCGAGTGGTCTTCCATCCGCCCGGGCTCGAGGTTTGCGACATGCTCACCCCCGGCGAACATGACGCGGGCTCGGCTGGGTAGGCTTCTCACCCCCGAGGACCGAGCCAGTCGCAAACCGGGAGGTAGACCGTGATGATCGAGCCAGAGACCGAGAACAGCAACCCGGCCCTTGAAGAGGCGGCCCGCGAGCTCCAGGCCGCCCGGCACGATGTCCAGGTCGCCTACGACTGCATCGCCCTGGGCGACGTCGACCGGGCGCACACCCACGCGCTGACCGCCAAGGTCGCGGCGGACGCGGCGGTGACCGCGCTGGCGGCAGCGCTGAGCCGGCCGGAGCTGGGCCTACCGGATGACTCCCGGTAGCCCTGCCCGATGGACCACGCGGTCATACCGGCTCCGGCGCGCTTTGACGCCGGGGGCGGGCACGGGTTCGCCTTCCGGCCGGGCACGGTGGTCGCGTACGCCGATACTCCGGTCGCCCCGCTCGTCGGGCGGTTCTGCACGCAGGTCGCCCGGCGCACGGGCCTGCGCCTAGCGCCGGCGCGCGGTAACAGGGCACCGGGTGAACCGTCCGTCACGATCGAGCTTGCGGCCACGGACGAACTGGGCGGGCTTCCCGCGCCAGCCTCTCGCCGGGCGGCCTCTCGCCGGGCGGCGGCGACCCGGCCGACGAGCGCTACTCGCTGGTGATCGAGGACGGTCAGGTCGCGCTGCGCGCGACGGAACCGGCCGGGGTCGCGCGCGGCCTGACCACGCTGATCCAGCTGGTCGCCTCCAGCAGGGAAGACTTTCGGGTGCCGGCCGCGCGGATCCTCGACGCGCCGAGATACGCCTGGCGCGGCCTGTCACTCGACGTGGCCCGTACGTTCTTCACCGTGAAGGAGATCCGGCGGGTGATCGACCTGCTGGAGCTCTACAAGCTCAACGTGCTGCACCTGCACCTGACCGACGATCAGGCCTGGCCGCTCGCCCTGGGCCGCCCGGCCGCCGGCCCGGAGCCCGGATCACCCTTCTACCGCGACGAAGACCTTCGCGACCTCGTCGGCTACGCCGCGGACCGTTTCGTCACGATCGTTCCCGAGGTCGATACGCCCGGGCACACCTCCGCGCTGCTGCGGCTGCGGCCGGACCTGCGATCCGGCCGGAACGAGGTTGAGTACGAGTTCCTGCCCGGCCACCGCCGCCGCGCCGTGTGGCTCGACCCGGAGCTGCCCGCGACCTTCGAGGTGATGGAGCAGGTCCTGTCCGGCGTGGCCGGGATCTTCCCTAGCCCGTACCTGCACATCGGCGCGGACGAGCCCCGCGGGATGCCGGACGAGGCGTACGCGTCGTACGTCCGGCGGCTGCGCCGCCTGGTCCGCTCGCTGGGCAAGCGCCCGCTGGGCTGGCAGGAGTCGGCGCGGGCGGGCCTTGGCCCGGACGACGTCATCCAGTACTGGCTGACCGGCATCGACCTTCCGGCGTCCGCGCCGCCGCAGGTCCGGGCGCAGGTGGAGGCGGAGGTGGCCCTGTCGCGCCGCGACGCCGCGACGATGGCGGCGGCGTCGGTACCGGTGATCGCCTCACCGCTGGCCCACTGCTACCTCGACGTCCCCTACGCCGAGCCGCCGACCGACGCCGACGCCGACGCCGATGCCGATGCCGCGCAGGCGGACCGGCACGGCCGCCTCGGCCTGCGGGTCTACGCGCCCAAGACCGTCGCCGAATCGTTCGGGTGGGAGCCCGCCGATACGCTCGGGCCCGGCCGGGCCGCGCAGGTCGCCGGCGTCGAGGCCGCGATCTGGGCCGAAACCATCTCCGGCTTCGACGACCTGTCCTTCCTCCTGCTGCCCCGCCTGCCGGGCATCGCCCACCGGGCCTGGAGCGCCCCCGAGCCAGTCGGCCCGGAACTAGCCAGCAGGGAACTAGCCAGCAGGGAACTAGCCAGCAGGGAGCCAGCCAACTTGGCGCCCGCAGGCTGGGCCGGCCATCGTGACCGCCTCGCCCGGCACGGCAAGCTGTGGGCCCAGGACGGCCTCACCTACTTCCGCGCCTCCACCGTGGACTGGACCTAGCCCGGGCCCGGCCGAGGCCTTTCCTAGCCGAGGGCACGCAGCAGCGCCTTCATCCAGGGGCCGAGGTCGGCCGGGGTCCGGGCCGAGATGAGGTTGCCGTCCACCACGGTGGCCTCGTCCACCCAGTCGGTGCCCGCGTTGACCATGTTGTCGCGGATCGCGCCCACGCTGGTGGCCCGGCGGCCCTTGAGGATCCGGGCCGAGATCGGCACCCAGCCCGCATGGCAGATGAAGGCGATCGGCTTGTTCGCGTCGTTAAACGCCCGCACCAGGTCCAGCACGGTCTCCGAGCGGCGCAGCTTGTCCGGCGCGTAGCCGCCCGGGATGACCAGGGCGTCGAAGTCACCCTCGGCCACCTGCTCCGCGGTGGTGTCCACGGGCACCGGCCCGTGGCCCTTCTTGCCGTGCACCGGGTGGTCGTCGAGCCCGGCCACGGTCACCTCGATGTCCTCTTCGGCCAGCCGGTACAGCGGATACAGCAGTTCCATGTCCTCGAAGTCGTCGGCGGCGAGGATGAGGACCTTGCGCTGTGCGAGAGCCATGTTTGCGACCATACCTGTGCGGATGCCGGTGACCCGTGCACAGGCCGGCCCGCCGGGACCGGTGCCGCCGGTGAGTACCGAACGAATGCCGGTGCCGCCCCTGCGCCCGGTATCGTGCCGCGATGGCCAGGACGTCCCTGACGTACCAGCAGGCGTGGTTGTAGGCGAAGATCGCCCGCTGCAGGTGCCTGGTCGCGGCGCCGTCGGCGCACAGCATCCGGGCCGCGGTGAAGATCGCGTCCGCGGGGTTGTACGGGGTGAGCCTGGCGGACCGGTCGGCCCGGACTGCGTATTCGGCGAACGTGGCCGGCTCGAACTGCATCGGCCCCTCGGCGCCCTCGCGGTTCTTGCCCTTGTGCACGCCGCGGGCCCTGGACCGGCCGTTGTCCGATTCCATCGTGCCGATCCCGGCCAGCACCTCCCAGGAGAGCCCCCGGCAAGTCCTGGCCGCCGCCCGGTACCAGGCTAGGTAGGGCCGGGGCAGGGCGGCCGCGGACGCGGGCAGGGCCGTCGCTCCGAACGCCAGCACGAGCAGGACCACGGCCGCCCGTCGTATGCAATGCACACGGCGGTTATGCGCAATATCAACTCTGCGTAACCATTGTGATTACATAAAGTTACTTCCGGTCAGGCCGGCAGGGGGTAGACCTAGATACACCCGGGGTTCGGGGCCCAGCCACACTGACCGCGGCGGCCCCGGCCCGGCAGACTGGCAGGGACGTTAGGAGGCGTCCGATGGCCGTTATCACCTCTCCCCGCCGCACCAGGCCGCGGTTCGGCCCGCAGGCCGGGCTGGTGGCCGCCACCCGCGGGTTCGCGTTCACCGGGCTGATGCTGGCCGGACTCGGGCTGCTGATCGTGATCGCAGGCGTGCTGTTCCTCACCGCGCTGGGGGCCGGGGTCTTCATCGTGGGCAACGGCGGTTCCCGGGACCACCGCGTGCTGCCGGCCCTCGTCCTGCTCGGAGCCGGGCTCGGCCTCGGCCGGTTCGCGGTGCCGCCCGCGCTGCTGGGCATCCGCGGGCTGGCCCGCCTGACCAGGCAGCTGGCCGCGGACTGGTGCGGCGTGCCCATCGCCGAGCGGTACACGCCCCGGCCGGATGAGGCGCTCACCTACACCGGACGGCTCCGGTGGCTGGCGACGGACCCGGCCACCCGGCGGGACCTGCTCTGGACGGCGGCGAACCTGGTCGCCTTCGGCCTGGCCGCGCTGTCCGCCGCGATCATTGCGACCGGGCTGATCGAGTTCATCGGGCCCGAGCTGACCCGGGAGATCCCGCCCCCCGCATTTCCGGGCAACACCGCGGCGACGCTGATCGTGCTGGGTCTCGCGATCGCCTCGGTGGGGGTGCTGGCGGCCCCGGCGCTGCTCCGGGCCTACGGCCTGGTGGCCCGCTCCATCCTCTCGCCGCCCGGGCACGCCGGGCTGGCGCTGCGCGTACAGCAGCTAACGCAGACCCGCACCGATGCCCTGGACACCGGGGCGGCCGAGATCCGCCGGATCGAGCGGGACCTGCACGACGGGGCCCAGGCCCGGCTGGTCGCCATGGGCATGACCCTGGACGCCGCCGGGCAGATCATCGACTCCAACCCGGAAGCGGCCCGCGCGCTGGTGCATGAGGCCAGGGACGCCTCGGTCAAGGCCCTGGCCGAGCTGCGCGCCCTGGTCCGCGGCATCCACCCGCCGGTGCTCGCCGACCGCGGCCTGGCCGACGCGATCCGCGCGCTGGCCCTCGATAGCCCGATGCGGATCCACCTGGCCAGCGAGCTGACCGGCCGCCCGCCGGCGCCGGTCGAGTCGGCCGCCTACTTCGCGGTCAGCGAGCTGCTGGCCAACGTGTCCAAGCACGCCGAGGCCAGGCAGACCTGGGTCGACATCCGGCACACCGACGAGATGCTGCGGATCGGCGTCACCGACAACGGCCACGGCGGCGCCGAGCCAGCCCGCGGCACGGGGCTGCGCGGCATCGAGCGGCGGCTGGCCGTCTTCGACGGAGTCGTCGCGATCAGCAGCCCGCCCGGCGGCCCGACCGCGGTCACCATGGAGATCCCGTGCGCGTTGTCATCGCCGAAGACCTCTTCCTGCTGAGGGACGGCCTGACCCGGATGCTGCAGGCCCACGGCCTGCAGATCACCGCGGCCGTGGACAACGGGGCCGACCTGCTGGCCGCGGTGACCGCCGACCAGCCGGACGTGGCCATCGTGGACGTCCGGCTGCCGCCCACGTTCACCGACGAGGGCATCAGGGCCGCGCTGGCCGCCCGGCGCGAGGTGCCCGGCCTGCCGGTGCTCGTGCTGTCCCAGTACGTCGAGCAGCTGTACGCCCGCGAGCTGCTGGCCAGCGGCAGCGGCGGCATCGGGTACCTGCTCAAGGACCGGGTGTTCGACAGCGGCCAGTTCGTGGACGCGGTCCGCCGGGTGGCGGCGGGCGGCACCGCGATGGATCCGGAGGTGATCGCGCGCTTGCTCGCCCGCAACACCGGCGACGGCACCCTGGCCGCGCTGAGCCCCCGCGAACGCGAGGTGCTCGCCCTGATGGCCGAGGGCCGGTCCAACGCCGCCATCGCTCAGCGCCTGGTCATCACCGAGCGCGCCGTGGCCAAGCACACCGCCTCCATCTTCCTCAAGCTGGGCCTGCAGCCCTCCGACGACGACAACCGCCGGGTACTCGCCGTCCTCGCCTACCTAGGCGGCTAGCGCGCCCCCTCCGGGGTTACAGCACCCGAAAGCGCAGACAAAGCCGCCTGCCATGGCGCGCGGCACGCATAACATCTCGTTGGCCGGGCAGAAGAGGAGACACAAACGAGCTGAACACAAGGGGGCGTCAGATGACCACAGATCCGCGAGCTGCCCCGACCCCGGGCGAAGCCCCCCCGGACCAGTCGGCGCTGGAAGCCGCGCCGCCGGTCCCGCCCGAGCAGGCCGCCCCGCCCCAGCAGGCCGCCCCGCCCACCGCGGCGCCCCAGCCGCTGCCCCAGCACCGGATCAAGCGCACCAGGACCAGCGGAATCTGGGTGTCGGTGGGCTTCTTCGCCGTCGTCCTTCTCCTCCTGCTGATCTTCATCCTGCAGAACGGCACCGACGTCGGCGTCTCCTACCTGGGCATGCACGGCCACGTTCCGCTCGGCGTGGCCCTGCTGCTCGCCGCGGTCTGCGGCGTGCTCCTGGTCGTGCTCGCCGGGGCGGCGCGGATCAGCCAGCTTCGGACCACCGCCCGCCGGCACCGCCGCGTTGACGCCAAGCGCGCCGCCGCGGCCGCCAGGCAACCCGCCAACCCTTAGGGCACGCCCTGCGCGATGCGCCGCGTCGCCTCATGCAGCCGGTCCGGGGTGTGCGCGGCGTAGCCCAGCACGAACCCCGGCGTCCCTGGCCGCTGGCGGTGCCAGGACAGCGGCTGGACCAGCACCCCGGTCCGCAGGATGGCCTCGGCTAGCTCGGCGTCGGAGCCGTCGAGACCGGGGAACGTGATGAGAAGGTGCAGTCCCGCTGCGACGCCCTGCACCCGAGCCTGCGGCAGATGCTCGCGCAGCGCCCGGAGCAGGGCGTCGCGCCTGCTCCGCTGCCGCTTGCGCACCAGCCGGATGTGCTGTTCGAGCTCGCCGCTCGCGATCAGCCTGGCCAGCACGAGCTGCGGCAGCGCCGGGCTGCCCAGGTCGCTGGCGTATTTGGCCTCGGTCAGGTCGGCCCGGAGCCGGGCGGGCGGGATCAGCCAGCCCAGCCGCATGCCGGGGGCCAGCGTCTTGGACGTGCTGCCCGCGTAGGCGACCAGCCCGGGCGCCGAGGCGTGCAGCGCCGGGACCGGCGCCCGGTCGTAACGGAACTCCGCGTCGTAGTCGTCCTCGACGATCAGGCCGTCCGCCGCGGCGGCCCAGTCCAGCAGGTCGCGGCGGCGTCGCGGGGCCAACACGACTCCGGTGGGGAACTGATGCGCGGGCGTGAGCAGCGCCGCCCGCACCCGCGGGCTGCCGGCCAGCTCGCCGACCCGCATCCCGTGCTCGTCCACCGGGACAGGCACCGGCCGCAGGCCCCAGTAGGCCAGGTCGTCGCGGGCACCGCGCGAGCCAGGATCCTCCACCGCGATCTCGCCGAGGCCGCGCGCCCGCAGCACCCGGGCCAGCAGCGCGAGCGCCTGGGCCACCCCGCTGACCACGATGATGTCTCCGGGCCCGGCCCGCAGCCCGCGGGTGCGGGCGAGCCAGCCCGCCAGTTCGGTGCGCAGCGACTGGCTGCCGCGCGGGTCGCCGTAGCCGAGGTCGGTCACGCTGGCCTGCTCGAGCACCAGCCGTTCGGCCCTGATCCAGGCGGCCCGCGGGAACCCGGACAGGTCGGGCACGCCGGGGGAGAGGTCGATCTCCGCCCGTTCCCTCCAGCCCGGCGGCACCAGCAGCGGCCCGGGCGGCGGTGGCGCGGCCGCAACCGGAACAGGGCTCCACACGCCGAGAACCCGGGTCCCGGCCCCGGAGCGGGCGCTGACCAGTCCCTCGTCGGCGAGGCGCTGGTACGCCTCGACGATCACGCCCCGGGAGACGCCCAGGTCACCGGCCAGCAGCCGGGTGGCGGGCAGCGGCGTCCCTGCCCCCAGCCGCCCGTCCATGATGGCGGCCCTGATGGCGTCGGCCAGCCACCCGGTCAGCCCGCGCACCGGCGCCGCGGCCGGGCTCAGCTGGAGGAAATCCGCCCCTGTCATTGGTCCACTATAAATCCGCGACAATGGTCCTGTTAGCCGGACCATCGGACCAATACCTTAGCGTCGTGCCTGGTCTACGCGCTCCCGATGTTCCCGGCCTGCCCAACGGTGCCCCGTCCGTCCCCAACGGTGCCCCGTCCGTCCCCGCCGCCGCACCCAGAGCCGCGTCCGGGGCCGCGTCCGAAGGTTCCGCCCCGCACTGCGGCGCGGCAGCCGGCGTGGCCGCGGGCTCGGCCGCCATGGTCTGCGTGGGCGGCAGCGTCGCGGTCTCCTCGGTGCTGGCCGGGGCGCCGGTGTACACCGCCGAAGCGGTCCGGTACGGGGTGGCCTGCCTGATCCTCGTGGCGCTGGCCCGGCTCACCGGCCGTCGGCTAGCCAGGCCGCGCAAAGCGGAGTGGCTGTGGCTGTCCGGCATCGGGGTGACCGGCCTGGTGGTGTTTAACCTGGCGCTGGTCCAGGGGTCCCGCCACGCCGAACCCGCCGTCCTCGGCGTGGCCGTGGCCTGCGTCCCCGCTGTGCTGGCGCTGATCGGCCCGCTGCTGGAGGGGACCCGCCCGCGGACCGCGGCGGTGGCTGCCGCGCTGGTGGTGACGTGCGGCGCCGGCCTGGTACAGGGGCTCGGCCGGACCGACGCCATCGGCGTGGCCTGGGCCGTCGCGGTCTTCGGCTGCGAGGCGGCGTTCACCCTGCTGGCCATCCCGGTGCTCGGCCGGCACGGCCCGTGGGGGGTGTCGGTGCACGCCACCTGGCTCGCCACGGTGATGTTCGGCGTGCTGGGCATCATGCACGAAGGACCAGCCGCCATCACGAAAATGACCCGCCCGGACTGGCTCGCCGTCGGCTACCTCGCGGTCGCGGTCACCGCGGCGGCCTTCGTGCTGTGGTATTCCAGTGTCCGGCGGCTCGGAGCCAGCCGGGCTGGGCTGCTCACCGGGATCGCCCCGGCGGCCGCTGCCGTCAGCGGGGTCCTGCTCGGCGCCCCGGCGCCCAGGCCGCTGGTGTGGGCCGGCATCGCGGTCGTCGCGGCCGGCCTGGCCTTCGGCTTCAGGAAGGGGAGAGCGTTATGCACTTCCAGCACGCGGCCGCCCTCTGGCGGGACTTCCCGGCCCTGGTCCCCGGCGTCCTGTACGCCGAGGGCATCACCGCCGACGCCGTCGCCGGCACGGACCACCTGACCGCCATCGCCGCGGCCCGGCTGGCCGACGGGCCGGAGTCAGAGTTCCCAGAGATCCAGGCCTGGCGGCGCGCCTTCGCACGGATGGGCCTGAAACCGACCCAGTACCGCTGCGCGGCGGAGTCGCTGCTGCGCCGGTTCCGCAAGGAAGGCAGCCTGCCGAGGCTGCACCCGCTGGTCGACCTGTGCAACGCGGTCTCACTGGCCTTCGCCGTCCCGGTCGCTGTCCTCGACGCGGACCAGATCACCTGGCCGCTCGAGGTGCGGTACGCGGCCGGTGACGAGGACTACCTCACGTTCGGCGGCGAGGTCGAGCACCCCGCGCCCGGCGAGGTGATCTTCGCCGACCGGGCCGGGCAGGCGCACGCCCGCCGCTGGACCAACCGGCAGAGCGGCCGGTCCGCGGTCTCGGCCGCCACCAGCGCCGTCCTGATCGTGGCCGAAGCCCTGCACGAGCAGGCCCCGTCGGACATCTCCGAGCTCATCAAGACCCTCACCGCCGAGATCGGCGGGACCTGGACCCTTGAACAGACCACGCCCCAGCCCGCCATCCTCACCCCCGCCAGCCCCCGCTTCACCCCAGCGCGCCGTCCCCATGATCACGAAGGGTCTTTAGTCCGCCCAGACTAGGAATCCTTCGCGATCGTGAAAAATTCGCGGCGCCTAAGCCAGCGGCGGCGCCTAAGCCTGCGGCAGCGCTTAACGCCAGCGGCAGCGCCCCGGCCCTCACCAGCCGCGCGTACTCGGCCTCCTGAACCGCCCGGGGCTGGCCGGCCCGGCCCCGATACCGATCAGGGAGCACCGAGCCGCGCTGGTACGCGTCGATCGCCGCGGCGGCCGGGCCCACGCCGACCGGGCCGTAGTACAGGCCATGCGGCAGGATCACCAGGTTGGCGGCGAACCGGTGCCCGCCCACGTGCGTGGTCTCCCATACCTGCCCGGGGTGCCGGGCCGCCAGGGTCTGCGCCAGCGGCGCGCCGAACCGGGCGCAGCAGGCGCTCCTCTTGCCGTGCGTGCAGACGAGGAACACGGGGTCATCCCACACAGCCCCGAACGAGGGCACGATCCCGGCCGCTAGCTCCTTCAGGTCGCGTTCGGCCAGTTCCGGCGCTGACGCGGATATCTCCGCGCGTCGCAAGAAGGGCTCAGGATCCGCGGTCCAGCCCAGGAACACGGAACGCACGTCGCCCACCTGCCGGCGGCCCGGCCGGCGGATCATCTGCACCCGCAGGCCGAACTCCTCCGCCGACTCCGCCAGCGCCGCCAGCGGCGCGGGCTGCGCGGCCTCGGCCGCCTCGTGCGGCCATGGGCCCGGGTGCTCGATCAGCAGCCAGGCCCGGGACGCCTCCGGCGCCGAGGCCGCCGAGGATTCGGTGCCGTCGTGGCACTCCGAGCCGTGCTCGCAAACAGCGGCCACGCTGGTCAACCTCCGATCACTGTCTTAAGAGTTTCATGCTAGGTAATGAAACAAAGGGGCCGATGCATGAGGAACCCGTGATGCGAGATGTTCCAGGCGTACGCCCCGGTCAGCCCGAACGGCTGGTCGTGTCAGCGCCCGCGCGTGGTGCACGTCACACCGCCCGCCCACGGCACCGGCCCGCGACGGCTTCGCCCCGCCCAGGGTGTACGATCGGTCGCGTGTCACGGTGGTATCCGCGCTTTACCCTGGCTCCAGGCGGAGCCGGGCGCTAACGCGTGCGCTGATCACCGCCAGGAGCCAGTAAGGCGACAGACAGCCCTGTATCACGAGGGGTGTGCTGGCTCCCGGGGCCCGGGCAGCCGCCCGCCCGGGAGGAGACGCGCCCGATGACGCGCACCAGCGATACCCGGATCACCGGCTATGAGCCGCTGTTTTCCCCGTCGGCCCTGCTCGACCAGTTGCCGCTGGACGACGAGGCCACCGCGACCGTGGAGCAGAGCCGCGCGGAGATCCGCGCCGTGCTCGATGGCTCAGACGACCGCCTGCTGGTCATCGCCGGGCCCTGCTCGGTACACGACCCGGCGGCCGCGCTCGACTACGCCGGGCGCCTCAGGGGCGCCCGGGAGCGGCACCAGGCGGACCTGATGATCGTGATGCGGGTGTACTTCGAGAAGCCGCGCACGGTGACCGGCTGGAAGGGCCTGATCAACGACCCGGGCATGGACGGCGGCCACGACGTGCACCGCGGCCTGCACACCGCTCGCCAGCTGCTGCGCGACATCGTTGCGCTCGGCCTGCCGGTGGGCTGCGAGTGGCTCGACCCGATCACGCCGCAGTACATCGCGGACACGGTGACCTGGGGCGCGATCGGCGCGCGGACCACCGAGAGCCAGGTCCACCGCCAGCTCGCCTCCGGCCTGTCCATGCCGGTCGGGTTCAAGAACGGCACCGACGGCGACGTCCAGGTGGCGGTGGACGCGTGCCGCGCTTCGGCCGCCGGGCACACGTTCTTCGGTGTCACCCCCAACGGCGTCGCCGCGGTGGTGACCACCGCGGGCAACGCGGACACGCACGTGATCTTGCGTGGCGGCCGCTCCGGGCCGAACTACGAGGCCAGCCACACCGCCAAGGCGCTGGACCTGATCGCCGCGGCCGGGCTGCCGCGCCGCCTCATGGTGGACGCCAGCCACGGCAACAGCGGCAAGGACCACCGGCGCCAGCCGGTGGTTGCCGCCTCCATCGCGGAGCAGGTGGCGTCCGGCGAGCGCGGGCTGACCGGGGTGATGCTGGAGAGCTTCCTGGTCGAGGGCAAGCAGAAACCAGGTCCCCCGCAGGACCTCACCTACGGGCAGAGCGTCACCGACGCGTGCATGGACTTCGGCACTACCGCCGATGTGCTGGCCGAACTGGCCGCCGCCGTCAGGACCCGACGGAAGGCAGCCGGGTGAGGGCATCGTCGATGCGCTCCTGGGAGAGCTCGAAGTCCTCCATCTCGCCCGAGAGGTAGCGCTCGTAGGCGCCCATGTCGAAGTGGCCATGGCCGCACAGCGCGGTCAGGATCACCTTCTGCTCGCCGGATTCGGTGCAGCGCTTGGCCTCCTCGATCACGGCGGCGAGCGCGTGCGACGGCTCCGGCGCCGGGATGATTCCCTCCGAACGGGCGAAGGTTACTGCCGCCGCGAAGCACTCCCGCTGCGGCTTGGCCACCGCCTCGAACAGGCCGAGCTCGTACATGTGCGAGAGCAGCGGGGACATGCCGTGGTAGCGCAGCCCGCCGGCGTGCACCGGGTCCGGGATGAAGTCGTGGCCCAGGGTGTGCATCTTCAGCAGCGGGGTGAACCCGGCGGTGTCGCCGAAGTCGTAGGCGTACCGGCCCCGGGTGAACGACGGGCAGGCGGACGGCTCGACCGCGCGGATCACCGGGTTGGACCGGCCGGCCAGCTTCTCCCGCAGGAACGGGAAGAAAAGCCCGGCGAAGTTGGAGCCGCCGCCGGTGCAGCCGACGATCAGGTCGGGCGTGGACTCACCGGCCGCGGCGAACTGCTTGAGCGCCTCCTCGCCGATCACCGTCTGGTGCATCAGCACGTGGTTCAGCACGCTGCCGAGCGCGTACCTGGTGTCGGCGCCGCCGCCGGCCGCCTCGACCGCCTCGCTGATCGCGATGCCCAGGCTGCCCGGCGAGTCCGGGTGCAGCGCGAGCACGTCCGCGCCCGCCTTGGTGGCCCGGGACGGGCTGGCGTGCACGGTGGCGCCCCAGGTCTCCATCATCGTGCGCCGGTACGGCTTCTGGTCGTAGGAGGCCCGGACCATCCAGATCTCGCAGTCGATGCCGTACTGCGCGCAGGCGAAGGACAGCGCGCTGCCCCACTGCCCGGCGCCGGTCTCGGTGGTGAGCCGCTTGGTGCCCTCGGCCGCGTTGTAGTACGCCTGCGGGACGGCGGTGTTCGGCTTATGCGACCCGGCCGGGGACACGCCCTCGTACTTGTAGTAGATGCGCGCCGGGGTGTTCAGTGCCTTCTCCAGGCGGTGCGCCCGGTACAGCGGGGTGGGCCGCCACAGCCGGTAGACGTCGAGCACCTCGTCCGGGATGGCGATGTAGGAGTCGGTGGCCACTTCCTGGCGGATGAGCTCCATCGGGAACAGCGGCGCGAGATCCTCAGGGCCCACCGGCTGGCCGGTCCCCGGGTGCAGCGGCGGGGGCGGCGGCGCGGGCAGGTCGGGAATCATGTTGTACCACTGGCTCGGGATCTCGGACTCATCCAGTGTGATCTTGGTGCGTTCGGTCACAACAGTCTCCGATCTCGAGTCAGACATCTTTTCCGAACCCTACGCCCCACCCAGCACAACCCCCACCCCGCCCGTCGATTTCATGATCTTGTGCAGAAGGGCGTCATTTCCGGCGCCTGAACGCACATGATCATGGACGCGGGCTAGCCGACCAGGGTCTTGACCGCGGCGGTCAGGTCGGCCATCGCCTTCTTGGCGTCGGCGAAGAACATGCTGGTCTTGGGGTCGAAGTACAGCTCGTTCTCCATGCCGGCGTAGCCGGTCCCCATCGAGCGCTTGACCACGATGATCGCCTTGGCCTGATCCACGTCCAGGATCGGCATGCCGGAGATGTCGTTGCCCGGCCGGCGGGCGGCCGGGTTGGTCACGTCGTTGGCCCCGATGACCAGGGCCACGTCGGTCCTGGCGAACTCGGGGTTGATCTCGTCCATCTCCTTGAGCTGCGGGTACGGCACGTTCGCCTCGGCCAGCAGCACGTTCATGTGTCCGGGCATCCGGCCCGCCACCGGGTGGATGGCGTAGCTGACCTCGATGCCGCGCTCCTCAAGTACCTTGGCCAGCTCGGCCACGCCGTGCTGGGCCTGCGCCGCGGCCAGGCCATAGCCGGGCACGATGATCACCTTGGAGGCGTAGGCAAGCTGGATGGCCGCGTCGTCGGCCGCGATGGACCGGACGTGAGCGTCCGCCGCCGCCTCCACCGCGACTGCGCTGTCCCCGGTGCCGAATCCGCCCAGGATGATGTTGGTCAGCGACCGGTTCATCGCGTCGGCCATCAGCTTGGTCAGGATGCTTCCTGACGCGCCCACCAGCGCGCCGGCCACGATCAGCGCCCAGTTCGCGATGACGAACCCGGCCATCGCCACCGCGGTGCCGGTGAACGCGTTCAGCAGCGAGATGACCACCGGCATGTCCGCGCCGCCGATCGGCAGCACCATCATCACGCCGAACGCCAGCGAAGCCAGCACCACGATGAGCAGCGCGGGCAGGCTGGCGGTGGTCAGCATGAACGCGGCCGCGCCGATGGCCACCACGGCCAGCGCCACGTTGACCACCCGGCCGCCCTTGAAGATGATCGGCTGCCCGGGGATCGTTCCCTGCAGCTTGCCCGCCGCGATGATCGACCCGGAGAAGGTGACCGAGCCGATGAGCACGTCGAGCAGGGTGAACACGGTGGTGGTGCCGAGCACGCCGCCGGCGTTGGACTCGGACTCGATGTAGCCGTAGATCGCGATCAGCGCGGCGGCGCCGCCGCCGACCGCGTTGAACGCCGACACCAGCTGCGGCATCGCGGTCATCTGCACCGTCCGCGCGGTATACAGGCCGATCGCCGAGCCGATCAGCGCGCCGGCTATCAGCACGATCCAGCCGGTCGCGGTGACGGTGCCGTAGTGGATCATCAGGATCAGCGTGGCGACGCCCGCGATCACCATGCCCGCGATCGACACCTGGTTGCCCCGGCGCGCGGTGCCCGGGCTGTTCATCAGGTGCAGCCCGATCACGAACAGCGCCGCCGCGACCACGTAGACGAGCTGGATCGCCCCGGTGAATCCGCTCACTGCCTGCCCTTCCCGTCCAGCTCTGGCGAGGGCTGTGTCTTTACCTGGGGCTGAGCCTTGCGACGGAACATCTTCAGCATCCGTTCGGTCACCAGATAGCCGCCGACCACGTTGGCGCTGGCGAAGACCGCGGCCACGAAGGCCAGGATGTAGCCGACCAAGTTGTGCGCCGTCACGCCGATCAGCAGCGCGCCGGCCAGCACGATGCCGTGGATCGAGTTGGTCGCCGACATCAGCGGCGTGTGCAGCGTGGCCGGCACCTTCCCGATGACCTCGATGCCGACCAGCAGCGCGAGAATGAAGATGGTCAGGTCAGTCACTAGGGCCGTCGACACCGGCGCCTCCTGGGGTGGGGTGTGGGGGCGGTACAGCTTGCAGCAGGCTGGCCACGCCCTCGTGGACGATCCGGCCGTCGTGCGCGATCACCACGCCCGCCTGGATCTCGTCGCTGGTGTCGATGGCCAGCGCGCCGTCCGTGGTCAGGTGCAGCAACATCGCGGAAATATTCCGCGAGTAGGCGTTCGAGGCCGCGGTCGGCACGGTGGCGGCCAGGTTCTCCGCGCCCACGATCGTGACCCCGTTGCCGGTGACCGACGTCTCGCCGGGGACCGAACCCGTCACGTTGCCGCCCAGCGTGCTGGCCGCCATGTCCACGATGACCGAGCCGGGCGCCATGGCCTTGATCGCGTCCTCGGTCACCAGCAGCGGCGGCTTGCGCCCGGGCACCTGCGCGGTCGTGATCACCACGTCCTGCCTGGCGATGTGGCCGGTCAGCTCCTCCTGCTGGGCCTGGCGCTCCTCGGCGGTCAGCTCGCGGGCGTAGCCGCCCTCGCCCGCCGCGGAACCGACCGAGGTCAGCTCGACGAACGTGGCCCCGAGCGAGGTCACCTCGTCCTTCGAGGTGGGCCTGATGTCGTAGCCGCTCACCACCGCGCCGAGCCGCCGGGCGGTGCCGATCGCCTGCAGGCCGGCCACGCCGGTGCCGAGCACGAGCACCCTGGCCGGGCGGGCGGTGCCCGCCGCGGTGATCAGCAGCGGGAAGAACCGGCCGAACTCGGTCGCCGCGACCAGCACCGCCTTGTACCCGGCCACGCTCGACTGGGAGGTGAGCGCGTCCATCGGCTGGGCCCGGGACAGCGTGCGCGGCAGCCCGTCCATGCTGATCACGGTCACTCCGCGGGCGGCCAGCGCCGCGGCGAATTCCGGGTCGGCCAGCGGGGCCAGCATGCCGATGACCGCCTGGCCGGCCTCAGCTCACCCACCGAGGGAGGCCGGGTCACGGTGAGGATCACGTCGGCGGTCCGGTAGATCTCGGCGGCGCTGACGATCGAAGCGCCCGCGTCCGCGTAGGCGGCGTCGTACAGCCAGGCGCCGTCGCCCGCACCGCTCTCCACCAGCACGTCGATCCCGGCCGGGCCCAGCCGCGCGACGGCGTCCGGCACCAGGGCCACGCGGCGCTCTCCCGGCGAGGTCTCCTTGATGACTGCTGCCTTCATGCGCCTGCCCGCTTCCATTCCCCGCTTCCTCCGTTCCGCGGTCTCCGCCGGTTTCTGACCATATCCATCATGACCCGGGTCCATCATGACCAGGCCGGCGAGGACTCTACGCCGCAGGCTACCCGCCCCCGGGCTACGTCTCGGCGCGCAGCAGCTTGCTGATCTTGTCGCCGGCCGCGACCACCGCGGTGGCGTGCATCCGCCCTGGTGACCTGGTCAGGCGCTCGATCGGCCCGGATACCGAGACGGCGGCCAGCACCCGGCCGCCGGGCCCGCGCACCGGCGCGGACACCGACGCCACGCCGGGCTCGCGCTCGGCCGCGGTGGCGGCCCAGCCGCGCCTGCGCACCTGGGCCAGCGTGGTCGCGGTGAACTTGGCGCCGCGCAGCCCGCGGTGCATCCGCCCGCCTTCCTCCCAGGCGAGCAGGACCTGTGCGGCCGAGCCGGCCGTCATCGGCAGCGCGGCGCCGACCGGGACGGTGTCCCTGAGGCCGCTGGCCCGCTCGGCCACGGCGACGCAGATCCTGGTGTCCGCGTGCGGCCGGTAGAGCTGGGCGCTCTCACCCGTCATGTCCCTGAGCTGGGTCAGGATCGGCTGGGCGATGGCCAGCAGCCGGTCCTCGCCGGCCGCCGCGGCTAGCTCGCCGATCCGAGGGCCGAGCACGAACCGGCCCTGCGCGTCCCTGGCCAGCATCCGGTGGCTCTCCAGGGCCACCGCGATCCGGTGCGCGGTGGGCCGGGCCAGGCCGGTCGCCTTGACCAGTTGCGCCAGCGAAGCCGGGCCGCTCTCCAGGGCGGACAGTACGGAAACCGTCTTGTCGAGGACGCCGACTCCGCTAGAGTTGTTCATGTACTGAATACTGCCGTCTCGGAATGCGAGACGCAAGCGGAAGGGAGAGAGCGTGATGGCCGGGAGTGCGCACCGTACGCTCGCCGAGAAAATCTGGGACGCCCACGTGGTGCGCAGCGCGGAGGGCGAGCCCGACCTGCTCTACATCGACCTTCACCTGCTGCACGAGGTCACCAGCCGCAGGCCTTCGACGGCCTGCGCGCGGCCAACCGGAAGGTGCGCCGCCCCGACCTGACCATCGCCACCGAGGACCACAACGTGCCGACGACCGGCATTACCGGCCCCGGCGTCCCCCCGCCCACCTCCCCGACCCCCCTCTATGGCCCGGGCAGCCCCTTCACCGACCCCGGTGTGCCGCACCCAGGTCGAGGCGCTGCGGAAGAACTGCGCCGAGTTCGGCGTCCGGTTGCACCCGATGGGCGACGCGGACCAGGGCATCGTGCACGTCATCGGCCCGCAACTCGGCCTGACCCAGCCGGGCCTGACGATCGTCTGGGGCGACTCGCACACCTCCACCCACGGCGCCCTCGGCGCGCTGGCCTTCGGCATCGGC